>CANGJM010000034.1 GCA_947454525.1 Flavobacteriales bacterium | reverse complement strand
GATACGAAAGTTGGGAGTTGTGTTTGAAGTGGCAACAAAGCCTGCATGACGATATTACAGTCAAACACACGAAATAAGAAATCACGAATCGTTTGTCCGACCAATACACCATTTCTATATTCCTTGACGCAAACGCCGACAACAAATAATCCAATCATGTTTGGATTCACGGTAAGAACACCACTGACTGGATCTATCACAGTGGAAGAACCGGCGCCAAGTGGTTGCTGTGCGTTAAACGTTCCACCATTCCATTGTACCGGAAAATAAGGTGGTGCTGGAGCTTGTGTTGGCTGAGGATTCGCTGAACTTGCACCTGACCATGGAGTAACTAGTGAATAGACCAATTGATCACCGTCTGGATCGGTCGCAACATGATTAAAAATGAGCTCGTCATTGTTGCAGAGTAATACTGGTGGATAATTCGTGAAACGCGGGCTACTATTGGCCGTGAATCCTGTATCCGAACCAGGAACATGTGTCGTTAGCGTTATTCCCGTATCGTCAGGAAACAATAAGTTCGTGATGTTTGGACCTCTGCAACAGCGCTGATAGGAAACATCATAACCTCCTGGTGTTGGCGGTAGTGTGACCACTGTCGTATAGATTGCTCGCTCTACACATATGTTGTTGGGCGGTGTAGCACACGGATTATTGAAATTTATCGGCAAAATGACACTTCCGGGAAAAGGAACAAGAACGTTCTGAAAAAAGACATTGTTTGCTTTGTAAATTGTTAAAGCAAGAGGGTCGTCATATTGTGCTCCAGTAGAATTACAATCTCGATATAAAGTAATGAAAAAACGATACTGATTATTCCCCAAGTAATCATAATAGATATCCCCACCAATAATATGCGAGGCATAACTATTCGTGATCATGAAAAAGGAAATAATAAGGTAGAGATTCTTCATGTTGCTATTAAGACGCAAAAATAGGTCAAATGTTGTCTTTTCTCAAATCTAATAGATTGATATCGTGTATTGAATGCTGATAATTAAACCTTGTTTCATTGGTGATTTTAGTTCCATCAATTTTCTTGCCATGATTACCCTCTAAAAAGTTCAGCTGTTTTTCTCCCATTTCAAGGGCTAAATCACCATAGTACTTCTCCTTTGTGGGGTGCTCCGGCCAACAAAGATTGTACACTGAATCTTGTTGAACATCTTGCAACAAGACCACAATCGCTGCAATCATGTCCGATTGATGAATTAAATTAACTGGAGCTTGTCCATTTGAAATAGGACGTCTATGCCGCAAGAAATACCGAAGAGGATGTCGGTTTGGACCGATATGTCCAGCCAATCGAAGAATTTGATAAGGTGATTTCGTTTGTGAACGAATAAAGGTTTCCATTTGGGATACTAGATGTGATTCATCGACAGCCGAGGATTCGTTGATCAAGGTGTCCGACTCTACATAAACACCCGTTGAGCTCGTAAAAACAAGCTGAGAATACGACAAGGAATTAAGTAAATTTTTCAAGGATTCAAGAGCGCCCTCAAATGGTGGTAACGTTATGATTATTTTTTCAAAATGTGTTTCTGGTAATTTTTTCCATGAAAGTATTTGGTTCGTTTTCGCTACTGGAATGCCAAAAAATCCATTCGCTTGTATTTCACTCAGTTTATGAACATCCGAAGTACTTGCCCAAATATTAATTCCCTCGCTTTTAAGTTCTGCCGCAAGTGCTTTTCCCAGCCAACCGTAGCCAATAATCAAGTAATTTTTCATCTGTGTTATAAACGTAAAAATCACAAAAGAGTTTGTTTTTATTTACGGATATCCCCTTTCTGTTTTTAACTTGTGAATTGTTGTGCTAACTTTGACGAAAATTTGTGAGATGAATGCTTTTGATGTAATTGTAGTAGGATCGGGTCCAGGTGGATATGTTTCAGCACTTCGATGTGCACAACTTGGACTAAAAACAGCGCTTGTAGAAAAATACAATACCCTAGGTGGTACTTGTTTAAATGTGGGTTGTATTCCCTCTAAAGCTTTGTTGGATTCATCAGAGCATTTCCATAATGCACAACACAATTTCCAAACGCATGGAATCGAAATTACTGGCTTAAAAGCAAACCTGACACAAATGATTAACCGCAAAAATGAAGTGGTAAGTCAAACATGTGCGGGAGTAAAATTCCTAATGGATAAAAACAAAGTAACCGTTTTTCACGGTCTTGGTTCTTTTTCTGATGCAAACACGATTTTGGTGAAAGGAGCGGACGGCTCAGAAACGTCACTTCAAGGAAAAAATATCATTATTGCTACGGGTTCAAAACCAAACTTTTTCCCAGGCATGGAACCGGATAAAAAACGCATTATCACCTCAACTGAGGCTTTGAACATGACGGAAATTCCAAAAAGAATGTTGGTCATCGGCGGTGGTGTCATTGGACTTGAACTTGGTTCCGTTTATGCAAGGTTGGGTGCAGAAGTGGAAGTCGTAGAATTTGCACCAACGATTCTTCCAACGATGGATGCAGGAATTGGCAAAGAATTTACTAAAATCCTGAAAAAAGAAGGATTCAAATTCCACATGGAACACCGTGTAGTGAAAGTTGAAAATAAAGGTAAAAAAGTTGTTTTAACAGCTGAAAATAAAAAAGGTGAAACCGTAACACTTGAAGCAGATTATTGCCTCGTAGCGGTTGGAAGAAAACCATATACCGAAGGATTAAACCTAGAGAAAGCAGGTTTAAGTGCAACAGACAGAGGTCAAATCGACGTGAATGAGCACCTTCAAACGAAATTAAGTCACATCTATGCAATCGGTGATGTAGTACGTGGCGCAATGCTTGCTCACAAAGCTGAAGAAGAAGGCGTATTTGTTGCGGAAATGATTGCCGGACAAAAACCACACATCAATTATAACTTGATTCCTGGTGTTGTTTATACGTGGCCAGAAATTGCTGCTGTTGGAAAAACGGAAGAAGAGTTGAAAGCTGCTGGCATTGCCTACAAAGCTGGAAGTTTCCCAATCAAAGCGTTAGGAAGAGCTAGAGCAAGTATGGATACAAGTGGCTTCATCAAAGTTTTGGCTGATGAAAAAACTGACGAAATCCTAGGTGTACACATGATTGCACCAAGAGCTGCCGATTTAATCATGGAAGCAGTTACCGCAATGGAATACCGCGCTTCAGCAGAGGATATTGCTCGTATCTGTCACGGACACCCAACCTACTCAGAAGCATTAAAAGAAGCTGCATTGGCTGCTACAGACAACCGAGCTTTACATATTTAAGCAAGTTACGCTGAAAAAGCATCCGCAATGTGCTCGATACTTGTTTGATATTGATTGTGAACGATTGAAATAATATCGAAACGAACATTTCTGTCTATCTGGTTATCTTGAACATAGCGATCGGCAACTTTAATAATTTGACGTTGTTTGGACCTCGTAACAGCTCGCCATGGCTCGCCAATTTGTGCGGTACACCTCGCTTTTACTTCCACAACGACTAATTCTTCTCCATCCATGAGTACGAGGTCTATTTCCCACTTCTTAAAACGGATGTTTCGATCAATTAACTGAAATCCTTTCCTTTGTAAAAAATTCAACGCCTCATCTTCTCCCCATGAGCCCAACTCCTCTTTTTTCATTTTCTTTTTACCTAAATATACAATTTTCTCCTCGATTTTCCGAGTGAATGAAACAAGGAAGTATCTTTATATCAAATTCCAACTATGTCTAAAATCCTTATTAAAAACATCAAAGGACTCGTACAAGCGGGTGAACAAATTCCGACTGTACGAAAAGGTGCTGACATGAAGCAATTAGACCTAATTGAAGATGCTTTCTTAGCATTGGAAGACGGAGAGGTCATCGACTATGGAAAAATGTCAGAATGGGAAGGGATTCTCGATTGGCGCGGTGTTGAAATTGTGGATGCCGATGGATGTTACGTGCTTCCCGCTTTTGTAGATTCGCACACGCATACCGTTTTTGCAAAAACACGCGAAGAAGAATTTGTCGACCGAATTCACGGACTTAGTTATGAGGAAATTGCTCTAAAAGGCGGTGGAATATTAAACTCTGCAAGGAAATTAAGTGAGCTATCGGAGGATGAATTATTTGACTCTGCCAGAAAACGAATTGAACGCATCATTCAAACGGGAACAGGCGCCCTTGAAATCAAATCTGGGTATGGACTTTCACTTGAAGGGGAACTTAAAATGCTTCGTGTCATCAAACGATTGAAAGAATGCATGCCGATTACCATCAAAGCAACCTTCTTAGGCGCACACGCTTTTCCAGCTGAATACAAAGAAAATAAACGTGGCTACATCGACTTAATCATTCAGGAAATGTTGCCCGCCATTCACAAAGAACAATTAGCTGATTACATCGATGTCTTTTGTGAACGCAATTATTTCTCAGTCCTTGAAATGGAAGAAATACTAAAAGCTGGAATTGCCCTTGGACTAAAACCCAAAGTGCATGTCAATCAATTTAGTGTCCTTGGCGGTGTTCAAAAAGCGATTGAACTTGGCGCCATTTCTGTGGATCATCTAGAAGAAATTGACGAAAACGACATTCTTGCACTGAAACAAAGCAACACCATCCCTACCCTACTTCCAGGCTGCTCTCACTTTTTATCCATTCCGTTTGGCGATGCCCGACGTATGATGGATGCCGGACTCCCTGTCGCTTTGGCAAGTGATTTCAATCCAGGGTCTTCACCGAATTACGACTTAATGACAATCTTATCTTTGGCGTGCATCAAACAAAAGATGACCCCAGAAGAAGGAATCAACGCGCTAACAATCAATGCCGCTGCCGCAGTCGAATTGTCAGCTACACACGGTAAAATTTCTTTGGGTAGAAGGTCACCCATTATCTTAACAAAAGAAATTCCATCGTTAGCTTACCTTGCCTACGCCTTTGGCGAACAACATGTGCAACGAATATTCATTTGATTCGGTGTAAAAATGTACCTTTGAAGTTAAGATGAAATACTTAGTTATACTTTGTGCAATTTACGGCTCTTGCTTTTTAGCATTTGGTCAAAATTACTTTGCCGATAGGGAATTACTTTGGGAGATTTCAGGAAACGGCTTAAAACAAAAATCCTACGTTTTTGGATCCTTGCATTCGAATGACAAACGACTCTTTCAATTGTCGGATTCTGTTTATTCTGCGATGATCAATACGAATAAGATCATTCTAGAAACTGATGTTTTTGGATTGTTCAACGATTTAGATACGCGTGCAAACTTGCCGACAACGCTTTACGATAAAAATGGTCGTCCATACACCTCAGAAACCGATGCAAGTATAACATTCTACGGAGATGAGAATGGAATGCCCCAGTTTTTAGATGCCTATTTTCAGCAGTTTTGTTTCAATGCAGGGAAAGAATTTATTCCTTTGGAAAGCGTCAAAGAACAATACGATTTACTAACGGATGAATTTCAAGTTTCCGATCAACGATTTATCGATGATGCACTGAATAATTTCACCCATGAACGATTAATTGATTTATACTTAAAAGGTGATTTAATCGCGATCGATAAATTCATGAAAGCGAACATGTCCATGCAGGAAGGGCTTTACGACGAGGTGATTACCAAGCGAAATATTCGCATGACTCAAAAACTTGATTCCATTTTAAAATCTAAAACAAGTTTTTTCTGTGCCGTTGGTGCCGGACACCTTGGAGGATCAAACGGCATTATTAATTTATTGCGTTCGAAAGGGTACAAAGTAAGAATGGTCACTTGGTATCATTCTGAAAAAGCGAGCAATGATGAGCTGAAAGTTCGCTCCTACAAAGAATATGTATATCAGGACTTAAATTCTGGACTCGTAGCAAAATTAGCTGGAAAACCCATTGTCTTGGAAGAGTCTGATGGCATTAAACGAGTTATTTACCGGGAATTTGGACAAGGAAACACCTATGAAATATCCATTGTTCCAATCGATACGAATATCACCCCCGAAGAGATTGCGGCTATTTACATCGCTACTCCACCCAATACCACAACGCGTAAATTATTACTTGACGATGGACGCATTATTTTTGAAGGATTGTCCAATACCTATCCCGAAGGATTGAATTACGTGCAAATTCAGTTTAGCCCAACCTATTTTGCCGTCATCAAAACCTACGGAGGAAATAAATACATGCACTCCAATCGTCCGAATCAATTTTTTCTAAGAGTGTGGTTTGAATAGAATGCTTATCTTCGTTTATACGCTACCACCTATTCTCATCGAATGAAATTTATTGATAATCTAGCCCGAAAAATTCTGGATGACTATACGCAACTCGAGCAATTGGTAGTCATTTTACCATCGGAAAGAGCTGTAAAATACCTAGGGAATTCCTTATTTAAATTAAATGATGGTCCCTTAATCGCGCCAGAAATGCTCACGATTGATCGTTGGGTTCGGGCACAATTCGATCAGATTATCGACCCGACACGATTACTTTTGGTTCTTTTTGAGGCTTATGTACAAACAGACGAAGGCAAAGGTCAAAGTTTTGAGACTTTCCTCACTTGGGGAGCAACGCTATTAAGTGATTTCAACGACCTAGATCGCTACATGGTGGACCAAGATCAGATATTCAAAAACCTGAAATCCATAAAGGAATTAGAAAGTTGGCACATCGACGAGGAAAATTACAGCGAATCACAACTGAAATTCATGGCTTTTTGGGAGCAGATCCCAACCTTGCACACGAAGTTGATGGAACATTTGAAAAAAAGGTCCCAACTCACGTTATCGCAAGCCTATCGAAAGCTAGCCGAGGAAACTTTGACCTTGATTCCATCGAACAAAAAATATATTTTCGCAGGATTCAATGCCCTTTCAAAAGCGGAACTTCAAATCATTAAAAACCTAAAGAAGCGCGGTGATGCTGAATTTATCATTGATGCAGATGTCTATTACCTTGATAACGATCAGCACGAAGCAGGTTCGTTTTTGCGCGATGATTTAGCTTTTTTGGAACAGAAAAACGCGAACTTCATTCAAGACTCCATCAAACATACTCCGATTGATTTTACCGTAATCGAATGTTCACAGCATACTGGACAAATAAAAGTTGCTGCAACAGAGCTTGCGAAACTGAATCAAGCAGAATTGGATGAGACACTTGTACTACTTGCTGATGAAACGTTGATTCATTCCTTGGTGAAAAACATCCCTGCAAACGTCGGGAAAGCGAATATCACCCTTGGATTACCCCTGCAGCAAACACCAGTCAAATCTTGGGTTGATTTGTTGTTTACCATTCAGGAAAACAAGAAACGATTCCGTACAAAAGCCTTGTATTTTAAAGATTTTCAGCGCATTCTAAACCATGTGTTTTGTTTGGCGTCTCTTCCTGACGAAGAAAAAAAGGAGCTATCGGCCATTGAACAGGACAGCATCCGTAAAAACAAAGTTTTTCAATTGCTTGACCGAATGAACCTGCCTCCAAAAGCGAAGGAGCTTTTTGAGTTAGTGACAGAAGATTGGGACGAAAATTGGCATACTGCACTGGACAAAATCAGGCGATTAAATGTCCTTTTCGTGGATTCTTTCGCTCCCATACATGAATTTGAACGGACAGCCATTCAAGTTTTTGACCAGGCGATGCGTGGATTTGAATCCTTACTAAAGGAGGGGATTCCAGATATGGAAATGAGAAGTTTTAAGCTATTACTCAACCAACATTG
>CANGJM010000033.1 GCA_947454525.1 Flavobacteriales bacterium | reverse complement strand
TTTCCATGGATCTGATGAAGATCCAACATAATAACGATTGAGCTCAACTGAAAAAAGAATATAGATGTAGTAGTTCATAAAAAAAGCCGACCATTTCTGATCGGCTTTTGCTCCCCCTTCAGGACTTGAACCTGAGACCCTCTGATTAACAGTCAGATGCTCTAACCAACTGAGCTAAGGAGGAATGTTGCTCTCTTGTTGAGGATGCAAATATAAATAAATTTTTATTTAATCAAAATCAGAAAAGCGAAAAAAAATCAGATTTTTTTTACTCTTTTTTCTAAGTGCTTAAAAATCATCTTCATCCATGGTCAAGTCGTCCAAAGAAGTTTCGTAGGAATCATCGTCATTGTCGACTAAATCCTCGGAAAGCTCGTCTTCACGACTTGCGGGACGCAGAATATTCGTTTTAGAAACGTTTAAGCGAATCTCTGAACGAATGGAACCATCTTCGTGTTGAAAGGCTTTTGAAACAGGAGAACCGATGACTTCAACCATCGTACCGCGCTTTAAAAAATCAACGATGCGCATGTTGGATCCTTCGCGTTTCCAAATGGTACAATTTACCCACGTGGTTTTGGTTTTAACCTCTCCCGTACGCTTGTCCTTCCAGTTTTTATTGTGAGCAACCGGAAAGTTGATGGCAATAATGCCACGATCCATTGTTTTTGTCAATGCATCTTTTCCGATGTTCCCAATTAACCTTGTTTCAAATATTGTTGCCATGAATCTGTTTTCTTTTCACTTAAAGTTCCGAAAAGTATAAAAAATTCCGCAAAACAAAGATAATATTCTGATTTTCTGTCAGTTCCTAGTGCTGATGTCCGTTTGGACCATGTGCGTGACCGTGTGCAATTTCATCTGCAGTCGCTTCACGTACTTCTAACACTTCTCCTGCAAAATGCAAGTCTGTTCCAGCTAGTGGATGATTGAAGTCCATTTTCACGTTCTCTTCGTCCACTTCAACGATTTTACCACGTAATTGATTTCCTTCGTTATCGCTCATTGGAACCAAGGCGCCAACGTGAAACATTTGATCGTCAAATTTACCTTCCTCATCGTGGAAAATGTTCGTAGGAATCATCGCCATGTGTTGTGGATCGTGCTCACCGTATGCATTTGCTGCTACAATGTGAAAATCGAACGCATCACCAACCGTTTTGTCCGCTAGGTTTTCTTCGAATTCAGGAATTAAGCTTCCAACACCATATAAAAATACAAGTGGATTCGTTTCGTTTGTTTCTTCAATCTGCTCGCCAGTTGAATGATTCGATAGCTTGTATTTTAACGTAACTACCTTGTTTGCTGAAATTTGCATACTCAATTGTTTATTTAAGTTCGATTGTCGCTTCCGACTGATTATTTACGTAATAATGTTTTTACAAAGTTTGGCGTTGCAAACGTCGCAAAGTGAATGTCCTCATTGTAATAACGCAATCCTTGATCAGCAACAAACTGACGGATTTCGTCTACCTTTTGAACGTTTTTCGGATGGCAATTTCCTTTGATTCCATATTGGAAACTCCACATACCAGTAGGGTAGGTAGGAACGAAGAATAATCCAACCGGTGCATTGTTTTCACCGAAAATTCCTTGTAAGGTTTGATTCAATTCCGCAAATGCTTTCTCATTGAATTTTGGAGATTCTCCTTGTGCAACAAGAATTCCTTCCGCTTTCAAGGCATTGTAGCAATTTGTGTAGAATTCAACAGAGAATAATCCTTCTGCTGGACCAACTGGATCAGATCCATCGACAATGATGATGTCGTATTCTCCTTGTTTTGCATTTTTAACGAACGCAATTCCATCGTCAACGATTAATTCCAAACGTGGATCATCAAATGAAGCTGCGATTTGTGGCAAATGTACTTTACATGCCTCAATCACTTCACCGTCGATTTCTACCATCGTTACTTTCTCAATGTTAGCGTGACGCAATACCTCTCTGACAGTTCCACCGTCACCACCACCGATTACCAATACGTTTTTCGCATTGCGCAAAGTGAATAGGGAAGGATGAGAAATCATTTCGTGGTAATGGAATTCGTCTTTCTCTGTTGTCATGACCATATCGTCCAATGCCAACATTTTACCATATTTCAAGGATTCCAAAATACGTACACGTTGGAAAGGTGATTGAACATCAACGAATACATCTCCTGTAAAACGTAAGGACAATGCTTGATCTTCGTCTTTGTCGGTAAACCAAACGTTACGCGTATAGAACTCAGGATTTCTCCATTCAGCTGCTTTTTCGCGAGCGGAAGAGATATCGAAATCATTGCGTTGCAATAAATTCACTGAACCACGCTTCATTTCCAATGCAGAATAAGATTTCGCACCGAAACATTCTTTTAAGTGATCAAAAGAAATCCACGCATTCATTTCACCACAGGTAAATAAATCTACCGCAGCATAACCATATTCTGGCCATGTATGAATGGCTAGGTGACTTTCTTGAATCACTACCACACCAGAAACTCCATAAGGAGAAAAATGGTGGAACGTAGAGTTAATCACTGTTGCACCAGCTTTTTGTGCTGCTCCAACCATGTCGCGTTCAATAGCGGCCACGTCGTTCATGACGTGTGGATCACAATTCATAAATTCTACTAAAATGTGATTTCCTAATGCTGTACTCATGCTAGATCTTGTTATTTAAGTGAAAAAGTGGCGCAAAATTACGGATTCCCAAGAGATTTATAAGTGATTCTTGTTACAAATAATGGAAATCGCTTGATTTAATATAGAATTAATCTTGCGTGGATTTATTTTTTCAAGAACCGCAACTTATCCAAGCTGACTTTTATCCGTGCTTGACCGAAGATGACAGATAACTGCTTGCCTTTCATCTCCTCAACGATGCCAATGCGATTCGTTTGGATTAACTGGACTTGACATCCAACCTCGATAAGTTCCTGCTGATACGTTTCTACTTTCTCTTGTTGTTTCTTCGTTGGTTTCTTTGGCTCAACCGTTTCTTGTTTTTTGATTTCCGTTTTGGATTTCTCCATGCGGAGGAATTGTGTCAATTCTTGAAAAAGAACCGTATTCACATCCTTTTTTCGCGATTTTGCATTGAAACGCTCGATGAATTGCAGCATTTTCTTTCCAGCCTGCAATTGCTTGCTATTTACCTCCGTGACTTGATTCACCTGCGTTAAACGACTATCCAACTTGGACTCCTTAGATTCATATTCTGCTTTTGCTCGAATGGCTTCCGTCGAAACACGGTCGAACTTTCGGGATTTTTCGAGTAATTGGTTGCGTTCTTTTTGCAAGGAATTCAACAAGGTATCCAATTTGACTTTCTTCTGATCGAGTCGGCTTTTCGCGTCTTCAATCAATTCTTTTGAAATACCGTTCATTTGAGCGACTTCAAAAGTGAAGGAACTTCCTGGTTGACCCGTAGAAAACTGATACAATGGCTGTAAGTTCTTCTCGTTGAACAACATACATCCATTCTGCGCATGCGGTAATTCGCTCGCTTTCAATTTGATGTTACCGTAATGCGTGGTAATGACACCGAAGGATTTCAATCGGTAAATTTGCTCGAAGAATACTTCACCAAGTGCTCCACCTAATTCTGGATCAGATCCTGTTCCAAATTCATCTAAAAGCAACAAGGACTGGTGGTTTGCGACCTCCAAAAAGTACTTCATCCTTTGCAAACGGTAAGAATACGTACTTAATTCATTTTCAATGGATTGATTATCTCCAATATCTGACAGAATGGTGCTAAAAAAGCACATCGTACTGTTTTCATTTACTGGGACTAACAGTCCAGCTTGCAACATCATTTGCAGTAATCCAACGGTCTTTAAGGTGATGCTTTTCCCACCTGCATTTGGACCAGAGATAACGAGTAAGCGTTCGCTAGGCGTCATGCTAACGGATTGAGGGAAGGTCGTTTTTCCCGAAGCCTGATTGGATTTCCACAAAATAGGGTGGAAGGCATCCTTGATATGGAATCCAGTTGTTTGTCCGATTGCCGGTAAATTTGCATTTAAATCGAGTGCCAACTTACATTTTGCGTTGATGAAGTCCAACTGAACAAGCAACTTTTGATAGGCTTCAATCAGAGGTTTAAAATGCGCGATAGTCGCTGTTAACACTTGTAAAATGCGATGGATTTCCTTGCGTTCATCGTCGAACAGGAATTCTAATTCGTTGTTTAATGGAACATTAATGACCGGCTCGACAAATGTCAAGCTTCCTGTTTTACTAGATCCATGAATATTCCCAGGTACTTTTCGTTTAAACGTAGACTGAACGGTTAATACACGTCGATCATTGATGAATCCTTCCAACGTTTCTCCTAGGACTTTATCCTTGTTGTATTTGCGTAATTCACGGTCGAAATTCCGGTTGATCTGTACGCGCAATGTTTTAATGCGTCCACGAATTTCCTTTAAGGCTGGTGAAGCATCATCCTTCACGTTTCCAGCGCGGTCAAAGACTTTATCAATCTCCGTCAGGATTTCCTTCGTGAAATAAACATCGTTGGTGAGTTCTTTCAGCAAGGGATATTGGAACAAGGCTTTGTCAAAGAACTGAATCAAGTGATTTACTAAATCTGATGCTTGATACAAGCGACGAAATCCTTCAATTGGAATAACGGCTTGTTGAATTCCTAGCAAACGAATTTCCGTTTCGAGTTCTTCGAAATCCAAAGCTGGAAATTTCTCGCCGTGCATTCGGATGGATTTAAATTCGTTCAAACGATTTAATTCTGTGCGAATTTGTTTGAAACGATTCCCTGGAGTTAGTTTTTGCGCGCTTGCTTTTGCACTTGGACCCACACAAAATGATTCCAACCATTCTCGTATGAGTTGAAATTCTAAATCGTTCAGTGTTTGTGAATCCGTTGTGTGCATAAAAACAAAGTTACTATAAATGTCTTGGTGTAACGCTAATAGCCTATAAACAAAGGAAAATCAATTGAGTTCATTTTATTTCCATATTCACATTATTGCGTTATAATTAATATTATGTTAAATAGATATTTAAAGAGAAAGGGATTGCTAAAAACAACCCCTCAAATTCTTTACTCCTTCCAGGCGTCGTATCCACCTTCTAAGTCATAAACTTTTTTGAATCCTGCTTTCTTCAAATCTTTCGCTGCACTCGCCGATCTTCCACCTGCAGCACAATACACCAATACTGGTTTGCTCTTGTCCAATTTCTTTTCAGCCGTAGCCATAAATGAAGCTGAAAAATAATCGATATTCATGGAGCCCGAAATTTTTCCTTCTGCTACTTCTTTGGACGTTCGTACATCTACAATCTGTGCAGATGGATCTTTCATTAATTTTTTAAATTCTGTTTGAGATACACGATTCTGTGCACACGATACTGCTGATAATCCAACAAGTAAAATTGACATGATAAATTTCATACGTTCTATTTTAGGATACAAAGATACGGATTGGAAGAATCTCTTCAGTAACTTGTGTTACCAAAGTCTATTTAACATAATAATACGGTATCCTTTTGAACTTTTGTTTAATTTCGCCTAAAATCAGTTTCATGGCCATCTACTCTTTTAATGGATTCATTCCTGTTGTCAAAGCTTCTAGTTTCATTCATCCGCAAGCCTGTGTGACGGGGAATGTCATCATTGGAGAAAATGTTTACATTGGTCCCGGTGCGGCGATTCGTGGCGATTGGGGACAAATCATCATCGAAGATGGCTGCAATGTGCAGGAAAACTGTACGATTCACATGTTTCCTGGAACAACGGTACATTTAAAGAAAGGAGCGCATATCGGACACGGTGCCATTATTCACGGTGGAATCATCGAAGAAAATTGCTTAATTGGCATGAACAGTGTCATTATGGATGATGTCGTGATTGGAAAAGAATCCATTGTTGGCGCACTTTGTTTCGTTCCAGCAAACACAACTATTCCTTCACGCAGTGTGGTGGTCGGGAATCCAGCAAAAATTGTGAAGGAAGTCAGCGATGAAATGATCCAATGGAAAACCGAAGGAACCGCACTATACCAGCAACTTCCCGCAGATTGTCACGCTTCCCTCCTACCTTGTGAACCACTTCGGGAAATTGAAGAAAATCGTCCAACGCAAAAGCAGGATTATTTCGTTTGGCACAAAAAGAAATAAACAATCTTCTTTTTTGTTAACATTTGTCTAGACAAGTGCAAAGGATGTATTAACTTTGTCTCCCGTAGTTACAAATTTATTTATGTCCAATTCAACCAAGTATGTTTTTGTAACCGGGGGCGTTACTTCTTCTTTAGGCAAAGGCATCATTGCCGCATCTCTTGCGAAGCTGTTACAGGCACGCGGATACTCCACAACCATTCAAAAATTAGATCCGTATATCAATATCGATCCGGGAACATTGAATCCATATGAACATGGAGAATGTTACGTGACGGACGATGGAGCAGAAACCGATCTTGACCTAGGTCACTACGAGCGTTTCTTGAATGTGCCAACTTCTCAAGCGAACAATGTAACGACGGGTAGAATTTATCAGTCTGTGATTGAGAAAGAACGTCGAGGAGATTATTTAGGTAAAACGGTTCAAGTAATTCCTCACATTACGGATGAAATCAAGGAACGCATTCAGTTGGTTGCTAAAAACGGTAAATACGACATCGTTATTACCGAAATTGGTGGGACAGTTGGTGACATCGAATCATTGCCTTATGTTGAAGCGGTTCGTCAAATGCTTTGGGAATTTGAAAATGACTGCGTCGTTGTACACCTAACATTGATTCCTTATTTATCCGCAGCTGGTGAATTAAAAACAAAACCAACACAGCACTCTGTTAAACAACTCTTAGAACTTGGTGTTCAACCAGATGTTTTATGTTGCCGTACGGAACATGAGTTGGAATTAGGACTACGTCAAAAAATTGCGAAATTCTGTAATGTATCCGTAAACGCGGTTATCGAAGCGCGCGATGCCTCTTCTATTTATGATGTTCCATTATTGATGCACGGAGAAGAACTCGATTCTGTTGTGCTGGATAAATTAGGCTTATCGAAAAAATCTACACCAAATTTGGACAATTGGAAATCGTTCCTCGAGCGTTTGAAAAATCCAAAACATGAAGTAAATATTGGGTTGGTGGGAAAATATGTTGAATTGAAAGATTCATACAAGTCCATCAGTGAGGCGTTTATTCACGCTGGCGTTTCCAATGAAACAAAAGTGAACGTCAAATGGATCCACTCCGAAGAATTAACTCCTGAAAACATTGCAACAGAACTATCCGGATTGGATGGGATTCTCGTCGCACCAGGATTCGGTTCCCGAGGAATTGAAGGGAAAATTGAAGCGGTTCGACACGCTCGTGAAAACAACATTCCTTTCTTGGGAATTTGTTTAGGAATGCAATGTGCAGTGATTGAGTTTGCTCGCAACGTTTTGAATTTAGGTGATGCCCATTCGACAGAAATGTCCGAAAAAACTAATGCACCAGTGATTTCCATGATGGAAGAACAGAAAAAAATCTCTAACATGGGTGGAACCATGCGTTTAGGAGCGTATCAATGTGAATTGAAACCTAAATCAAACGCATCAGTGGCATACAACACCAACCAAATCTCTGAACGTCACCGTCACCGTTATGAATTTAACAACGACTATTTAGACGCTTATGAAGCAGCTGGAATGACGGCAACAGGAAAAAATCCAGAAACAGGATTGGTAGAAATCGTTGAAGTCCCTGCTCACCCTTGGTTTGTTGGTGTTCAATTTCACCCTGAATATAAAAGTACCGTGGCTCAACCCCACCCTATTTTCGTCGCATTTATTAAAGCGGCATTGACTAATAAAAAGTAAAAGAAAGAACATGGATCGTAATTCGGTAACCGGACTTGTATTGATTGGACTCATCCTCACGGTTTTCTCCATCATGAATCAACCATCTGCGGATGATTACAAGAAAAAAGCAAAGGCATCAACAACGAAAGTAATTGATAAACCAGCGAACAAGGAAAAAGACCACACAGCGGTTTCTGCGAAAGCGGGAACTGAAATCACCCCAAAAGCGAAAACACAGCAAGCGAAAAAAGTTGCTGCGGGAAAAATCATCAGTCTTGAGAACGATGTCCTTCATGTGGATTTCAATACGAAAGGTGGAATTGTCGCTGCAGTTTATTTGAAAAAATACAAGTCCTACAAGGACTTCGCAGACAAACGCGATGCTGAATTGTGTTTGTTTAAAAACGGGAATGCATACAATCAACTTGTTATTCCTGTTGGAAACCAAAAACTTCACACGCGCAATTACTTATTCGAAGTTGTGAAGCAAGATGCGAAATCCATCGTATTCGAAGCACCATTAGCTGGTGGGAAAGTTCGTCAGACCTATTCTTTGAATAAAAGCTATGATTTAGATTATAATGTTGAACTAGTTGACTTAAAAGGTGTTGCAACTGATAATATTCAATTAAACTGGAAAGCAGATTACAACAAAACGGAGCGTTTGTTCAGTGAACAACGTCGTGTTTCTACCGTTTGTTTCAATCAGAAAAACGAAGGATTGGATTATTTGAGTGAGACTAGCAACGATAATCAAGCTGCGGAAGACGACATCGAATGGGTTGCGTTCAAACAATCGTACTTCTCCTCTATTTTGAAACCTGCTAACGCTTTTCCAAAGAAAGGAACGAAATTCAGGATCAATACATTTAAAGGAAATCAACACAAAAGCTGGACCTTGTTAAAAGGATACAGCGCGACAATGGCTTTGGATTTCACAAATAACAAAGCTTCATTCAACTGGTTCTTTGGTCCAAATGACTACGAATTATTGAAATCCTACAACAGCAACTACGACGATATCCTGAACTTCGGTTGGGGCTTATTCCGTTGGATCAACTTATACGCGGTTCAACCGATCTTTACTTTACTTGTAGATTACGGAATGGGTATTGGAATTGCAATTTTGATTCTTACTTTGATTTTGAAATTGATTTTGATGCCAATACAATGGAAGATGTTTGTTTCTTCCGTGAAAATGCGTATCCTGAAACCAGAGGTGGACGAACTAACGGCAAAGTATCCAAAACAAGAGGATGCGATGAAAAAGCAAATGGAAATGATGAGTCTTTACAAGGAATCTGGTGCGAGTCCATTGGCTGGTTGTGTTCCGATGTTGATTCAAATGCCTATTCTACTTGCGGTATTCCGTTTCTTCCCTGCTGCATTTGAATTACGCCAACAGGAATTTATGTGGGCGGAAGATTTAAGTTCGTATGATTCCATTTTTGACTTCGGATTCCCCATTTGGCCCTACGGTGACCACGTGAGTTTATTCACCTTGTTGATGGCTGGAACGACGCTAGCGTATACCTTCATGAATAGTGGGAATGTGCAACAACCACAACAACCTGGAATGCCGAACATGAAGGTAATCATGTACATCTTCCCAATCATGATGATCTTCTTCTTCAACAACTACTCTGCGGGATTGAGTTACTATTACTTTATTTCGACCTTGATTTCCATTTTAATGATGGTTGTCATCAAATATTTCTTTGTAGATGAAGAAAAACTTCGTGTGAAAATGGCTGAACGCAAAGCGAACAAATCAGGCGAAGGAAAGACAAAGAAAAAATCGCGTTTCCAAGAAAAGTTGGAAGAAATGCAACGCAAGCAATTGGAAATGAACAAAAATAAAAAATAAGACCCATGAAATTTTTCATTGATACTGCAAACCTTGCAGAAATTAAAGAAGCATACGATTTAGGAATCCTTGATGGCGTAACAACCAATCCATCGTTGATGGCGAAAGAAGGAATCACTGGAGCGGAAAACATTTTGAATCACTACGTAGCGATTTGCAACATCGTTGATGGTCCCGTGAGTGCGGAAGTCATTTCTACAGATTTCGAAGGAATGGTTCGTGAAGGTGAACAATTAGCTGCTTTACACAAAAACATCGTGGTGAAAATCCCAATGATTTTGGAAGGAATCAAAGCGATCAAATACTTTGCTTCGAAAGGAATTCGCACGAATTGTACCTTGATTTTCTCTGCAGGACAAGCGTTATTGGCGGCAAAGGCTGGAGCGACGTACATTTCACCGTTCTTAGGACGTTTGGATGACGTTTCAACAGACGGAATTCAATTGATTCAACAAATCCGTGTGATTTACGATAACTACGCATTTGACACAGAAATTCTTGCTGCTTCTGTTCGTCACCCAATGCACATCATTCACTGTGCAGAGATTGGTGCAGACGTCATGACTGGTCCATTGAGCGCGAT
>CANGJM010000032.1 GCA_947454525.1 Flavobacteriales bacterium | reverse complement strand
TCAACCTTATTAGATGCAGGACACCAAATCGGTGAAGCACACATTTTATTTACAAAAATTGAAGACGAGCTTGTACAATCAGAAGTAGAAAAACTACAAGCGTGCAATCAACTTAAATCACCTTATCCAGCTATGAAAGACCTCATCAACTTCGACGATTTTAGCAAAATGGACCTGCGCATGGGGAAAATCCTTGAAGCAGAAAAAGTAGAAAATGCGGATAAACTGTTAAAGTTGAAAGTCCACACAGGAATTGACGAACGTACGATTGTTTCCGGAATTGCTGCACATTACGCACCGGAGGATATCATTGGGAAAACCGTTTTAGTACTCTTGAATTTGGCGCCACGCAAAATCCGAGGAATCGAATCACAAGGAATGATCTTAATGGCTGAAAATGCAGAAGGAGCCTTGAGTTTCTTGGCTTCTGAAAAAGAATTTGGCGAAGGTCCAACAGTTGCTTAAATAAAAGTATTGCGTATTCTAAAAAAAGGCGTATCTTTGTACCCGCAATGAACGCTTAACGTAGCAAATTTGAGTTGCAGATTCAGTTCACCAAAACTGAATCAATAGAATTAGATAGCAATAACTAAAGATATATTGCGGGGTGGAGTCCGCCGCGGCGGAGTAGCTCGTCGGGGATCAAACCCAAAATTGAAATAATGAAGCAATAATTAAAGATATATTGCGGGGTGGAGTCCGCCGCGGCGGAGTAGCTCGTCGGGGATCAAACCCAAAATTGAAATAATGAAGCAATAATTAAAGATATATTGCGGGGTGGAGCAGTTGGTAGCTCGTCGGGCTCATAACCCGAAGGCCATCGGTTCGAGTCCGGTCCCCGCTACTAAGAAAAGCCAGTCAGAAATGACTGGCTTTTTTATTGGATAAAACTGAATCAAGCTTTGCTTGAATGAAGGTTAAGACAATAAAAAAGTAAGAACGCGCAGCGGTCTGTGCTTTTCTTAGTAAAGCAAATTATTAGGTCCATTCTGACCGAGTGAAGCGAGTGTCAGGATATTCCGGTCCCCGCTACAAGGAAAACCCGAGTCATTTGACATGGGTTTTTTTATGCCGTAAGACTGAATCAAGTCAAAGGTTTGAATGAAGGATTGCGGTATAAAAAAGAGTTGTTTCACAACTCGGTTTTCCTTGTAAAGCAAACTTTTAAGGTCCATCCTGACCGAGCGCAGTGAGTGTCAGGATATTCCGGTACCCGCTACTTGAGAAAGAAAGTGATCAGAAATGGTGACTTTTTTTGTTTTAAGCCTTTCCAAAACACTTTACAACTCTTGTAATTCGAAAAGTAACAAGACCCATATTTTAGGCTCCATAAGTCCCTTTTTGGAAACGAATTTTCTCACTACAAAACACTTTCAGAATAAGTTGTAATTTTGATTTAAGTTGACCTATGGTGGTTGGCAACAAGTTAGGTATAAGTAAACGAAACACAACCCAGAGAATATACAACAAAAAAGAGATGTCAGATTTTACAACATATGTGAACAAAGTTTCTCAGCTTTCAAAAGAAGCCGAAGAAGACCTTTTGCCCAGACTAATACCAAAGTCATTTAGAAAAGGACAAGTCATAAATACAGAAGGACAAATTTGTAAAAAGCTATTCTTTATAGACAAAGGTTTGGTAAAGCATTATTATCATCATAAAGACAGAGTTTTTATTCTACGGTTTTTTTCAGAGACTAATTTCTTTACTGTGCTTGACAGTTTTACTAATCAAACACCATCGCAATTCATTACAATCGCATTAGAGGACACTGAAACTAGTTCAATAGATTATGCTGATTTTGACCAATTGTGCAGAAGACATCATACATTTGAAACCTTTTCGAGAAAACTATTTACAATGGCAGCAGTTGTAAATTTGAAGCGAATTAAAGAAATGTTTGACGCAGATGCAACAGAACTTTATAAAGAGTTTATAAATGAAAACCCTCATTTATTGCAGAGGATTAGTTTGGGCGACACCGCAAGTTATTTAGGAATTTCACAAGTTACTTTAAGCAGAATAAGATCTAAGAAATGATTTTTTAACTTAGGTAAAAAAGTATTGAGTTATATAGTTGCAATTTTGCACCATTAATTAATTAAAATTTAATAAAAATGGACATTAGTAAAATTGACAACCAAAAAAGACTGAACAATGCAATTAAAATCGGTTCAATAGCATACGTTATTTGGGGTATTTTGCACATCTATGTAGGTTATATAGGTGTTAGCCAATACATTACCGACCCCAATAAAGGTTTATGGAGTGCATTACTTGGTGGAGACAAAATGCCTATTGATAAATTCCATTTTGCCACAGACCCGATGACACTTAAAGTAACTGCAAACTTTATTTTGAATTTTTGTTTAGACGTTGCCGGTTATGGGATGCTAGGTATTTTATTAGGGGTTATGTTATGGAAAAACAGCAAACCTTGGCTAGCATATTTTATAGGATTGTTCATTATAGGATTAGCTGATTTGTCATTTTTGTTTCTACAAGTAACACCAGGACATATTAAGGGCGATTGGGGTACTTATGGAGGACCAATCTTATGGTTTATTGCAGTTGTTGCTTTACCTTTTGGTTTACCAAAGTTCAAATTGAAAGAACTTTTTTAATTAACGAGGGAAGTGTAGGCAGGCCGAGGCACACCAAAGAAACGGAGAAGGCCTTCCTTGAGAAGCCAAAGACCAAGGAGATCCTGTCGCTGCTCTCAATGGGGAAGTCACTTCGTGACATTGCGGGCAGAGCCAACTGCTCCATCAACTTGGTGGTGAAGGTTAAAAGGATGGTTGAAAATGCCCCGAGTTAGTCGGGTGATCTGTTCATGTATTTATAGAGGTCAGCAACCAGTTCGTACCCTTGTATGATTTGGTTAGAGATGTTGGATGGCCCTGCTACTAAGTAAAGCCAGTCATCCGCCGCGGCGGAGACTGGCTTTTTGCATTTCCAGATGCGATGAAAGTTTACTTTCAAAAGCGAATAGGAATGTAAAAAGGAAGAGCGCGCAGCGGTCTGTGTTTTTATCAGTAAGCACATTCTTAGGGTTCAAACGCCGAATTGAGCACAAATCCAGCGAAGCTCAGAGCGTATTACAGCTTCACAAAATTCTTTCGGACTATTTGCTGGTCAACAGCCGTCAAGACATAGTATCCGGCAGGAAGGGTTGAGACATCAAAGTGATTGGCTCCTGTACTTTTGAAAATGATTGATTTTCCACTTAAATCTGTTACTTGGATGGACGTGAATTCCATTTCGCTAAGAAGTGATAATTCGGTGTTAACCGGGTTTTCAAAACTCACTTCAAAAGCTAATTCGTTGATTCCTGCACCCGGACCATATTTCAGCACTGTTCCTAATAAAACGGTGCAACTAGAATCGTAAATTTGGTAATTGATTAATCCTTTTGTGATATCGTCATAACCATCAATGATCATTGCTTCGATTCCAGCAGAATCCAAATCACAAAAACAGTTGCTTAACAACGAGTAATTCATGTTCGTGTTATTATTGACTGCAAAATTGATATTCCCACAAATTTCGTTGTCGTAAATGGTAGGACTATCCTGTACATTAGATACATTTTCAATCAGTACAGCACCCATGTTATTATTGATTTGATTGTTGTGGATGTCGGCATTTACGGAAGCTTGAATGGCTAATTCATTGTATAAGAATTCATTGTTCACGATTTCACATTTGTATGCGGATTGAATAGCCGTCGCATTATCCGTAAATAAACAATTTTCCACTTTTCCTTTATTCGGATAATTAAGAGCCAAACCATTATTTAAAAATTGACAATCTGCAATGTACATGGAGTCAAATATGTTTGATACGAAACTAAGTCCAATCTGATTATCGATAAAATCGGAGTTGGTCATTGTCAATACCGATGCATAAGCGTAAATGGAAGTCGTATTTTCTTTGAACAAACAATCATTAATCGTAAAGTTAGCCCAGCCGTAAACTCCCACTTCGTTGTCGATAAACTGACAATTGGATAAATTCACTGATTCCCCTACAGTTACCGCTTGGAAACAGCGTTTGAAGGTACAGTTTGTGTAATTGTAGTTCGGCAATCCAGTCTCATAAGAAAAAGGGAAATACGCATTGGAGATTTGGAAACGATCGGCATTCAGCACGCCTCCTTGTGTGCTTGTGCAGACAAATCCTTGCCAAGCGACATTATTCATCGTATCGTACATCGCATGAATTTTAATTGGAAGTGCATCTGTTCCAACACAATTAATGGTCCCTCTTGTTTCAATGTAAATGTTACTGCTTGTTTGATTGTTGATGCGAATTTCCACTCCAGGTTCAATGTTCAGGGTTTTTCCAGGAAAAACAACCACGGGTCCGTTCACAATGTATGGACTTCCCGCCAAACTCCACGTAGCATTTTGATAGATTCCACCGGATACATTTGTTTGTGCGTTGGAGAGAAATGTATTGATCGTTAACAGAACGAATAAGAAGGTATTTTTTGACATAAAATGCTTTTTTTATTAAACAAAAATAAGCGCTGATTGTTTTGGAATCTAGAAAATGAAACTGTTTTTTGTCATGAAAATGAAAAACCTGTTAGTTACTTCGTTTACGTTCATTCTATCTCTCCACTTTTTGAATACCGTACATGCGCAGTCAACCTTTACTCCAAACTGTGATCCCACTGGAAATTGGATTTTATTTGCCAATTATGATGGCGGCAATCTGAACATTGTTGTCGATCAAAACATCCCCAACTTAAAAATTGGCATTTGTACCTATGAGCCGGTGAATGTTACCTTCAGTGGTCCGTTTGTGAATAGTGTAACTGAAGTCCTATATGCTGGATTCAACTCTGCACAAAATAATAATAACTGTGCTTTTCCCATCACGACATCGAGTTTCACTGGAATCAATCCAGCGATTCTCACGGTGAACGTTGCGCCACCTGTAACGATCATTAGTCCGCCGAATCCAAATTATTTTAACATTCCAAATGGATGGAACAACGGAATCATTTGCCTTTACAGTTGCAATGTAAATGCCAATCAAGGTGGCTGTAATACCGTTGATCAAGTTTTAGCGTATTTTCAGTCACAATTTGGCGGTGTCCTTCGAGGACTCAACGTTCAATACAATTGTTGGGATAGCGCTACGCCATTGTCCATTAGTTCACAAGCTGGAAACTGCTGCGGTGCATGCGTGCCAGACAATGTTTCAATTAATCAAACCGTTTGCAACGACCAATTTCCATATATCTGGAACGGACTCACCATCACAGGTCCTGGAACCCAAAGTGTCACCTTAACCAATGCTGGAGGCTGCGATTCCTTGGTGACCTTGAATCTTGCTAGCAGTCCAAATCTCACTGGAATTGATGTTCAATCCGCATGCGAGAGCTACACTTGGATTGATGGCGTCACCTACACGAGTTCCACAAACACACCACAATATACTCTTGTTGGCGGAAATGTAAACGGTTGTGATAGTACGGTCAATTTAAACTTAACAATATTTACACAAACAACCAATGTCATCAATGTTGAATCCTGTGGACCCTACATTGCCGGAAACGGACAGTTGTATTCCGAGAGCACGACTTTATCGTATACCCTTCCGAATGTCAACGGTTGTGATAGCATCATCACGGTAAATCTAACGGTCCTGCCGGAACCAATCGCCGCATTTACGAGCAATCCAGAATTACTTGAATTTGGCATGACAGAAATTCAACTGCTTGACCAATCTTTGGGTCAAATCGACACATGGGAATGGGTATTCACTTCCGAGAATGGAACGACACAAACGAGTAACCTTCAAAATCCAATTTTCAATCTTTCGAATAGCCTGACAGGAAGCATCACCTTCGAATTAACGGTAAGCAATAACCTCGGCTGTTCAGATAATGTTTCCAGCGTCCTAACAATTTTAGAGGATGCTGCTATTTACATTCCAAATACGTTTAGTCCGGATGGAGATGCGTTCAACAACACGTTTCAGGCAGTGGGGAAAAACATTTCATCAAAGGGATTTGAGCTAACTGTTTTCAATCGTTGGGGCGAAATCATCTTTACAAGCCAAGACCCGAACATTGGTTGGAATGGCTATGTCGCAGACAGAGGAGCCGCACCCGATGGCGTTTATTCGTATCAACTATCCTATCGTTTTTTGAATCAAGGCAAAAGCGAGGTTATTACAGGACACGTTCATTTGTTGCGTTAATGAACTAGGCAGGATTGCAGTTCCTGCGATGCTTGGACGAGAACGAGAGCGGAGTGCGAGAATGAGAGCGGAGTGCGCAGCAGCGGAGTTCGTTTTTTCTATTTGAAATTAAAAATCACCTTTCAACTACTCCTCCATTACATATGCTGCGTTTCTTTCCGTAAAACATATTTTATGCGAAAGTTGACTACCAAAAATTTGTTGCAACAAAAGGTCATGTACCTGATCCTCTTTGCCTGCTTTACCCAAGTGATTTCTGCCCAAATTGTCAATTCCATTGTTTTAGATCAAAACAATGTCCGTTGTACGCTTTTCGATGAAGGAGGATTTTTTAATCAAGTGTCTGCCGGAATTGCTGGTTACGAAGTGCCAAAAGGGAGTGGTTTAAAGACTATTTTTTCAGGAAGTTATTGGGTTGGTGCTGAAGATCCACAAGGGAACTTTCATATTTCTGGAAATAGATACAATGTCGGAGGAAATCAATGTAGTTTTCATTCTGGTCCCATTGCAAATCCATCTTATTATGGCACGATTACTTACGACAACAAGTATCAAAATTCAGTGTGGAAAGTCAGTCAAGATGACATTGATTTTCATCAACAACATTATCAAAATACCGGATATGTTACCCCCAATTCAATTCTGAAATGGCCAGGAAATGGGGATGTTTCCATGGGCGTTGCATCCCAACTTGCCCCGTATGCCGACATCAATCAGAATGGAATTTACGAACCTACGTTGGGAGAATATCCCGATATCCGAGGGGATGAAGCGGTATACATTATCATGAATGACGAATCGTATTTTCCAGATGGAAATCAATTAAGAATTGAATTACATGCGATGTTTTATCAATTTAACACAGGTAATTACATCAATAATACGACCTTCATGAATGTGCAAGTGTTTAATCGAAGTCTGGTGAATTACTTGCATTATTACCAAGGGATTTATTTAGATTTCGACATTGGAAATTATGCAGACGATCACGTTGGTTGTTCGCCTGAAAAGCAACTTCTATTTGGATACAATGGAGATGATTTCGATGAGCCTGACGGTGGGGCTTATGGTTATGGCAATAATCCTCCTTGTCAAGGAATCGTCAGTTTATCGCATCCCTTGGAAAATGCAATCGTGTTTGATCAAGGTCAAGACGGTGGCATTTATACGGACACTTTATTTTGGTTGTTAATGCATAGTCAATGGGGCGATAGTAGCCAATGGATTAATCCAATCACAAACCTTCCCACCAATTTTACGTTCCCTGATAATCCAAACGATCCAACGGGATGGAGCGAAGAAGCTTTCAACAATATACCAGCAGACCGCCGTGGTATGATCACCATTTACGAATCTGCTTTTCGACCAGGCACTAAAATTTGTTCGGACTATGCGTTCATTTATGACCGATCTGGCTCTCGCCTTCAAAATGTCCAAAACGTATGGAACATTGCCGGAAGTTTATTGGCTCTGTATCAATCAAGCGATCAATTTCCTTGTCAATCTAGTTCAACAAATGCCCTACTTGAACAAACGCAAGAAAAAGCTGATTTAGAAGTGTTCCCAAATCCTTCAAATGGGGAATTTACTGTGCGATGGATTGGAGGGGGTGAGATGTTCATTGAACTTTTCAATGCGATGGGTCAACGCGTGTATGCACAGCAAATTGAAAACAGTTCTAGTATTGAAATAAATCATCTTCATCAAGGTTTTTATTTACTAAAAGGATCGAACGACCAAGGCATCTACACAAAGACAGTGGTCATCGAATAAAGAACGTTCATTGTAGACATCTATTTTTCAATGAATTAAAAAATTTTACATAATCTTAATCAAAACGGTCAACTTATTTCGAGTGCTTTTGTGCATATTTGTTACATGAATATTATCAATAGAGAATTAAGCTGGTTATCGTTTAATGAACGTGTATTACAAGAGTCCATGGACCCAACGGTTCCACTGACGGAACGCATGCGATTTTTAGGAATTTATTCCAATAACATGGATGAATTTTTCCGTGTACGCGTTGCCAACTTAAAACGACTTTCTGTTCTGAAAAAACAAAAAGTAGAGGGATTCAACGGAGATGCGGAGGAACTTTACAAGGAAATTCGCAAAGTGGTGATGAAGCAGCAGCTCAAATTTGAAGATGCCTTTTCATTGATTCAGACTGAGTTTGAGAAAGATCAAATCTTTATGATCAACGAGCAGGAGGTCAACAAAGACCAACTTTTGATATTGAAGAATTACTACAACGAACACCTCAAACATGTTGTTTTTCCCATCATTTTAGATAAAAAAAATCCACTTCCGAAATTGCGTGACTATGCGATTTACCTCGCTGTAAAAATCGTTGAGAAAAAAGAAAAAACACGCTTCGCCTTGATTCAAATTCCTGGTGAATATTCTCGTTTCTTTCAATTAAAAGGTGAAAATCGCATCGATTACATCTTGATTGACGACATCATTCGCTTGCAATTAAAAGAAATATTTTCCATTTTCGAACCTGTCGAAATCTCTGCTTACACGTTTAAATTTACCCGTGATGCGGAATTAGATTTGGACGATGATTTGTCCCTTTCCTTCTTCGAGAAAATTGAAAAAAGCTTGAAACAGCGTCGCAAAGGTGATCCAGTTCGCTTTGTTTATGACTCTAAAATGCCGAAGGATTTATTGAATTTCTTATTGAAATCGTTGGATTTAACCATAGGTAATAACACCATTCCTGGTGGACGCTACCACAACTTTAAAGACTTCATGTCCTTCCCTGATTTCGGAATGGCAAAATACCGTTTCCAAGCACAACCGCCACAAGCACATCCTGCATTTTCGAAGGGAAAAAGTCACATCGATGTCGTTTTAGAAAAGGATGTTCTCCTGCATTTTCCTTATCAAAAATTTGATCACGTGGTGGACTTACTGCGCGAAGCAGCCTTGGATCCGCGGGTGAAGGACATCAAAATCAACATTTACCGGGTTGCGAAAAATTCGGAAGTCATGAACGCCTTACTTGCATCTGTATTTAATGGAAAACAGGTAACAGTCATTTTCGAACTCCAAGCGCGTTTCGATGAAGAGAACAACCTTTGGTGGAGTAATCGTTTAAAAGAATTTGGCGCGAACGTCATCTACGGAGTTCCAAACTTGAAAGTCCATTCCAAATTGCTACAGATTAGAAGAGTCAAGGACGGGAAAGATCAATTCATCACCTACGTCGGAACAGGTAACTTCAATGAGAAAACAGCCACAATCTATTCAGATTTAGCCGTTCTTAGTTCAGAACGTGAGCTTTCACTTGAGGTGAGCAAAATTTTCAAACTCCTAGAAAACAATTTGGAACGTAATATTTTTAGAAATCTTTTGGTTTCGCCATTTAATACGAGAAGAAAATTATTCGCCCTCATCGATAAGGAAATTGCGCACGCAAAAGCCAAGAAACCGGCGAAAATCAAGATTAAAATCAACAACCTCACCGATGTTAAAATGATCGACAAACTTTACGCTGCTGGAAAAGCAGGAGTGAAAATTGAGTTGATTGTTCGCGGTATTTGCTGCTTAAAACCCGGCGTAAAAGGACTCAGCGAAAACATTACAGCCATCAGTCTGGTCGATCGATACTTGGAGCATGCACGCTTTTTTATCTTTGAAAACAACGGAGATCCCGTGCACATCATCACCAGTGCCGATTGGATGGAACGCAACCTAGATCAACGAATTGAAGTCGGAATGACCGTAAAGGATGCTGCTATCAAAGCAGAACTTGACCGTATTTTTGATTTCCAATGGCGCGGAAGTGTGAAAGCGCGTAACATCAGTGCGGACCTGAAAAACCGTTACAATGAGCGTAACTTGCCACCATTCCATGCACAACGAGAGTTGTATTTGAGTTATCTTTTACGTTAAACGTTCTTCGTTTTACAGTTGACGGTTTTAATTCAAAATGATCTAAAAACGTTTGTAGTTTTACTGTTTATCGTTTTTTAATTCAAAAAATCACGTTGATCGTTCTTCGTTTTACAGTGAACCGTTTTAATTCAAAATGATCTAAAAACGTTTGTAGTTTTACTGTTTATCGTTTTTTAATTCAAAAAATCACGTTTATCGTTCTTCGTTTTACAGTAAACCGTTTTAATTCAAAATGATCTAAAAACGTTTGTAGTTTTACTGTTTA
>CANGJM010000031.1 GCA_947454525.1 Flavobacteriales bacterium | reverse complement strand
GCTTGATTATTCAAAGCTGGACTCCACGTTCCGGTGATTCCATTCATTGAACTTGTGGGTAATGCAGTCAAAGTTCCTCCTTGACAAATTGGATTCATTGCAGCAAATGTGGGCGTCACTTGCGGATTGACCGTAATTGTTAAAGATGCTGTTGTTGCACATTGTCCAGGAGTCGGAGTAAAAGTATACGTCGTAGTTGCCTGATTATTCAAAGCTGGACTCCACGTTCCGGTGATTCCATTCAGTGAACTTGTTGGCAACGCGGATAAATTCTCTCCTTGACAAATTGGATTCACCGCGTTAAACGTTGGCGTCACTTGCGGATTGACCGTAATCGTTAAAGCTGCTGTTGTGGCACATTGTCCAGGAGTCGGAGTAAAAGCATACGTCGTCGTTGTTTGATTATTCAAAGCTGGACTCCAAGTTCCTGTGATTCCGTTTAAAGATGAAGTTGGTAATGCAACCAAAGTTCCACCTTGACAAATTGGACTCACCGCGTTAAACGTTGGCGTCACTTGCGAATTGACCGTAATCGTTAAAGCTGCTGTTGTGGCGCATTGTCCAGTGGCAGGAGTGAAGGTGTACGTCGTTGTTGCTTGATTATTCAAAGCTGGTGACCACGTTCCGGTGATTCCGTTCAAAGACGAAGTTGGCAGCGCATTTAAATTCCCTCCTTGACAAATCGCATTCACCACGTTAAACGTTGGCATCACTTGCGGATTGACCGTAATCGTTAAAGCTGCTGTTGTGGCGCATTGTCCCAGAGCAGGTGTGAAGCTGTACGTAGTTGTAGCTTGATTATTCAAAGCTGGAATCCAAGTTCCGGTGATTCCGTTCAAAGACGAAGTCGGCAACGCAGTTAAATTCCCACCTTGACAAATTGGACTCACTGCGTTAAACGTTGGCGTCACTTGCGAATTGACCGTGATCGTTAAGGATGCTGTTGTGGCACATTGTCCAGCAGTCGGAGTAAAAGTGTACGTCGTAGTTGCTTGATTATTCAAAGCGGGATTCCACGTTCCGGTGATTCCGTTGATTGAACTTGTTGGCAACCCAGTCAAAGTTCCACCTTGACAAATTGGATTCACTGAGGCAAACGTCGGCGTCACTTGCGAATTGACCGCAATCGTTAAGGATGCTGTTGTAGCGCATTGTCCAGCAGTCGGAGTAAAAGTATATGTTGTTGTTGCTTGATTATTCAAAGATGGACTCCACGTTCCGGTGATTCCATTCAAAGATGAAGTGGGTAATGCAGTCAAAGTTCCTCCTTGACAAATTGGACTCACCGCGATAAACGTTGGTGTCACCTGCGAATTAACCGTAATCGTTAAAGATGCTGTTGTTGCACATTGTCCAGCGGCAGGCGTGAAGGTATACGTCGCAGTCGCCTGATTATTCAAGGCTGGACTCCACGTTCCGGTGATTCCGTTTAAAGATGAAGTTGGTAATGCAACCAAAGTTCCGCCTTGACAAATCGCATTCACCGCGTTAAACGTTGGCGTCACTTGCGGATTAACCGAAACGATCGTCGTACTTACGACTGTACAAGGTCCTTTGGTGGCGGTTATCGTGTATGTGATGGTTTGAACTTGAGTGGAGTTATTTGTTAAGGTTTGATTAATTGATGCTCCACTGCCACTGGAAGCACCACTGATCGTTGGGTTTGAACTCACAGTCCATTGAACGCTTGTTCCTGTGGGAATCGTATTCATCAATGGAATACTTGTATTGGTATTACTGCAGATTGTTTGGGCAGCTGGATTGATTAAAACGGGCGGGGCAGTCACTTGAATATTAACAAACTCGGTTGCTTGACATCCGAATTGATCGAGTCCGTTTAGGATTCCCATGAAATTACCGGGATTCGCATACGTAACGGTGATAGGACCGGTTCCAGTGGCTGTTGTTGAACTTGCACCATTTGAGAAAATCCAATTTAATCCACCTGCAACATTTGTCGATCCAGTCGCATTATACGTTACGGTGCTCCCTTGACAAATGTTTGTACTGGTATAATTCAGCACGGGGTGTGGACCCAAAAATGTTCCTGGATTGTTTGTGTTTCCCGTATTGAAACTCAAGGTAAATCCCGTACTTGCACTAAAGTTGTTGATGAGAATGGCATATGAAACGCCCGCAACCATGTTAATGTATTGACAGTACGCATTTTCACCTGGATCACAGTTTGGCCATTCGTCGATGTCAAGGTCGACAAGATTTAATCCTGTGGAACCTGTGCTATTTAGACAAGAAGAGGAATTACATCGAATCGGTGTTCTGGGTCCGCACGTATTCGTTCCTGAAAGCTGATATAAGATAAAATCAATGTCGTCATTAGCATTGATGGGCGTGATGTCAAACGTCAGGGTGCCACTTGTTTGACAAGTCCATTTAAACCACGAAGAATTTCCTTCATCTGGACCCCAAACATCCAAACAGGTTCCCGCTTCGGGCTCATCGTTGTCGAGTCCACCGCCACTCAAGGACGCTACACTAACCGAGTTTTGATTACACAAATATGCCGCACCACCACAATCCGCACCGGGATTAATGGTTGGTGTATAGCAATTCGCACAGAGGATAAAAGATCCCTGATAACTTGGCAATGAACTTACTCGAATGAAATAGGTCGTTCCCGGTGCGAGTGCGCCTTCGTATAGCTGTGTGGAACCGGCTCCAATTGTTCCAGCCGAACATCCAAGTTCAAAAAGTAAAGTGCAATTTCCAGAATAGAGAGCAATATTTGGAGCAATCATGCTTCCACCGCTACCGCTACCATTCACGGAAATCAACACATCTGTTCCTGTTGCAATGAATTGGAACCAAACATCTTGTGTCGCGGTTGTTGGCCAACAAGTTGGAAGTGAAGTTAAACCAGTGGTCGCACCGACATTTGTAAAGTTTAAATTCGTCGAGCAAAAGTTACTCACATTCGGCAAGTAAGTCGCAGAAAGACAGTCGTCTCCTTGTCCATAAGCCTTGCTCATGAAAAGTAGAAAAAAGACTATAAATCGCACTGTTTTCAAGCGGTTTTCAATTAGCAGTTGAAGTTAATGAATATCAAACATTTAAAAAAATTTAAGTTGCTTTTCTCGTAGTTTTCATGTAGCTTTAACTACCTAATAGAAGATATGCAAGTTTACACAGGACCTTGGACAAAAGCAGAAGCGGCTCATTTATTGAGAAGAACAACGTTTGGCGCGACAAATCAGCAGCTTTTAGCCGCAGTTTCGGCAGGCATGAACGCGACGGTAAATTCCATTTTACAAATTCCAATTTCGGGTGAACCTTTGGCATACGATGCTGGAGAAACCATTGTCCCACAGGGAAGTTCTTGGGTAAACGCCGTTTATCCTGCTAATCAAACCCAGAATCAACAAACGGAAAATGCACGATTTAAGTCCTTGGGTGCATGGATTGCCAAAAACATGAACCAAGAGCAATTGTGCATCGCAGAAAAAATGGCCTTCTTTTGGCAGAATCACTTTGGTGTGACGGCTACGGCAGAATCCAGAGCCATGTATCACTTTTTAGCGTTATTGCGTCAAAATGCTTTGGGGAACTTCAAGCAACTGATCAAGGATGTGACAGTACATCCGGCCATGTTGTTATTCTTGAACGGAGCGACAAACAATGTATTCTCACCCAACGAGAATTATTCCCGAGAGTTATTAGAGTTATTTTCCATTGGAAAGGGAAACCAAATTGCCACGGGGGATTATTCTACTTACACAGAAACGGATGTTGCCGCCGGAGCAAAAATTCTCACGGGATATTCCGTTACAGGAATCAGAAGCAGTACGGAAACGCAAGCAACTGCAAGTTTTAATCCGATTTTGCACGACAATAACAGTAAAACACTTTCGTATCATTTCAATAATCAAGTAGTTGCTGGAGCCGGAGCAACGGAATACGCGAATTACATCGACGTGATTTTTGCTCAACCTCAAGTGGCTAAATACATTTGCGCGAAGCTTTACCGCTATTTTGTGAATTACGATATCACACCAACGATTCAATCCGATGTAATTGATGTTCTCGCCCAAACTTTTATCAATAGTAACTTCGAAATCTTACCTGTCATGCAGCAATTGCTGACGAGTGATCACTTTTACGACATGTCAGTGCGTGGTGCCATCATTCGAAATCCATTGGAAATGATCATGGGCGCCTTGAATCCAACCCAAACCATTCCAAATTTTGGATTGGCGGGAGATTATCAAACGTACATTTCCATGTACTATGTTGCGGATACCATGGGACAATCGTATATCGTTCCACCAAGTGTGGCAGGGTGGACCGCTTATTACCAAGCACCAGCCTATTCCAAATTGTGGATTAATTCCACGTACATTAAAAAACGCTTTGACATCGTTTCAGCACTTGTGTATACAGGTGTTCCAATTGGATCCAATGTGCTCAAGATGAACTTGCTTGGATTTTTAAATGGTTTGTCGAATCCATCAAATGCACCACAAGTGATCGATGATGTTTGTGATGTGTTTTTTCCGAAAGCAATCGATGCAATGGATAAATTGACCTTAAAATTGATTCTAACCGGTGGACTTCCGGATTTCGAATGGACGATTCAGTATACCGATTATTCGAATGACCCTACGAATACGGTTGTGTCCAATCCGGTGATGCAACGCATGCAAGCAGTAATGAACGTGATTTTAAAAATGCCTCAATTCCAAACAATCTAACGATGAAAAGAAGAGACTTCCTTAAAAATGCTTCCTTGGCATCTTTATCCCTGCCGTTTGTTTCGAATGGATTTTCCATGCAAGCGATTTCAAAAGAGTTGTTTGAGTATTCAAAAAATGCGGAAGATCGTGTCCTTGTGCTCATTCGCATGAATGGAGGAAATGACGGACTAAATATGGTCTTTCCCATTGATCAATATGCGAATTTGATGGTGCAACGTCCAAACATCCTCATTCCGCAAAATCAGTTGTTAAACTTGACGTCCGATGTTGCGCTCCATCCAAAGATGACGGGAATGCAGGACATGTTCAACAATGGAAAACTTTCCATCATTCAAAATGTGGGCTATCCCGAAGCGAATCGATCGCATTTTCGATCCATGGACATATGGACAACAGGTGCATTAGACATTAATCAAACGAGCGGATGGTTGGGACGTTATTTCGATAGTACCTATCCAAATTTTCCAGCTGATTATCCAAACGCGAATTTCCCTGATCCATTTGCTATTTCGATGGGCTCTGAAGTTTCATCAACGTGTCAAGGATTGATGGGAAACTTTTCACATGCGGTCAATGATCCGTTTAATACATCAAATTTACTTTTGACCAGTGTGACCAATGATGGAACATATTACGGTTCACATATCGAGTACATTTCGACATTGATCAATCAAACCAATGAATATGGAACGCAAATTAGTTCCTCCGCAAATGCTGGGAATTCATTGTCCTCCTTATACGACCCACTGAATCCATTAGCTGTTCAGCTGAAGTACATCGCTCAAATGATTTCTGGTGGACTAAAAACGAAAGTATACATTGTGAATATTGGTGGATTTGACACCCATGATTCGCAGGTAGATCAAAATAGTTTAGCGGATGGAAGTCATGCTTTGCTGTTAGAAATGATCTCAGATGCAGTCGCTGCTTTTCAAAATGACTTACACTTGTTGGGATTGGAAGAACGCGTAGCTGGAATGACATTCTCCGAATTTGGACGTCAAATAGCGAGCAATGGTTCCTATGGAACAGATCACGGAGATGCGGCGCCAATCATGTTGTTTGGAAACTGTGTGAATACCGGGATTATTGGTCCAAATCCAACGATTGACAATCAAATCAATGAACAAGCAGGAGTTCCGATGCAAATCGATTTCCGAAATGTGTATGCGTCCATTTTGCGCGATTGGTTTGAAGCTCCAGAAGCAAGTATTCAAGCCTTATTCGAGCAAAACATCACCTACCTGGATGTCTTATCTGGTTGCAGTGTCGGATTAACGGAACAAGAAGCACAAAAGCAAAAGCCTTTGGTTTATCCAAATCCAACTCCATCCATCACGACGTTGCGTTTTCAAGCGAAAGGTGAACACTACCAGATTTTCATTGTCGATCAGCTAGGCAAAGCCATTGCAAAGGCTTTCGACGGACAATTGGCAACGGGAAAACAAGAATTGGCCATGGAAACGTCAAAACTTCCTGTTGGACACTATTATTTCTTGATTACATCGACGAACATGCGTGAATTAGTCGCGTTTCAGAAGATTTAATTTTTCTTCTGAAGCTCGTCCAACCGCAACTGACGCTGCATTGGATTTTCTTTTCTCGTTTGTTCTTGTTTGTACAACTGGTAACGAGTCGCTTGCATTTCACGAGGCCACGTATTGTTATTCAAATCAGTATCTGCTGTCTCTAGGAATGGGTCCAAACGGAACGATTTCACTTCTTTATCGAAGATGAACACTTTGCTTACTTTCTCCTCGTAAACTCTCCAAATCTCCGCAGGAATGCGACGAACTTCGGTTGTTCCATCTGTGAAGGTAAATTCAATGATCAACGGCATGACAAGTCCACCAACATTTTTAAAACTGATTTCGTAGAATTGCTTGTTGGAATTTAAATACGCCAAATCCTTCGCATCTAATTTTGCACAAAACTCCTCGTATTCTTTTTTGTCCAATGCATCCACAAAATAGATGTTTCTGTTTCCGTAAAAATCATCGATGTTTGGATCTTTTTCATTTACCGTTTGAGCGATCTCTGTTTTATTTCGTGTGTCGCCAATAAATGGATCTTTTTGCGCATTTTGCTCTTCCTTAATTCCTTTTTCAATCGTTGGATTCATGGTGTTTAATTGAAACCATTTCACATCGTCGATTGTGATGTCAACATTATCCGTTCCGTAGAACCATCCTCTCCAGAACCAATCTAAATCTACTGCGGATGCATCTTCCATTGTTCGGAAGAAATCTGCTGGAGTTGGATGTTTGAATTTCCAACGTTCACAATAGGTTTTGAACGCATAATCGAATAACTCGCGTCCCATGATGGTTTCACGAAGAATGTTTAATGCCGTTGCTGGTTTTCCATATGCATTGTTTCCAAATTGCATGATGGATTCGGAATTCGTCATGATTGGTGAAATCGTGCTTTTATCGCCACGCATGTAATCCGCCATCATGTATGCAGGACCACGACGTGATGGATATCCGCGTTCCCATTCTTGCTCCGTTAAATATTGAACAAACGTGTTTAATCCTTCATCCATCCAAGTCCACTGACGTTCATCTGAATTGATGATCATCGGGAAGAAATTGTGTCCAACTTCGTGAATGATGACTCCCCACATGCCGTATTTCTCTCCTTCGGTATACGTTCCGTCCGCTTCTGGACGTCCACCGTTAAAACAAATCATTGGATATTCCATTCCGATCCATTTGCTGTGAACAGAAATCGCCACTGGATAAGGATAATCAACCGTATATTTCGAGTACGTTTTGATGGTGTGGGCCACTAATTTTGTCGAGTAACGTTCCCAAAGTGGATTCCCTTCCTTTGGATAATAAGACATACACAACACATTTTTTCCATTCACCGGCATGTTTTGCGCATCCCAAATAAACTTGCGAGAGGTAGCGAAAGCGAAGTCACGCACATTTGTCGCTTTGTACGTCCACGTTTTTGTTTTCTTCGCTTTATCAGCCTCTGCTTTTTCCGCTTCTGCTTGTGTAACAATGATTACTGGAACATCCGATTTTCTCGCTTGCTCCAATCGTTTCTTTTGATCCGCAGTCAAAATACTGGAATAGTTTTGACATTCACCTGTCGCTGCAACAACGTGATCAGCTGGAACGGTAATATTTACTTCATAATCTCCGAATGGCAAAGTAAATTCTCCACGTCCTAAAAACTGTTTGTTTTGCCATCCAGTCACGTCATTGTAGACACACATTCTTGGGAAGAATTGAGCGATGGTGTACAAGTAATTTTGGTCCTTTTCGAAATACTCATATCCTGAACGTCCCCCCACTTGCATGCGGTCATTGATGTTGTACCACCATTTCACTTGAAAGGTAATGCTCGTATGTGGCATCAATGGTTTCTCTAAATCAATTCGCAACATCGTTTTATTGATGAAATAGGACATTTTTTGTCCAGATGTATTGGTGATTTGCTCAATCTTGAATCCGCCGTCGTATTTAAAATCGCGTTTACGAATATCTCCCATGGATTTAAAATCTTCCATTTTTTCTACCTCAATCAATTTCGTATCCGAGTTCTCATCGTAGATATTTTGGTCTAATTGCAACCATAAATAATCCAGGCGATCCGGCGAATTATTGGTGTAGGTAATCGTTTCAAAGCCACTTAATTTTTGCGTCGCATCATCAATGACTAAATTCATTTTATAATCAGCTTTTTGCTGATAGTAATTGTGTCCCGGAGCTCCAGATGCCGTATGATATTCATTCGGCGTAGGTAATTCCTGATCCAATTGAGCGAACTTTTTCTGTGCAGAAACTTGGAAGCTTACAAGCAGAAGAAGGGAAGAGATGAGTGTAGTTTTCATGGTTTTAAAGCAAAATAGTGTGTGGCTTGTGTTTTCGTAAAACTCTGTGTTTCGCGATCTTCACGGTATATAAAAGTTAACTTGTTTTGTTGTTCTGGAAAGGCATCCATTAAAAAACGAAAGTCCACTTGAATCAAGGTGTAGACATGTTTTGCTGGAGCGGAAAAATAGAGTTCAATTGTTCCGTTTTTCATGATTTGAAAGGATTCAATACTCCAATCAGCCGAACAATAGGCATCAACAGCATTCGAATCAAATGCACAACCATAGCGTAGCGTCAAAAATTTATTCAAGTAAGCTTCCATGATTTTCACATCGGAAGAATTCTGCGCTATTTTTTCAAGCTTTGTTTGAAGTCCGTGTGAGTTCATCAACGCAAACTCAAAGTCATGCGCTGTTGCCACGACTGATCCTTCGAATTTTTGCGCCATCTCGTTGTATTCAATTTCAGCGAAAGCGAAAAAGCACTGATGACCCCAACTAGCAGAAGACACTAGAAGACAGCTGGATATAAAAAGAAGTTTGATGAAGCTTTTCATGTAGTGCGAAAATACAAAAATTAATGAAGTTTTAATAAAGCCTATTCTCTTTGGTTTTCGTACTTTCATGGGATGAAAAGAATATTAAGTTTTGGTGCTGCGTTTCTGATCTTGTTCGCATGTGCAAAAGAACCGAGCGCGTGTGAGTGCGGAAAAAATTTAATGAAAAGCAACCAAGATCAAGATGCCGATTTGGCAGCAGCGTGTGAAAAACATGTGGAATCTTTACCGGATTCGGAGCAGATGAATTGGTACAATGCGAGTATGGAATGCATGAATGAACAATAATTAGTCAACGTACGTTTTAATTTTCAGTCACCGAACACGTTTCAAAAAACACCGACATGATTCATAATAACTCTTTACAATCTTCCATTTTCAATCGCTTTATCAGTGAGATTCGCGATGTGGACATCCAAAAGGATCCTGTTCGTTTTCGTTTGAATATGGAGCGAATCGCAGAGATTTTGGGGTACGAGCTTTCTAAAAAATTGGAAGCAAGGACTTTGGAAACACAAACGCCCCTCGGTATTTCTCACACAGAAGTTCCAGCAGAGACACCTGTGTTAGCAACAATTTTACGTGCGGGACTTTCCATGCACAGCGGATTGTTGCGCATTTTTGATCGGGCGGACAGTGCGTTTGTTTCGGCATATAGAAAACATACAACGGCAGAGGACTTTGATATTCACGTTGAATATTTAGCTGCACCAGATTTGGATAAGCGTATTTGGATCATCAGTGATCCCATGTTGGCGACTGGAAGTTCCATGTTGGCAGTGTACAAAGCCTTGCGAAAAATGGGAAATCCAAGTCAAATTCACATTGTATCTGCAATCGCGACTCCCGATGCAATCGCGCTCATTAAAGCGCATTTACCAACGAATACGGAAATTTGGGTCGGAGCAATTGATCAAGAATTAACGGCTCAATCATACATTGTCCCTGGTTTAGGTGATGCGGGTGATTTAGCTTACGGAATAAAATTATAAGGATGAACTGGACAGGATTTTGGAGTATTTTCATATTGGCAACGGTAAAGTTTTCCGTTTCAGCGGTCCCTGGTCCGCGATTAGGAATGACTTTTTTTGAAACAGCACTTGCCTCTTTTGCGGGAGGAGCTTCATGTGCATTGGTGTGTTATTTCGCCAGCGATGCTATTTTGATGTACTTTAAAAGAAGAGCACAAAAAAAACAGGAGGTATTGGAATCTCAAGGAATCCAGCCCAAGGTGAAGAAAAAATTCACACGAATGAATAAGATGGTGATTCGGGTTAAAATGAAATTCGGACAAGTTGGAATTTGTTTTTTCGCTCCGTTCTTTCTGTCGGTTCCCATCGGCAGTATGGTGGTTGCGAAGTTTTATGGAAAGCGCTGGGAGACATTTCCGCTGATCGTTCTTGGTTTAGCGGTCAACGCAAGCCTCACCTCAATTATCGTTTATTTTGTATTCTAACAAACATATATTTTTTGATTTAGACCGCACACTTTGGGATTTTGATCGAAATTCTGAGGCGGCTCTTCGTCAAATCATCACTGAAGAAAACCTGATTCCTCAGGTAGAATCTTTCGAACGCTTTCACAAAGCATACGAACGTCAAAATGCACATTTGTGGAAATTGTATGGACGTGGAAAAATAAAAAAGGATGAACTTCGGTATGAGCGCTTTCGTTCCACTTTTCAGAAATTCAAGATTCGCGATGAGTCCTTGGTGCGTCGTGTAGGTGATGCCTACGTGCAAATATCGCCACGTCAAACCGGACTTTTTCCAAACGCAATTGAGACCTTGAAGGAACTGAAATCGATGGGATTCACACTGCACATTATCACAAATGGTTTCCAAGAAGTTCAGTTCATTAAGTTAGAAAACTGCGGAATGCACTCCTTCTTCGATGTCATTGTTTGCTCGGAGTTTATTGGTAAAAACAAACCGGATCCAGCCATTTTTCACTATGCGATGAAGGAAGCTGGAACCAAAGCAGCAGATTCATTAATGATTGGCGATGATTACCGCATTGATGTCGCAGGCGCACTCCAAGTGGGAATGCACGCCATTCACTTCGATCCTATTGGAAAGAACAAATACAATTATGATTGGATGATTACCGATCTTGCCCATTTGCCAGAAATGGTCATTCGCTTAATGCGTTAGTTAACCGCGGATTTCTTGTCTCGTACGCTCGTAAAACACCATTCCAGCTGCAACTCCAACATTCAAAGAAGCAATCTCACCTTTCATTGGGATACGTGCTTTGATATCAGCCATGTTCAATAAATCCGAGGTGATTCCACTTTCTTCAGAACCCATGATCACAGCAACTGAACCGCGAAGATTCGTTTCGTAAAGTGGGACATTTCCTTTTTCGGTACAAGCGAT
>CANGJM010000030.1 GCA_947454525.1 Flavobacteriales bacterium | reverse complement strand
TCACCTTTCATTGGGATACGTGCTTTGATATCAGCCATGTTCAATAAATCCGAGGTGATTCCACTTTCTTCAGAACCCATGATCACAGCAACTGAACCGCGAAGATTCGTTTCGTAAAGTGGGACATTTCCTTTTTCGGTACAAGCGATGATGCGAAGTCCAGATTGTTGTAAGTAAAACAAGGTGTTTTTCAAATCGTTTGTTTTACAAATTGGAATACGGTTCAATGCTCCAGCAGAAGCTTTCATGGCATCAGATGTAGCCAACGCTGATCCTTTCGATGGAATTAAAATTGCATGAGCTCCTTGACATTCAGCTGTTCGAGCAATCGCTCCAAAATTACGTACGTCTGTAATTCGATCTAATACGACGATGAATGGTTTTTCGTCTTTTTCCAAAAGTGCATCCACGAGCGGTTCAATTTCTTGGTACGAAATTGGTGGGATCATGGCGATTACCCCTTGGTGGTTTCCTTCTGTTAAGGTATCTAACTTCTGAACAGGTACAAACTGAAGGAAGTAATTTTTCCCTTGAAGCGCGGATTTTAATTCTTCAAATAATTCTTTATGAAGTCCTTTTTGAATAAGGATTTTGTTCAATTCTTTGTCCGCGTTAACTGCTTCGATTACGGCGCGAATACCAAAAATGATGTCTTCGCGTTCTTTGCGGTATTTTCTTTCTGTACGTTGTTCCATTAGATATAATTAAACTCGAGTTCTACGTTGCCTTCGAGTGTGATTGCAACCGGACAAGTGCGTCCAGCCATGATGACTTTTTTACGTGTTTGTTCATCCCAATGATTGCCATTAAGGTCCATGTTCACAACGACTTTTTCAATACGACGTGGACCAGAACCCATGTGTTTCTCCACCGTCGCTTCGCATGAGTCGAAGGTGATGTTGTGAGTTTGACAATAAATCCCCATGATGGTCATCATACAAGAGGCTAGGGAAGTGGCAACCAAATCTGTGGGAGAAAAGGCTTCTCCTTTTCCTTGATTATCTACTGGTGCATCGGTCAATATTTTTGTGCCGGATGCAAGGTGTTCACATGAAGTGCGAAGATTTCCCAAGTACGAAACGCGTGCTGTTGCCATAGCGCAAAGGTACGGATATTATTAGAAAAGAATCAAGGCCGAGTGAATCAGCTTGTTTCTTTCAGGAAAAAATCGATTTAGTGTTTTACTTCGATAAATCCGTGCTTCACAATTGGTTCAGCTCCTTCAAATTTCGCGTCAATGCGATAGAAGTACGTTCCTTCTGAAACGATATCTCCTCCGCTTGTTTTTCCATTCCATCCTCCAGCAGGATCGTCGTATTCGTAAATAACATTTCCCCAACGATTTAAAATGGTACAATGAAAGGTTTCTATGCCAGAATATTGCACATAGAAAATATCGTTTCCAACGGTAGATGAAAGGGAAATCACGTTAGGTGCAACGATATCACACGGTTTGAATCCAATGGTTGCCGTATCCGATACGGAGTAACATTCATTCGATAGCGTGTAAATGTAATTTCCTGGTTGTGAAACGATCAATGGTGTTGTAGCGTTCTGAAGGTTCCATAAACCAATTTGGGTTGGAAGGTAATTCGCTTGTAAGGTCCAAACGTTATTCATGGTACTATCTTTCGCTGAATTCGTTTGAAATGGTTGCAATGGGAAACTTGTTCCTTTACAAATGTTTGTATCGAGCAGTTGTGTATACAAATATGGAGGGAATTCAATTTCCGCAGTCAATGTTTGATTACAAGCAATGTCCGTATACGTTAGTGTGTAAATCCCTGCGTAGTCAGTAGTTAAATGTGGATTGTCTGAATTTGGATTAGAAATATGCAGACAAGTATCAGAAACCGTCCAAACTCCGCCTAGGGAAGAGTTTGTGCCAGTAATGTAATAATTGTAAAGACAAGCTAAGGTATCAACGTCAATACTTGGAAGCGTATAAAGTTGAATCGTTGTACTTACTGTATGATTACACACGTTATCGGTATACGTCAATTGATATGTCCCGGAAGCAGTTGCCGTAATACTTGGATTGGCACTTGTATTGGCAGGACTAAAGTTTAAGGTTCCACCACTTGGAGTCGTGTAAGTCCATGTTCCACCTGCGGCATCGGTCACAGTTCCGCTGACGTTATAGGTCAAATTACACTGATTGACATTGGAGAAAATGCTTGGATTAACCGGTAAGGTTACTTCCGCCGAATGGATTTGGTTGCACGTATTATCAGTAAACGTAATCGTATAAGTCCCTGGTGCGTTTACGGTCACCAATGGATTTAAATTTGTGGCGTTATCGAAAGTTACTTGATTCGAACTAGCCGTCCAGGTTCCTCCTTGCGACTGTGTGTTCGCTACTTGAAGGGTCGGAGAACAAATCAGCGTGTCACTCATAATGGAAGCAGCTGTCGAACCGAAAATGGTAAAGGTCGTATCTGTAGTACAGAATCCTGCGGAGTCGACTAAGGTCACGGTATACGTTCCTAAAGGCAGTTCAACGGTGAATAAACTATCGATTGCTGGATTGGTTAATCCCCAAGTGATCGAGGAATAGTAAGGTTCGTTCGGCACACTAATACTTGTAGAGGTATCTGGTGGACAATACGTCAAGATTCCCTGTAAATTAACTGGTACGGGATTCAAAACGATGATGGAATCGCTCACATGTTTGTAACAGCCATCTTTACTTACGGTTACGCCGTAAATCTGAGTAGAGGAAACGGAACTTGTTTGTGCCATCGTGAAATCATCCCATAAATAGGTGTCGTAAGGTCCATTTGAAACACTTAAGTCAACGTTTCCACATGCGCCGACCCCTAAAAGTGCGGCGGAATCAAGGTTGTTTACAATCGTGTCAATAACAATGACAAACGTTAAGGCTGTAACACCTGGCGTAGGAACAGCGTCATCAGTTGCCGTCACAGTCACTGTATAAGTTCCAATGGTTGCTAAGGTTCCAATCGCTTGAAGAATGATGGATCCAGTATTTCCAGAAATGTTAGCGACTTCTGTCAATGTTGGAAGTCCACCATTGGTGTAGGTCATTGTAGTTGTTTGCGTAGCTTCTGGGGAAAGGAAATTAATCGCGAATTGGGCAGTATCACCGGCAGCACAAATTTTAAAGGTATCACAAGAAGCGATTCCTTCAGGAATAGGAGGGATGTTTCCGCTGTTAGACGCATCAAAAGCGAAACTCTTGTAGTCCAACCAGCTAATTCCATCTGGATTTCCCAAAGCACCGTCGAAGTCTACTCCTGGGTGATCAAAACGAGAAATCAAGAAGTATGCTACACCATCCCCTTTGTTTGCTCCACAGGTAGCTGGAATCCCGAAAAATCCATTCACTCCTGAGGACGCAGCGCCGGTTGTCCATTGCATATCTTGGTAACAAAACGCTACATTTCCTTGATCAATCACTGGGTCAGAACCATTTGTAATAATCAGCTGAAAGGTATTTAATTTGTCTCCCATCATAGAGTAATATCCAACATCTTCCCAGTTGATGTAAACAGCAGTTGGAGTGATTTTGTACACAACTTGTCCATTTCCATTTCGCGTGTCGACATCTGCCCAAAACGGCGCAACAATCGCATTTCCAGTCGAAGGAAAGGCGGTTGCACTAAAGGTAGAAAGCGGACCATTGAAGGTAATGTTTCCGTTGTTATTGATGTAAATGGAGTTAAAAGTTTGTCCGTATAAATTGAAATTAAATGGAATCGGAATTAAACCTGTTGATCCATCATCATTGGGCTGCATCGCTAGAATGTAGGTGGAGTCTGGTTCGATGTAACAATCACAGGCATTAGCTTTGGTATTTGAGGATGGTTTAACAGTTGGTTTTCCAGTTGGATTCCCAATGTTGTGATTTGGTGCGGTCACAACTTGTCCTAGTTGACCGGATGCTTTCAGCTTTTGGTATAAGGGCGAATCAGTAATGACTTGCGCGAAAAAAGATTGACTGATTAAGAAACTGAAGATAAATAATAGGTTTTTCATATGCGTTGTGTTGCTCAATTTGGCAGTGTCTAGACTCAAAAGTGTCCAAAAAAGTTGCATGGACATTTATTGATTAAATAGGTAGCTAAGTTACGAAATTTCAGGAAAACAAAAATATGCACCGAATTTGGCAGGAAATGGATCGTGCACATTTATCGGAATTGTTGTAATTTTAAGGCTCAAATTCGATTTAAGTTCCCTATGAAAAAAACGATTCTATTCTTTGGATTGCTGTCCACCATTGGCATTTTTGCTCAAAAAAAATCAACTTCGACGGAAGTTGTTAAACCTCCGTTCGATGCTGGGACAGTAGGCGCATTGTCGTTCCGCATGGTTGGCCCGGCCCTAACATCTGGACGTGTGATTGACATCGCTGTGAATCCACTTAACAAAGACATGTGGTATGTCGCTGCGGCGTGTGGTGGTGTTTGGACAACAAACAACCATGGAATTACCTTTTCCCCCATTTTTGATGGATATGGTTCATATTCGATTGCCTGTGTGGAGTTAGCTCCTTCGAATCCAAATACTGTTTGGGTTGGAACCGGTGAAAACAACAATCAACGATCTGTTGCTTACGGTGACGGAGTTTATAAGTCCATGGATGGAGGTAAATCGTTCTCCAACATGGGATTAAAAACATCGGAACACATCGGAAACATCATCATTCATCCAACGGACGAAAATACTGTCTGGGTTTCTGCTTACGGTCCCTTATGGAGTAGTGGCGGTGAACGTGGCGTGTATAAAACGACGGATGGTGGAAAAACGTGGACAAGAACTTTGTTTGTTTCCGATAACACAGGAATTTCAGAAATTGCAATCGATCCCTCGAATCCGAATATACTTTATGCGGCAGCGCATCAACGTAGAAGACATGAGTGGACCTACATCGGCGGTGGACCAGAATCGATGGTCTATAAATCAACAGATGGTGGATTGACATGGCGTCCAATCAACGCTGGATTGCCGAAAGGTGACATGGGACGCGTTGGACTAGCTGTTTCACCAGTTGATCCAAACTATGTTTATGCGATTGTTGAGGCGCGTTATGGAAAAGCGGGAGTTTACCGTTCAACAAATAAAGGAGAAAATTGGAGCAAACAAAGTGATTTCAATACAAGTGGTAATTATTACCAAGAAATCATGTGTGATCCATCGAATAAAAACAAGGTGTTCGCAATGGATACGTACATGCATCATACGGAAGATGGTGGAAAAACGTTTAAGGCAACTGGAGAAACGAATAAGCACGTGGATAATCATGCGATTTGGATTGATCCAAGCAACACAGACCACTGGCTTGTAGGTTGTGATGGTGGATTATACGAAACGTACACACATGCAAAAGAATGGAAGTATTACGCGAATTTGCCGATTATTCAGTTCTATAAAGCGGTTACAGATAATACGACACCGTTTTACAATATCTATGGCGGGACTCAAGACAATAATTCCATGGGAGGTCCAGCTGCGACAAATAATGCAGCGGGAATTTTGAATTCAGATTGGTTCATTACAAATGGTGGTGATGGATTCGAATCGGCAACGGATTGGTCCAATTCAAACATTACCTATGCGCAAGCACAGTACGGGTGGATTGTACGTTACGATCGTTCTTCAGGTGAAAAAGTTCCGATTCAACCCATGTCTGGAAAAGGAGAGCCTGCGTACCGTTGGAATTGGGATGCACCATTGATTGTTTCCTCACACGATGCATCTACGTTGTATTTTGCAGCGAATAAATTATTCAAGTCTAGCAATCGTGGTGACGACTGGCAAACGATTTCTCCGGATTTAACACAGCAAATTGACCGAAATGAAATCGAAGTGATGGACCAAGTTTGGACCATTGACGCGGTGATGAAAAATGCCTCTACGACCATTTACGGGAACGTTGTTGCGTTGGATGAGTCACCGAAGAAAAAAGGATTGTTGTACGTTGGGACGGATGATGGATTGATTCAAGTATCCGAAAATGATGGTCAAACATGGAGTAAATACGCAACATTCCCGGGAGTTCCTGTGAATGCGCGTGTGAATATGTTGACGGCATCCTTGCACGAAGAAAACACCGTTTATGCGGTTTTTAATCCACAGCGATCTGGAGATTTCAAACCGTATGTTTTACGTTCTGCGGACAAAGGGAAAACGTGGGTAAACATTACCTCCAATTTACCAGTTCGAGGAAATTCATACTGTTTGAAACAAGACCATGTCGATCCGAATTTATTGTTCGTTGGAACTGAGTTCGGAGCATTTTTCACGAATGATGGAGGATTAAACTGGACGAAATTGGCTGGATTGCCAACCGTTGCCGTGTATGACTTGGATATTCAAAAACGTGAGAACGATTTAGTTGCAGCAACATTTGGACGTGGGTTCTATGTTTTGGACAACTACACGCCGTTGCGTTCATTGTCGAAAGTGAATTTGGACAAGAAAGCACATTTGTTCCCAGTGAAAGATGCACTTTCATATGTTCCTGCTGATCCACTTGGATTGGATGGGACAGGTTTCCAAGGACACAACATGTGGGCATCAGAGAATCCGTCTTTTGGAGCAGTGTTTACCTTGCATTTAAAAGATGAATACAAAACATTGAAGGACACACGTCAGGAAAAAGAGCAAGCCTTAGAGAAAGACAAAAAAGACGTAGCATATCCGTCCTTTGATGAATTGCGTAAGGAACAATTAGAAGAGGCGGCAAAGATTATTTGGATTATTTCGGATGCTTCAGGTAAAGAAGTTCGTCGCATGTCAGGTAGTCCATCAAAAGGGATTTCAAGAACAGTGTGGAACCTTCGATCGAACACAACGAATCCAATTGGTTCAGGTGGAAATGGATTCTTAGTAGCTCCAGGAACTTATTATGTAAGTGTAGCTTTAGTGAAAAACGGTGAGTTGGAAGAATTGATTTCAAAAACGGCATTCGAGGTCAAAGCATTGAACAACCAAACATTGGTCGCGAAAAACCCTCAGGAATTGGCAGCGTTCAGATCACAAGTAGCGGAGTTGAATCGCAAGGTTTCTGGTGCAAATAGATTGATGGATGAAACAAATGATGAAATCCAATTAATGGAGAAAGCATTGTTGTTATATCCAAATACGGATATGACGCTGTTGAAAGAAATCAAAGAATTGAAAATGATGATGTACGATTGCAACATATTGATGAATGGCGACGGTATTCGTGCGGCTCACGAATTTGAGGTTGCGCCGAGTATTCAGTCGCGTTTAGGAATGGTGGAATACCAGTTGTACGACAATACGGCAGGTGTGAGTAATACACAAAAAGCAAACAAAACGATTGTGGAAGCTGAATATGCAGAACTTCGAGTGAAATTGGATGAGGTCATCAAACGTGTTCAAGTTCTTCAAACGAAGTTGGATGCAGTCGCGATTCCATACACAAAATCAAAAGAAAACTGGAAGGAGGATTAATCCACCGAATGTTTAAGGCATAAAAAAGCCCAGACTATTTACATGTCTGGGCTTTTTTTATGATTTCAAATCAGATTACTCACCAAATTTTTCAATGACTTGTTGTGTCACTCCAGTATTTGAGAATCCACCATCGTGGAATAAATTCTGCATCGTAACGTATCTTGTTAAATCTGAGAACATCGTTACACAATAGTCAGCACATGCTACGGCAGATGCATTTCCAAGTGGAGACATTTGTTCAGAGAAGTTAATGAATTCTTTGAATCCTTTGATTCCTTGTCCAGCAGTTGTAACCGTTGGAGATTGAGAAATCGTATTTACACGTACTTTTTTCGCGATTCCGTAGTGGTATCCGAATGAACGTGCGATAGACTCTAACAAAGATTTCGCATCAGCCATATCGTTATAGTCAGGGAAAATTCGTTGTGCTGCAATGTAAGAAAGTGCAATCACAGATCCCCATTCATTCATTGCGTCTTGTTTGTAAAGTGTTGCTAACGTCTTGTGTAAAGAAATCGCAGATACATCCATGGACTGATTGTAGTAATTGTAATCATTTTCCGTGTAATGTTTTCCTTTACGCACATTTGGAGACATACCAATTGAATGCAAAACGAAGTCGATTTTACCACCTAAGATTTCTTGAGCTTGTGTCACAAGGTTCGTTAAATCTTCAATGCTTGTTGCATCTGCTGGAATCACTTGACTTCCAGTTTCAGCTGCTAGTGCGTTGATTTCACCCATTCGCATAGCGATTGGAGCGTTTGTCAACACGAATGTTGCTCCCTCTTCGTGTGCTCTTTGAGCGACTTTCCATGCGATGGATTGGTCGTTCAATGCACCAAAAATAATTCCTCGTTTTCCTTTTAGTAAGTTATTTGCCATGTATCTTCAATTTTAAACAAAAGTAATCAATCTTATTTTTCCAACACCGATTTTAATTTTTTGAGTCCTCCTTCGAGGTCTTTTCCAATCATTTCATCCATGTTTAGTAGGTAGGTAATCGCATTCCATGGATAAGGTGAATTTCCTTTAAATCCCCATATCACACGAGTTTTCCCCGCATTAATACTGCTCGTTTCAAAATAGGAATCGTCTTCGTTTTCAAAGGGAACCTTGAAGCGAAGGTGTAAGTCAATTCGTTCTCCTGGAGTAAGTTTGACGATTTCCATAGATCCTGTCCCCACTTTTTCATCCTTACTTTCCCATGCAGAAACGAATCCAATTGTTCCGTCCGTTCCTGTATACGTTTTTTTCATTTTGGGATCTTGTCTTGACCAAACACTAAATTGATCTTGGTTTTTAAGGAATTTAAGGTAGTTGTAGACACTGTCCTTTGGCAATGAAACCTCCACACTACGTTCCAATTTGAATTTTTTCGGAGCGAAAAGACCAATAGTTAATACCGTTGCAATGAGTACTAGAATCAGTAAGAATAATCGTTTAATCCATTTCATAATCCATTCGTTTTGAAGTGCTTTACGCAGATGAAAAGAAAAAGTTTACTTAGCTCCTTAAATATTTTTTCTCCGCCCAGAAAGTTCCAAATGGAACGAATGCGGCTATGAATAATACAAGTGATTTTACCAATGAAAATTGTTTGGTTAGGAAAAAAACCGCCAAATACACGCAGAAAGCAATGAACAAAACACCGTGAATCCATCCCACAATTTTATTTGGCCAAATCATCTCGAATTGGTACTTCAAGACCATCGTAATGATAAGTCCAATCCAAGAGAATCCTTCAGCGATGGCAATTTTTTGAAATTGTTGTAAACGTGTCATACTTATTTTTTTAGTTGGGTTTCAAGTTCTTTTAATTGGTCACGGAAACGAGCTGCTTCAATGAAGTCAAGTTCCTTCGCTGCTTTTTCCATGGCTTTTTTCGTTGCTTTCATACGTGCTTCCAATTCTTTTGGATTCACGTACGTCTGAACCGGTTCCGCTGCTAATTGCGCTTGCGCTTCTTGCGTGTATTTTAACTGGCGACTTGCGGTATCTCCATCCGCAACCTTTGTCGATTCCATGATTTTTTCTTTGGATTTATTCAAGGCAGTTGGAACCAATCCGTGTTCTAGGTTATAGGCAATTTGCATCGCTCTACGTCGTTCCGTTTCGGAGATCGTTCGTCGCATGGACTCCGTCATTTTGTCGGCGTACATCAGTACTTTTCCATTGACATTTCTTGCTGCGCGTCCAACGGTTTGTACCAATGAACGTTCATTTCGAAGGAATCCTTCTTTGTCAGCATCCAAAATCGCGACCAACGAAACTTCTGGAAGGTCTAGTCCTTCACGAAGTAAGTTTACTCCAATCAGTACATCAAAATCACCAAGTCTTAACTGTCGAAGAATTTCCACGCGTTCAATCGTGTCAATTTCACTGTGAATATAGCGACAAAGGATTCCGAGTTTGTCCAAGTATTTTTGTAATTCCTCCGCCATTCTTTTGGTCAAGGTTGTCACCAGAATACGTTCTTTTACTGCGATTCGTTCTTGAATGGCAGCCATTAAATGGTCAATTTGATGCTTGGAGGGATGCACTTCAATGATTGGGTCTAATAGTCCGGTTGGACGAATAAGCTGTTGCACCATGATTCCTTCGGAACGTTGCATTTCGTAGTCCGCAGGCGTTGCCGAAACATAAATCGTATTGTTCAAGAATCCCTCGAATTCTTCAAACTTTAGTGGACGGTTGTCGATAGCTGCTTGCAGTCGAAAACCGTAGTCAATCAAATTTGTTTTTCGTGCGCGATCTCCCGCGTACATCCCACGTACTTGTGGAAGTGTCACATGGCTTTCGTCGATTACTAGCAGAAAATCGTCAGGGAAATAATCGAGTAAGCAGAACGGACGTTCACCTGGTTGACGACGATCGAAATACCTTGAGTAATTTTCAATTCCAGAACAGTAGCCGAGTTCCCGAATCATTTCGAGGTCGTAGTTCACGCGTTCATCGAGTCGTTTGGACTCCTCTAATTTACCATCCTCCTTAAAGTTTTGAACTTGAACGACAAGGTCATCTTGGATTTGTTCGATGGCTTGACGCGTATTGTCTGGACTCGAAACAAATAAATTGGCCGGGAAGATATCAATTTCCTTGAACGTTTCAATGCGTTCGCTCGTTTCTGGATCTATGGAGGAAATGGTTTCGATTTCATCGCCCCAAAACCCAATTCGAATCGCATAATCCGCATAGGCAAGAAAGATGTCCACCGTTTCTCCGACCGCACGAAACATGCCTCGTTCAAATTTATCGCCAGCACGCTGGTATAAGTTTTCGACCAGTCTAAACAGGAATTTATTTCTTGCAACGGATTGTCCGACAGTTAAGTGTAAAATGCTTTCGCGGAATTCCTGTGGATTTCCGATGCCGTAAATACACGAAACGGAGGCGACGACTAAAACATCCTTGCGTCCGGATAGCAGGGCAGAGGTGGCGGATAAACGAAGTTTTTCAATCTCATCGTTGATTTGCAAGTCCTTTTCAATGTACACGCCCGTAGTCGGTAAATAGGCTTCCGGCTGATAATAGTCGTAGTAAGAAACAAAATACTCAATTGAATTCTCCGGGAAAAACTGCTTGAATTCCCCGTACAATTGAGCGGCTAATGTTTTGTTGTGGGATAGAATTAGGGTTGGACGTTGAATTTGTTGAACAACGTTCGCAATCGTAAATGTTTTTCCGCTTCCCGTTACTCCAAGTAAAGTTTGGTCCGTAACACCGGCAGCTAATCCGGCGACTAATTGTCGAATTGCTTCCGGTTGATCACCGGTTGGCTGAAAGTCGGATACAAGTTGAAAGTCCATCTACGACAAATGTAACGAATATCGTGATGTGTGGAATGAATTCACACTTTTCCTATCTTTGTTTTATGGAACAAGAATGGATTGAAGTAGAAGCAATGATTGAAGCGCCCATCCAAGAGGTTTGGGAGAAATGGACAACAGGTGAACACGTGACAAAGTGGAATTTCGCACATGAGTCTTGGTGTTGTCCGTCCGCACGCATCGATTTACGAAAAGGTGGCGCCTTTACGTTTCGCATGGAAGCAGTGGATGGTTCCGCTGGATTTGACTTTCAAGGAGCCTATGATTCCGTTGAAGATCAGGAGTTCTTGGCAATCACATTAGCTGATGGACGCAAATGGGAAGTTGAATTTTCCGATTTAGGTTCATCTACGCACGTTACGGAACGCTTTCATCCAGAAACAGAAAATACCTTGGAATTGCAGGAGCAGGGATGGCAAGCGATATTGAATCAATTCAAATCATATTGCGAAGAGTAGAAGCATGCATCCAGAAGTAGCAGCACACATTCAATCCTTTCCAAAGGAGACGCAGGAGAAATTGTTAGCACTTCGTTCTTTTTTAATGAATTCTGTTGAGGGTCTGGAGGAAACGAAGAATTACGGGATACCAACGTTCAAGCGGAATGGTAAGAATTTCATACATTATGCGGGGTATGCGAAGCACATTGGATTCTATCCAGGAGCAGGGCCTATCAAAGAATTGAGTGAGGAATTGAAAGGATATACTTTTGCCAAAGGATCCATTCAGTTCCCATTGACAAAAGAATTGCCTTTTGACTTAATCCAAAAAATCATCAATTTAAAATTGAACGCATAAAAAAAGCGCCTAAGCGCTTCAAACGTACAATTCGATTAGGATTTCTTTTTAGAAGCCTAAGTCTAAAACGATTTTCATATTTTCTTTTACCCTTTCGGCAAGATCCAAAGGAAGGTCACCTATTTTCTTTATTAATCTCTTATTGTCGATTGCGCGAAGTTGGTCAATCATCACGTCGCACGACTCTTTCACTTTTGCGGTTCCTTTTTTCAAGTGAACTCTCAGAATTTGACTTTCTAATTTAACATTGGTTGTTATTGGGCAGATTAGTGTCGATGGATGTATTTTGTTCAAGATGTCGTTTTGTACAATCAAAACAGGTCGAGTTTTCCCCGTTTCTGTCCCAATCCTAGGATCAAGGTTTGCTAGCCAAACTTCATATTTTTTAGCTGTCATAATCCTCAAGATTTTCAAATTCATGCAGTACCTTCATAGATTCATCGCTTACAAGTTTTGAATCTGATATGAGTAGTTGTTCTATGAGTTTCTTTTTTTGGATTTGATTATAATACTCAAGTGCTTCGTTGATATATCGATTCCGAGTCTTTTCGATTTTTTCTAAAAGTTTCTCCGTCTCTTCAAAGACGCTATTGTCAAGTTTTAAGGATAGAGTTTTCATCTGATTATTTATTTAGTATATATCAAAAGTATATACTTTTATGGAATATATCTATGTGATAATTAGAGAAACATCGTATAAAGTTGTATCATCCTAAAAAAGGTTGACTGGTTAGACCAAAGATAATGAACCCTTTTCAATAACAAGAAGAGGGTTCTTTTTTTTCCATGTTTTAAGTTTTATTTTATTCTGTAAATGTGCTTTATTAGGAGTTAACATTCCGATAGAAGTA
>CANGJM010000029.1 GCA_947454525.1 Flavobacteriales bacterium | reverse complement strand
GAAGATGAAGACATTCAAAAATTCGTTCAATTCGAGTCCGTTGTTTCCAGTGGTGGAAATGAATACTTACCCATGATCCTTGAAGCGATTCGAGGAAAAAAAATGCTTTGGTTCGTTTATGCGAGTTTTGTGAAAGGAGTCGAAAAACCGCGAAAAGTCTCTCCCCTCTTTCTGAAAGAATACCGAAATCGCTGGTACCTCATCTGTTTCGATAAATTGAAAAACGACATCATCACTTACGCGCTTGACCGCATGCAGGAACCAAGAATTCTAGAAGATGAATCCAGTTTACCAGTGGATTTTCAACCAGAATTGTATTTCCAAGATACCATCGGGATTACATCCTACAAGGGAAAAGCAGAACGAATTGTCATCAAAGCAAATCAAGTTGCCGCGAAGTATATTGCTTCGCAGCCCTTTCATCAATCACAAAAATTAACGAGCGAATCAGCTGATTTTAGCATATTTGAATTAAGCGTTTTGGTTTCCGAAGAATTCATCCGAAATTTGCTGGGCTATGCCGGGGAATTGGAAATTCTCGAGCCAAAAAGTTTACGAAATTCGATGGCGGAACGAGCAAAACAATTAAATAACGTTTACAAAACAAAGTAATCAACGATTAAAAGAAATAGCATCATGGAAATACTAAAAGAACTGATCAATGGCGTTTGTCGCATCACCTTAAACAGACCAAGCGTCTTCAATTCATTCAACAAAACGATGGCCTTGCAATTGCAAGATGTTTTGGACGATTGTGCGGTGAATCCAGAAATTCGTGCCGTGCTTATCACGGGTGAAGGAAAAGCATTTTGCGCAGGACAAGATTTGGCGGAAGCCATAGATCCGGAAGGACCTGAATTGAAATCCATCGTACGCGATCATTACAATCCAATCATCATTAAAATCAGAGAATTGGAAAAACCAGTTGTTGCCGCTGTGAACGGTGTCGCTGCTGGAGCCGGAGCAAATATTGCCTTGGCTTGCGACATTGTTGTGGCGAAGAAAACCGCATCCTTCATTCAAGCTTTCTCTAAAATCGGATTAATTCCAGATTCAGGAGGAACGTATTTCTTACCAAGATTGGTCGGAATGCAAAAGGCAATGGCCTTAATGATGACAGGAGACAAAGTATCTGCAGATGAGGCAGAACGCATGAATATGATTTACAAAGTCTTCGAAGAAGAGTCCTTTGAGGAAGAAGCGATGAAACTTGCGGAAAACTTGGCAGCGATGCCAACACGCGGTCTCGGCTTAACCAAAAAAGCAGTGAATTTAGGCTTATTTAATTCACTTGAAGATCAATTAGATTTAGAGGAAAGTTTACAAACCGAAGCTGGAGAAACAGATGATTTCACGGAAGGCGTGAATGCATTTATTCAAAAACGTCCAGCAGTATTCAAAGGAAGATGAGTAAAATTATTGGAGTAATTGGCGCTGGAACAATGGGTTCTGGCATTGCGCAGGTAGCTGCACAGTGTGGACATTCCGTCTATTTAATGGATGCGAATGTCGAACAATTGGAGCGCGCAAAAAACGGAGTTTCCAAATCATTGGAGAAATTGGTAGAAAAAGGGAAATTTACTGTGGATCAAAAATCCAGCATTGAATCGAACATTCACTACGTAGCACAACTGGAAGGACTTTCAACTTGTCACTTAATCATCGAAGCGATTGTAGAAAAAATGGAAGTTAAACATTCGGTATTTTCCTCTTTGGAAAAAATTGTTTCAGCTGATTGCATTTTAGCAAGCAACACCTCTTCCCTATCGATTGCATCCATCGGATCTTCCTTAACAAAAGCAGACCGTGTGATTGGCATTCACTTTTTTAATCCGGCAACGATTATGCCATTGGTGGAGATTATTCCTGCCGTTCAAACCAGTGAAGCAACCATCAATGATGCTGTTTCCTTGATTCAAAGTTGGGGGAAAACCGTTGTTCTATGCAAGGACACTCCCGGATTCATCGTTAACCGTGTTGCGCGTCCGTTCTACGGCGAAGCATTGCGCATTTACGAGGAAGGACTTGCAGATTTCGCGACGATTGATTGGGCTATGACACACTTTGGTGGATTTAAAATGGGTCCATTTACGTTGATGGATTACATTGGGAACGATGTGAATTACGCCGTGACCGAATCCGTCTTTCAAGCCTTTTATTACGATCCGCGTTTCAAACCATCTTTTACACAAAAAAGACACAGTGAAGCTGGATTTTACGGTAGAAAAACGGGACGTGGTTTCTATCAGTATGCAGAAGGAACTGAAACAAGCGAACCAACAAAAGATGAAATCATCGGCAAAATCATTTTTGAGCGTGTCCTAGTGATGCTGATAAACGAGGCGGTTGACGCTGTTTTCATGCAAGTCGCTTCTGTAAAGGACGTTGATTTAGCCATGACCAAAGGCGTGAATTATCCCAAAGGATTATTGGCTTGGGCGGATGAACTTGGATTGGATTGGGTTTTAGACAAGTTGAACGAATTATTTGATGAGTACGGCGAGGACCGTTACCGTCCAAATGCGCTCTTAAAACGCATGGTTAAAAAAGGTGATAAATTTTATTCATAGTCAAGCAGTAAACACTTTACATTCCCACCGAATATTGTTATTTTTGCACACTAAAATATATTAAATGGCTTACTTATTTACATCAGAATCCGTTTCTGAAGGACACCCAGATAAAGTTTCAGATCAAATTTCTGATGCATTAATTGATCATTTCATGGCATTTGATCCAAGTTCTAAGGTAGCATGTGAAACACTTGTTACAACTGGACAAGTAGTTTTGGCAGGTGAAGTGAAATCCACTTCTTACTTGGATGTTCAAGCGATTGCACGTGAAACGATTCGTCAAATTGGATATACGAAGTCTGAATACATGTTTGACGCAAATTCTTGTGGAATTTTCTCTGCATTGCACGAACAGTCTTCTGACATCAACCAAGGAGTTGAACGTTCAAACCCAGAAGATCAAGGTGCGGGTGACCAAGGAATGATGTTTGGTTACGCTACTGTTGAAACAGATAACTACATGCCTTTGGCTCTAGATCTTGCACACAAGATTTTACAAGAGTTATCATACATTCGCAACAATGAATTAGCATTAATTCCATATTTGCGTCCAGATGCAAAATCGCAAGTAACGATTGAGTACTCTGATGACAATGTTCCTCAACGCATTGATACGATTGTTGTTTCTACACAACATGATGATTTTGATTCAGAAGCGACGATGTTGGCGAAAATCAAAAAAGACATCATCGAAATCGTTATTCCTCGCGTGAAAGCGAAATTGAAACCAGCGCTTCAAGCTTTGTTCAACGACGCCATTACGTACCACATTAATCCAACAGGTAAATTCGTGATCGGTGGACCACACGGTGATACTGGATTAACTGGACGTAAAATCATCGTGGATACGTACGGTGGAAAAGGAGCTCACGGTGGTGGAGCATTCTCTGGAAAAGATCCATCTAAAGTTGACCGTTCTGCTGCGTATGCAACACGTCACATGGCGAAAAACGCAGTTGCTGCTGGACTTTGTGATGAGATTTTAGTACAAGTTTCTTATGCTATCGGTGTAGCAAAACCTTGTGGTTTGTATGTTAACACATACGGTACAGCGAAAGTAGATATGACAGATGGTCAAATTGCGGAGAAATTGAGCGAAATTTTCGACATGCGTCCATACTTCATCGAGCAACGTTTGAAATTAAGAAATCCAATTTATCAGGAAACAGCTGCTTACGGACACATGGGACGTAAACACGAGAAGGTAACAAAATCCTTCAAAGCTCCAGACGGATCAGTGATTACAAGAGAAGTAGAATTATTCACTTGGGAAGAACTAAACTACGTAGATCAAGTTAAAGCCGCTTTCGGTTTGTAAAACATAGAAATCCCGGTTCTCAGAATCGGGATTTTTTTTAGCTAATATTTTTTAAGATGTCAACTTTCAGAACCATTTGGACCACAGAAGACCGCTTCGTGGAAGTGATTGATCAACGTGTCTTACCACACGAGTTGGTCCATGTTAAATTAATGAATTACCGCGATGCTGATTTAGCCATCCGTAACATGACTGTACGTGGTGCCCCACTTATTGGAGCGACTGCCGCTTACGGAATTTACTTGGCGGTACGTGAATTAATCGAAGAACAACGCGATGGTGCATTCTTAGACGAAGCATTCGACGTTTTAAGAGCCTCGCGTCCTACAGCAATTAATTTATTCTGGGCCTTGGATCGCATGCGCACAGCGTTGGATGAAGCAGATGATTTTCTGAAAACAGCTTGGGAAGAAGCGGCACGAATTGTCGAAGAAGACATCGAAACATGTCGGATGATTGGCGTGCACGGACTCCCAATTATCGAAGCACTTTCAACAGCAAAAAAAGGAGAAACGGTGAACATTCTCACGCATTGCAACGCTGGGATGTTGGGTTGTATTCAATGGGGAACGATCACCTCCCCTATTTATCAAGCAAAAGAAAAAGGAATTAAGGTTCACGTATGGGTGGACGAAACACGTCCACGTAACCAAGGTTCCAACTTGACCGCTTACGAATTAACGAAGCATGGAATTGACCATACCTTAATCGTTGACAACACAGGTGGACACTTGATGCAACACGGAATGGTGGATATGGTCATTGTAGGAACAGATCGCACCACCCGAAATGGTGATGTTGCCAACAAGATTGGAACCTATTTGAAAGCGTTAGCCGCGAAGGATAATGAAATTCCATTTTACGTTGCCTTGCCTTCCACGACATTAGACATGAGCATTCGTGATGGATTAACCGAGATTCCGATTGAGGAGCGCGATCAAAACGAAGTGAAATACATCCAAGGAAAACGCAGTGATGGTAAAATTGACACCGTGTTGATTTGTCCAGAAACTACGAATGCAGCGAATTACGGATTTGACGTGACGCCTGCTCGTTTGGTTACAGCGCTCATCACGGAACGTGGCGTTTGTCCAGCAAATGAAGCGGGAATCATTTCCTTGTTTCCCGAATATACTGAATTATGAAAAAGTTACTTTTCTTCATTTTAATATGCGCGAGTTCTGCTCAGGCACAACTTGATGGACTTTGGCATAGTTCGTTCCATGTGGCTGGGAAATCGTTATTAATGGACCTTGATATCAAAGGCATTGGACGCGATGGATCGGTATCGGTGATCATTCCTGATCAACCACAGATTAAGCCTCAAGAGATGGCAGTATATTCTCTGTTTATCGATAGTTTGTATTTCCGTTGGGACCGCATTGGACTTACTTTCGCTGGAAAGTTAAAAAACGATAGCCTGAAAGGAATCATGAAACAAAGTGGACTTGAATGGCCTGTTGTATTTACAAAAACAGAACAAAAGCTCATTGAAATTTCTGGCCGTCCACAAGACCCTGTTGCACCCTTTTCCTACGAGCAAAAGGAACTTGAAATCAAGAATAAAAACGTAAAAATAGCCGGAACGCTTACCTTACCGAAGGAGAGTGATTTTCCAATAGTCATTTTAGTTTCTGGTTCAGGTCAACAAGATCGAGATTGTGAACTGATGGGACACAAACCATTTTGGGTCCTTGCTGATTATTTAAGTACAAATGGAATCGCTGTATTTCGTTATGACGATCGTGGAATTGGCAAAAGTACAGGAGAATTTGGTTCCTCCACTGAAACTGACTTCACCAGTGACGTACTTGCTGTTTTCTCATACTTAAAGAAAAAATATCCCGGACATCCAATTGGTATTTATGGTCACTCCGAAGGAGGAATCATTGGTCTTCGTGCAGCTGCACAACAAAAAGAAATGAGATTCCTAATTGAATCAGCATCCGTTGGAACAAATGGAAAAGATGTTTTGGTCAATCAACAATATGATATTCCAATTGCATCTGGGATGAGTGAAGAGGAAGCAAAATGGAATTCCCGTTTGTTTGAAGAGGCAGCAAACTTGGTTTTAAAAACGAAAACTGCTACCTTTCTGAAGGAATATGAAATGTGGTTGTCCACGGTATGGGAGAGACTTCCAAGCTCTTTCAAAGAAGATAAATCGATGAAAGACATGGCTACAGAAATGAGCGTATTCATCAACAGTGACTGGGCGAAGGAATTCCTGAGTTATCAAGCAGCTGATTACCTCAAAAAAGTGGAACTACCGATGCTCATCATCAACGGAAAAAAGGACATTCAAGTGCGTTGGGATGAAAGTCAAAATGGATTCAAGAAATCCATGAATACAAACACACTTGCACAGTCAACATTCAAAGCATACGACGATTTGAATCACCTATTACAACCATGCATCAAATGTGATGTCGTGGAATACGCAACGATTGAAATAAGTATGAGTCCAATCGTCATGACAGATATATTAACTTGGATAAAATCATTGAAATAATGGGGAAATCAGTTGTTATTGTTGGCGCTACCGGCCTAATTGGAAACGCGTTGCTACAGGAATTAATAAGTGCGTCAGAGGTTTCGCACATTCGCATTTTTGTTCGCAAAACAATCGCGGGTTTACCCGAAAAAGTAACCCAAGTCGTTACGGATTTCAGTGATTTCTCATTATTAAAAGAGCAAGTGATTGGCGATGTCATTTATTGCTGCGTTGGAACCACACGTAAAAAAACTCCGGACTTAAATGACTATCGCAACATTGATTTTGGCATTAACATTGGCATGGCGAAATTGGCAAAGGAGAATGGAATTCCGACGGTACATTTAATCAGTGCCATTGGAGCATCGACCTCATCGCGTATTTTCTACTCCAAACTAAAGGGCGAAATCGAAGAAGCCATGAAGGAATTGCAGTTTGATACTTGCTACATTTATCAGCCATCAATTTTAATTGGTGCGCGCACAGAATCACGTCCGATGGAATACCTATCACAAAAACTTTGTCCATTTTTTGATTTGTTCATGCTGGGATCGCTTAAAGATTACCATAGTATTTCAGCAACTGCAATTGTGAAATGCATGCAGCGTAATTTAGGGACAGAAAAACTTGGCGTTCACGTTTTGCGTTATGCTCAAATCGTCAGCTAGTTCATGAAAAACAAAAGCCACTCGAAAAAGTGGCTTTTACCTACTGAATTTAAGAGGAATGAAATTGTTTACTAAACCCATGCTCTGATTATTCCTCTTGATGGTGAAGTTTCTACGGTCGATGATTGGTGTGTTTTCATTCAGTATCACTATTTGCTATGTTCCGTTGAACACTACAAAGGTGCAACACTGAATGTAACTTTTTCATGAGTCAAATCAAGTAAGAACATGATAGTTATCAGTTATACTTTATTTTTTTAACTCCTACTATGTTTGGTAGGCGCCAAAAGTGATTATTTGCATCGCTTTCCCAGGTATCAGAAACCCAGCTTCCTACTTTTTCTATGCAATGTCCATTTACATCAATCAACAAACTTGTTTCTGGACCACCTTCTAAATAAATCGCATTGCGCAATTTATACGGCATTCCAATCATAAAGTCAATCATCTGATTATGTGTGTACGGCGAACGGCAGAAAATGAGGTAGAAATTCCCATCCTCTCCTTCCGCGGCAATCAGCATGCTACATGATTGAATTTTCTTTTTCCAATACATTGGGCTTCCGTTGCAATCGATCATGCGCAGTCCTTGTGCATAGGCCCCGAATTGATCGTTCATTTCGGTAAAATTCTCACATGTAAGATCCAAAATTTCCACTTCGTCTCGTTGTTTTACCCTTGGATTCATGGCCAACATCAAATTGAAATTTTCGAGAAGCGTCCCATTGTTGACGTGATCACCTGATTTCAAATACGCACGGCTTGAAAGCGGTTTCGACAAACTGTACATTCCGGCATTAAACGCCACATTTAAGTGGAAAGTGTCAGCCCATGTATGCACATCGCGCGGTAAACTGTCGTATTTCGTGGCACTAAAAATATTGAAATCAAAAAGTCCACCATTCATGCGTAAAATGGAGATTTTCGAATCACCAATAAATGATTTTACCGGTGCATCTATTTCACGGTATTCCATTCCTTTGGTCAAGGTCGTCCAATTGGAATAATCGACCCTTTCAACATCCTGTGCACTTGCCTTTCCTCCTCCACAAGAAGACAGAAGAACAAGGAGAAATAAACTTACTATCAATGTTTTCATGTTCATCGTAATGCGATATCTTCCCAGTCAAATTTTCTTTTTTCAAACGGAAAAAGGTCATAAAGTTCACCGGAATAGTAAAACTGGTAGGCAACCGCTCCGAATGTATACGCTTTGTCTTTGATTTTAATGGTTGAGCCTCCGACTTTTGGATGTGCTTTCGGAACAGATTGCGGGTAACCAACGTTGAATAAAGTTACGAGAATTTCTGGACGATGGTCAATTGGGAATCCTGCTCGCTCCCACTGCATTTTCACTTGCTTCAAGAAGATTGCTGCATACAAGTAGGAATAATAGTGATTGTGAAAATCGGTCAATCGACTAATGCGTTCTTGGGTCGGATTCGCAGTTTTAAAGTCCAATAAGTGCTCATATTTCTCCCCCAAGTAATAAACGCTTTTCGGATTCTTCAAATGCTCTTCAATTTGAATGGCTGTATGTTCTTTGATTCCTGTTACACCAAAAGAAAACATCGATTCCACCGAAAGAATTTTAAGTGGACTAATCCATTTTTTGTACGCTTCACGGTCCGAATTGAACAAGCGAATTTGTTCTCCCACCAAACACGATACGATTAGTCGTCCTTCTACATCTGTTTGCTGCGCAACGCTGTCCACCAACGCAACATCTTTTGCCACCGCGATTTTAAAATCAGACCATTCTTGGATGTTCATCCATTCGAACGCACTCAACAAATTTCCGGATTCCTTTTGCTGTTTTTTACGTTTTAATTGACGACGTTGCTGCTGGTATGCGCGATTGGACTTCAATTGAATGTCCACCGCATCAATCATGCGTTTAACCTCTACTTCATTATTCGAAGCCTTCCATGCATCCAAAATATATTGCGCATTTTTAGGGTAAAATTTCTTCAGTAATAAAATGCGGTCCAAGGACTCAAAATGTAGCGCTTTCAGTTGCTCCGAATTCAGTTTGTAGGCTTGGTTGTATTTGTCCTCCATTCCTTCGAAATACCGATTATTCGCATCCACACTGCCTTTTTCATCGGTTAGACGAAACTTAATTGCGACGTAGGATGCCGAAAGGAAAAAGCCAATTGCTGCAAAACAAAAAACGATTGTCCAAAATGGATAACGGAACCACTTAGATTGCCAAATTTTACGCATATAAAAATTATTGGGAGCAAAAGTACATTAAAGTCCTGAATGTTTGCATCTTTCACAGCTTCATAGACTGTCCAATCGCCGGACTTGAGTTTTTAACAATCGTGCGCTGAGAAGAAGGAGGAACGTTCATCGCAGGTGCCTGAAGATTTCTTTATTTTGTGTAAAATACAACCTATGAAAACATTTGTTATCAGCGTTTTTACTACTTTATCTTCCTTATCCTTCGCACAGTCAAATGTTGGTTTTTTCCAACGAATGAACTCATCTCGCATGGTCGAAAAAGGAATTGAACAATACAATTTGGGTGGAACCAGTGATGCCTACATGACCTTCAAGCAAGCAAGTGTATTTAATCCAGGATCCGCAAGAGCCTTGTACTATTTGGCTAGTGTTGAATTCGAATTAAAGAACTTCTACGAAGCAGAAACACATGTTGGTGCAGCCATAAAATTGAACGATAAAAAGTTGAATAGTGACTTGCATTTACTTGCGGGACAAATTCATCACAACTTGAATCATTTAGATTCAGCCATTTCCCATTATCAAACATGTGCGAATCTTGTCGGAGACAAACTAGCCAAAGAATATGCGATTCCGGTTTTACTCGAGCAAAGTCAATTCGCTAAAAAAGAACAGGAAAAAGGAATTCTTTCCCTTCGTAAACCTATGTCAGAAATCAACACAAAATACGATGAATATGCGCCGATTTTGACGCAGGGTGGACAAGCACTTTATTTCACGGCAAAAAATCCTGATGCAAAAGGAGACAACATGAATCCTGAAGATCAAAGTTACTTTGAAGACATCTACTTTTCTTTTTGGAACGACACGACGAAAACGTATAAAATCACTTACTCTGAAGACACAGACTGGAATACCGAAGGATTTGACGCCTTGAATTGTGTCCTTTCCGATGGAATGCATGCGTATGGAACCTTAAATACCTCCGCTTCCAAAGAAAAAACAACAGAAAGTTCAGAGATTTTCGAATTAACAGCGGAAAAACCATTTGCTTGGGATGAACAAAAAATGGTGAAAATCCCTGGTGTGAACACAAGTTTCTTCGATGGATCCGCGTGTATGACTGATACGTTTATGGTCGACGAGTACACGTACAAACGCGAACTTTATTTTGTTTCAGACCGTCGTGCGGAGAAAAGTTTAACCGATTTATTTGTTGCGACCGAAACAAATGGCGTTTGGGGTGAAAGCGCACTTGCCTTGCCGGATGTCATCAATACAAGCGGACGCGAAACAACTCCCTTTATTACAGAAGATGGAACATTGTTATTCTTCAGTTCAGATGCATTACCTGGAATGGGTGGATACGATGTGTATTTCTGCAAAAGAACCGGGAATCAATGGTCCGCACCAGTAAACTTAGGCGCGGCATTCAATACGGTGAATGACGACACACACTTTCAATATTATCCAGCATTAGGAAAAGCTGTGATGGCTGGAATCAGTGAATTGGATGGACTCTTTAATTACAATATTTTCCAAATGGATTTAAATGGGAAGTCTTTTCCATTTATGAACTAATTGAACCTTGTGGAATCTCTGTTGTATGCGCATCTACATACACGAATATAAGATCGAATTATGAAAAAAATCATTGCAAGTGTCCTGTTAGGATGCAGTTTTCTTGGTGTGAACGCACAAAAAGAAATCAGTTCTGTAGCGCCCATCAAAAAGGTGACCGTATTTTTTACGGGAGCACAAGTTCAACATGAAGCGAAGCTTGATCTTCAAATAGGTAGACAGGACATCGTTTTTCAAAAGTTGACGGATTTTGTCGATCCAAATACTGTTCAAGTAAAAGCACAAGGAGATGTGACCATTCTGTCCGTTCGAACACGAAAAAACTACGAGGATTTAAAAATTAGCAACGAAGAAATTCATGCTTTAAACGCAAAGAAGGACTTGCTCTATAAAAAAGACCAAGCCTTGCGCGATGAATACGTGATTTTGGAGATGGATAAAAACCTATTGCTTCAAAACCGTGATTTGAAAGGACAAGACCAAGGCCTAAAAATAACAGAGTTGAAAGAAGCGTACTTGTTCATGCATACGAAACTAACGGAAGTCATCACACGTGAGACCGCTATCTATGCTGAATTAGAGGATCTTCAAAAGAAAATGAATCAAATCGAGCAAGAGATTATTAGTCAGCGTTCGAAACCAGTCATTAATTATTCCGAAGTAGTGGTGGAAGTCGATGTGAACAAATCGTGTACCGCGGGATTTCAATTCAATTACATTAGTCCAAATGCTACGTGGAAAGCCTATTACGACATGCGCAGCGACGGAATCGGGAAACCATTACGTTTAGAAGCCAAAGCGAATGTGAGTCAAACCACCGGAATCGAATGGAAAAATGTAGACCTTGTTTTATCGACAAACGATCCATACGAAAATGCGCAAGAACCAACCTTACAACCGTGGATTATCTATTACAACAATTATCCACAGCAAAAAACGCAAACAACAAGAAACCTACCGCAAGTCGCTTACGCAGGAGAGAAATTAAGAGGAGAAGTGATTGATGCTTCCAACGGAGAAGCGCTTCCTTTTGCGCGTGTTCAATTCGCGAATAATCCAACAATTGCTGTTGTTACAGACTTCGATGGGAAATTTGAAATGACCATTCCAAAAGGAGAAAACTACGTGAATGCGAGTTTTGTTGGCTACAATAACGCTCAACAACAAATTACGTCTACCTACTTGAAATTCTTCTTAGAACCGCAGGAAGTGGAACTAGAAGAAGTCCAGATTCGCGGGGCAAGATCGGAAGATGCAGATTATTATATTGATGGTATTCAGGTTACTTCGGAAAAAAATACCATTACGAGACAAGACATTTCCCGCATGCCAGCTAGATCTGCAGATGGTGTTGTGAGGTCTGTAGCAGGTGTAAACACGGGAAGAAAACGCAAAATGGACTTCAAAAACGAAACTACTGCTTGGCAAGCTAACGCTGTTGCAACGACCATCACCAAAAAAGACTTGCGTGTGGAGTATGCGATTCAGTCCAAAATGTCCATTCCTTCGGATGGCATGGACCACCGTGTGAGTATTGCTACGCATGAATTACCAGCGTCATATGAATACCATGTAGTTCCTAAAATTGATCCGAGTGTGTATTTATCCGCACAAGTTGTTGGATGGGAGAAATTGAATTTATTGAGCGGTGAATCTAATATTTACTTTGACGGTACGTTTATGGGGAAATCCTATTTGGATGTAAATTCAACCAAAGACACCCTTTCGTTCTCCTTCGGTAAAGACAGTAAAATCAGTGTCGAGCGTACACGTGTGAAGGAAAAATCGAAAATTAAAACGATCGGATCACGTCAAAAATTCGATGTGACTTGGGAAATTAAGATTAAAAATAACGGTGGAGCGATGATTCCGTTGATTGTGAAGGACCAGTTCCCTGTATCCAATCAAGAGGACATCAAAGTGAAACGAGGAGATTTGGTGGATGGTACAGCAGATGAAAAAACGGGAATAATCACCTGGAGTTTCCTCAAAGGAATAACAGGATCTCAGACCATTACCTTCGACTATAGCGTGGATTCCCAATACGGGATTCAGCTTTACTTGGAATAAATTTTATGAAGTGCCTTGAGGAGCCACCAATGTTTTGTAACTTGGTGGCTTCTTTATGCAACGTTATTTCGTCCAAGTCGCTTACCGAGGAACAGCTTACAATGGTTGGCAGTTTCAACCGAACGCACCCAGTGTTCAGGAGACGATTGAGCGCTGTTTTTCGAAGGTTTTTGGGAATACTACAGTTCCCATCGTGGGATGCGGGAGAACGGATGCAGGAGTACATGCGAAATCCTATTTTTTCCATGTGGATTTACCGCAAGTTTGGGACGAACAGCACTTATGTTTTAAGTTAAACCGCATGCTTCCTCCTGACATCAGTGCAATTCAAGCGATGAAAGTATCCTCTGAATT
>CANGJM010000028.1 GCA_947454525.1 Flavobacteriales bacterium | reverse complement strand
TTGATGAGGTCTTTCATAGCTGGATAAGGTGATTTAAGTTGATTGCACGCTTGTAGTTTTTCTACTTCTGATTGTACAAGCTCGTCTTCAATTTTTGTAAATAAAATGTGTGCTTCACCGATTTGGTGTCCTGCATCTAATAAGGTTGAACTACCAAACGAGGACCATGAAAGGCTCTCCGCATTCAACATCTTTCCTAATTTCTGTGCCGTTGCTGGTAAGAAGATCTGTGTAGCGATTTGTAGGTTTGCCGTAATTTGCAAGGCAACGAAGAGAATGGTCTGAACGCGTTCCGGATCCGTTTTAATGACTTTCCAAGGTTCTTGGTCCGCCAAATATTTATTTCCGATGCGCGCAATTTGCATCATCTCCGTTTGAGCTTCACGAATTTTGTACGCATACATTAATTCAGCAATGCGTCTTGGAGCTTGCTCAATGGCGTCGAATACCGCCTGATCTTCCGTACTAAAGGCAAGTGGAGTCGGAACGATTCCTTCGTAGTATTTTTGCGTCAATACCAAGGTTCGATTCACGAAATTCCCGTAAATGTCCGCTAATTCTGAATTGACACGCGTTTGAAATTCTTTCCATGTAAATTCGGAGTCCTTGCTTTCTGGGGCGATCGCACTCAAAACATATTTCAATTCATCAATCTTATCTGGATAGGCTTCTAAATACTCATGCAACCAAACCGCCCAATTGCGAGAAGTTGAGAATTTATCTCCTTCTAAATTCAAGAATTCGTATGCTGGAACGTTATCTGGAAGAATAAAGTCTCCGTGATCTTTCAATAAAATCGGGAAGATAATCGCATGGAAAACGATGTTGTCTTTCCCAATGAAATGCACAAGTTTTCGATCTCCAGCTTCGGATTTTGTCCAATAGTTGCGCCAATCTTTTCCCTTGTCAAGCGCCCATTGTTTTGTCGCCGAAATGTAGCCAATTGGTGCATCCAACCAAACATAAAGTACTTTTCCATCGGCATTTGGAAGTGGAACTTTTACTCCCCAATCTAAATCGCGGGTCATGGCACGAGGTTTTAGTCCACCATTGATCCACGACATGCATTGTCCGATCACTTGGTTTCTCCACAACTTCGGATCGTGTTGTTGAACGCCGTCTAAAATTCCGTTTTGAATCCATTCCTTCAACCATGTTTCGTGTTGATCCATGGGTAAGTACCAATGCGAAGTGGATTTCAATATAGGTGTTTTACCGCTTAACGTGGACTTTGGATTGATTAAATCTGTCGGACTTAAGTCACTCCCACATTTCTCACATTGATCTCCGTATGCGCCTGTACTTTGACATTTCGGACAATCACCGGTGATGTAGCGATCTGCTAAAAATTGTTGGTATTCTTCGTCAAAGTATTGTTCTGACGTTTCTTCAATAAATTTTCCTTGCTCGTGTAATTTTTTGAAAAAATCAGCTGACGTTTCGTGATGCAATTCAGTGGATGTTCGGTGAAAGATATCAAAGGAAATGTCAAATTTTTCAAAAGCGTTTTTGATGATTCCGTGGTACTTATCTACGATGTCTTTTGGTGTAAGCCCATCTTTTTTCGCACGTAAGGTAATGGCTGCACCATGCTCATCGCTACCGCAGATAAACACGACATCGTGCTCATTCATGCGAAGAAAACGAACAAAAATATCTGCTGGAAGGTAAACTCCTGCGACGTGTCCGAGGTGTAAGGGTCCATTCGCGTAGGGCAATGCTGCGGTTACCGTATATGTTGCTTTTTTCATCAGGACAAAGATAATAAAAGCTTGGGCATCTTTATGGAATTCAATGTGCTAAAAATTGGGCATAAAAAAAGGGTCGATGAGCGACCCTTTTCCTGATTCGAAAATCGAATTATTTTTTCACAACGTTGAATTGTGCAGTTTTACCATTTTCAAGTACTACGTTGAAAATGTAAACACCTGCTTCAAGGTTTGCGATGTTCAATTCAGCTTGACCAGCAGTCAAAGAAACTTGATTTGTCATAGCAACTCTTCCAGCAACGTCAGTTACTGTTAAGTTAGCAACTCCTTCACCTTCGATGGAGATAGTCACTAAGTCAGTAGCTGGGTTAGGATAAGCCATTCCTTCTACTGTGTTTAATTCGTTGATTCCAACTGTCTCTCCAACTTTCATTGCGATAGAACTAGGAACATCTGAACCAAAACCGGCAGCAAAGTAAGTTCCATCACTTTCGTTCGGACTCATTGGTTGTAAGTAGTAAGCTTCGTTCCAAGTGTAGTCTGTGTTGTTTTCATGTCCAATGTATAAACTTAAGTTTACTGTTTGTACACATGCCAAATAACGTTGGTTATCTTCTAAGTTAGCTGGTGTAGTAAATGCACCGTAAACTGTTTCTCCTTGAAGATCTCCAGGGTAGTAGTAGAATCCAGAAGCAACTTCTGTTAAAGTTGTGAACGCTAAATTCGCATCATTTAAGTCAGCGAAAGCATCTTCCCATTTGTAAAGGTATAAAGCCATTTCTTCTCCTGTTAATAAAACAGCAGAAGCAGTACTTGTTGTTGCAGCGAAGTAAATTCCTTCAACGCTCATACGGCTCGCATTTGGATCATTGATCACAGAACATACAGAGAATGTTTGGTTATTAGTACCTGGACGGTAGAAGTTACCACCTGCAGGCAATCCAGTTGTAGCATCTGCTTGCGCGTAAGAATACAATGAATCTGAAATTGTAAACGTTGATGTTAACACGTTATCAGCATCATATTGGTCAGCAACACCTAATCCAACCGTGTACGTCACCGTGTATGTTCCAGTTGGATATGTTGCCAAAGAAAATTGAGGCAAGGTAGAAGCTCCACCAGGATAAACATCTGTACTGTCACCAGCAGCGATTGATAATCCAGTTACGCTGTTGTCATAAACAGTTGCTCCAGCTGGATTCGTAATTTTTGCGTTTAAAGAAATAGATGCTTGCGCTTGGTTTCCGTAATTGAAAACACGTGCTCCTAGGTCAAAATTGAATTCTGTACCATTTTGAGCGATGTACGATGGAACGATAGCTTGTTTTGGAAGCAACGCTGCTTTTGGAGAAACACCTCCATCATTTGCGTATAATCCTGTTTTGTTTCCAAGGAACATAACCACAGCACCGCTAGCCATTTGGTTTACGATTGCATCCCCGTCAGTATTTTGGATCATCACAACAGGAATGGTTACATTTACACCACTTGCACCAGCTCCCATAGCGATAACTGCTGGATCACGGTTGATCACGATAACTGCAACAGCACCTGCGTTTTGTGCATTCAATGCTTTCATTCCAAACTCACAAGTGTTACGGTAAATAACCGCGATCTTTCCTGTAAGGTTGTTGATTAAGGGATTACAACCCTCTTGTGCAATTGGGTGTCCTTGCGCGTTTGTTCCTTGACTTCCATCGTCTACCAACATCAAGGTGTCTTGAACGTATGTTCCCGGAATATTGAAGTCAGGTGTTCCCCATCCACTTCCTGGATCTGCCCATGTAAATGTGTAATTGGCAACGATAGGCTGCGGAGAAACGCCCGCTACAATCACTTGAGCATTTGACATAAAGGTCAATGCTACAGCACTAATAGTAAGTAATAATTTTCTCATAGTTGATTATTTTATAATGATTCGGGATAAAGTTAATATAATTTTCACTCAAATCAAAAAGTTAATGAAAACAAAAAAGCCGTCTACTGACGGCTTTAAATAGGTTGTTTTGAAGTGCTTATCGCAACCAAACAATCAAATAGTAAAAAATTGCTGCTAATCCAGCACTTACAGGAATGGTCAATATCCACGCCCATAGTAGGTTGATGGTTACTCCCCAGCGCACTGCACTAAGTCGTTTTGTGGCACCAACCCCAATAATTGAACCCGTAATGGTGTGTGTCGTTGAAACAGGGATTCCAAACTGAGATACGGTAAACAGGGTCAATGCCCCTGCGGTTTCGGCACAAACACCTTCCAACGGTGTGACCTTCGTAATCTTAGTTCCCATCGTTTTAACGATCTTCCATCCACCCATTAAGGTCCCAAGTCCGATCATTAAGTAACAGCCAAACGCAATCCAAAATGGCATTGTGTCTGAATGAACTTTTGTTTTAATCTTAAATCCTTCTTTTAATTCACCTGATTTTTTATCTACGTAGTTTCCGAAAATACCTGCATAGGCGTAGCGAGTATTGAGGGTTTTATCGGTGAAAACAGTATCGTTTGTTTTTGCATCACACAAAGCATCACCTAATGTGTATACTTCGATTTTACTCAATGCATCGTCAATCTCCTTGTAACTAGGAATCGTTGCTTTCGTATATCCATCAGTAACTTTTCCATCTTTGTCGTAGACAACTTTACCTGTTGAGGCATCAACAATCTCTTTGTGCTCCATGAAGTATACAGTACTGTCAATCTGTGCAACTTCTGGTTTGAATTTCTCTAATTTGTCTTCTTCGTTGTGGTATTCAATTTGCATCAATTCCGTAATCTGAAGATCTTTTGGAACGGAACTATCTAATTTACCTTCACGACCCATGTTACCATAAACAAGTAAGGCTGCACAAATAATACCCATTACCTTTTGAGAATCGGCACCACCGTGTCCCAGAGAGAAAGCTGCAGAAGAAAGCAATTGCAATTTCTTGTGCATGTTAGCTTCCTTCATGGCGGATGGCTTTTTACCGTGAACCAATTCAAACCAAATGTATACAAGGATGAAAATACTGACCATTCCAATTACAATGTAGAGCATGATCGGTTTCATGTCGATGTATTCGATCATGTATTCCATGACCATAATGGTCACTCCAGACAAGGCAAGGATCACCAACATTTTTTTCCAGAAGGAACGACTGATGGTAACTACAGCGATCAGGTAGGCGATAAATCCACCTATAAATGGCGCAAGGAAAATGAATAAAACAACTTTAAGTATTTCTCCTGAATCAATCACACTGAATCCAGCATGTGCAACTGCTGCACCAGCGAATCCACCAATCAAGGTATGAGAGGAAGAGGATGGAATTCCCAACCACCACGTCAATAAATTCCAGAATGTCGCCGCAAGAAGTCCTGCAAGAATCACCCAAAGGTCAATGGCGTTGCTATCTACCGTTTTCGCAACGGTATTTCCAACACTCATATCGAATACCCAAAAAGCGATGATATTGAACGTTGCCGCCCAAATTACTGCTTGAAATGGAGTTAATACTTTCGTTGAAACAACGGTTGCTATGGAGTTGGCTGCATCGTGAAAACCATTCACTAAATCAAATAATAGTGCAATAGCAACGACAACAAGAAGTAATGTAAACATAAGCTTTTGGGTCTACAAAGGTTAAGCGTATTTTACAACAATGGATTCGATTACATTCCCTGCATCTTCGCATTTATCTGTAGCGATTTCCATTACTTGGTACAATTCGCGACGTTTGATTAATTCTTTGGCATCCACATCAGAATTGAATAATTTCTCAATGCTCATATCGAAAATGTTATCTGCATTGTTTTCAATGCTGTTGATTTTGATGACGCACTCGATGATTTTCTGCGTATTTTTCAAATTACGCAATTCCATTACGGCTTCTTTCACAGCAGATACGGCTTCTAGAATTGCCTCAGCTGTTTTTTGAATGCCTTGGTCAGAAATCGGATCAATTTGATAAAAGTTGATTTTTTTTCCTGACGCATAAATATAATCAGCGATGTCATCCAAAGCTGATGCTAAACTGTGAATGTCTTCACGGTCAAAGGGAGTAATAAAGTTTTTCCCTAATTCAATAAAGATATGATGAGTAACATTATCGTTTTGATGCTCAATATCTTGCATCTCTGAAATGTGTGCTGCGCGTTTATTGAAATCCGGCTCTTGTACGACTTGAACTAGTTTTTTGGCAATTGCCTCTAGATTGTCACTTGCTTGTTCGAATAAAGAATAAAAGACTTTATCCTTTGGTAAAAAATAACTTAAAATACCTGCCATAATGCGTAATTATTGGACAAATGTAAACGGATTAATAGAGTTTCTCAATAGAAAGAACCTTTGTTAATGTAAACATAACATTGATGAAGGAAGGGCAATAAGTTCATAGATAATCAAAAAAAAGGGAAACAATCTGTTTCCCTTTACAATCCTCTATCTTGATAGACTTATCCTTTCGCTGCTGCAAATTTACCTGCTACAAATTCCCAGTTTACTACATGGAAAAATGATTGAATGTAATCCGGCCTTCTGTTTTGGTAGTTTAAATAGTAAGCATGCTCCCAAACGTCTAACGCAAGAATTGCTGTCCCTTTACATCCTTCACCCATTAATGGATTATCTTGATTTGCTGTCGAACAGATTTCCAATTTTCCGTTCGTTACACACAACCAAGCCCATCCTGAACCAAAACGAGTGGTTGCCGCTTTTGCGAATTCCGCTTGGAAGTTTTCGAATGAACCAAATGCTTCGTTAATAGCACTCGCTAATTCTCCTGTTGGAAGTCCACCGCCATTCGGAGACATACATTCCCAAAATAAATTATGGTTCCAGAATCCACCACCGTTGTTTCTAACTGCAGGCATGTCTTTACATACTTTAAGGATTTCTTCAATGGATTTTCCTTCCAAATCTGTTCCCGCAATCGCGTTGTTTAAGTTGGTAATATAAGCTTGATGGTGTTTCGTGTGGTGAGTTTCCATCGTGCGTGCGTCGATGTGTGGCTCTAATGCATCATATGCATAAGGCAAAGTTGGCAATTCAAATGACATATTTTTATTTTTTATGTTAACTACTAAAGGACAAAATTAAGCATTAAACAAGTTCGCGTGTTGAAATGTTCTTTATATGTGAATAGATTTCATTTATGAAACTATCCTGTGTTTAATGCGTAATTTTGACCCATGAGTATAGAAAGACCAATTTCTGATTGGATTCCAATGTCCCACAAAGAAGCGGAGAAACGCGGATGGGAAGAATTCGATGTGATTTTAATATCGGGAGACGCTTACGTCGACCACCCAAGTTTTGGAACAGCCGTTATTTCTCGCATCATCGAGGATGAAGGACTTCGTATCGGAATCGTTGCACAACCCAACTGGAAGGACGATTTGCGTGATTTTAAAAAGTTAGGAAAACCACGATTATTTTTTGGTGTCACTGCTGGCTGCATGGATTCCATGGTCAATCACTATACAGCGAATAAACGCTTGCGTTCAACAGATGCCTACACGCCAGGTGGACAAGCTGGATTTCGTCCTGATTATGCATCTACTGTTTACAGTCAAATTTTAAAATCAATTTATCCGGATGTACCCGTGGTACTTGGTGGAATTGAAGCATCCTTGCGACGTGTGACTCACTACGATTACTGGAAAGATCAATTGATGCCGTCGATTCTAGTAGACTCAGGAGCAGATTTATTGGTGTACGGGATGGGTGACCAACCTTTGAGAACGCTTTTGAAACTCATGAAACGAGGCGTTCCATTTCACCAAGCGAAAACCATTAACCAGGTTGCGTTTTTAAATCCGAAGTCAGAAGAATTACCGAGAAATAAAAACTGGGAGACTGTCGAGTTGGCCAGTCATGAAACCTGTTTAGTGGATAAAATTCAATACGCCACGAACTTCAAAATTGTGGAAGTAGAATCCAATAAATGGGAAGCAAATCGAATCATTCAACACGTTGGTGACCAAACGCTGGTAATTAATCCGCCGTTCAAAACAATGACGGAAAATGAAATCGATCAAAGCTTTGATTTACCTTACACAAGATTACCACACCCAAAATACAAGAAGCGCGGAGCTATTCCTGCCTTCGACATGATCAAATTCTCCATCAACATGCACCGTGGTTGCTTTGGAGGATGCAGTTTCTGTACCATTTCTGCACACCAAGGGAAATTCATCGCTTCGAGAAGTGAAAAATCCATCCTGGGAGAATTAGAACAATTGGTCAATCACCCGGATTTTAGAGGCTACATTTCTGATATCGGTGGCCCGTCTGCCAACATGTACAAAATGAAAGGAAAGGATGAAGCGATTTGTGCGAAATGCGTCTCTCCTAGTTGTATCCACCCAGTGATTTGTAACAACCTAGATACCTCGCATGAACAGATGACGAAGTTGTATCAGAAAATCGACAGCCATCCGAAAGTGAAAAAAGCCTTTGTTGGATCCGGAATCCGTTACGATTTGTTGGTGGATGACTTCAATAAAAATAACGAGGACGGAAACCACGACCGATACATTGAACAAGTAATTACACGTCACGTCAGTGGAAGATTAAAAGTAGCTCCGGAACACACATCGGATGCAACGCTTCGTGTCATGCGAAAACCATCTTTTAAGTATTTCCATAAATTCAAGGAGAAATACGATAAACTCTCCGAAAAACATGGATTGAAACAGCAGTTGATTCCGTATTTTATTTCTTCTCATCCGGGATGTGAGGAAGAGGACATGGCCAATCTTGCGGCGGAAACAAAGGACATGGGATTCCAATTGGAACAAGTGCAGGATTTTACGCCAACCCCAATGACCGTTGCAGAAGTTATTTATTACACTGGATTACATCCTTACACCTTGAAGCCGATTAAAACGGTGAAAACCCGCGAGGAAAAATTAAATCAAAACCGCTTTTTCTTTTGGTATAAACGCGAGAATAAAGACTGGATCAAACAACGCTTAACGAAAGCGAAACGACCAGACCTCTTAGAAAAACTACTAGGTGAAGAGGCTAAAAAGGAGGAGAAAGTACCTAAATGGTTAGCCGAAAAAAGAAAAAACCGATAGGTCCATCTTGTTAAAATTGTTAAAAACGAAAAATTATCCATTCTTTATTACAAAAATTTAGTGTATGAAAAAGACACTATTACTGTTTCTTTTAATGGTCGTATATAGTCAAATGAGTTTTGCTCAGGACACGATTGTTGAAGAAGAATATACAGAGGATGAACCAATTACGTTTGCCTCTACGCGCATTGTTTCTGGTCATTCCGTGGAAACAATTGCCAAAGGAATCACTGATTTTCGAATTGAACACCGTTTTGGTGACATTGCTGGAACAAATGGTGGCGCACAAAATATGTTTGGTTTTGACATGTTATCTGACATGCGCATCGCCTTGGAACGCGGAGTAACAGATAACCTCATGGTTGGTTTTGGTCGTTGTAAAGGAACTGGGGCACCTTATAGATCCTTATTGGATGGATTTGTGAAATACCGTGTCTTAACTCAGAAGAAAAATGAAATGCCGATTTCCATGGCAGTTATCGGAGGGTCAACGTTTACGTATATGAAGGCCTCTACGGATATCTCACAGGTAAACAGTTTTCCAAAAGTTGCTCACCGATTTTCTTATTTTACTCAAGTAAATATCGCGCGTCACTTTGGAGATAAAGCTTCCATCGCCCTCATGCCAACGTACGTTCACAGAAATTACGTAGCAGCAGATGACGTAAATGATTTATTTGCACTTGGTGGGGCTTTTCGTGTAAAATTAACGAGTCGGTTTGCCTTAATTGGTGAATATTACCAAGTGTTCTGTAACAGTGCTTATCGTCAAACCGGATACAAAAACTCGATGGGAATCGCGTTGGAGTGGTTTACGTTTGGACATAATTTCACGATCAACCTAACGAATGCCGCTGGCCTAGGTGAAACACAATTTATTCCTTACACGTTTCAAAGTTGGAGCAAAGGACAATTTCGCTTTGGATTTAGTGTAAGCCGAAAATTTTCTCACGAATAAATTAATCCTTGAAAAAAATGAAAAAAACAATCTCCTCAATTGGACTAATTGCCTTAACAGTCTTATCTACCTCTTTGGCTTGGATGCCAACTGCACATTACGAAGTATCAGATGGCTATGCCATTGATTTCAAAAGTAAAGACCCGTCGGGTTCGTTTAAAACGATGGATGGAACAGTTGAATTTGACGAAGCAAATATGGATGCGACACAATTCAATTTGAAAATAGATGTCAAATCGATTTCTACTGGAAACGGGATGATGAATAAAAAGTCTCAAATTGAAGAGTGGTTCGACGCAACAAAGTACCCATTTGCTAAATTCAAATCTACGAAGGTGACGAAAAAAGGCGCGGAATTAAGCATCGTTGGTGATTTGACAATTAAAGGAATCACGAAACAATATACCATTCCAGCTACATATACAGCAAGCGGAAATAAAGTATCCTTTAAAGGAACATTTAATGTAAATAGACTTGAGTTTAAAGTTGGACACAAAAGTGATGTCGTGCCAGAATTAATGAAAGTTTCTTTCCAAGTTCCAGTTACCAAAAAATAAAAAATGAATGTAAAGCTTGGTTTAACCAGTGCGCTTTGCTCAAGTGCAATCGGCACACTTTACACGTATTTTTATTATCAATTGCTCTTTGATTTCTCGACCGTAATGCCAATTTGGAAAGTAGTTTTCGGACTCATTTCGTATAGCTTGATTTTGTTTTATGTTCACCAAGTATGTACAAAGGTGATCAAACAAAACCCAACGTTTTGGTTCGGTTTGACATTTTCCTTATTGACATTTGTCAGCATTTTATACCCAATGATGGAGAGGGTGTATGTGGATGCGTCAGAATTCTACCCAGGATTTGTTATTCCACTTCACTTCTTGCCAATCCTTATGTTTTTCACTTTTCATCAATTATCTACTCAAAAATGAATCGATTCCTTTTTCTTACTTTTTGTTTCCTTTTTTTGGCAAGTTCTTGCACGAAGGAAAAAACACCATTCGCTCAAGTACCAACATGTAATGGAACCGTTTCCTTTGCAAATGATGTGTTACCATTAATTCAGCAACAATGTACGGGCTGTCATGATACGGGTAACGCCTCAGGCGGCTACAATCTTTCCGACTACGCAACCATTTCATCTCACGCAAACGCAGTTTTAGGTTCGATGCGTAACTCTGGATATAAACTGATGCCACAAGGTGGACCAGCACTACCAGATTCAACGATTCAGTTAATCGAATGTTGGATTTACCAAGGAAAATTGGATAACTAGTCACAAGTTCATGCGTTTTATTTTCTCCATTTTCATGTTGATTTCGGCTTTGACTTACGGTCAAAGCGAACGGACGATTTTGTATGCACAAGCAACAGAATTTGGATACCGAAATCAATTCAAGGAAGCAGAAAAGATTTTATCGCAAGTCATTGCTTTATTTCCGAATGATTCCATGGCATATTTTGACCGAGCGATCATGCGTGAAAACCTTGGAGATACTTTGGGGGCAATTGCTGATTTAACCAAGGAAATAGAAATTGATTCAAAAAACGCGGATAATTACTTTTTACGTGGAATGTTGTATCAAAAAACGAATAACTATTCCCTTGCACTAAAAGATTTTCGAAAGGTTAACCACCTTGATTTCGGGAATGCGGACGCACATTTTTTTGCAGCACAAATGTACTTGAAACTCCAAAAAAAGATGTTTCTTGTTAGAAGACAATTGAAACAATGTTTACAGGTAAATCCCAATCATGCTGAAGCACAATTTCAATTGAAAAATTTACAATAAGAAGCTTATTTAGAATGAATTAAAATTAATTTATATGATGATTATCACTTTTTACCTATACTAATATTAAATACCTTTGTTTTTTAAATTACGAATAACTATGAAGTCACTCTTTCTTTCAATTTCCTTGTTCACATGCACCTTATTAAGCGCGCAAACGCAAGGAACACTTTCCTTTTCCTTTACACAGACAGCACACACATCTTACACAGGAAATAAAAATGTCCTTGCCGTTTGGATTCAATCCAGCACTGGTACCTTTGTTAAAACGCGTTTAAGATATGCAGGTGGAGGAACATCTGACCACCTTCCAACGTGGGCGTCAAATTCTGGAGGTTCTGCATCCAATTGTATGGCAGCAAATTGCAACAAGGTTGGCGCAACTACAGGAGCAACATTGACCAATTTCTCAACTCGAACATTTACATGGGATGGAACGGATGCAGCTGGTAATATTGTACCCGACGGAACGTACAAAGTAACCATTCAAAGTACTTGGAATCATGGTTCATCTGCAACAGCAACGAAGTCTTACACATTTACCAAAGGAACTGCGGCAGATGTGCAAACGCCGGCAGATGATGCAAATTTCACAGGAATTGCTTTGGCATGGAATCCAAGTGGAGCAGGTGTGGCAGAAACGACTAATGACATCATCGTTAATATTCATCCTAATCCAAGTGCAAATGGAATTTTTACAGTTGACTTTAACTACGCGATTAGAGTTTCTGCTCTTGATTTGGCAGGTGAAGAAGTATTTGTAGAGGATGTGAAAATGAACGAAGTTTCCAAAATAGTTGATTTATCAAACTTAACAAATGGCGTTTACTTTATTTGCGTTGACAACGGCAAAGGATTATCAAAACACAAGGTTGTGATTAACAAATAAGATCTTAAATCAAATTATTGTGAAGGGGAGCATTGCTCCCCTTTTTTATTGCTCATCAGCTATCCAATCAATCAGTTTGGGAGTAATATATACTTGATATTTCCCACTGTCATCGCTGTAAATAAGATATGCTTGAATTTCAGGATGTTCAGCTAAAAACAGTTTAGCTTTGTCCAAGCCCATGACTAAAATCGCTGTGGCTAATGCGTCAGAGGAAATACATTTATTTGTGAAAATGGAAGCGCTGAGCAATTGATTGCTCGTTGGTTTTCCTGTTTTCGGATCAATGTGATGCGCTATCTTCACGCCATTTTCGATAGTGAATTTGCGGTAATTACCGGAGGTAGCAACTCCTATATTTTCAATTTGAAAGATCACGTTCAGTGGATTAACATTGGTTTTATTTTCTATGGGTTGCTCCAATCCAATGTACCATGGAAGACCGTCCCTCTGCCCATGCGCATACACTTCCCCTCCAATTTCAACGACGAAAGAGGTGATTCCTTTTGAAAGGAGTAAATCAGAAACGAGATCAACGGAATATCCTTGTGCAAAAGCATTGAAGTCAAGAGACACGCGCGGATCACTTTTCTTGATTTTACCACGGGTTAAAGTGATTTTCTCAAAGCCGACGAATGTTAACAAGCTGTCGATTTTAGCTTGTTCCAATTTGTCCTTTTTTTCTGGACCAAATCCCCATGCATTCACAAGTGGATAAACGGTAGGGTCAAAAGCGCCATCCGTTAACTTCCAAATTTCCTTAGCCTTTAAAAAACAAGCATCAAAATAGTCATCCGTTCTACCATATTTTTCGTTATGATTGATTTTGGAAATCAATGAAGTGGATTGATAGGTTGAGACGGAAGCATCGAAGTGCTTCAATAAACGTTCTATTTCTTTTTGAAGATTCCGGTTCTTAGCGTCGAAATACTGTATGTGATACGTCGTTCCTTGTGCGCGACCTTCAAGATAGATTGCCTCTTCTTGCGCGGAAACCATTCTATTGAACAAAAGGATTATCAAGAAAAAGAGTGTTTTTTTCATGAATCGAAGGTAGGAAATATCCAACAATTATAGATTGATGCTTGCAGCTTTACTTGCATAGAATCCATTACCTCGAATAATCTCCTGTTTTAATTCGCTAAAATCTTGTGTTTTCCCTTGTGCTTTGTAACAAAGAAGTAAATACCAGTGTTGTTCTTCGTCGAAATTGTCAAACTTGGACAAGTTCATTACTTTAAGGCGTTGTTCGCATAAGTTGAATTGTTTCAAGTTATAAAGACAAAGTGCTGAATAAAAGAGTGCGTTAACATCATCCGGATATGTCGATAAAATTTGGTCGAATCCAATTAATGCAACTTTGTACTCCCCTCGATTGAAGTCCGAAAGTGTGTTGCTTAAAAAGTTCATGTAACTGATGTCTAAATTGTCTCTTTGACTCGCTCCTGCTCCTTGGTTCTCTTGTGCCGCTGGTGTCCCCGTTAGTAAATCAGTCTTTTCTTGTCGTGCTTTTTTACGGTAATACCTATAGTCAAGTACTTTCAAATCGTTAACATACGTTTCCATAGCAAAGTTTGAGCGACTTTTTGTCGGGGTCCGATCGACTTTTCCGATGCTGTGCAATGGAAGATGAACGAGTTCCTCCGTTGGATAACTTGGATTTTCATTGGCGCGAAAAATCATCCCTTTGTCCTTCGCCTTAAATTCCTGTTGGATTTTATTTGGTAAAAGCACTTTTTCTTTAGGGAGAACAAGTAAAGTCTGAAGTTTTTCCGTTGGAATGCGTTCTACTACAATAGAACCAATGGTTGGTTTGGTTCTTGATTTATGAGTGGCAGGATTCTGTGTAGTTCGATAAATAAAAAGTGCTACGAGAGAAACAATCAGTACAGTGTAAATTTTCCAGGTGAGACTTCTCTTATGGTAATAACGTTTATCGAGTCTTTTCATAGAATGCAAAGCGGAGGCATTTTCTGCGAATCCATCTAATGCGTCTGAAAGAAAGTGATCCTTCAAACTTTGCTGTTCTAGCGCATGTTTTTCACGTGAAGACATCCACGTAAAATAAGACAAGAATACGTTTCGATTATTTTTCATGACCTTCTTTTCTTTTTTCTAGAAGCAACTTTAGATTTCTTCGTCCATTTTGCAAATGACTCTTTACCTCTTTCATACTATAAGAAGTAATGTTTGCGACTTCCTCGTAGCTCTTTTTTTGCAAATAGAACAGTTGAATACAAATGCGCTGTTCTTGTTTCAATTCTTCAAATACCATAATCAAGCTTTCGATCAACTCATCTTTTTCGAGTTTTTCATCTAATCGTTGATCACCGTCATCATAAAGGATGTCATCATCCTTCAATTCTACATTCTTTTTATTGGCACGAAGAAACATTAAACTACTATTTCGAGCAGATACATAAAGCCAACTTTTAAAATGTTGAACCTGATGTTGCAGTAACTTTTCTGTCAAGGAAGCAAACAAGGATAGAGTAAGGTCTTCTGCATTTTCAATTTGTTTGACATATTTCATGCAAACACCAAATACCATATGAGCATATCTTTGATACAATTCATCGATGCAGCTAGTCCATTGCTTTTCCTTGTAAAGAGAAATAATATCCTCATCACTTAGTTTGCGCAAATATGTCCTTCTATTTAATAGCATCTTTTACAAAGATGAAGGAATCCATCAATTTCCACAAATGCGCTGGAAATTATTTTCATTAATGTGCATCCACGACTTTTGCACCACCTGAAGGCTTCTTGTAACGTATCAATAGGACAACGGGAATAATCAATAAAATGGAAATTCCAACAACAAAAAATCCCTGTACATAACTTAACAGTGCCTGCTGCTTAAAAATAACTCCTTCCATGGACCGATTCGCTAACATTTCTGCTTCTTGAAGTGAATAACCTTTTAACATAAAGCTTTGCTTTATACCCATCATTCTCTCCTGGGTTTGTTGACTGTAATCGGTGACATAGGAGAGCATGTTCCCACGTACTTCTGCATTTTTATTGATGAGGAAAACATTGATCAAGGCAATTCCTACAGAACCCCCTAGCTGACGAATCATATTCGATAGTCCAACAGCTTGCGCCATATCTTTCCCTTGAAGTCCAGAAATCGCTAAGGATAATATAGGAGACATCATGCACGCCATGCCGATTCCTCTCAAAATAAAGGGGAAGTAAAAATTTCGTTCCGAAGAATCAGGAGAAGCGAAGGATAAAATATAGAGGAAAAAGAACGTCATGACCGCACCGACAATTATAATTCGTTTTGGATTGACTCCTTTTCCTAACATCATTCCAATCATGGGCATGGTAAACGCCGTGAAGATGGCTCCGGGAATCATAAATAATCCCGTTTGAGTGGCGGTCCAACCGAGAGAAATCTGGACAAAAAGCGGAAATATGAAAACAGATCCAAAAAGCATGAGTCCGAGAAGGAAATTCAAAATACTTCCCAAAGCCAAGTTGTAGCTTCGATACAATCCAATATTGACAGCAGGATAGTCAATACTTAATTCACGAATAATGAAAGCAATGAGTCCGATGAACGCCATCAGTGAGACGATTAAAATTTCTGTACTTTCGAACCAATCTTTGGATGTTCCTTCTTCCAAAACAAACTGAATACTTCCAACGGAAATAACTAAAAATAAAATCCCCCAATAGTCAATTCGTTTTGGTTTCACAGCACCAATTCGATCTCCAACATAGGTCCAAGCAAGTACTGTTGCTAATATCCCAATTGGAATATTCACGAAGAAAATCCAATTCCAAGAAAGGTTATCCGTGATTAATCCACCTAATGTTGGTCCAAAGGTTGGGCCTAAAATGATGCCCATTCCAAAAATGGCATTTGCGGTACTAATTTTTTCAGGTGGAAAGGCTCCAATGATGATTGTTTGTGCAGTAGATAAAAGTCCACCCCCTCCAAGTCCTTGAACAAAACGCCAAAAAACCAGCATCCATAAACTTGTCGACATACCACACATGAGAGACGAGAAAGTGAAAATGATGACAGAAGCAGTGAAATAAACCTTCCTTCCGAAGAAATCGGAAAGCATACTCGTTAACGGAATGATGATAACGTTTGAAACGGCGTAGGCAGTTACTACCCAGGCAATTTCAGTTGTGGTTGCTCCAATACTTCCACTGATCTCACGCAATGAAACATTGACAATGGTAGCATCAATTAATTCCAATAAGGCACAACTAATAGCTGTGAGAATCAGAATCCACTTGGTTGCTCCTGTTGGATATTCTATTTTTATTCCTGCCGCTGGATTCACTTTAGTTCGCTTTTACGGAAACAAATGCACTTAAACCAGGAAATAGCAACCCTGTTTGTTTTTTTGATAAACTATTCAATGAAATACGAACGGGAACTCGTTGAACAATTTTCACGAAATTTCCTGTTGAATTATCCGGTGGTAATAAAGAAAACTTAGCGCCCGTTGCTCCAATAAAAGATTCAACTTTACCAGTTAAATGCAAGGAAGGATAGGCATCAATACTGACTTCAACAGCTTGTCCAGGACGCAATCGATTGACTTGTGTCTCTTTGAAATTAGCGGTAATCCATAAATGTTGATTGTCAATTTCTGAACATACAGGTGATCCCGTTGTGATAAATTGACCATCATCCACACTACGTTTCGAAACAAGTCCGTCACATGGAGCTTTAATTTTTGTGTATTCTAATTGCGTCAAAGCTAACGTTAATTCTGCTTGTCGTTGTTTCACAAGAGCTTCCGCTAAGGAAATCAATGATTTTTGACCCTCAGCTTGAGACCTTACTCCTGAGGATTGAGCAGCAGATGCTTTGTATTGATTAGTTGCGGAATTAAATTGTGCTTGAGCAACATCCATTTCAGCTGTAACTGCATCCATTTCCGCTTTTGTAGCAGCGGATTGGGCAAACATATTTTTAATTCTTTTGTGATCTTCTTTGACTTTGGTCAAACGTGCTTTGGCAACATCAATATTCTCATTGGAAGATTCACTCGTTAATACTGCAGCATCCGCATTTTTCGAACCAGCGTCGGCATTGTTCTTAACGGCCATTAAATTCGCTTTTGCATTTTCTAATGCAGCAGTAGCCTGTATTACACGTGCTTGAAATTCTTGATCGTCTATTTCGATTAATAAGTCACCTTTATGTACAAATTGGTTATCCTTAAAGTAAACATGTTTCACGTAACCTGTAACACTTGAACGGATTGGAATAATGTCAGCGTCAATTTGTGCGTTATCGGTTGTCTCATATCCAGCATTCATTAGATATGAGATAAACGCAGCGATTAATACGATTCCTGCAATGGCAATTAATACGATGAATCTTTTCTTTTTAGGTTTTGCTTGTTCTGTTGTCATTGTTCTTTATATATAAGATTAAAATGGAAGACCCATCGTTGTGTAATACATCGATTGGGCATTCATACGTTTGATTTCGTGAATTTTTTGATTGAGTTTTGCGGTCATTTCTTCATTCAATTGAAATAGATATTGACTTACCGTGATTTTTCCATTATCTAACTGCGTCGAATACACCTTAGAAATCGAACCTCGTTTCTCAATGATTTGAGCATCCATTTGGATAAGTTCATTCATTGCATCAATTTGTTTTTCATAGTTAATACTAGCGAGAGTAGTATTTAATAAAAATGTTTCCCGTTGAATTTGAATGAGGTCTTTATTCACTTCGTAACGGCTCTTTTCACGCGATAAACCATATAACGTAGAAATGTTCCAACGAACGTTAATTCCAGCGCTCCCAAATGCACGAAGTTCTTGGTTAATAAAATTCGGTCCCGGACGGCCATAATTTCCAGCTAGGTTTAAAGTGATTTTAGGCAGTGCCATTTTTGTTGCCATGGAGTATCGACTGTTTAATAAAACCTCTTGTTGTTCCAATAAAATGAGTTCTGGACGTGAAACCCTATTCTTGTTTGACTCACCTAATGCAGATAAAGTAAATTCATCTTTCTCGGAAAGTAATTTTCCTGTTAACAAGGACAATCCTTGATACAAAGCCTTTAGGTTTTGCTTTGTCTCGATCATGTTCTGATCAATTTTTAAAATTTCGACATCGATTTCATCTAAGCTATTGCTCAGACTTAAGCCATTTTCAATAGCTGGAAGGATATTTTTTCTCCTATTTAATAGATTGTCTTTGAAAAGTGTGAGCATGTTAAGATTTTCTTTTCCGAGTAAAATCGAAGTGTATAATTGATTAACGCGATCAATTACCTTATATAGTTCGACCTCATTTTTTTGTTGTTCAATCGAAAGATTGGACGCTTCGATTTCTCGTTGTTTCTTAGAGATTCCTCCATCAAAAATAGTTTGCTCGATAGAGAAGGAACTGTTGTATGAATCATGTGGAAAGTTTGTATTGATTCCTGGAATATTAAACTGAACTACTTCAGATTGGTAAATACCTTGAATTGTCATGTTCAGTTTTGGCAGCCATGCTTCATTTATTACACGAATATTTAGCAAGGATACCTCTGCAAAAAGTTGATTCTGTTTAATGAGTGGGTAATTATTTTTCGCCCAAGTCACACAAGAATCGAGCAGAACAATTCGTTGCGCTTTCATGTGATGCGTGATCAACAGCATTAGTAGAATGAATGTAGTTCTTTTCATAAATCTGACTTACTTAATTTAAAGTGAATAAACTCGTGTACTGAATATAGTAGTTTAGCGTGTTGTTCATCTGTCCATTGAATCCCACTGTTTTGACAAATTGCATTGAAGATAGGGGATGCAACAAATGGATACGCACAAAGCGATTGTAAATTCATGAGAAAAATCACAGGATCTTGATCTGGTATCTCTCCACTTTGAATACCTTCTATTAATACGTTTAATATCGATTGCTTTTCATTCTTTTTTAAACCCTTCACTTTCGCGTGAAACAACTCTTCATTGCTACTTATCTCTTTGATGAGAAAAATGGACATTTGTGGATAGTCAGAAAGAAATTTAATAAATCGATCAGAATAGGTTAATATTCGTTCTTTAATAGAAATCGATTCATCTGAAATGATATCCATATTTTTAAAGTAACGCGATAATGCTCCCCCGAATACTTCGTCGAATAAGCGTTCCTTATTTCGAAAGTAATAATGTAATAATGCTTTGTTAATTCCCGCTTTATTAGCGATGTCTTGCATGCGTGCACCGTATAGACCTTTCTCCATAAAGATGAATCGCGCTGCTTCAAGAATAGTTGACTCTGTGTTTTGATCTTTTAACTTCATGGTTTAACCAAATGGTTAACAAAAGTACTATATTAAAGTTTATTAAAATTAATTTTTAAGCAGTTGAAGATAGAAATGGTTGAAAGTGTTAGATTTTAATGCATGAAATCAATGAGTTACAAAGTTATTTTGAAAAAGGGTAACCTTTAGATAACTTATCCGTTAGAATCATCCGGGTCTTGAAACAAAAAAAAATAAAAAAACTTTTAAAAAAGTGTTGCAGATCCAAAAAGAGTACATATCTTTGCACCCCGCAAGTGAGATAAACAACGGTTAATCTAGCGGTAATAAAGTCTTAAAGTTAATTAGAATGCGAGTTCTACTAACATCTAAAGAAGTTCTTTGAAGTATTGAGAAATAAGGAAACAGCGTTTTTAAGAAAAGAACATAATACATACTCGAGCTCCTATTAAAATTCAAAGTTATTATACAACGGAGAGTTTGATCCTGGCTCAGGATGAACGCTAGCGGCAGGCC
>CANGJM010000027.1 GCA_947454525.1 Flavobacteriales bacterium | reverse complement strand
CAGTAAAACAGTTTTTTGAATTATAAAACAGTTCAACCAAAAACAGTAAAACAGTTTTTTGAATTATAAAACAGTTCAACTAAAAACAGTAAAACAGTTTTTTGAATTATAAAACAGTTCAACCAAAAATAGTAAAACAGTTTTTTGAATTATAAAACAGTTCAACTAAAAACAGTAAAACAGTTTTTTGAATTATAAAACAGTTCAACCAAAAACAGTAAAACAGTTTTTTGAATTATAAAACAGTTCAACAAAAAACAGTAAAACAGTTTTTTGAATTATAAAACAGTTCAACCAAAAACGTTTAACGAGTTTTTTTGAATTCCCTCACTCACAAATCCGCCCAAAATGCTTGTCATTGTGGAAGTGTGCGTCCAAGTCTGCAAACTCTTTGAGTAACTCTGCGGACGGTGGTACTGTTTGAAGTTTAGTGAGGTCAGGTTGACCAGCATCCACCCATGCGGTGTACCAAATACAGCCAACGGCTAAAATCGCGGCTTTCAATCGTCGCTCGACCATGCCGTTCATTCGTTGGTGATAGGCTTCGCAAAATTCTTGGGAATAAACAGAAATCGTCGTGTTTCCACGTTGCTCATAACTGTATTTGCGGTCCGAGGGAAATTCCTTTGTTAATTCCTTTTCGATGCGTAAGACTGAATCCAAGGCTAGGTGAGAGGCACGAACAGCATCCCAAGCGAAGTCTTGCACGTTGGCAACGTACTTAATCTTCCCAACAAAGTAATCGTAGTCCTCTGCATTGATTTCAACCAATCGACTTTCCCATAATCCGTGAATGCCACGTTGACCTGTTAATTGTCCGTTGTAGTTTTCTGTAGTGTGCAAAGGAACATGCGCGTCACCAATGTAATGTCCAAGATCCGAAGAGTATTTCAAGATTAAGTCGACATTCTTTGCTTCAAAGGCTTTTTGTAATCGGTATTTCATTTGGACAATGTGCCATGGAACAATTCCATAAGCTTGTAGCGTGTCCTCGCTGAATTTCTCCACGGCATCTTTCCAACGACGTGGAATGATCTCAAATGGACTTTGTCCGGCGGTGTAGTAATGATCTAAGTCAATGTAGTGACATTGTGCTTCTCCCTCCATGGCATAGCGACGTTTGTCGGGATCCACAGCATGATCGGTGAGAAATTCAATGTGCTCCTTGTAAAAACCGAACATTGGCGCGGGTAGGGTAAAAACCGCGATGCGGTTAATTCGTTTGTGTCCAAAAAATCCCCAGCTTACTTTGTCTGATTTCTTTGTGCTACTTTGAAGTAGTCCGCCCAAAAGCAGAACAATAAACGCTGTTTTATAATTGAACCAATTTACCATCCTTTAAAATCGGAATAACATTCGTTTGATTAGGTGTCAGGCAATATTTGATGTCCTCGTTTAAGTTTAAATTCTTCAATCGACGACGGTGAGAACTTGATTTTAAGTAACCTAAATAATTGTCCTTTGCAGATAAATATAAGTATTTTGCGGCAATACTGGAATCTTCCTCCGAAGTAAATTTCCCAGATGTAATCAAGAAGTCTGAAATCGCTCCAGCGCAAATGGTATCCTCTAAATTGAATTTATCCTGCCATCCGGAGCACAAGCAAAGAATGTTTTTTTCTTGTTTAACGAGCCATTCGCTCAAGTATTGAAGGTTCAAAAACGATCCAACGACAACGATATCGGCATCTTTTGCCACATCAAGTGACTTTGTTCCATTTGTAGTTGTTAACACGACGTCTTGTCCTTTGAAGTCCTCACGCATGTACGAAAACGGTGAATTCCCAAAGTCAAATCCTTCTACAATTTGTCCTTTGCGCTCTGCTCCAGCCAAGTATCCTTTTTTCTTGTACTCCCAAGCTTCCTCTACGGTAGGAACTGGAATAATGGAATTGATTCCGTTGGCAAACGCAGCGCAAATAGCTGATGTTGCGCGAAGTACATCAATGACAACAACGATTTCGTATTCTCCTTTGAAATATTCGTATTCTCCTGGGGTGAAGCAAACTTCAATGCGATTTCTTTCTTTCATAACGTGGGCAAAGGTAAGAATTGTTTTTATTATGCATAAAAAAAGGGGACCGAAGCCCCCTTTATTCATTTCATGTTAAGATATTAAAATCTCCAACCGATACGAACTGAACCATGTGCGGCTCCGATGTTCGTATAAGACATTGTACTTCCAAGGCTTGTTGAAGTTGACGAACCTGCTGGCGTTGTTGCATCCGTAACGGTATCATCGTGACTTATTTTCGTGCTTGTAAGGTTTAGTTCCAATCCTAAGTACAGATTATCTGCTACATAGTAATCGAAACCAGCTCCTAATCCCCATCCGAAAGTTTTGTATCCTCCTGATGCTGTAACAGAGAAACCTTGTGAATAACCCAAAGCACTTGTTGGGTCACCTGGATTCGAGTAGAATACGTCTGTCCAAGTTTGTTTTTCCGAACCACTTCCGAATCCAATATTAGCTGTGAAATAAGGAGACATTTTATCTGTTCCTTTTAAGTGGTATTCACCACCTAATTTTAAATCCCAAGCGCTACGATTGATTAGAACAGTTCCATTTGGATCAGTTGATACAGTTGCAGCATAGTTGTGTGTTTCCTTACTTGGAAGTCCAGCAATAGATGTACCATCTCCACCAAATCCGAATTGAACACGCGCCGCGATGTTATCATTCACAAAATAACGTAAACGAAGTGAAGGGGCTGTCCAACTCATACCATCTGTGGTATTCAAATTAGCTAATCCTTCTAACGAATAATGTGAATCATCACTCGCAGGTTTTTGTGCGAACATTGTCCCTGACAACGTTAATGCACTGACAAAAATCATAAACTTTTTCATAGTTGTTTGTTTTAAAGTTTGAGCTAACTTACGCTGAAAATCAACGAGTTGTTTCAAAAAAAGACAAACAAATGTGTGTTAATAAATTCAGAATTAGGGATGTTTTTTCAATTTTCCTCCTGTCGCAACTGCTGTTCGTGCATATCGAAGTAGGTTCCTTTTTGGCTAATTAGCGCTTCGTGATTTCCACTTTCAACGACTTCGCCATCACTGATGACAATGATTTTTGTTGCATTTCGGATGGTGGAAATTCGGTGACTGATGATGATCGTGGTTCGATCTTCTTTTCCTTTTTCCAAGTTGCTTAAAATGATTTCCTCCGTTTCGGTATCCACGGCGGACAAACAATCATCTAAAATCAACAACTTCGGTTTTTTCAACAAGGCACGGGCAATGCTAATGCGCTGTTTTTGTCCACCACTTAAATTGACGCCACGTTCACCGAGCAATGTGTCGAATCCATCCGGGAATCCTTGGATATTGTGGTAAACATGCGACATTTCGCAGGCTTCAATGAGTTCTTCTTCGGAACACGTGCGGTCGTTTATTCCAAATTGAACGTTTTCACGAATCGTATCAGAGAATAAAAACACATCTTGTGGCACGATTCCCGTTTGAGCACGGAATGCATGTAGATTGATGTCCGTTAATGGAATTCCATCAATGAATACAGTTCCTTCCTGTGCATCGTACTGGCGCATCAATAAGGAACTAATGGTCGATTTCCCACTGCCTGTATGTCCAACAATGGCGAGCGTTTCTCCTTTGTGAACGTGGAAGGAAACGTTGGAAACGGCCTTGATATTCGTGACTGGATATTGAAACGTAAGGTTCTTAAATTCAACGCTGCCTTGAAAATCGAAGGGACTCGTTACGGTATTCTCAATAGTCGGTTTCGTTAATAAAAATTCGTTGATGCGTTTCTGTGATGCAGATGCACGTTGAATGATGCTGGAAACCCATCCCAAACTAGCAAAGGGCCATGTTAGACTGTTGACGAACATAATAAAAGCGACGATGCTTCCGATGGAAATGCGTTCTGCTTTCGGTCCAGAGAAAGATAAAATTCCACCGTAATATACGGCAATCAAAATGCTGATGCCAATTAAAAACATAATGGTTGGAATGAAAAAGGCATTTACAAGAACCAAGCGCATGCTTTGTTTTTTGTAATTCTCCGCACTTTGCCCGAGCTTTTCTTCCGTCTCCTTTTCTCTGTTATAGGCTTTGATGATGCGAATACCAGAGAAGGTTTCTTGCGCTAAAGTGGATAAAAGCGATTGTTCTTTTTGTACCAGTGCACTCATGGCGTTCATTCGCGAAGAAACACGGTAAATCAATATGGACATTATTGGAAGTGGAATGAGCACGCAAAGCGTTAACGATGGACTGATTCGAATCATCTGAGTAACGATCAAGGTGAAAGCGATGATCAGATTGATGATGTACATGATTCCAGGTCCAAGGTACATGCGTACCAATCCGACGTCCTCCGAAATGCGGTTCATTAAATCACCTGTTGAATTTCGCTTAAAAAATCCTTGATCCAGCGTTTGATAATGTGAATAGATTTCATTTTTCAGATCGAATTCGATATACCTCGACATCACAATGATGGTTTGACGCATCAAAAACAAAAAGAATCCTTTGGCCAAGGACAAGATCATGTAAAATCCACCTAACTGAAGAGCTAGCCAAAGAAAATCGTTGGGTTTAGATGCTGCTGCATTCGCTTGAAATTGATCGATGGCATTCTTAAAGTAAATCGGCATTTGTACCCCGTAATAATTACTCACAACGGTAAAAATGATTCCCAACAGCAAGCGCCATTTATATTTTAGGAAATATTTATTTAAGTATTGAAGGGACTTCATGTTTTATTTTCTAATTTTGCCAGCGTTGAATAGCGTTACAAAAGTAACCATTCATCTGATTAGTTAACGAACTCAAGCAAAAACATGTCTGATTTGACAGTTACTTCCTTAACAGATTTGAATTCAAATCCTGTTATCCAACAGATGTCCAATATGGGACACGAACAAATCCTATTTTGTAATGACCACGCTACCGGCTTAAAAGCAATCATCGCTGTGCACAATACCGTTTTGGGTCCTGCCTTGGGTGGAACTCGCATGTGGATGTACAACAATGAAATGGAAGCGTTGAACGACGTTCTACGTTTGTCTCGCGGAATGACGTACAAAAATGCCATTTCGGGATTGAACCTTGGTGGTGGTAAAGCAGTGATCATTGGGGATTCAAAAACCCAAAAATCGGAAGCGCTTTTCCGTCGTTTTGGTCAATTCGTGAATGGACTTGCAGGTAAATACATTACTGCAGAAGATGTGGGAATTTCTCCATCGGATATGCAGTGGGTAAGTGAAGAAACAAACTACGTGGTTGGTTTACCTGGAAAAAGTGGTGATCCATCTCCTGTTACTGCCTTCGGTGTGTACATGGGAATGAAAGCTGCAGCGAAAATGCAATTTGGTAGTGATGACTTAAGTGGTAAAACCATTGCTGTTCAAGGTGTTGGGCACGTGGGTGAATACTTAGTTTCTCATTTAGCGAAAGAAAACGCGAATGTGTTCATTACCGATATCAATCAAGAAGCATTGAAACGCGTTTCGGAGAAATATGGTTCGACCATCGTTGAACCGGATGCAATTTATGATGTGAAAATGGACATTTACGCTCCTTGTGCACTTGGTGCAACGGTGAACGATGATACATTAGCGCGTTTGTCTTGCTCGGTAATTGCCGGTGCAGCGAACAATCAATTAAAGGACGAAAAAATTCATGGATTAGAAGTGATGAAACGAGGAATCGTTTATGCTCCTGATTTTGCTATCAACGCGGGTGGTGTGATTAACTGTTTCTCGGAAGTGGAAGGATTAACCCTTGATTGGGCACATCAAAAAGCAGAAGAAATTTACGGAACAATCTACAATATTGTGAAACGTTCACAAGACGAAGGTGTTCCTACGTATCAGATTGCGAATAAAATGGCTGAAGAACGTGTTCAGTCCAAAGGAAGTTTGAATCTGTAAAAAACCAGAATGCTTAATAGAAGACACTTACGAATTAAAGTACTCCAAATTCTTTACGCTTTCTTTCAAAGCGAAGAGGAAAGTATCCTCAAAGCTGAAAAAGAATTGCTTTCAGCGGTGGAACGAATGTATGACATGTATTTATTCATGATCATGACGCTTCCAGAATTGAAACGTGCTGGACAAAACCGCATGGAAGAGCATAAAAAGAAAATGCGTCCAACGGAAGAGGACTTAAATCCAAACCTGAAGTTTGTCAATAATAAGTTGATTGAGGCAATTGAAAACTCTTACGAACTGACCAAACTGAGCGAAATCCGCAAAGTCAATTGGTTAGGAGCAGAGAGTCAAGAAATTTTCAGAAAATTATACCTGTCAATCCTTGAATCAGAAGTGTACTTCGAACACATGAACAACGATTCTGAAGGAATAGAAGGGGACATGGCGTTTGCGTTGCAATTGTTCAAGGCCGAAATCGCGAATTCTGATTTGATTCAAAATTTCTTTGATGAGAAGAGTATTTATTGGGCAGACGATTTAGATCTTTGTTGTTCCATGGCGATGAAAACCATGAAAACTTGGACAGAAGGATCTTCCTTTGAAGTACTTCCTCTGTACAAAGAAAACGACGACGAAAAAGAGTTTATCGTAAATCTTTTGCGTAAAACCATTCAAATGAATGAGGAAAACGAATCTTTAATTGAGGAGTTTGCGCAAAACTGGGAATTGGACCGAATTGCAAAAATGGACATCCTGCTGTTAAAAATGGGATTAACCGAATTGCAAACATGTAGCAGTATTCCAACGAAGGTGACCTTGAATGAATACATCGAGATTTCTAAATTTTACAGTACGCCGAAAAGTAACTTATTTATTAACGGTGTCTTGGATAAAGCCATTGTTCAATTGACAAAGGATAAGAAAATTGTGAAAATTGGACGTGGATTAATTACTTAATAACTTACACATGAAAAAGATTGTTTTAGTTATCGGAATGGGCTTTTTATTCTCTTGTGGTGGCGATGAAACCTTACAAGTTGGACAAAAAACAACCATGGAAGTCGAAACTGTATTCGATGCAGGTACCGTAGTTAAGGGAGAAGTCATCAATGCCAAGTTTAAGGTGACGAACACAGGTGAATATCCATTGGTGATTGGTGATGTAACTCCATCTTGTTCATGTACCGTGGCAGAAGAGCCTGAGGATCCAATCCAACCAGGTGAATCAAGTGAAATTATTGCTCAAGTGAAAACTGATAACTTGAGTTCGAAAAAAATCCAAAAGATGATTACCGTGATGGCAAACACAGAACCATCCGTAACCGTTTTGGAGATAACAGGTAAAATACGTTAATAAATAAAAAAACAAAAATTATGGGAGGCGGACAAGGAATGCAAAGTATATTGATGCTTGGACTAATGGTCTTGGTATTCTATTTTTTCATGATCAGACCACAAATGAAAAAACAAAAGGAATTGAAAAAATTCCGTGAAGGATTGAAAGTTGGAGATAAAATCGTTTCCATCGGTGGAATCCACGGGAAAATCCTTGAAGTTTCTGACTCAACTGTCTTGGTTCAATCGGAAGGAACGAAATTACGTTTGGAAAAATCGGCTGTATCTCAAGCAATGGAAGATACACTTCAAGCGAAATAAAATAAACTTGGAATACATGGAAAGGAGGGCAATTGTCCTCCTTTTTTTATTTTATTAATTTCATTTTGAGTACTTTTCCTTTCACACAAGAAACATATAAGTACCTTTTGTCAGTACACATGGATAAGCCATTTTCCGTGGAAATCGTTAGCCAATTTTGTCCGTGATCAGTTGAGTAATCGATACCGTTTGTTCCGCAGGCATAATACACTCCGTTTGCATAAATGACTGACGAGCGATATCCCGTTGGTGGATTCTTCGATGCTTGCCAGCTTTGACCACCATCCAAAGAATAAAAGCACGTATTATTGGATTCATTCGGTCTGGTGTAATCACCACCCACTGCGACCAATTCTTTGCGGTTTTTGAAAGCAAGTGAATAGGCTCCACACGTTTTGCAGGACTCGAATGCAATCTTCACATATTGCCACGATGTTCCCAAATCTTCACTCCAAATAAAACGTGTTGTTTCGCCACCACTGATAAACACAAAATCGCCATCGATGATGTGATTCGTCGTGCCACTTGCTGCATACGCAGCTTCGTTTGCTTCACTGTAGACCTTTCCGGGACAAGCGTCCCATGATTCCCCGAAATTTTGTGAACGATATAAGGAAAAGTCACCATCAACTGGATCACCTAAAAGAAATCCAAGACTATCTTGCAACGCAATTCCATCCAAGAAAACAGGTTTGCCGTGATGCGAAAAATTCAATAAGCGATCCTCTTTGCCGTCCCATTTTTCCCGAAGTACAAGCGACTCATCGTTGCTCTGCATAAAAAACAGGTAGTGTTCATTTTTGTCCGCATCGCGAATTTCCTTTATGGTATGTAACGTAGTTGGTAGATACATGCTGACTGGTTTTTTCGCGTTTTTCGAAATAAGCACGTATTTTCCTTCGTTAGTGCCTAGGAGAAGTTCATTTTTCGAAAAGTCCTGAATGCTTCGTGCGTGTACATTCGCATTGGAATAGGTAAGGACCTCAAATTTTGGCGGATGTGCAAAGTAAATCACCAAGAATAGTGTGAAAAGGATTTTCATAATGAATTAGCGGTATTTTTCGTCAAATTTGGATTTCTGCACAGCTTTTAGAGCATCCAAGTCAGCTGGGATTTCTCGTTTCCATCGCTTGTGGGACCAAAGCCAATTGCACGGTTGTTCGATGATGCTTTCCTCCAACAAGTGTACATGTTTTTCCGTCAACACACCATATGGTAGACTTTTTGGAGCTTCCGTTAGTACTTGGAATTCTACCGAATACTGTCCACGTTTGACTTTCTTCATGGTGAAATACACAACAGTCAAATCAAATTCGTTCGCCATTTGTTCCACGCCAAAAAGAACAGGGCTCGGCTGATGAAGGAATTCCATCCAATAACTTTTGCGCGCATCCGCTGGAGCTTGATCACTTAACACAAGAACAGAAACTGCTTTTTCTTGCTGAAACATTTCTTTGTAGTTCTTTGCGTTTACGACCTTCAATCCAAATCGTTGGCGTCGCTCGCTTAGCTTTTTGTCCCAAAATCCATTGCTTAAAGGCATGCCAATCCCGTAGGATTCAAAAGGAACCAACAATGCTTGCGAAGTAATAAACCATTCCCAATTGTTGAAGTGTCCGGACACGAATAAAACGGATTTCCCTTTTTTCTCGAGTTCTTGAAGGACTTCCGGATTGACTACCTTCATTCTTCTGAGCAATTCCTCTTTTGAAATACTCAAGTTCTTGATGCTTTCCACGAGTAAATCGGAGAAATGACGGTAAAATCCGCGTACAAGTACCGATTGATCACGTGGACTCACGTCAGGAAAGGACTTTTCAATATTAGATTGAACGACTTTCTTGCGGTAAGGAATAATGCTAATAAATAGAAGAAATAGTAAATCACTGATGCGGTATAGAATCCACAAGGGTAGAAGGGACAATGGATAAACCACACAATAATATAGAATGGCTGACATCATTTTTGGTATTTATCCTTCCATAACGCGGAAATCGTTTGTGCTATTTCTTGTTCTTTGGAGCTACTTCCTGCTTGAAAGAAATTCGTCCCCTTTATTTCGCTTGGTAGAAATTCTTGTTCAGCGAAATTTCCGGGAAAATCATGGCTGTACAAGTAGTTTTCGCCGTAGCCAAGTTGTTTCATTAATGCTGTTGGTGCATTGCGTAAGGGTAGAGGGATATCCAGATTCCCCGTTTGCTGAACCAATTGTTGCGCTTTGTTAATCGCCATGTAAGCTCCGTTTCCTTTTGGTGAGGAAGCCAAGTAAATGGTGCATTCCGCCAAGATGATTCTAGATTCTGGCCAACCGACACTTTCCACTGCTTGAAAACAAGCGTTTGCTAACAATAAAGCATTTGGATTTGCAAGTCCGATGTCCTCCGTCGCTGAAATCAATAACCTCCGCGCAATGAATTTTGGATCCTCGCCGCCTTCCACCATTCGTGCCAACCAATAAATCGCTGCATTTGGATCACTTCCTCGAATGGATTTTATAAACGCAGAGATAATATCGTAATGTTGTTCACCGTCCTTATCGTAGCGCGAGAGACTTTGTTGGGCATTTTGTAGGACAATGTCATCCGTGATTTCAATTTCGGTTTGACCTTGAAACGTTCCGATGATGATCTCAAAAACATTTAAAAGTTTTCGTGCGTCTCCACCTGAAATGGCTAACAAACTATTCGTTTCTGTTAAGGTGATTTTTTTCTTGTTTAGAACGGAATCCTGATTGATTGCGCGATCCAATAGGTGTAATAAGTCTTCTTTCGTATGGTCTTTTAGTACATACGTCTGACAGCGACTAAGCAAGGCAGAAATCACTTCAAAGGATGGATTTTCCGTTGTGGCGCCAATTAATGTAATTGTTCCTTTTTCAACGGCTCCAAGTAAGGAGTCCTGTTGCGCTTTGCTAAAGCGGTGAATCTCATCGATGAACAAAATCGTTCCCTTCGCTTGAAACATTCCACCGTTTTCCACACGGTTGATGACTTCGCGTACATCCTTCACGCCCGATGAGATAGCGGAAAGGGTATGAATGGGACGATCTAAGTGTTTGGCGATTAATTGAGCTAAGGTGGTTTTTCCAACTCCTGGTGGACCCCAGAAAATCATGGATGGAATCACGCCGGCATCTAATGCACGGCGAAGTGCTGCACCTTCCGCAAGTAAATGCGCTTGCCCAATGTATTCATCGAGTGTCGTTGGTCGCATGCGTTCGGCAAGTGGAGCATTCATCATCCTTCAAAGTTAAGGTATTCTTGTCAAATATTCTATGCTTTATAGTCAAAGAAACTCCTGCTGAACAAGTAAACTATGAAACAAATCGCTTAACTTTGTTTCATGTTAAACGGAAAGAAAATCTGTATCGTTCTGCCAGCATACAATGCGGCTGAAACACTTGAAATGACTTACGCTGAGATTCCATTTGATATTGTGGATGAAGTGGTTTTAGTCGATGATGCGAGCAAAGACAATACCAGCGATGTTGGACGTAAGCTTGGCATTCAGCACATTGTTCGTCACGAACAGAACCGCGGTTATGGTGGAAATCAAAAGTCTTGTTACGATAAAGCCTTAAGTTTAGGATCGGACATCATCATCATGCTGCATCCAGATTATCAATACACGCCAAAATTAATTCATGCGATTTCTGGTATCATCGCGTACGATGTGTACCCAGTTGTACTCGGATCGCGCATCCTTGGAAAAGGGGCTTTGAAAGGTGGGATGCCGATGTATAAATACATTGCCAATCGCTTTTTAACTTTGTTTCAAAACATCTTGATGTCACAGAAGCTCTCCGAATACCATTCTGGTTACCGTGCCTTTTCGAAAGAGATTTTCTCAAAAATCAACATTGAGGCGAATTCAGATGATTTCATTTTTGATAATCAAATGTTGGCGCAAATTTTCTTTGCGGGATACGAAATAGGGGAGGTGACTTGTCCTACCAAGTATTTTGAAGAAGCATCTTCGATTAATTTTGCGCGTTCAACGACTTACGGATTAGGCGTGCTTTGGACATCTGTCAAATACCGTTTGGCGAAATGGAAAATCTATACAGCAATCGAATTCAAACAGAAGTAGTCGAATTCAGTTTGTGAGGAATTTATATCTTTGATTAAAATAAAAAATATGGGATTACTAGCTAATAAAATTGTGTTAATTACAGGAGCTTCTCGTGGAATCGGGAAAGCAATTGCAGAAGAATGTGTTCGTCAAGGTGCAACGGTTGCCTTTACGTACTTGTCGTCAGAGGAAAAAGCGCGCGCTTTGGAAGCTGAATTGACAGCAAACGGAGGGAAAGCAAAAGGATTCCGTTCAGATGCTTCTAATTTTGATCAAGCACAACAATTAGTTGATGACGTCGTGGCTGAATTTGGAACAGTTGACGTGTTGGTAAACAACGCAGGAATCACACGTGACACTTTGTTGATGCGTATGACCGAGGAACAATGGGACGAAGTCATCAATACCAACTTGAAATCAGCGTTCAATTTAACGAAAGCAGTTCAAAAACCAATGTTGAAAGCACGTAGTGGTTCCATTATCAATATGTCCTCCGTTGTTGGTGTGAAAGGTAACGCTGGACAAGCGAACTATGCTGCTTCTAAAGCAGGTTTGATTGGATTTACGAAATCCATTGCTGCGGAACTTGGTTCTCGTAACATCCGTTGCAACGCGATTGCACCAGGATTCATCGAAACAGAAATGACCGATGCCTTGAATCCAGAAGTGGTTCAAAGCTGGAGAAACAGTATTCCATTAAAACGTGGTGGACAACCAATCGACGTAGCAAATGCGACTGTTTTCCTTGCTTCTGATATGTCTGCGTACATCACAGGTCAAACACTACACGTTTGTGGTGGAATGTTAATGTAATCTTATGAATATTCGTCCAAGACGCAACCGAAAAAGTAGTGCCATCCGCCACATGGTGGAAGAAACGAAATTAGGTGTCGAAAACTTGATATATCCCATCTTTTTGAAGGATGGAAAAAACATCAAAGAAGAGGTTTCTTCCTTGCCGAATAACTTTCGTTGGTCCATCGATAAACTATTGCCGGAAATCGAAGAATGCATGAATCTTGGGATTCACACCTTTGATATCTTTCCAGCGGTGGAGGAATCATTAAAAGATCAAGTCGCAAGTTACAGTTATGCAAGCGACAATTTCTATTTGGAAGCCATTCGTCAAATCAAAGCACGTTTTCCCGAGTCTGTGGTCATGAGCGATGTTGCAATGGATCCATATTCTTCAGATGGACACGATGGACTTGTGATTGATGGAAAAATCGTGAACGACGAAACCTTACCGATTTTAGCAAAAATGTCTGTGGCACAAGCGCAAGCAGGTGTGGACATCATTGGTCCCTCGGATATGATGGACGGACGCATAGGTGTGATTCGTGAAGCGCTCGATGGCGCAGGATTTACGGATGTGAGCATTATGTCTTACACGGCGAAGTACGCAAGTGCCTTCTATGGTCCATTCCGTGATGCGTTGAATTCCGCACCGAAATCTGGAGATAAAAAGACGTATCAAATGAATCCGGCGAATCGTCGAGAAGCACTTTTGGAAGCGCAATTAGACTTCGAAGAAGGTGCAGACATGATGATGGTGAAACCCGCGTTGTGTTACTTGGATATCATTCACGTATTAAAAGAACAATTTCCGATTCCTATTACAGCATACAATGTTAGTGGTGAATGTGCGATGGTTCATGCAGCAGCACAGAATGGCTGGTTGAATTACGACCTAGCAGTGTACGAAATGCTCTTGAGTATTCGTCGTGCAGGCGCGGATGGAATCTTAACGTATTTCGCGAAGGACTTTGCGCAAATGCTACGAAAATAACAAGCTTATGTCAGAATATACTATTCATTTGAATTACATCGAATTATCTGAATTCGAACAAATTATAAATGATAACTTAAAGTTAAGCTTATCCAAGGAAGCGACGGATGCAGTTTTAGCCTGTCGTGCGTATTTGGATCAAAAAATGCAGGACTCTGACAAGTTGATTTATGGAATCAACACGGGATTTGGTTCCTTGTGTGATACTGCTATTTCTTCGAATGACTTGGAAGCGTTGCAACGAAACTTGGTTCTTTCGCATGCCTGTGGAACAGGGGAGGAAGTGCCTTCGGAAATCGTGAAGCGCATGTTGTTCTTGAAAGTTCTTGGATTATCGAAAGGGAATTCCGGAGTTCAATTGGCGACCGTGGAACGTTTGTTGTTCTTCTACAACGAAGGAATTTATCCAGTGGTCTATCAACAAGGAAGTTTAGGAGCTTCAGGCGATTTGGCTCCACTCGCTCATTTGTGCTTGCCTTTACTCGGTGAAGGGGAAGTTGATTACCAAGGAAAACGTTATTCTGGTGCAGAGATTAATGATAAATTTGGCTTGAATCCGATTGTGTTGCAATCCAAAGAAGGATTAGCGCTCTTGAATGGAACACAGTTCATGTCCGCTTATGCAAGTTACGCAGTAAAGGAGTCTCAAGAATTATGGAATAAATGGATTCTTGTGGCTGGAATGTCCTTGGATGCGTATGACGGACGTTTGAATCCATTTCAAGCGAATGTGAATGCGATTCGCAACCAACACGGACAAATTCAACTGGCGGAAGCGATGCGCGAGTTGATGTCCACCAGTGAAATCATTGAACAAGAAAAGAAACATGTGCAAGATCCATACTCGTTCCGTTGCATGCCGCAAGTTCATGGCGCGACGAAGGATACAATTGATCATTGCGCACGCATCGTTGAACGAGAAATGAATGCTGTAACGGATAATCCAACGGTTTTTCCAGAAACAGATGAAGTAGTATCTGCCGGGAATTTCCACGGACAACCATTGGCATTAATCATGGATTTTCTAGCGATTGCGATGGCAGAGATGGGAAGTATTTCCGAAAGACGCGTTTACAAACTGATTTCCGGAACACGTGGCTTGCCAGCATTTTTAGTGGCGAATCCAGGATTGAATTCAGGAATGATGATTTCGCAGTATACTTGCGCATCCATTGTGAGTCAGAACAAACAATTGTGTACGCCGGCTTCCGTTGACACTATTGATTCCAGTAATGGACAAGAAGACCACGTGAGTATGGGTGCGAACGCAGCGACGAAATTATACCGTGTGATTCAAAATTGTCAGACGATTTTAGGAATAGAATTAATGCATGCCGCCCAAGGATTGGACTTTAGACGTCCACTAAAAAGTGCACATCAAATTGAAAAAATACACAGTGCATTTCGTGCGGAGGTTCCATTCTTATCAGAGGATCGTTATTTGTCCATAGACATGAAAGCAGCACGAAATTTCGTGACTAAAAATTGGAATGAATGGAAGAGTTAAATGAAGTGAATGACGGACAGGTTATCGAAAAACGTCCAAAATTCTTGTTAGTGCTTTCGATACTTTCTTTTTTCAATATTGGAGTAAGCATTTTGACATCCCTTTTCGGAGCTCTAGGTGGGAAGCCAAATGCGGACGAATTAGAATCAGCGAAACTACAGTTTGCCAATTCTCAAGAGCAATTGGAGGCCTTAGCGCAGAGTGAAAAAGTCGATATGTCTTATTGGTCCGAAGTTTTAACTAAATTGGAAATCATGTCCGACAACATGTATGCGAATTTTTCCATGTACAATTCCCTAATCCTACTCGTATCCATCTTCGCCTTGGTTGCTGTATACCTCATGTTCACCGGTAAAAAGCTCGGCTTCCATTTCTACATTGGCTACTGCTTTTTGTACGTCATTCAAAGTTATTTCTTCACGGCACCAAACGATGTCCCAACCTTTGTCATCGTCTTAAACATCCTCTACGGTGGAATCTGGGTGTTTCTCTATTCGAGAAATTTAAAGTGGATGAGATAATTAGCTTATCACCAAAAACAATCAACCTAATTAGCAGATTAGCACATTGGCAAATTGGCATCCCGAAGGGTCGGATCCGCGAATGCGGACGAAGGGTCAAGAATCGTGAGTACATAAACATTACACAAAAAACGATCAACCTAATTAGCACATTGGCACATTGGCACATTGGCAAATTAGCACATTGTCTAAGCTATCACAAGATTGATTTGAGAATCTATGAATTTCTGCGGTGCTAGTCCTGTGACTTCTTTAAAGCTCGTATAAAAGGTGTTATACGTAGTAAATCCGACTTTTAGAGCGAGGGATTCGAACGTATTTGTTTTCAAATATCCATCTTCAATTAATTCCAGGGCTTTCTTAATGCGAACAACTTTTTTGAAATCTGAAAAAGATGTTTCCGAATGATATTTAAATAAAAAGTTTAAATGACTTTTTGGAATCTCCAATTTAGTTGCGAGTTCTTCAATGGTAAATCCCGGATTAAGGAAATAGTTTTTCTTTTCGATAACCTCATCAATTCTTAAGAAGTATTCTTCCAATCGAAGGTTCATTTTATTACTCAACTGTAAATCTTGAGCGTTCGAAATCTTTGTTGTTGGCTTGATTCTCCAATTGGAGATTTGTTTGGGTTGGAATTCTACTGCTTTAGAAGCTTTTGAAATTTCAGTGATGTACCCGCTTAAAATAGTCGGCGAAGTAAGAATCATGAGAAACACGACGAACCAAGCTGCGGAATTTATCCATACAAAATAGTTATCGGAGATAAACTCATCATTTTGCATAAAAAATATTACGATGAATAGTCGAATTAACAACAATGTAAAGGTGGAAAATAGGACCAAGGTCCATCTTTTCATTAAAACGGTTTGTTCCGTTTCCATTTCTAGTTGACTCGTTTTTTTCCAAATGTTATTACGTAACATAAAGAAAACAACCGAAAAATAATAAATTGCTTGAACTACGAACAAAAAGATAATAACACCTTTTAATTCTGCATCAAGGAAATTCCCAAGTAAATGAAAGTTATTCTCGATCATTAGGATGGTCGGTAATATAAAATGTAGAAGACTTTTGTATTCAAACCTTAATTGCGGAAAAATCAAATGTTTAAAATAAAGACATGGCAGGGCAAAACCGAACACAAAGTACATGCTTTGAGAGAAGTACAGAATGCGTTCCGCCTGATCGGTTAGTGCTAAAAAGCCCCTTGAGATGAATCGGATTGATGTACCAAAAATCATGATTGCCAAATAAATATTTACATTTCTATTTGACTTGATGGAAATCAACACGAGAATGGTGCAAATGATGCCCAACGTACCATTTAAAATAAAGGTTAAATCAATGAGTGTTTTCATGCTGGGATTACTTTTTCAAGGGAAGAAATATAATTCTGCGGGGACAATCCGGTAACCTCTTTGAAGCTTAGATAAAAGGTGTTATAGGTTGTAAAACCGACTTCTTTGGCTAAAGAGTCAAATGTGTTCGTTGTTAAGAAATTTTCCTCGATCAACTGGATCGCATGTTTAATTCGATGTATTTTTTTGAAATCTGAAAAGTTAATTTCTGCATGGTATTTAAAAACAAAACTTAAATGACTTTTCGGCATTCCCAATTTCAAAGCGAAGTCATTCATCGAAAAACCAGCATTTCGAAAATACAGTTTAGTCCGGACTGCATCATCAATTTTATGAAAATATCCTTCCAGTTGTGTTTCTATTTTTATACTCAATTGATAATCCTGTTCGTTCGTTATCTCCGCGAAAGGCTTTAAACGCCAAAAGGATGTTTCTTTTTTTTGAAGGTCACTTAATTTGGAAACTCTAGCAAGTTGGGTTAGGTAACCATTCAAAATTTCAGGAGATGTTATAATGATCAAACAAATAACAAACCAAATGATGGAATTTATCCAAATCAAACTATTGTCTGAACTATAACTAGTTGTTTGATTTATATATAAAGCAGAGATTAATCGCACATTCATCAAAATAAATGCAGTGAAAATCACAATGGTCCATTTTTTAATGAGTTTATTTTGTTCAGAAACAATTTCCAACGGACCGATTTTTTTCCAAGTATGATTTCGTAAAATAACAAAGGATGCAATGCTGTATATAATGGTAAGTGAGGCGATAGAAATGGATATAATAGGAGATATTTTGTACTGAAACCAAAGTTGAAAAGGGTGATTAATATTTTCGTTTAACAGAATGATTGGAAAAATAAAATGAAGCGCATTGCTCAGTTGAATTTTCGATTGATTCAAGACCAAAGTTCTAAAGTACAAATAGGGAAACGGAATAAGGATCACATAGAAATTATTTTTGGAAATAGACCTTATAATTTCGGCTTGGTCTGTTAGTTCAAAATACCCACGTATGATTAATCTAGTTGAAATAGCAAACAACATAATCGCAAGATAGATATTTGCATTTCTATTCGTTTTTGCAGAACAACAAACCATAAGGGCACACAAAAATCCAAATGTACCATTGATGATGAAAGATAGATCGACAATTGACTTCATATTGTTTATAATGTTTTGAATGGACTTATTACAAAAGCAAAAGTAGTTATTGCTTATTGTATATGAAACAAGAAGTACATATCGAAAGCTTAAAAATAGTTATTCATTCATTCTAAAATTAAGGTCAGATTTATTTATCGATTTTACTCCATGTAATATTGTGTCGTTAGAAATCAAAAATAAATTTCGTGAAATACTGTTTTCTTTTATTCCTTGTGTCCACTTTTTCCGCTTTCGCACAAAGTGTCCATCATCAAATGACATCCGCTCAAGGTGGTATTGTTCACGCTTCAAATGGTATTGTTCTAAAACAAACCGTCGGACAACAAAGCGCTATTGGAACGTATTCAGGAAATCATTTTTCCGTGGGACAAGGATTTATACAAGGAGGCCTTTCTCAAAAAGGAATAATCATTCCACCGAACATTCAAGTTTCGTGTTACCCGAATCCATTTTCTTCTAAGGTGAACATACAATTTTCTGCAAGCATTGACGGACCAGTTCATGTTCATTTGTTCGACGCTATGGGGAGGTTGCTCTACACTGCCGAAAAATCGATGTTCAACAATTTGATCAGTTTAGATACGCCAACTTTCCTCCCAGAAGGAGCATATATCTTAAAACTTCAAGCAAATAATTTTACCTATACCACTAATTTACTTAAATCGAAATGAGAAGATTAATTCAGTTTTTGTTCATTTTTAATGTTCTTTGGAACACAAATGCACAGGGTGTTTATTTTTTAACAGGAAGTAATTTTTCCTCCTATCAATTTAAAAGCGCTCCAAATTCTATGTCCACCAACTTAAAAAGTGGCACCGGAACAACCCTGGAAATGGGATTCTCGAAACAACTGACATCTGAACATCTACATTACAACGTTGGTATCAATTTAAACGAGTACAATGCTGTGGCTGGATCATTAGTGAATAGTTACAGTTGGAATACCAAGCATTTGGGAATTCATAATTCAGTGGATTATGCTATTTCCCTTTTTGGAAATGTACAGTTGAAAATAGCCGCTGGACTAAACTTGGCGACAATAATTTACGGACGTCAAGAAATCAATGGAAACTATTTCGATTTAATCAAACAAAAGGAATTTTCTGGAATCAGTCTTTCACCATATGCAAGACTCCAGATGACTTACAACATCACTGATCTTGGTTTTTTGAGTTTAGGCTATGGTCTGAACAAAACCTTTTTCCCTATGAATGATTCCGCAGAGAAATTATCGATTACCTCAAACCAATTGGTTTTCGGCATCCACTTTAATATCCAATAATCCACTATAGTACCTTTGTTATGAAAAATTTATACTTCATTTTTCTTTTAGTCGTTTCCACTCAAGTTTCTGCTCAGACGAAAGGAATCACTTACCAAGCCATTATTTACAATCCTTCGGGAGAAGCTATTCCTGGGGTAAATAATACAACGGCTCCAATGGCCAATAGAAACGTTTGTTTACAATTCTCCATCGTTGATGCGTCCTCTCAAATTGAATACCAAGAGTTGATTTCAACCACTACGGATGAATACGGAATGGTGAATTTGGTGATCGGAAATGGTGTGCAATCAAGTGGTTATGCATCTTCTTTTTCGACGATTGCTTGGAGCGTTGATCAAAAGAGTTTGAATGTTGCGTTGGACATCGCCGGACAGTGTTCTGATTTTGTAGATATCAGTAACCAAAAATTCGAAGCAGTTCCTTATGCTTTTTCTGCAAACACAGCTGAACACATTTCAGGTGTGTTGCCAATTGAAAATGGTGGAACAAACGCTTCAACTGTACTTGGTGCAAAAACAAATTTAGGCTTAGAAAACGTTGATAACACAAGTGACTTAAATAAACCAATCAGCACGGCAACCCAAGCTGCTTTGGATTTAAAAGAAGATCAAATCAACAAATCTGCAGTTACGACTTTAGGAACAAGTGACATCCTTTATCCAACTCAAAATGCAGTAAAAACATATGTGGATGCCAGTTCAACGAATATCAATGCCGCTATTGCCAATGAAGCAGCGATTCGTGCGGCAGCAGATAACGTTTTAACAAACGACTTAGCGACGGAAGTAACCAACCGTATCAATGGTGATAACACATTAACGACCAATTTAGCGACGGAAGTAACCAACCGCATCAATGGTTACAATACATTGACAACCAATTTATTAACGGAAGTACTTGACAGAACGAGTGCGGATGTTGTTCTGACAAATAACTTGGCGGCAGAGGTGACTAACCGTACCAATGCCGATTTATTAAAAGAAGACCTTGTCAATAAATCAACGGCTACAACCCTTGGAACAAGTGACATCCTTTATCCAACTCAAAATGCAGTGAAAACGTATGTGGACGCAACTGCAACAACAAATACAACGGCAATCAATAACGAAGCAGCAATACGAGCAGCAGCGGATGTTGTTCTGACAAACAACTTGGCAACTGAAGTAAGCAACCGAACGAATGCCGATTTATTGAAGGAAAACCTAGCAAACAAATCTACTGCTACGGGACTAGGAACAAGTAATGTCCTTTATCCAACTCAAAACGCAGTGAAAACGTATGTGGATGCAAGTGCAACAACAAATGCAGCAGCTGTAACCAACGAAGCTGCTATTCGCGCAGCAGCCGATGTTGTGTTGACAAACAACCTGGCAACTGAAGTAACGAACCGCACAAATGCCGATTTGTTGAAAGAAAATTTAGCGAATAAGTCGACAAATACGACACTTGGGACAAGTGACATTCTTTATCCAACTCAAAATGCGGTGAAAACGTATGTTGATGTAAATGCAGTCAATGGAACAAATGCGTTAAACAACGAAGCAGCAATCAGAGCAGCTGCGGATGTTGTTTTGACAAATGATTTGGCTACTGAAGTAACTAACCGTGTTAATGGTGATAACAACTTAGCAACTTCGATTGCCACAGAGGTGACCAATCGTACGAATGCCGATTTATTGAAAGAGAATTTAGCGAATAAATCAACAGATGTGATTCTTGATGGTGCTTCAAATACCAAGTATCCAACCGTGAAATCCATGAAAGATTACGTGGATGCATCAACTGCTGCAGCAACTGGTTCAATCACCAATGAAGCAGCAATCAGAGCAGCGGCGGATGTTGTACTGACAAATAACTTAGCGACAGAGGTTACCAATAGAACGAATGCGGATTTATTGAAAGAAGATTTAGTGAATAAATCAAATAACCTTGTGGTTGATGGTACCTCTACGGTGAAATATCCAACGGCAAAAACCGTAAAGGACTATGTTGACCTTAATGCGGCAACAGCAGCAACAAATCTTGCCAATGAGGCAGCAACGCGCGCCACGGCAGATAATACTTTGACATCGAATCTAAATACAGAGGCCTTGAACCGCATCAATGCAGATTTACTCAAAGAAAATACAGCAAACAAGTCCACAGCAACAGCCTTAGGAAATAGTGACGTTCTTTTCCCCACACAAAACGCAGTAAAAACATATGTAGATGCGAATGCAACATCTAATGCGACAGCAATCAGTAATGAAGCAGCGATTCGTGCTGCGGCTGATGTTGTTTTGACCAACAACTTAGCAACAGAAGTTACGAATAGAACCAATGCGGACATTACCTTGACAACTAATTTAGCTGCGGAAATCACCAACCGTACCAATGCTGATTTATTAAAAGAAAATGCTGCAAACAAATCCACAGCAACAGCGTTAGGGACAAGTGATGTGTTATTCCCTACGCAAAATGCGGTAAAATCCTATGTAGATGCTACTGCAACTTCCAATTCAACAGCAGTAAGCAATGAAGCGGCTATCCGTGCAGCAGCAGATGCGGTGTTAACAACCAATTTAGCGACAGAGGTTGCTGATAGAACGAATGCTGATTTATTAAAAGAAAATACAGCGAACAAATCAACAGCAACGACTTTAGGAACAAGTAATGTACTCTTTCCAACCCAAAATGCGGTAAAAACATATGTCGACGCGAGTGTCACAACTAACACAACAGCCATCAATAATGAAGCTGCGATTAGAGCAGCGGCGGATGCAACCTTGACGACAAACTTAGCTACAGAGGTTACCAATAGAACGAATGCGGATTTATTAAAGGAAAATACAGTAAACAAATCTACTGCAACTACTTTAGGAACGAGTGATGTCCTTTTCCCGACACAAAACGCGGTAAAAACCTATGTGGATGCTACTTCTGCAGCTGGAACAATCGGATTAAATAACGAAGCTGCAATTAGAGCAGCAGCAGATGCTGTTTTAACTACGGATTTAGCGGCGGAAGTTACGAATCGTACCAATGCTGACTTGTTAAAAGAAAATTCAGCGAATAAATCTACTGCAACAACCTTAGGAACTAGCGATGTACTTTTCCCAACACAAAATGCGGTAAAATCCTACGTAGATGCCAGTGCATCAACGAATGCTTCAGCATTAGCAAACGAAGCCGCGATTCGCGCAGCAGCGGATGCCAACCTGACAACAAATTTAGCTACTGAGGTAACAAACCGAACGAATGCTGATTTATTGAAAGAAAATACGGCTAACAAATCCACAGCAACGGCTTTAGGGACAAGTGATATCTTGTTTCCAACTCAAAATGCAGTGAAATCCTACGTGGATGCCAGTGCAATTGTCTCAACTACCGCGATCACGAATGAAGCGGTAATTCGCGCAGCGGCAGATGCTGTATTAACGACGAATTTAGCGACGGAAATCGCCAACAGAACCAATGCCGTCAATACCCTTACATCGAACTTAGCTGCAGAGGTAACAAACCGTACGAATGCCGATTTATTAAAAGAAAATACAGGGAACAAATCTGCTTCAACTTCACTTGGAAACAGTAATGTCTTGTTCCCAACTCAAAATGCGGTAAAAACATATGTCGATGCGAGTGCAACATCGAATGCCAATGCCTTAACGAACGAAGCAGCAATTCGCGCAGCAGCGGATGTGGTTTTAACAAATAATTTGGCGACAGAAGTTACGAACCGCACCAATGCTGATTTATTGAAAGAAAACACGGCAAATAAGTCGGCGAATACAGCACTTGGAACAAGTGATGTATTATTCCCAACGCAAAATGCGGTTAAATCCTATGTGGACGCAAACGCTAGCTCCAATTCAGCTGCAATAAGCAATGAAGCAGCTATTCGTGCAGCAGCGGATCTTGTTTTAACCAATGATTTAGCAACAGAAACTGCTAATAGAGTGAATGCGGATGCAACCCTCACAACGAATTTAGCGAACGAAGCAACCATTCGTGCTGCAGCGGATGCAACCTTAACTAACAATCTGACAACGGAAACCAATGACCGAATTTCAGCTGACAACTTAATCAATTCAAGTTTAGCGACGGAAGTAGCGAATAGAACCAGTGCCGATCAGTTGAAAGAGGACCTGTCCAATAAGTCGACTTCTCCATCTTTAGGTACGAGCAATGTCTTATATCCATCTCAATACGCTGTAAAAACGTACGTTGACATTAGCGCAGCAAATGCCAATTCAGCTATTTCCAATGAGGCGGCTATTCGTGCTAATGCTGACATCGTTCTGACGAATAACTTGACAACAGAAACCAATGACCGAATTACCGCTGACAACTTAATTAATTCAAATTTAGCAACGGAAGTGACGAACCGCATCAATGGTGATGCTGCTTTGACAACAAACTTAGCGACAGAGGTAACGAATCGTACGAATGCAGATAATGTTTTGTCGGCGAACATCGTAACAGAAGGACAAAACAGAACAAGTGCCGATATGTTGAAAGAAGATTTAGTCAATAAATCAACAGCAACATCTTTAGGAACAAGTAATATCTTGTATCCCACTCAAAATGCAGTAAAATCCTACGTGGATGCAGCAACAGCAGCTGGGACAACGGGACTAAGTAATGAAGCAGCAATTAGAGCAGCCGCAGATGTTACTTTGACAAATAACTTAGCAGCAGAGGCTGCAGCAAGAACAGCTGCAGATGCCGTTTTGACATCTGATCTCGCTACAGAAGTTTCGGCAAGAACGGCCGGTGATGCAACCTTGACATCAAACTTGTCAGCGGAAACAACGGCAAGAACAGCAGCAGATGCAGTTTTAACAGCTGATTTAGCGACTGAAGTTACCAATCGCACAAATGCGGATTTATTGAAAGAAAACCTAGCGAACAAATCAACAACGGTTACTTTAGGAACAAGTGATGTTCTTTATCCTACGCAAAATGCAGTAAAAACCTACGTTGACGCAAGTACAGCAGCTGGATCAGCAGGAGTATCCAACGAAGCAGCTATCAGAGCAGCAGCGGATGTTGTATTGACAAACAACTTGTCAGCAGAGACTGCAGCTAGAACAGCAGCAGACGCAACCTTGACATCAAACTTGTCAGCAGAAACAGCGGCAAGAACAGCGGCAGATGCAGTTTTAACAGCTGATTTAGCGACTGAAGTTACCAATCGCACGAATGCGGATTTATTGAAAGAAAACCTAGCGAACAAATCAACGACGGTTACTTTAGGAACAAGTGATGTTCTTTATCCTACGCAAAATGCAGTAAAAACCTACGT
>CANGJM010000026.1 GCA_947454525.1 Flavobacteriales bacterium | reverse complement strand
TGTCTCGTCCTAGAAAAAGTTGACTATAAATTCAATTATATGTCAAATAAAAAGGAAAATGTCAAAAAGTCAAATCCCCCACAAATCTACAGTGAGGCATTTAAACGTCAGGTTGTAAAGGAATTAGAAAGCGGTTTAAACACAATTGCAGGTTTAAAGCGGAAATATGGAATAGCTGGAAACAGTTGTCTTCCAAGGTGGCGTAAACAATTTGGAAAATTAACGTACAAGGATCAGAATGTAATAGGTCGACCGATGAAAGATCCAACTAAGCAAAAAATCAAGGAGCTTGAAGAGCAACTGCGTCAAAAAGAATTAGAACTTGATGCTTATCGTAAATTTATCAACATAGCAGAAAAAGAACTTCATATTAAGATTGTAAAAAAGTCTGGCACCAAGCAGTCAAAGAAATAGCAAGTGAAGGCAAGTTAACGGTGCCCGAATTATGTAGTCTGTTTGGTTTTAGTAAACAATCATTTTACAAGAGGTCGATTCAATCAAATTCAACATCAGATGTAGTTGCATTAAAGAAAATGGTAATGGGTGTTAGAGCTACGCTACCAAAGACAGGTGGAAGGAAATTACATTCAATGCTGAGTTCTCAAATCAAATCACAAGGAATGAAAATAGGTAGAGATAAGTTATTTGATTTTCTACGAGAGGAGCATTTATTAATAAAAACGAGGAGGAAATACCATAAAACAACTAACTCAAAGCATTGGATGCGTAAATATCCGAATTTAATCAAGGATATAGAAATTTGCATGCCAGAACAGGTTTGGGTTGCAGATATCACTTATCTGATGATGAAAAAGAAGCATTACTATTTACATTTGATTACAGATGCTTATTCAAAAAAAATTGTAGGTTACCAATTAGCGGACAATCTACAAGCTGAAACAACGTTAAATGCTTTAAGACAGGCGATTTTGAATAGGATTTACGATCACAAACTTATTCATCATTCCGATAGAGGACTTCAATACTGTAGTTCACAATACACGGCTTTGTTGTCAGAAAACGGAATATCTATTAGTATGACTGAAAACTCGGATCCATACGAAAATGCAGTGGCAGAAAGAGTTAACGGAATCCTTAAAGATGAGTTTATGCTCGATATTAACTTTGAGTCTTACTTTAGAATGAAAAAACAAGTTCAGCAATCTATTAATGCATACAATCATTTAAGACTTCATACTTCTATCGGAATGTTAACTCCTAATAAAGCACATTTACAGAATAAAATAAAACTTAAAACATGGAAAAAAAAGAACCCTCTTCTTGTTATTGAAAAGGGTTCATTATCTTTGGTCTAACCAGTCAACCTTTTTTAGGATGATACAGTCTTTAATGTTCTTCTTCACCTTCGGCCAATGGAACATCCTGAGGGATAAAGTCCGTATCAGCTCCTGGCTTAGAATAATCGTAAGGCCATCTGTGAACTACCGGTAAAGCACCAGGCCAGTTGCCATGAACGTGTTCTACTGGAGTTGTCCACTCTAATGAGTTTGCATTCCAAGGATTTTGAGGTGCTTTCGGACCTCTGAAAATACTGTAGAAGAAGTTGAATAAGAAAATAAGTTGACCAAGTGCAGCTACGATTGCGAAAATGGTAATGATCACATTCAAGTCCATCATCATATCTGCTGTTGGAGAATCTGTTTCCGCATATACTGAATAATCGTAGTAACGTCTTGGTGCTCCTGCTAATCCAACAAAGTGCATTGGGAAGAATACTCCATACGCTCCAATCAAGGTAATCCAGAAGTGTGCATAACCCAAACGCATATTCATCATTTTACCAAACATTTTAGGGAACCAGTGGTACACACCACCGAACATACCGAAAACTGCTGACATTCCCATTACAATGTGGAAGTGAGCTACTACAAAGTATGTATCGTGCAATGCGATATCCAAAGCTGAATCCGCAAGGATGATACCTGTAACACCACCTGTGATAAACGTTGAAACTAATCCAATCGCAAACAACATCGCTGGAGTAAGTACCAAGGAACCTTTCCAAAGTGTTGTTAAGTAGTTAAATACTTTTACAGCAGATGGAATAGCGATCAATAAGGTCGTAAATACGAATACACTACCCAAGAATGGATTCATACCCGTAACGAACATGTGGTGACCCCAAACGATGAAGGATAAGAATCCAATCGCCAAGATTGAACCAATCATCGCTTTGTAACCAAAGATTGGTTTACGTGCATTGGTTGCAATAATCTCTGAAGACAATCCAAGAGCTGGTAGTAATACAATGTATACCTCAGGGTGACCTAAGAACCAGAATAAGTGTTGGTATAATAATGGTGATCCACCATGATTTGCTAACATTTCACCACCTACGATGATGTCTGATAAGTAGAATGAAGTTCCAGCTAATCTATCCATTACTAACAACAATGCTGCTGATAATAAAACTGGGAAAGATAATACCCCTAAGATTGCTGTTACAAAGAAAGCCCAAATTGTTAATGGCATTCTTGTCATGCTCATTCCTTGAGTACGTAAGTTGATTACTGTTACGATGTAATTCAATGAACCGATCAATGAAGATGCGATAAAGATTGTCATCGAGAACAACCACAATGTCATTCCTAATCCAGATCCAGATACTGCTTGTGGCAATGCTGAAAGTGGAGGATAGATTGTCCAACCTGCCATTGCTGGTCCTGACTCAACGAATAGAGACACTAACATCAACAATGAAGAAAGGAAAAAGAACCAGTACGATAACATGTTCAAGAATCCTGACGCCATATCTCTTGCTCCTAATTGCAATGGAATAAGCAAATTTGAGAAGGTCCCAGATAATCCACCTGTTAACAAGAAGAATACCATGATTGTACCGTGAATTGTTACTAATCCTAAGTACATATCCTCTTTCAACACACCATTTGGTGCCCATTTCTCACCTAAGAAAAAACTTAAGAAATCAGAACTTTCACCTGGCCAAGCCAATTGAATACGGAATAAGATAGACAAGATCATTGCTACCAATCCCATAAAAACAGCAGTCATCAAAAACTGCTTTCCGATCATCTTGTGATCTTGAGAGAAGATGTATTTTGAAATAAAATTCTCTTCGTGGTGATGGTGATCATCATGATGATCGTGTCCGTGTCCTTCGTGTGCTACTGAAGCCATTTTAGTTGATTTAAAATATTATACGAATCTTAATTTGTCATTGTAGTGTCCATCGCTGCTGCTGCTACTGGTGCTGCTGGAGCTGGAAAATATTTATCCTTGAATGTTTCTTTTTTCTTCGATGCCATCCAAGCATTGTAAGCCGCTTTGTCCTTCACGACAACTATCATTTTCATTTTGTAGTGTGCTCCACCACAAATCTTGTTACACATCAAGGTGTAATTGAATGCAGGATTGTTTTTTGACTTACGCATTTCCTCTGTGGTCATAGACGGAGTAAACTTCAAGCGAGTTGGCATTCCTGGTACTGCATTCATTTGAGCACGCATGTGCATGAAGAACGCAGAGTGAATTACATCCTTTGCTCTTAATGAAATTTCATACTGTTGACCTTTACACAATACCAACGTGTCTTTTTGAATGATATCATCCCAAGCTGAAGCATCCAATTTCTTGTTATGGTTTGCTTTCATTTGAGCCAATAAACGGTACAATCTCTCTTTTCTCGATAAATCCGCACGAAGTGCATTCGAAGTAGAGTCATTAAAGATCGTATCTCTGTTATTTAACAACTTCTGAATACGACTAATACCATTGGAACCATTCAACATATTATTAAGTGCTGAATCAATTGTATTGCTTGTTAACAAGGCTAACTCGTTGTTATCCGTTGTTAATTTATAGTCATATTTTCCAAGCGTGTTATCTTGTCCAGCGTAACGTGCTGTCCAGTCAAACTGTTTGGAGAATAATTCCACACGAATTGCTTCTTTACCTGTTGGTGCAACTAAATCATTCCATGTTTGTAGACCTAAGATGATGATTACCGCTAAAACGATTGCCGGAACAACTGTCCAGATCATCTCTAACTTGTTGTTGTGTGGGTAATAGAATGCTTTTACTCCTGGTTTTCTTACATACTTGAACGTAAAGAAGAACAACAAAAAGTTTGTGAAGAAGAAAATCATGATAACGATTACGAAATTCAAATTCAATAACCAATCTGTTTCTTCTCCTTCCACTGATGCAGCTACTCCTCTACCTGTCCAACCATAAGTAGTCATTAAGTAGATGAACCCGATAAACAATGCGATCATAAAGCCGAGCATTAAACGCGCATTTAGGCGGTTATCTCTATTACTGACTTCATGTTCTCCATTCTTTCTCAACTTAGCTGAAATTTCGTAAACACGAACTAACTGAGCAATCGCAATTGCTCCGAGAATGATGACGATTAATATGATTAATTTATTTTCCATGATGCTTTAACGATTGTATAAATTAAATTTCGTGGTGAATACTTTCATCCAAAAATGGATGGTTTACTGGTGTTAAAGGCGATTTCGTTAAGTTTTTCAACACAGTGTATGCGAAGAATCCTAACATCAATAAAGCCATTCCAATCTCTAATGCTCCAATACGCGCATTTGCACCTAAGGTACCAGCTGAAACCATGATGTATACATCTAACCAGTGTCCAGTTAAGATAACCATTCCGACAAAAGTTAAAATTCCTGCATTTCTCTTCGCGTCTCTTGACATTAAAATCAACATTGGGAAAGCAAAATTGATGATGAACATGGAAAAGTATAATACTTTAAAGTTCGCGATACGTGTCATGTAGTAAGCTACTTCCTCACCGATATTTGCGTACCAGATCAACATGAATTGAGAGAACCAAAGGTATGACCACAAGAACGACGTAGCAAATGTCCATTTACCTAAATCGTGGATGTGAGAATCATTTACTTTTTGCAAGTAACCTAATTTCTTCAAGTACAATGTTGTCAATACCAATACAACCATTGTAGAACACCACATACCTGCGAATGTATACCATCCGTAAAGTGTAGAGAACCAGTGAACGTCAATTGACATCAACCAATCCCAAGATGAAGTTGAACTAAACACAGCAAAGAATACAAGGAACATCGCTCCTTTTTTGTAGTTCTGGAAGTGAATATCTGTACCACCGATGCGATCTTCTTCAGCTGATCTTTTTTGGAAACCACGTAAAAAGATGATGTAAGTAGTGAAGTAAACGATTGTTCTAATCCAGAAGAAAATTGGATTTAAGTAAGCTGCTTTTCCTTGAATGATTTCATCGTGAGCAACTACTTTCGGGTCCATCCATAAGTAGATATGAGCTCCATGGTTCAAGGTAATCACTAATAAAACAAGTCCAAGAACTCCCATTCCGTAAGGAATAAATCCTGCAACTCCTTCAATGACTCTTTTCACAGATGCATACCATCCAGTTTCTGTCGCATACTGAAGAGATAAGAAGAATAACGCTCCTAATCCAAGTGCGAAAAAGAAAAAACCACTGATTAATCCACTTGCTAGAAAACGTGTTAAGAAATGATGATCGCTTATGTTCATGAACACTCCGACGATGGTCAATAACAATCCGAATCCCATGAGTCCGAAAGTTACATTTTTTGCTTTTTTGGTTATTTGAAATTCCATTTCTTAAATCGTTTATGGTTTAACAGCTGTTGTATCCGAAACTACAGCAGACATAACTGGTTTTCCGCTTGCATCAAATTTGCCATAATCCTTATTTTGGAATTGACGAACGTAATGAATGAGTGTCCAAATTTCTTTCTTAGAAAGAATAGAACCGTGAGCACCCATATTCCCTTTACCGTAGTAAATTGAATAGAACATTTGTCCATCTGACAAATTAGCTAAGTTCGCATAGTTAGGAACTCCTACATACGCACCGCTAACAACCATTGGTCCATTACCATCTCCTTTTTCACCGTGACAGTGCTGACACATCGCAGTAAACAATTCTTTACCATTAGCCATTAGTTTTTCTGCGTTTAATGCAGTCATTCCTAATGCGTTTTTGTCCGCTACAGCCAATGCATATTCATCCGCAAGAGATACATCCACCCCGTATAAACCGTGAGATTCTCTGAAAGCCACATTTGGTTTTCTAAAATACGGAAGCATTAATTTCACTTCTGAAGAATCTGTACCGTAGTATGGTATTGTATTTCTAGCTGGAATTCTAGCTGATAATTTTACTTTTTTCGATTCATCAATACGTCCTCTTACTTCACCATAATCAACGTATGGTTCAATAGAAGGTGTGCGGTACATATCAGGTGCGTATTCAAAACCGGGGCTATCAGCATCCGATTTACAAGAATTAAGCATCAATAATGATAACGTTAACGCAGACGTACCTATGATTGCAAATACATTTCTTTTCATCTTACGTTCGTTTCTTAATTAATTTCCTTTTTATCTAATTCGAAGAATCCTGTTTCCTTCAACATTTCGTCAAGCTCTGCTTCAGAAATTCCATGATTCTCATTCAAACGGATTTCCATGACAAACTTATCATCCGTTGTGCGAGGATCTGGATTTTGAGCAGGCATTCCTGGCAATGTTTTATTTCTCAATAAATACGTGATTGCCATTCCGTGTGCAGCACACAATACCGTGAACTCAAAACTAATTGGAACGAAGGCTAACATGTTATCTAAGTAGCTAAAGTTTGGTTTACCTCCAATGTTCATTGGCCAATCGGTTACCATAAAATAGCGCATTCCTAAAGTTGCAACTGTTAATCCAGTTATACCATATAAGAAAGCCATGATTCCTAGACGTGTATTCTTGATGCCAATGATCGGATCGATACCGTGAATTGGAAATGGAGAAAACACTTCAGAAATTTTGACGCCTTTCGAAACGAGTTTTTTTGCACTGTCTTTCAATGCCTCGTCGTCGTCATACATTACATAAATTACTTTATCTGACATACCCTAGGGATTAATGGTGTTTGTGATAATCTGGTGATTCTTTGTACGATTGTCCTGATCCTTTCAAGATTGTTTTCACTTCGTTCAATGCCAATACTGGGAAGAAACGAGCAAACAATAAGAAGAATACGAAGAACAATCCGATTGTTCCTACATACACACCGATATCGATGTGACTTGGGAAGTGCATGCTCCATGCAGCTGGAATGTAGTCTCGGTGAATGGATGTCACGATGATTACATAACGCTCAAACCACATACCGATGTTTACGACAATCGAAATGAAGAATGTAAACAATAAACTTCTTCTCAATTTAGGAATCCACATCAACTGAGGAGAAATTACGTTACATGTCATCATTGACCAATATGCCCACCAGTAAGGACCAGTTGCACGGTTAATGAAAGCGTAAGATTCGTATTCGACACCTGAGTACCATGAAATAAATAACTCTGTGATGTAAGCTGTACCAACGATTGACCCTGTTACCATGATGACAATGTTCATGTACTCCACGTGTTTTGTGTGGATATATGCTTCAAGTCCCATTGCTTTTCTCATGACCAACAATAAGGTTTGTACCATCGCAAATCCAGAGAATACCGCTCCAGCAACGAAGTATGGAGGGAAAATTGTTGTGTGCCATCCAGGAATTACTGACGTAGCAAAGTCAAAGGATACAATCGAGTGAACTGAGAATACCAAAGGTGTTGCTAAACCTGCAAGAACCAACGATACTAATTCAAAACGATTCCAGTTCTTCGCTCTACCTGACCATCCGAAAGCCAAGATTGAGTACATTTTTTTAGAAAGTGGTTTTTTCGCTCTATCGCGAATCGTCGCGAAATCAGGAATCAATCCAATGTACCAGAATACCAATGAAACGGACAAGTAGGTAGAGATCGCGAATACGTCCCAAAGAAGTGGAGAGTTAAAGTTCACCCAAAGAGATCCGAATTGATTTGGCAAAGGTAGTACCCAGTATCCAACCCATAAACGACCCATGTGAATTAATGGAAATAATCCAGCCATAAATACGGCAAAGATTGTCATCGCCTCAGCTGAACGGTTAATCGCCATTCTCCATTTTTGACGGAACAATAATAGTACAGCGGAAATCAATGTTCCGGCGTGACCAATACCTACCCACCAAACGAAATTGGTAATATCCCAAGCCCATCCAATAGTTTTGTTAAGTCCCCAAACACCGATTCCTGTACCAAGTAAGTATAAAATACTACCAACTCCATACAATCCAATAATTAAGGCAATACCAAATAATGTGTACCACATTTTAGGTGCTTTATCCTCGATTGGACGACAAACATCTTCTGTAATGTCATGGTAGGTCTTGTGACCTAAAATGAGGGGTTCTCTGATTGCTGCTTCCTTTTGCATTTCAGTTATTTAAGTGATTAATGTTGTTTGTTTCCGTGGTGTGCTTCAACTTGCAATGAACTTAACAAGTCATTCTCTTCGTTTCGCACTTTTACTTGGTACCAAACATTTGGTTTAACACCAACTTCTTCTAACGCTTGATATGCTCTATCGTTTTCTGATTTAGAACGAATCATTGATTTCATGTCGTTCCAATCTCCAACCGTGATTGCATGTGTTGGACAAGCATCAGAACATGCTGTAGCGAACTCACCATCAATAATCTCTCTTGCTTCTTTTTTAGCAGATAATTTTGTTGATTGAATACGTTGAACACATAATGAACATTTCTCCATTACACCTCTCGTACGAACCGTTACGTCTGGATTTAATACCATACGTCCTAGATCATCCTGAGCTGGATTCACCTCTGTCATTTTCTTGTATGAAGGGTAATTAAACCAGTTGAATCGACGTACTTTATACGGACAGTTGTTTGCACAATATCTCGTTCCAATACAACGGTTATACGCCATTTGGTTTAATCCTTCGTTACTGTGTGTTGTTGCTGCTACCGGACAAACCGTTTCACACGGTGCGTGGTTACAGTGGTGACACATCAATGGCATGTGAACTACCTTTGGATTTTCAGCAGCATATTCTGCTTTATCAAAGGAGAACGTATCTTTATCTTTTCTCGTTCCTACTGCAGCCTCTTCGTCTGAAGCAAAGTAACGATCGACACGCAACCAGTGCATTTCACGACCTCTTCTTACTTCGTCTTTTCCAACTACTGGAACATTGTTTTCTGATTGACATGCAATTAAACACGTTCCACATCCGATACAAGAAGAAAGATCAATGCTGATTCCCCAACGGTGACCAATTTTCTCTACTGGATGCGCATCCCACAAGTCAAACTCTGACATTGGAGCTTCCACGTGATTTCCGTGTTCATCCAATTTCTGTAAGGTATGTGGCGGGTTAAACGCACTTCTGTCTTTATTTTGGTAGATATCTAATGTTGTTTCACGAACAATTGAATAACGTCCCATCACCGTATGGTGAATTTGTGTCGCTGCAATTGGGTAAACACCTTCTGCAGAACCAATCGTTGCTGCACCAGCATACTCAAACGTAGAACCACTCGCAACCATTGAATAAACGTTTGCTCCAATCGGCATGCGATTTCCAGCAGCGTTTAATTCATATCCACCGTATTCTTTCGTTTGGAAAGCTGCTTTACCAATTTTCTCACCATTCGCTCCACGACCGTATCCCAATGCGATACCAATCGTTTTTAAGGCTTGTCCTGGCAATGGATAAACTGGAAGTGTAACACTTTTTCCATTTACTTTAACCGTAGTTAAATTCAATCCATGCTCCTGATCGTAAGTTGTTACGAAACCTTTCGCTTTCATATCAACTGGATTCATGGTAATGTAGTTATCCCAAGTTACTTTCGTAATTGGATCTGGTAACTCTTGTAACCATGGATTGTTTGCATTTGCTCCAGTACCGATACCCGCTTTTTGGTAGAAAGAAACTTCCCACTCAGCTGATTTAGGTAAACTTCCGATTTTCGCATCTGCGTAAACCAATGTACTTGGAACAAGTGCTTGAGGCATTACACTGTTGTGGATAGCCATTGCGAAATCCGATGTTGGGAATTTCGCAGCAAACGTTGCTTTGATGTAATCGTAATCCACAGAAGAATCTTTTCCTCCGCGTACTGCTTTTCCATTCCATACTAAGATTGACTCCAATGCGGAAGCTGTTGCTTCACCTAATGGACGAATCGTTGGTTGAGATAAAGCGTATTCGCTTCCTTTTGCTTCAAAGTCTGACCAAGATTCCAAAGCATGGAAACCAGGACAAACATACGAGCAAAGAGATGCTGTTTCATCTGCATAAGCCGAAATAGCTACAGACGTTTTAATTTTTTTCAATCCTTTTGCGAATGCATCACCATTTGGCAATGTATACACTGGATTCACATCCATCATCAAAAGAACATCTGGACCAGCTCCAGCAACCACATCCTTCACCAATTTGGATACTTTCGTATCTTCTGATTGGAAAAGATTGATTGGGTTTGATAAATCGATTGTTGTTCCGTAAGTCTGTAACATGTTATTCAACTTGTTAGTCAACTGTTGAACACCAATGTTATTCGAACCAGAAACCACTAAGGATTCTTTTTTGGATTTTTTAAGTGCTTTGATTGCTTGATCAGCTGCTGTTTTCGCAGAAGCATTCAACTCAGCAGAAACACCCGCATTACCGCCTAATCCTTTAATGATGTAAGCTAATACTGCTGCTTGTTCAGATGGCTTAATCATTCCACGGTAATCCGCGTTAGATCCAGTTACTGATAATACTGTTTCAAATTGAATGTGTTTCGACATCCATTCAGCATCCGGGTTACGTGTTAACGCGTACTGACCGGTATACTCTGTGGATAACAACCATGAATTTAAAAAGTCTGCATCAACTGATACGATTGTTTTTGCTTTCGAAAAATCGTAGCTAGGAATGATTCTAGATCCGAAGTTCGATAAGTTTGCTTCACGCATTCCAGCGTAAGAAACCGCATCGTATTGGATGTGTTGGAATTTACTTCCAGCTTCACCGTTCATTGAAACTGACATTTCAGCAATCGCACGCTTCATAGAAGGACTGATTACTGTGTTTGTCAATAAGGTAACAGATTTAGCAGATTTAAGTGCTGACGAGATTGCTTTGTCAATAGATGACCAAGAAGCATTTGCTCCACCAGCAGTTGGTTGACCCAAACGCTCGCTATCGTACAATCCTAGTACAGATGCAACGATTTGAGGGTTTACACCACCTTTCGTAAATCCGAAGTCTTTATTTCCTTTAATAAAGATTGGACGTGCCTCACGTGTTTTAACAAGGATACTCGCATATGAATTACCATCGTAGTACGTACTCGTATACCAAGTTGGCATACCAGGAGTAACATTTTCAGGTTTAATCACATAAGGTACAACCTTTGTAACAGGAGCCTCACAAGCCGCTAACGTTGCTGCAGCAACAGAGAATCCTAAGAATTTAAGGAAGTCTCTTCTTGCAGTAGAAGTTTCAGCTAATTTTTCGTCAGATAAGAATTCCTCAACAGTTTGCTGATTCGGAAATTCTTGCTCTTTGTGCTTAATGAATTCAGGAGTCTCCTTTAATTCTTCAAGTCCTTTCCAATATTTTCTAGTCATTCCCATGGTCTTTTCTTCGACAAGAATATTATTAATTTATTAATAGTGGCATTTAGCACATTCCCAACCTCCTAGTTCACTTACAGAGACTTTACCATCTTGGTAGTATTTCTTGTAAAGAGCTGGGTCTTTTTTCAAACGACGGTGAATTTCATCATAGTAAGCGTTTTTACCATCACCAATTTTCACGTCTTTTTTACCGTGACATTCAATACACCATCCCATTGTTAATGTAGGTTTAGTTAATTGAACGTTTCCTTCGATTTTATTTAATTCAGAAACTGGTTGAACTTTCGCTGCTTCGTTCATGACTTTCATATCACCGTGACATTGTTTACAATCCACACCACCTACTACTACGTGTTGAGAGTGATTGAAGTAAACGTGATCTGGAAGGACATGTACTTTGTTCCAAACAATCGGTTTTGTTTTTCCAGTATATTTTCCAGCTCCAGATGAAACATCCCATCCAGCTGCTGCATAAATTTTCTTGATTTCACCAGCGAACGGTTTTCCTTCTCCGTTGATTTGTTTGTGACAATTCATACAAACGTTCACAGATGGAATTCCAGCTGATTTCGATTTAGTCACCGAGTTGTGACAGTACTTACAATCAATTCCATTCACACCAGCGTGACGGTCGTGAGGGAAAGCAATCGGTTGAGATGGTTGGTAATCTTCCATCACATTGATGCGGTACAATCCTTGGAATAAAGTTACGATCACCGCAATAACAGTCACAAGGGACGCAAGTCCAACCCACAATCTGTATTTCCATGCAATCGTACGTAATTCTTCTCCGTAAGTAAGTTTCTCTTGGTGCTCTGGATTATCAGAAGTAGCGATTTTCAATTGACGACGAACGCCACCAACTGCAAGTATCACCACAATAAAGATGACACCCATCACGATCCAAATCCATCCAACGGATCCTTCTTCTTCTTCCGGAGTAGGCGGTTCATTCGGATTTAGTCCTCCACCATTTGGATCTACTTTCGTAGGATCTGGCTGCGCATCAATCCAATCAAAAATTGAATTAATTTCCTCCGCTTTCAAATCAGGGAAAGCATTCATCGCCGTTGGAGACCACTTGGAAACTTCAGCAGCATACGGATCCGCAGCTACAGCACTTTGCCAATTGTTCACCCATTTGATGATGCTGCCTTCTTTCGCACCACCCGCAGCCCATTTGTCGCGAACCTGGAACAATTTTGGTCCAGTGCTATTCTTATGGGTTTGGTGACACGTAGCACATTTTGATTTGAAAAGTGCCTCTCCTTGAGCTTTTGAAAAGTTGGTCAAACCAACAAAGCCTAACGTTAACGTAACGAACGCTACAGATTTTAAACGATTAAGCAACTGAATTCTAGATATTTCCATGTATAAACTACTAATTCACTCTTAAAAATAGTGCGGTCAACCCGCTTTTTATCGGTGTCAAAATTAGGTCAATCATGGCATTTTATGACATTTTCGTGACAAAAAAAGTGTAAAAAAAGCTAATTTAAAATCATTCTAAATAGTCTCTTTTATCCATGAAGATGGAAATAACTAATTTTGAATGATGAAAACAAGAAATATCCTATTTGTCCTTTTTCTAGCAACACCACTATTGTTGGAGAACATTTACGCACAGGTAAGCATTGAGGCGGACGAAAGAATTGAGCAGCAAATCGCCAAAAAAGCAAGTAAACAGATGTCAGGTTATCGGCTACAAATTTGTTTTGACTCCGATAAATCGATTATTGATGAGGCAAGGAATCGATTCATAGGTATGTATCCAAAGATCGACACCTATGTAACCTTTGAAGCGCCAAACTTCAATCTAATGGTGGGTGATTTTCGAACGCTTATTGAGGCCGAAAGGATTCAAGCGGAAATTCATGGGAAATTTACGGTGGTTATCGTGCACAAAACACAAATTAATTTACCGCGTATAGACTAAGGATTAAAAATGTCTCCAGCCTTGAGCGGTTAATGTGACAGCTGATCCGTTTTTATCGACAAAATACGTTCCATCTTCTGGACTTGTAATGTGTCCGATGATTGAAAAATTCGGATTCGATTGTATTACCTCAAAATCACTTTGTTTAATCGTAAACAACAATTCATAATCTTCACCGCCATTCAGGGCACAGGTACTTGGGTCCAAATTAAAATCAATCGCCGCCATCGATGTTTTCGCATCAATTGGAATTTTCTCATCGTAGACATGACAACCAACATTACTGGCTTTACAAATGTGAAGGATTTCACTTGCTAGTCCGTCAGAAACATCAATCATGGACGTTGGCTGAACACCCAATTCCTTTAAGTATTTTATTACGTCAACCCTAGCTTCAGGTTTTAATTGACGTTGCATGATATAGTCATGTCCGTCAAGATCTGGCTGAATCGCCGGATTCGATTTAAACACATCCTTTTCTCTTTCTAATAATTGCAAGCCCATGTAGGCGCCACCAAGATCACCAGAAACAACAAGTAAATCGAATTCTTTTGCTCCCGATCGGTAGACGATTTCTTCCTTTTTCACGCGTCCAATCGCCGTAATCGTAAGCATGAGTCCGGAAGTGGAGCTTGTCGTGTCACCACCAACCAAATCAACATCAAACTCCGTACATGCCAATTTGATTCCAGCATACAGTTCTTCCAAAGCTTCCAAGCTAAATCGGTTCGATACAGCAAGTGCAACCGTAATTTGTTCTGCTTTGCCATTCATCGCGCAGATATCTGAAACATTGACCGCAACCGCTTTGTAACCGAGGTGCTTCAAGGGCATATACATCAGGTTAAAATGAATCCCTTCAATTAATGCATCAGTAGAAACGAGTACATACTCGTCATTTCCTGCATCAATGACCGCGGCATCGTCACCAACTCCCAAAATGGACGTTTCATTTTTCAATTCCACACCCTTTGTCAGTTGATCAATGATTCCAAATTCACCTAGTTCGCTAATATCTGTGCGTGTTTCACTCATTCTTCGATTTTTTTACAAAGATACGTTATAATCAATGGATTCACATTTATCATCCTTATGCTTTGAAAAAAAGGCACGCATTTTGTAACTTTGAGAAAAAGCTTCAAATGAAAAAACATCTTCTTTATTTTATACTTCTATTTCTCCTTGTATTTCATTCTTTTGAATATTCTGCTCAAGCTGGAATCTTCAGGGTTCGCTTATTGGTGGACAAAGCGCTTACCAGTTCAGTGACATTTACAACAGCCAATCAATCTACCAATGCCTATTCAAATTTCAGATTTCCATCCAATTTACAAGATTCGATCAAGTTTTACATTCAAAAAACGGTAAAAAGCCAATTATTTAAGGAATCGAATTTCATTTATGATCTGAAAGCAGATGGTAGTAAACGAACAACTTTGGAAACAGGAACCTATGCTGGTGGGTATCCAAAAATGAGCAAGAAAAGAGCAATTTTCGGCTATGAAGAGGAACTGTATGTCAAGATGAAAATAAAAGTTCAGGGTTATAATGGACCTTCTTTTGGCGCGATGGGAGTCCAATATTCAAACATTCATCCAACCGTAAAAGTAAAAATTAAAGCATTCGACATCGACAAAAAGAAAGTTTATTCTCGTAAAATCCGTCTCTGGGATTTTGATAAAATTAGCAGCATTAGCTACACCGGACAACTCGGATCGATTACTAATACAAACGCACTGAATCCCCAACAAATCTATGAAATGATCAAGCATACGCTGTTGGTTTTCAACGAAGAAGAGGAGCGAAATCGTTAACAAAAAAAAACCCTTGAAAGCTAATGCTTCAAGGGTTTTTTGGTTTTTAAAGAGTTGGCCCACTAGGGCTCGAACCTAGACTCTTCGGTACCAAAAACCGACGTGTTGCCAGTTACACCATGGGCCATTCAACATTTTTTCAAATGCGATGCAAATTTAATAACATTTTTTCTTGTTGGCAACTAGATTTGTAAAATAATTTTGAACTTCTTTCGTAATTGCTCAAAATGAGTGAGTTTTCAACGCGAATATTCTTAAATTCGCAGAACTAAAAACAGAACTAATTCGCATACACATGAATTACACTAAATGGAATACCCTACTCGGTTGGCTTGTTTTTCTGATGGCAAGCACTGTGTACCTAATGACGATTGAATCCACCGCAAGTTTATGGGACTGTGGTGAATATATAACTGCCGCTTACAAATTAGAAGTTGGACACCCTCCTGGTGCGCCGTTGTTTATGGTTTTGGGACGTTTATTTTCTTTCTTTGCAGCGCCTGAATCTGTTGCTGTTTGGATCAATGCCTTATCTGCTATTTCAAGTTCATTGACCATCCTTTTTATGTTTTGGTCATTAACCTTGTTGATTAAAAAAATCATTCTTTCCCAACAGAAAGAATTGACTTGTGGTAATCAAATTGCCATTTTCGCTTCTGCTGCTATTGGATCCTTGGCTTATACATTCTCGGATTCCTTCTGGTTTTCCGCTGTTGAGGGGGAGGTCTATGCCATGGCGTCTTTATTTACCGCTGTCATTTTCTGGGCTATTTTGAAATGGGACGAAGAAATGGGTATGTTGACATCAGGCGAGCTTTCCGATGACTATCGTCCAAACAGATGGATCTTGTTAATTTTCTTCATGCTTGGACTTGCGATTGGAGTCCATTTATTAGGAATCCTAGTCGTGCCTGCGATTGGATACATGATTTATTTCCGCGTAAAAGAAGAAGTGAATTTGAAAGGAATTCTTCTCACGGGTATTATTTCGATTTTTGCTCTTGGATTTATTCAAGAAGGAATTATCCCTGGGTCCATTGCAATGGCATCGAATTTCGAAGTTGCTTTTGTCAATAGTCTAGGCCTTCCCTTCTTTTCTGGAACGGTTTTCTTTTTCATCCTATTGATTTTCGCTTGTGTTTTTCTAGTAAGATGGGCGAGAAAAAAAGGAAATACCTTGGTTTACAATTCCATGATGGGATTGGTGTTTCTATTAATTGGTTACAGCTCATTTGCAGTCATTGTTATTCGTTCCAATGCGAACACTCCGTTGGATGAAAATGACCCGGAGAACTTAGTGACACTTCACTCCTATTTGAAACGCGAGCAATACGGTTCTGCGCCGATCTTCTTTGGAAATTATTGGAATTCCTTCCGTAATGGAGAAGAAATGACAGAAAACGGAGCGCGTATTTTGAGCAATGATGCTTGGAAAGATTTGTCAGCTTATTATTTGCGTCGCTTTGTGATTACCGAAGGAGATGTGGAAGTGAAAGCTTTCACGAAAGAAGCGGACGCCCAAAAATGGGTTGCAGAACACGATGGAGCCTATTCCATTGAAGAAAAATACTACGAGAGTAATGCATCGATCCGACATGGTGCTGTAGCAACCTATGCGCAATCAACCATTTTCCCACGTATGTACTCTGGCGATAGTCCGGTTCACAAACAAGGATACGCGAAATGGTCCGGATATGATGAAAATGACGGAACAAACACCGAAATTGGTCGTGACGGAAAACGTTTACCAAGTTTTGGAGAGAACCTCACCTATTTCATGCGATACCAAGTGAATTGGATGTACTTGCGCTACTTCATGTGGAACTTTGCTGGACGTCAAAACGACATTCAAGGTCACGGAGACAACCTACATGGAAACTGGATTTCAGGAATTTCTTTATTAGACGAAGCTCGTTTAGGAAGTCAAGAATTTCAACCTCACTATACAACGGAGAATCCGGCTCATAACAAATTCTTCTTATTGCCCCTCATCTTAGCGATTATTGGACTTGTATTCCATTACCGCAAAGCGCCAAAAGATGCATTCGTATTGACACTTGCTTTTCTCTTTACAGGATTAGCCATTGTGGTTTATTTGAATCAAAAACCAATGGAGCCAAGAGAACGTGACTATGCGTATGCTGGTTCATTCTACTTCTTTGCGATGTGGATTGGAGTTGGTGTATTTGCGATTTACAACTTCGTTCAACGTAAAATCAAATCTCAAGTAAATAGTGCCATGCTTGCCAGTGCGCTTGGTGTTGCCGTGCCTGTCATTATGGGTGTACAAGGTTGGGACGATCACGACCGAAGTGGAAAAACATCCGCTAGAGACTTGGCGACAAATTACTTACAATCATGTGGTAAAAATAGCATCATCTTTACCAACGGGGACAACGATACCTTCCCTCTTTGGTACCTTCAAGAAGTGGAGGGGAAACGAACGGATGTTCGCGTATGTAACTTATCCTTGATGGGAACAGACTGGTATACGAATCAAATGAAGATGAAGTCTTACGATTCTGACCCGCTTCCGATTAAATTCCGTGAGGACCAAATCCTCATGTATGCAGGAAATACGGATCAAGTTTACTTTATGCCATTGCTTCAGTTATTCTCTATGAATGCCAGTGAAGAAATGATCAACAAAGTATTAACAATGCGTTTGGAAAACAATCCAACAGAGGCGGTGACAGCTGCACGTTATTTTGATCAGGAAGTTCAAAAAATCTTCGCAAATGTTTCGATTACAAATGCCGAATTTGAAGCGACTCGCGCAGCAATTGCAAACACCGATACAACAAACCTCATTCAAGCTACCATTCAAAAATACCTAGGTGTATTTAAGTTGTTTGAAGGTGCAAGAAGTGGTTCTGTTGAATTTAAAAACGGTTCTGCCGAACAACTTCAAGAATTGCTCGAGCAATACGAAAACATTTGGTCTGCTGTTGACTTTAAGGATGCTATGGCGTTTGTTCGCGACGACAACAACATGTTGACGGACGAAGGAAAAAAATACAGCTTCTTCCCGTCTAATCGCTTTACGCTGAAAGTGAACAAAGAAAATGCACTGAAAGCCGGAACGATTACACAAAAAGAATTGGCCTCTTGTTCAGATGAAATCAATTTTGAATTCAGTACAGAAAGAGATCCAGCATTAACTCGTGACGAAGTCATGATGATGGACATCGTAGCTAACAATGATTGGAAACGTGGAATTTTCTTCTCTAGTAGCCGTGGATCGTCTTTCTCGGTGGCATTGCTTTCAGGCGGACATGTGAAGCAAGTTGGAATGGCATACGAATTGAGTCCTGTTAAAGAAGAACCAATGTTCTATAACGTTGCGAAAATGGTTAAAAACATGATGAGCGTTTACGAATACGGAGATATGGCGAATCCACATGTTTTAACAGATTACTATGCTAGACGTCATACTGTTCAATACCGTTCAAACTTCTTATTGTTGGCTGAACAATTATTGAACCGCAAGCAGACTGCTAAAGCGATTTCAGTATTAGATTACTCCTTGAAATTAATGCCACTCGAAAGAGTTCTTGACTTTGGCGAAGTAAATTCATGTGATCCATTCATGTCCTTGAAATTCAATGAACGTCATGGTGACTACAATTACCAAGGTCAAACAATAAGAGCAAAATGCAGCGGTTCCTTACACGAATATGTTCAGCTATATTACTTGGCTGGACAGAAAACCAAAGCAGAAGCACTTGGAACGAAATTGCTCGCAAACTACAAAAGTATCATCGCATATTTTGAACACAGTGATGCTGAATTTGCTGGTAACCCAGAAAATGCTGAAGATCTCATCGCAGCAATTGATGCTTGTTTCAAAATGAATGATTTGGCTCAAAATCCACGCTATGGAAATCCTACTTCGGCCTTTTCGAAAGCACTTAAAAAGGAAATAACACATGTATATAAAGTTGTTATGCCTCGTATTTATAGTGAATTAGAACAATTGGCTATGGACAACGGAGAAAGTGTGGATGCCTATTCGGGAGCCTATTCTGAAATGATTGGGAATCTTCAATTGTACATGGGTGCAATGGCAGAACACTATGGTTTTATTAAATCGTCGAATCCGGTTTCTGAGCCAGTTGCACCAACCACACAAACAATTGACCCAAGCGCATTGATGCAAGGAGCAAGACCAATGGAGACAATTCGTTAATGAGTGTTCTGAACTAACAACTTTACGGGGAATAATCCTTGTAGAAAACGATACTGAACAAGCATTGACATGAATGAAAGAAAGGAAAACTTGATGAAAATCAGTTCTCCAACAGCATAAAAAACAACTTACAATTAAATCTGATTTAAGATGATTGATTTACCAAAATTTGAATTGCCCTTTTTTGCTGCACTTCTCTTGTTATTGGTTCTAGCACGTTTCTTTGGTGAACTATTTGAACGTATGAAGCAACCTGCCATGATTGGTGAAATCATTGCAGGAATCATCTTAGGTCCAACCTTGTTAAACTTTATTCATCGAACGGAAGAACTAAAGGTAATATCAGACTTGGGAGTCTTTCTCCTCGTCATTCTTGCCGGACTTGAAATAAACTTTGATGATATATTAAAGTCCATGAGGGGAAGAAACATTATCATTTCCCTTTTGGCTTTCATTCTGCCTATTCTAAGTGGATTTATGATTGGTAAACTTTTTGGGCAAAATGTCATGACCACGGTTTTTATTGGTTTATGTGTCGCTATTACAGCGCTTCCGGTGAGTATTCGAATACTGATGGACTTAGGGAAACTAAATACCGAAGTGGGACAAAAAATCATTTCAGTTGCTATTTTTGACGATGTCCTTGCCTTAACAATCCTAGGGATTTTGTTGGACATGAATCACATTGACAAAACGTTTTCGGCAATTACTACCGCAACGATTTTCACAGGAATTAAATTAATTGCGTTCATTTTGGTTGTTTACGTTTCCTACCGTGTCATTCAACATTTCACACAAAAAGAGAACTTTGTTGAAAATCAAATTGATCGATTATTAGGAGTGCTTAAAGGAAAAGAGTCCTTGTTTGCCATCTTGTTTATGTTCATTTTGCTTTTTGCTACCTTAACAGAAAGCATCGGTCTGCATTTCATTATTGGTTCTTTTTTCGCTTCCATGCTCTTGAACAAACGACTTATCGGAACGAAAAACATCGATCTCTTTCACAAAACAACAAGCAGTATGGCAATGGGATTCCTAGCGCCAATTTTCTTTGCAGGAATTGGGCTTGAGTTCAAGTTTTCCGCTATTGAAAACTATGGCTTACTCATTTCTATTATTTTAGTGTCTTTCCTTTCTAAAATACTGGGAGGTTATCTTGGCGGTAGATTTGCACACATGGGGCATAGACAATCCATGACTTTAGCATATGGATTAAATGCACGCGGTATCATGGAGCTTGTCATTGCGAATATTGCCTTCCGTGAAGGATTTATCAATGTGGAGATCTTCTCCATGCTCGTGATTATGGGATTGGTAACAACCCTTTCTACTCCTTTTCTTTTGAAACAATCCTTTCAGCGCTTAAACCCTTAAATTTTCTATAAGATCATGAAAAAGCAAGCAAATTTTTTCTTGATTATTCTAGTGATTTATGTTTTCCTTCAATTTATCTGGTGGGGGAATTTACTCATTCGCTTAAACGGACAAGTCGCTATTTCTTCAGGAGATTATCAAAGACGTGTGTGGATGGTTATCGGTGAAGGAAGTGTCTTTATGGTCCTGTTATTCTTAGGGATTTGGAAAATGCGCAAAGTAATTCTCAAAGAAATCGGATTAACTCAAAGACAGTCTAATTTTCTGCTTTCCGTTACACATGAATTAAAAACACCGATTTCTTCTGTCAAATTATTTCTTCAAACACTTTTAAAACATGATTTGCCAGAAGAAAAAAAGACCGATTTACTCAAAAAGGCGATGGATGAAAATGAACGTTTGAGTTTATTAATTGACAACATTTTACATGCCTCAAGAGTCGAAAACAAATCCCTGAAAGCCGTCAACAGTGACATCCATCTCAATGGTTTAGTTCACAATATTGTCGATCGCTTTCACAAACGCTACTTGCAGGATTTTATTACCATTACTTCCTCAGAAAGCATCACTCTTCACGCGGATGCATTCATTTTGGAAATGATTTTAGTTAATTTACTGGAAAATGCCTGTAAATATGCGGGCATAGATGCACATATTAACATTTACATGCATCAACAAGGAACTAACTATGTCTTTGGTGTGAAAGATGAAGGTCCAGGTATACCTTCAAATGAACGCGCATCCATTTTCGACAAATTTTACCGAATTGGGAACGAAGAAACACGCCAGAAACAAGGAAGTGGACTAGGTTTATTTATCGCAGCTGAATTTGCTCAATTACAAGGAGCCAAAATAACATGTAAAGAAAATTTCCCTAAAGGAACAGTTTTTGAGGTAACTTTGCCCTATGACAAATCACTTCGGACTCATCATTCTTGATGGTTGGGGTATTGGAGACAAATCCGCTTCCGATGCCATCTCAGCAGCCAATACGCCTTTCATGGACTCGCTCTTGGATACTTATCCTCATGCGACATTAACGACATTTGGAGAGGATGTTGGTTTGCCAGAAGGACAAATGGGTAATTCAGAAGTTGGACACTTAAACATTGGTGCAGGAAGAATCGTTTACCAAGAACTCACACGCATTAATAAATCCATTCGCGATGGAGAATTTCAAAAGAATCCGGTCCTACTCACTGCATTTGACTTAGCAAAAGAGCGAAATTCGAAAGTGCACTTTATTGGACTCGTTTCGGAAGGAGGAGTTCATAGTTCTCAAGCACATTTGCATACGCTTTGTGATATGGCAAATGCCCACGGATTAGAAAAAGTTTTTGTTCATGCCTTTACCGATGGACGCGATTGTGATCCAAAAAGTGGACTCGGATTTATTCAAAAATTAGAAGATCATTTGTCAAAAGGCTCCGCAAAAATTGCCAGCATCATTGGACGCTATTACGCAATGGATAGGGACAAGCGCTGGGAACGAGTAGCCAAAGCCTATCAACTACTTACAAAAGGAATTGGAACCACCGCAACATCTGCTACGGAAGCGATACGTAAATCTTACGAAAATGGAGTAACAGACGAGTTTATCGAAGGTTTCATATTAGAGCCCACGGGAATCATTGAAAATGGGGATATCGTCATCTCATTTAATTTCCGAACTGATCGTCCAAGAGAAATAACTACCGTTTTAACACAAGAAGCCTTTCCGGCTTATGAGATGTCGCCACTTGACATCCATTACTGTACCATGACTAACTATGATGCAAGCTATAAAGGATTGAATGTGGTTTTTGAAAAAGACAACTTGATTAATACGTTAGGAGAGGTGATCTCTAATATGGACAGAACCCAAGTACGCATTGCGGAAACCGAAAAGTACCCACATGTTACTTTTTTCTTTAGTGGTGGACGAGAGGAGCCATTTCTAGGGGAAAACAGATTGTTAGTGAATTCTCCCAAAGTAGCCACGTATGATTTGCAACCTGAAATGAGCGCTCTAGAGGTTCGTGACCGCATTGTTTCGAGCATCACCAATGAGAAACCAAATTTCATTTGTTTAAATTTTGCAAATCCAGACATGGTTGGACACACCGGTGTATTTTCTGCAATTACAAAAGCTGTTGAAACAGTCGATGCTTGTCTTCAAGATGTCGTAACTGCAGGACGCGCAAACGGGTATGAATTTTTAATCATTGCGGACCATGGAAACGCAGACTTTGCCGTAAACCCTGACGGAACGCCAAATACAGCACATAGTTTAAATCCAGTTCCTGTAATTCTTGTAACGGATGATTCAGGAGTCAAATTAAACAATGGTATTCTCGCTGATGTTGCGCCTACAATTCTGAATCGCATGAGATTAGCAGCGCCAATTGAAATGACCGGAAAATCACTTTTGCAGACTAATTCATAATGGCAATATAGGCGTTCAAGGACGCTGCTATTGCTAACCAAATAAAATACGGGAATAACAACCATGATTTAGGGGTGCTAAAAGTATAACCCATTTGTCGATTAAGTTGAATCAAGGTTAATATTAGTCCAATTAAAATGGGAAATGCAAGCCAAGTCAAATGGAGATAGAAAAAAACCGGATTCCAAGCTACGTTTAAGACCAAGTGAATAATGTAGGTCTTCCTTCGCTTAGGTTCACTCAAAACAAAATCCGAACTCGTTGCCAAATACATCGAAAAACACAGCATGATAATGGTCCATGCAATTCCAAAAACGAATCCAGGTGGAGTCCAAGGTGCTTGATTTAAACTAGTATACCAATTGTTCTCAACTGGACTAGCACCCATTAAAATTCCTCCAATGGCCAATGCACCGAAGTTTAGGGCTAAAAAAAGAACGAACACAGCTATTTTTCTCATGAAAGTAGAATTCCCTTGTGTCCTAAAAGATCTATCATTTTGAAATCTTCTTCTTTGATACTTCCTGGGATAAACAAAAATCGTTTGTCGTACATCACGTCATTAACCCAAAAACTCACCCAATATTCATTCGTTAAATCGAATAAATCCGGCATGATAGGTTCGATTCGGGCTGCTTCATTCGGGAGCATTAATTCAATGCCTCTTCTCAAGGTAGAGGTTTTGATTTGCTCACCAGTGTTTGGATTTTCTCCATATCCCGTAGATGCAACAATGATTCCTTCCATGATGTCATCACGAAGGTTCAGTAAATAAACGATGTATTCCTTTTCATTTTCATTATTCTCTAAAGGAATTTCTACTAATGCGATGGACACATTTTCAACTTTCGGTCCTTTTAATTCTTCTCTCATTTCAACGATTATTTTGAAATCATGAATCCAAAAATAGTAGCCATATGCGTCACTAATTTTTGTTTTACTTCATCCATTGGTATTTTTCGGCCTAGTTCTTTCTCCAAAGAGGTGACTGCTTTGTCATCTATGCCGCAAGGAACAATATGTTGGAAATAATTCAAATCTGAATTGATATTGAAGCCAATTCCATGCATGGTGATCCATCTTGAACATTTAACTCCCATTGCACATATTTTTCGAGCATTTGGCGTGTTCGGCTCTATCCAAACACCTGTTAGTCCTTCAAAGCGATCTGCATGAACACCATAATCCTTAAGGGTCATGATCACTGCCTCCTCTAGATACCTCAGGTATTTATGAATATCTGTAAAAAACTGTTCTAGATCAAGTATTGGATACATCACCAGTTGACCTGGACCATGATACGTAATATCTCCTCCCCTATTGATTTTATAATAGGTGGCGGAAACTTCTGTCAACTGAAGGTCATCTAACAATAAATGTTCTTGCTTGCCACTTTTTCCAAGTGTATATACATGGGGATGTTCGCAGAAAAGCAAATGATTTACCGGTAAATTCGATGTGTTATTGATGCGATTTGCAACTTTAAGGTCAACAGACTCCTTCAGCAAGGACTCTTGTAAGTCCCATGCTTCTTTGTAATCAATTAATCCAAGGTCTTGAACCAGAATCTGTGGTGTTTCCATTAAAATTTAGACAATTCTTCTTTTAAATAATCAACGATTTCCATATCATTGATATCTGCACCTTTCATATCACACAAATAATAAGAAGCCCAATCAACAATGTGAATCAAGTACAAAGAGCGCTCAATTAAGGTATCGCCTTTTGTATGCAAGATGAATACTTTTCCACATTTCTTTTCAACTGCAGCCAAAGTGATTTCCATGCGCTTTTGATTTCTTGGATGTAAATCTCCCGTACTGAAAAAAACAGGTGCAAAACGTGCATCTCCTCCACTCCATCCTACAAGTTCATTGTGATTCATTTCAGGAATGGTATGATGCCATCCTAAATATTTTGAATTCTCGTTGAACTGTTGACGAGCACGAACAATGACTCCTTCGTATTTCGTTTCGGCATAATAAACACCAACTTTTCCAAACAAATGTGCTGCTAATTCTTTTCCTATCGCTTGAATTTCTTCCATTTCATTGGTAAGAATCCCAGCAGATTTATTCATTGAATCCACATGCGCAGGAGAAGTAAATCCTAACTCTGCTAACATATGTAACAATTGAACGACGGAAAATGCCAAAGCGCTACGTGGTGGATTTCCACCCGGAACGATTACGCAATCGTATCCATTGTCAGCACAAAAAGAAGCGAGATTTCCTCCACTTGTAATTCCAATGATGTGACATCCCTTCGCATGTGCTTCGTTGATGCTCATTGTTGTCTCCTCTGTATTTCCAGAGTAAGATGAGGCGATTACCAAAGTGTTTTTTCCTACAAATGCAGGAAGCACATACTCATTGCACAAAACAACTGGAACCTGAATCTCATCTTGAATCCAATTTGAAACGATTTTTGCTCCGATTCCCGATCCACCTAAACCACAAATCACAATATGGTGAATCTCGTTTTTAGGTTTTTGAAAAATTCTTGCTTTCGCAATTGCTGTTGCGTCAATGATATTTTGTGGAAATGCTTCTATTAGCTTTTTCATGTAATTTTTCTTCAAGGCCAAAGTTACAAGAATGATTTAAAGTATTCTTGTAAAATTGAATTACCTTATTACAGTAATGTGTCCGACTAATGTTCGCGCCTCCCCTAAGTTATCCACATACCTGATCTTCCAAGTGTAGACTCCGAGTTGTACATCTTTATTGTCTTTGTATCTTCCGTTCCAGCCTTCTGCTATCTCATCCGTCTCAAATACGAGTTGTCCCCATCGATTGTAAATCCATAAATCATAACTCTTCACCGCATCTACATTCGAGAATATTGGCAAGAACAATTCGTTCAATCCGTCGCTGTTAATCGTAATCGCATTTGGTACATATACATTCAACATGTCGTTTAACCAGAATACATTCGATACGGTGTCTACACAGCCATTGGTGTCGGTTACCATCAAACTCACGATGTAGGAGTCAACTGTCTCTGCTGGATAATTGTGTACCGGATTCTCCAAGTTCGAGTTCGGACTTCCGTCTCCAAAACTCCACATGTAATCTGTGATA
>CANGJM010000025.1 GCA_947454525.1 Flavobacteriales bacterium | reverse complement strand
GATCTAAAAACGTTTGTAGTTTTACTGTTTATCGTTTTTTAATTCAAAAAATCACGTTTATCGTTCTTCGTTTTACAGTAAACCGTTTTAATTCAAAATGATCTAAAAACGTTTGTAGTTTTACTGTTTATCGTTTTTTAATTCAAAAATTTACGGGAAACGTTTTTTGAATTTATACAACGTTTAAACGACTCACAAAAAACATTCTTTTTGAATTAATACAACGTTTAAACGAACCACGATAAACGAACTTTTAATCAAAACAAATACTTCAAAACCGCTAATTTTTCAAAAACTGTCTTCTCATCTGATAGTCGAGGCGCGTTGAATAGGCGGTTTTTTCGTTCAAAATCTGCAAGAGTTTGTTGAACAATTTGCTCGGTTTGATCTTCGTAATTTACCTGAATACTTGCTCCTTGACTCAACCATAAATTGATTGTTCGATGATGCAATAAATTCAATCCGTCGATCATGGTGGCGCCCATATTTTTCGCTGCTACAGCATTGCAGTGTTGCTCGTATTGTCCTTTCATTGGAATCACCAGTAACTTCTTTTGCAAGTACATGGCTTCTGCTGGAAGTTCGAATCCCGCCCCACATAATACGCCTTCACAATTTGCGAAACTCTGCGTGAATGTTTCGTTGTCAATTGGATGAAAATCCACATTTCCATGAGTCGATTTCTCCTTCGTGAATTTCGAAAACACCTCCCACTTGACCGGAAATTGCTTTAAGAAATGGAGTAATACCTCGTCGTGATACGCAGGAAGATAAACGGTGTAGTGCCCTTGGTTTTTAGCGTCAATCGAACGAATATTTTTTCGGATTACGGGCGTATGAATCTGCTCGCCATATTGATCAAAATGGAATCCAATTTTTTCCTTGGTTGGACAGTAATGATTTAGAATGTATTCACCGATTCTATTCCGTGAATCCGATTTAGGCGCATTGGGATGAATAACCGCTGCTTGATGACTCATTTCGATACATGGAACACCGTGCATGAGCGCCGACCAAGCAGAAACGGGTTCGAAATCGGTAATCACTAAGTCAAATTGCTTAATTGGAAAAGTACGTATTTCGTTGAAAAAATCAATGGGATGCGATTTGAAAACGGTGCGAAGCAAATCTATTTTACCCGTTTTTCCACTAAGAAAGGTGAGTCCTGTTTTTTGGTAATTCACATCGAAATTATACTGAATTTGTGATTGATTTCCACTCACCAAAACAGTCGTGTCGACGTATTTATTGAACATGGGAACAATCTCCTGCGCTCTGCTCAAATGTCCGTTTCCGGTACCTTGGATGGCGTACAAGACTTTCATTGCGCATCGAAATTTAATCCAGAAACAACTTCTTGGAGCAACTGATCGTAACTCAGGGCATTTTTAAAAGATATGGAATCTTGTTTCACGAAATCACCCGATTTCGGCACGTGCTTGTAGAGTGTCCACTGTTCTTTATCGTATTCCAATGCCGTAGAATTTTCGACCCAATCACCCGAATTCAAGTACAACACTGACTCTCCATTCGCATTGGTCATTTTCTTGATTTGCGGATGGTGTATGTGTCCACATACGACAAACTGATAACCATTATTGATGGCGATTTCCGCTGCCGTTTCTTCGAAGTTGTTCACGAACTTGATCACGCCTTTGACGCTGTCTTTTACCTTTTTGGATAAAGAAACGCGTCCACGTCCAAGTTTTTCACTGAACCAATTGACAATCGTATTGAGGACAATAAGTAGGTCGTAGCCTTTTCCTCCTAATTTGGCAATCCACTTAGAATGCTTCATCGTGGTATCGAATACATCTCCGTGGAAGACCCAAGCTGTCCCGGTTGTTAGGGGAAGAATTAATTTATTTTGGATTTCAAAATTTCCCATGCTAAAGCCTTTAAACTTTCGCAGCATTTCATCGTGATTTCCCGTGATGTAATAGACTTTGGTTCCTTTTGATAGCAAAGAGGTGATTTCTTTCAAAACCTGCATGTGGTCAGCTGGAAAATAGTGTTTGCTAAACTGCCAGATATCGATGATGTCACCGTTCAACACCAAGGTTCTTGGTTGGATTGATCGTAAGTAACTCACCAATTCACTCGCTCGTGCACCATAGGTTCCTAAATGAACATCTGATATCACCACTAATTCAACATCCCGTTTTGTTTGCATGTTTGTCATTTTATACAAAGGTGCTCACGGGATGTTTCCTTAGTTTTAAGGGAACTTTATGAAGTTAAATCCTTTTCAAAAGCGTGTTGTGAATAGTAATCTTCCCTTTATAGTTTGATAACCTTGAATAATTTATTTCCAGAATTATTTGACAATTTTACGAGGTAAGTTCCGTTGGAATACGTTGCTAAATCTACATTAAATTGTGTTCCTTGTATTTTTTTCTCCAAAATCACTGCTCCGTTTATGTTTTCAATGGTCATTGTTCCTGAGAAGAATTTATCTGAAACGATTTGACAATTGTTCATGCTTGGATTCGGGGAAAGAGACATCGTATAGAAATCCAACTCAAAGATCCCGTCGGAAGAAGAGACGATGGAATCGTAAGAGTTGGAACATCCATTGTCAGAAGTTACCGTTAAGGTAACCAAATATGAACCTGTAACTTGGTATGAATGAGTCGGATTTTGAATGAATTCGTTTGGTGATGAATCACCGTAGTTCCATTCATACTGATTGATGTTTCCTGTCAAAATTGTGGATTCATCCGTAAATACTTGTGCATTTAGTCCAGCATTGTAAACCGCCGAGAACGCAGCGTTAGGACCTTCAATTACTGTAACATCACGATTTATAACATGCGTACATCCATCCGTTGTTGTCACTGTAAGAGTTACTGTATATGAACCGGAGTTAAACAAAGTGCTATCCGTTTGACTTGTCCCTTGATCGCCATTGCCAAAGTCCCAATGATATGTGGAAATAGGATTGCCGTAAATAGAAGAAGGATAAGAAAAAACAATGTCGTTATGTGTACAAAGTGGATCTGGACTCACTAATTGAATGGGTTGTTCAATGGGTGCCACAAACATATGTGAACTTACATCCCCATCAAAAAGCGTTGTCACATTCGAAAAATCATTCTGGTTAATTTCCGTGCAGGCGTTTGCCAAAGCAAACTTCAATTTGATCACTGGAATATTCGTTGGAATATTAAAGGTAATGGATGTCCCTGAACTTGTATTGCTTAAATAAAAGTTCGCTGTATTGTAATTACTAAATGCATCTAATCCACTAATTACAGCACTAGTAGATACGTATGTGAGTTCATTGACATTGAATTGAAACCAAAAATCAAAGGAATTAATAGCCATGTTGGTGGATTTCAAAATAACAGGAAATTCAATGTAATTAATCCCCGCGGTATTTGTATAAACTGCTTGATTGATGTCGAAAACAATGGTGTCATTCACTGCTTTTTCATGGGTTGGTTTCTGCAAGTGCGATTGTGAAAAAGCTACTTGTTGAATGCATACAGTAATGAGTAAAATAAGAATTTTTTTCATGTTGTTGACGATTTTAATTTAAACAAAAGAAGCCGCAACCTTTCGGTTGCGACTTTTTTGCGATAAAAAAAATGAAGAAATATTATTTTTCAATAACGATTCTTTTTGTTGTGCTGAATGTTTCATTTTGTACACGTACTAAATAAACTCCTGCTTCAACGTTGTTTAAGTCGATGTTCACTTTTCCGTTAGAAGAGATCACTTGACTTGCCGTAATTTGTTTTCCATTCATGTCGTATACATCAACGATTGCGTTTTCTGTCGCTTGTACAGAGAATACACCATTTGATGGATTCGGGTAGATAGAAACATTGAATACTGATTGAATTGCTTCACTTGATTTCTCAAATTTCACATCAACTGCCTTACCATTAATTAAGGCTAAATCAGCGATGATGTCTTTTTCAGAAATTGTTTCGTTGTTTGATTGAAGAACCAACTCAGCTACCGTAGATCCTACTGTGAAGTTAGCTACATCAAATCCTGTGAAACGGAATGTGCGATCTGTTTCGTTCATGAAGGCATTTGCTTCCATTCCTACTGCTACATTGTTTAATTCAGAGAAAGAAACATTGTTTTCATTGAAACGTACCGCGAAGTCTAATGAATTTGTAGACTCAGTTGATTCGAAAGAAACTGGGATTCTAAATGTGTTTCCTTCTTTCACAGCTGAAGCTAAATCTAATATAACTGCTCCATTTTCTGATTTCAAGATTCCATTTGCTGTAAATGTAGCATAACTCGCATTCACATCTCCTAACATGATTCCTTTGTAGGTTTCTGTTTCAACAATTGGACAAGTAGAATAATTTGTCACGTTAGCAGCCAAATTGAATGGTGCAACTGGAACTTGAGATTTAGAATAACCAACTCCATCATTCGCTGGGAATGTAGATGAAATTTGGTAAGCAGCTAAAGTATTTACTCGAGTTTGGTCAACAAACACCCAGTCTTTCGAAGGTTGTCCGTTAGACACACCAGCTGCAGAATAGTTCCAAGCTTGACGGAATTCAGGAATCGCCAATGTTGCACGTTGTTTAATTTGAGAGATATCTCCCGCACTAATTACACCGTCTAAGTTAACGTCTAAGGCCATGATTTGGTATACAGAAGGTGTAAAGTTTCCACTTAACAACAATGTTTTAGCCAAGACAGCATCTGCTCCATTCACCAATAATTGAACTGAATTGATATTAACGATATCACGTTCGATACGAACATCTTGTCCATTCAATAAAGAGTGCGTAAACGCTCCAGAAGTATTTGGTTGAACTGCTGTTGCAGAAACAAACGATACAGTGGTAGCAGCTAAAGCAGCCGTTGTAGCAGCAGACAATGTTACGGTTGAACCAGAAACACTTGCCACTGTTGTTCCAGCAGGTACACCGTTCGCTACCACTTTCATTCCCGCAACAACACCTGAAACAGTATTAGGAATTGTCAAAGCAGTTGAAGCAGTCGTTGCTGTTCCAGTAGTAGACAATGATCCATTTACATTTGTAATCAAGTATGAACTTGGAGAAGCTGTATTGTATTTAATCGCTTGGTTATCAGACCAGAATACCAAAGACCCTTCGTATGTGTTGTTTTTGATTGAGTAAGCTTTACCCGCATTTGCTGTTTTCAAAATGACACCAGTGTAGTAACTTTCTTGAATAGAAGAGATTGTCAATGCTGCAGAGTCAACTGGATTGAATCCTGCTGTTTTAGCAAACTGTACACAGAAAATGTCTGTATTGGTACCTGCAAATTCTGCAGAAGCTGGTGCATTGCTATTCAAGTAAAGTGAAATTTGCATTGTACCGTTACTTCCTGAAGGATTACCGATAGAAACTGCAGTTTCAACGTAGTTTGGATTGATTAATCCGTTGTTTACTGTTACGTTACCAGTTGGTGTTAATTTAGAAGCATCATAGTTCAAAATCACATCATAACCAATTACGTTATCCACAGTATATGTACTTGCAACGGCAACCGGCATACAGTATGTAGTTGCGTCACAGTTTTGTGTATTGTTTTTGATTTTGTAAGGCAATGCATTTGGATCAGCTATATCAAGAGTAACTGAAGCAGAATTGGTGAATGCACCGTACGTATCTGTTGCTTTCGCATAGAATGTTTTGATACCAGCCGTACTTGTCCAAGAATAAGAATAAGGACTTGTAGCATCAGAACCAACTAATGTTCCGTTTACATAGAAATCTACACCTGTAACACCATCATTATCTGATGCTGTTGCAGTTAAGTTGATTACCGTTGGAGCGGTAATTAACTGACTTGCTGTTGGGTTTGTCAATACACATGTTGGAGGTGTATTTGCCACAACACTCATTGTTGCAGATGCAAATGCACCAACTAAGCCTAAGTTATCTGTTGCTTTCGCTTGAACAGAGTAAGAACCATTTACGTTAGTTGGAATTGTGTAAGATTGAGCGTAGGGACTTGCATTATCAACTCCTACAGAAACACCATTCACAAAAAACTCAACAGAAGCAACAGTTCCATCTTGGTCAGCAGCAGTACACGTAAAGTTTACAGTAGAACCCAAATAAGCTGTAGCAGGAACAGTTAAGTTTGATACAACTGGTGCTTGGTTAGCCGCAACAGTAAAATTTGTTGCACTTGTTGTTGTAGATGCACATTCGTTGTCTGTTGCTTTAGCAGTGATTGCATGAGCACCATTTGCTGAAGCAGTATAACTTTTTGTATACGTACCGTTCGTACTTGTTCCTGTTGCTAATGTTCCAGCACCAATTGAAACCCCATTATCAAAAAACTCAACACCTGTAACTGTACCACCACTTACATCAGCTGCAGTAGCTGTAAATGTCATTGATGTACCTGTAATAATTCCTGAAGTCGATGGACTTGCAGTCATTGTAATTGTTGGAGGAGTGTTTGCAGCTAACGTTAAACCGGCAAAAACTTGCTCACTTCCTGTTGCACTAGAAGGAACATAAATTTCAACAGCATTTGTTAATGTGTTTTTAATTTGAATATTCAAAGCAAACGTAAAAACTCCGTCTGTTGTAAATTGTCCGATTAAGACTTTATTACTAGATGTTGGACCAGCAACACCAGCCAACACTGCCATTGAACCACCGTTCATCGTAAATGAACCACCGTTTGATTGGTCAAATATATTCAATGATGTAGGTAAACCTAAATTTGAATAAGCATTATTTGAACCTGCAATCATTCCGTCTTTACCGCTAGTTCCCATAATTGGATCACCGTAACATCCACCAGGATTGTTTGCCAAAAGACTTTGCGTGTTACCAATAGTACCGTCCGTATCTTCAGATTTTAATACACCTTGCTTTCCAGAAACAACATTTCCCATTGTAAGGTAAGAATCCAGTCCTGCTGTATTCGCTTTCCAACTGTTTTGATTCATTCCACTATTTACATCAACTCCATTACCATCATTAAAGAATGCCGTAGTTGTGTTGATTGTTAGCGGGTGTGCAGTATTTCCCCAAATATTTGTCAATTTGTAGTTAGCAGCCATATCTACGTACACGCGATAAACCACTGAATTTGCAGATAATGCAGGACTCACCAAACCATTGGCCGTATGAGCAGCCACATCGGCAGCATTCGGAATGTAGTATTTTTCAACTATGATCCCTTCTAATCCCTGAGCAAAAGAGTTGGCAGAGAGAAATAAAACGAATACCTTCGTTAGTAAATTAAATTTTTTCATAAGATTTTTTTTAAAAGCGCTCACCAGTTTTCGAAGGCAGGTGAGCGCTTTGTTATTTAATTTTATTAATTACAAGATTGTCCGAATTGACCAGAGAAAATCAAGAAGTCATTTACGTCTGTTACACCATCATTATTGATGTCTGTAGGACAAGCAAGAACACCTTTCGTAGAATTCAATACTTGAGAGAAAGTCCAATCTGATAACCAGTTTTCGTTGTTCGCACTTGGTTTGAAAGCACCACGGTAATTTGCTGGTTCAAAGAAACCATCCATTGGAGCTTGAGCACAACCAGTACCTAATTGCACGTTTGTACCTGGAGATGGAACTACGTCATTTTTTGTAGTAATTACGTTTGTTGAACCATTCATTAGATAACTAGCATCGAAACCAGTTAATGTACTAACAACGATATTGTTATCCGTAGTAGTAAATTGCGTAAAATCTGTACCAGTTGTTATCGCAGTACCCGCACTTGCACTAGCAGCATTTACTGTTAATCCATTAACATTACCAACGAAGGTGTTACATTTTACTTTTAATATTTGACTCCCATTTCCTAAAGTACTGCTATTTGTCCAGTTATGGTAAGCATCACCTTGTTGATTGTATAGGGAACTTCCTTGAGTGAAATTTCTACCTGTTCCAATCGATTGTTTCATATTAAAACCTGATCTGAAGTTAGCAAAAAGTGAGTTGTAAAGTTCTCCACCAGTATATTCTTTTGCCATAATCGCTGCTAATCCACTGTTATCAGAGTTTCCAACAACTTTTTCGTTTCCAATCAATGTCGCATTGTAGATAACAGGAGTTGATTTTGGAGAATTATAAGATTGATTATCATCTGAATCCGCTTCGAAACCATTATCACTATCATTACTGATACCTGATGCTGTTGAACCACCTAATGTTGTAAATTGATTTGCCTTCATTCCAAATAAGAATTGTGCTTTTCCTGACCAACCTAAATCGTAATCGAACATGTCATCATTTCCAAACATTGTTGTACAGTATTTTAAGTTAACTGTTCCACCGAAAATTTCGATGTTGTCATCCGCACAAGAAACGATTTCCACGTGTTCAATTTTAGTTCCACGTCCAACTGAAGCCAATGTTAAACCATTGATCTCTGATCCTACTAATAAAATAGCTCCTGAATAACGGATAGAAACATACGTCATGATTCCGGAGTTATCGTTATCATCAAATGATTGTCCAGCTGAAGAAATTGACACACCTGCGTAATTCACATATTCGGAACCACCCGCATTTGAAAGACCTGCTGGAGTTGAAGAAGTTCCAGTTGTTACGATTGGGAAATAAGCCGTTGCACCTGGGTTAGGATAAACACCTGTAAAAGTTAATGTTCCAGTTACCGGAGCGGTTGCACCTGCTGAAAGTGTAATCGTAGATCCACTTACTGCAGAAACTGTTGCGTTTGTAGGAATTCCAGTTCCTGAAACAGCTGTTCCAGCCATCACATATGGTAATGCCGAAGCCAATGTAATTTTTGTTGATCCTGTGTAATTCAATACATCAGCAGCAGTTAATGTGGATGAGAAAGTATATGTACCAGTCATTACAGCTGTTGAAGGTGTTGAAAGTGTAACCGTCGTACCTGAAACGGAAGAAACTGTTGTTCCCGTGGCAATACCAGTACCGCTCACAGCCATACCGTTATATATCAATGCATTTGAATTATCTAATGTTAAAGCCGTTGATGCAGAATTACCTGTACCACCCTGCGTTGTAGAAACAACATAAGAACCAGTTAAATTTGCTGTTGCAACATTCGATAATGTTAATAATGTACCTGAACTAGTTACAGTTGTGTTAGAAGCAATACCATTACCTGTAATTGTTTGTCCAGCTAAAGCAGTAGAAGGCGCAGTTGTTACTTTTAAAATTGTTGCGCCTGAATTATTTTGAGCAGATCCACCCGTACCTGTAAATGTATAATTACCTGATGGAGAAGTACCTAAAGCATATCCTGTTGGAATTGAACCAACCGCCACACCAAATTGGTCTTGAGGCAATGAAGAAGCAAATCCTTCAACTACACCTAGACCGTTAGCTACAGCCAATTTTCCAGAAGTTCCTGGAATGAATGGTCCGTTAGCAGCAAGTGTTAGGTTGTTTGTTGCTTTTCCTAAAATTAAAACTCCACCCCACTGACCTTTGTTTTGTGCACCATATGAACCATCCAAAGGATCAGCAGAAGCAGTAAAAATGATCGGACAAGCCTCTGAACCAGCAGCCATGATCTTTCCTCCTCTTTCAATAATTAAAGCAGTTGCAGCAGCAGCAGAACCCGCAACCGTTGACTTAATAACTGTTCCTGGCTCGATTGTTAACGTAGCGCCAGAAGCAACATATATTTTTTGATCGATGGTCCAAACTTTGTCACATGTTAATGTGATGTTTCCAGTAATCTCTCCACCATAGGCAGAAGCAGGAAGTGCTGACCATTTGTTTAATGAAGCTGCATATGTTTGAACATTTGCTGCTGATCTAGACCCTACAGAAGGACAACCACAAGCGGCCCCAACGTTTGTTTGAGCAACAATTTCGTTACCCGTGAAAAATGACAGCGCTGCCAAGACAGCGAGTCTTAAAATAGGTTTTTTTGTTTTCATTTTTTACTTTTTTAGATTTTACGATACAAATTTAGAGGAGAATGACTAAGGATTGATTAAGACAAAATGAAGTGTTTGATAAGTTTAAGTTGGCTGAATGTTGGGTTTTTGCAAACTACGGATGAAGAGAATGTAAAGGGATTGTTAATCGTTTTAACGATGGTAGTTATCGTTTAGGGTTGAAAGTTTTGGTGTTGGAATGCAAGATTTTCAGTCCGCCACGGCGGAGAGAAACAGAACGTCCTCCTTCGTAGCTGGCGTTACTTCGGCGGATGAAAAGAGCGAGAAACACAGCGGAAGAGCGCGCTGCTTCAGCGGGATTCATCCTCCTTCGTAGCTTGGCGCTAACTTCGGCGGATAAATTTAAAGTCCTTTGCGGAAGCCTAAGAATAATCCTAGTGAGAACGGAAGTCTGTTTACCGATCCTTGTGCGATGCTGAGTACTTGTTGGCGGTAGTTCAGGCCGAGTTCGACAGAACACTTGTTGCCCAAATAACGGTCGTATGAAACGTGTGCGCCAAAAGCAAGACCTAGTTTGCGAATGGATTCGTCGTTGATTGTGGTTTTGTTTAGTGCGATATCGTCGATGCCTTGGTACAGAGCTCTTGAACGCATTAAGTAGGTCAATTGTGGGCCTGCACCAAAAATCACGTTGGCATTCTCGGTTGGTATCGCATAACGCAGGGTTAAGGGTAGGTCGATGAATTGATAGTTGACCTTGAACGATTGATACCCATCTACATTTTTTAGTGCTTGTCCACATTGGCTAAAAACGAAACCACTGCGTAGGCTTAATTTTTCTGAGAAGCCATAATCTGCACTTACTCCATAAGAATAGCCATTTGTCCAAGATTCTGTTGAATCCAACTCATCTTTCAACCAACGCATGGAAGCATCAGAACTGGTGAAGCGGTACGTAGCCGCACTCCCACCAAGTACACCAAGGGTCCATGGGCTGCTTTCTTTCGTTCCTTGCGCGAATAGAGTAGTATTTAATAGGACAACTAAACAGAATAATCGGATCATCTTTTCTTTTTTTTAATCTTTTACACATCGAATGCTCATCCCATATTGAGGATAGGTCGTTTGTCTAAAAATATTTTTTTTCTGATAATCAAAATAACGGTAGTAAGCATTTCCATTGGCTTCTGTTGATGCGGTCCAGAAAAATGCATTATTACCAAAAGTCAGTTCACCATTGAATATGCGACAACCAGCGGGTAAAATCCCAAAACTGTAGGTATCCATACCAAAAGGAACCGTTCCTACTGGCCATCCTTCTGAATTTTTATTGAGTAATTTTTCTGCTTCATTCGTACCTCTCCATGCAAATTGATTCGATTGACTTTCAGTCATACCAATTGTTTTCTCTAAAGTTGACCACTCCAGATCAGATGGAATATGCCATCCTTCTGGTGCTAACTTTTTCACATCTTGAACAGCCAAATGATTATAGTAACATCCGAAAACAGTATCATTGACAAAACTAAATGCAGCTTGTGTCGCTTGTGCCCAAATGGCATCTTGATTTAAATTCCCAATAAAAGTGATGTTGGATCCATCTTGGAAATGTTTTACACGTAAATTCTCGCACATCCACCATTGATCTCCAATTTTTACCGTTTTATAGGTGTTTCCGTCGATATCGCTCACGGTGCCATATTCTAATGCTACAGGTGTTTTTGTTTCTTTCTTACAAGCCTGTAAACCACTAAAAAGAACTACAACAATAAAGAGTATCTGTTTCATGGCTTAATTTTTAAATAATAATTGCGTTTGTACTTGCTCTCCGATTTGTACTTTGATGTGGTATACACCTTTTTCAGTGTTAGAAAACTCCAATTTTTCGCCTGTGATTATTGTTGTTGGGGCGAACGCTTGTTCACATACTTTAACACCAAAAGTATTAAAGACCTCTACTTTTATTACTTCGTTTGCCATTCCACTATAAACATCTAAAAAGAAATCAGCAGAGCTTGGGTTCGGATATACTAAAAATTCAAAATTCTCTCCACGCAATGCCGGACAAACAATGGCGATGTCACGGTTGTTGCATTTTCCTGGGTAACAACATAAATTAGCTAAACTCACATTTGCATTTGAATCATAATTACATGCCATCGTATCCATACACCCAATGATAATCGGTGTGATGCATGAACCTGGTTCCAAACAGGTCACAGTCGGGTCGTATTCCACAAAATCAGAATTGTTACATCCACACGTAGAAGGGTAGATTAAATACGGATTGAACTCTTCACCAAGTAATAAGGTATCATTCGAGGAAACATAATTTATGGTCTCAACTACTCCATTCACCAATACATCCACAACGATATTTAAGTGAAATGATAGATCTCCTGTTGTTGTTAATTGTGCCACCAAAATTTGATTGCTATCTGGAATCAAACCTTTTATCCCAGAATTTGATAAATAAAAATTATCTGAAATGAATTCATTCTGTGCTACGAGGGATCCAAACATCGTGGAGTCATTCCCTGAAACAAAATCTAATAAGCCAAAATTGTTCCATGATGTTGGAATTGTGGCCATGGTATCCATCCCATCCGCTTGGGTTAAAGGAATGCCTGCGCTGCTATTATTATTCACTAATAAACCAGTTGAAATCAATGCTGATCCACCATCGTTATTCACACCCCCAATGAATGATCCATCAATATCTTGGTTTTTTAAAACACCAACAAACGTTTTTCCAGCTTGTGTCTTCGTTGTTTGCCCTAATGTTAACCAAGTATCTAAAGCAACCACTCCTTCTAGGTAACGGTTTTTTACAAAATCCTTCGCGAAAGTTTGACCGTCACTTTCGTGATTAAAAAAGGGCGCTGTACTTTGAATGGAAAAGGGATGATTCACATCACCATAGATTTTTCTGAGTGTACTTCCAGGAGCTAAATCTACATAAATGCGGTACGTCGTGGATCCAACTGGAAGTCCTCCACCAAGAGTATCTGTTGCATCATTTACATCACTGACATAGTATTTCTCTACAATTACTTTTTCCAACTGAGAAAAACCAGTGAATTGAATGACAAATGTTAGTAAGAGGACAAGGATGTGTCGCATGTTCTTCATCTTTATAATTTATAGGATATACCTAGTTGGTAATTCGTTCCATAACGGAAACGGTCGTAATCGATGTATCCGCCCGGTGTTTTGTAGGCACGTCTTACTGGTGCATTTAATAGATCCCTTACTGTGAAACTCATGGAGAAATGATCACCTAATGTTTTAGATACTTTAATATCGATGGTATTTCTTGGCATTTCATACACATCTGGACGTCCTTTCAAAATCCCTGTTAACACCAAACGAGGTCCTTGAACATTGTAACTAATTGTCGCTGTTAATCCAAGGGTGTCAGATGTATAACTTAAAATGCCATTAATAATGTAAGGAGCTTGTCCAAACATGGTGCGTTCCACCGTGTCTATTGGCACGTATAAACTTTGATTGTTTAGTAAAACAATCAATTCCTTTCTTACAAATTGAGAATATGACTTCACAATGGTGACATTGCTACGGAATTCGAAATGATCTCCGATTTTCTTTCTACCTTCTAATTCAATACCTGCTACATACGAATTTTCGTTGTTGTCCCATGTAATTCCTGAACTACCAAAACCCATTTCAATGTGATTGGTGAAATCCTTGTAGAATGCGCTAGCTGAAATATTGTCGCCATTTTTAAAGAAATTCTCAAAACGGAAATCATAATTATAGATTTCTGTCATCTTTAAGTTCGAATTTCCATAAATCAAGGTTCTAAACTCGTTGTCGTAGACAGCGGCATCGTTCATTTCTCTCAAATTTGGACGTGCAACGGTTTGACTAAAATTCAAACGAAAATTAGCTGTATTTTTTTTGCTCGCCAATTTATAAATCAAACTACCTGAAGGCAAAAAATTGACTTGATCAATTATCCCTGGGTTAATCATTGGATATCCTGCAACATTCACTCTGCGTCCATCATTTCTTTCATACCCAAGTAAATCATATTGATATACATCCGAAAATAAGTTAACTTTCTCTACTCGCAATCCACCGTTGAATCGGATGCTTTTTGAAAATTCGAAATCCAGTAAGACAAAAGCGGATGTAATGGACGTTTTTCCAATGGTATGGTTCCAGTCCCATTTACGTTGCTCATAGAAGAAATCAAGTTCACCATTTTGCATGGTAAATTTGTCTTGATTCAAATAAGAATTAATATCATCATTTTGTAATTGAACAACATTCGTATTACCTGATGCTAAAAAGAATTCATCAATGTTCGAATCTCTTGTTGTTAATTGATAAGCTCCCCCAGCTTTGACTTTACGCACCAATTTTACTTCTCCTTTTGCCAATGGAATTTCCATTTGTAGACGAGAATCAAACAAGTTTTCATCTAAGTAACGGTAATAACGTCTGATCCCATCATCTGCTGTTGGTGAGAATTGATAACCAGGCAATAATTCATTTCCTTGTCGCTGTGCCCTATATTGCGTTAATTTAAAATCAGGCGCTGTACTTTTTCCACCTGTATAAGATGCATTTACATCAAACTTGATTTTAGATTTTGGCAAAACGTGTTGACTTGCAAATTGATAGATTTTTTGCTGACGTTGTTCATAAAAAATGTTCTTACGAACCCGTATTTCTTCTATGTCATTTGCCAAATTCCATTGAGTGGAGAAATTAGCGACATCATTTGTTCCGGTAATATTCGGCATGATCAAAAAAGACATTTTATTATAATCGTTCAGCTTGTAAGCCAAATTAAGTAGCATACTCCATGAATTGGTTTCTCGGCTAATTTTTGCTTCATCAATGTAATCTATCCCATAATTTAATTCCTGAGGAAGAATGCGTTGTGAAATTCCATTTGGATCAAAACGCACCGTATTTCCATAACGCAATCCAAAAAAGTATCCCAACGGTTTGCCAAATAACTTGACTTGGTCCCCAACACTAAAATTCTGTGTGAAATTCAATGGAGCTTTTCGGTAAAGGGTATTCCAATTGTTAGAAAAACCATTCGAATAGTTTGTTCCATTTGGATTAATTAAATTAAATGCTTGTGGTGCATATTGTTGATTGTAAGTATTTAATGCATTTTGGTATGCTGCATTATCATTGACCTGACCCGCTCCCAATAATCCTAATTGCACCAAGCCCATACGCATGTACGTACTTTCTTCTGGACTTCCATCTTGCCAACCATTTATTCCCAACGATTTGAAATAATCTCCGAGTCCAAGAGCAACCATTTCTTCATAATTTGTTGGCGTTAAATTCGGTTGAACAATTCGTTCATTTCGATCTTCGCGTGAACGCAAACCTCCGTCAAAACCCAACCAATCTGTACCGCTTCGGTCAGATGTAATGAAATCTTTAAAGGTAGTTTGTGCGTTGTAACCAAAAGATGATTCCACATTCACTGTTAATTTGTCCGGATAATCCTTTGTTTCTACCGAAATATAAGCACCTGCCCAATCTCCAGGTAAATCTGGACTGGCGGTCTTTGTAATGATGATGTTATCGACCAAACTGGAAGGGAAAATGTCCAACTTAATATTATTTGTCAATGGATCCAAAGTTGGAATGCGTGATCCATTCAAGGTCGTTTTTACGTAACGGTCACCGATTCCTCGAACGGTAATGAGTCCACCATTCGTGGAAACACCTGAAACACGCGCTACCGCAGCTGTCACATTCGCATCACCTGTTTTTTTCATCGTTTCCGACGAAATGTAGTCAATCGTCGTTGCTGAATTCAACTTGATTTTCTCCATGTAATAATCGTTGGCCTTCACTTGTTTGATGCCAACAACGACTTGCTTCTCGTTTTTCGTTGTATTGCGTTGATTAATCGTGATGTTTTTGACCAATACTTCTTTATCTTTCAATTGAATAGTCTCAATCAAGGTATCGTGCGCATAATGCGTAAATCGTAAGCGATACAAGGCGTTATCCGGAATGTTCAAGGTGAAATTTCCATCGAGGTCTGTTTTGGTGATGACCGCTTTGTTCTCCAGCAAGAGAATTTTCACTTCCATCACCGATTCACCGTTTGGATCCGTTACTTTACCACGAAAGGTACCTTGCGCGAAACTTGTCGTCAAACCAACAAACAATAAGAAAAGAAGAAAAAGGCCGCGCATTGGTTAGTTTTTGATCAATTTACTTGTACTTACGATGCCATCTTGCGTCATCGTTACTAGGTAAATTCCTGTTTGTAAGTTAGTCGCGTCCACCTGTGTTGTTTTTGCGTTCGAATGTCCGGCCAATACAGTTTTACCACTTAAGTCTGTTACAGCATAATCGTAATTGGACTGCGTCATAGTTCCCGTTTGACGAATGGCAAAAGTCTCGCTTGTTGGATTCGGGTATACCGTATAATCAATGGAAAGTGCAGCAGAGGCAACTGTTTCTTCGATTCCTACTCCTCCATTTGGATTAGAGTTGTAAATCAATGTGGTATCAGTCAATTCTGTTCCTGTTGGCGTATCTGCTACATAAATTTCACTTTCACCGGCTACTGGTGTCAGAATTTGTAGGTTTAACTTAAAACTAAAGTCTCCATTCGTAGTGAATTGACCGATTAAAACATGATTGGAAGTAGTTACACCTTCAACCCCACCAAGAGTTGATACCGCGCCATTGGTTGTCGTAAATAGTGATCCTGCTGTTTGGTCAAAAATGTCAAGTTCATTTGAAATCCCTAAAACACTTGGTGTAACCGGTGTGCCTGGCATTAATCCATCTGCTGAATTTGCTCCAGTAATTGGTAAACCCATTAATGGATTCGTATTTGCAAGTATTCCTTGTAAATTACCAATAGATCCGTCCGTGTCTTCTGTTTTCAATACACCCATTTGTCCGTTGGCAACTCCACCCATAGAAATGTACGAGTCAATAAGTGTCGTGTTCTTCTTCGTGTTGTTCACGCTTGTACCTTGATACACTTTGAATCCAAAATTTGGATCATTATAAAAGGCTGTGGAGGTTTCGATGTTCAAAGGATGTTGAACGTTACCGAATAGATTGACTAGTTTATAACCAGGCAATAAATTCGCATACACTCGGTACGTTGTTGAACCAACATACAAAGGATAAACTGCTCCATTATTTACTGCATCAATTGAATCGGCAGCATTTGAAATGTAAAATTTCTCAACAACAATTCCTTCTAGTCCTGCCTGTGCAGTAGCTTTAGAGAAGTATCCGGATAAAGCAAGAAAACTAATGGAAAGTACTATTTTTTTCATAGGATTTAGTTTAGGTAACTTTTATTTATTCGAGATTAACGATTTGTGTAATACCTCGGTTTCAACAGGGTCTTTAGCGACATATTTCATTACTTTTCCATCCGCTTGACGAAGCATTAAGTTTAATTCATAACTCAATTGACCTTTGGTCGTTATTTGGGCGATGAGTATCGTGTTCGACCCTAATGAATCCACACCACTTACACCTTTGCCCATGCAAGCCCATGCGCCATTTTCTATGCGGAATGATTTTCCAGAAGTCACCATTCTTAATACATTCAAATTTGAATCTATGTTATAAAGCGTGATATCAGGAATATTGTCAGATCGAAGAAAACCATCGCGCTCTTGCAAAGCGAAACCCATTTCCTTTTTTTGGGATATTAAAAATCCTTTTTCAAAAGGAACAACACTTGCGAAGTCCTTAATGGTGTCTGCCTCTTTTAAAACACCAAAATAATTTTCACCAGCTGGACCAATCGTAATCCATGAATCCAACGGAACAATGTTTTTCTTATAGGTCCGCTCTGGAATCCGAATCGGATGCTCCGCCCCGTTGTCAATATGATTGTATATGTTTTCTGTTGAATTGATTTCAAGTGGATGCCCCGGCGAACCATAGGCCGCCATGAATCTACAACCCGGAGCCATGTCTACATAAATTCGGTAGGTTGTACTTCCAACAGGAAGCTCTCCACTTAACTGTTTTTTTGAATTGTCTTTTTTCGTAGATACATAGTATTTCTCTACGATAATTCCTTCCAAAGCATTTTGTGCGTATATGCTCATAAAAGACATGAATAGAAAAACAAAAAGACTGGATTTTTTCATGATGCAAGTTTACGGCCACTAGATTTTTTGTGGATTAAACATAAATTAACAATTGATGAAAAACATATTAAGCAAATGTGATGAGTACTTGCAAAGAAAAAAGAATGTCTTGCACAATCTAAACACGCATTCGCTATCATCATCCGTCAAACCCCTTTATTGTACAATCATTATACATTTATGCTTCGGTAACGCTAACCATTCGTGTTTGAACAAGTACGATATCTGTGTGTTTAATACTTAAATTAGTACACGATGAAAAAAATACTCTTCATATTCTTGGCGTTGGTGAATACCGAGCTAAGCGCACAAATTGACAATACCATGTACGGTTTGTACCGAATTCTGAATCCAAATAGTGTGCAGTTAGCGAGTATCGATCCCTTAACAGGAATCATCACCCCAATTGGTAATGCAAATACCTTGAGCACAACGATCAATTCAACGGGTGCTGCATTAAATCCATATAACATGAGTTATACTTACCAAGATGAGGATTCATGGCTTTCCGTGGATTTGCAAAATGGTTCGGTGCTGAACGACGTCACAGTGACACTCCCGAATACCAGTGGTGACTTTAATAATTTTCGATTTAATACAGCTGATACCAATATGTACGGATTGTATAGCCAAGTCATTTACGATCCGCTTACTGGGATAATAACGGGAGATATGCGTCTTGCGACCTGTGATTTAACCTCTGGTGCTGTTTCGATCATTTCTCCAAACTCCATCGCTCAAAGTTATACGATGACTGGAAGTGCGATTGATCCCTATTTAATGGTTTATTACTTCGAATCAGAAGGAAAGTTTGTTGGACTCGACCTTTACAACGGACAAATTTACAGTGAACCGATGATTACACTCATGGGGAATGGAATTACGTTTGATAATTTCGCTTACAGTTGTGCTGACACTACCATGTATGGACTCATCATGCAAAACGGAGTGAAAGCACTTGGGAAAATCAATGTGACAACCGGATTAGTTACCCAACTTCCCACGCTTTTGAATTTCGATAACTACATCATGAACTCCGGTGGAGCAATTGATCCGGCGAACTTGGTGTATTATTTCGAAACGATGGATAGTACAGGTATTAAATTGGTGGGATTATCCCTAATAGACGGTTCCGTTGTTTCTCAACCAGTTATTTCCTCTAATGGAAATTACTTTGATATGTACCGCATTCAAAGTGATTGTTACGAGGCGGAACCAACACGCGCAAATCCTGCTTCTGCTGGTATCGATTCCCAAGAGGTTTCCCTTAACATGTATCCGAATCCAGTACAAGAGGAAATCCATTTAACTGCATCAAGTTCTATTGAAGAACTGGAGATTCTACAATTAAATGGTTCGCTACTTTATTCCTTTCAACCGAATCAACCTTCCGCACAAATTTCTGTAGCGGAATTGAGTCCAGGAATGTACCTCGTGAATCTAAAAACAAAAGCAGGAAGTGTATCCTACCGCTTTGTGAAAAACTAAAAGCCTCTCAAAAGAATGAGTCCTTTCGTTGTTCATTAATTTATTTGAAACATTTTGCGATCGCGTATTCCAACGCTCACATTTCACGTATCTTTGCCTCAAGATTAGAAAATGAAATTTGGAGCGATAGACATAGGAACAAACGCAGCCCGATTACTCGTTGGTGAAGTGTGTTACGACGGTGACCATGCCTACGTAAAGAAACATTCCTATTCACGCATTCCCTTGCGACTTGGCGACGAAGTCTTTGACCAAGGAGGCATTTCCAAAAAGAAAACAGAGCAATTCATCGATTGCATTCAAGCTTTTAAATTAATCGCAAACATTTTCGAAGTAGAACAGTTACGTGCCGTAGCCACTTCTGCTATGCGTGAAGCCAAGAATGGAATAAAAGTCCAAGAGAAAATCAGAGAAAAAACAGGTGTTAACATCGAGATCATTACAGGTCAAATTGAAGCCGAATTGATTTTCGGGACCTTCTTTTTGGTAGATTTTGACAAAACACATCCATTCATCGTGATCGATGTTGGTGGAGGAAGTACCGAAATCAGCGTTTTTGAAAATGGTCAAAAAAGAGCATCTCGCTCCTTTGAACTCGGAACCATCCGTATGTTACGAGGAAAAGTGTCCAAGAAAATCTGGACAGACATCAGTACCTGGATTGAAACCGAAGTGGATTCTTCCATTCCACACCGTTTGTTTGGAACCGGTGGAAACATCAATAAAATTCACAAGATTGTCGGACTAAAGGACAAGGATTCGTTAACCATGTCAAAAATGAATGGCTTAATGTCTAAACTTGAAAAGCTAACAGTCGAAGAACGCATCGATCAATTTCAATTGAAACCAGACCGCGCGGATGTCATTGTTCCAGCCCTAGAGATCTATTTATTTGTCATGGCGAAGTTAGGTATCCAACAAATCGACGTTCCTAAAATCGGTTTATCCGATGGGATGATCTACGACATGTACCTTAAATCAAAGGGCTAGACAAGTCGTTTCAACTAACTTCCGCCAACAATATGGCTGCAAGTTTTGGAATCTAAATTAATTTATTGTTATCTTTGCACCCTGAATGCCCCGGTGGCGGAACTGGTAGACGCGCTGGATTCAAAATCCTGTTCTTTCGGGAGTGCCGGTTCGATTCCGGCCCGGGGTACATAAAACCAGAGTGAGAAACAGAGCGAGAGCGATGTTCGAACTCTGGTTTTTTTTTGTTTATCCGAGTTTGAAGCAGAGCGAGAAACAGTCCGCCGCGGCGGAGAGAGCGATGTTCGAACTCTGGTTTTTTTTGTTAACACTGTGTCCCGCTGGATTGGATAGCCAGAAAGAGAAACAGAGCGGAGAGCGGGGTCTAAGTGCTCAGGTTCTTTATCATGGAATAAAGCATCCGGGACAATTCATCTGCTTTCAAACATAAAAAATCAAATTCATCTTGCGTAATCTTTCCATAATCATTTTGGATATCCAAAATAGCCACACACTCAAAAATTGATGCGCGAGAAATAACAAAGAAATTCCTTCGATCTGCTTTCGAAAATTTTCCTGAACCTTCAGCAATATTGAGTGGTACACTAAACGAAGCTCGGCCTAATTGATCAATCACATATCGATCAAAGTTCTTTCCAAGAATCAACAATCTACATTCTTGGTGAAATACTTTTGCTTTTGAATAAACCGTTAATTTTCTGAATTCGAACATGAATGTAGATTTGATAGAGAACAAACCTTATAACGCTTCACTTTCTATTTTATTCTTCGTTCTTTTAAAAATTACATCACTCTCAGTTCGCTCTCCGTTCTCTTTCTCGCTCTCTTTCTCGCTCTCTCCGCCGCGGCGGACTCTTTCTCGCTCTCTTGATAATTATTAAAAATTTCACTACTTTTAATCTAGACAGAGCGTGTCGCCTTTTCAGTTCTCACCAAATTCAAATTTCTATGAAAAAGTTGTTGTATAAATGGGATAAATACAAATTAGGACGTCGACTTCACTACTTACAAAAGCGACTTGTTCGAGCTGAAAGCAATGGGTATGATGATAAAATCGCGAATTACAAGCGTCTTATCAAGGATGTGCAGGAGAAATTAAAACACGTTAAGGAATAAACACCTCTTCGGATTCAATGATCTGAATCCACTCTTCGACACTTTTCGCGTCTTCAATGCGAAATTCACCGGAAACTGTTCGACGCAATCCAATCATCGTTGCGCCTGAATGAAGTTTTTTGCCGAAATCTGATGCAATGCTTCGGATATAGGTTCCCTTCGAACAAGAAATCTCTACATCAATCTCTGGAAAACGGGTGGAATCAAACGTGAAAGAATGAATGGTCACTTCATTTTGCTTCATTTCCACCTCTTTTCCTGCACGTGCATAATCGTAGGCGCGTTTGCCGTCAATCATCTTTGCTGAAAAGATCGGTGGTGTTTGCATTTGGGTACCGATAAATGAACTGACTACTTCCTGAAGGATCTCTTCGGTGATGTGATCCGTCGGAAATTCTTGGTCGTATTCTGTTTCCAAATCGTAGGAAGGAGTCGTTTTCCCCAAAAGAAATGTTCCAGTGTACGTTTTGTGGTCGTTGGTGAGTCCTTCGATGAGTTTGGTGTGTTTGCCTATGCAAATCACTAACAATCCTGTTGCCAATGGATCCAAGGTTCCCGCATGGCCAACCTTGATCTTTTTAACTTTTAACTGTCGCTTTAAGTTCCATCGCAGTTTGTTCACTGCGTCGAACGATGTCCATGTGTATGGCTTGTCTACTAAAATCGTTAATCCTTCTCCTACTTCTAACATTATCCTGCCATTTCAAGTGGAATCCCGGCTAACAACAGGATGATCAAGATTGCTCCTAATACGATTCGGTAATAACCAAAAACCTTGAAGCCATTTCGATTCAAATAAGAAATGAAGGATTTAATCGCGATAAAAGCAACGACAAATGCGACTAAATTACCTACAAGCAACAAGCCCCATTCTTTTCCTTCGGATTGAAGCAACATTTCTTTTTCGTCGTACATGCTTTTAATCGTCGCCGCAAACATAGTTGGAACAGCTAAAAAGAAGGAGAATTCAGCGGCTGCTTTGCGACTCAACTTTTGAGAAAGTCCACCAATAATGGTTGCCGCAGAGCGAGAAACACCCGGAATCATCGCGATACTTTGGATGGTTCCAATGATAAACGCAGATTTGAACGTTAAAGGCACTTCCTTCTGGTGTTCATTTTTCTCAAAAATGCGGTCGATGAATAACAGAACGATTCCTCCTACTAAAAGGGAAATGCCTACGACCATCACATTTTCTAACAGTCCATCTATGTGTTTTTTCAATAATAATCCCAAGATTCCAGTTGGAATAAACGCAACAAACAATAAAGTGTAAAATTGAAAGCTTTGTAAAAAACGTTTGAAATAAACGATCACAACGGATAAAATTGCCCCGAATTGAATGGCAACCGTAAATAGTTTCGTGAATTCATCCGAAGCATTTCCCATGATGGTCGATGCGATAATCATGTGTCCAGTTGAGGAAATAGGAAGAAACTCCGTCAATCCTTCGATGATGGCCAAGATAATGGCTTCCAAGAAATTCATAGCTATTGTTTTAAGAAATGATTACGCTTCTTTTTCAGTTGAATTGTCCTTTTTTGGACGTTTCATAATCGCGTAAAAAATAATGATGTATCCAACAACAATCAGCACAGGAGAAAGGGTAATTCTTGTTGAACTAAACAACGCATCCCCATCAAATTGACTTGGGTCTTCTGCCCCACCGCCAATCATTAGTAAATATCCCAGAATGTTAATGGCTAATCCAATGTACAACCATTTATAGTTCTGTACATCAAATCCGAAGTGTTTAATTGGCTCTTTCATGCTTAATACAAATCATCTAATTTCATACGAAGATACTTGTTTAAGGCAAACCACGTTGAAATTACGGTCATAATTACTCCAATCAACAATAAAATTCCCACCAACAGGACAAAACTTTCCATGGTGTAACTTATTTCAATCGTTTCAAGAATGTTATTTAATCCATAAAAAACGGTCAATAAAAAGGCTAAACCGATGAGTGCTGATATAAATCCTTGAAAGATCGCTTGTAAAATAAAGGGACGACGAATGTAAGAACTTGTAGCACCAACCAACTGCATCGTTTTAATGGTAAATCTTTTCGAATACAAAGCCAAACGAATGGTATTGTTAATCATGGCAACAGCAATAATGATCAACAATAAAGCGACGGATAAAAAGAGAATGACAAACTGCTTAAATCCTAGATTGACATTAGCAACACTCGCTTTATCGTAATTTACTTCGTCGATTTCTTCTGGAAAACACTTCATCAACTTTGCCTTTATTTGCGCCATTCCTTTACTTGTAGCATAGGACTCTTTTGGTTTGAAGCCAATGGTTGGCGGCAAAGGGTTTTCATCCAAAAACATCGCTTGAACTTCTTTTTCCACCTGACTATCTCCACTAAATTCCTGAATCGCACGCTCTGGAGAAACGAAATAAACGTCAGAAAATTCTTTCCACGTATTCAATTGCTCTTCGATTTGCTTGATGTCTGAATCATTCAATTCAGATTTGAAAAAAATATCTCCCTGCAAACTTTCCTTCGCTTGCTTTTGGATACTTTTCAATCCAAAAATTCCTCCTAACACCAATCCAATCATGAATAACACAAGTGAAATTCCAATCACCGTTGAAATATAACTGGTGCGCAATCCTTTTTTACTATAATCTTCGGCCTTTTTTGACATGGAACGAAAATAGAAACTATTTAGCAGGTAAATCGATCAAGAAAAACAAGTTTTGAAACGCGGATTGTGTATTTCGGCGCGTACTTACATTTTACTTTGAATGGTCCAGCCAATTACTGCGGCACGTTGCTTCGCTAAATCCACTTTTTCACCAATAAATAACTCGTCTAATGTTTGATTAAATAAGAATAACCAACGCTTAAAATGTTCTTCTTTTAAACGCATGTGCATGTGTTTATCCGTCACACTTGTGGTGTACCCAGATTCATCAAGCAGGACAAAACGCCAAAAAAATTCCATTTTCGGCAGGTGTTCTTCGAAATTCAGGTACTTGAAAAACGGAGCTAATTGTTCATCCTTCATCACTTTTTGATAAAAAGCATGAACCAACTCATGAACATCCGCTTCATTTTTAATTTCCCTCATACCACAAAGTTACGGAACTATTTTTTCTTCGTATCTTCATGCCAAATTCCAAGATGACAAGGTATATTTTTTGCTTTTTGACATGCTTTCATGTCCTAACACTATCGGCTCAGTCCTATACGAGCACCTATACAGTGAAGAAATCTCAAGCCAAATCTGCCAATTGTGCGCCACCCACAACGACTACCTACATGGAGCTCAATAACGTGCGAGCAATGGTTCACACCGCTGGAAATCTTTGGCAAATCCCCAATCAAAATTATTCGCAATACGAAATTCCAAAAAACTCAGGAATCAATGCACTTTTTACTGCTGCACTATGGTTAGGCGGGACAGATGTAAACAATCAATTAAAATTGGCCGCTTTACGTTACCGAAATGGTCAGGATTATTGGACAGGACCTCTGTCTAAGGTTTATGCAGAAACGACTTATGATAATTGCAACAAATACGATCAACATTTTGTCACAACCCAAGATGAAGTCAGAGAGTTCAATGCCTGGTACGAGGCAGGAATAGCCGATCAACAAAACGGAACAACGACTCAAGATGATCTTTTTCCAGGTTACAAGGTGCCAAAAAGCATCAAAAATTGGCCAGCTCATGGCGATGTTTCCCTCGGACAAGATTACTACCTAGCTCCGTTTTTTGACTTCAATGGCGACGGACACTACCACTGGGAAGATGGTGATTTTCCTTGGTACGACATCAAAAAAACAAAGTCCTGCAGCATCGACCGCAGCGTAGCACTTTATGGAGATCAGAACTTCTGGTGGGTCATGAACGACAAAGGAAACATTCACACGGAAACAGGGGCGGATCCGATAGGGATGGAAATCCGTGCACAAGCTTTCGCCTTCGCTTCCAACGATGAAATTAATAACATGACTTTTTACAACTACGAATTAATCAATCGTGGGACCCAAACTTTATACAATACCTACTTTGGATTTTTTACCGATGGGGCACTTGGAGATCCATATGATGATTATGTAGGATGTGATGTCAACCGTGGACTCGGATATTACTACAACGGTGACAACTACGATGGCGACAATTCTGGATACAAAGGATACGGTTATTCTCCACCTGCTGTCGGTGTTGACTTTTTTGAAGGTCCGTATCAAGACAATGATGGAATTGATAATGCCTTTGGAATTGGCGACAACGAAGCGCTCAACGGAATTGGTTACGGTGATGGCGTCATTGATAACGAACGATTCGGTATGCGTCGCTTTTTGTATTATTCGAATACCACGAATGGCGCAAATCCAAATCAAACGGATCCAACCAACGCATCGGATTACTACAATTACCTGCGTGGATTCTGGAAAGATGGTTCCAAGTTTGTTTACGGTGGTAGTGGTCACATTTCCGATCCGGAAGCCGACCCAAATACTCCTTGTGAATTCATGTTCCCTGGAAACACAGACCCACTTGGATGGGGCACAAATGGTGTTCCGCAGCCCGTTTGGACCGAACAAACAGCCAACAACACACCGAATGACCGTCGTTTTGTTCAGTCCGCTGGACCCTTTATTTTGAAGCCAGGAGCCGTAAATAACATTACCGTTGGGGTTGTTTGGGCACGAACAACAGCTGGTGATCCCTTCGCATCCGTGAGTTCTTTGCAACGTGCAGATGACAAAGCTCAATCGCTTTTCGAGAACTGCTTTAAAGTTTTAGATGGGCCTCACGCGCCAGATTTAACGCTGCAAGAATTAGAAAACGAAGTGATTTTAATCCTTAATAATCCTGTGAATTCCAATAATTACCGTGAACAATACGAGGAATTTGATCCATTTATCGTTTCAAGTGAGCCAAATGCGGACAAAACCTACAATTTTCAAGGATACCAAATCTACCAGTTAAAAGATGCAAAAGTCGCACTTTCAGACTTAACCAATCCGGAAAAAGCTCGATTAACTGCGCAATGTGACATCAAAGATGGAGTGGGAAAAATCATCAATTTCGAGTTCAACGAAGACCTAAATGCATCGATTCCAGTACTGCGTGTAAATGGTGAAGACAAAGGTATCCGCCATAGTTTTAGTGTAAAAAATGACTTGTTTGCTCAAGGTGAATCGCGTCTTGTAAACTTCAAACGCTATTATTTCATGGCCGTTTCTTACGCTTATAACAATTACAAGGACTACATTCCAACGGATCCACTTGCCCTTGATGGACAAAAGAAAAAATACATCATGAGTCGAAAAGCAGCCGTCGGAGAAGTGAAAGTGATGGAAGCTGTCCCCCACAACCCAATGCCAGAGGCCGACGGAACGGCACAAATGATTGCTTACGGTTCATCGCCATTGATTACGCGTTTGGATGGATACGGAAACGGAAACCGTTCCTTGGAATTAACTGCAGCATCTGAAAAAACAATTTTGGAAACTGGTTTCATGGAAAATCCAACG
>CANGJM010000024.1 GCA_947454525.1 Flavobacteriales bacterium | reverse complement strand
GAGAGGACCGGGGTGGACATACCTCTGGTGTACCTGTTGTGGCGCCAGCTGCATCGCAGGGTAGCTATGTATGGATGAGATAAGCGCTGAAAGCATCTAAGCACGAAACTCGCCTCAAGATGAGATTTCTTTTAAGGGCCGTGGAAGACTACCACGTTGATAGGCTATAGGTGTAAAGACAGTAATGTCAAAGCCGAGTAGTACTAATTACCCGTAGACTTACTAACTTGTTACTTCTTATTTATTACTACTTCAATCGTCCGATATATCAAAAATATTAGACTTATCTTTTTAAGTCAACGTTTTTGGGTGTTTATAGCAGCACGGTCCACCTCTTCCCATTTCGAACAGAGAAGTTAAGCCTGCTTGCGCTGATGGTACTGTCCTTTTGAGGATGGGAGAGTAAGTCGACGCCGATTTTAAAGACCCTGGTTCGCAAGAATCAGGGTTTTTTTATGCCCAAAAACTTTGTGCTAGGATGGAGAGTAATCCCGAGTCTTCGGGAGATGCCGATTTTAAAACCCTGGTTCGCAAGAATCAGGGTTTTTTTATGCCCAAGATTTTCTTAAATGAAACCGCACCGCTGGATTTGCGATCCTGCGGATATTCAATGCACTTTTTACTCGAATTTACACCCGTCAGTTCCTCTCATAGTTCGCCTATACGATTTCATCCTGCACCTTCTATCGAAATACGTGATTCTAGAGACGTGAATTTTGATCCGTTATTTCTTTTTTTAGTCAATTTTATAGAGGAATTCCGATATTCATTTTCCTAAACCGATAGGTTAGTGGATAACTTAGTGAAGCTTATGTTCAATGAATGACTTGTCGAAATTGTCATGACCTAACTAATCATTTATAGTTTATCGTAACAGCTCTATTGGAATTTTGTATCTTTACTTCTATGGGAATCGTACAAAAAGATGCCATTCGTACATCTATCATTTCTTTTGTCGGATTGATTTTAGGTTATCTCAATAAGGGTTTGCTTTTTGTGTTATTGTTTTCTAGGGCACAAGTAGGATTGGTGAATCTTGTCATGAATGTAGCTTTACTCTTTGCCCAGTTCGCCAACTTAGGGACGATATATTCAACCTGGAGGTTCTTTCCATTTTTTAGAAATAAAGAACGAAAACATTTTGGATTTTTATTAGCGAATCTTCTCCTTGTTTGTCTTGGAATCATCGTTTTTACAGTTATTATCCTTCTCTCTAAGGATGCGATTGTTTCCAATTATCAAAAGAATTCGCATTTATTCGTGGATTATTATTACATGGTTATTCCTTTGGGAATTTCAATTGTTTTGTTTCAACTCTTTGAAAATCACTTAAGAGGTATGCAGGAGAATGTGCTTCCTGTGTTTTTACAAGATGTTGTGTTAAGAGTATTAACATCTCTTCTCTTGCTAGCTACGTTTTTAAATTGGATTAATTTCCCGCAGTTTTTTCTGTCTTATGTGATCCTACATTTTTTGGCACCACTTTATCTGTTCATCTATTTAATTCGTAAAGGAGAACTTTTTTTCTCATTGAAAACGATTCAAATATCAAAACGCTTCCAGAAAATAATAATATCCTATACGTCCTTTAGCTACGTAAATTCTTTAGCTACTTTGATTGTTGTATCCATAGATTCTTTGATGATCGCTAAATACAACGGTTTATCAGACACTGGTGTCTATACAACAACATTACTTTTAATAAGTGCGGTATTATTTCCTTATAGATCTGTAATTAGGGTTTCATCTCCCTTGGTTTCAAAACAATGGAAAGAGCGCAATTTAATAGGGATGCAGGACCTTTATCAAAAAAGTTCTTCAATTGGTTTGCTTATCGGAATCCTTGGTTTTTTAATCGTTTGGTTGCCCATTCAAGAGATTTTTAGTTTTATTCCTGGGTATGAAGAGGGAATTTGGGTTTTCTTTTTCTTAATGATCGGTCGTGTAATTGATATGTACTATGGTTTAAATGGTGTTATTTTATCCACTTCCAAGAAATATAAATCCGATTTTGTGTTTACACTGCTCCTGATATTTTGCGTATACGGTTTCAATCTGTACCTCATTCCCAAATACGGGATTGTAGGTGCTGCAATTTCAACTGGATTTGTTTATGCTTTTTATAATGTTTTGCGCGGTTGGTACATTTCAAAAGTGTATGCATTAAAACCTTTTCGATTAGATCAAGCAAAGTTGATTCTGGCCTTCATCTTATTTAGTCTTTTCTATTATTTTATTTTTCTTATTTCAAAGGATTTTGCTTTTATTTCCTCTACAGTTCTAAGGATGCTGTTTAAAGAAATCGTATTGTTTGTTGGATTTATCATTCCAATCTATTGGTTAAATTTAGAGCCGGAATCAACTAGTTATATTAGAAATTGGGTCAAAAAACAGTATAAATAATCAGAACATGAAATCATTTAACTTCTTTTTTCTTTGCGCAATTTTATTCTTAGGTCAACAGGTTTTTTCCCAAGAAATTGAACCTGATGATTCATTTACCTTTGAAATTTCGCTGCCCAATTCCATGTCGAATACGCCGTACAAAACAATCATGCAAGGACTCATTCAATCAAGTGCACAGTACCAATACGCGTTTAAATCTGGATTTTGTTTAGGAGCGGGAATTCATTATACCTATTTCACCATCAATGAGTTTCGTGTTCCATCCAAGGTTTATGGTGGGATTCATACACCAGCGCTATATGTAAAAGTTGGACATGAGAAATTTTGGACGGAAAGATTTGGGACCGATTTCGGTGTCAAAATGGGATACCTGCAAAGTTTTACGGTGAGTGATTTGTTGAAATCAAAAGGAATTCCATACAATTTTGTGGAAGGAACCTACATTGAACCTTCACTTGGACTCGTGCTGACAGCTGATGTAAATTGCAGTTACCGTTTGACCATCGGTTATCCAATTTATGGATATTCGTTTACACCGTGGATGATCGGAATCGATTCGAATATTGGCTACGATCCAAAGGAATACAACAAACCATCCTCACTTTTCAGTGTTGGATTTGCGTACACATACTATTTTAACGGAAAGAAAACGGCTGCTGAAGACTAGGTTTGAAGTACCCCAACGTTGTATGCTTTTTCAATAGGTGAGAGGTTTGCCATCTCAATTCCCATGGAAATAACTTTCCGTGTTTCCTTCGGATCAATGATTCCATCAACCCATAAACGACTCGCTGCATAGTACGGAGAGATTTGTTCGTCGTAACGGTTTTTAATCTGGTCGTACAATTCTTTTTCGCGTTCCGGTGTGATTTCTTCGCCCTTTCCTTTTAAGGTAGCTACTTCAATTTGCAGTAAGGTTTTGGCTGCTGCGGCTCCAGACATCACGGCGATTTCTGCTGTTGGCCAAGCGAAAATTAAACGTGGATCATAGGCTTTTCCACACATCGCGTAATTTCCGGCACCATAGGAATTACCCATTACAATACTGAATTTCGGAACAACACTGTTCGCCATCGCATTCACCATTTTCGCACCATCCTTGATAATTCCACCTTGCTCACTTTTCGATCCAACCATGAAGCCGGTAACGTCGTGAAGGAAGATCAATGGGATTTTCTTTTGATTGCATAACATGATGAATCGTGCTGCTTTATCGGCTGAATCGGAGTAGATTACTCCTCCAAATTGCATTTCTCCTTTTGCATTTTTAACGATTTCTCGATTGTTCACAACGATTCCAACACTCCATCCGTCAATGCGCGCATAGGCTGTGATGATGGATTTACCAAATGTTGGTTTGTATTCCATAAATTCTGATCCATCGACTAAAGATTTTAAAATTTCTCTGGTCGGATAAGATTTGGAGCGGTCTTCAGGAATCACTCCGTAAATATTTTTAACATCAACTTCGGGTTCTACCGATTCAATGCGGTCAAATCCTGCTGTTGGATTGTGTCCGATGCGACTCATTAAATCGCGGATGGTGGCGATGCACGTTTGATCATCTTCCACTTTGTAATCACAAATCCCAGATACTTCTGTTTGCGTTGTAGCTCCTCCTAATGTTTCATTATCAATGCTTTCACCAATCGCCGCTTTCACGAGATATGATCCAGCAAGGAAAATGGTTCCGGTTTTATTGACAATTAAAGATTCATCGGACATAATCGGTAGATAGGCTCCACCGGCAACACAACTTCCCATGACCGCAGAAATTTGTGTAATTCCCATGGAACTCATTTGAGCATTGTTTCGGAAAATACGTCCAAAATGCTCTTTGTCCGGGAAAATCTCATCTTGCATCGGAAGATAAACGCCAGCCGAGTCCACTAAATAGATGATCGGAAGTTTATTCTCCATGGCAATTTCTTGCGCTCTTAAGTTCTTCTTTCCGGTAATTGGAAACCATGCACCAGCTTTGACTGTGGCATCATTTGCAACGACAATGCACTGACGTCCTTTGACGTATCCAATCACAATGACAACTCCTCCGGATGGACATCCACCGTGTTCTTTGTACATTCCGTATCCGGCTAAAGCGCCAATTTCGACTCTGTTTGAATTGGGATCTAACAATAAATCGATGCGTTCACGAGCGGTTAATTTACCGTTCAAATGCTGCTTTTCAATTTTCGCTTTTCCTCCACCGAGGTAGATTTTTTCTAATTCTTGTTCTAATGCGCGAATCTTCAGCCGCATTTTGTCTTCGTTGTTATTGAAATCTAATTCTTTCTGTGAAACAGCCATATTTGTTGATTGGGATTCAAATATACGAAATGTAATTTTTCTATTTGAGGACTATTTTATTATTCTCATTCGCATCTTGAAGCCTTCCTTTTCTTGCTATGTTTCTACTTTTTCCTATTTTCACATATTAATTGAACTAATCGCGAATGTCCATGAATCAAGACCACCATATCGAATCCCCAGAAAAACAAAAAAAGAGTCGCTTAACCTTGTATATCCTGGTCGCAATGGTTCTCGGAGCAACATTAGGAGCAATCGTCCACAAGAATTTCGATGCGGACGCTGCAGCGAAATTTAGTTCATACATCAAGATTTTAGCGACAGTTTTCATTCGTTTGGTACAAATGATCATTGCTCCATTAGTACTTACTACGCTTGTGGTTGGAATCGCGAAGCTAGGTGATTTGAAATCTGTGGGACGAATAGGAGGGAGAGCATTGGCTTGGTTTTTTACCGCATCATTTATTTCCTTGATTATCGGATTGTTATGGGTGAATTTCTTGAAGCCAGGTGTTGGAGTAAATCTTTCGGAAGTGGATCTTTCGGCTTCTGCTGAAGTAACCGAAAAAACGCAGGATTTCTCGGTTCAACATTTTGTGGAACACATCATTCCAAAGTCTGTTTTTGAAGCAATGGCAACGAACGAAATCCTACAAATTGTCATTTTTGCGATCTTCTTTGGATTGGCCGCTGCGTCCATCGGAGAAAATGTGAAACCGGTTATCAATGCGATGGATAAGTTTTCGCACATTATTTTGAAAATGGTCAATTTCGTCATGAAATTCGCGCCAATTGGGGTTTTCGGAGCAATCGCAGGTGTTTTTGCGGTAAAAGATGTCTCGGATTTAATGATCACCTACACAAAGTTCTTTAGTTCCTTCCTTGTTGGAATTGCCTCACTCTGGGTCGTCCTCATTTTAGTGGGATACATCTTTCTGGGAAGTCACCTGAAAACCTTGTTGAAGCGAATCGTGAGTCCATTAGTTATCGCTTTTGGCACCACAAGCAGTGAAGCGGTCTTCCCTAAATTAACGGAGGAATTAGAACGTTTTGGCATCAAAGACCGAATCGTGTCCTTCATGTTGCCATTGGGATATTCTTTCAACTTGGACGGAAGTATGATGTACATGACCTTCGCAAGTATTTTCATTGCACAAGTTTATGGTGTTCATTTAGACACAGGAACGCAATTAACGATGTTAGTCGTTTTGATGTTGACGAGTAAAGGCATCGCAGGAGTTCCAAGAGCGAGTTTGGTTGTTGTTGCCGCGACGTGTGGAATGTTCAATATTCCAATCGAAGGTGTTGCACTGATTCTACCGATCGATCATTTCTGTGACATGTTCCGCAGTGCGACAAACGTACTTGGAAACTCGGTTGCTACCGCGGTTGTTGGAAAATGGGAGGGAGATAAAGTTTAAGTATTTAGTTTCCTAAAATGGATATAAGGGTAGCTTGATCAATGTCGTGCTTTCCTTCAAAACGATGAATGTAATAACCCAAATCTGAAAAATAAGCACATTCTGTTTCTTGATTTTCTTTCGTGTAATAAGGGTCTTCTGTTCCTAAAACAAAATGCTTATTTCCTTCCGTTTGAACGGGCTTATCAATGTCGGGTGGAAAAACACTCGCCCAAAGAATGAACTGCTGAAAGCGACTTGGACCTTGATGGTACCAGCGAGCGGCAGTGGCTCCTCCTTGAGAAAATCCCAATAAACAAATCTCCTCAAACACATGGTTTTCCATAACATGAGATAACAGTTGATTCAAATTGCTTAAGTTGTCTTCAATGTCCAATTCACGTCCCTCTTTGGTCATCCATGATGCGCCAACGCGACCACTAGATCCTTCTAAATAAAAGCGATGCATTCCTTCTGGAACGAGTAAGGCGTAGTCTTCGGGAAGTTGTTTGAATTTTCTAGCGAAATACTGCGCGAGTTGACCATAGCCATGTAGCGCGATGAGCAATTTCCGTTTACTGGAAAAATCCTCGGATAGGTGATAACGGAAATGCTTCTGGAGCAAAATGCTTTGCTCCAGAAGTTCCTTATGTTCTTTATTCAATGATGATGTGTTTGACGATCGCTTGTTTCGTTCCTTTAATGGACAAGAAATAGGTTCCTGTTTCAAATTGTCCAACGGAAATCGTTTCTTTATTCGTGTGAACGATTTTTTCGATTAATATCCTTCCTTGTACATCGCAAAGTTGCAATACCGCTCCTTCAATGATTCCAGTAAATTCAATCGTTACAAGATCTGATGTTGGATTCGGATAAACAGAAGCGATGTTCGTGAGCTCATTCAATCCGTTTGTCTGTCCCGCACATTCACACGTTGCCGAATAGACATCGTTGATGGTGGTCGCATCGCCGTCATCACAGGCATCACCAGGGAACACGCAACTGCTGTCATCCACATTCGCTAATGGATTGAAGTTACAAGCAGTTGGATCCATACATCCTGGAACGATTTGAATACCTACACAGTCACAGGTGCTGTTGTACGTGTCATTCATCGTATCTGGATTATTGTCATCACACGGCGCATCTGGATAGGTACATGATCCATCGTTTTGATTCGCTAATGGATTGTAGTTACAAGAAAGTGGATCTGTACAACCTAGCACAATCACTTCTCCAATACAGTTGCAATCCGGATTGATGGAATCGTTAATGGTATTTGGATTGTTGTCATTACACAAGCTTCCAGGGAATAGACAAGATCCATCATCAATCGTTGCTAATGGATTGTAGTTACATGCAGCTGGATTCATACAGCCAGGGACGATTAGATTTCCTACACAGTTACAGTTTGGACCAATCGAATCATTCGTTGTATTTGGATTTCCGTCATCACAAGTCGCACCGGGATAAATACATGTTCCGTTATTTTGGTTCGCTAATGGATTGTAATTACAAGCTAGCGGGTCTGTACAACCTGGAACGATTAACACTCCAACGCAGTTACAGTTTGGACCAATCGAATCATTCATGGTATTTGGGTTACCATCGTTACATGTTGACCCCGGCATGATGCAAGAACCATCGTCCACCGTTGCAAGTGGATTGTAATTACAAGCCAGTGGATTCATACATCCAGGTACCGCTGCAGCATATCCGTATCGAGCGAAGGCAAATTGTGTATTGGTTTGTGCACTGAATCCACCAAGAACAACGCGATTCCCAGGATATAAGTCCATGCCGTACGCATCATCCCAGTTGGCAAAAATGTTCGTGATCGTATGTCCGTTTGTTCCCCATGTTGGATCAACAGTCCCGTTCGCATTGAAACGAGAAACAACGAAATCCCTTGCCGCACCGATTCCAGCAGAACCAGTTGTTCCGCATGCTAGGATTTTTCCATCTGGATGAAAAATCACTTCGTAATACGTGTCACTTTGAGCTAAGTCGACGATTGTTTGACCATTTGTTCCAAAAGTGGTATTCAAAGCCGCGTTGGATTCTGCACGAGATTCCAATAATAAATCAGTAAAACTAGCGCCGTTATTTCCAGATAGAATTAATTGAGAATTGTGGAAATCCACATCGAAATAACGTGCATTCATGGACATGTTTACCCATACACCGCTTGTTCCAAAGGTTGTAACAATCGAACCAGACGCAGAAAATTTTGCCAGCATCGGATAATAAACGTTGTTGATGTAGGCGTCTCCAGCAAGAATGAGGTTTCCTGAAGCTCCTTGAGTTGCACTCCAACACGTAATGTTTCCACCATTGTTCAAGATGTTTAAGCCACCGAATCCGAAGGTAGCATCTAAAACACCATTGTAATCACAGCGAACAACAGCAAGTCTATTCGTACTGAACCCAGGATTTTTGGTGTTTCCTGCTAAGATAATTTTTGTAGGAGTTAATAATATTTTTCGCGCATAGTCTTCACTTGAATCGATGTCAATAGAAAATACACCGGCTGTCCCAAAACTTGTATTCAGGGTTCCGTTTGGATTCAAACAGATCATGGCCCATTTCGGGTTGGCAGCAGTAATGGATAAAGCACCTGCTACAAGAATGTTTCCATTGGACAACACTTCCATGTCATAAGCAAAGTCAGATCCAACCGAATTTGGATAAATATAAAAACCATTGGTCCCAAAAGTTAAATCCATGGAGCCATCGGCATTCATTTTGCCAACACACATTTCTAGGTTTCCGGATGTTCCGCTCGTTCCACAAAAGACCATTTGTCCATTTGGCAAGGTCACGATGTCTTGGGCGTTATCCATGGAAGTACTCGTTGGACCAAAACTCGTGTAACCAACAGTAGCGAAACTTAAATCAAGTGATCCTGGTGCTTGTGCAACTAATACTTGAGAAAGCATAAGACACGCTAAAATGCTGTAAAGAAATTTCATAAAAATAATTTTGATTGTAAAATTAAGATTAAATTTGAACGTGCGAAAACTCCTGCTATATGGATTTTTAGGGCTCATGTGCTATCATTTGCTTGGATTCTTCACTTATTTTGAGTGGAAGAAGATGGCTATTAAAAAGGAAGTAAAACAGGCAATCAAACATTCCGTCCCTGAATCTCAATTGATTCGCTTTCATTTCACCTTTCACGAGGCTCACCAACTGACATGGGTCAAATCTCATGAATTTGTCTTGAATGGACACTATTTTGATGTCATCCACAAAGCAAAAAATAAGAACGGATACTTTTTTAAATGCATTAGCGATGACCAGGAAACAGTCCTTTTTTCGCAGTTACGATCCATTACTTCGTTTAATATCAGTCATTCGGGAGAAAATCAACCCGTAAATGTGTGGTTTAAGTTTCTTTCGGAGCCGATGGAAGTAGTACATACATCGATTGATTATTCCATGAAGGAGGACGCTCCCAAATCATCCGTGTTCACATCTTATGAAGAATCGTTTTATTCTTCCTTCCTTTCCACAGAAACCCCACCGCCGGATTTTTTGAGTTAAAACCTACTTCTACGTATTGTATTAACTCAAAATAAAATCAAATGAAAAATTTCTATTGGGGCATGTTATGTCTCCTATGTATCTTATATACCCCTTCGTTTGCACAAACGAAAATTCAAATTATGGACGATGTTAGTATGGAACCCGTTTCAGGTGTTCGAATCACGCTACTTCATCTTCCAACTGTATCAAAAACGAATATTAAAAACGATAGTACGGTCGTCCTTATTTATGATGGAGACAGAATTTATTTTACATATCAAACAAGCGACAAAAACGGTTTCGCTTTGGTGAAATTTGATGGATCGGAAATCACCTTGTCGCATGAGGATTATTATCCATTGATAATTCAACAATCTAGTTTGAATCAGGATGGACAGGTGTTTCTGATACCGAACATTCAAACGATGGATGAAACAGTGATTTCTGCCAGCCGAAACCTGGAAAAAAGAAAAGATGTTGCTCAAAAAGTGCAAGTCATGAGGGCAAAGGAAATTCAATTTCAAAACCAAAGCTCCACAGCTGATTTAATGACGCAAACAGGAAATGTGTTTGTTCAGAAAAGTCAACTTGGTGGCGGTAGTCCAATTATTCGTGGATTTGAAACGAATAAAGTGCTGTTGGTTGTCGATGGAGTTCGAATGAACAACGCGATTTACCGCGGTGGACACTTGCAAAACATCATCACCATCGATAATGCCATGCTGGACCGTGTCGAAGTGATTTACGGCCCCGGTTCGGTTGTCTATGGTTCTGATGCCCTTGGTGGTGTGATGTCCTTTACAACGAAGAATCCATCCTTGAGTACAACGGATGAATTGTTAGTGAAGTCTGGTGGATTCGCTCGTTATTTCTCTGCTGCTTCTGGTTATGCTGCAAACGCAAATGTTTCTGTCGGTTCAAAACGATTTGGATCATTGACCTCATTCACGTATTCAAATTACGGTGATTTACGTCAAGGTGCGGTTCGAAGTCCGTTTGTTGGGAATTTTGGTTCTCGTCCTTGGTACGTAGAGCGAATCAATGGTGTAGATTCCATGATGATGAATGCAGATACAAACCTTCAAGTCGGTTCCGCTTACACGCAGTACGACATCCTTCAAAAATTCACCTTTGTTCAAAAGGAAGGTGTGACGCATAAGTTGAACGTTCAATTGTCAAATTCAAGCAACATTGATCGTTACGACCGTTTGACTCAAATGTCCGGATCGAAACCGAAGTTTGCGGAATGGTACTACGGACCACAATTCAGGTTATTCGCTGCGTACACGCTTGAATTGACGAATAAAACGAAGCTGTATGATCAAGCAAGAATAACGATCGGAACACAGTCTATTGAGGAAAGCCGCATGGACCGTAAATTCAATAAAAACATGTTGAATCACCGCATTGAAAACGTAGCCATAGCAACAGTAAACGCTGATTTTAACAAACGTATTGGTCGACATGAATTGCGCTATGGTATGGATGCATTTTACAACAAAGTAAATTCAGCTGCATTTGTTGAGGACATCGTTACTGATACAACAGGAAGCTTAGATACACGTTTTCCTGATGGTGGGTCAACTATGACATCCGTTGCTGCATACGCGACACACACGATTGAATTTTCGGATAAATGGATTCTTACTGATGGACTTCGTTTTTCAAACATTGGACTTTCGTCCACGTTCATCGATAAAACGTATTTCCCACTTCCAGTGAATTCGATTAATCAAAATAACTCCGCATTAAATGGAAATATTGGTTTGATTTATATGCCGACAAGCAAATGGAGAATTACAGCAACTGGATCAACTGGATTCCGTGCGCCAAACGTGGATGACATGACGAAAGTGTTTGAATCTGTCCCGGGTAAAGTGGTCGTTCCAAACGCAAATTTAAAACCTGAATACACGTACAATGCTGAAATAGGTGTTTCTCGTTTAGTTGCAACTGGAGTAACAGCATCAGTAAACGGATACTATACGTATTTAGTGAATGGATTAACGGTTCAAAATGGAACGTTCGAAGGACAAGACTCAATTATGTATGATGGACAATTGAGCCAAGTGATGTCGACAGTGAATGCTGCGAAGTCCAGAATCTTCGGAGTTGAAGGAATGTTGAATGCTAAATTCAATGAGCATTTCAATTTATTAGCGACCGTAAATTATACGAATGGGCGAATTTTAACAGACTCCGTTCCTTATCCATTGGATCACATTCCACCAACATTTGGAAAGGTATCCTTGGGTTATGTCAATGGTAAATTTCGTTCTGAATTTTTCGTGAACTATTCAGGATGGAAAAAAATCGCAGATTACAACATGATTGGTGAGGATAACTTTGCATACGCAACTGCTTCTGGAATGCCAAGTTGGTATACGTTGAATGCACGTTTGAATTATGCCTTCTCTCAACATGTTTCACTTCAAGTAGCGTGTGAGAATATCTTGAATCAAAACTACCGCAGTTATGCGTCAAACATCTCTGCACCAGGTAGAAATTTCATCATTACCCTTCGCGGACAGTTTTAACTAAAAGCGAGAATTAAATTGCTAAAGGTCGGGGAAACTCGGCCTTTAGTTGTTTTTTAACATACCGTATTTCTGCTCCTGCGGTATATAGAAAAAGTGAAAAGCTACTTTGGATGTCTTGGTCACTTTCGGTTCGTAGGTGTTTTTGTCCGCATTGGCAGGAAGCTTCTCCAAGGTCGACTCGTACAAAATGATGTCCTTTTCTGGACCATATTTCCCTGCGGTATATTCGAAGGTATAGGCCTCCGTTTTGTCTGTTCCGAGTCCGTCGAAGGTTTTCCATTCAAACACTTTTCGTGGTGTGTGATTGGAAACCGTGAATACATCCCTGAAATTCGCGTTGCGAATACGGTAATCGATGAGGATGTCTTGGTAAGACTCCGCGCTTATGGATGCTAAAGTTACTTTTAAGGGAACCAAAGCGGAAGATGGAATGGCAATAGGAGGTGAGATGAGCTTTAATCCACCGTCGTAATAGAAGATGTAATTGTAATTGCCCATAAATGCCATCTCTGCGGATTTAGCCGGATTTTCGGATTTCATCGCTTCGTCCATGGCAAATTGCTTGCGGTTGACAACGATAATGGCATCTGCTTTTCCATCAGCATCTAGTTTTCCCTTGATGATTTCTAGTCCGTATTTCTCTGTTCCTAAAATCGACAAACTGGACTCCACGTGTCGTTTTGCGTATTCGTTGAGGGGTAATTTTGAGAGGTCCTCCTGTGGGTTTTCATTAAAAACTTCCACATCTTTCGCCTTATCTTCACACGAAGTTAGGACCAATGCCATAAAAAGTAGGATTGAAATAGCTTTCATTTCACAAAGATACAATTCTATCAAGTGAAATTTGTGGTTTTTTATCAAATTTTTAAACTATTGATAAACAGGTTAATAAGCCTATTTATTTAATGAATCACGCGATTATTTTACTCGTTTTGAAACCTTGGAATGATTCTTGGCGTAAAGGCTCTCAACAAACAACAAAACGATGACAACTTCTTTACAATCCCTTAGAACAAAATCAATTAGCCAAGCTAAATTGAAGCTATCTCAACACAGAGAATTAGGAACGAATAGTCCAATGAATGTTTTTGAAGTAGCAGAATTACTAGACAGTATCGTATTCGCTGAATACAAAATTCAAGATGAACAAAAATCGTTCGACTTGATTCTCAATTAAAAAGAAGATCATTTATAAGTAAAGGAGCCTTTCAGAAATGGAAGGCTTTTTTAATGCTCAATAACGGCGGATCCAATTAAAACGCCATCTTGATACCACGCTGCAAACTGTCCTGGTGTAATTCCTTTTTGTAAGTCATCGAAGAGAATGTAGTATTCTTCATTTTTATTGATCAAAGTACCTGATTGTAAGGCTTGTCGGTAGCGTATTCTCATTTGACACTTTAAGCGATTTTCAGCATCAAAAACCTCGGAACGAATGATCCAGTTCAAGGTGCTTGCCTCCAATTTTAACGCGATACGATTCAATCCAGGGTGCTCATCTGTTTGTCCCGAATAAACGGAATTTGTTTCGGTATTGATGCCAATCACGAAACTCGGTTCAGGACGACCGCCAATATGTAATCCTTTGCGTTGACCTACCGTGTAATAATGCGCACCTTGATGCGTCGTTACTTTTTGTCCGTCGGATTCTTGGTATTCAAAAGGAGCAGCTAATTGTTCGACATGCTCCTCATCTCTTGGAATTTCTGCATACGCGAGAAATTGTGGCATGTCCATCGGAATTTCAATCACGTTTCCTTGCTTCGGTGCTAACTGCTGTTGCAAGAAAGTCGGTAGGGCAATTTTACCGACGAAACACAGTCCTTGTGAATCCTTTTTGGTTGCGGTAACTAAATCGTGTTTTAGGGCGATTTCACGTACTTCAGATTTCTCTAATGCACCAATCGGGAAGAGCGCCTTGGAAAGTTGCTCTTGACTGATCTGACACAGAAAATACGATTGATCTTTGTTTTTATCGGCTCCAGCAAGTAAACTAAATGTGCCATCTGGATTTTCCTGTTTTTGACAATAATGTCCGGTTGCTACATAGTCCGCACCCAATTCCATAGCTGCTTGAAGAAACACATCGAATTTGATTTCTCGGTTACAAAGCACATCTGGATTCGGGGTTCGTCCGCGCTCGTATTCCATGAACATGTAATCGACTATGCGACTTTTGTACGCTTCGCTTAAATCGATGACTTGAAACGGAATCCCAAGTTGCTGGGCGATTAATAGCGCGTCGTTGGAATCGTCAATCCACGGACATTCATCCGATAAAGTCACCGATTCATCATGCCAATTGCGCATAAACATGCCAATGACCTCGTAACCTTGTTCTTGTAACAACAACGCACTTACACTGGAATCAACGCCACCAGAAAGTCCAACAACCACTCGTTTCATGCAACAAAGTTACACAAAGGGACGTTCCGAAAAAGGTTAAAGGGGGAATTATTCGAAAAGATTCGCTTTTTAGGCTTCTTTCTGACAAATCTTGGAGACACAGTTCATTCCATCAATGGCTGCGGACACAATTCCACCAGCATAGCCAGCGCCTTCTGCACATGGATATAAGTTGGAAACACTGATGTGTTGCCAGCTTTCCGGATCTCTGGGAATCAATACCGGGGAAGAGGTTCTGGATTCTGGCGCGTGAATCACCGCATCATTTGTGACGAATCCCGGCATTTTTTTATCGAAGTCGATGAATGCTTTTCTAAGTCGGTCGATGACAAACGATGGGAAGATCTCATCCATTTCAACGCTGATAATTCCTGGTTGGTAGGAGCTTCGTGGAAATTCAGTGGATTTTTTCTGTTGAACAAAGTCTTTTAAGCATTGCGCGGGAACTTTTTGTGTTCTTCCGGCGGCCTCCCAACTTGCTTTTTCAATGGATTGTTGAAATTCCAAACACACAAATGGATGTTCTGGATTCGAAAAATCTGTCGGATCGATGCTCACCACAATTCCTGAATTCGAATAGGGATTATTGCGTTTTGATGGTGACCAGCCATTCGTAACTACTTCTTGTTCATCGGTTGCACAGGGAGCGATAATTCCACCTGGACACATGCAAAACGAGTAAACGCCTCGTCCGTCAACCTGCGTCACTAACGAGTAGGAGGAAGGAGGAAGGAATTCGTCGTTTAAACGTCCGTGGTATTGCAATTTGTCGATAAACGCTTGTGTGTGCTCCACACGAACGCCTAACGCAAAAGGTTTGGCTTTGACTTCGATGTGTCGTTTGTGCAACAAGTGAAAAATGTCCCTTGCGGAATGACCTGTGGCTAAAATCACGTTCGAAACACGAACTTTTTGCTGTCCATTCAATTCCAATTCAACGATGCGACCATGTTCAACGAGTACATCGGTTAACTTGTGTTCAAAATGAATTTCGCCACCGCAAGCGATGATTTGTTCGCGAATCGCTACAATCAACTGTGGAAGTTTATTCGTTCCAATGTGCGGATGCGCATCCACTAGAATGTCTTCTGTCGCGCCAAACTGAACAAGTAACTGCATGACTTTTTGCACATCGCCACGTTTTTTGGAACGTGTATAGAGCTTTCCGTCCGAGTACGTTCCAGCGCCACCTTCCCCAAAACAATAATTCGATTCTGGATTTAAAATCGACGCTTTGGTTAATTGTGCTAAATCACGACGGCGGTTTCGAACATCCTTTCCGCGTTCAAAAAGAACGGGTTTTTTGTTGTTCAAAATGGCTTCCAGTGCAGCGAAGAGTCCTGCGGGACCAGCGCCAATGATGTGAATTTCTTCGGCGTCTTTGACCGTTGGGAATTGATAGGAGTCAAAGCGTGGACTTACTTCTTCATCCACCCATGCCTCAAACGATGCATTGACTTTGATGTGTCTATTTCGCGCATCGATACTACGCTTGCGCCAACGATAGCTTAATTTTTGTGTTTTAGAAATCCCTAACTCTTGACGAATACGGTTTTCTAAATACGCAGCATCTTTAGCTTCTTCAGGGGTACAGGAAAAATTAAGTTCGTTCATTATCCTTCAAATATGATGGAAAAAGTCCATCCGCGGTTATATAAACGATCAATTGGATTGGCGACTGTCGTGAAATCCTGGATAAAACTATTCTTAAATCCTTGGGAGTATTTTAGTTCCATTCCGAATTTAAAAAATGGAGCGAAAAATTCAATTCCAGCGCCGATCTGTCCTTGCCAATCGTTGCGTTTGATTTTGATAAAAGGATCGTAGAAGTTTTGTGAGGCATCTTCTTGGGATTGCAAGTCCATGGAATATTGCATCCCAATTAAGGAATAGGCCGTGAAATTATTGTAGCGACGTGTGCGAAATTGCAACATCATGGGGAAATCTAAATTCGTCGAGTTAATGCGTTGTTGTCCAATTCCTTTCGGGAAATTAAAGGTGTCGATGCTCGTGTAATTTAACACGCGTTCTTGAAAGGATAGGGTAGGAATGAAGCGAAAACGAATGGTTGGTGTTCCTAGTTTCACCGTGGTCAAAATGCCTAATTGTCCACCCGGTTGTGCGTCGTTTGAAATCGAGGTGATTCCATATTGTTCGTAAGCATTCACCTTTGGATACACGTTGAAATCGGAGGAATTGACGCCAAGCATGAATCCAAAATGAATCAGTCGCTTATCAAAGTTTTTATACAATTGTTGCTTCGCCTTTTGAGAAAAGCCAAAGGAATGAATCAGTAAAAAGAGAATAAGAATGCGCTTCATGCAGTGTATAACGTCAACTTATGGACTTTGTTGCTTTAATTTTTTGTCCCGATGTAAATACTTGAAATCCCACCGCTCAATGGAATGATTTTCACAGAGGTGTAGCCAACTTTTTCCATGACCGCTTGCATTTCTTTTCCTTCAGGAAAAGCAGCAACGCTTTCGGGTAAATATGCGTAAGCTCGTTCGTCCTTTGAAATGCGTTTTCCAAAAAATGGAATAAAATACTTCGAGTAGAAATTGAACAATTGCTTGATGGGGAACATTTTCGGTTTGGAAAATTCCAAAATCACGGCTCTTCCACCTGGACGCAATACGCGTAGCATTTCACCGAGTCCTTTCTCTAGGTTTTCGAAGTTGCGCACCCCGAATCCAACAGTGAGTCCGTCAAATTCACCATCCGCGAAGGGTAAATTTTCAGAATCACCTAGTTGCATGGAAATGATGTGGTCGTGTTTGCGTTTGATCATCTTTTGCTTTCCGACTTCCAACATTCCGGAGGAAATGTCCAATCCAATGATGTGTTCAGGATTTAATTTCAAGCAAGCGATGGCGAAGTCTCCAGTACCTGTGGCGATGTCCAATAATTTCTTCGGCTGAATGGATTTCAGTTCCTTCACCGCTCTTCTGCGCCAAATGTGGTCAATACCAAGGGAAAGAAAGTGATTTAAAAAATCGTAGTTCGCCGAAATGTTGTTGAACATTTGTGCAACTTCTTCCTTTTTGGATTTATCGGTGTTGTATGGTTTGACAACTTTTGGTTCCATTATGCTAATAGTTTAGTAACTTCTGTAAGTAGTTTTTCTTTTTCAATGCTGACAACGCCTGGTTGCTCACACACTAATCCACCAGCGATGTTGGAAATAGCAGCGATTTCAGCGGGTGATGCACCTGCAACTAGGCAAAGTGTCGCAACAGCAATAACTGTATCGCCCGCGCCGGAAACATCCGCGATGTTGCGCAAATGTGCGGGAATAAAATGTGGCGTTCCCTGCGCTTGAATAAACACGCCATATTCGGAAAGGGTGATGAACGAAATTTCATTTTCCAGTCTTTCTTCCAATTCAACAACGGCCTTTAAAAAGGAATCTTTGTCATTTTTGAAATCAAACTCAACTTTCAATCCTTCTTTCAGCTCCTTCAAATTCGGTTTGAATAAGGTACATCCGCGGTAGGAAAAGAATTGGTCTTTTTTCGGGTCAACAGTCGTGGGGATTCCGTGGAATTTCGCCAAGATCATCACCGAAGAAATCAAATAGGAAGTCAAAACGCCTTTGTTGTAATCTTCAAAAATGATTCCATCGATTCCTTGCTCGACGATGCGCTCAATTTGTTGGTAAAGCTGTGTTTCTTCTTCTTTCGAAATCAGGGACGTATCCTCCGAGTCGATGCGCAACAGTTGTTGATTATTCGATAAAACGCGTGTTTTAACCGTCGTAATCCTGTTGGATGAGGCGTAAATTCCTTCTGTAGAAATGTTCGCCTCCTGAAACAAATGAAGCAACCGTTCGCCTTCTGAATCTGATCCAATGACGCTGCAGATAATTGGACTCGCGCCCAAGGCAGCTAAATTCAAGGCAACATTTCCTGCTCCACCGATGCGCTCGTCTTTTTTCATCAGGTCCACAACGGGAACAGGCGCCTCCGGACTCATGCGATTGACAGTTCCCATGAGATAGGCGTCCACCATCACATCACCGATGACCAAGATCCGTTTGCTGGAGAATGAATGAAATAAATCCGTGTAGCTCACTAGTTCAGTTTTGCCAACGCTTCTTTCATACGAGAAAGCGCTTTTGTTAAAGTTTCTTCGGATGCAGCGTAGGAAATTCTGAAGCAATTCGGAGCACCGAAGGATTCACCACCAACCAACGCAACAAGTCCTTCCTCTAATAAGAACAGACAAAGTTCGTCCGCGTTGTGAATGGTTTTATCGCCATATTTCTTTCCGAAGTATGACGAACAATCAGGGAAGACGTAAAATGCGCCACCAGGTTGATTGGAAATCAATCCCGGAATTTCAGCAAGTCCTTTCAAGACCAACTCGCGACGGCTTTTGAATGCAGCAATCATGTCTTTTAACACAGAAGGATCTGCTTTCATGGCTGCAATCGCTGCACGTTGGGTGATGGAACACGTTGCAGAAGTAAACTGACCTTGAACTTTATCGCAAGCCGCAGCAATTTCTTTCGGAGCACCAATGTATCCCAAGCGCCAGCCGGTCATGGCCCATGCTTTCGACACACCATTGACTGTCACCACTTGGTTATAGATTTCTGGAAATTGAGCCAAGGACTCATGTTTTCCGATGAAGTTGATGTGTTCGTAGATTTCGTCACTCATCGCAACGATGTGTGGGTATTTTTTAAGGACGTTTGCGATGTCCTGTAATTCTTCTTTCGTGTATACAGATCCCGTTGGATTACAGGGCGTCGAGAACATGAATAACTTCGTTTTCGGTGTAATCGCTGCTTCCAAATCTGCTCCGGAAATTTTAAAGTCTTTTTCGATTCCAGCGTTAATTACGACCGGAACTCCTTCCGCAACTTTCACGATTTCCAAATAGGAAACCCAATATGGTGCAGGAATGATGACTTCGTCTCCAGGATTAATCAAACTCAACACGACATTCGCGATGGATTGCTTTGCGCCAGTTGAAACAACGATTTGACTTTTATCATACGTCAAATTGTTATCGCGACGGAACTTCTCTGAAATGCTCTCGCGTAAATCATCGTATCCAGGAACAGGCGTATACATCGTATAATTTTGTTCCATTGCTTCCACCGCAGCATCCTTAATGAATTGTGGCGTATGAAAGTCAGGCTCTCCAAGTGACAATGAAATAACATCGAGTCCTTGCGCTTTTAATTCTCTGCTTTTTCTTGACATGGCAATGGTTGCAGACTCTTCCATTGCTAATAATCGTTCGGATAACTGAATCATGAGTTGAATTTGTCTGCAAAGGTAGTTATTTTCACAAAGTAGCCTTTTTCATAGCACTTTTTATTGTTTGATTTTTCAAGAATTTCACTTTTGACGGAAAGCTCCATTTTTTGTTCATTGTGTTAAGCTTTGTGGCCATCAGTTAAATATCACTTCTTCGGTTTCTGAACCTTTAAAGGTGGATTATATTTTGGCGCGTTTGGCGGTGCAACCCTTCGTCGTTTGTCTAAGTCGCCGCTATCTGTTTTTGGCTTTGGTCCAGTTTTAATTGCTTTGATTGTCAACATAAGTCCTTTTATTGGAATGATTAATTGACCCTAAATTAAATAAACACAAAACAAAACTTTTCCTTAATAACGTCGCCGTTTTAACATGCTGCTTGGCCAAAAAGCAAGCACAGTATAGAATTCTAAAATAGAATAGGGGAGAAGAGGTGTGCGGAAATTGCGTATATGTACGCTCATAAATAGTACATGTACTACGAAAAAAGAACAGGGTGGTTATTTCGTTTGAGCCCTATATTAAAGAATTCCTCTTTTACATGCGCTCTACACAACAGAGATTAGACGCCGAAAAACCCGTTTGTTTAGTTTTTGAGAAAATAAAGTGCTAAATTCCGGTTGTTTTCCAAGATTTTTACCAGATTTTTCCTGAATTTCCATAGAATTCCCTTGAATTTACCGCAGGATTCCTGATTTTTCGTTTTGTAAATGTTTTTTACTTGATCTTTCCTTCGAGATTATTTTGGTTTGTTTAAAAATCCATTGACTCCTGACAAAATCTAATTTTATGTACTTCAAATTATCGTGGGGAGATCACCATCCAACTCAACGCCAAAAGGGCTGTAATCTGTTGAGTTTCTAATCCCAACCCGATTTGGGGAAATTACTTACAATTTTTTCGCAATTAGAAAAATTTCATGTAACTTATTAAAGACCGCTATTTTATCCATGAAGGCTCAACAATCATGAACCTTTTTCTTTTAACCTTGGGTATCAATTTATTGATGAGAGACAATAGCTTTTGTAATTTCTCATTCTGACCTCCTGACCATATGATTTTCTTGACTTTTGTTTCATAAATTAATTTGATACTTATATCAAAACCAGAATGGGATTCTCCTGGTACATAAATTGTCGAATCCATTTCTAAAAACAATGGATCACGGATGAAATCTTGAACTATGAAAAAGTCCTCTTTTTCTAACTCTTTAATCGAAAAAAACTTTAAATGTGTATTGAAATTAGAATCCATTGTTTTACACAATAACCCCTCCTCCATTAGCTTAATAGAATGAGCTTGACCCATTACTATTTCTAGGGTTTCAAGTTTTTCAGTTGGAAAACTACTGGACATCAAAAAAGTTGCAGAAATCAAAAACAAAATATTTGTAATTTTATTATTTTTCATTTTTAATATTATTAAATTTTTCATTTTTACTGTATTTCGTAAAGCCACTTAACCATTTCTGTAATACCAAAACTTTCAGGTGCATTACCCATTGGATATAAAGCCGCCTTGGCGGCATTAATATAACTTGCAACATGAAGTGGATCAAAAATCCGTGCGTATTCAAATGCCTCCACTTCCTGTTCTAACTTGGTTCTTAATTGATTTTGCCTAGTATGTCTATTTTCGTGAATAATTACTGAACTACTAACTGTTTTCAAATAAACAGTCGCAGATATCACCTCACCAGTATTCATATTATACTGTACTTCTGCTAAGCCCAATTCACCATTTGTTTTACTTCCATCAGAACTATAGGTAATAAGTGGAGTATTTGCATCCAAAATAAAATCAAAATCTTCTTTTAATTTATTTAAATTGTTTAATCTTACTATGTCTAATTTAAGTTTTGATTCTAACTTTCCCTCTGACCATTCTTTTCTAATTCCTTTTGATTTTATTTTTTCTATTTTTTCAGCTTGTTTCTGAACCATTTGATCCAAATCCTTTTTTGCTTGTTCAAATCCTTTTTTAGCCTCTTTATCATAACTTCCATCTGCTTGAAAAAAGGTAGTATCCGAACCACTGGGGTCAACAAACAAAATTGGATTATTAGCAAATGTTGTATAAGAGGATTCATGAGACTTAACTACTGGATCAACATTCCATCTCCTTCCTAATCTTGAATCATACTCCCAATACATTGCGGTTGTGTGATTTCCTTTACCAGCAATTTCATCCGTTTTTTCTTGGGTATTAAACCCAAACCTATACCCCTCCAAACTCACCGTTCTACCATCCAATTCCACACCAAACGGGCTGTAATCGGAGCAGGTTCGTATACCGACGCGATTTGAAGTTTTCATTTGTTTTTTTAGTTGATTAAATGCACAGGATGGAATTCAAAGGCTATAACTTTTCAATCAAGTTTAAATCCTACTTTTCACTAATGATAACAACTCCAATTGGATACCGTAAAAAAGGAGAGGTGGAAGTTTTGAGTGAAATCTTGATTTTGAGCATAACCAAATAGATGTTTTATTTTTGCAATTTATTTCAAAAGATTAATTAAAAATTGATTTTTTGAGAATTCAACAATATCCTTTTCTAATTCTTTATTAACTAATTCGTAAACATCCACAATTTGACCTGGAATTGTCCCATTTAGTGCTATGGACGCACCAATAAATTGATTTTTTGAAGGACTATGAACTTTTAGCCAGCGAGCGTTTACATTTTTCTCAATTATGAGTTTTCCCAAATATGCTGTAACTTGTTTTTTATTTTTTATTTTTTTATTTTTTGCAATTGAGTTAAGTTTTCTATCTATTTCAGCAAGATTATGTTCTTCCATTTCAAAGTTACTTACAAACGAATTACTGAGTTGAATAAAATTTTTATAAAATAATTCATCAAAATTATCTCTTTGAAAGTTTAACTCTTTCATTTGTTCAATTTCATGTTTTTGAACTTTTTCTAAATGCTTTACCAGGTTTTCTCTATTACTAAAGAATTGAGAATAAAATTCACGTTTTATCAGATAACCGCCTTCAACGAGATAGACCGTTTCGTTAAATTTTGTTGATAAGCCAGTATCAATAGTAGAATGAACAAGAATACTTGATACTTTTTCCGTCTCTATATTTTTAAACTCTTTTAAATTATTTGACATTTTTTCCAATTCCAATTGATTGTCACATCCAATAAACAAGATGGTCACTAAAGTAATTAATATTAGTCGCTGCTTAATCATCTTAATCAGCTTTTGCTGGGTCTGGGTCAGTTGGACCTGACATATCATTCGACATTGTTTTTAAAGTACTTCCATCTTTTTTTCCAAAAAAATCAAAATCATCAAAATCGCCAAACCAATCTGTGAGAATTTCAGTTACTTTACTTAAATTAACCCCTGACACTTGTAATTCAGGATCCGAGAGCATATATTCATCCGTTTCTTTATCATAGTAAAGTGATGATTGATACAATCTAACACCTTTGTTATCAGCATATTTTCTTAAATCCATACCAATATTAACATTGGAAGTAGTTAATAGAGTTAGGGCTGGAATTTCATCATCATCTTTGGTGCCTTCAGCCAAAGCATCAATCATTCCCGTAAGTTGATGTTTCCTATATTTAAAGGTTAAACTCTTGCTTGTTGCTTTTGCTTCATACCAATGATCTGTATAATGAATTGTAATTGAATATTTAGAACCTTTATGCTCTGTTTCTACCCCTGTATCTATTTGAATTCCGTCAGGTCTTACACTGGAGGGTAGACCACCATTTAATTTTAATCTTTCGCTTGAAAAATAATTATTGCAATTCGTAATTAGAATATGTGTTTCTTGAACAATTCCAATTGTCAAGTTTTCAAATAATCGCCCAATTTGATTGTTGTTTGTTAAACCCAAACCTTTTGCAACTCGTCTAAATTCCCAAGAAGTGACCGGTTTAGGGTCTAGTCCCTGCTCATCAATTAACAAAATAACACTATTTCCAGCAAATTGATAAGGAGAGTACCAAGGATATTTATTTGCCAAATTATCTATTGAGAAGAACCTCCCCAACCTCGGATCATGTATCCTAAACGTATAATTTACTGAATTTCCTTCTCCCTTAACCTCATCATCCTTCTCCTGATTCTGAAACCCATACCGATACCCACCATTCACCGTTCTACCATCCAATTCCACACCAAACGGGCTGTAATCGGAGCATGTTCGTATACCGACGCGATTTGAAAGAATCATATTCAATTTTAATTTCATCTAGGAACTTACAAGGGAAGTTTTAGCACTTATTTTCATGCCTTACCTACTTAAAATATCCAAAGAAGTTATCCAATTTACTGTATACATTTCTAATAAAGTATTATCAAATACTTTAAAGTTCTGCTCATTTATTGTGTTAATTATTAGACTGTCTCCAGATGAATCATCATCGCACCATTCACTTTCCTGAATTTGAGACGAATTAAATCTTATTAGTTTAAATCTACCTGTAGGGACACTAAAAATATAATAGTAATTGTAATTGTAATTACCTTTTATATGAAGGCTTTCCACGCTATAACCGTAATCATCATTTGACAAATAAAGTTTTGATGGTAGGAAAATAATTTTGGTGCATGAATCAAAATTATGATTCTGTTTAATAGTAAGGTTACTATTATATTTTAAGAAGCAACCCTTCGTCCTTTTGGATTGTTTATTTTTTGAAATTTCATTTTTGAATGTGTTTTCGCCGCATGAAACATTAATAAATACCCAAGTGAATATGATGCTTTTAAAGATTCTTAATTTATTCATTTTTGTGGTTTTTTATAAAAATCATATGACCCATCAGGCTTCCGGACAACTCCAAAATCTTTTTGGCTCTTAAGGTCATGAACTATCAAATATTTTTGTCCATTCACATCTTTTGCCTCTCTGGCCAAGCTTGAATCAAACCTTATTTGCCCCAGATTTTGAAGATTGGTTTTGTTTTTTATAATTTTTTCACTTCCATCCAAGTTTATTTTTATAACACTTCCATCTTTTTGTTCTTTTAATACTCCAACAGTAGCTTGATTTATTGCTTCAGGGTCTTGAGAATAGAATTTTGTATCCAAAACTTCATTTGGGTTTAATCTACCCGACATCCCCAGCCCCGGATTAGGTGAGCTTCTAAGTTCAAAATGTAAATGTGCGTCTTCTGCGGGTTGCCCCTTTGCATTTCCTGTTTGACCAGTTAAACCAATTTCATCTCCTTCGTCCACTTTCTGATTTTTTGAAACAGTGACAGCAGAAAGATGAGCATAGAACGCATAAGACTTTATACCTTTTGCATCCGTAATTTCAAGAGTTACCGTTTTACCATATGATGAAGAATAACTAACGTCATAAACTACAGCATTTTTAACCGCCTTCGCAGATGTCCCTGGAGCAGCGTACAAATCAAAACCTTGATGTGCTCTTGTTCCGCTATTTCTTGCTTTTGCACCTTGTAAGTTACTCGCTTTGTTTCTTCTTATTTTCATAACCTCTAAAGGATCTCCCAGTCCGAATAAATCGATAACAGATATTGGTGAATTGTGAACATATTGATATGGTGAATAGTATGGATATTTATGATTTAATAAATCAATACTCAACCACCTGCCCAACCTAGAATCTAATTGTCTAAACTCAGTTGAATAAGAATTACCACTCCCTTTTGTCTCATTATCTTTTTCACTTCCTTGAAACCCATACCGATACCCACTACTCACCGTTCTACCATCCAATTCCACACCAAAAGGGCTGTAATCGGAGCATGTTCGTATACCGACGCGATGTGAACTTACTGCTGGGCCGGAGCCGTTGTTCATCGGAATTTTGATATCGTGAATTACGGTTAAGACATTGCCCAAATGGTTTGTCTTTTCGGCTAATACCTTGATTAATTCTGCTTTATTCATTTTTAAAACAACTAATTGACTACACTACCTAATCACCCATGTAATTCCAACCATCTTTTGATGAATAAAAATATCCGATTCTTTGAGTAGTTACATAAAAAAAAACAGTGAAGCCATCATCATCAAATGAATATTTAATTTTGTTGTTGACTTTTATATTTTTAGGATAATAATTATTCTCAGCCCTGAATTTATAAACAGAATGAATTATATCATCACTTTCAGTCTTTAATTTTGTCAATTCATTTTGAAAATAAATATTGAAAGGAACGATAGAAATAAAGCCAACAAGTATAATGATGATTGACGCTTTCTCTAACTTGAAAAAAATCAAAAATAACGTTATAACAAAAATACTAAAGGTTAAAAAATAAAAAATTACAGATATAATATTTGTTGTTATTCGCCAAGAAATGCTTGAAAAATAAAATTCAAGAACAAATAAAAAGAAGCCAAATATTAAAATAACTAATCTACTCATCATTTAAAAGGATAATCTGTTATGTGTGTTGTTTTGCCAGAATCAGGAACATAATCTGGACTTGCCATTTTTCCTGCTGCTGTTAAAAGTATCTCTCCCCATATATTTGTACCAACTTTAAAAACAAGCTCCTTTGTCTTTTTGTTATAAGTAACAACAACTGTGTTAATATCAGGGATCTTAAACCAAGTGTCTGCATATCCTTTTATCCAAAGACCATCAGTTTCAAACCATTTCCCATTTGACGCTTTAATCAAATCTTTATTCGAACCTGCATTTTCAGGAATTACCATAATTCCATCCAAAACATCTTTTGGAACACCTTTAAAATAAATTTTTGCTGGAGTAAACATTGACGAACCATCTAAAGGTAACTCTGTCGTGTTCTCATCTATTGATTCATTAGATGATTGAGATTCAGCATTACCTTTGTCAGTTATTAAAGCAGATGAGGCAACAATTGAAGATCTTATATCATTAATATCATTTTCTTGAGAAATACTAATTGGTTCAAATGAATTGGAATTATCAGAGGCGATAGATTCCTCTTCCGTTGGCACTGTTTGAATTGAAGATTGATTACCAGCATTGTCATCTGACTCTAATCCTTCCAGTTCAACTGCATTTGTAACCCTATTCTCACTAAAAGCATAAACACTATTCCAAGGATATTTGTGAGCCAAAGGATCAACCGCAAAAAACCTTCCCAACCTCGGGTCATGCATCCTAAAAGTATAGTTTACCGAGTTTCCTTCTCCTTTAATCTCATCATCCTTCTCCTGATTCTGAAACCCAAACCTATACCCACCACTCACCGTTCTGCCATCCAATTCCACACCAAATGGGCTGTAATCGGAGCATGTTCGTATACCGACGCGATTTGTAGTTTTCATTTGTTTCTGCAGATTGGAAATATAAAATTATTGTTAGCTTTTGATTTTCAATTCAAAGTGATTTTAAAGAAATTTTAAAGTTGCTTTCAGAAAATAGTCCCTTCGGATCATCCGTTTGGCATTGAAATCTAAAGTTTACATGCCCAAGTTAAATAATCAACTTTCCATAAAAACAGCAGAATTTTGAAACTGTTTAACTCTTCCAACATAATAAAACTTACTTTTTGATTTAAAAAATTTAAAACAGTTAGAATGATTAGAAATATCTATACACTTGTCAAAAAAATACTTTTCATTATCGTAAATATAGCAATGCAAATATATTTTGGAATCTTTAAAACTAGTGTCAGTACTTGCCAAAACATAGTACTTAATACAAAGTATCTGAGGTAATTCATCATAACTAATTAAATTTCTACTTGTATTACAAAAAAAATCTACGTAGTAAAAAACTCTTGTTTTTTTTAGTTTTTTTACCGTTCTAATATTTTGCTTTTTAATTACTTTGTAATTTCTTAATTCAATTACATTTTGGAGCGAATCAAATAATAAAACATCTATTTTCTTTTGTGAGAAAACCAGGTTGGTACCAAATAATAATATAATTATTGAAATTAATTTACACATTTTTCTTAACCTTAGTATTAATAAGTTTCCTTGTGTAAATACCATCTTCTTTATAGTCTAATCTATTGGACCATCCTTTAACAATATTATCAAACTCTTTTCTACTTGAAAATTCTTTTTTTCCGCTTATTTGATCTAAAAAATAATAAGATTCAACTTTTTTATTGTCATTTACTTTTATACCTATTAAAGCAGAGTGGACACCTCCATTAATTGCAATTGTAAAAAAATGAAATCCTTTTTCTCCTTTGGATTCTTCCTCAATTTTTTTTCCTAATGATTTATCCATTTTTGAATTTCCGAAAATATTTCGTTTAATCTCAGTTTTAAATTCCTCTCCTGCGTAGTCTTTTTTTGCAATGTTATTCATGTAAACTCGCATATTTCCATTTTTCCCTCCATTTATCGGAATTTTAAAATTGTCATTTAATAGACGTACTCCTTGTGCCGCTACTGTGATACAATCAAAAGCACATTTTTCAGTTGTAAATTGATTTCCTTTTTGAAATTTAGTTCCTTCTAATTCGTGCCAAACACTAGAATTTAATTCAAAAAAGTCAAATAATGTTTGAGCATCATTTTGACTAAAAGAATTTATTGATTCAACAATTGATTCATTTTTGCTTATGATTTCTTTAGAATACATAGACTTGGTAAATTTTACCCAATCCTCCAGAGTCATAGGATAAGTCGGTTGTTTCCCTTCTAACTCAATAAATTGGATAGGTGAATTTGCTGAAAACTGATACGATGATAAATATGGGAAAGATTTAGTTAGTGGATCAACTGTTAAAAATCGGCCCAATCTCGTATCATGCATCCTAAAAGTATAATTCACAGTGTTACCATCACCTTTCACCTCGTCATCACTCTCTTGTCTTTGATATCCATATCTATACCCACCACTCACCGTTCTACTATCCAATTCCACACCAAACGGACTGTAATCGGAGCAGGTTCGTATACCGACGCGATATGAACTAACTCCTGGGACGGAGCCGTTATTTAATGGAATCTTGATATCGTGAATAACTGTAAGGACATTGCCCAAATGATTGGTCATCTCGTATTGTTTGAATCCTTGGTTCACCAAAACATTGGTGTT
>CANGJM010000023.1 GCA_947454525.1 Flavobacteriales bacterium | reverse complement strand
TAGCCAGTAACACTGCGACGAATACAACGGCTCAACAAGGAACGGGAACTGTCCGCCGCGGCGGAGAGAGCGAAAGCGGAGAAGGAGAGCAGGGAGCGAATACCACTGCTCAACAGAGCACAGAAACAGAGCAAGGAGCGAATACCGCTACAACGAGTACAAATACTCAACAAGGAACGGGAACAGAGCAAGGAGCGATTACGGAAGGAGAGCGAGAAAGAGAGCAAGGAGCGATTACTACTGCGACGAATTCAACGGCTCAACAAGGAACGGCAACAGAACAAGGAGCGATTACGGAAGGAGAGCGAGAAAGAGAGCAGGGAGCGAATACTACTGCGACGAATACAACTACTCAACAAAGTGGAGAAACAGAGCCGGGAGCGAATTCAACAGAGACGAATACGAGTACACAGAAAGAAGCGAATGCGATTGTTCCACAAACTGTTTTGGTGGATCAGGTGAAAGATACTCCGCGTATGACGTCCATTGAACAGACGATCCGTGAAGTGGAGCAAATTTCATCCGCTAGCATCAGTCCAAAAGATAAAGCTGTCCTAAAAGCAGAGTTGGAAGCGACTTTGGTACTCGAAAAACGTCGTGCTGCTATTGAGGAATCATTGGAACTTCTTGGGACAAACTATCCGATTGTTCGTGATTTGCAACAGGCCTATGAGCAAGGAATCTCCCAAGTAAACTCCTTGAATATTCAGTCGCTAGAACAAGCGCTAAAAACGGAAAATAATCCAGAAAAAGCGAAGGTTCTTCAAACACAAATCGAATCACTTAAGTCTATTAATCAAGAGAATACGACGAATACGGTTGGCGCAACGAGCATAGTAAGTTCTCCAAATCCAACTGCTGAATTAGTACTTCCATTATCATCTGGAGACCCTGAAAACCTCGCGCAATTACAAGCGCAAGGTACCTATGTGCAATATGCGAATCAACGTGTCTCCTATCAACAAAATTTGATGGATTTAGATTCCTTGATGCAAGCGAAAAGTCAGATAGAAGATAGTATGCGCATCTTGCTAACTCAAGAAAACGAGATTTCTATTCGTGAACTTCAACAATACGCGGAAAGACATGCGGAAATCACGAAAAAAATGGAAAAAAGCAAGTCTCTTTTGCAGGAACAACGCGAACGACTTCTAGACTTCTCCGAACAAGCAAACTATGAATGGATGATGCAGAATGGCGTTCAAGCAACTTCCATGATTGCCACTACGAACGTTGCTCCCACTGCTGTTACGTCAACGACGCCTGTTCCATTTGCGGTGACAACGGTCACAACAATGAATCAACGTTTTCCTGATCATCCAATCAATGTTTCCTTACCAAATGGACTCATTTTCCGTGTTCAAGTCGGAGCCTTTAGAAAACCGGTTCCAAATCAATTGTTCCGAGAATTTGGTCCTGTTTCTGGTGAAGTGTTAACGAATGGATTAACGTGTTATTTAGCTGGATACTTCAATGGATCTGTGGATGCTGTCGAAGCACGAACAATGATTCGTCGTCTGGGATATGCGGATGCATTCATCGTCGCGTACTGCGATGGTAAACGGATGTCCTTCAACGAAGGCAAGGCAATGGAAGCGAATGGAACCTGCCGCAAACAAACAGCTGCCGAATTGCAACTAGCTTTGAATCAATTGATGCAACAAAACCGAACGACTGTTGAAACGCCAACGCCAGTTGTTCCAGCGGCTGCAGCAGTTGATCCAAATAGCACGGAAGCAAATTTAGATTTATACTTTACGGTTCAAGTTGCTGTATACAATAAAGTGTTGAATACAGACAACATTAATGGAATCAAGGAACTTTTGCTTACGAAAACCGAAAAGGGACAATTCCGCTATTCATCCGGAGAATTTACAAGTTTCGCAGAGGCTCGTCAACGCAAAAACGAAGTTGTGACAAAAGGGATTCCAGATGCGTATGTCGTTGCCTATTACCGTGGTAAACGAATTTCCATCGGTGAGGCAAATCAATTGTTGGCTTCGGGCATCGTTCCTAAAAAACGTGGAGAAGTCGCTCCTGTGGCCACAACGAACGAAGTGCAGCTTGCTACAACCATAGAAATTCCAACGCTGAAACCACTTGTCAAAAGGGATACAGTTGTGCAATTCGAATTGAAAGTTAATGAGGACAATTACCTTTCTCAATTAACCCGATTAAACCGAATCGGAACATTCACTTATCAAGCAGAGAAAAACCGCATCGTGTCCGAGAAGTTTGTTATTGATAACATCACCATCAACCAGCAATTGTATTTGGCGGACATGAAACGTATTCGTGAAAAAGGAACGAAAATTCAGCCTCAAGAATACGTGTTGAATCCAAGTAGAAGCGATTTCTACGATTGGTTATTACATCAAACGGTAACGTATGATGTTCGAAAAGAAAACCAAGCATATATTTTTAGATTCTATCCTGAAAATGAAGAGCAAAAAGAGTGGATAGATGCTGCTTCAAAACAATTTAAATGGACTTTAAAACAAAAATAAAATGAGTGTTGTTGCCCCGAAAGAACGTGTAAAACGAAAAGAACACGTCGTTGAAAAACGCGGATTGATTTTATTCAATGACGATGTCAATTCTTTTGATCATGTCATTACTTGTTTGATGAAAATTTGTGAACATGAGATGGTACAAGCGGAACAATGTGCTTGGATCGTTCATACAAATGGAAAATGTTTAGTAAAAACCGGATCCTTAGATGAGGTTCAAACAATGTGTTTGAAGTTGGTGAATCAAGGATTAAGCGCAAAAGTCGATTAAGATGAAAATCACCTTTCAATCAAAGGGTACGCTCTACTTTTCTCTGCTTTGTGTACTTGGGGGATTCGTTGTCATGACGCTGTCCAAATCATCCATGAGTCAACTGTTCATGCTCAATGGAGAGGCTCAATTCGATAACTGGATGTGGTATGTGAGTTTACTCACGTATGTTTTTGGTCATTCATCACTTGAGCATTTATTGGGAAACATGTCCTTGTTGCTCATTTTGGGCCCCATCATTGAATTGAAGTTTGGAACACAGCGTTTCGTGTGGATGAGCATCATTACCGCGATTGTGACTGGAGTCCTGCATGCCTTACTTTGGGATAACCACCTTCTTGGATTCAGTGGTTTGGTGTTTATGTACATCGTTTTATCCACCTTACTAAATATACGAAACCGTGAAATACCTTTTACCTTTATTCTGGTGGTCGTTTTGTATTTTGGAATGGAGATTTTATCATCCCTAAAAGAAACACAGATTTCCCATTTTGCACATTTGTTCGGTGGCGCGATGGGAGCATTTTGGGGATTCTACCGAAAATAATTAGGGACGCTCAACGGTTCTAAAAACCTTCTCGATTGTTTCGTAACGACCATTTGGTGTCGGACTGAGTGCCGGTGAAGAATGCAGAACAAGGCTCGAATCAAACAATACATACATCGGATAGCTTGTTAACTGTAGACTTTTCCAAATTTCATGGTTTTGGTCTATTTTGAATTTGTCCCAAGTCAACGCATCTAAATTTCGTTGCTCCGACTTGGTGTAAACCTCTTTGCTCGGATAGATTGTTACAAATTGAAAAGTGCCACCGTATTTCAATTGCAGTTTCTTTAATGCCGAAATTTCAGTAATGCAGCGTTCATTCGATGGGTCAAAAATGTGTAAATACACCCATTTTCCTTTGTATTGATAGAAATGTTTCGTGGAAGAAAGGATGTAGTCAGGTGCCTGCATACCGATTTGCATCTGCTTGAAAAGTGCTAGTAGATCGTTCGCAATCTCCTGATGTTCGGGATACGCGCTTTCCTTCTTCATGCGCGTGAGGAGCTCGTAAATGAGTGCGCGATCCAAGTATCCTTGATAAAACGCTTCCTTACAAATCAACAGTGTGACAAATTCTGCTCGTTGTTGCGTCTGAATGTAAACATCTTCTTTCAAGGCAGCGGTTAATTCAGCAAGCGAACCTTTTCTTAACGCTGCTTCGGCCATCGCTTTGGTCTCTTTGTCCAACTGATACAAGTATTTCTCGTAGAACAGTTCGGCGTATTCGATGTACTTTGGATTTTTATAATAGATGCTATCCTCGTTCAAATAAAAATCAAATTTATCCTGTTTTGATGGACCACCAATAATATTGAAGTTGTCTACGGATAATCCAACGCTGTATTTTACGTAATTGAAAAAGAAGGGGGACTCAAATTGATTATAAACAGTAGCCGTTTCTTGTTTGAAGGAGCGAACTTTGGCAATAAATTGTTCTGGATGAATATCTTTTAGCTGATAGATCTCCGAAATGCTTTCGTCCATCCATGCTTCAAAACCGAGGATTTTATAATTGATATCGGTGCTGTCTAAGCGGAAAAACAACATTTCGATTTCTTTGTCTCGTTCCATGGAACTCACGTACTGTGTGGGCTCCGGAAGTTCGATGAAGTACGTAGCTTTTGGTTGAATGTATAGCCAAGCATAGAAATTCGCACCTCTTAATATCACTTTCTCAATGTCCTTATTGAGGAATTTAAACTCAAAAATGGAATTTGTATCCACTTTTGCTCGTCCAATTTCCACTTCGGTTTCTGTCATGAAATCGGTGACGCTATACGCACGAATTTCCGCAGTTTTCCAGTTGGAGATTCCACGCAACAAGGTTTGACTTTCAACAGGATTCCAGAGGAGACAGGAAAGTGCAAGGAGGTGAAATATACGTTGGAAGTTCATCAGATTTAATTAACGAGAATCCACTGTGAGGTTACAAACGGAGAAATGTCAGCATGGTTTTGGTGCATTTCACGAATGATGGATGAATTAATCGCACTGTGTTCCTGGCTAGTAAGAAAAAACACCGTTTCAATTCCTGAAATGGCGTGATTCATATGTCCAATCGTTTTTTCATACTCAAAGTCCTTTGAGTCACGAAGTCCACGAACAATGTGTGTCGCTCCAATTTCTTTGCAGAAGTCTACCGTTAGTTTTTGGTATTTACACACCTTAACAGCTGGATAATCCACGAACAAGGATGCAATGTGTTCCATGCGACTTTCCAAGGTGAAATAACTTTGTTTTTTACTGTTGATGCCAACACCAATGATGATTTCATCGAAAACAGCTAATGCTTTCAGAACTACTGCTTCGTGTCCTTTTGTAAATGGATCAAATGATCCTGGAAATAAACCGCTACGCTTCATCGCTTAAAAAACTAAAGTGAACATTCCCAAAGTTACGAGAAAAGCTGAAAGTTGGTAACGAAGATAAATCGGTTTGTTTTCCATGCTCCACGATAAGTAGACCACCTGGTTTTAATAGTTTTTTATCGAAAATGGTCTGAATGAGTTCTTCGTGAAAATTCAAGTGAAATGGTGGATCAGTAAAAATCAAGTCATATTGAACGTTTTGAGCATTTCGACAATAGACAACGCAGTCTGATTTGTAGACTTGCATTTGTTCTTCAATTTCTAAATCGCGAATGTTTCCTTTCAAGTATTGAACACAGCGTGGATGACTGTCGATAGATAACACATGTTTTGCTCCTCTTGAAACGAATTCAAAGGAAATATTTCCTGTTCCAGCACACAAATCAAGGATTTCCATGTCGTCCAAATCTACTCTGTTATCGAGGATGTTGAAAAGTCCCTCTTTCGCGTAATCAGTTGTTGGACGAGAGGGGAAATTAGGAGGCGTTGCGAAACGCTTTCCTTTTAAGAAACCACGGATGATGCGCACAAAATAGTTTTTTGGTAAGCTGCTTGAGAATGAAAGTGGGTGCTGAAATCGTTGAAATCTTTGAATTGAGACCAAAGGGATTCAAACGATTCTTGTTCGAAATGTGCGTTTAGCACATACGCTGAGAGTGTGTTCGTTTTTGACAAATTCATTTTCTGATGGTTTGACAAAATAAAATAGAGAACATCGGTAGCTGATTGGTATTCTGTTGGAAGGCAAAGTTGCAATTTGCCTTGTTGTTTTACAGAAAGTATAAACACGCGGTCAAATAAAACCAAAAAGGTACTGTCAGGTGTATTTTCATTGAATTGTTTGTTCAACAAAAAGGAAATGTGGCTATGCACTGATTTTTGTAGCAATGTTCCTTGTGTGAGTTCCAAGATCCAATTTGGCACCGCGAATACAACGACAAGTTGTAAGGCGTGAATAACTTCGAATTGTATCTGAAATCCATTTGCTGGTTTGCCGAAATTCAATTGGTAATAAGTCTCTCGTTCACTTTCCATGAAAATTGACATGGGAATCAAGGTGAAATGAGGGTCAAACCAAGTCACCTGTTGCAACGTTGCATTGGTGAGTTGCTGTCTGATGCGATCTTTTAATTCTTCCAAGGAAAAGGGACGACTTGTATCAAAGGGAATGTGCTCATGACTAAATTCTCCCAACTGATCCTCAGTGATTAACTGAAGAACATCTGACTGGAAATCAAGAAATAGTTTTTTACTCATGTTCAATGTGCTTTGTACAATCTTTTGTATCGTTCTCCGTTCTTTTTTGGAATGAGGAAAGATAAATCATGCTTTACAAAGCTACAATATTTAACTTTATACCCACACCTTCCATGGGGAAAAATCCCAGTGAACGATTAACAGAGAATGGATCAACGCAGAGAAACATATTTGAAGGCTGTACAAGCGAATTTTGGTTTCGAGTTCACCTCGGATCAATCGGATGCAATCCATACTTTTTTTGATTTCGTGATGCAGGAACATGGACGAAAAGTCTGGCAGTTATCCGGTTTTGCTGGAACAGGAAAGTCGAGTTTGGTTTCTGCACTCGTGAAGACCTTGAAACAAGAGAAAATTGGCTTCAAACTGCTCGCACCGACTGGACGCGCAGCAAAGGTTCTTTCCAATTTTGCCGGACATCCAGCGAGCACCATCCATAAACAAATCTATTTTTCTGGAAACGAATTAACCAATTCGAAAATTACTCCTGCAAAGAATTTATTTAAAAATACCTTGTTCTTCGTCGATGAGTCCTCGATGGTTAGCAATGAATCAGAATACGAAGGACCCAACGTACTAATGGACCTGATGAATTACGTTTTTCAAGGGGTGAATTGCCACTTGATTTTTATCGGTGACCTTGGTCAGTTGCCACCTGTTGGACAAGAGGAGTCGATCGCGCTGAACAAAGAAGCTTTTGAGTCGTTTTTTCCGACGGTCACCGTTTTCTCGAGTCAATTGCGCGAGGTTGTTCGCGTACAGGAAAATTCCGCGATTCTCAAGAATGCCACGTTTATTCGAGAAAAGGAAGACTACGAATTGCCTTTTATTTCCGAAATCGACGAGCAAAGTACCTTCCGTTGTGAAGGTGCGGAATTTCAAGAATGGATTGAACAGTCTTACGATCAAGTAGGAGCGGAGGATACCATCGTACTCACACTTTCAAATAAACGAGCGAACCAGTGGAATCAGGAAATTCGTCAGCGCTTGTTCTACCGGGAAGATGTCTTGGAAAGAGGTGATCTACTGATGATTGTCAAGAACAATTATTTTTGGTTGGATCCGATTTCTGTGATGGGATTTATCGCGAACGGCGAATTAGCAAAGGTAGAACGTGTACGGAAAGTGGAACAGCAATACGGATTTGAATTTGTACATGTCGACTTGTCCTTCGTTGATTATCAGGAAGTGCCTAGCGTGACAGTCATCGTTCATACGGCTAGTCTGACAGAGGAATCACCCAATTTAAAGCGCGACAAGTTGAGTCAATTGTTTTATGCAATAGAGAAAGATTTTTCAGATGAGAAAGTGAAATCAAAACGGTATCAGAAAATCATGAAGTCGCCTTATTTCAATGCCTTGCAAGTGAAATACGCTCATGCCGTGACCGTCCACAAAGCCCAAGGCGGACAATGGAAGCATGTGTACATCGATTATGGATTTATTCCAGAGGAGATGAAGACAAAGAATTATTTGCGCTGGTTGTACACTTCCGTTACGCGTGCAACGGAAAAATTGACTTTTTTAAACTTTCCAAAGGATGCGTTTCGTCAATTAGTCGATTAACAAATTCGCCCAATACCTCAATGCTTTTCGTTGGTGTTTATCCAAGAAATCCAATTTTTTTATGGAGTGCGTTTGGTAAAAGAAACGATCGACTTCCGGCAATGCTTTCTCAAGGATGCGTCCACCACGGTTGATCAAAACGGTTTTCATTCCTTCCTGGGAATACGTTAACCATTGATCTAAGTTATTTTGCAAACGCATGTTGTCAACGGCGATGATTTCATCGTTCAGTGCAAGTCCACCGTTGTCCGCTGGTGATCCAGGATAGATGGCAACAACTTGCGCATCTGGACCTTTTGGAAGCACTTTGATCCCTAATCTTGCTTCTGCGTAACTAGTAGATGGAACTTGATGTATTTCCAGTCCAAAATACGTATACGCTTCCACTAAAATCGATCCGTAAGGTTCCGTTCCGAAAACAAAGCGATCAAAAAAGTCCTTGAAGGAAATACCACTCACATTTTCAAGTGTCTGTTGGTAGTCCTGCCACGTATAACCCAATCCTTTTTCAGCGAAATTGAAATAAAGTTGTTTCATGACCTCTTGGATTCCGTACTGATCTTTCGTTGCTTCGCGAATTTTCATATCCGTCACAAACGCCAGTAAACATCCTTCCGTATAAATGGAAACCTTTCTGCCTGGTGCTCCGGGTGTGTATCCATCCAACCATGTGTCAAAGGAAGAATCGCCAACGGAATAGTTGAAGCGAGCTGGGTTGTCAAAGTGTTTTTGAAGTTGCTTGGAAAGTTCTACTAAATATTGCTCCAAACTAAAAACGCCACTTCGAAGTAAGTATAAATCTCCTAAATACGTCGTGACACCTTCGTAGACAAATCCAGATACAGAATAATTTTCTTCCTTGAAATTGTACGGATGCATTTCTGCGGGACGTATGCTTTTAACATTCCAAACATGGTATAACTCATGAGAGGAAACGCCCAGTAATTCTTTGTATAAGGAACCGAAAACATCGTAATTGGGTCCAAGTGTAATGACGGTACTCTCTAAATGCTCCACGCCGTGATATGCTGCGTATGGAAGCGTTTGAATCAAGAAATGAAAATCCTTCACGGGAAATTCAGTGAAGTCTTGGATTTGAGCACGCGTAAATTTCTCAAAATCAACTAAAACCTTCTCCCATTGGATGAACGTTTGGTTGTTAAACCAAATGTGAAAATGGTATCCATTGACCTCGTAAGATTCTTTTTGAAGCTTCGCTGAACAGATAAATGGACTATCAGCAAGTTTGTCGAAATTGGCTACCTCACAACGGTTTTCTTGAAAGTTTAGCGAGGAAGCGATTTTCCAAGTTGCTGGAATATCAAGTGTTAATTCGTAGCCATGTTCTTGATCCGTAAATAGAAAACAATTTACTGGATTTATGTACAACTGTTGATCATCCAAAAAGCTAGATCCCGCATTTAATTCACTTGCGTAATAGGCGTATTCCACACGGATATACTGCGTATTGGTTGTAGGAATTTGCCACGTGTCTTTGTTCGATTTCTCAAACGAAAGAGCTTTGTTTTGTTCATCAAAAACGCGAAATCCCTTGATGTTTTTAGCGAAGTTTCCTAGTTCATACCTGCCGGGACGCCATGAAGCCAAATGAATACTCAAATGATCTTCTGGACAAGGAAACGTTGCCGAAAATTGAATGTAACGCTGTTGTGCGTTCACACAAGAAATGCGGTATTGAATCGTTGTAGGCATTACGCGTATAATTCTTGCTGTAATTGAGTGATTTTATCGTCAGCTAGGTACTCATCAAAGGTCATCATTTTGTCGATGATTCCATTTGGTGTGATTTCGATGATGCGATTCGCTACGGTATTCACTAATTCGTGGTCATGAGAAGTGAACAGAAGTGTTCCTTGGAATTCTTTCATGGCGTTGTTCAATGCGGTAATCGATTCCAAGTCCAAGTGATTCGTTGGCTCATCCATCAACAATAAATTCGCTTTAGCAAGCATCATTTTGGATAACATGCAACGCACTTTTTCTCCTCCGGAAAGGACGGATGCGTGTTTCATTGCCTCTTCACCTGTAAATAACATGCGTCCAAGGAAGGTGCGTAAATACACTTCTTCACGTTCTTCGTCCGTATGAGCATATTGGCGTAACCAATCAATCAATGGAATTTTTGAGTCAAAATAATGGTGGTTGTCATTTGGCAAGTACGCTGTCGTAATCGTTGTTCCAAAAGTAAACTCACCTGAATCAGCTTTGATGTTTTCTGTCAACGCTTCGAAGAATGCCGTTAACGCAACAGATTCTTTGGAGATGAACGCAATCTTATCTCCTTTGTTTACCGTGAGGTTGATTTCTTTAAATAAGGTTTTGCCATCAACTGTTTTTGATAAATGTTCGATGTTCAAAATCTGATTTCCGGCATCTCGCTCTTGGTGGAACGTAATTCCAGGATACCTTCTCGATGATGGTTGGATTTCTTCCAAATCGAGGTTATCGAGCATCTTGCGACGACTTGTTGCTTGTTTGGATTTCGATGCATTCGCAGAGAAGCGCGCAATGAAGTCCAAGAGTTCTTTTTTCTTTTCTTCTGCTTTTTTGTTTTTGTCGGAACGTTGTCTCGTTGCCAACTGAGAAGATTGGTACCAGAACGAGTAGTTTCCGGTAAACATATTGATTTTGCTGTAATCGATGTCACAAATGTGTGTACAAACGGTATCCAAGAAGTGACGGTCATGCGATACAACGATTACCGTATTTCTAAAGTCCAATAAGAAATCCTCTAACCATGAAATGGTTTTCAAATCCAAGTCATTCGTAGGCTCATCGAGAATCAATACATCTGGATTTCCGAAAAGTGCTTGCGCTAGGAGGATACGTACTTTTAGATCATTCGACAGTTCTTCCATTAAGAGGTAATGCTTGGATTCATCGATTCCAAGGTTACTCAATAAGGTTGCTGCATCTGTTTCTGCGTTCCATCCTTCTAGATCGGCAAATTCACCTTCTAATTCAGCGGTTTTCATACCATCTGCATCGGAGAAATCTTCTTTTGCGTACAATGCATCTTTTTCCACCATGATTTCATACAGACGTTTGTGTCCCATAATCACGGTTTGAAGTACTTGTACTTTGTCAAACTCAAAGTGATTTTGTTTCAAGAACGCCATGCGTTTCCCTGGTTCGAGTTCTACACGTCCGGTTGTTGGATCTTGATCTCCCGTTAAAATCTTAAGGAAAGTTGACTTACCAGCTCCGTTCGCGCCAATGATACCATAACAGTTGCCATTGACAAATTTTACATTTACTTCGTCGAAAAGAACGCGTTTTCCGAACTGGAGGGATAGGTTATTTACACTTAACATGCTTCAAATTTTGCGCAAAGATACGCAAAAGAAATCAGCTATTCGAACAGCAGTATACGAAGGCAGGTGGAAAGTTGAAAGCGGCGTAATCAATGGATACCTGATTAAACAAACTTTTGAAGTGTTTTTTCGATTGAAGGGTATATTGAAATTGGATGAAGGTTCCAGTTGGAATTAGACATCGAAGCACAGCATCCATAATGCTCACGCGCAATTCCTTTGGGAAATTCGAAAGTGGGAGGGAAGAAACAACGCAATCTGCCTTGCCTAATCCAAGGTCGGAAAGGATTTTCTCTAGGTCACTTGCGGATCCATGGACGATGTGGCAATTTTCTTGATTGGTTTTCGCGGCAAGGTTTTGATAAAACACATCGTTTAATTCAATGACCACTAAATGCGTATCTGGATTCAAGCGCTTCATGATTTTCTCGGTAAAGATTCCTGTGCCAGGTCCGAGTTCAACAATCATTTTTGCTTTGTCAAATGGTATATTCTTCAGCATTTTTGTCGCAAGAAAACGCGAGCTCGGAATCATCGATCCGACCATTTTGTTTTCTTTGAAAAACTGATTGATGAAGGACTTCTTTGACACCTTATGCTAATTGAAGGCTTGCTTGCGCGCCATGAATAATCCCAAGTACTTTTCCGTTTAAGGTATGGTGTTTGAACGGACTGAATCGGTGATGTGTTGATTCCGGTGACCATTCAAATGTGATGCTTGGATCAAAGATGCTGATATCTGCCTGGTTTCCTTCCTCGATACTCATCGGTTGAATTCCAGCGATTTCTCTGCTGTGTTGACTGATAGCCGTAATGAATTTCGTTAAATCTGCTTCCTTGCTGCTATTGAGGGCAGCGAAACATGTTTCTAACTGCGGTGCACCGAAATTAGCTAGGTCAAATTCAAGTTCTTTTTCTTCTGTATCAGCCGGACGATGGTCAGTAACAACGGTGTCAATTGTTCCATCGTTTAATCCTTTCCACAAAGCCAAACGATCTGTTTCTTTGCGCAGAACGGGAAGTACTTTCATGTGGGAGTCGAAATCCAACATGGCTTGTTCGGTGAAACATAAGTTCATCACATGGACATCAGCTGTCACGTTTAAGCCGCGTTTTTTGGCCTCTTTCACCAAGCGAACACTTTCCGCTGTGGAAAGTCCACTTAAATGAATGCTTCCATCGGTATATTCGAGTAAGCGTAGGTTTCGTTCGATTTCAATGATTTCAGCAATCGCTGCATCTGCTTTTAATCCGGTACGTGTGGATGCTTCTCCTTCGTTTACTTGTCCTTTTCCAGCTAAGGATTCATTTCTACTGAAGGCTAAAACTTTTCCTCCGAAGTTTTTCGTGTACAACAAGGCGCGGTACATAATTCCAGAGGATACACTGTGTGTGTCGTCGGTAAATAGTTTCGCTCCAATTTGATACATGTCGTACAATTCGGCTAATTCCTCACCTTTCAATCCTTTTGTTAATGCTCCAAGTGCATGGATGCTTGTGCTATGTCCTTCTGCTTTTTGGTACAAGTAAGCAATTTGCGTTTTTCCGTCAATACTTGGCTGTGTCCCCGGAACAACGTGAACATGTGTGTATCCACCCATGGAAGCAGCATCTAATCCACTTTGAATGGTTTCTTTGTGTTCCATTCCCGGATCACAAAAATCAGCTTTCAAATCAACCCATCCCATAGAGATATGCAAGTCGTTTGAAGCCACTTCAATAGCATCTGAATCAGTTAATCCAGTTGCAATTTTAGAGATGCTCCCGTCGACAACGAGTAGGTCCATCCTTTTTCCATGATGGGAAGAAGTTGGGTCGATAATTTTTGCGTTTTTTATGAGGATTTTCATTTCCAAAATTTAATTAATGCCATTTCAGTTAAAACAAACAAAAGTCCTAGGATCAAAAAGCTTCTCCAATACTCGATTGGCTTGTCGATTTGAATTTCGGATAGACTTTGTCCGTCTTTAACGGTGTTAAATTTAATGTTTTTTATGCCCTTTGCTTCCAATTCACTGATAATTTCGTCAGAAGATTGTTGCTTCATCGCAGATTCTTTACGGTCATAATTCACAGCGATGAGTCCAAGTGTGTCCTCATTTTGAATGAAATAGGTCCCCGCTTTTAATCGTTCAACGGCTTCCATTCCAGCAATGGAAATTTTCGTTTGTCCGTTTGATTTTCGCGTACTAGGTATGAATGAGTTTTTTCCATTCACTAGTTTCAATGGTTGTTCACTGCTGACTTCACGTTGAATGGGAATGTTCGCATCAACGCCAATTGTGGCAAATAAAGGAAAGTTTTGAGAGGAGAATTCTCCCACGCGTAGCAACAAAGTTGGGAATAAGGCATTGGCAGTGAAGTTTCCAAAATCTTCTTGTAATGCTGTGGTGAGGAGGAAGGATTTAGTTCCTGAACGCAAAAACAATGGTGCATCGTTCCGGAAATTCAACAGTTGGAATCCACTTGTTGTATTTACTCGGTACGCTTTGCGCACATTGGGTAAATTCAGTGCTTGATTTTCTTTCTCAAAAACACCAATAAAGAATGGGTCTTTGTAGCGGATGTCATCGAGTTTTAGTCCGTCGGACATCAGGTCTCCAAGTACGGGAAGCTCAATTCCTGATAAAAATTCAGCGTAATCTGATCGGTTGATTTGATTTCCAGGAATAACGAAAACGGTTCCTCCTTTTTCATGGAATTCCTTTAGGTCTGTACTAAGTCCGGATGGAATGTCATTTAAACCGTTGAAAACAACAAGGTTCTTTTGATTTAATAAGTCCTTCGTGTAATTACTGCTTGAAATGGATGTGGTATGATAAAACGGTTCGACAGAAAACACTTGGGAGACTTTTTCACTGGCATTGTCGCCTGTCAAAATGAGAACTTCGGCACTTTTAGCCACTTCATAGGCAAAATGGAACTCATCATCCCAGTAAAGTTGCTTGTCGTTGATGCTAACCATTCCTGTTTTAAGACCAACTTCTTTCTCGGTAAAGGGAAAGCTTGTGGTGCGCTGCTCATTTGGAGCTAGGTCCAAGAACATGGTTCGACGTTGAGATCCTATTTTCGCTGAAAGCTCCAAATTCACTCGTTCGGATTTCGCATCGTTTTGTAGTCGAACAAAAAGTTCATTTGGCTCTCCTTTTTTGTGCACCGGCGTAGCGAACCAAACGGAATCAATGAATAAGTTTCCTGGATCTTGAGGAATCAATTGAAACGCATAATAATTCGATTCTTTGTCCTCTTTTAGGTTTTCAGTGTTTGATGTACTTGTTTGAAAGTCTGACAGAAGAACAATTTGACGTGATTTGATTCGTTCAACTTCTGCATCTTCTTTGTCCAAAAAGTCCTTTTGCCACGACAGGACATCGCCCAGATTTCGACGAATCGAAGTTGGTTCGATTTTATCCAAATAGGAGAGTGCTTCCATTTTTGTCAATAGGCGCTGTTCGACACCGTCCATTTTATTCGTAAATAACAAAATGCGTGTTTCCAATGGCGTTTTCGCTAGCATGCGTTTCGCCATTTCGCGTGCTTCGGATAGCAGTTCTCCTTCTTCGCCAATAGCAGTCATGGAAAAGGAATTGTCCAAGTAAATGGCAAGTACATTTTTTCCACCATTTTTTCCATTTTCATTCAAAGGGATAATGGGCATTGCAAAGGCTAAGACAATGAACGTTAAAGCCAAACATCGGCTAATGAGAACAATTAAATGACGAAGTTTTTGTGTGGATTTATTTTCTTGCTCAATGAAACGGATAAATTTCAAGGAAGAAAAATAAAGTACCTTTTGTCGACGAAAATGAAAAAGGTGAATGATGATTGGAATCAGCAATAAAGAAAGAAGCCAAAGGCGTTCTGGATGTATAAATTCCATGAGTCAAATGTAAGAAATTAAATCCATTATTTCTCGCTTAAAATGCCTTTTGCTATCAATTTTGCTTGGGAACGAAGTTCTCCAATGGCGGTACTTTCCCAAAGAGTTCCTTTGCACAGATTGCCTATGGTATAGATGCTCATTGGCGCCTCACCTCGTGCACGTAATTTTTCTGGGTGAATGTCGATGCCTTGGCTAACTTCATCCGCAGTAACCCATTTTCGCTTGGCTAGTTCTTGAAGAACGGGATTCGACATTTTCTCTATCGACGTTTCTGGTCCAGTACAATTAATCAAGCAGGAGAAATGATCTACGCTAATGTTTTCTCCGGATAAAAATTGTATCCTCAATTGACCTTCTTCAAGGTCTACGGACAAGAGTTTTCCTGAACAGACCTTTAATTGTCCGGACGCTCGTTCAAGTTCTATCTTTTTGGCGATTACACTGGGAATTCGGTGTCGAACCGTTCCCCACATGTGACGAAAGCGTTTAAGAAAGGTTCTTTTTTCTTCTGTCGTGAATCCTTGCCACCATAGCGAGAACTGGGAACGAAGGGCATCGATACTCAATAAAAATTGCGCTTCTGAATGTTTTTTCCGCTCTTGATTAAAAAAATGAACCAAGGAAACTAAATCTGTTCGTTCTGGTTGGGCGGAAATTACCGTTAATTCCTCCTCCGGATGTGCGAGCATGTTGAATCCATGTGTGGATAAAGCGACGATTTTTTGGTGAAATCCAGCTGTTCGTAAACGGAGCACAGTGTCCACCATGGTGAGTCCATTTCCGAGGATAAAAATCGGAAGATTTTTATTCATCGCTTCAAGTTCTAATTCCCAGGGATTTCCCTGATAAAAGGCAGATTCAACAACTGTTTTCGGAAGTTCCTTTGGAATTCGTGGAAGTTCGTTGCCTGTCGCTAATACGAGCATGTCGAAATCCTCGAAGTTGTTAATCTCCTCTTGTTTTAAGTCCAAACGAACAAGGTTTTGCTTCGCCATAGATTTTGTCTCTGTCCAAATGGACTGCAAATAGTTTCCATAAACCGACCGAGGGACAAACGCTCGTGGATGGGATATTTCTGGATGTTCAGTTTGTAAAAACCGCACAAAATGATCTGGTTCCTCGGGAAAAGCACTCATATTTTGACTTCGGACATTGAGCAATAAGTCTCCTGAATCTAAACGATAAGCTGGTCCCAGTGTTTCTGAATCAGCATGATGAAAGCGCGTAATTTCTCCCTGGAATCCTTGGTCGATTAACTGACGGATTACCATGGTTCCTGCGAACCCACCACCGATGATTGCGATTTTTTTAGGCATAAAAAAACTGCCCGAAATCGGGCAGCCTTCTTTTATTTATTACAAAATACTATTGTTGTTTCAGTGCTTCCAAGCGTTTTTTGTACTCTTGACCTTTTTCGATTCGGCCAAGTTTCGTGTTTGTTTTGTACAAAATATCCAAAATGGATTTTTCGTTTGGATTTTTCTCGATGTATTTTTCCAATGGAACTAAAGCAAGTGTAAACAATTCATTCGCTCTTTTCTCCATTTCTTTCACCTTTGGATCTTTCATGTCCAAATTCATCGCTGCTGTTCTTGTTTCAGCTGCCCAGTTGTAGTAATGTGCACCTAATTGATACAAAGCCTCGTTGTATTCAGGATCGATTTCGATTGCTTTAGACAAAGCCTCTGCCGCTTTATCGTTTTGTTTTAACTCGATGTAAGAGGTTCCTAAAATGTAGTACAACTGTTTGTTGTTTGCATCAATAGCAAGTGCCTTATTAATGTATATTTCCGTATTGCTAACATCTCCTTTTTGCAAGTAGATGTTTACCATTGAAATCAATGCATCAATATTATTAGGGAAAACCTCCAAAACACTGTTTACAGAAACAATCGCTTTGTCAAATTCTTTTGCATCCAATAATTTATCCACGTGATTATTCAGGCTCAAGGTTGTATTGATTTCTGCATCCTTGTATTCTTCACCTAGAAACGAACGCAAGTAATAAGAAACCAAGAATGCGTTTAACGATTCTTCGTACTTTTTATTGTTGTATGCTTCAATTCCTTGGTTGAACATCATGTCAGAACGGAATCCCATGAACGTTTGAGCATCAGAAGACCATGTTTTTTTCGGGTCCTCTAACACTTTTTTGAACGATGCTTTGGAAATCGCCTCATATTCACTCATTTTTGCTTCATCCAATGGATTCTTTGCCGCGTCCATCGTTGCTACCTCGATTAAGCTATAGTAAATCTCCGCACGGTAAAGATGCATTTTGAAATCCTCCGCCGTTTCTGGATTCACAGCAGCCAAGTCGATGAATTTACGTGCTTCTTCCACCGTTTTTTTCGATGGTTCAATACCGTTTGTCATTGGATTATACTTCTTGTAAGTCATAATCGCATCGGTCACGTTTTTCTTTTGTGCAAATGAACCGAAAGTCACTGCTGAAAATGCAATGACAGCAGTGAGTTTGATGATGTTTCTTTTCATATTCGTTGTTATATACGTCTAAAAATTAATCTTCGTCACTTGTTTCAATTTCTGTGCCAAGATCTTCTGCTTCATCCGCTAATGGAATTTCTGCGCCCTCGATCACTTCGATGTCTTCGTCCTCATCTTCCGTTCTTGGAACTCGTGCAATGGCTGCAATGGCTGCGTTTGATTTCAAGTTAATCAGTCGAACACCTTGTGCTGCTCTTCCCATTGTGCGGATGGTATCCACGTGCATGCGAATCGTTACACCTGATTTGGTGATGATCATTAAATCATCCTCATCGAATACATTTTGAATCGAAAGCAATTTACCCGTTTTATCGGTAATGTTCAGTGTTTTTACACCTTTACCACCACGGTTCGTGATGCGGTAAACTGGCTCTTTATCTTCTGGATCGTTCAAGAATGTACGTTTACCGTATCCTTTTTCAGAAACAACCAAAATCGTTGAGAAAATATCTTCGACACAAATCATTCCGATCACATAGTCATCGTCGCTTGTTAACGTTACACCGCGAACTCCGGAAGCATTTCTACCCATTGGACGAACAGTGGATTCGTTGAAGCGAATGGCGCGTCCTGAACTTGTTGCTAAAACGATTTCGTTTGTGCCATTCGTTAATTTCGCTTCTAACAATTCGTCGTTCTCACGGATTCCGATGGCGTTAATACCATTTGAACGTGGACGAGAGTACGCTTCCAACGATGTTTTCTTGATGACACCTTGTTTCGTACACATTACGATGAAGTTGTTTTCTACGTAATCTTTATCAGTAAGGTCAAGTACTTTAACGTATGCTTTTACTTTGTCGTCTTGTGGGATGTTGATCAAGTTTTGGATCGCTCTTCCTTTCGACGTTTTATTTCCTTCCGGAATTTCATAAACACGCATCCAGAAACATCTTCCTTTCTCGGTAAAGATCAATAAGTAGTTGTGGTTGGTTGCAACAAATAAGTGCTCCAAGAAATCTTGGTCACGTGTCGCAGAACCTTTCGACCCCATTCCACCTCTGTTTTGAACTTTGTATTCCGCTAGGTTGGTACGTTTGATGTATCCAGCATGTGAAATCGTTACGACAACTTCCTCATCTGCAATTAAATCCTCCATGCGCATTTCGCTCGCAGAGTATTCAATTCTAGAGCGACGTTCGTCACCGTATTTATCGCGCATTTCGTTCAATTCATCTTTGATGATTTGCATGCGGCGATCTTCATTTTCTAGGATGTCTTTTAAGTCAGCGATTAGCTTCATTAAGTCATCGTATTCTGAACGAAGTTTATCTTGCTCTAGTCCGGTTAATTGACGTAGACGCATGTCCACAATTGCTCGTGTTTGAATCTCCGAAAGTCCAAAACGTTCAGACAAACGATCTCTCGCCGCATCTGGGCTAGAAGATGTTTTAATGATTTCAATTACTTCATCGATGTTGTCTGATGCAATGATTAATCCTTCTAAGATGTGCGCGCGTTCCTCTGCTTTACGCAAGTCGAAACGTGTACGACGAATCACTACTTCATGACGGAATTCAACGAACTCTTGAATCAAGTCGCGCAATGCCATCATACGTGGACGTCCAGCTACCAAACAGATATTGTTAACAGAGAACGACGTTTGTAGTGAGGTGAATTTGTATAGTTTGTTTAAAACAACGTTTGCGATTGCATCACGTTTGATTTCAAACACGACACGCATACCACTTCTGTCGGACTCATCACGTAAATCAGAAATGCCTTCGATTTTCTTATCGTTCACAAGGTCGGCGATTTTTTTGATCATCTCCGCCTTATTTACTTGGTAAGGAATCTCTGTGACGATGATTTGCTCACGTCCATTTTCCTCCTCGATTTCCGCTTTACCACGGATAACAATTCTTCCACGTCCAGTTAGCAACGCATCGCGAACACCTTCGTATCCATAGATGATACCACCTGTTGGGAAATCTGGAGCTTTAACGTATTGCAACAATTCTTCTCCAGTAATGTCTTTATTGTCCACATAGGCAATCACTCCATCAATCACTTCCGTTAAGTTGTGAGGAGCCATGTTTGTGGCCATACCTACCGCGATACCCGCAGCACCGTTAATAAGTAGGTTAGGTATTTTTGTTGGTAAAACAGTAGGCTCTAGTAAACTATCATCAAAGTTCGCCTTAAAGTCTACGGTTTCCTTGTCTAAATCCGCCAGCATTTCCTCTGCGATTTTACGAAAACGTGCTTCCGTGTAACGCATTGCTGCAGGACTATCACCATCGACAGAACCAAAGTTTCCTTGTCCGTCTACAAGTGGGTAACGCAAGGACCAAGGTTGAGCCATACGTACCATTGTGTCATATACGGAACTATCACCGTGTGGGTGATACTTACCTAATACTTCCCCGACAATTCTTGCGGATTTTTTATAAGGTCGATTCGAATAAACACCCAAGTCTTGCATTCCATACAAAACCCTTCTGTGTACTGGTTTAAATCCATCTCGTACATCAGGTAGGGCACGTGAAACGATTACGGACATCGAATAATCGATGTACGCTGATTTCATTTCATCTTCAATGTTTATCTGAATAATTCTTTCTCCTTCAGCCATGTTTATTGATAATTAAATTCTGCTCGTCAATTTAAGCATTCAAAATTAATGAAATATGAACGCCATCCTCGGTGCGAAATCTAAATTTACTAACAAAATCACTGCATAAATTGTGAATAATTATCGATGCAAGCGAAATATAAAAGTTATATTTGTAATGCTTAAAAAGTGAACACATGGAAGCGAAATTTTCACCTCGTGTCAAGGATTTAATTAGTCATAGCCGCGATGAGGCTGTTCGACTAATGAATGAATTCGTTGGCGCAGAACATTTATTGTTGGGATTGATTCGCTTAAACGAGGGGACTGGGGTTCATATTTTACAAGAATTTAATTTGGACCTGACCAAAGTGAAGGCGGAAGTCGAGAAGATTTTATCTAAATCCTCGGTGACTTACATTGCCAATCTCAATTTACCGTTATTAAAACAAACAGAAAACATTATCAAACAGTCCTATTTAGAAGCGAAGGAATTTAAGTCGCCGATCATTGGAACAGAACACCTGTTGTTAACCATTTTGCGAAATGAGGACAGTGTTGCCTGCCAAGTACTAAATAAGTATGGTGTAATGTATGAAAACGCACGAGACGAATACGAAGTTATGTTAGAAGAACGCAAACAACCAAAAGCTGAATTCCCTAGCAATAGTGGTGGGAATGAAGAAGAAGAAAACTATGGTACGCCACGCAAACCTGCTGATCCAAAGTCAAAAACGCCCGTTTTAGATAATTTTGGTCGCGATTTGACGAAAATGGCGGAGGCTGGAAAGCTGGATCCAATTGTTGGACGTGAAAAGGAAATAGAGCGAGTAAGTCAAATTCTTTCTCGTCGCAAGAAAAATAATCCAATTTTAATTGGTGAACCAGGAGTTGGTAAAAGTGCGATTGCAGAAGGACTTGCCCTGCGCATTGTTCAACGTAAAGTTTCCCGTATCCTATTTAACAAGCGCATTGTCTCTTTGGACTTGGCTTCTTTGGTAGCGGGAACAAAATACCGTGGGCAATTCGAGGAGCGAATGAAAGCAGTGATGCAGGAAATTGAGAAAAATCCAGACATCATTCTATTTATTGATGAAATCCATACCATCATTGGTGCGGGTGGAGCGAGTGGCTCTTTGGATGCTTCCAATATGTTTAAGCCTGCTTTAGCGCGTGGAGAAATGCAAGCGATTGGAGCAACAACCTTGGATGAATACCGTCAGTACATCGAGAAAGATGGCGCTTTGGAACGTCGTTTTCAGAAAGTTATCATCGAACCAACATCGGTAGACGAAACGGTTCAAATCTTGAACAACATCAAGGAACGTTACGAAGAACATCACTCGGTAACCTACACGCCGGAAGCAATTGCTTCTTGTGTGAAGTTAACAGAGCGTTACATTACGGATCGTCACCTTCCAGACAAAGCAATTGATGCCTTGGATGAGGTTGGTTCCCGTGTACACATTACCAACATCAATGTTCCTCAAGAAATTGTGGACATCGAAGGTCAAATTGAAGGATTAAAAGAGCAAAAAGCGGATGTGATTCGCTCTCAACAATATGAGAAAGCAGCTGAATTGCGCGATAATGAACGCAAGCTACAGGAGCAACTAGAAACAGCAAAAACGAAGTGGGAGGAAGATTCCAAAAATAACCGTGTTGTTGTGACAGAAGAGGACGTAGCGGAAGTTGTTTCCATGATGTGTGGAATTCCAGTAACGAAAGTTTCGGAATCTGAAATGGGGAAATTGGTGAAAATGGCTGAAACCATTCGTGGGAAAGTCATTGGTCAGGACGAAGCAGTGGACAAAGTAGTGAAAGCTATTCAACGAAATCGCGCTGGATTAAAAGATCCAAACAAACCAATCGGTTCATTCTTTTTCCTAGGTCCAACAGGGGTCGGAAAAACACAATTAGCGAAAGTTCTTGCTCGAAATTTATTCGATTCAGATGATGCCTTAATCCGCATTGATATGTCGGAATACATGGAGAAGTTCTCTATTTCTCGTTTAGTTGGAGCACCTCCAGGATACGTTGGTTACGAAGAAGGTGGACAATTAACGGAAAAAGTACGCCGCAAACCTTATGCGATTATCTTGTTAGATGAAATCGAGAAAGCGCATCCAGATGTGTTTAACTTGTTGTTACAAGTGTTAGATGACGGACACATGACCGATGGACTTGGACGTAAAATTGACTTCAAGAATACGATTTTGATTATGACGTCGAACATCGGTGCACGTCAGTTAGCTGATTTTGGAACAGGTGTTGGATTTGGAACGAAATCTCAAGAAGAAGCAAAGGAAACGAATTCCAAATTGGTCATTCAAAATGCCTTGAGAAAAGCATTCTCTCCAGAGTTCTTAAACCGTGTGGATGACATGATTATGTTTAAGTCTTTAAGTCGTGAGGACATTCACAAAATCATTGACATCGAGTTAGAGAAATTACATGACCGTATTAAAGGAATGGGGTATTTCGTGGAAAGTACAGAAAAAGCGAAAGACTTTATTTTGGAGAAAGGATACGATGAGAAATTCGGTGCGCGTCCAATGAAACGAGCAATTCAGAAATTTATCGAAGATCCGTTGGCTGAAGAAATCATCAATGCGAATTTGGTGGAAGGTGATACGATTTTACTGGACCACGAAGAAGGGAAAGAGGAATTGAAAGTAACCATCAAAAAACCGAAAGCGCCGAAGAAAAGCGCTGATAAAAAAGAATCTTAAATACCAGAAAAGCGAGTGAAAACTCGCTTTTTCTTTTTCTAGTTATGACCGTAGAAGAAGCCTTAATCCATCGTTTTAAAGAACCGAAGTTCACAGAGTGGCATCTGAATTTCGTTTCGCATCCTGAACAGATTCCAGATTTGGTGGAATTAGCGCTTGGCTCAAAAAAAGCGCCATTGCCTGCACATGCTTCGTGGTTGCTGATACACCTCGCGAAAGCCGATTGGACCTTGTTAGCATCCTATGAACATGCGTTTATCGATCATTTTCTCGTTTCAACGAATCAATCCATCTTACGAAACTTATTGGTGACACTCTTGGAATTCCCCTTGACAGATTACCGCGAAAGTGAAGTGTTGGATGCCTTAATTGCGCACCTGAAAAACGAGGAAGATAAAGTAGCGTTGCGCGTTTATTCCCTGTATAAATTGGCTGAATTCGTGAAACTTTATCCGGAAATCAAAACCGAAATTGATGCAGTACTTGAACTCATTCAGGAAAACCCCATGTCCCCAGCGATGAAAGTGGGTATCCGGAATTTTGAAAAAAATATGCAGAAAGTTCGCCTAGATTAGTGTGTGAAAATTACCTCCTCATTCGGAACGCGCATTCTTGGACCCCAAATTCCTGGTTCTGTACCAAGTCCAACGGAGATAATCATATTGATTTCTGCTCCTCTTGGTAGTTTTAAGGCTTGCTTCACGCGCTTCTCGTCAAATCCTTCCATTGGACACGTGTGGAATCCTTCCGCAGCGATTGACAACATAAACGTTTGAGCGGCCAATGCACAGGATTTGTGCGCGCCTATGCGTTGATTTGCACTTCCTCCTGTACGGACAAACGGTTTTCTAAGTCCTGCGAAGAAACTAATGCTGCGACGAAGTAAACTCATGAATCCAAATGGATCGTTGGTATATACAAGCGGCATTATTTTTCCGTAGTAATTCATCCCCATTTTTTGTGCTTTGTCTGGCTCTCCAACGACACTTGCTTTTACCATGTCCAAGTTCCACTTCGCACGACTTTTCCATTTGTCTTTACGGGTAACGAAAACCACCATTTGTTGTGCGGTTTGTGCGGCACTTTGTCCAAGACATAAGGGAACAAACGTCTCTAGCATCTCCTTGGACTGAATCCAATGGAATTCCCAAAGTTGCATGTTGCTGCTATTTGGCGAAAGGATTGCTCGTTCGATACTCGTTTGAATAACTTCGTTTGGAACGGGTGTGTTTGCGTCAAATTTGCGGTTTGAACGTCTGTATTCGATGATGCGTTGAAATTCTGTGTTCATAAGTTAATGTGCTAATGTGCCAATGTGCTAATGTGCTAATTGGTTTTTTGTGGATTGTTTTTAGTTGTTTATTCCTGATACAGTGTAGCCTTGTTTTTTTAACAATTCAAGAACGCCATTTGTTCCACCGAGGTGTCCGGCCCCGACAGCGATGAAGGTTGCTTCTTTGCTGATTTGTTTTTCAATAACTGGAATCCAATTGGCATTTCGGACATCTAAAAACCAATGGTTGAATTCAGGAAGCATATCTGTTTCTTCTGAAATCATTTTGTACAGGCCATTGATGTCTTCTTTTTCATACAAGCTAAACATCACATCAAATTCTGACATATTGGAAAAATCATCCATAAATTGCAGTTGATCTTTGATGCTTACCCGGTCAATCGTTTCCATTTGATACATGACTGTCTCAAGTCCAATCAGTGGCATTTTGTATTTCTTCGCCAGTTTATCGAACTCCATTTCAAAGGATTTTTGCTTGCCGATTTTTTCTTGAAGAACCACCGAACTGAAGAAAAAAGGTTTCATGTGGGCATATTGCTCAAACTTGGATTCTTTCCACGACAGCGAATCCATGCAGTAGGATTTTAACTTGGTGTAAGATGAATCGGACATGTAATCCTTCAAAGTGCCGCCATTCGGAAGCAAGGTCATTTTTGCTAATTCGATTTTCTGGGACATGTTCATGTCGAGCTCAATTTCAAGGGCGATTGTCGCACATGATTTGATGGCGTCCATGACCTTTTTTGGCATTTCAAAATCCTCTTTTGGCATGGTGTGAATCGTTCCAAATAGATAGGAATCTTGTTTTAGTCCGTTTCCGGAAATTCGATACAGTAATTGCGCATTAGTAGTCGTCAAGAACAGTAAAAATCCAACAAGAATCGAAAGGCGATGCGTTAATTTCATGGGTTTGAATTAGTACGACAAATTTACGTGGAATATTCATTTGCAGCGGATTTTACTGACAACTTTTCAAGGATTCCAATAAACTTGCTGACACCTTGACTTAATTTTGACAATGGTCTTATCTTTGCGAACCCAAAAGCGAATTAAAATTTCAGAATATGTCAGAAGAGAAGGAAGAATTGAAAAATGACCAACATCAAGAGCCACAAGAGGAAACAACGGATGCGGTAGATTCTACGATGGAAGAAAATAAAGAAGAAGCTCCAAAAGAGTTGACAGCAGAAGAAAAGTATGCAGAGTTAAATGATCGTTACTTGCGTTTACATGCTGAATTTGATAATTTCAGAAAAAGAACATACAAAGAGCGCATCGAATTAACAGCAACGGCAAACAAAGATGTATTGTTGAATTTGTTGCCTGTTATGGACAACTTTGAGCGTGCGATTGTTACCAACGAGAAATCAGAAGACGTTGCAGCAATGAAAGAAGGTTTCCATTTGATTTATACCATGTTTAAAGGCATTTTGGATTCCAAAGGATTGAAACCAATGGAAGCGAAAGGCGCAACATTTGACAGTGATTTACATGAAGCGATTGCCAATATTCCTGCTCCAGATAAAAAGATGGTTGGAAAAGTAATCGAGGATGTTGAAAAAGGATATTATTTAAACGATAAAGTGATTCGTTTTGCGAAAGTAGTCGTAGGACAATAACGAGACCCACATTATGAGTCAAAAAAGAGATTATTACGAAGTATTAGGTGTTTCCAAAAATGCGGACGAGGCTGAAATCAAAAAAGCGTACCGCAAAATGGCGATCAAGTTTCACCCGGATAAAAATCCAGATGATGCAAGTGCGGAAGACAAGTTTAAGGAAGCAGCGGAAGCATACGAAGTTTTAAGCAACGCAGAAAAACGTGCGCAATACGACCGATTTGGACACGCAGGAATGGGTGGACAAGGAGGCTTCGGAGGTGGAGGCATGAACATGGATGATATCTTCTCGCAATTTGGAGATATTTTTGGTGGTGCTTTTGGTGGAAGTTTCGGTGGAAGCAGAAGCGGTGGTGGATCAAGAACCGTTCGTGGAACCAATTTACGCGTAAAAATGAAATTGACCTTGGAGGAAATTGCCAATGGGGTTAAAAAGAAAATCAAGGTCAACAAATTGGTGAATGCCGAAGGAGTGACCTACAAAAATTGTCCGACATGTAACGGTACGGGAAGAATTACACGTGTTGCTCAAACCTTCCTAGGTGCCATGCAAACACAATCCGCGTGTCATGTATGTCAAGGTGCTGGAAAGTCCATTGACAAAAAACCTGCAGATGCGGATGCGCAAGGATTAAAACGTCAAGAAGAAGTCATTGAGATCGAAATTCCAGCTGGAGTAGAGGAAGGCATGCAGTTGAGCGTTCAAGGACGTGGAAATGCAGGTCCATTCAACGGTGTTGCTGGGGATTTAATCGTGGTTATCGAAGAAGTAGAGCACGAAGAACTACGTCGCGAAGGAGAAAACGTGCATTACGATGCATACATCAATTTCGTAGATGCAGTGTTAGGTGAATCCATTGAAGTTCCAACAATTGGCGGAAAAGCGAAAATCAAAGTTGAACCGGGAACACAAAGTGGTAAAGTACTTCGCTTACGTGGAAAAGGATTGCCAAGTGTGCAAGGATATGCAACAGGAGACCAATTTGTTCACATTCACATTTACACACCGGTCAACGTTTCCAAAGAAGAGAAAGAAATCTTGGAAAAGTTAAAACAAAGTGAGAACTTTAGTCCCAGCGCAGCACAGAAAGAAAAAGGATTCTTCAAGCGTATGCGCGACATGTTCCATTGATGAAATTTATTGATTTAGCTGAAAACGGAAACAATTCACCACTAACTTATGTCAGTGGCATTCTTCTCATATTCATTTTATATTTTTTAGGAAGCTTGGGGATTTTGGTGGACATCCACCTTAATTTCCCGAGTTTGTCCATTGAATCCATGGACGCACAGTTCTATCAAACGATGGGACACACCCGCTTTTTATTCTGGGTATTATTTCCTTATCTACTGGTTTTTATAGGCGTCTTGCTTCATCACCGATGGATGCATCAACGTCCAATCATTCAGGCCTTCACAGCGATGGGGAACTTCCGTTGGAAACGCTTGTTCTTTGCCTTCTTTTTCATTATCGTCGTCATGGTTGGACTGATGTCCATTCAGATTTATGCAGATTCCTTCGGTCACGGACAAGCCTTTGAATTTCAATTCGATGCAGCGAAGTTTTTTCCCTTGTTAGTGGTTAGTTTACTGATGTTGTCCGTTCAGACAGCGTGCGAAGAATTGTTGTTTCGCTCGTATTTGTTGAAAGGATTGAAATTACGCATCAAACGCACGGGGACATCCATCTTGATTAGTTCACTGATGTTCGGACTCATGCACATCGGAAATCCAGAAGTTCAGGAATTGGGTTACCACATGCTTGTTTATTACGTCTTGTCTGGATTGTTTTTAGCGCTCATCACTACGGTCGATGACGGACTCGAATTGGCGATTGGCTATCACTTTGCCAATAATTTAATTGCGGCTATTTTCGTGACAACAGATTGGCAAGTCTTCCGAACAGATGCACTCTTTTTGAATCACCAGGAGCCGGATAGCGGCTGGTCATCACTCATCTTTCTATTAATTCTTCTTCCATCGCTGTTCGTGATCTTTAAACGCATCTACAAGTGGCCAAGTTGGAAAGAAATCATGCAAAGCATGTAGGAATTCTCTGCTTTTTTTTAGCTTTACCTTGTTATGCTAGAAATCAACAATCTTTGTAAGTCCTTTCAGCGGAAAATCGCCCTCGATGAGGTGAGTTTGACTGTTGGAAAAGGAGAAATATATGGCTTGCTTGGTCCGAATGGAGCAGGGAAGACCACTTTGATTCGAATCATCAATCAGATTTTAGAGGCGGACCGAGGAACGATTCGCATGAACGGACAATTGATGACGCAAAGTCAGTTGGCAAACATCGGTTATTTACCAGAGGAACGTGGCTTGTACAAAAACATGCAGGTCGAGGAACAATTGATTTTTTTAGCGCAGTTGCGCGGATTGACAAAAAAGGAAGCGCAACGAAACGTGAGTCACTGGTTGACTAAATTCGGCATTCAAGACTGGCGATCGAAGCGCGTGGAATCCTTATCCAAAGGAATGGCCCAAAAAGTACAATTCATTGCAGCATTAGTGCACGATCCGCAGTTGTTGGTCCTCGATGAACCCTTGAGTGGATTCGATCCAGTGAATGTGGAATTGATTTTAAGCGAAATGAAGGAATTGAAGGAAAGCGGAAAAACCATTATCCTCTCGACACATAATATGCAAAGCGTGGATGAAATTTGTGACCGAGCGAGTTTGATCCATGAAGCGAAAAAATTAGCCGAGGATACTGTTTGGAATTTACGCGAGCAGCACAATCAAGGTGAATACATGGTACGTTTCAAAGGAAACATGATTGGTTTCGTGAATGCACTTTGGACCGACTTTGAATTACTTGGACACGAGGAAATTGGTGACAATCGATTTTTAGCAAAATTGAAAATGCGAGGAGCAAGTCAAATGAACGATTTAATCAATGCCTTGGTCGGAAAAGTCGAAATCGAATTGATTGAGAAAAAACTGCCATCCATGCAAGAAGTATTTATTGACATTATTCGCGGAAAGGAGGAAGCACATGCGTAATTTCTGGTTACTTACGAAAAGAGAATGGTCGGAGCGCGTGATGAACCGTACCTTCTTGTGGATGTTGTTCATTGGTCCATTGGTTTGTTTGCTGATGTTGTCCTTTTTGTTCAAAGCAGGCGACGAAGGAAAAAACAGCATTAATGTCTTGATTGTCGATCCAGCAGAATTAATGGATCACCGAGTGATGGCGCAAGCGGAACATGAAGTGCATTATTTCTTCATTGATGATTACGTAGAAATTGAAGAATTTCGCGATGGCTCGCAATACCAGAAGTTCGATGCGATGGTCGAAATCAACGAGAAAATCCTCATCAACAAAAAAGCCTTTGTCTTTTACCGCGCTTCCCCTTCGATGGATGTCAAAATGCAATTGAAATTCCAAATGGAACGACGCATCGAAGAATTGGTGGTGGAATCCTTTACCAATTTATCCATTGATCATTTCCGACGCATCAAACAGCCCTTGATCATGGATTTCCGCAATGTGTACGATCCCAAGAATGAATCGAGCGACTTGGAAAGTTGGGTTGGATTCGTCTTCGGTGGCTTGATTTTCTTGTTCATCGGAATTTTCGGAATGACGATTCTACGAAGTACCGCGAAAGAAAAAAGCAACCGCATCGTGGAGGTCCTACTTTCAGCAGTCAAACCACGTCAGTTGATGTTAGGTAAAATGACCGGGATTGCATTGGCAGCTTTATTCCAGTTAGCCATTTGGTCCGTGTTGATCGGTTGTGGATTGTGGATCTTGAGACAAACCATTTTTCCAGACATGATGAATCCAGCGAACTGGCAGGGCATTCAAATGGCTGCGGATGTACAAAGTCAAGTGGTGATGGCGCAGGAAGGATTGAGTAACAATCCAGTGTTGGACTTGGTCTATGCGCGCATCGATTACGTTTGGATGAGTGTACACTTTGTTTTCTTCTTCATTGCAGCGTATTATTTTTATGGTGCCTTTTTCAGCATGATTGGTGCGATGACCGGAACAGAAAGCGATGGACAACAATTTGTCATGCCGATTTTACTGTTGCTTGGATTCTCTATTTTATCCGGCTACATGTACATTCATTATCCCGATTCAACATTTGCCACTTGGATAAGCTATTTGCCATTTACCGCACCGATGGTGGTGATGATTCAACTTGCACAAGGTGTTCCGATTGAATCCTATTATTTGATTTGGATCCACTGGTTGATCATCGTTCTTTCCGCGCTATTGATGTTACAAGTTGCAGGGAAATTGTACAAAAACGGCATCTTACAATTTGGACATCGTTTGCGACTCTCACAATTCTGGCGCTTATTCAAATCTTAATTCCAAACACGATGAACGCATTGATCGATTTAGGAACGAATACGTTTAACCTGATGATTGCTGACATTGACGCAGCCGGATTGATTCATGTCATTCACAGTGAAAAGGAAGGCGTGGCCTTGGGGATGGGAGGTATTCAAGAAAAACGGTTAACGGACGATGCGATCGAACGTGCTGTAGCCTGTTTGCTACGCTACAAGAAACAATGTGAACTTCACGGTGTTTCCGTCATTCGTGCCATTGGAACTTCTGCCATTCGCGATGCACATAATCGTTCGGAACTGATTGAACGCGTTGCCCGAGAAACGGGAATTCACATCGAAGTGATCAGTGGTTTGGAAGAAGCACAATTGATTTACAGAGGCGTCCATCAGACGATGCCATTTGGAGATTCTGCCTTAATCATGGACATCGGAGGAGGAAGTACCGAGTTCATTCTCGCAAACGATGAAGGACTTTTGTCCATGGAGTCGTTTAACATTGGCGTTTCCCGCATTTACCAACAGTTCACTTTTTCGGATCCAATGAGTCCAGCGGACATTCTCGCGCTTGAATCCTATTTAGAAGAAGCCTGCGGGACGTATTTACGTCAGCTGAACACCACGAAGCTCATCGGTTCATCGGGAAGTTTTGAAACCTTTTTTGAGTTGATGCACGAAAAGCCATTCCACGCGAAGGGCAGGGCAGTGGAGGTTGATTTTGCTCATTTTGAAACGATGTTGGAACAAATCATGGCATCGAGTCAAGCAGAGCGGGACCAAAACCCACACATCATCGCGATTCGCAAGCGGATGGCACCAATTGCAGCGGTTAAAACACGTTGGGTCCTTCGTCAGTTAGCCATAACGCAGGTGTTTATTTCTCCATATTCCTTGAAGGAAGGCGCGATGATTTCCTAGTCCTGCAACCCATGTTACATCCTGCTGAATGGAAAGGCATTACCTTTCTAAAAAGCAGAAATCATGATGATACAAGTAGAAAATTTAAAGTGCGGCGGATGTGTTTCCAGTGTGAAAAAAGCCCTAAAAACCGTTGAAGGTGTGCATGAAATCACTGTCGACCTTGAAAGTGGAATGATTGAGGTGAGTGGACACGCAGATCGCGTCCAGTTAATCGAAAAACTCGCCGGACTTGGTTATCCCGAAGTAGGAAACAACAATCTGTTGTCCAAAACGAAATCTTACGTCAGTTGTGCGATTGGAAAAATGAGTCATTGATTCCACCTTTCCATTGACAATACAAAAAAACGAATGTATCTTTGTTCCTAGGTATGTGAGAGCATAACGTGCTCATGTATCGAAAAGGCTCCGTGGCGCAACTGTATAGCGCACTGGATTTCGGCTCCAGCGGTTGCAGGTTAGAATCCTGCCGGGGTCACAAGCAAAAACCCAGCACGATAGTGCCGGGTTTTTTGTTTTTAACGCGTTCAAAATTCATTTTGATAAGTGTTTAAAAACAAAAATACCCGTAAACTGCGCAGCAGTTTGGGTTTGAGCTTGCGATGAACAAATCCTTAGGAAAACGCGTCAGCGTAATCCTGCCGTTCAAAATTCATTTTGATAAGTGTTTAAAAACAAAAATCCCCGTAAACTGCGCAGCAGTTTGGGTTTGAGCTTGCGATGAAC
>CANGJM010000022.1 GCA_947454525.1 Flavobacteriales bacterium | reverse complement strand
TTTAATGATCTGTTCGCTCCGCCGCGGCGGAATGGTAATGTGCCAATGTGCTAATCTGCCAATGTGCTAATGATTTGTTCGCTTCGCTAACAGTTCATTGTGCATCGTAGAAACAAGCTCGGTAAAAATCTGCTAATGTTTTGTTCGCTTCGCTAAACGTTTTTAGTTGAAGAAATCTTAGGAATTTCGTTTAGCGGTAGAAATGATGCGACTGAGCAATTTTCCAATTTGTTGAGATTCCGAGAGGAGTGTATCACAATTTAAAGAATAACTGGCTTTACAGATTTCGAGCCAATAAATAGTTTCCTCACATTCCTTATAAGCAATTTTAAGTTTGTGAATAAAATCAGATTTGGATTCCGCGTGTTGAGCTTCACGAACATTTGCTCCAATAGAGGTTCCAGATTTCAACAGTTGATTAGCAATCACAAAATTTTTCTGAGTTTGTAACTCTTGACAAAAAGACACAGTCAACAGCGCGAAGTCAAATGATTTAGTCAATAAAGGGTTCTTAGAATCAGTCATAAACAGAAGAACGCAAAAAACAAAAAAATATTTTCTTCGCTGAATCAGTTCATTCATTACCTATCTGAGCAAAGCGAAGATCCAACAGTAACCCATTCCACATTGGCATCCCGACGTAGAAGTCGGGACAGGCATTAGCACCCTAGCAAATTAACCCCACTAGCACATTAGCACATTGGCACATTAGCACACTAGCACACTAGCACATTAGCACACTAGCACATTCGCAATAATTTCTTAACTTTGTTCAATCAAAATAACAAATGAAAAAACTTTTCGCATTAGGAAAGCTATTCCTAAGCATTCTTCTCCTCTCCATTAGTATGACATCGTGTAAGATACGTGAGCGATTGGTGTATTTACACAATCCGGTGGGGGACACTACGCAAGTCGTGAAAAATACGTATTCTCCTATTTTGCGGGTCGATGATCAGCTCAGTATTATGGTGGGAGGAAGTGATCAGGAAGCCTTGGCTCCTTTTCAGTTTTTCGCTTCAAGCGGAGGAGCTGGTGGTGGACAACAGAACATGCAAATGATGGGTGGAATCAACTACCTGATCGACATCAATGGGAACATCAATTTTCCAGTGTTGGGATTTGTGCACTTGGCGGGGAAAACACGTTTGGAAGCAGTCATTTACTTACAAGAACAATTGGCACAATACGTGGAGAATCCGGTGGTGAACATTGAAATAAAGAACTTTAAGTTTACCGTACTTGGACAGGTAAAAGCGCCTGGAATTCATACGGTATCTACGGAGCGATTGACAATTTTAGAAGCCATTGGAAAAGCAGGGGACTTACAAATCACCGGTTTGCGCAACAACGTGTTGGTCGTGCGTGAGATGAATGGCCAACGCATCGAATACCGCCTCGACTTAACGAACAAAAGCATCTACAATTCTCCCGCATTTTACATTTGTCAAAATGACGTGATCTACGTGGAACCAAACTTCACCGCGAATTTCCAAGGAACCAACTTTCAAACGTATACTCAGTTAGGAACGACTCTCGTTTCGATTTTCCTTTCTGTCTTCACCCTTATCACCCTTACGAAGTAATGTCAGAGGAATTCAACGCTCAACAGGCGCAACAAGACGCGCCAGAACCAAAGATTAACATCCGTGAATTGATTGACCGTTACCTGCATTACTGGGTATGGTTTGTCCTCGGAATTGTCATTTCTTGCTTCTTGGCCTATACGATGCTGCGCTATTCAACACCGATTTATCAGTCCAGCGCGACAATCTTAATTCAAAACCAAGAAGAGGACGTCCTAAAAGGATTGTCCGCATTCCAGGATCTTGGCTTGACAGAGAAAAGCACGAAATTGGACAACGAAATTGCCTTGTTCAAGACACCAGCGATTCTCGAAAGTGTGGTTCGTAAGTTAAACTTGAATCGTACGTATTTGATGGTCGGACAAAATGCCGGAATCAAAAAATCAGAATTGTACAAAAATACGCCGTTTACGCTGGAAGCAGTAGGTGTGGATAGTTTACTCGATGAGCAAGGAGCAACGTTCAACTTAAAAGTTCTAACGTCAGCACGCTTCGAATTGTACATCGACGAGAAAACATTTTTAGGTTCCCATTCCTTCAATACTCCGATTTCTACGCGCATTGGATTGATTTCCTTTGTGAAAACGAATAATTTCGCCAAAGGAACGGTTGGAAATGAATTTATTGTGCAGTTGGCACCGATTAAAGATGTAGCTACTGGCATTGGTGGGCAAATCACCCTTGCACGTGTGGACAAAGTTTCCGATTTGATTTCGGTTTCCATGAGCGGTCCGGTCATCGAAAAGAACAACGAGATCATTACGACCTTGATCAACGAACATGGTACGCAAAGCATCTACGATAAAAACGAGATGACGCGCAAAACAAGTGCCTTCATCAACGACCGCATGGCCTACATCACAGAGGAATTGTCCGATGTAGAAAAGGATGTCGAAGCCTTTAAAACCAAACACAACATTGTGGATGTCGCTACCCAAGGTGGTGAATTTATGTCCAAACAAAGTGCCGCGGAAGAGAAAATCATTGAGACTTCTGTTCAGTTGAGTTTGAATGAGTATTTACAAGAATACCTTCAAAAACACCAAGATTACACGGAATTATTGCCTTCCAACTTAGGATTTGAGGATGGATCGATTGTCGCAATGACGACGCAATACAACAAGTTGTTGTTGGATCGTCAGCGCCTGATGAAGAATTCCAAGTTGAAGAATCCGGCCGTACAGAAAATCGATGACCAGTTAATCGGCTTGCGTCATTCCATGGAAGAAGGCTTGCGTTCGAATAAGTCCCGCTTGAAAATCACCTTGAATTCCTTGAATGTCGTTGAAAAGCGTTACAAGGATAAAATCGCTTCCGTTCCGGGATACGAGCGTGAGTTCCGCGACATCGAGCGTCAACAAAAAATCAAAGAAACCTTGTACATTTTCTTATTGCAAAAACGAGAAGAGAATGAAATCAAAACGGCTTCCTCCATTGGAAACACGAAAATCATTTACGAAGCGAGCAGCAATGGTATACCAACTGAACCAAACAGCAAGAAATACTACATTTTTGCTGTTGCTTTAGGATTGTTGATTCCATTCGGCTTGATTTACTTGAAGTACTTACTAGACAGTAAAGTACACGGACTACACGACTTAATCAAGTTTAAAATTCCGGCAATCGGAGAAGTTCCAAAAGGGGACGACTCTGGTCGAACCATCGTTGCAACAAAGAATGCGCGAACACACATTGCCGAAGCTTTCCGTATGATTCGAACCAACTTGACCTTTTTGTTGGACAATGATACAAAAGGTTCCAAAGTCATCATGGTCACCTCTTCCATTGCGGGAGAAGGAAAAACATTTATTTCCATCAATGTTGGACATACGCTATCCCATGGGGATAAAAAAGTATTGGTAATCGGTTTGGATTTACGTGCGCCGAAAATTGCGCGTTACGTGGATGTAGCGAAATCTGTCGGGGTAACCAATTACATTGTCAAAGAAGACCTGACGTTCGATGACATTGTTGTCCACGACCCAGGAAATCCAAATTTGGATTACATCATTTCCGGTGACATTCCACCGAATCCATCTGAACTATTATTGCGTCCACGTTTGGTCGAACTAATCGACATTGCGAAGTCCCGTTATGATTACATCATTTTGGATACGGCTCCAGTCGCACTTGTTGCCGATTCCCTGCACTGCCATAAATTTGCGGACATCGTTATTTACGTAGCAAGAGCTGAACACCTTGACCGACGCATGTTGAGTATTCCAGCGAGTCTATACCACGAAAAGAAAATGCCAAACATGGCAGTTCTAGTCAACGCGACCGACTTAACGGGTAAAGGCTACGGTTATGGATACGGCTACGGTTCAGGATATGGCTACGGTTACGGCTATGGTTACGGCTACGGTTATGGCTACGGCTATGGTTCATCGAAAAACGAATATTTCGATAAGCCATCCAAAAACAAACGCAAGTGGAGAAAGCGTATCGAACGTTATTTCCCATTCATGCGCATCTTCTTTAAAAAGAAATAAATCCTGATGAAACGAATTCACTCCCTTTTAATCGTACTGCTGTTCGTTCGCGTGCTAGCAAACGCACAAGGTGAAGTGAAAAATGAGTCCATCAGTACGCCTTTAGTTGGCATTCACTGGGGAGGAAATCTTCCCGGCGCTGACTTACTGGCTCGCTACGGTTTCCTCAATAACCTCGGTTTTTCCGCTGGATATAAGCTGGCAAATCAATGGTACTTCGGTGTCGATGCCAATTTCATTTTCGGGAATACTGTGAAAATGAACGGAATCTTTGACCACCTCCTCGATGACAAAGGCAACATCACCGATGTCAACGGAACCAAAGCAACCGTACTCGTTTATCCACGTGGCTTCAACGCCAATTTCAGTGTCGGACGTTTATTTACAACCGGAAAGAAAAACGCCAATTCTGGAATCCTCGTTCACGCAGGCGCAGGATACCTGCTACATCACTTACGCATCGAAACCAACGATCAGGTCGTTCCACAAATCGAACTTAGCTACAAACGTGGCTACGACCGAATGACCACCGGACTCAATTTCCACCAATTTGTTGGCTATTCCTTTCTCAACAACGGAGGTCCACTCAATTTTTACGCCGGCATCTATTGCCAACAAGGTCTGACACACAATCGTCGCACCATCAACTACGACCAACCGGACATTCCCGTGTCCACCGCCCTGCGCCTCGATCTTCAGACAGGCATCCGCATCGGTTGGTACATCCCCTTTTATTCGAAGAAACCGAAGGATTTTTATTATAATTAGACAATGTGCTAATGTGCCAGTGTGCTAATGTGCCAATGGGGTTATGCCCAGATCTTCGCTTTGCTCAGATAGGTAATGAATGAACTGATTCAGCGAAGAAAATATTTTTTTGTTTTTTGCGTTCTTCTGTTTATTACTGATAATAAGAACACTTTATTGACTAAATCATTTGACTTTGCCCTGTTGACTGTGTCTTTTTGTCAAGAGTTACAAACTCAGAAAAATTTTGTGATTGCTAATCAACTGTTGAAATCTGGAACCTCTATTGGAGCAAATGTTCGTGAAGCTCAACACGCCGAATCCAAATCTGATTTTATTCACAAACTTAAAATTGCTTCTAAGGAATGTGAAGAAACTATTTATTGGCTCGAAATCTGCAAAGCCAGTTATTCTTTAAATTGTGAAACACTTTTATCGGAGTCTAAACAAATTGGAAAATTGCTCAGTCGCATCATTTCTACAGCTAAACGAAATTCCTAAGATTTCTTCAACTAAAAACGTTTTGCTCCGCCGCGGCGGAGCAAACAAATCATTAGCACACTGGCACATTAGCACATTAGCACATTAGCAAATTAGCACATTATCCCTATTTTTACACAAAACTTCACCGTGTCCCTGATCTACACTTTTCTCATTCGATGTTATGGCGTGCTCCTTCACGTGGCTTCTTGGTTTCATCCGAAGGCGAAGGCATGGGTGTTTGGACGTCAGCAATGGGAAACGAAGTTGCGTGCACAGATTCCCGTGGGTCGCAAGGTACTTTGGTTTCACTGTGCTTCGCTTGGTGAATTCGACCAAGGATTACCCTTGATGAAGTCCATGATGGAAGAAGATCCAAGTTTGTTTTTACTGGTCAGCTTCTTTTCGCCGTCTGGAATGGAACATTACCAGAAACGTGAACCCATGTTGGATGCAGCCTGCTACCTGCCACTCGATACACTGCACAACGCTCGGACATTTGTCCAAATAGTTCAACCGGTTAAAGCGGTTTTCGTCAAGTATGAATTCTGGCCGAATTTCTTACGAGCATTGTCGGAACAGGATATCGAAACGATTGCGGTTTCGGCAATTTTTCGTCCAAAGCAAATCTATTTTCGCTGGTACGGTGGATTTTTCAGAAGGGCTTTGAAGCATGTTCACCATTTTCACGTGCAAAACGAAGCGAGCAAGAACTTGTTGGAATCCATTGGCATTCAAAATAGTACAGTTTCTGGTGACCTGCGCTACAAACGAGTGTTCCAAGCGAAGGAATTGGCTATGCAGACGTCCAACGAACTGCTGGCGACCTTTACGTCAGGATCCTCGACCCTCATCCTCGGAAGTTCCTGGCCCAAAGAAGAAGGAATCGTTAAGGATGCACTTCCGAAGCTCGGACCCATCAAGTTGATCATCGCTCCACACGATGTGAGTGAGAGCCACATTGCAGCCATTCAAGCATTGTTCCCGAATGCATTGCGCTACACTGAGCTGGACATAACACGCGACGCAGCACAGCTCGCAAATGCGCAAATCCTCATCATCGATTGCATCGGGCAGTTAAGTGCAGCTTACCGCTACGGAACCATTGCTTTCATCGGTGGTGGATTCACAGGAAACTTACACAATACCTTAGAACCAGCTGTTTACGGACTTCCGCTTTTATTCGGACCAAAACACAGCAAATTCCCAGAAGCGGAACTATTCCTTCAAAAAGGCTTCGCCCTCGAAGTCACCAATGCCACAGATTTCTCTGAGGCCTTCCACATCCTACAAAATAAAGCATCTGCGCTAGGCTCCGAAATGGAGGCGTTTGTGGCTAGTGACTAGTGACTAGTGCCTAGTGACTAGTGTTCAGTGCCTAGTGACTAGTGTTCAGTGCCAGTAACCGCACCGCTGGAATTTGCAATCCTGCGGAATTACTTTATTATTTTTCAGTTGATTATTATTCTGATGATTTCACAGTGCTCAGTGTCTAGTGCTCAGTGCTCAGTGCTCAGTGCTCAGTGCTGATGAAGTAAACTACATTCCAAAAAGTTCTCATAAAGTTTTATATTTGTTTCATGAATATAGATCCATCCAAACTTGAAAGTGTAAAAGCGTATTTTAGAACGAGGCCAGTTCTGAAAGCGTATTTGTTTGGTTCATATGTTCGAGGTCAGGCAGATGATCAAAGTGATATAGATATTTTTGTTGAATTAGATTATTCCCAAAAGATAGGATTAGGTTTTGTTCAAATGCAAATTGATCTTGAAGAAATCCTTCATTCAAAAGTAGATTTAGTCTCATCTAGTGGACTATCCAAATACATCAAGTCATTTATTGACGATGAGAAAAAGCTGATATATGCGAGGTAAATTAGGTGATAAGGCTCGTTTAAATCACATTGTTGATGCGATTTCGGAAGTTGAGAATTATTTGCTTCATGCCGATTTTGAGATATTTATCAATCATTCAATGATGAGGTTTGCCTGTATAAAACAATTAGAAATAATAGGGGGGCCAGCAATCATATTTCAATCGAAGTAAAGTCACAATTTTCCAATATTGAATGGAATCAACTTAAAGGTATGAGGAATGTTTTTGTTCACGAATATTTTGGCGTTGATACTCGATTGGTATGGGAAATTTTGAAAAATGACATACCAGATTTAAAAGTAAAAGTTTCTGCAGTATTAGAATCACTCTAATGGACCTACTCGTTCGTTTACCTACAGAAATATGCGATTAGTTATAATCTAGCACTGAGCACTAGGCACTGCGAACTAGTAACTAAATTAGCACATTAGCACTCCGCCGCGGCGGAAGCACATTCGTTTAGTGCCTAGTGCTCAGTGAACAGTGCCGATATCTATACTACTGGTGGATTGGTGTTTAATTTCTACGATTAACATAAAACCGTTTGCGGAGCGAACAAATCATTGGCACATTAGCAGATTGGCAAATTAGCACATTAATAAGCACGCTCATTTCTCTTCTCCACCCAATTGATGAAGGCCTTATTCACCACCTTGTTTCCACCTGGTGTTGGATAATCACCGGTGAAATACCAGTCTCCAAGGTGATTTGGACAAGCAATGTGTAGGTTTTCAACGGTTTGGAAAACGATTTCTACTTCCGCCTTGATGGTCGGAGGAGTCAAAAGCTCAGCGATTTTTGCAGAGATTTCTTCGTTGCTAAATGGCGCATAGATTTCTTTCACGAAATTGCGAACTTGTTCCTTTGGAAGGTTCACTTGCTCCAAACATTTCTCGTAAACTTCTTTGATGACACGGTCCATTTTACGGTCGCGTAGCAATTGAATCGCTGCTTCAAAGGCAATGAAATCGCCCATTTTCGCCATGTCGATTCCGTAACAATCCGGGTAGCGGATTTGCGGTGCAGAGGAAACCACAACGATTTTCTTCGGCGACAAACGGTCAAGAATGCGGAGGATGCTTTGTTTTAAGGTCGTTCCACGGACAATACTGTCATCGATCACGATGAGATTGTCCGTTCCTGGACGCACACTTCCGTAGGTGATGTCATATACATGTGCGACAAGGTCGTCACGGGAATCATCTTGGGTGATGAACGTACGCAATTTGGCATCCTTGATGGCAATCTTTTCAATGCGCGCACGACGGTTGATGATTTCAGCAATATCTTCCGTACTTGCGTCGTTACCAAGCGCTTGAATTTGCTTGACTTTTTGTTGATTTAAGTTCTCTTCGAGTCCTTTGATCAATCCGTAAAAGGAAACTTCTGCGGTATTTGGGATAAATGAAAAGACGCTATTGTCGAAATCGTGATTGACTGTCTCTAAAACTTGGTCCACGATTAAACGTCCCAACGCTTTTCGTTCTTTGTAAATATCGGTATCTGATCCACGGGAGAAGTAAATGCGTTCAAACGAACACTTTTTGATTTCTCGTGGTGCATTGATCATTTCTTCGCTTACATCACCGCTTTTTTTCACGATTAATGCGTGTCCAGGTTGCAATTCGTGGATTTGATCACTCGTTAAATTGAAGGCCGTTTGAATCACTGGACGCTCCGAAGCAACGACACAAATCTCCTCATCCTCATACCAAAATGCTGGACGAATGCCATTCGGATCGCGCAATACAAAAGCATCACCGTGTCCAAGTAGTCCAGCCATGGCGTAACCACCATCCCAAACTTCGGACGCTTTCTTCAGGATTTTCACCAAATTCACTTCCTTCGCAATGCGTGCATAAATTTGATCCTTCGAATAGCCTAGTGATTTGTAGTGTGCGTATAAATCGTCGTTCTCAACATCCAAGAAATGTCCGATTTTCTCAAGTACAGTTACTGTATCGCTTTTCTCCTTCGGATGTTGACCCAAGTTGACCAAGTTTTGGAACAACTCATCGACGTTTGTTAAATTAAAGTTTCCAGCTACAACAAGGTTGCGTGTAATCCAGTTGTTTTGACGTAAAAACGGGTGGCAACTTTCAATGGAATTTCGTCCAAAAGTTCCGTAGCGCAGGTGTCCTAGAAACAATTCACCGGTGAATCCAGCATTTTGTTTTAAGTAGTTGACATCCTTTAAATGTTCCGGATTTTCTTGTTGGATTTGTTGGAATTTCCCGTTGATTTGATCAAAAATATCCTGTGTTGGATTCTTTTTGATGGAACGCGTTCTAGAAATGTAACGCTGACCCGGTTCCATGTCGAACTTAATGTTCGCAATCCCAGCACCATCTTGACCACGATTGTGTTGTTTTTCCATGAGTAAGTGCATCTTGTTGACGCCATACAGCGCGGTGCCGTACTTTTCAAGGTAATATTCCAAAGGTTTTTTTAGCCTTAAAAGAGCTATTCCACACTCATGTTTTATCGGATCACTCATGATTTGTTGATGTTTGTGGCAAAGATAGGTATAATGTGCTAATGAGGCAATGTGCTAATGAGACAATGTGCTAATGTGCCAATGTGCCAATTTGCTAATTGGTTCTGTTGGCTCTGAGCTGCGCTCAGATAGGACTTTTAATCAGTTGTTTTTTTCGTGTTCTTCTGCTACGGTGGTTGCTAAAAACTATCTTCGTTTTGCTCCGCGGCGGCGGAGCAAACAAATCATTGGTTTAGTAATCAGTGCCGAGTGCTCAGTATCAATAAGAATGATGGATTGGTGTTATATTTTACGATCAACATTAAACCGTTTGCGGAGCGAACAAATCACTGGCACATTGGCACACTAGCACATTAGCACATTGGCACATTAGCACATCAGTCCTCGTAGCGGCCTACTACAATTAACTTTCAGTCTTTTTCGCCTTGGCGGAACAAATCATTAGCACACTAGCACATTGGCAATCCGCCGCGGCGGAAGCACATTACCTAATGTCCATTCGGTTGGCAACACTTCGGCAATTTCTCCACATCTTCCTTCGCCGCTTTTACCTCGTCTGCGTCGTAGCCAATTTTCGCGATGCTTTGCTTAATGGTTACAAGGTCGATTTTATTCGGATCGAATTTAACCGTGACGATTTTCGTCTCGTCGTTGAGTTCCGCAAACTTGATTCCTTTGATGTAATTCAATTTCCCCTCGATGCGCTCCTTGCAGTCGCCACATTGCGCATTGGTTTGAATTTCACTCGTCATCATTTTTTGTCCGAAACTTACGGTGCTCATCAGCACAAAGAATAGACTTAACATCATTTTTTTCATTGTATATATATTTTAAATTTATGATCCCGCTCTCCGCCACGGCGGACTGTTTCTCGCTCTCCGCTCTGTTTCTCTCTCTGTTCCTACTTCTGTTTCACCGAAAACCTTACTCCCGCATACACATTCCAACCCATAATTGGACCCCACACGCGATTCGCATCGAAGGATGTCCCAAATGGATTTTGTGCGTCGATGATCGGATTCGACTGTTTAAAGTTCGCTAAATTTTCGCCTCCAAGGTAAAAATTCCATTTTTTGTAAATATGTGTGATCTGCGCATTCACCATCGGATACACTTCACTTTGCTGATTGTGTTCTTCCAAACCGGATGCTTGAAGTTCGAGTGGTAAACGAGCTGTGCCATAAACGGTACATGTTGCATCGAATTCCCAACGCTTGTTGCGTGTGCGGTAGGCAAGATTCACGAATCCACGGTTCTTAGGAATCATGACTTGTTGACGCATCACTCCGTCATACAATGCTTTGACATCCAAATGTTTGTAGGCTAATCGAATGTCGAAGTTTTTTAAAGGAGCATACGACCATTCGACTTGAAAACTATTGGAGTAGGAGGATTGAGCCAAGTTTTGAAAGACAATCGCATCCAAGGCAGCATCCCGATCGACAATCAACTGATTTTGGAAAAGTGTGTGGTAGAAGTCCATGCTGATGTTTCCGTTTTTTTCGAAGACCGTAAAATCCTTCACCAAGGAAATTCCCGCATTCCAAGAAATTTCTGGTTTGATTTCCGTTGGAGCAATCCACGTTTTGGAATTTGCTAACAAAGAAATATTGTCAATCATGTAATTCGGGACACGCCATCCTTTTCCTGCTGTAATGCGCACATCAGCTCGTTGTGTCAAAGCATATTTCGCATGAATCCGTGGAGAGAATTGTCCGCCATACGTCAGGTGTTGGTCGTAACGCGCACCAAGGACTGCGCTCATTCGTGCTCCTGTATACGTGTATTCCGCGAAAATTCCTGGAACGATTTCCGTACGTAATTGCTCCAAGGATTGAACTTTTTGCCGGATTTGTAGTCCAACGAAACTCGCGCCCAGTTTCATTTTATGATCGCTTGTCCCGAGGATGTCGTCGTAAATGGCATTGACATACGCACGCTTTTCTTCTCCCTGAAAATCACGAATTCCAAAGGCGCCGTTCATGGCTTGATATTTCAGGTTGTACACGACGCCAAATGACCGCAGTGGTTTTTTACTGAAAAATCCGGTTTTGGCGTAAACATCGGCATGGCGCGCATTCATCACCACTCCATATCCGATCGGATTGTCCCTGAAGTAGGTGGTTTGTCCACCCGTTTTGCGGTCTTGGTACACATTGAAACCAAATTGCGCCTCCATTTTCTTTCCTTGAAAAGCCCAGCGGTTCATCAATGCGAAGTTATCGCCCATGGGAATGTCCCGAAAGCCATCCATATTGTGGTCAATGTTTCCGAACATCGATGAGGCATGTCCCAAAATTCCCGAACTCCATTTTTGATTGATTTTTGTTCCTGCATTGACATTCATTTCGGAACGTCCAAAGCGATTTTGATAGGCGTTGAAATAGAATTTTTCCATTTCACTCGGTTTCTTTATTTCTAAATTCACGAGTCCGGCCATCGACTCATAACCATTCACGACGTTCCCAGTTCCCTTCGTAATTTGAATCGATTCAATCCACGTTCCCGGAATGGATTGTAGTCCAAAGGAACTTTCGAGTCCACGTAGATAGGGAATGTTTTCCATCTGAATTTGCGTATAAACGCCATCGAGTCCCATCATCTGAATTTTCTTCGCACCAGAAACTGCGTCCGTGATGTTGACATCCACCGAGGCATTCGTTTCAAAGGACTCGGACAAATTACAACAAGCAGCTTTGCGTAATTCCCCCGATCCAATTTCTTCCACATGCAGTGTTTTCATTTTGGAAATTTGATGAGAATTTTTCCGTAGCTGATAGACAATCTCTGTTTTCGTCGAAATGGGAATCAGTATAATCGTAAACGCAGCAAAGCGATCATTTTTGGTCACGACAATGGAGTCGGACAAGTATCCCATTGCACTGAAAATCAATGTATCAGGAAGTTGTTTTGGCAGCAAGATTTCAAATCGTCCTTCCTCATTGGAAAAGACGCCTTGCTTTGCGTTGCAAAGTCGAATCTTTGCATTTTCAATTGGACTTGTTTTGGTGGAGTCTTGCCGCAGGACAACTCCTTTGATTTGTGCATTGGTGTGGGATGTTATCCAGAAGAGGAACAGCCCGAAAATAGAATATTTCATAGCTAAAATTAAATCATGAATACGTAACGAACACTTGAGTTTTCAAGTCCGTAAGGGTATGGATGATTCGAAAGTTATATACGAAATACACAGTTTTGGATCAGCAATTCTTTGCCGTATTTCTTCAGTGGGGGAGGATCGTCCCACGTTTGAATGGAAACAACTGCTGAATGAAGGATACTATGATCAAAAGAAATGGATTTATTCGCGGTAAATGAAAAGTGAAAATCCGGAATGGATAAAGCCTGTGTCACCACATATTTCTCGTCCAATTGCAGTACGGTTTTCTCGTCGTGACAACAATTTTTCTTTTTTTCTTTTTGACAGCAAGGAGGTAGTTCCGACTGTTCTTCTTGACAATGATTCTGTTGGTTGATGAAGAACGAAGTAAAGACGCCATCTTCTTCACAGGCATGTGTAAACACGGGAACCCCAATGTTTCCTAAAAACAATAGCGCACTTAAGAAAATTAGTATCAGTGGTTTCACGTTACAAAGGTATGGATAATGTGCTAATAAGATAATGTGCTAGTGTGCCAATGTGCCAATGTGCCAATGTTCGTCCGCAGTCGCGGACCCGACCCTTCGGGATGCTAATTTGTCGCTGTTGGCTCCTCGCAAGCGAAGATGGGATCCCCAGAATCTTTGTAGGCGCAGGGCATGCCCTGCGCCTACGGTTGTTGTTGTTTTAAAATTCAACCCCTTCAGGGTTGCAGTTTGTCGCGATTTTCTTTTTTGTATGGAAATTTGACCCCTTCAGGGTGCTAATTTGCCTCCGCCGCGGCGGAGTGCCAATGTGCTAATCTGCCAATTTGTTGTATCCAGCTCCTCGCTCCGCCGCGGCGGAGCGAGGATAGGTTTTAAATGAGTGCTAAGTGAACAGTGCCGGTATCTATACGAATGGTGGTTTCGATTTTAATTTCTGCAATCAACATTAAACCGTTTGTGAAGCAAACAAATCATTGGCACATTAGCACATTAGCAGATTAGCAAATTGTTTAAACTAAATCAAACAAATCCTTCGTTCCTAGTATGCGTGTAACGGTGAATCCTTCGGCGTAATCAACACCGATTGGACGTCCATATTGCATCATGCGTCCTTTGAGGAATTGGAAGAATTCTTCACCGGAGATTGGGGTTGTTGGTTCGGTAGAGTTTGGGTCGAAAAACTGAGATCGATATGCTTTGACAACCTCGATTTTTTGTTCCATGTAAGGCGTTACGTCCATAACGATATCCGGATGCGCATAATGATCTTGGATGTAATGCAAAACTAATCTCGGACGATGTGGCGCCAATGAAACGCCGTCAACGATTGTTTCGATTTTACGCAATCCAGCGAGAAAGCAAGCATCGGAAACGATTTTCCCTCCGCGTCCATGGTCTGGGTGACGGTCGCTCAAGCAATTCGCCAAAACGATCTCCGGTTGATGTAGGCGGATTTGTTCAACGATTTTGCGCTTGTTTTCTTCATTGATTTCGAAGAATCCATCGCCCATGTTCAAGTTCTTACGAACGGTTAATCCCATAAGTTTCCCAGCAACAGCCGATTCTGCGTAGCGATCTTCAACAGATCCGCGTGTCCCCAATTCACCTTCGGTTAAATCAATGATTCCGATTTTTTTTCCTTGTGCGGCATAATGCAACAAGGTACCAGAAGCGGACAATTCTACATCGTCGGGATGGGCAGCAAAAGCTAGGATATCTAATTTCATCTTCGTTAGAATTTACGTACGAAACTACGTTAAAAATAAAAAAGTCCCTTAGAAAAGGGACTTTTTAATAATTTATGATTGGTAACTCTCAATACTTGGACAAGAGCAAACCAAATTTCGGTCACCGAACGCATTGTCTACGCGTCGAACAGGAACCCAATATTTCCACTCTTTCAAGTAAGCTACTGGATAAGCTGCTTCTTGAGGTGTATATGGATAATTCCATTCTTTATTGATGATGCAATCCGCTGTGTGTGGCGCATTTTTCAAAAGGTTATTTACTTTATCTGCTTCGCCGTTTTCAATTTGACGAATTTCCTCACGGATTTTAATCATCGCGATGATAAAGCGATCTAATTCTTCTTTATCCTCTGATTCCGTTGGTTCAATCATTAATGTTCCAGCAACTGGGAAAGAAACCGTTGGAGCATGGAAGTTGAAATCGATTAATCGTTTCGCCATATCCGCTACTTCGACTTCTGCCGTACGTTTAAAGTCGCGACAGTCCAAAATCATTTCGTGTGCAACTGTTCCGTTTTTTCCGGTGTATAGAATGTCGTAATGACCTTTCAATCCTGCAGCAATGTAATTCGCATTTAAAATCGCAATCTCTGTGGATTCACGAAGTCCTTTAGCTCCTAACATCTTGATGTAAGCGTAAGAAATTAAAAGAATCAATGCGCTTCCGAATGGTGCAGCAGAAATAGCGTGAATTGCTTTTTCTCCACCAGTTTTCACGATTGGACTTCCCGGTAAGAATGGAAGTAAGTGTGCAGCAACGCCGATTGGACCCATACCTGGACCACCACCACCGTGTGGAATTGCGAATGTTTTGTGTAAGTTCAAGTGACAAACGTCAGCACCAATATTTCCTGGATTGGTTAATCCAACTTGTGCATTCATGTTCGCACCATCCATGTACACTTGTCCACCGTTTTCGTGGATAATCGATGTGATTTCACGAATTCCTTCTTCGTATACACCATGTGTTGATGGATACGTTACCATGATTCCAGCCAAGACGTCTTTCAAGTCAATCGCTACGCGACGTAGTTCCTCGATGTCGATGTTTCCATTTTCATCACAACCTGTCACAACAACTTCAAATCCAGCCATCACCGCAGAAGCAGGATTCGTTCCGTGTGCGGATGAAGGAATAATCATTTTCTTACGTTGCGTATCGCCATTTGATTCATGGAACGCTTTGATGACCATTAGTCCAGCGTATTCACCTTGCGCACCAGAGTTTGGTTGAAGGGAAACACCTGCAAATCCTGTGCTTTCAGATAAATCCAAAGACAATTGCTTGAACATTTCATGGTATCCTGCAGCTTGTTCAACAGGAGCAAAGGGGTGTAAATTCGCGAATTGCGGATTGGTAATCGGCATTAATTCAGTCGCTGCATTCAACTTCATGGTACAAGAACCAAGTGGAATCATGCTGTGAACCAAAGAAAGGTCTTTGTTCTCCAATCGTTTCAAATAACGCATCATTTGTGATTCCGAATGATGGCTGTTGAATACCGGATGACTGAGTACAGCATCCGTTCTTTTTAAATCGGAGGAAAGTTTCGATGTTCCTTCAGCTACTTGAGCGTCAAAACATGCTAAAATAGCGGTAACATCTTCCATTGTATGAGGCTCGCCAAAACTGATGCTCAATTCTGAGTCAGAGATGTAACGGAAGTTTAATTTTTGTGCTTCTGCTTTCGCACGAACACTTGTACAATCAACACCTTTGATCCAAAGTGTGTCGAAGTAAGAATCTGAACCTAAGGTAATTCCTTTTGCTGCTAATCCAGCTGCTGTTTTCGTTGCTAAGTCATGAACATGAGAAGCAATGGCACGGATTCCATCTGGACCGTGGTAAACAGCATACATACTTGCCATTACGGACAATAATGCTTGAGCCGTACAAATATTCGATGTCGCTTTATCGCGTTTAATATGTTGCTCTCTCGTTTGAAGCGCCATGCGAAGGGCGAAATTATCATCAGCATCTTTTGATACACCGATAATTCTTCCTGGGATATTTCGTTTGTATTCTTCTTTTGCTGCAAAGAATGCCGCGTGAGGTCCACCGTAACCCATTGGAACACCAAATCGTTGGGATGATCCTAAAACAACATCCGCACCCATGCTTCCTGGTGATTTTAACACCACCATCGAAAGAATATCCGCTGCTACTGCTACTTGAATTCCATGTCCCTTCAATTGCGCAATTTTTGCTGTCAAATCACGAACGTGTCCTTGTGCACTTGGATTTTGGATAAATGCACCAAAATATTCTGCCGTTCCTTCAAACGAATCAATGTTTCCAGTCACTAATTCAATGCCTAAGTTTATGGCACGTCCAAGCATGACATCAATACTTTGTGGCAAGGCGTCTTCTGCGACGAAAAATTTATTTTTTCCAGCTTGAACTTCTGCTCTTGAACGTGAATTGTAGAACATAATCATCGCTTCTGAAGCAGCTGTTCCTTCATCCAACAACGATGCATTCGCAATCTCCATCCCAGTTAAATCCAAAACCATCGTTTGGAAATTCAACAAAGCTTCAAGACGTCCTTGTGAAATCTCCGCTTGGTATGGCGTATAAGCCGTATACCATCCTGGATTTTCTAGTACGTTTCTAAGAATGACACTTGGTACAATCGTCTCATGATACCCAAGTCCAATAAAGGACTTAAACACTTGGTTTTTCGCAGCCAATTCGGAAACATGCTGTAAATATTCTTGTTCCGTCATCGCATCAGCGATTTTCAATTCGCCGTCCAAACGAATTTGGGCAGGAATGGTACGGTCAATCAATGTGGAAATCGTGTCGATGCCGATCGTAGCCAACATGGCTTTTTTCTCTGCTTCACTCGGTCCGATGTGTCTTCTAGAAAATGGTGTCATGAATGTTCTTTTTTGAGTGCACAAATATACAAAGCAAAAAAAGAATCGTCAATGAAATAGGGTGGAAGTTTTGAACCGAAATATGGACTTATGAACCTTTTTCGAGCAAATAAGTACGTGCCCTTAATTTTGCGTTTTCTTGGATATCTTTCCAAAACAAATTCACATCGCCTACATGCAGGTTTTTCATGGTCCAAGAAACCAATCCAAGATAGCTGCACGGACGAGAAATCCATACTGCTCCATCCATGACAGATGTTTCAAAACAGTGACAAAATACATCGTCGTTGGAATACAAAAATCCAAGATGCTGGTCTTTTGTCGCGGTTCCAGATGTCTGCCAGGTAACAGGATTAACGACTGCTCTTCCTTTGTACCAGCGACGGTATGAATCTTGATCAACATTTTTCTTGAACGTGTTCCACGTAACAAATCCACCCGTTTGACTCGCTGAACTCATCAATGGAATACTGTTAAATTCATTTCGGAAAATGCCAATTCCGGGAATATACGCCGCGACTAATTGTCCGCGCAGTTCTTTGTTGTCGAAAAAATCTTCCAAAATCATGCGTAAATGTGTACTTCCTTGACTGTGTCCGGCAAGAATGATTGGACGACCATGATTGTAATGATCTAAGTAATATTGAAAGGCATTTTTGATGTCGGCATACGCAAAAAGCAAGGCCTCGCGTCCACCTTTTTCGAGAAGTTCATAGGAACGAATGTGCGCTTGGCGGTAATAAGGAACATACATTCTTCCGGCTTCGGCCCATGCACTTGCTTGGTACTTCACCGCAGTACCCAAAACTTTCTGCTGCTGTTCTTGATCACTTAATTCAACATTCCATCGCTCATCCTTTTTATCGAGCATTAAAGTTGGATAAACGTAAAATACATCAACCGATGACCATAAACTCGTATCGTGAATTTGTCCCGCTAATTCCTTTGGATAGGATCCCGGTAAAACGGCCCAATTTTCCTTCGCTGAATAGTCGATTTGCTGTGAAAAACAATGACTTGTTGAAATGTTCCACAACAATAAAAGCATTAACGTGAATTTGTCCATTAATTTTGTGCTTGATTAGACAATGCGACCCAAAAATACATACATTCTTGCTGTTTTTCTGTTTTCATGGACGATGAATTTCGCTCAAGTGAAGGCGGATTCCATCAAATCGTGGAAATTGAAATCCCTCTACTCCTTGAGTGGAACACAATCCTCGTTCGTAAATTGGAATGCAGGTGGACGAAATAACATTTCGATGATTGGTTCCGTTGGTGCAAGTGCTTATTACACGCACAATAACGTCAAATGGACCAACGACGCTAGTTTTGCCCTCGGTGGAATCAAATATTTGGACAAATTAAATGGCGTGGGTTTACAGAAAACAGATGACCGCATCGACCTAGCTAGTACCTTCGGTATGCTCCTCTCAAAGGATTTCTTTTTAACGGTTGCTGCCGGATTCAAAACGCAAATGGTGAATGGATTCTCTTATCCAAATGATTCGGTCGTTGTTTCCACTTTTATGGCTCCAGGTTATTTAAACCTTGCGCTTGGTACGGATTTAAGAAAGGGAGATCAATTTTCCATATTCTTTTCTTCGATTGCCTTTAAGTCAACGTTTGTTATGGACGATTCTTTGTCCGCAGCGGGTGCTTTCGGTGTGGAGAAAGGGGAGAAATTCCGTCAAGAATACGGCGCCTTTGTGAAAATGAAATGGAATAAAAATTTAGCAAAGAACATTGAGATGAAGTCCAAGCTAGAATTGTTTAGTAACTATTTAAAGAACCCACAAAACATCGATGTCAACGCAGAACTCTTGTTTGTCTTTCGTGTGAATTCCTTGTTCTCTGCTACTGCTCAATGGAATTTAGTCTACGACGACGACATCAAGATTCGCGATATTTACGGGAATGTAGGTCCACGTACACAGTTTAAATCCGTTCTCGGAATTGGTATTTCGTATAAATTGGAAAACAATTAACATGAAAAATAGTCGAGTTTGTTTTTTTGTCTTGATGTTTATTTGTGCTCTTTTAACTGCAAAAGCCCACGCACAATTCGATAACGCTAAATGGGAATATTACGGAAAGTACTCTCACGGTTTTGTCGATCAAACGACCTATTCCTATATCGGATTTAACATGGAACATCAATTCAAACCCAATTGGACACTCAATTGGAATTTAGAATTTTTAAATCGCAAAGATTCCATTTTTCAACTGCACGGATCAATGGGCTTAATTGGCGGACCCGCTTTCATGGGATGGGCAATAAACAATTCATGGACGCCAAAGGGAGTTGGTACTTCCATAATTCTCGGATTACTGATTATGGCAATCCCAGATGGAGTCAGTTACCACATTCCCATTGCGTATCGTTGGGATCTTTCGCCTTACGCCAACGTACTTGGATTCGATTTGGTGCAATACAGCTACAGCGAAGGACTAAAACACCTGATGTATTCCGCTTCTGCGGGTGTTCGCTGCTCTTATTGGTTTACAGATCGCTTTTTTGCAAAAGCATTTGTTGAAACCAGAAAAGCAGGTCAATTAGGATGGAACGTTGGCGGGGGATTAGCCCTCGGATGGAGTAAGCCATTTTCTAAAATGGAAAAGGAACAAATTGGACTTTGATTCCAATTGTGGATAACCACCAGTTCAACTGTTCAAAAATCAACTTGTTAGCTCCTTTGAAGAGCCCTAACTTTGCGTAATGCGCATCGGAATTCTTTTTAGTGTCTTGTTTTTGTCTTTGTCCAGCTTTGGACAATTAAAAGCTATTCATAACCAGGCGGACTATCCTTTTTTGTTGCACTTACCTGCCGACAGCATCCTGAAAAACAATCCACCCGTGTTGATTTTTCTTCATGGCCGCAGTCTTTCTGGTAATAATTTGGAGCTAGTAAAGAAGTATGGAATCATCCACGAAATAGAAAAAGGAAGAGAAATTCCTGCGATTGTTCTTGCTCCTCAAGTTCCTGCTGGGAAATCTTGGGAGCCAGAAAAAGTTCTTTCCGTTCTTCGCTTTGCACAAGAACATTTTCAAACGGATACCAATCGCGTATACGTAACTGGAATGAGTCTCGGAGGTTATGGAACCTTAGATTTTGCCGGTGAATATCCTGAAATTGTAACTGCTGCGGTAGCGCTTTGTGGTGGGGGTAATATCCGAAATGGCTGCAACCTTTCCACGATTCCTGTGTGGATTCAACATGGAAACCGAGATAGCGCAGTTCCAATCAGTGAATCTGAAAAAATGGTGAAATCCATTCGTGCTTGCAATGGTGGAGAAAATTTGAAGTATACCGTAGTTCCCGGTGCCAATCATGGAGATTTAGAACGTGTTTTCCGTACTGACGAATTGTACGATTGGCTCTTTCAATTCAGCAAGGAACCTCAGAAGTAATTAGGAAAACCAAATGTCGTTGATGAGTTGGCATTTTGCCTCTTTGTTCACGCGCTCAATAATAATCTGTTTCCCATTCAACAGTTCTTCTCGCATCACCGATGAATCGATTTTCAAATACAAGGTTTGATGTTTAATGTGAATTTCTTTGGTGCGATGCGCCACTGCTGGACCCATTAACTCTGGCCAAGCAGCAATAATGTCGTATTCCTTCATTTTGCCTTCCAAGGAATAGGCTTTCAGGAATTTATCGATGAGGTCCTTTAATGGTTCCTCGTCCGAACTTCGTCTGTTGTCTTCGCGCATGGAATAAAGTTAGGATAAAATCAAGGAAAGTTGTTGCTCATTCACCTGAAAAAGCCTCTTTTCGGTATGAATCGAGTCAAATAGCTGCTTCATGCGCGCTGGATCTGAATCCGTGACAATCACTTGACCAAAATAATCAGCAGTAACCAAGTCAATCAATCGTTGCACACGCTCATTATCTAACTTGTCGAAAATATCATCCAGCAACAAAACGGGTTTCAGTCCCTTATGTTGCTTCATCCAATCATACTGTGCCAAGCGCAATGCAATCACGAAGGATTTCTGCTGTCCTTGCGACCCGAATTTTTTTACCGGATGTTTTTTGATGCTAAAAATCAAATCATCCTTGTGAATACCAGCATTTGAATACTGCGTAGCTGCGTCCTTTTTGGCGTAGTCTTTTAACAATTCAGCGAAGGGTTTCTCGTTCAGTTGAGAACGGTATTCTAGTTCCACATCTTCCGAATCTAAACCGATTTCGGTGTAAAAACGCTTGAAAACGGGAATGAATTCCGCTAAAAAGGCCTTGCGTTTTTCATGAATGTAATTTCCACATGGAACCAATTGTTCGTTCCACACTTCTATCGAATCGACGTCAAACAGTCGGTGTTCAAACATGTTCTTTAGCAAGGCATTTCGCTGCTCCAAGATTTTATGGTAGCGTTGAATTTCTTCTAAATAGACTTTGTCCAATTGGGATAAAATGCCATCCATCCACTTGCGTCGCATTTCGGATCCGTCGGCAATTAAGTCACCATCGTAGGGCGAAATGAAGACCACCGGAAATTTCCCGATGTGATCAGCGAGTTTTTCGTATTCCTTTTTATTGAGTTTGACTGTTTTCTTGCCGCCATTCTTTAGTGCACAGTGAACATTTTGTTCTTGATTGTCCAGATGCCATTTTCCTTGAATGGAAAAAAAAGCTTGGTCGAAGCGAATGTTCTGACGGTCAATCGCATTCAAATAGGACTTGCACATGCTGAGGTAATAAACCGCATCGAGAATATTCGTTTTCCCGCTTCCGTTTTGTCCAACTAAGCCATTAATTCCTGGGCAAAGATCGACTTCGACGTCTTCGTAATTTTTGAAATTGATGAGGTGTAATTGAGCTAAAAACATGTGCGTCAAAGGTAGCATTTATTTCGCGAATCGAACGGAAATCCTTCCTTGCGTGACAAGAGATACGTTCGCGAATAACTATTCTATTATCTTTGTTGAAAATTCAATAGTTATGTCAAACGCTTTTTTTAAAACCCCAATTGCCATCAACGAACCAGTGAAAGCTTATGCACCTGGAACGGCAGAAACGAATTCGTTAATTCAAACATACAAAGACATGTGGAGTCAAGCTCCAATTGATGTTCCGATGTATATTGGTGGAAAAGAAGTTCGTACGAGTACGAAAAAAGCGATGACCGCTCCACATGATCACGCACATGTGCTTGGACATTTCAATGTGGGTGATGCAAGTCATGTAACCGATGCGATTGAATCCGCTTTAAAAGCAAAGAAGGCTTGGGCTGAACTTCCTTGGGAAGAACGCGCAGCAATTTTCTTGAAAGCAGCTGATTTATTGGCAGGACCTTTCCGCAACCGCATGAACGCGGCAACGATGTTGGCTCAGTCGAAAAATGTGATGCAAGCAGAAATTGATGCGGCGTGTGAGTTAATCGACTTTTTCCGCTTCAATGTGCAATATATGACGCAGATATATAAAGAACAACCAGAATCGTTGCCAGGGATGTGGAATCGCTTGGAATACCGTCCATTGGAAGGATTCGTTTTCGCAATCACTCCCTTTAACTTCACATCAATCGCAGCGAATTTGTGTGCTGCTCCAGCTATGATGGGAAATGTGGTGGTTTGGAAACCGGCTGATTCTCAAGTATATTCTGCACAAGTAATCATGGATTTATTCAAAGCTGCTGGGGTTCCTGACGGTGTCATTAACATGATTACAGTAGACGGTCCAGTTGCTGGAGACATCGTTTTCAAACACAGAGATTTCGCAGGATTACATTTCACAGGTTCAACAGGCGTTTTCCGTCACTTGTGGAAAGAAATCGGAACAAACTTAGATCATTACCGCACTTATCCGCGCATCGTGGGTGAAACAGGTGGAAAGGATTTCATCATGGTGCATAAGTCGGCAAATGCTGCAGAGGTAGCAACAGCAATGTCCAGAGGAGCATTTGAATTCCAAGGACAAAAATGTTCAGCTGCTTCACGTGCCTATGTTCCTTCAAACATTTGGCCGGAAGTGAAACGCATCTTCACGGAACAAGTGAACTCTTTCAAGATGGGAACGCCAGAAGACACAAGCAACTTTGTAAATGCAGTTATTGATGAAAGAGCTTTCGACAAAATTGCTGGATTCATCGACTATTGCAAAGGACAAAGTGATGCGGAAATCATTACGGGTGGATCTTACGATAAATCAAAAGGATACTTCATTGAACCAACGACAGTTGTGACATCCAATCCGAAATTCCGCACGATGTGTGAAGAAATCTTTGGTCCTGTTTTGACCGTTTTTGTCTACGATGAAAACCAATTTGAAGAAACATTAGAAATGTTAGATTCCACCTCAGAATACGCTTTAACGGGATCGATTATTTCCAACGATCGTTATGCGATTCAATTAGCAACCAAAAAATTGGTGAACGCTGCTGGGAATTTCTACATCAACGATAAACCAACTGGTGCAGTTGTCGGACAACAGCCATTTGGTGGAGCAAGAGGTTCCGGAACAAACGACAAAGCAGGTGCAGCGATGAACCTTTTACGTTGGTCTTCAGCTAGAACCATCAAAGAAACTTTCGTACCGCCAACAGATTATAAATACCCATTTTTAGGATAATATGCGTCGACTTTCACTACTTTTTGGAGCCTTGTTTTTTGTTGTCGTTCAGTTGAATGCTCAATGGAAATGGACCCTACACGCAGAAACGGGATTGAATAAACAAGATGTTTCTGCTGTGTCAAATTTGGTTCAGCAAAATGAACTCGATCCAAAAGCATATTGGAAGTTCGCTGCGAGTGGTGGCGTGGAACTTAGTTACACGGTCTTGAAATTTGCGACGGTATTCTCTGGCTTAGGTTACGTGAAAACAAATGGTCGTTACGTTACTTCGCAAAATGAATACAATCCGGATGGAAGTTTATTAGCCACTTATACGAGCGATAAACTGACAACAGCGGATATGATTTCACTCCCACTTGGAATCCAATTGAATGCATGGAAATTACATGTCGGCGGAGGAATTGAATGCCGATATAGAGTCGCGGGAAGCATGACCACTGATTATTCATCCATTGCTGCTTTTGCTTCAAATAGCACGAACTTAGGTTCGGTTGTTAGCGCGAATACGAATGCAAAACTTGATTACGGTTATTTTGCTTACGCCTCCTTTAATTTCACCAAGCGCTTTGGATGTAAAATATCGTATTACGAAGGACAACGAGACCTGAGTAATGGATTGGAATTTGGTGCTTGGAAAGAATGGGCGCAGTCTGTCGGAAATTCTATTTTCTCTCTGAATAACAAGCAGATGACACTTGGGGTTTACTTGAAAATCAATTAATTTTCCTCATGATTAAGTTATTTGCCCTTGTTTTTACCTTGAGTTATGCCTTCTTTCCGTTGAAGCAAGAAATGTCAAAAGACACCTACGATTTAACGGTAAAGGTGACTTCGATTCAACACAACAAAGGACTGATCGAATTTGCCTTGTATAAAAACCCCGCTGTTTTTACTCAGTCGGGAAAAACCCATCGTCTTGCACGCTTGGATGCAAAGTCTCCGGAAGTAAAATTTCAATTCACAGATTTAGAAGCAACGAACTATGCCATTGTCGTTTACCATGATGACAACAGCAATAAAATTTGCGACAAAAATTTCTTTGGAATTCCCACGGAAGCCTATGCTTTTTCGAATAACATGCGTCCAAAATTGTCTGCTCCTAGTTTCGAAGAATGTTCAGTGAAATTGGACAAAGACAAAGTGATCTCCATTAAAATGGTGTACTAGGCAAGAAGCCTCTGTAGAATATCTTCCACTTGAATAAGTAATGGATGACTGCCATCATTTTCGATGCAAAGATCCGTCAAAGTGCGTTTTTGCTCATCTGTCCATTGGCTTTGTATGCGCTGTTCGACACTTGATTTCGTGGATAAATCCCGAAACATGACACGCTCAATCCGTTGCGAAGTTGGCGCGCAAACCAATACGACCGCATCAAACTGTTGATAAGCTCCCGTTTCAAAAAGGATGGCGGCTTCGTTAAAAATCAAGGGACTCGTTTGTTTGAGCGTCCAATCTTCAAAGTCCTTTCTCACGACTGGGTGAATGATTTCATTGACTTTTAGCCTCAACTCAGGATTCGAGAAGATGCATTCACTGAGATACGGACGATTGAGTTGTCCATCCTCATACGCTTTGTTCCCGCATAAGGAGATGAGCTGCGAGCGAATTCCTTCATTGTGATCACATAATTCTTTAGATCGAAGATCAGAATAGTAGACAGGGTAGGACATCGCCTCCAGCATATGAGCGATGGTCGTTTTTCCTGATCCAATTCCTCCTGTTAATCCAATTTTCTTCATGAAACGTTTAGTTATTTCGCAGTGAATGTAGTCAAAGTTTCTAAAAAGTCATTCAATTCCCAAACGGGCACAAAGTATATTCCGTCTTTTTCTTTTACTGGAAGTTCATCCATGGTCACGATGATCTTGGGATGATTGTTTTTCAATGACATTAAATTATCGAACTCACGGTTAAATGTCTTTTCGTCGTTAAGGGTAAAGGCAACCTGAATGAAAAGAGTCACGCCATTTTGATAAGCGACAAAATCAATTTCTTTATTTCGCAAGGCTCCAACTTGTACTTCGAATCCGAAATGTGCGAGTTCTAAAAACACACTGTTTTCTAACAAATTCCCGTAGGAAAGAGCGTTTCCACTGTATAAGTAAGTCCGAAACGAAAGGTCGTTCAGGTAATATTTCACATTTCCGCCGAGCAATTCTTTTCCTTTGATATCATATCGGTCACAACGGTGTATGATGAAGGTTTGATTCAAGTAATGAATGTAGTTTGCAACGGTTTCATAATTCGTCTTGCGTTTTTTACTTTCAAAATAGTTCACCACATTATTCACGGAGAATAAATTAGAAACGTTGTTGCTGAGATAACTAAAGATATCTAACAATAGACTCGTGTCCTTTATGGAAAAACGTTGTACGATGTCACGCAAGATGATGGTATCCTTTAGCGAGGACAAGTAGTGGAATTTACTTTCATCGTTTGGTAAATGAAATAACTCCGGAAGAGCTCCCTCGTGAAGAAATTTCAGGTAGTTCTTTCTGTTTTTTTCCTTCTTTAGAAAAGTACAGTATTCATCAAATGAAAATGGTAAGATGTGAAATTGGACATACCTTCCTGATAAGAGACTTGAAAGCTCACTTGACAACATTTCGGAATTAGATCCAGTGATGAAAAGATCAACGTCTATCGTGAAGTCTTGAGACAATGAGTTCACAGCCTTTTCCCATTCACTTATGTATTGTATTTCGTCGATGAATACATAGAGACGTCCCACAATCTGAAAGTGGGACTCATAGTCCCTGATTACCTTGACTAAATCGCGGTACGTTTCGATGGAATCAAAATCGGTAAATTCTTTATTGATGTATAAGGTGTTTCGAGGTGGAACCCCGTTTTTGATGAGGTGATCGATGTATTGTCTGAGCACGAAACTTTTTCCCGCTCGTCTTTGACCAACCAGTACTTTGACCAATCGGGTGTCCTTGAAGAGCAGGAGTTTACGCAAGTATTGTTCTCTTAAACAACCTGTTTTTATTGGGTTATTCCAGAAATTATACTTTTCTATTAATGCAAAATATTCAGACATAACATAAAATATTGTCAAAAATACAAAATATTCAGCTGAAAAATAAAAACATTCAATTTCTCTTTTCACTTTTTAAAAAACAAAGTGGTAATTTTGAGCATGTCAAAAAAGGATTGGTTTGTAGATTGGTTCGATACGAGTTATTATCATTTACTCTATCAAAATCGCGATGAACAAGAAGCGGAACGGTTTATTCAAAACCTCATGAATTTCCTTAACCTTCCTTCGGAATCCAAGTTATTGGATTTAGCTTGTGGCAAGGGACGTCACGCAAAATTCTTAAGTGAATTCGATCACGATGTCATGGGAGTAGATCTTTCCCCAAATAGCATTCAACGTGCCGGTGAATTTGCGCACGAAAAATTGCGTTTTCAGACACACGATATGCGAGAGGTGCTTGAAAACGAAAAATTCGATGTCATTTTTAACCTCTTCACCAGTTTTGGCTATTTCGATGATGAATCAGAAAACAAGCGCATGTGTGATTCGATTTCACAGATGTTAGTTCCTGGTGGACGACTGCTCATCGATTTCATGAACGCGACAAAAGTCATTCAAAACTTGGTTCCTGCGGAAACTAAAACAATCGATGGAATTACCTTTGACATTACACGCACCTGCGACGGAAAACACATCTACAAACATATTGCTGTGACCGATGGTGAACAGGTAAGTCAATATATGGAACGCGTGCAAGCAATAAAACTCTCGGATTTCCGTTCGCTATTGGAAACGCATTTTGAAATAATACATACTTTTGGATCTTACGATTTGACACCTTTTGACGAAGAAAAATCAGATCGTTTAATCCTATTAGCACACCTCAAATAATGAATATCTCCCTTGTTTTTGTTGGACTCATAGCCTCTGTGATTTTAGGTGGAATGGTGGTCACTTACCTAAATGCAACGAATAAAAGCCAATTTATTAAACTTGCCTTAGCGTTTAGTGGTGGATTCTTGTTGGCGATAATTTTCCAACACCTCATTCCAGATATCTACGCTGACGGACAAGCGAAAATGGGAATTTTCATTCTCATCGGATTTTTAGTCCAGTTAATTCTCGAGTATTTCTCTGGTGGAATCGAACACGGTCACGTGCATGTTCATAAGGGACAACCGTTACCTTGGGTACTTTTTATTTCCTTGTCGATTCACTCCATCATTGAAGGAATTCCATTAGGAAACGAATACATGGGAATTGTGAATACGCATGAACACGCACATGGATCACTTTTCTGGGGAATTATCTTTCACCAAGTTCCAGTGGCAATTGCCTTAATGACTTTGTTGATCAATACGAAATTAAGTCAATTACAATCGTGGCTGGTACTGTTATTGTTTGCGGTCATGACTCCTTTGGGTGTACTTCTTGGTTTCAATGTTTCGCCGGCTGAATTAGGATTAGACGTTCACGTCATCTTAGCTGTCGTTGTTGGAATGTTCTTGCATATTTCCACAACAATTATCTTCGAAACAACGGAGAACCATAAATTCAACCTCATGAAATTAATGAGCATTGTTGTTGGCTGTGGTTTAGCGATGCTCATGTATTAACGCATGTACGAAATACACGAATAAAAAAAAGCCCCTAACAGCGTTGTCAGGGGCTTTTTTTATGTGCTTTTGTTACTTAGAATGGTAAGTCATCATCATCTTCAGCTGCAGTAATTGGACTGCTTGGTGTTGATGCTGGAGCATTTCCTAAAGACATAGCAGATGGTCCGCCAGCTGGCATTCCTGCTCCTTGTCCTGGACGCTCAATTCTCCATGCTTCAATCGTGTTAAAGTACTTAATCTCACCTTGAGGACTCGTCCACTCACGTCCACGAAGGTTGAAAGAAACCTCCACTTGGTCGTTCACATTGTAGCTGTCTAACATGCTACATTTGTCCTGTGTTGCTTGAAACATAATATCTTGTGGATACATCGAAGTTGTATCTGTCACAACAAATTCTCTTTTAGCAAATTTCTCTGTGACTTGTTGCGTTGGTTGGATGACCTTAATGGTTCCGGTGAATTTAAACATTGAATTATAATTTAATTGTTAAATGCTAATAAAGTAAGCCAAGCTTCTTCTAATTTGTTTTCGCTTAAAAGTGCTTTCGCTTTTTGGTGAAGTTGTGCTTCGAGTTCGACAGCGTCGTTTTCTAAAGATACAAATAATTCGCTTAATTCAATCAGCTTATATTCATTTACATCTGTTTCATTTGGTAATTCTTCTATTCCGGCTAACTGTCCAAGGTCATTTCCGCTCAAAATTCGGCTATTTCTGATGTCGATCGGCAGGGCATCGAAACCAATCCCACATGTTGTGATGGGTTTTTTAATTTCGAACATCGATGTTTCGTCTGCTCGAACATACCAATCACCACCCATGCGCGAAACCAAATCAATTTTGTGTTGATCAATGAGTCCTTTTTCATCGATGAGGTCCTCACGCACGTGCATGCGCAAGACTTCACAAATGATTAAATTTCCAGCTCCTCCCTCATGTCCGAGTTCCTTCACTTCGTTTACACGACATTCGAACTGAACAGGAGCCTCCGCAACGCGAAAAGGTTTAATGGTTTCCGAGGCAATCGGGGTTAATCCTGATTTTTCAAATTCACTGATTCCTGGAGAATAAGGTGAACTCGCTAAACTCATTTGATGAACAATATCGAAATTGACTACGTTAATCACAACCTCCGGAAGTTCCTTCACATTTTTGTAGGTATCCTTCGTTTCATTTGTTCTTCCTGATCTTGCAGGTGAAAAAATTAATATCGGTGGATTCGCACTGAAAACATTGAAAAAACTAAACGGTGCCAAATTTGCTTGTCCAGCAGCATTCATCGTTGAGGCAAATGCAATAGGTCTTGGACCAATGGAACCAAGTAGCAACTGGTGAAGTCGCTGTACCGAAATTTCTTGTGGATTAAATGTGATCATATCTAGTTCAAAATTACTTTTTTCTTCCCTTCCTTTGCCGGTAATTTTTCAGGAGTTATTCACAGATTTCAGCCTGCTTTTTATACTTTTACAGGAGAATTCAACTATGCTTAAGACGACTTTCATTTTCTGTTTCTTTTTCTGCACTTTCTTTGTTCATGCACAGAACAAAAAAGATGTGCACGGTAAACGCACGGGAAAATGGGTCTATACCGGAGCGGATAAACCAAGTTCCGGTATTTCGAAATCGGGAAAAGTAGAGGAGGGTATTTACGTTGCTGGTCGAAAAGAAGGAATTTGGACAAAATACCACAAGGATGGGAAAACCCCAAAATTGAAAGGAAATTATTCCGATAATCGTCCGGAAGGATCATTTACGCGCTTTTATCCGAATGGACACATCATGGAACAAGGAAGTTTCGGTAAAAATGGCTACAAAGGAAACCTTGTGCGCTACTTTGAAAATGGAATTCCTTCGTACAAAGCGGTTTACAACAACGATGGACAAGAAACGGGTAAGGTTCAGTATTTTCATGAAAACGGGAAAATTGCCTTGGAATATTCCATGAAAAATGGAACCCTAATTGGAACGGTGAATCGATATAACACCCAAGGAAATCTTGTCGAGTCGTTCGAGGTTTCTGCAACTGGAGCAATGACCAATAAAAAGAACTTTTCAAATGTCCCACAGCCAAGACCTCCTGTTTCGAGCTTAGAATCGGTCATTTATCCACCGAGAATTGCCAACCCAAGAATGAAAGGATTGAAATTCGTGACCAATGGATACAACAAAGTCTATAACGATAACGATGAAATTTGGATGGAAGGAGAATTTAAAAACGGACAGTTATGGGATGGAAAAGTCTATGACTATGATGCCGATGGAATCCTCCAAAAGGTGCGAATCTTCAAAGCGGGTCGCTATCATTCCGATGGACAGTTATAAGATTCCAAAGGAATCATTAATTTTACACCCAAATTAAAGAGTATGAAAGCATATGTATTTCCCGGACAAGGTGCACAGTTCACCGGAATGGGCAAAGATTTATATGAACATTCAGATTTAGCAAAATCAATGTTCCAAAAAGCAAATGAAATTCTTGGATTCGATATCCAAAAAATCATGTTCGAAGGAAGTGAAGAAGAGTTGAAACAAACGAACGTAACCCAACCTGCAATCTTTTTGCATTCGACAATTTTAGCAGCATGTTTAGGTGATTCGTTCCAACCGGCAATGGTTGCTGGGCACTCACTTGGTGAATTTTCTGCTCTAGTAGCGAATAAAACCTTGAGTTTCGAAGATGGACTTCGTTTGGTTTCTCAACGTGCGCAAGCGATGCAAAAAGCCTGTGAAATGCAACCGTCAACCATGGCTGCAATCTTAGGTTTAGAAGATGACGTAGTGGAAAAAATCTGTTCCGAAATCGAAGGTGTCGTTGTTCCAGCAAACTATAATTGTCCCGGACAACTTGTTATTTCCGGTTCAATTCCAGCAGTGGAAGAAGCTTGTGCAAAATTGACTGAAGCGGGAGCGAAAAGAGCGTTGTTACTTCAAGTAGGCGGAGCCTTTCATTCACCGTTGATGGAACCTGCACGAGAAGAACTCGCAGCAGCGATCGAAGCAACACATTTTTCACAACCAACGTGCCCTGTATATCAAAATGTGAACGCAAAAGCGGTTTCTGATCCATCTGAAATCAAACAAAACTTGGTATTACAATTAACAGGGGCTGTGAAATGGACTCAAATCATGAATAACATGCTTGCTGATGGATGTGCAGAAGTAGTAGAGGTTGGTCCAGGTAAAGTATTGCAAGGACTTTTCAAAAAAGTAAACCGCGAATTAGCGACGAGTAGTGCGACAATCGTTGAATAATACGGATCAAAAATAGTCAAGGGCTCACAGCAATGTGGGCCTTTTTTTTTGACTTTTATGGAATTTTATGGATGTGGACATCTCTTAAGAAATCCAAAAACAAAAGCTATGAAAAAATGGTTCGCAGTGTGGATGCTTGTCTTAGCAGGAAACACAATCGCTCAGTCCGTAACAGGTGACATCATCGGGAAAGTAATGAATTTTAATGAAGATAAACCCTTGCAAAATGCACGCGCAGTGGTGGAAGATCAAGATAAAAAATATTATGCCATGACGGATGCCGATGGTCGCTTCCGAATTTCTAGTGTTCCTGTAGGAAAATATACGATGTACATTGTATACAAAGCAGATTCCTTGAAAGGAATTCCTGTTGATGTTCCCATCGAAGCCTATTGTAATCTCGGAACGATTTCCATGAACACAAACGCTGTTCAAACAATGAAAGCGGTCCCAGTGGGTACGCGCATTCGCTTAATCTATGGCGAATTGCCGGTGAAGGAATTAACTTCTAAGGATTTGGTGCACAACGCAAATAAATTCGACATCAAAGCACTCGCAACTTCAATGTCCTCTGAAATTAAAGTCGATGACGACGGACAATTGATGTTCCGTGGAGCGCGAAAAGGAGACATGATTTATATCCTCGATGGTATCAAAAGCAACGAAGTGTACAGTGTTCCAAGTTGCTCCATTAATCGAATGATGGTCTACACGGGTGGACTTCCAGCAAAATACGGAGATACGCTTGGCGGAGCCATTGTTGTTGAAACTAAAAGCTATTTCGATTTGTACCGCGCGTACATGTCAAACCAAGAATAAAAGCAAAAGGATAATTGAGAAGGCGGCAGAAATGTCGCCTTTTTTGTTGGGTTAATTTTCTGTCAAAGTTGGATAAACAATGTCCCAGAGAAATAATCCATGGGCGGGAACGGAAACCGCTGCTTGTCCGCGGTCTTTTGCCTCGATGATCGCGTCAATGTCCGCTATGGTGAGATTGCCTAAGCCCACTTCAATTAATGTTCCGACAATCGCTCGTACCATATTTCGCAAAAAGCGATTGGCGGAGATTTCAAAATACCATTGGTCTTCAGTTTGAACCCATTCCGCATGGAAAACGGTGCAGATATTCGTCTTGACAACCGTATGTAATTTGGAAAAGGAGCCAAAGTCCTTGGTCCCCAACAATCGTTGAGCAGCCGCATTCATGGCTGAAAAGTCTAATTGCTGTTGAAAATACCAACTTTGATCCAGTTGAAAAGGATCTTTATGCTGATGAAGGAAATAACGATACGTGCGTTTGGTCGCATGGAAACGTGCATGGAATTCAGAGGATACTTTCATCGCTTGAATTGCACTGATGTCAGGAGGAAGCATGCGGTTTAACTTAAAACATAAGTGCTGTTCGTCCCAAACTTGCGGTAAATCCACATGGAAAAAATAGGATTTCGCATGTACTCCTGCATCCGTTCT
>CANGJM010000021.1 GCA_947454525.1 Flavobacteriales bacterium | reverse complement strand
GTCAACGTTTTTGGGTGTTTATAGCAGCACGGTCCACCTCTTCCCATTTCGAACAGAGAAGTTAAGCCTGCTTGCGCTGATGGTACTGTCCTTTTGAGGATGGGAGAGTAAGTCGACGCCGATTTTAAAACCCTGGTTCGCAAGAATCAGGGTTTTTTTATGCCCAAGATTTTCTTAAATGAAGCAACAATAAAAGATGGATGGGAGCGTAATCCCGATGTTTCGGGGGACGCCGATTTTAAAACCCTGGTTCGCAAGAATCAGGGTTTTTTTATGCCCAAGATTTTCTTGAATCAATCAACAATAAAAGATGGATGGGAGCGTAATCCCGATGTTTCGGGAGACGCCGATTTTAAAGACCCCGACATTCGTCAGAATCGTCGGGGTAAGTTTATGCCCAAGATTTTCTTAAATGTAACCGCACCGCTGGATTTGCAATCCTGCGGATATTCAATGCACTTTTTACTCGAATTTACACCCGTCAGTTCCTCTCATAGTTCGCCTATACGATTTCATCCTGAACCTTGTATCGGAATACGTGATTCTAGAGATGTGAATTTTGATCTATTCTGGGTTGTTTTTAAAAGTATGCAAGGAATGGATTCTATGTATTTGAAAGTTGGAGCGCACAAAAAAACCACTCGAAAGTGGTTAGTAATTTTATTGTGCAGTTCCGATTAGGAAGATGGTGGGAATTTTCCCAATGTCATAAGCCTTCTCTCTCCAATCCTTGACACTCATTGTTCTGATCTGTTCTGTGAGTAAAGTAACATTGGATGCAATACAAAGTTGACAGCTGTCCCCTAAATCATTTAACATGTCTTCTAAAACGTGCATATTTCGAAAAGGTGTATCCATGAAAATATGTGTTTTCCCACTTCGCTTGGTGTCCATTTCAAAGTCTTTTAACTTTTTAATTCGTTCTTTACGCTCTCTCGGCAAATAACCGTGGAATGAAAATTCTTGTCCGGAAAAACCACTTGCCATTAACGCAAGTAAAATAGACGAAGGACCAACTAATGGAACAATTTTGATGTTTTGTGTGTGTGCCAGTGCGACCAATTCAGCACCGGGATCCGCAACACCTGGACATCCAGCCTCAGAAATAATTCCGATGTTTTCCCCTTTTATTAAAACTAAAAGGATTTTCATTAATTCGGATTCTTTCATGTGTTTATTGATGATGAAAAATTGTGAATCATCAATGGGGAAAGTGCGATCCATTTTTCGAAGTAATCGTCTAGCTGATTTGATTTCTTCTACTGCAAAATAGCGTAAACTAGTAGCAATTTTTTGTGCGTCTGCAGGCAATATGTCTGAAACAGATTCCCCGCCTAATGTGTTGGGGATTAAATAAAGGTTACCTAATTGTGCCATTTTTTATTTTGCTTATTACCACATCTGTGGCATGATCTAATAATGTATATACTTCTTGAAAATCTTTAGTAGTTCCGTAATATGGATCTGGAACACCATTGTTTTCTCCAGGATTGAGTTCGTTTAATAGCAATTCAACCTTTGCTATGTCGTTTTCGTTTCTTGCAAGACGGAGGATGTTACGTTTATTCTCTTCGTCCATTGCATAGATTTTATCAAATAAATCGAAGTCTTGAACAACAAATTGTCTTGCGCGTAAGTCATCAATGTTTGTATGATGCACTTTTGCCATTTGACACATACGTGAGTCAGGTTGTTTGCCTACGTGATAATTTGCAGTTCCGGCAGAATCAACGAAAACATCGATCTTTTCTTCTTGAACTTTACGACGAAGCAATCCATCAGCCATGGGTGACCTACAGATATTACCTAAACATACCATGAGTATGCGTGTCATGAAGTGAATTTGATAAGTAAAGGTTTCCTTATTGAATCGTAAGTTTTTTCTCCAATTCTTCTAAATAATGACGGAATTGTTTATCCGTTTCAGATAAGTTCACAACTGTTCTACACGCATGTAAAACGGTAGCGTGATCTTTTCCACCGCAATGAGCCCCGATATTAGCTAACGAAGACTTTGTCATTTTTTTAGAGAAATACATGGAAATTTGACGCGCTTGAACAACTTCGCGTTTACGTGTTTTAGATTTCAGCATCTCAATTGGTAAATCGAAATAATCACACACCACTTTTTGAATGTATTCAATGGAAACTTCGCGTGCTGTACTGCGCACGAATTTATCCACCATTTGTTTAGCCAATTCCAAGGTAATGGCTTTTTTATTCAAGGATGCTTGTGCAAGTAAGGTATTTAACGCACCTTCAATTTCTCTTACATTCGTATTGATTGAATATGCTAAATATTCTACGACTTCACGAGGTAATTCAATACCACTTCCGTACATTTTCTTTTCTAGAATCGCAATGCGCGTTTCTAAATCAGGAGTTCCTAAATCTGCAGAAAGTCCCCATTTGAAACGAGACAATAATCGCTGCTCCATCCCTTGCATTTCCACTGGAGCTTTGTCTGATGTTAAGACAATTTGTTTTCCGTTTTGGTGCAAGTGATTGAAAATAGAGAAGAATACATCTTGCGTTCGTTCTTTACCGGCAAAGAATTGTACATCGTCAATGATGAGTACATCAATCATTTGATAGAAATGCACAAAATCATTTGTAGTTTGATTTTTTATCGCATCAATAAATTGATGAGCAAACTTTTCCGACTGAACGTATAAAACGGTCTTATTCGGAAAGTTGTCTTTTATGGAAATACCAATCGCATGAGCAAGGTGTGTTTTACCTAGTCCAACTCCACCATACAATAAAAGTGGATTGAAAGCGGTGCCACCTGGTTTGTTTGATACTGCATACCCAGAAGCGCGAGCCAAACGATTACATTCGCCTTCAACAAAATTTTCGAAAGTGAAGTTTGGAATTAAGTTTGATTCGATGTTAACTTTTTTCAATCCTGGAATAATAAACGGATTGCGTATTTGTTTTTCGTTTACGTTTATCGGAAGATTAACTGGCGCATTTTTTAAGTTACTAGAATTGTTCGCTGGAATCTTCACCGTGTATGGATTAGATGTACGTGAATTGTTCTCCATAACAATGCTGTACTCTAAGCTTCCCTCTGATCCAAGTTCTTTCTTTACAACCTTTCTCAATAAAACGATGTAGTGTTGTTCTAGCCATTCATAAAAGAAATGCGAAGGCACTTGAATCGTCAATACATTATTCTCTAATTTCGTAGGAATGATTGGTTCGAACCATGTTTTAAACGCTTGCAATGAAATATTATCTTTAATAACTTTCAAACAGGCATCCCATGCCGCTTCGTGACTTATATTCATAGTTTTTAACATAATCTTATTTACACTTGCTTTCAATTCGAGCGAAAGATCTCGTATTGTATCTTGAAATAAAGAGAGAGCAAATATTTACATAAAAAAGTTAAAAAAAAAATCAAAACCCTCTTGATTATTTAATTTATTTTACATGTAAGGATATATTTTCGATATTCTAAAAATATACTTGAAGCCCTAGCTAAATTACGATTCTTTCCTTCATTTTACAAAAGATTCGCCGGAATTTTTAATTTCGTTCTATGAATGAAAAAAACGCCAAAAGAAGGTTTTCAACAAAACTAAGGGTGCGATACAGCGAAACAGACAAAATGGGCTTTTGTTATTACGGAAATTACGCCCAATATTTTGAGGTAGCACGTGTCGAAGCACTTCGAGAATTAGGAATTGTTTATAAACTTCTGGAAGAAAATGGAATTTTATTACCAGTTACTGAATTCCATATCCGTTATCTGCAAGCGGCTAAATACGATGATCTTTTGGAAATTAGAACAATCATTACCAAATTTCAAGGGACACGGATTTATTTTCAATACGAAGTTTGGAACGAGGATGGAGTTTTATTAAATGATGCTGAAACGACGCTTGTATTTGTTGATGCAAACTCCATGAAACCGATTCCAATCCCTACATTTGTTTTAAACATTCTCCAAAATGAACAGTCATAACTCAAATTTCACCTTTCAATCATGGGATTCTTCCCTTATTCAAAAAAGTTATGCTCCTCGTTTAGGTGAAGTGCGAATGGGGGACTACCTACTCAAACAATCTCTATCTAATGCAAAATATGTAATTATCGGTATTCGAGAATGCTGCGGCCCTTTAGCGAACAATGGCAGAATTGGCGCTCAATTTGCCTTCCCGGCTTTTGTGACGGCCTTCTTGAATGCGCAAGTTCACGAACAGTATCCAAAGGAGTCGCTGTGTGTTTTGGGTGAAGTTGTCGAAATGGAACCAAGTGTTCCGGGACAATCGACTGATAAAGTTCCTGAGTTAGATTCTTTTTTAGAACAGATTTTAGATACCTACGTCAACGCTAGTCAGATACCTATCTTTATTGGTGGCGGACATAATAATGCCTTAGCTGTGATGCGCTGGGCTGCCAAGCATAAAAAATTAGCAGTCGTTAACCTTGATGCCCATGCGGATCTGCGTTCAACGGATGTTCGTCACAGCGGAAATTCTTTTTCAACCGCAATGGAAGAAGGTGTGTTGCTACATTATTCTGTTCTCGGTTTACATGAAGGATATAACAACGCATTTATTCGTGAGGCTTTGAAGAGTGATCAAATTTTCCATTCGTATTATGAGGATTACTTGTTCCAAAAAAGAAATTTATTAGACGATCTAACGAACATTCTTCGACATTTTCATACGGACACTCAGGTTGGACTAGAAATCGATATGGATTCTATTGCGTACATGCCGAGTAGTGCGCTGTCGCCTAGTGGCTGGACATTGGACCAAGTCCGACAGTTTACACATCATTTCGTGAAAACTCAAAAGCAAGTGGCTTATTTGAATTTGACGGAAGCAGCTCCCATTTCTGAAACGGATTCGTTGATTGTTGGGAAAGCCTTGAGTTACCTCGTTCGTGATTTTACTGGAATTTAGTTCCTTCCGTAGCGTTCGCTTTTTCTACATTCTCAAGACTGACAACTCCATCTGTCGTGCAACCCTCAGGACTCATGGCTCTACTTACTGTATAGTTAAATCGGATATAGATTCCGTCTTTTTTGAATTCCTTTTCTAGATTGATTGGATAGATGGTGTGAAAATCAACAATACTTGATTTGCTAAAAACGCCTTCAATACTTACATAAACCGGACAAGCTTCCTTCTTTGAGAGATGAACTTTTCCTAAATATGAGCCTTTCACCTCAAATTCATCCGCTGTCATTTTACATGGATTTGTCTGGCAAGAAATACCGCTAAGAAGAATAAGGAGGGATAACAAGGTGATTTTCATACTTCACTTTTAACAAATATAAAAAAAAGAGGCCCATAAAGAGCCTCTTTAAAATCAACCTGTAGCAAAGTTAATTCAGTAATTGTGTAGGTCTAACGGGCATTTTATCAATTTGTTTCATAAAAATTAACATTTATCCTTTGATAAAGATCTTGATTGGTACATTTCGACAAGCAACTACGGAATATATTTGCCAACGTATGCATGTCACTACATCTATTCAAGCTTTAGTACAACTCATCGACGACCCAGATGAGTCGGTCTTTGAACATGTGCGTGACCAATTAGTGAAAATTGGTTCCGAAGCCATTCCTTATTTGGAAAATTCTTGGGAGACGGATTACTACGGATTACTTTTCCAAAATAGAATTGAATCAATCATTCACGATATTCAATTTGAAGAAGTGAAATCCAAATTAATGGCATGGGTTCAATCGCCGGAAAAAGACTTACTTCAAGGCTCCATCATTATTGCGAAGTACCAATACCCCGGATTAGATGAGCCTAAAATTCATGAGGCCTTGGCCATGATACGCCGCGACATATGGCTGGAATTAAATGACAATCAAACAGCTTTTGAGCAGGTGAAAATATTTAACAGGGTCTTTTTTGGTCTGCATCATTTTCATGGTGACAACAAGAATTTCCATTCATCGGTTAATTCATACATTAACACAGTACTCGAATCCAAAAAGGGGAATCCATTGAGTCTGTGCTTGATTTACAGCATTATTGCTCAATCCTTAGATTTGCCGATTTATGGAGTCAATTTGCCGAATCACTTTGTTTTAGCGTATATGGATGCCAAATATTCTAGCTTCGTTATCAATGAACAAAATGAATTCGGTGTTCTTTTTTATATCAACGCGTTTTCTAAAGGAAGTATTTTTGATACAAATGAAATCAAGGATTTTTTAAATGGATTAAATTTAAATCATCACCGAGAGTATTTTGAGCCTTGTTCGAATACCTCAGTCATCAAACGTATGCTCACCAATTTAATCTCTTCCTTTCAACAAGTCGGCAATATTGAAAAGGTAGAAGAGTTGAAAACATTGAGAGAATTAGTTTCTTAAGCGTATCCTATCTTTTGGCGATTCTTGCTATTTTTGGATAAAAGAAAATATGTCCTATACATACTCCGTGGAAGAGCGTTTTTTACGCTACGTTCAAATAGATACCACTGCCGATCCGAACTCAACAAGTTTCCCTTCATCTGAAAAACAAAAGGATTTGGGAAGAGTACTTGTCGATGAATTGCAGCATTTAGGTGTGCTTGATGCGGAAATGGATGAATGGGGATATGTTTTTGCAACACTCCCGTCAAATTCTGATCGTACGGATCTACCAACAATCTGTTTTTGCTCGCACATGGACACGGCACCTGATTGCAGCGGGACAAACGTCAAGCCGATTGTACATAGAAAGTACACTGGCGAACCCATCGTTCTTCCAGATGATACAACACAAGTTATTACGACAGAGAAACACCGCTACCTTTCCTCCAAAATTGGAGATGACCTTATTACAGCGAGTGGATTAACACTTTTAGGCGCTGATGACAAAGCAGGAATTGCCATTATTATGGACTTCGCTCAGTACATTCAACAGAATCCGCACGTAAAACATGGTCCAATTCGCATTCTATTCACTCCAGATGAAGAAGTGGGAAGAGGAGTGGAGCACTTAGACATGAAAAAATTAAATGCGGACTATGGCTATACATTGGATGGTGGTCCATTGGGAGATATAGAAGACGAAACGTTCTCTGCCGACGCGGTGAAAATTACTTTTCACGGTGTCAGTGCGCATCCTGGATACGCAAAAAATAAAATGGTTCACTCCATGAAATTGGCGGCGTTGTTAATTGATGCTTTACCGAAGGACTCTTGGTCGCCAGAAACAACATCCGGTCGCGAAGGATTTGTTCATCCGGTTTCCATTGAAGGTGGACTAGAATCCACAACTGTGCAATTCATCATTCGCGATCATGACACGTCAAAATTGGCTGTCTATGAACAACGATTGAAAGAGATGGCAGATTCGGTTGTGGCGGCACATCCTGGTTCTTCCATCGATTTTAATGTGTTTGAACAGTATCGAAATATGAAGGAAATCCTACAAGACTTACCTTTTGTAACGGATTATGCAGTAGATGCAATGAAAAAAGCAGGAATTGAACCGAATCGCGCCATTATTCGTGGTGGAACAGATGGTTCGAGGTTGTCTTTTATGGGATTGCCTTGTCCAAATATCTTTACAGGAGAAATGGCGATACATTCTCGCCATGAATATGTAAGTGTTCAAGACATGCAAAAGGCAGTTGATACACTTGTGGAATTGAGTCAAATCTGGGAAAAACATCAGTAATGGATCACAAACTCCTCCTTAAGGATATAAAGAATAAAAAGTTTGAGAAAATGTACTTCCTACATGGGGAGGAGGCATACTTTATAGACTTGCTTTCTGACGCCATCATGGAACATGCTATGGAGGAACATGAAAGAGATTTTAATCAAACCATTCTCTATGGTAAAGATGCTGAACTTTTATCCTTAATAAGTGAGTTGAAAGCATATCCCATGATGTCCGAGAAACGTCTTGTTGTATTGAAAGAGGCTCAGGATTTCAGAAACATAGATGGATTAGAGCAATACGTTGAACATCCTTCGGACACAACGATTTTTGTGATTTGCTACAAGTACAAAACCTTTGACGCACGCAAAAAAATACTGAAGTCATTTGCGAAGAATGGAACTGTTTTCAAATCGGATAAAGTTAGAGAATATCAATTAGCCGATTGGATACAACAGTACGTGAAGTCTACGGGATTTGGAATTAATTCCAAGGCGAGTATGCTTTTAGCTGAGTTTTTAGGGACAGATTTGGGTCGAATTGTCAAGGAATTAGAAAAATTAGCGATTCTTCTGCCCGTTGGCACCACCATTGATGAAACACACATCGAATTAAACATCGGTATTTCAAAAGATTACAATGTGTTTGAGTTTGTCAATGCCATTTCGGCAAGAAACACAGAAAAAGCGTTTAAAATCATTCAGTATTTTGAGTACAATCCAAAAGCAGCTGATTTAACTGTGATTATTTCAAATTTGTTTAAGTTTTTCTCTCAAATTATGCGGATACATTTCTTACCAAATAAATCGAGGGAAGCTGTCGCTCAAACAATCGGTGTGCATCCATTCGTCGCAGGAGAATTACTACAGGCAAAAAACCAATATGACCCGAGGAAAATTGCGGCGGCAATTGAATTATTGCATCGATTTGATTTAAAATCGAAAGGTGTCGGGAATTCAAGTATGAGTCAAGGCGAATTATTAAAAGAATTGACCTATCAAATCCTTCACTAATGCATTTATTCTACGCGCCAGAGATCACGAATAGTAGCCTTGAGTATACGCTCTCGGAGGAAGAATCTAAACATTGTGTGCGTGTTCTTCGCTTGAAGCAGGGTTCAAAAGTGGAATTACTAAATGGCAAAGGGCTTTCCGCTATAGCTGAAATTGATGACGATCATCCTAAAAAATGTAGATTACGAATACTCAGTTCTGAATTTTATCCACCTGCTAAACAGGAGATCCATTTAGCCTTGGCTCCTACCAAGAACATGGACCGTATGGAATGGCTTGTAGAGAAAGCTACGGAAATAGGATTGAACAAATTGTCCTTTCTGAAATGTGACCACAACGAACGAGGACAATTGAAATTAGATCGTTTAGAGAAAATTGCTATCTCCGCGATGAAACAATCTAAACGCTATTACTTACCTGAAATCTCGGAAATCATTCCATTTAAGGCATTTGTAGAGGAGTATCCGAATGGATACATCGGACATTGTTACCCAGCCACGAAGCTTGAGTTAGCGGCACTTTCAGAAACGAAGGTGTTCTTAATTGGACCTGAAGGAGATTTTTCAGAAAATGAAGTGAGCATCGCTCTACAAAATGGATATGAAGCAGTAAGCCTTAGTGATTTTAGGCTAAGAACGGAAACGGCGGCACTTATTTCGGTGATGAAATTAAGTTTGATTTAAGCTTTTCTTGTGTATTTCTTCACAGTAAAGGCTGCTTCATGTTGCACGTCTTTTTCCTGCTCAAATAGAATTTCACTTTCCCATTTCCCTTCTTCAAAGCTCGGAAAAAATGTTTCCGCGTCGTAGCGTTGATGAACATGCGTTATGTACATTTCGTCTAGAATGCCTGAATCTAATGACATCCGGTATATTTCACCACCACCAATGATGAAAACGATACGTTCGCTTTCTTCTTTGAAGTGCGTAAGACACTCCTCTAAGGAATGAAAGACCAAACAATTGGGAGCGTCAAAGTTTTCGTTGCGCGTTAGCACAACATTCAAACGGTTTGGTAGCGGACGATATTTCTCAGGAATACTATCGTAGTTCTTCCGACCCATCACAACTATTTGTCCTTGTGTAGTGTCTTTAAAAAATTTCATGTCCTTTGGCAAGTGCCACATAAGGTCATTGTTCTTTCCAATTCCTCTGTCGGAATCCATGGCAACGATGAGTGCAGTTTTCATTAGATGGCTACCGCTGCTTTAATGTGTGGATGTGGATCGTAATTACACAATTCGAAATCATCGTAGGTGAAATCAAATAAACTTTTCACTTCCGGATTGATTTTCATGGTTGGCAAGGTTCTAAATTCACGTGACAATTGCAAGTGAGCTTGCTCGATGTGATTTGAGTACAAATGCGCGTCACCTAAGGTATGAACAAAGTCCCCGGCTTCTAAACCGCAAACCTGAGCCATCATCATGGTTAACAAGGCGTATGAAGCAATATTAAAAGGAACACCTAAAAAAGTATCAGCGCTTCGTTGATATAATTGGCAACTTAATTTTCCATCCGCGACATAGAACTGAAAGAAAGCATGACAAGGAGGCAAAGCCATTTTATCCACTTCCCCGACATTCCATGCGGAGACAATGATTCTTCGTGAGTCTGGATTGTTTTTTATTTGATCAATGACTTGTGTAATTTGATCGATGTGGCGTCCATCTGCTGCCGGCCAACTTCTCCATTGAGAACCATAAACTGGACCTAAATTCCCCTCTTCATCAGCCCATTCATCCCAAATAGAAACATTGTTGTCTTTTAGGTATTGAATATTTGTATCGCCTTTTAGAAACCACAATAATTCATGAATGATGGAACGCAAATGCAACTTTTTTGTAGTCAAACAAGGGAATCCCTCTTGTAAGTTGTAGCGCATCTGGTAACCAAATACGGAGATCGTTCCAGTCCCTGTTCGGTCCTCTTTTTTAACGCCGTGATCAAGAATGTGTTGAAGTAAATCGTGGTATTGTTTCATGTGAGCTGAAGATTAGCGCTAAAATAGCCAAAATTTTACTTTTGACGTCACTTCATTGCTCATTTCCAACGGATTTTTGAAATCATGACAATCCAACGGAAATGTTTATTTTCGTGTATGAAATGGGTATTCGCTTTTGTTTTTATTAGTCTATTTGTAGACAGTGCAACTACACAAACCGTTCGTGTGAAACGCAAATATTGCAAGACATATCAAGGAGAGATCCCAAAATATAGTGCAATGCTTGGGCAAGAAATGGTGGAAGTGTCTTCCATGCAAATCGACGTACAAGTGAAGAAGGATAGTCTGTACCTAAGTATCGGAAACATTCGGGTTTCAGGAGTTTATACAGCTCAAAAGTCAACAAATCCAGATGAAGTTGTACTGACCCTTCCGCGTGAAAATTCAGGAATCGAGGAACGGATTATTCTCAATACTACTAAAAAAACCTTGTTGCGTAAAGGGGTGTTTCCACAGCCTGATGCGCTGTTATCGCGTGTGAAAAAATCAAAAGGGTAACCAAACGATAAAAGTAGTTCCTTTTCCAGGAGTACTTTTTACATCGATCTTTCCTTGATGTGCTTCTATGATCAGTTTTACATAAAATAATCCCAATCCAAATCCTTTGACATCATGAACGTTTCCTGTTGGAACACGGTAAAATTTATCAAAGATCATTTTTAGGTTTTCTTTTTTAATTCCGATTCCGTTATCCGAAATTTCAATGATCAGTCCATTTTTATCATTCCTTGTTTGAATGTGAATCATGGCTTTCCCCTCGCAATATTTGATGGCATTGTCGAGTAGGTTGTAAATAACATTGGTGAGGTGAACAGAATCTGCTTGTATTTCAAAGTTTTGAGCATCGCAATCAATCGTCAGTAAGCCGCCAATTTCGGTTTGATTGAACTCGAAATTCTCCTTTACTTCGGTGAGCAATTCGTTTACATTGAATAATTCTTTGTCTAAAACAACTTGGTCTTTGTCCAATTTGGCAACATTCAATACACGTTCAACTTGATTTTCAAGTCGCTTATTTTCCTTGAAAATAATGCTCGCATATTTATGAATTTTCTCTTGATTTTCTTCAGATAAATCCATTCGCATCAGCATTTCACTGGAGAGACTAATCGTAGAAATGGGCGTTTTTAGTTCGTGCGTCATGTTGTTTATGAAGTCCGTCTTCACTTCAGAAAGTTTCTTCTGACGAATAATAATTCCAAGACTAAATGCGAAGAAAACAATGACGAATAGAATGATGATCACGAGGTAAACCCATGGAGAAACAAAGGATGCTGCTTCGATTGGCTTTGGTTTAACATTCGGAAAATAAACCGTGAAATAATGACCGTCTTTTGTCAGGTTCAAAGATTCAGGGGTAAGTCCTGGAAGTCCGTGTTTGGAATCAGCATACAAGGAATCCTTCGTGAATTTGATGAGATTCCCTAGAACGATTGAGTCGGTAAAGCAATCATAAATTCCATAGACAAAATCTTGGTGAATGTTCTGATGGTACAATTCCTTTTTAAGTAAAGTTTCTAGGTAAAAAGGCTGTAAATCTTCATTGAAATCAACAGTGAAGTGATTGCTTTTGATTTGTTTTATTGCCCCGTATAAATCGGTGTGATCGGGATGATTTGTTGAAATTTGTTCCAATACTTCTCGCAGCGCGCTATGTGCTTGCTGTGAAAACTCGCGAAGGTTTAAACTATCTTCTTTTTCTTGAATAGCGATGTTTTTCGCCTGCATTTCCACCGTACTACGCATCCATACGAATTGCACAAGCAGGATACTAAAAATGGAAACGAGTCCAAGTATGACTACAGAATTAACGGTCCAGCGATTCATCTGAACAAAGTTACTCCTTTCAAGCGAATATCAAAAGTCAATTAAAATCCTTGAACACCGTTAACGGTCGTATACTTCAGGACGTTCTTTTTCTCAGGGTGAATACGTGCAAATGCGGATTGAACTGCTAATGTTCCTTCATGGAATCCGCAAAGAATCAATTTTAATTTGTTCTCATACGTATTCACATCGCCAATCGCATAAATCCCAGGGATATTCGTGGAATAGTCCAAGGTGTTTACTTTAATAGCGCTTTTCTCAATTTCTAATCCCCAATCTGCAATTGGACCTAAACTTGGTTTTAATCCAAAAAGTGGAATGAAATGATCAGCGTTGATCACGATTTCGCCATCTTTCTGATGAGTCACATGAACATTCTCTAGTTTATCCGTTCCAGATAATCCGGTCACTTCTGCTTCTGTAATTAAATTGATTTCACCTGTTCCGGCCATGTCAATGACTTTCTGTACAGAATCTAAATGACCGCGGAACGAACTGCTTCTGTGTACTAAATGTACTTTTTTAGCAATTTTTCGTTCGGTTAAATAGATCGACCAATCCAAAGCGGAATCACCACCACCGGCGATGACACATACTTTATCTTGATAAATTGCGGGGTCCTTGATGATGTATTCAACACCTCTATCTTCGAAGTCAGCGATGTTGTCAATAGGTGGTTTTCTTGGTTCGAAAACACCAAGTCCACCAGCAATCATGACAATTGGAGCAATATGTTTGGTTCCTTTGATTGTTGTGACAATGAATTTTTCATCCGCAGTTTTTTCAATCGAAAGCGCAGCTTCTCCAAGGGTGAATCCCGGTTTAAAGGGCGCTGCTTGTTCCATTAAATTGTCAATTAATTCTCCTGCAAGTACCGAAGGAAATCCAGGGATATCGTAAATCGGTTTCTTTGGATAAATTTCTGAACATTGTCCACCAGCTTGTGGCAATGAATCAATTAAATGACAACGCAACTTTAAAAGTCCGGCCTCAAATACGGTAAAAAGTCCGACTGGACCTGCGCCAATAATAATAATATCTGTTTCGATCATGCTTCTGAAATAATGCTGGGCAAAATTAGTGATTTAAAGGACTAACAGCCAATTTTAAAAATTGTTTATTAATGATCAGGATGAACGGGTTTATTTGATAGGATCAACTCAATTTCTTCCATCACTTCTGCCGAGAGTTTTTCTTTGGCATCAAGTGATTTTAAATTCTCGGTTAATTGATACTCTTTACTAGCCCCTAAAATCACGGTGCTCACATTTGGATTCTTTAAACACCAAGCCAGTCCAAGAACCGGAAGTGACATGTCTAAATCTGCTGCCAAAGTACTTAGTTTTTTCACAACGTCAATGCGTTCTGCTGTCAGGTTTTTTTCTTTCAACCAATCCATTCCTTCCATTCCTAGTCTGGTATCACTAGGGAAGTCTTTGTTGTATTTCCCACTTAGAATTCCACTTGCTAACGGAGACCAAATAGTTGTTCCGAGTCCAACAGTCTTGTACAATTGAGAAAATTCCACTTCTACTTTTTGACGTGTAAACATGTTGTATTCTGGTTGCTCCACAATTGGACCGATGAGGTGGTTTTGTTTTGCGAACATGTGTGCTTCCATGATTTCTTGCGCACTCCATTCAGATGTCCCCCAATACAAGATTTTTCCTTGCATAATGAGTTGGTGCATCGACCAAACTGTTTCTTCAATTGGCGTTTGTTTATCTGGACGATGGCACAAAAACAAATCCAAATGGTCTAATTGAAAACGATTCAGTGCTTGTTCGCACGCTTCCACAATGTGTTTCCGGCTTAATCCTTTTTGCGTAGGAAGTTGACCGCCATTGCCAAAAAACACTTTGCTACTCACGATGTAACTATCTCTTGACCAATTTTTCTTTTTAAGGATGGATCCCATCACTTCTTCACTTTTACCACGGGCATAAATCTCCGCGTTATCGAAGAAATTAATTCCATTCTCATAAGCGATGTCCATGAGTCTTTCAGCGACATCATCGCCAATTTGTTTCCCGAAGGTTAACCATGAACCCAACGAAAGTCGGCTAATTTGTAAGCCGGATTTTCCAAGATTAGTATATTCCATTTTCTGTCATTTTTGTTTTTTGTTCGGGGTTGTTCAGCCAATTCTTGTACAGGCCATTAGCAATTACTACCAATATGATGATCAACGATCCTAAGTAAAAGTTTATGTTCAATAATTCGTGTTCTTTCAAAATGAAAATCGCCAAGATGATGGTGTAAACAGGTTCTAAATTTATGCTCAAGGAAACAGTAAACGCACCAAGTCTTTTAACGATTTCAATGGTCATTAAAAAGGCAAATGAGGTACACACCACACCGAGAAACAATAACCACAATCCGTCTGATAAGCTCATACTTAAGTGCTCAGTAGTTAACTTCCCACTGAATCCTAGAACGAAGCTGATAAAGACAATCCCAGTAATGAGTTCGTACAAAGTAATATGAGCTGATTCTACATCTTGGGCCAGTCGACCGTTAAAAACGGAAAAACAAGCAGCGAGTAATGCGGATACAAGTCCAAAGTACAAGGCGGTTTTTTCAGTCTCATTGAAATCGTGTGCGACGAAATAAATCCCAAATATGACGAGCAATCCAAAGAAGAACTCCATCCAAGAAAATTTTCGCTTCATGACAATCGGTTCTATCCAAGTGACATGTAAAGTCGTAGTGGATAGGCACAAAATTCCGAGTGATGCTGTAGATAACTGAATGCTATAATAAAAGGTCATCCAATGTCCAGCGACAATCATTCCAACCAGTATGATTTTCCATGCGTGCTTCAGTGGAAATGAAAAGGATTTTTTCATCCAAATAAAGTAAAACACAAGGAACAAAGCCGCAATAATCACACGATACCATACAATTATGATGGCATCTAAGTGAATCAGTTTACCAAGTATTCCGGTAAATCCCCACATGAAAATGATCACATGTAACCAAATGTGATAGCGGTACTTTTGGAACAATGTTATTTCTTTTTACTCCACTCTTCGATGGATTGTTGATTCATTTTAACATAGTTCTGATCACCATCTTTTTCTGCTTCTATCATGGAGTTTTTAGCCGTTTCCATAGCACCTTTGTAATCGCCATTTGCCGCCTTTATTTGAGCTAGTAAACGGGTCATCCAGTAAGCACTTGGACCTTTTTCAGCTACCGCTTTCTCAGCCCAGCTCAACGCTTGTTTCATATCCAGCTGTTCGGCATAGTAATAACTAGCAGACTTGAAATAATCATCCGCTGAGATCGTTTTTGAACTCATTGTTTTCTTGATACTAGCTAGTACTTTTTCTTTCGTATTTAAAGTAAAGGGCAACGAGGCAGAATAGTGTTCCCAAGAAATCTTAATTTCTCCATGATTTGAACTTAAATTTTCAATCCCAATTAAGAGATTCTCTTGAACAAATGGATATTTTTCAACCACTGCCTTACCCCTAAAACTGATTTTTGAATCGTCCCATTTTTCAGGCAGTCCCCAATTGGTGGTATCCGAGTAAAAAATAATCTCCCAAGCTCCTTCAAACGGACGCGCATACAATGCGTATGCACCTGCTTTTAATGTATCGCTATTAAAAATCAACGGATCTGAATTTCTTAAAATAGTATTTTCATTTGCTCCAAGTCTCCAAATCTCACCATAGGGTAATAGGCCTCCAAAAATTAAGCGGTCTTTTACAGCCGGACGAGAATAACTAATTGAAATATCCGTTAGTCCAACTGTTTGCTGAACTTTTCCTTTCGGACTTGCTTTTGGTGTTTGTACTTGTGCTTGTGTAAACAGCGAGATACACACGAAGCTACTGAGAATCAATTTTTTCATATTTTTTCGTTTATTTTATTTTTAGGGTTGCCTAGTATTGAGGTCAAAGTTAACTTCTACCTCCCAATTTGCTCTTATTTTGACAGGTGTATTGAATAACAACACTTCCTCAGCTAATGTTTTGAGATTGGGTGAAATTGGATCCCATTTTCCATTGTTGTTGGAATCTATAATCACTTTAAAGGTGTATTCACCTGGCAATAAATCAGGTAGACTAATTTTAGCTGTTTCGTTAAATAACACAGTCCGAATCACTTCGTTTTTTTGAATCACATGAATGATTCCTCCGCTTATCGTGTCGCTAAGTTTAATCGTTAAATCACCGAAGTCCCGATCTTGCTTCCAGGCAATTTCCTTTTGAAATTTACTAGAGACATTTGTGGTCTTTCCAAGAATGGCACCTTCGGAAATGGATAATTGATAGTTTTTTGCGAATTTCGTTGGTCGGATTTCAAATTCATTAGCTAGGAAATCTACCTCAAACGAGACAAGACTACTATCGTCCAGATTCTTTAACTTTATTTTACTCGTGTCTATCCATTGAATGAAATCGGAACAAGATAGGAAGAAACGATCTTGCTTTCCCTCTTTTTCGATGAATTGAACCGCGATTTTAGCTGCTTGTTGCTTCGGCGTATTTCGAAGTAGAAGCGTATCCTCGGCGATGATGAGTTGCAAATCAATTTCTTTCACGTCGCCAATCGAAACCAATATACTGTCCTCTCCTCGACCGATAAATTGATTGATGTCACGTGTTTGTCCGTTCAACTGTATGTTCGTTCGATCCACATCAGTCGGAACGTGTAAACCAATGATTCCTGGCGGAATCAATCGTGCGTTTTTCACCTTGTCTTCTTGAACCGGAAGAGAAATAGGAAGAAGCAGCGTATCCGACATTGCGGAAACAAGGGTAATGGCATCCCAGTTAAAACCTTGAATTTCGGATGCTTGAATGTGTAAATCTTGGTTTAAGTCCGTAAATGCCTTGACAAAATAATTCCCTGGACGCAAGGCTTCGAAGTGTGCAATGCCATTGGACTGACTTTGTGTAAAGTACCGTGGACGCTCATCCTCAAAATTTGGATAAAGACCAACAGTTACTTTTGACTTCCACTCCTTCGAAAAGGCATCGAAAATTCGGACATACAATGAAAGAGAATCAATTACTTTACCGGTAGAAAACGTAAATTTCATGAGGGAATCGTTCCCCTCAGTTGCATCTTTCACCGCAGCATTCAAATAAAGGGTATAAGTTGTGTTCTTCTGAAGTGAATCCTCCAACGAAATGGAAAGTGTTTTTTTTGTTAACTTACTTTGAAGTTTTGAATCCGCCGGAACAAGAACGATTTGTTCAGCTGCTTTCGTTAACTCGACGTATTCATCAAAGGTAAATTCAATGACTTTTTCGGAAAAGTTTAATTGTTTATCCCTTAAGTTCGACGAGGTGATTTGGGGCGCAATTTCATCCTTCGGTCCACCTGAAATGGTCCCGATCTGACCGCAGGAAGCAATCAGAAATAGAAGACAAATTAGTGCAATGAAACGAGCCATGTACAAAGTTCCGTTAAAAATTTGACATCTACCTCATCAAAGTCATTGAGCTGATCACTATCGACATCTAACACACCGATCACTTCCCCATTTTTCAACAAAGGAAGTACTACTTCACTTTTCGATAATGAACTACAAGCTATGTGGCCCGGAAACGCGTCGACATCAGGAACGAGTTGCGCTGTTTTTTGCTCCCATGAAGCGCCACAAACGCCTTTTCCAAAGGCAATGCGCGTGCAAGCAACTGGACCCTGAAATGGAGCCAAAACAAGTTGTTCGCCATCCACCAAATAAAACCCAACCCAAAAGAATCCAAACGTTTCCTTTAAAGCGGCAGCCGTATTCGCCAAATTGGCAATCCAAGAAGACTCGGGTTCCGTCAAAGCAAAAATCTGCGGCAATAAGGCTTCGTATTTCGCTTGTTTTGTTTGGCCTGAAATAATTATTTGCTCGGACATATATCAATTTTAGCAAATTTGACGTTTTTACTCCGATTAATCAAGATTTTCACCTATATTCATCTCATAAATCAACCGCTATGCTTTCACGAATTCAGTTTGACAAAGTTCTTTTTTTGGACATTGAAACAGTACCTCAAATTTATCAATACCAAGACTTGGATGAAAAAGGGCAAGAGCTTTTTTATGCAAAGAATCGATTCCAAGTAAATCCGGAGAAGAATATTGAGATGATTTACAATGAAAAGGGAGGCATACTTTCTGAATTTGGCAAAATCGTCTGTATTTCTGTCGGAATGGTTCGAGAGACCTCCACAGGAAAAACGATTCGTTTGAAATCCTATGCCCACGACGATGAAGAAACATTACTTCGTCAGTTTAAAAAATTGTTGGAGGAACATTACAACACGACCTATCACGTGATTTGTGGACACAATTCAAAGGAATTTGACATTCCCTATATCTGTCGACGCATGCTTATTAATGGGATTTCACTTCCAGGAATTTTGGACATTGCAGGCAAAAAACCATGGGAAATCAATCATTTAGACACTTTAGAACTATGGAAGTTTGGAGATTACAAAGCGTTTACTTCCTTGGCCTTATTGTGTCATGTCTTTAAAATCCCCACTCCGAAAGATGATATTTCTGGTGCGGATGTCGCTCGTGTATATTACGAGGAAAACGACTTGGATCGCATTCGAATTTATTGCGAAAAAGACGTCATTGCGCTGATTCAGTTGTTATTGCGCATGCGGGGTGATGCCCTAGTGGAAGAAGATAATATTTCTTCAGCAAATTAAGGAAATCAAAAGGATTTTCGCTCGGAGATCTCTTCTTTTCCAAACATTGACTAGCTTTAAACCCGAATCGAATAAAAATGACGGAAGACAAGATTATTCTTGGTATTGACCCTGGAACTACGGTGATGGGATATGGACTCATTCATGTGAAAAAGAATCAACTTCACATGCTGAATTTTGGCATCATCCAATTAAACAAGTTGTCGAATCATCCGGATAAATTAAAACGAATACTTGAACGTTTAAACGGACTCATCGCTGAATACAAACCTGATGAAATGGCGATTGAAGCGCCTTTCTTCGGGAAGAACGTACAATCCATGTTGAAGCTTGGACGTGCGCAAGGTGTAGCGATTGCCGCTTGTTTGAACCACAACATTCCATTCGAGGAATACACACCAAGAAGAATCAAACAATCCATCACCGGTAGTGGTGCGGCTTCAAAAGAACAAGTCGCAGCCATGCTTCAAAAACTCTTGAATTTTCAGGACATGCCGAAATATTTGGATGCAACGGATGGACTGGCAGCAGCTGTTTGTCACCATTTTTCCAAAGGAATCGGAGAACATAACAAAACAAAAGGCGATTCATGGACTGCTTTTTTAAGTGAAAACCCCAAAAGATTAAAATCCAAGTAACTTGGTATAAACATATGTCAGAAATCAAAGTATACACAGACGGTTCATCACGCGGAAATCCAGGTCCAGGTGGGTATGGAGCCATTCTCATTTTTGGCAATCAACGAAAAGAACTATCAGAAGGATTTCGAAAAACGACAAACAACCGCATGGAGTTATTGGCTGTTTGTGCAGCATTGGAGAAAATCAAATCGGACAAATACCCTGTAACCGTCTATTCTGATTCCAAGTATGTCATCGATTCCATTACCAAAGGCTGGGTTTTTGGTTGGGTAAAAAAGGACTTCAAGGACAAAAAGAACAAAGACCTTTGGTTGCGTTATCTAAAGTCTCACAGCCGCTTCAAACTAAAGTTTGTGTGGGTGAAGGGACACGCAGGACACGCAGAAAATGAACGCTGTGATGAACTCGCTGTTCAAGCCGCGCTACAAGGACCACATTCGATCGATGCTTTTTTCGAAAACGAAGCGAATTAAACCAAAACCGATGAGTACCAGCGCGCAATCGATTCATAGGATTCACCTTTGCGTGTAGCCATGTTTTGTACTTGCTCCTCTGTAATTTTTCCGAGTCCAAAATATTTCGCGTCCGGATGGGCAAAGTACCAACCGCTCACGGAAGATGCTGGAGTCATAGCTAAACTTTCGGTTAACGAAACGCCAATAGATTCAGTCGCGTTCAGCAAATTGAAAATCGTAATTTTTTCCAAGTGATCCGGACAGGCAGGATATCCTGGCGCTGGACGAATTCCACGGTATTTCTCTTGAATTAACTCATCCTTTGTAAAAGAATCCATGTTTTCGTAGCCCCAATATTCGGTGCGAACCAGGTGATGTAAATATTCTGCCAACGCTTCTGCTAGTCGATCCGCAAGTGCTTTTACCATGATGGAACTATAATCGTCGTGATCTTTTTCAAAACGCTCCACGTGTTCATCCAGTCCAATTCCTGTCGTCACCACAAACGCACCAATGTAATCTTGTTTTCCACTTTCTTTGGGCGCAATAAAATCCGATAACGCACTGTTTGCTTGTCCAAGTGCTTTTTTCGTTTGTTGCCTTAAAGTTCGCTGAATGTATCGTCGTTCTTCCGAAGAACTGTCATCTGTGATTTCAATGTCGTCTCCAACACTCGTTGCTGGATAAATTCCGAAAATCGCTTTTGCGCTTACCCACGATTCATTCACCATGGATTCCAACATTTTTTGTGCATCTTCGAATAGATTTGTTGCCTCAACACCAACAACTTCGTCACTTAAAATCGCTGGAAATTTACCATGTAATTCCCAAGTTTGGAAAAAAGGAGTCCAGTCAATATAGGGCACTAATTTTTCTAGAGAAACGTCTAATTCGTGTGTGCCTAGTTTCTTTGGAATGGCAATGTTCACATCCGAAAAATCGAGTACTGCTTTATTCGCTCTTGCATCGGCAAGTGATAGTAAATCCTTTGCCGCTCGATGTTTTTCGTGGTGCTCACGCAAACGTTGGTATTCTTCTTTCAAATTGGCAATAAACGCATCTTTTTTGGGTCCAAGTAAACTTTCGACAACCGTTACCGATCTGGATGCATCAAGTACATGAACCGCTTGTCCTAATTGATAAAATTGATCAATTTTCACCGCTGTGTGAACCTTGGAGGTTGTTGCTCCACCGATGAGTAATGGAATGCTCAATCCAGCGCGCTCCATTTCTTTCGCCATATGAACCATCTCATCCAAGCTTGGTGTAATAAGTCCACTTAATCCAATGACATCTACTTTTTCTTCAATCGCTGTTTGAATGATTTTCTCCGCTGGAACCATGACGCCAATGTCGATCACTTCATAGTTGTTACATGCAAGTACGACACCGACAATGTTTTTCCCAATATCGTGAACGTCTCCTTTTACGGTAGCCATTAATATTTTTCCAGCGTAAGAACTTTTCCCATCCTTTTCTGCTTCAATGTATGGAAGCAAATAGGCCACGGCTTTTTTCATCACACGGGCTGATTTCACTACTTGCGGAAGGAACATTTTGCCACTTCCGAACAAATCCCCAACGGTATTCATTCCATCCATTAACGGACCCTCGATTACCTCGATTGGTCGGTCAAATAAATGGCGGCATTCTTCTACATCTTCGTCGATGAATTCCACCAGTCCTTTCACGAGTGCATAGGACAAACGCTCTTTCACCGGCGCATTTCTCCAACTTAAGTCGATTTCTTTTTTCTTCCCATCGCCTTTCACCGTTTCTGCTAATTCCAATAAACGCTCGGTGGCATCTGGACGTCGGTTTAACAGCACGTCCTCCACATAGGTTAATAGTTGTGGTTCAATGTCGCTATATACTTCCAGCATGCTTGGATTGACAATTCCCATATCCATTCCATGTGCAATCGCATGGTAGAGAAAAGCAGAATGCATGGCTTCGCGTACTTTATTGTTACCTCGAAAGGAAAAGGAAACATTGGAAACACCACCGCTGACATGTGCGCCAGGCAGGTTCGTGCGGATCCATTTTGTTGCCTTGATAAAATCTAAAGCATTGTTATTATGTTCCTCCATTCCTGTTGCAACAGGGAAAATATTTGGATCAAAAATGATGTCTTCCTTAGCAAAAAGCACCACTTGGGTAAGAATGTCGTAAGATCGTTGACAAATTTCAATTCGTCGTTCGTAACTGTCCGCCTGACCATTTTCGTCAAAGGCCATGACAATGACTGCCGCGCCATAACGCTTTATTTTTTTTGCTTGTTCGATGAATTTTTCTTCACCTTCTTTTAAGGAAATGGAATTGACAATCCCTTTTCCTTGCACACATTTTAATCCGGCTTCGATGATTTCCCACTTAGAGCTATCAATCATGATGGGAACACGTGCAATATCAGGTTCGGCTGCGATGAGGTTTAAGAAACGAATCATGGCCTCTTTTCCATCAATCATTCCTTCATCCATGTTGATGTCAATAATCTGTGCACCTCCCTCTACTTGCTCTCTTGCAACAGCAACAGCTGCTTCATAATCTCCTTCCTGAATCATGCGTAAAAACGCCCTTGAACCAGTTACATTCGTGCGTTCACCAATATTGATGAAATTGCTTTCCGCATTTACAATGAGTGGTTCGAGTCCGGATAATTTCAATGATTGTGACATGTTTTTCGAGAAAAAGTGAGTTATGCTAGATTGAATTGACGAGGTGCGTAATTTTTCGCGATGTCTGCAATCGCTCTAATGTGCTCTGGGGTTGTTCCGCAACAACCACCGATAATATTAACCAAACTTTCATCGAGGAAAGTCTTGATTTGATTCGCCATCATTTGTGGACTTTCTTCGTATTGTCCGAATTCATTTGGGAGTCCGGCATTTGGATGTGCGCTGACAGCAAACGTCGATTTTTCATTCAAAATCTGTAAATACGGCCGCATCATCGAAGCTCCCAACGCACAATTTAATCCGATGGATAGCAAGGGCATATGGGAAAGTGAGATCAAAAATGCTTCGGTTGTTTGTCCGGTTAATGTTCGTCCACTTTGATCCGTGATGGTTCCGGATACCATGATGGGAAGTTTGATTTTTCGTTCCTCAAAGACTTCGTCAATGGCGAAAAGTGCCGCTTTCGCGTTGAGTGTGTCAAAGATGGTTTCTACCAGTAGCAGATCGACTCCACCATCTATTAACGCATTCACTTGTTGTTTGTAGGCAAGAACAAGGTCGTCGAAACTGACCGCTCGGTAACCAGGATCGTTTACATCTGGAGAAATTGAGGCCGTTCGATTCGTTGGACCAATGGATCCAGCTACGAATCTAGTTCGATCTGTAAATTCGTCACAAACTTCTTTCGCGATTTTCGCACTTTCGAAGTTTATGGCGTAAACAGCGTCTTCTAGTCCGTAATCCGCCTGCGCGATGGTCGTTCCTGAAAAGGTATTTGTTTCGATGATGTCCGCTCCGGCTTGCAAATACTGACGATGAATATCCTTAATGATTTCTGGTCTGGTAATCGACAAGAGGTCATTATTTCCTTTTAAGGGTTTGTCATGTTGTTCAAACGCACCTTCTCGGAAGTCAAATTCTTCCAAATGGTGACGTTGGATCATGGTTCCCATGGCTCCGTCAAGTACTAAAATACGTGTGGCTAATGCTGTTTCTAATGCGCTTTTCATGTGCGTGTAATAACAAAGAAATGTGTCGGAAACAACGGTTGTTTCAACTTATCTTTTTCCTAAAATAGGAATCGGATTTGGCACCTTTTCCATGAAGGCAGGTTGCCAAGGTTTCGTAGGGCCAGTCCCTCCACCTTTCTTTATAAGTTTATTTAAATGAACGTGTCTGCAAAATTACGTCAATTTTATTTTTTTAACTAATTTCAAAACGATGAAACACACAAACTTTTTTTCGGCATTGAAAATTGCCATTATTGGAATACGAGGACTATTCGTTGAAAGTCGCAATGCTCGGATTCAATTAGTCATTTTCTCATTCGTTTTAGTGGCAGGATTCATCGTTGAGTTGAATCGATTTGAATGGCTTTGGCTTTTGATTGCAAGTACCATTGTTTTGGCTTTAGAGGCAATGAATACAAGTATTGAATTATTGGCAGATGTGTACACACTTGAATTCAATCAGAAAATCAAACAAGTGAAGGACATCGCAGCTGGGGCGGTATTGATAGCCAGTATTTTCGCAGTCATCGTTGGGGTCCTCATCTTCTTACCTCATTTAAGCGCAATGTTTCCATTGTAGGGTATAGCGATTTCCCGAGCTCGAATGCACAACGTTTTTCATCTCTAATTGAAATAAAAGCACGTTTAATTGCGAAGTACTAAATCCTGATTTCATCGCAATCACATCAATGTGCGCCTCTTTTAGTTCCACTAACGTTTGATAGACTTTCAATTCATTTTCTCCTAGTTCAGGGAATAATTCAAGTTGTTTTTTAGGAATGTCTAAATGCCAGTTCATGAACGTTAAAAAATCTGTTCCATTCTGTATCAAATGAGCCTTCTGCTTCTGAATCAACCAATTACATCCCTCTGATTGCTCTTGGTGAACGCTTCCTGGAAAAGCAAAAACATCTCTGTTGTAGTCGTTCCCTAGTTCCGCTGTAATGATTGAACCTCCTTTAGTTTTGCTTTCCACCACAATAATGGCGTCTGACATTCCAGCAATAATCCGATTCCTCATGGGGAAGTTCATCCGATCGGGTTTTGTCCCGACGATGAACTCACTCATCCATCCACCATTTTCGAGCATTTTCTCTGCGACTTTTCGATGTTGGTATGGATAAATACGGTCTAAACTATGTCCGAAAACACCGATATTAAAGATTCCTTTTTGCACACAGGTCTCGTGAACGTGAATATCCACACCATAAGCTAAACCACTGATAACTGTTAGGTCCTTTGACTGTATTGTTTCCAATAATTCCTCCACGAGTTTCCGTCCATATTCGGTCTGATTTCTTGTGCCAACAACCGATACAACGTTTGAATGATTCAAATCAGTTAGTCCCTTTGAGAAGAGCACAATGGGCGCATCCGGACATTGGCGCAACCTTCTTGGGTAATCCTCATCCATGAAAAAATGCGACTTGATGTGGTTTCGCTCATTGAAAGACTGTTGTTTTTCTGCAGTAAATAATGCTTCACCACGATTCATTTCCTTTAAAATGGATAGAGAAACGCCCGTTTGAAGGTGCAGTTCTCGGTCGCTTTGTGTGAATAAATCCGAGAGTGAGGATAGTTTCCCTAAAATTCTTGTTGCTCTGGAAGGACCAATTCCTTTCAGTTGTCCAAGGGCGATTTTGTAAAGTTCAAGTGACATAAAATTCAAAAAAATGATTAGATTCGTAATATTAAGTTAACAAAAAATAGCAGGCTTTCCCGCATGAAAAATTACTTTTTTGCATTTTTTTGCATTCTTCAAGCAAACATTTTCGCGCAAATATCCGGTGTCGTTTTTGACAAAGAATCAAAAAGTGTCATCGTTCAAGTTTCAGTGAAATCGTCTGAAAACGAAAAGGTGGAGTCGAATGCATATGGAACCTTTGTTATTCCTGTAAAAAAATTACCTGTCACACTTTATTTTTATAAAAAGGGATATGAAGTGGATTCCATGCGAATTCAACAATTGGGATATGTGAATATGCCCTTATCGATACTTTCACAAGATGTAAAAACCGTTGTTGTTACTTCGGGAAAACGAAATCAAAACATTGAAGAAATTCCCATTTCTATTGAAATCTTGAAACCTGCTTTAATCGCAAACAAAGGGTTCACGAATCTTGAACAAGCGGTAAATCAAAGTCCGGGTGTATTTACTATGGACGGTCAAGTCAGTATTCGAGGTGGAGGGGGATATGCCTACGGTGCAGGCAGCCGCGTCATGTTGTTGTGGAATGGAATCCCCATGCTTTCTCCGGATGTCGGAGATGTGAAATGGAATGCCGTACCAATGGAACAAGCGTCGCAAATTGAAATTTTGAAAGGGGCTTCATCTGTACTTTATGGTAGCGGAGCATTGAACGGAATTATTGCTTTAACAGAAAAAGAAGCAAAACCAGAAGGACAACTTACGATGAAATACCAATCGGGAGTTTACGGTGATCCAAAACGAAGTTCCATGACTTGGTGGGACAGAAATCCAACGAGTCATTTGCTCGATGTCTATTATGGAAAATCAAAAGGAAGAGTGGGTTATACCATCGGAGTGAACGGACTCATCGATGAAGGATACCGCGAAGGAAACGACGAAAAACGCGCTCGAATCAATGGTTCTTTGTATTACTTCTCAAAAAAGTACCCGAAAATGAAGGCGGGGATGAGTTACCAATTTCAGTGGCAAGACAAAGGAGTTTTTATTCTGTGGAAAAACGATTCTATGGGATATCAAGCACTTGAAAATACCTTGAGTCGTCAGCGTGCCATTCGCTTAAATGTGGATCCGTATGTAAAATTCATCGACAAACACGACAACAAACATTATTTGCGAACGCGTTATTACTTGGTCACGACGGGAAATTCCGACAAGGTTTACGATGCTTCTTTAGCCGAAATGTATTATGCGGATTATAACATTCAGAAAAAAATCGGCAATACGAATCTTATTTCTGGATTCATGAGCATGACCAACAAGGTGACTAGTTACGTTTTTGATAATCACCTGAGCAATAATTTAGCTTTGTACGAGCAGTTGGAGACGAAGTTGAAGAAGCTAGACCTCACTGCTGGACTACGTTTGGAATATTGTCAGTTGGATAAATCAAAACCAGAGACTCAATTTGTGATTTCAGATAAGTTTACGTCACCTGTTTATCCTATTTTTCGTCTAGGTACACATTATGCCATCAACAAAGCATCGCATTTGAGAGCATCGTTTGGACAAGGAATTCGTTTCCCATCTGTAGCGGAGCGTTATATCTCCGCATCCGTAGGTGGCGTGCGCATTTTTAGAAATCCGGATTTACGTCCCGAAACAGGTTGGAATAGTGAAATTGGGTGGAAGCAAATCCTCAAGTTTGGCAAATGGATGGGCATGATCGATGTCGCTGGATTTGTCAATCAATATAGTAACATGACCGAATTCTCCTTCGGAGTTTATAAGCCTGATACAATGGCAACACTCCAAACTAGTAACCCGAATGCCATTAATTACCTCTACAATTGGGTTGGTTTTCAAGCGCAGAATGCTGAAAAAGCAAGAATTACAGGAGTGGAGTTTTCGTTTAATAGTTCAGGCAAAATAGGAAATGTAGAAGTAGTTTCCTTACTAGGATACACCTATATGAATCCAATTAGTTTAAACAACGATCCCATCTACCGCTCGTCATTTTCGGATACTTCATCCAATATGCTGAAATACCGTTTCAACCATTTAGCGAAAGCAGATATTCAAGCTACATATAAAAAGTGGAGTGTCGGAGGATCCATGCGCTACAATAGCTTCATGAAAAATATTGACCGCGCTTTTGAAGTGGGGGTTTTAGGTACTGAATTGCTCGTTGGCATGCAACAGTACCGTCAACAATTTAACAAAGGGGTTTTTGTCTTTGATGCACGAGTGAGTTACGATCTGAAAAAAGGAATTAAATTCAATTTTATTGCGAATAACTTCTTAAACGCAGAATATTCATCCCGTCCAGGAGATCTTCAAGCGCCGAGAAATTTCACCCTTCAGCTGCAGTACGATTTATAATTTCGAGCAGAACACACGAAAATCTCGATGAATTCGTTATTTTCACATCCTACTACGTTATTATGAATAAATTATTTTTCGCATCGTTTTTCACCTTGTTCAGCTTACTTGTTCAAGCTCAAGTTACTGGAACAGTCTTCAGTTCAGAGGACAAACAAGCCATCCAAAATGTAAAAGTCTTGTCCTCCGATGGACAAAAAACCCTGACAAACTACGCCGGGGAATTTACATTAACTCCTGCAAAATATCCAGTGAAAATTATTGTTTCCATGATTCAGTTTGTCAATGATACCATCGAAATTAAAGCCTCTGGTCCAATCACTATTTTCTTGAAAACAAGAACCAAGGACGAGGCAACAGTGGTTGTAAGTGCTGGAAAACGCAAACAAGTAATTGAAGAAATTCCTGTTTCCATGGAGATCATCAAGCCGCAATTAATCGATAACAAAGGAATCACGGACTTAGAACAAGCGGTAGATCAAACACCAGGAGTGTACACCATGGATGGTCAAGTGAGCATTCGCGGTGGATCCGGATTTGCCTACGGAACGGGTAGCCGAGTCTTGCTTTTGTGGAACGGAATGCCCTTGCTTTCGGGTTACGCTGGAGATACACAGTGGAATGCCATCCCAATGGAACAAGCATCTCAAATTGAAGTGATGAAAGGCGCATCTTCGGTACTTTACGGAAGTGGAGCCTTAAATGGAGTCATTGCCTTGGCGGAAAAAGAACCAAAATCGACTCCAGAAACGAAAATTAAAATCCAAAATGGAATTTATGGTGATCCGGCTAGAGCAAGTTTAAAATGGTGGGATAAGTCACCGATGTTTCAACAAGTGGAAGCCTACCATTCCAAAATGAATCGCTACATGGGATACACGATTTCTACCACATTGTTTAAAAACGATGGTTACCGTCAAGGGGAGATCGAAAACCGTGCACGAGTAAGTGGAACCATTTATTTTCGTCCCAAAACAGCAACGCGTTTGAAAGCTGGAATCGGATACAATTATCAAGCACAAAAAACAGGAAGTTTTTTAATCTGGCAAAGTGACTCGTTGGGATATGTTCCAAGTGGAGGTGCCGATACGAGCAATGCAGCATCAACGCTTACATATAACTTTGGTCAGCGCTTGTTTATCGATCCGTATGTGAAATTCATCGATAAAAAGAACAATTTGCACCATTTGAAAACGCGTGTTTATTATGCGCGAAACACCAACATCAACAATCCAAATCAAAGCAATGGAGCGGTGATCTATTTTTCTGATTATTCGATCCAAAAGCAATTTAAAAATGGTGGAACCTTAACATCTGGGGCATCGAATATTTACAATGTCGTTCGCTCCAATCTATTCGGTGACCACAATTCAGAAAACCTTGCCTTGTATTCACAACTTGAATTACATAAAGGCAAATGGGACTTCAGTGCTGGTGCACGATTGGAATATTTTCAAATGGATGGAAAAAGTGGAGACACGGATTTTATGATTTCAGAGAAGAAGAATATCAAGATTCCTTTTTATCCGATTCTTCGAACTGGAATTCACTATCAAGCTGCCAAGTTTACGCATCTTCGCGCGTCTTTTGGACAAGGGATTCGCTATCCTTCAGTTGCTGAACGATACACACAAACTTCTGTAGGCGCATTAAATATCTTCCCTAATCCATACCTAACGCCGGAAATTGGTTGGGCAGGTGAAATCGGAATCAAGCAGGGAGTGAAAATTGGTTCCTGGAAAGGTTATTTAGATTTAGCCGCATTCGTCAATCAATACAGCAATATGATGGAATTCTCATTTGTGTATTTTAATCCAATTTCACAAAAACCGTTGAACCCGATTAATCCGAGTCCGGAGGACATTACTTTCTTGACTAGCGGGAATTATAACGTAAGTGATTGGGTTGGATTCCAAGCGCAGAACGTGGAGAAGGCAAGAATTTCAGGATTAGACTTTTCTTTCAATTCAATGGGAAAATTAGGAAACGTAGAATTAATTTCTCTACTCGGATATACTTACATGAATCCGATTAGTTTAAACAATAACAACCTCTACACAGCAACTTATTCAGACACGACAACAAATATGTTGAAATACCGATTTAGACATTTAGCAAAAGCAGATATTGAAGCCAACTACAAAGATTGGAGTTTTGGCGTTTCTTCTCGCTATAATAGTTTCATGCGCAACATCGACCGCGTGTTTGAATCTGACTTGGATCCGGCGGTGAATAGTACGGTTTACATCCTTCCTGGACTTAAAGAATACAGGCAACAGCACAATAAGGGAAATGTGGTTTTTGATGCGCGCATCGCCTATAAAATCAACGAAAACTTCCGGGTGAGCTTCATTGTCAACAATTTATTGAATGCAGAATATTCAAGTCGACCTGGAGATATTCAGCCACCGAGAAACTTTATCGCACAACTACAAATGAAATTTTAATGAAAGTACTCGGAATCATTCCAGCTCGCTACGCCTCTTCTCGTTTTCCCGGAAAACCCTTGATTGACCTAAAGGGAAAGTCCATGATACAACGGGTTTATGAAGGTGCATCCAAGTCGAATTCACTGACAAAAATCGTCGTTGCAACGGATGATCAACGAATTGTGGATGAGGTTCTTCGTTTTGGTGGAAATGTTTGCCTGACAAATGAAGCGCACCAAAGTGGAACAGACCGCTGCGCGGAGGTAGCGGCATTAAATCCGGGATTCGATGTGGTCATTAACATTCAAGGGGATGAGCCATTAGTGAATCCATTGCAACTCGATCAACTCCTCAGTGCATTTAGTCATCCTGATGTCTCTATCGCCACTTTGGGAATTCCAACAAACGATGAAGCGGAACTGTTGAATCCAAACAGAATAAAAATCGTTCTTGATCATCAAGAAAACGCCCTCTATTTTAGTCGAAGTTGTGTGCCAAATTCGCATCATTTTAAGGGAGAATATTTGTCGAATTATCCATTTCTACGACACATCGGATTGTACGCATATAGGGCAAATACCTTAGCTCAAATTTGTCAATTGACACCAACAGCTTTAGAGAAAATGGAATCTTTGGAACAACTGAGATGGATGTACCATGGTTATCCAATTAAAGTTGTGCAAACAACCATCGAAACACCCAACATCGATACGCCGGAAGATGTGGAGAATGTACTTCTGTTTTTGTAATTCCATCTTTCTTTTGTAAATTTGGTAAATGATCCCATTTGAAGAAGTCATTTGTCAACTAATTTTGCGCCACAATTGCGTGGTCTTACCAAATTTTGGTGGATTTGTATCGAAAACCATTTCGGCTCAAATCGACTTTGAAAAAGGAATTCTTCAAGCTCCATACAAACAACTTTTGTTCAACCGTAATCTGATCAACGATGATGGATTAGTATTGGCGGAATATGCACGTTTGAATGGACTTTACTACCAAGAAGGAGTAAGTCAATTGACTGATTTCACAGGTAAATTAAATGCGGATTTAGCTCAAGGAAAGCAAGTGAGTATTCCAAAACTCGGAATTTTCTCGAAAGATGCTGATGGAATCGTTCGTTTCGAACAAGACAGACATTTTAATTTGCTGTTGAGTTCCTACGGTTTATCAAATGTGACCTTTGTTCCGAATACGGTTCAAGAGGAAACACCGATCATCCAATTCGTTCCAGAAACTACAGAAGACCAAACGCTTAAAAATCCAACGAAATTCTGGAAGTATGCCGCAGCCGCTTGTTTGTTGCCCTTCGCTTTCTATTCGTTTTGGATTCCAATGAAAACAGATGTTTTGCATTCGGGACTCATTTCCTACAAGGACTTTAATCCATTGAGAGGAAAGGTAGAAGCACAGTATGCTAAAAAACAAGTGACTCCGTTTAACAAAATTGTCTTAAACGAATCAAAAATCGAAGAACAACTTAAGGCAGTTGAACCTGGAAAAATCGGACTATATCAATACGATGAATCTACAGTTTTTGCAGTGAAGTTGCCGAATGCAGAAACGAAACCTGTGCTTGTTCAGCAAGAAATCGTTCAAGCAAATTTGGAATACGTTGTTGGATGTTTTTCTGATGAAAGAAACGCAAACAACTTTGTGCAAAAACTTCAAGCAGATGGATTCAATGCGCACATTTTACCGGGTGGGACCCTCATTCGTGTAAGTGCAGGTTCAGCTGCGAATCAAAGTGAAATTCAAGCAATTCAATCGAAAGTAAGTTCCAAAGGAATCGAAGGTTGGATTTGTAAACTATAAATCAACACATGAAAAGAACAATTAAATTTTTGTTGCCAATCTTTTTTGGTGCAACGATGTCATTGGCACAAGTTACCAATGCAGAAGGGAGTAAATACCAATTTCAAAAAGTTGTCCATTTGGATGCTACACCTGTTCAAAGCCAAGGTAGAACAGGGACGTGTTGGTCCTTTTCTGGAATGTCCTTTTTTGAATCAGAATTAATGCGTTTAGGTGTTGGAAAAAACATCGTGCTCTCAGAAATGTATACCGTTCGCAAAGCCTACGAAATGAAAGCGGAAAAATACATCCGTATGGATGGAAAAACGAATTTCGGTGAAGGTGGAGCATTCCACGACATTCCATTAGTAATTCGTAAATACGGAATTGTTCCTTACGAGTATTACACGGGATTGGAAAACACGGAAACCTACAATCATGGCGAAATGTTTACAGAGCTAAACAAAATCATGCAGGACATCCTGCCTAAATTAGGTGCTCCGGAGGGAATTTCGGATTCATGGAAGAAAGACTACAACAAAATTCTGGACAAAAACATCGGGAAAGATGTGAAAGAATTCCAATGGGAAGGAAAAAAGTATACGCCAAAATCGTTTGCTGAACACTTGCAGTTGAACATGGATAACTACATTTCTTTGACATCCTTCACTAATCATGAAATGTACAAAAAATGCCTTTTGGAAATTCCAGATAACTGGGCTTGGGGTGAAAGTTACAATGTGGAAATGAACGATTTAGTACAAGTTACCATTGAAGCCTTGAAAAATGGGTACACGATTGCTTGGGGTGCAGATGTTTCGGAAAAAGGATTTAGCTTCCGTAATGGAATCGCAATTGTTCCTGCTGACCCTAAAAGTGTAGAAGTAGTTGGAAAAGATGAGAAAAACTTCAATACTGCCGGAGCTGAACGTAAATCAAATGCCTTTACAGAACCAAGTAAAGAATTGAAAATTACGCAAGAACTTCGTCAAGAAGCGTACGATAATAAAACAACGACAGATGATCACGGAATGCATATTGTTGGATTGTATACAGACCAAAATGGGGTGAATTATTTCCTTGTTAAAAATTCTTGGGGGACTTCAAATTATCCAAAAGGATATTTATACGTGTCTGAAAACTACTTTAAATATAAAACAATCAATATTTATTTGCACAAAGACGGTATTTCTAAAGAAGTACGTTCGAAGTTGAATTTGTAAGCAATATTGGCAAGAAATTTGCGTTAAGAACGTGTCTTAAAATTACTTGTTATGAAAAAAATCGTTCTATTAAGTGTTGGAATCACTCTTGTACTAAGTGCCTGCGGGAAATTCCGTTACGATAAAGACCAATCTGCCGAAGTGAACTACAAAGTAGAATCCGCTTTTGATGAGATGACGAACATTTCTGATCAAGCAATCACCGGTAACATGGTCTATTATAAAAATGGCAGTGTGATTGTTCGTCAACCTGGAGATAAACCATTGACACAAAAAACAGCTTGCAATGTGATCATTACCATCGATACAATTGGATCGGTTAAAACGGTAACGGTTGATTACGGTTCCAGCAACTGCGATTGTAATGATGGAAAAACGCGACGAGGTAAAATCATTACCACATTTACGGGCTTCTACCATGCTCAAGGAACAATCATTACGCACACACCAGTTGATTACTATGTAAATGATATTAAAATTGAAGGAACAAAGACCGTGGAAAATATGGGCTTAAATACTTCTGGCCAACCTTATTTTAATGTGCAAATTGACGGTGTTGCAACATTGACTTCCGGCGAAACAGTCAATTATACATCTACGCGCGTTCGAACATGGACAGCCGGAAACACGACGCTTTTCAATCGCTTCGATGATGAATATGACATTACCGGGACTACTGCTGGAACATTTTCATCCGGTGGTGGCTATACTTCTCTAACGACAAATCCGGTACATATCAAAGTTGGATGTGGTTTCCCAGTTAGTGGAACCATTGAAATCACTCCTCAAAACCATCCTCTTCGCGTTGTTGATTACGGTAATGGAATGTGCGATGCCACTTTTACCGTTACGGTAAATGGTCAAACATATACATTTAACTGATTAACTATTTGATATTCAAGCCAAAAAGTGTTCAAAGTGTCATTTGAACACTTTTTCTTTTTAATTGTTATCTATTTCGTGACGGTTGTGTAATTTTGTAGGAATAAATACTTCGAAAAATGAAAAAGGTTGGTGTAAATGGTTTTGGTCGAATTGGACGTTGTTTTACGCGTATTGCTTTACTTGATCCTCAGGTAGATGTCGCATTAGTCAATGATTTAGCTGACGTCAAGACACTTGCCCATTTGTTGAAGTACGATTCTATTCATGGAAATTTCTCCTTGTCCTTTGAAATCAATGGAAATGAATTACATTTTTCCAATGGAAAGAAAATTACCTTCATTAGTGAACGAAACCCAGAACTCATTCCTTGGGCTGAACATGGCGTAGAAACTGTTTTAGAATCTACCGGACTTTTCTTAACCCGTGAAGCAGCATCCAAACACCTTGTTGGAGGTGCAAAAAATGTGATTATCTCAGCTCCGGCAAACGATGAGGACATTCCATCAGTGGTGATGGGAGTGAATGAGGCAGCTGTTGATTTTAATGACGCTGTGATTTCCAATGCTTCCTGTACGACCAATAACGCTGCTCCAATGGTCAAAGTATTGAATTCTTTAATGGATATTGAGGTGGCATACATCTCTACTGTTCATAGCTACACTTCTGACCAACGTTTACATGATTCGCCGCACAAAGATTTACGTCGTGCTCGTGCTGCCGCAAATAGCATCATTCCAACATCTACTGGCGCAGCAAAAGCGATTACACGCATTTTTCCTGACTTGAAAGGTAAAATTACCGGTGGAAGTTTCCGTGTCCCAGTGGCAGATGGATCCGTTACCGAATTAACCTTAGTGACAAAGTCCAATGTAACTGTTGAACAAATCAACGCAGCGATGAAATTAGCGAGCGAAACTGACATGAAAGGAATCCTTGGTTATACCGAAGATCCAATTGTTTCCTGTGATGTCATCGGAAGTTCATTCAGCTGTCTTTTCGATGCCGAATTAACAACGGTATTCAACGGATTAGTGAAAGTGGTAGGTTGGTACGATAACGAAGCGGGATATTCCAACCGCCTCCTAGATGTCGTAAAAGCTAATTAAGCTTCAATCGCCTGAACGCCAGGCAATATTTTTCCTTCAAAATACTCAAGCAAAGCGCCTCCTCCTGTGCTCACGTAGCTCACTTGGTCGCTCATGCCAAATTTCTGAACGGCTGCCGCACTGTCGCCACCACCGATTAAACTGAATGCTCCGTTTGCTGTTGCTTCTACTACAGCTTCTGCCACGGATTTCGTTCCGTTTTCGAAGGCTTTCATTTCAAAGACACCCATCGGACCATTCCATAAAATGGTTTTGCTTGCCAACAAAACTTCGCGGAATTGAGCGATTGCCTCTGTACCAATGTCTAGTCCCATCCATCCATCTGGGATTTGATTACTAGGCGCTACCTTCGTTTCTGCATCGGACGCAAATCTGTCCGCAATGGTAGAGTCTTGTGGTAAATGAATATGGACACCTTTTTCTTTGGCTTTTGTCAGGATCTCACGACACGTCTCTAAACGTTCATCTTCACACAAGGATTGACCGATTTGTCCACCTTGTGCTTTGTAAAACGTGTAGGACATTCCTCCACCGATGATGATGTGATCTGCGATGTTTAGTAAATTCTCAACGATTAACACTTTATCGGATACTTTCGCTCCACCGACAATCGCTGTGAATGGACGCTCCGCGTGATTCAGCACTTTTCGCGCACTTTCCAGTTCGGATTTCATTAAGAATCCAACCATTTTATCGTTTGGAAAAAATTGTGCAATTTGCGTCGTACTTGCATGTGCTCGATGAGCAGCACCAAAAGCATCATTCACGTAACAATCACCTAAAGCTGCCAACTTCTCAGCAAAGGCTACATCACCTTTTGTTTCTTCAGCATAAAAACGAACGTTTTCCAAGAGAAGAACTTCTCCCGGTTGTAGTTTAGAACTTTGATCAATGGCATCTTGACCGATGCAATCTGCTGCAAATTTTACAGGTTTACCAATGTTTTTTTCAATTGTTTTGATGATGTGTTTCAAGGAAAACTTTTCCTCTGGCCCTTCTTTTGGTCGACCAAAGTGAGACAACAATATGACACTTCCTCCAGCACTTAATATGTGTTGAATAGTAGGCAATGCCGCACGAATACGTTTGTCATCCGTTACTTCCATTGTTTCCTTGTCAAGGGGCACATTAAAATCTACGCGAACTAATGCGCGTTTACTTCCGAAGTTGTAAGTGTCAATTGAAATCATCTTTTTTTTCTACAAAAGTAACGAAAGCGAATTTCTTGCGTTTGTTTCCACGCAAGATTCTCGGTAAATTCATTTATTTTCTGCAGTTTTGTCTAAAATATATTCCTATGTTAAAATACGCTTATTTCGTTTCAACATTTTTAATTCTTACGGCTTGTCATCAATCGAAAGAATCGGTTCAAGAAAGTGAATCTTGGGGTGCCCCTGAGATGGTTGAAGAATTGCCGGAAGGTGATTTTACCGAAGAAGAATGGGAAGAAATGATGATGGAGGAGGAAAATCCATACGTTCGTGGAATCTACAATTCATCACGCACCTTGCAAACAGACATCGTTCATACACGTTTAGAAGTTAGTTTCGATTGGGAACATGCACGTTTGAATGGGAAAGAAATTTTAACAGCAAAACAGCATTTTTACACGTCGGATAGTCTAATCCTAGATGCAAAAGGAATGGATATCCTTTCTGTAGAGATGAACAACAAAAAGTTGGCTTATACCTATAACGACTCTTTGCATTTACGCATTCAGTTGGATCGTAAGTACACACGTGATGAGAAATTCAATGTAACGATTCAATATGTTTCCAAACCAGACGAACGTAAAGTAGGGGGAAGTGCAGCGATTACTTCAGACAAAGGACTGTATTTCATCAATCCTAAAGGAGAAGACAAAACGAAAATGCCGCAAATTTGGACTCAAGGTGAAACGGAAGCAAATAGCGTATGGTTTCCAACTGTGGATGCGCCAAATGCAAAATCAACCGAAGAAATCTTAATGACTGTTCAAGATAAATACATGACTTTGGCAAATGGAAAATTAATTTCTTCCAAGAAAAATGCCGATGGAACAAGAACAGACCATTGGAAACAAGACTTACCACATGCTCCTTACCTCTTTATGATGGCTGTTGGCGAATTCAAAACGGTAAAGGATAGCTACACACGCAAGGATGGTTCGAAAATGGAAGTGAATTACATCGTTGAGCCAGCCTATGAAAAAGATGCGAAAGCTATTTTTGGTGAAACGCCTGAAATGATTCGTTTCTTTTCTGAAAAGTTAGGCGTTGAATACCCATGGGATAAATACTCACAAATTGTGGTGAGAGACTATGTTTCTGGAGCAATGGAAAATACTGGAGCTGTCGTATTTGGTGATTACGTGTACAAAACTGAACGCGAATTGTTAGATGCCAATGATCAATCGACGATTGCTCATGAGTTATTCCACCATTGGTTTGGAGATTTAGTAACCTGCGAATCTTGGTCGAATTTACCCTTGAATGAGTCGTTTGCCAATTATTCTCAATACCTGTGGGACGAACACCGTTACGGTTTAGATGAAGCAGATTTTCAAGCGGAAAGCGAAGCTGATGGATATTTTGGTTCAGCGGAGAATGGCGGATACTTCAATTTGATCCGTTTTGATTACGCAGATAAAGAAGACATGTTTGATGGTCACTCTTACAACAAAGGTGGACGTATTTTACACATGTTGCGCAATTATTTAGGAGATGAGGCCTTCTTTAAAGGATTAAACCTGTATTTAACATCCAATAAATTCAAAGCGGCAGAAGTTCACAACTTGCGCATGGCTTTTGAAGAGGTTTCAGGAGAGGATTTAAACTGGTTCTTTAATCAATGGTTCCTAAGCAGTGGTCATCCCGTTTTAGAGGTAACGCACAAAGTGGATGCCGCAAAAAATACGCTTGTATTGACCGTTAAACAACTTCAAAATTTCAACGAATTCCCAATTTACAAACTTCCAGTGGATGTAGCGATTTGGGATGAAGCAGGAAAAACAACTTCACGCATTGTTGTGGATTCGGTAGAACAAAATTTCTATTTCCCAATCAAAGGAACAGTGAAAAACGTGTTGTTTGATGAGCCTCAAATGTTGTTGGGCAAAGTTTTTGAAGACAAATCTACGGATGAATTTATCCATCAGTACTACAATGCAAAACGTTGGAAAGCGCGTAACACAGCACTAGCGCGCGTGGCAAATATCCCAGGAGATAAATCCGCTCGATTATTGGCAGACGCATTGAAAGATCCGTTCTGGAGTATTCGTTTATCGGCGATCAATGTTATCGAGAAAATGGAGAAAGAGAAGGCTAAAACGTATGTCGCTCAACTAAAAGAAATGTCCTTGAACGATGCGAAATCGGAAGTCCGTGCTGCTGCGATTGGATGTATGGAATTTATGGAAGCTGAAGAAGCAACTACCTTCTTTAAGTCGTTTATGGCAAAAGAGAAATCGTACACTGCCATTGCTTCTGGATTAGGTTCTTACATCAAAGTGGATGAGAAAGATGCGTTAAACGTTGCCCGCGGAATGAAGAATGAGCCAGCAAAAGCGTTGAAAGTAACCATCGCGGAAGTCATTGCGCAAATTGGTGACTCCTCTGATTACGATTACTTAGATCAACTCATCTACCACAGTGATTTTAAAGGTTACGACGAATTGAGAACAATGATTTCATATGCGGTTTACATCATGCGCATGAACATTGATTTACAGGAGAAATCTCATGCAGTTTATATTCATTACAACGAAGTTGGGGGAGATTTAACGAAATATTGGGTGAAACAAGCAATTCAGTTCAACCTTCAAAATTACATGCAACTAGTGAATTCCCTTGAAATGGAAATTGCGGAGTTAGAAGAAGGTAAATCGTTTGCAAAAGCGGATGAGAAAAAACGCATCAAACAACGCTACGAGGACTTGATTCAAAACTTGCTTCCACTTGGTCAGTCAGATGAATCACCTGTAGATGCCGAAGGAAACTAAACTTCCTTGTGTAAGATTGTGGTACTGGCTTGAGCCGTTGGCATAATCGTTATGTCGCTTATGTTTACATGTGCGGGACGCGTCACAGCAAACAAAACGCTGTCAGCAATGTCTTGTGCTTGCAATGCATCAAAACCTTCGTAAACGGAATCTGCCGTGTTTTGATCTCCTTTGAAACGAACCAGTGAAAACTCTGTTTCTGCTGCTCCTGGAGCAATGTTTGTTACTTTGATTCCGTAAGAAACCAAATCAATGCGCATGGAACGGGAAAGTGCGTCCACCGCATGTTTGCTCGCACAATAAACATTTCCACCTGGATAGACTTCTTTTCCAGCGATACTCGCGATATTGACGATATGTCCATGTTTTTGCATTTTCAAAAAGGGAACAACGGCTTTCGTTACATACAATAATCCTTTCACGTTCGTGTCAATCATGCGCTCCCAGTCATCAGAAATCCCTTGGTCAATTGGACCGCGCCCAACGGCTAATCCTGCGTTGTTCACCAAGATTTCGATGCGATTTTGAACGTTTTCCGCTAAAGATGCGACAGCAGATATTACTTCTACTTCGTTACGCACGTCCATCGTTATTATTTGGACATCAATGCTCAAATGACTTAAGCGTGACTTTAATGCCTCCAAGCGCTCTGTGCGTCGAGCGGCAATGATTAAGTTGTAACCTTCGTTCGCTAATGTCTCTGCAATTGCTTCTCCGAATCCAGCGCTTGCGCCGGTAATAAATGCATATCCTTTCATGCTACAAAAGTGACAAATTATTTCAAATGACCGAAGAATTATGACGCAAGAGAAGTAAAACTTGTCAAAATGTCACAATTTAGTCCTTGGCATATTCCTTGACCGGAGAGAATCAAATTGTATATCATGAAAACAGGACAAATAAACGTACAAACGGAAAACATTTTTCCAATTATCAAGAAATTCTTGTACTCCGATCACGAAATATTTCTTCGTGAATTGGTTTCAAATGCCGTAGATGCCTCTCAAAAATTAAATGTGCTCGCGAAAAGCGGAGAGTTTAAAGGTGACATCGGCGAATTGAAAGTCGAAGTGATTTTAAACAAGGAAGAAAAAACGCTGACCATTCGCGATCGCGGAATCGGAATGACGGCCGATGAAATTGATAAATACATCAATCAAATCGCTTTTTCTGGTGCGGAAGAATTCGTTCAACAGTACAAAGGAAAAGAAGGAGCAGAGCAAATCATTGGTCACTTCGGTCTTGGATTCTATTCAGCATTCATGGTAGCGGAACGTGTTCAAATTAAAACACTTTCTCGTCACGAAGGATCTCAAGCCGTTCAATGGGAAAGTAATGGTTCACCGGAATATACGCTGACTGAAATTGAGAAAGCAGACAGAGGGACAGATATCATTCTTTACATCAACGAGGAATCCATTGAATTCTTGGAAAAAGAACGCATTGGTGGAATCATCAATAAGTACTGTAAATTCTTGCCAATTCCTGTTTTCTTCGGAAATAAGACGGAATATGTTGATTCTCCAGAAGGGGAGAAAGATGAGGATGGAAAAGTGAAACGTGTAGCGATCGACGTTCCGAATCAAGTGAACAATGTTTCGCCAGCTTGGACAAAAGCACCGGTTGATTTGAGTGCGGAAGATTACGCGAATTTCTACCGAGAACTGTATCCATCTACATTTGATGACCCATTATTCCACATCCACTTGAATGTCGATTATCCATTCAACTTAACGGGTATCTTGTATTTTCCAAAAATCAAGGAAAATGTAGAGGTGCAACGAAATAAAATCAATCTTTACTGTAATCAAGTGTTCATTACGGATAGCGTGGCGGAAATTGTGCCTGAATTCTTGACACTTTTACATGGAGTGATTGATTCACCAGACATTCCACTGAACGTATCTCGTTCGTACCTTCAAAGCGATAGCAACGTTAAGAAAATCTCTGCACACATCACGAAAAAAGTGGCGGATAAATTAGCGGAGATGTTCAAAAAAGACCGCAAGGATTTTGAATCCAAATGGGATGATTTGCAAATTTTCGTTCAATACGGGATCCTATCAGAAGATAAGTTCGCAGAGAAAGCAAAAGAATTCAATTTGGTGAAATCGACCAACAATGAGTACTTTACCATCGAGGAATACCAAGAGAAAATCAAGGCGCTTCAGACGGATAAAGACAATAAATTGGTGATTTTGTACACAAGTAATCCAGAAGAGCAATTCTCTTTTGTGAAGAAAGCAAAGGACCGTGGCTATGATGTTTTACACCTAGACGGACCACTTGCGGCGCATTGGATTTCGAAAATGGAGCAAAGTTTAGAAAACGTGAGTTTCGTTCGTGTCGATTCAGATTCTTTAGATAAATTGATCAAGAAAACAGATGAGATTCCATCGAAATTATCGAAAGAGGACGAAGAGAAATTGAAGCCCGTTTTTGAATCAAATGTGGTAAAAGAAAAATTCACCGTTCAGTTTGAAAGCATGAGCGATAGTGAGGCTCCAATTATCATCACCCAGCCTGAATTCATTCGTAGAATGATGGAACAACAACGCATGGGCGTCGGCGGATTCTATGGCGCATTCCCGGAAATGTACAACTTGACAGTTAATTCGAATCACCCAGTCGTTGGATCATTGTTGCAAAAAAGCGATGAGGACAAGCAAGCGGTAACGAAACAATTAGTTGATTTAGCACTTTTAGCGCAAGGAATGTTAAAAGGAGAAGCCTTGGATCAATTCATTCAGCGAAACATCGAACATATTGCTTAAATAAGTAGTTTTGAAGAGAATTTAGAAAGCAGAGATTTTGTACAAGTGGATTTTTGGCGTCGGGGCCTTTTTGATTACCCGAAAAATTGGACTCGGGATTATTGGATTCATTATTGGTTCCTTGGTGGATCAGTTAGGTTCCAATAGTGCAAAAGGTGGCGCAAATAAAGCGACAAACGGACAAGATCCCTTTGAGTTTTACCGCAGACAATCTTCTTTGTATGATGTCCCAACCATGCTGATGGCGCTTTCCGCTGTCGTGATGAAGGCAGATGGAAAGGTGTTGAAGGTGGAGTTAGACTACGTGAAACGTTTCTTTGCTGATCAATTCGGGAATCGTTTTACGAGTGAACACCTGCAAATTCTCAAGCAATTTTTAGACACCGGACAGGTTCCACTACAACAGATTTGTACAGATATTCGTGGAAGAATGCCCATCGAAGTACGCGTTCAGTTGATTCATTATTTATTCGGAATTGCAAAGTCTGATGGTGATGTGGGGACGGCAGAAATGAACACGATTGCCAAAATTGCGACGATGTTAGGAGTTTCTGCGGTGGACTTCGAATCGGTGAAGAACATGTTCTACCGAAACGTGGATTCAGATTACCGAATTCTTGGAATTACTGAACAGGCTACGGACGAAGAGGTGAAAAAAGCTTACCGTAAAATGGCGATTTCTTTCCATCCCGATAAAGTTGCTCAGATGGGAGAAGAATACCAAAAAGGAGCGAAGGAGAAATTTCAACGCATTCAAGATGCTTATGAAGCCATTAAGAAAAGACGTGGATTCAAATAAATCAATGTCATGAATTATACAGAGGCTTACGAAGAATTGCAGCAGCTTGTCCAGTATATGGAAAGCGGTCAAATCAATGTTGATGAATTGGCGTTGAAAGTCAAACGAGCTGCTGAATTAATAAAAATATGCAAGGTTAAACTTCACGAGACGGAAGCAGATGTTCAGAAAATTCTGAAAGATCTTGACGCCACAACGAACGAAGACGAATAGGATTTCCTACCTTTGCCAACAAATTAACTTATGTCCGATAATCGTTACCAGCAACGTGGAGTTTCTGCCGGAAAGGAAGATGTTCACAACGCTATTAAGAAACTTGACAAAGGATTATTTCCTCAAGCATTTTGTAAAATTGTTCCAGATTATTTAACTGGAGACGAAGACTATTGCTTGGTCATGCACGCAGATGGCGCAGGAACGAAGTCCTCTTTGGCATACATGTATTGGAAAAAAACAGGCGATTTATCCGTTTGGAAAGGAATTGCACAGGATGCGCTCATCATGAATCTCGACGATTTACTGTGTGTAGGTGCAACTGGACCAATCATGTTGTCCTCGACGATTGGACGAAACAAGAATTTAATTCCCGGAGAAGTGATTTCTGAAATCATCAATGGGACTGAAGAGATATTGGCAGAGCTTCGCTCATACGGATTAGAAATTCATTCAACAGGTGGTGAAACAGCTGATGTCGGAGATTTGGTTCGTACCATTATTGTTGACTCAACCGTTGTGTGTCGCATGAGACGCGATGAGGTGATTTCAAACCACAACATTCAGGCAGGCGATGTCATTGTTGGACTAGCATCCGACGGGCAAGCGAACTACGAGTCCTTTTTCAACGGAGGAATGGGTAGTAATGGGCTTACGAGCGCGCGTCACGACGTTTTCGACCATAGCTTAGCAACTGAATTCCCAGAAAGTTTTGATGGCGCTATTCCAGCTGATTTGGTTTATAGTGGAACAAAGAAATTACAGGATACAGTCGAAGGTACGCCATTAGACGCTGGAAAATTAGTATTGTCTCCAACAAGAACGTATGCGCCAATTATACAACAGATTTTGGCTAAACACCGTTCAAGCATTCATGGAATGGTACATTGTTCTGGTGGAGCACAAACAAAGGTCTTACATTTTGTCAATGATGTACATGTGATTAAGGATAATTTGTTCCCAATTCCGCCACTTTTCAAGATGATTCAAGAAGAATCTCAAACACCTTGGCAGGAGATGTACAAAGTCTTCAATATGGGTCACCGTATGGAAGTGTATGTTCCTGAAGGACTTGCGAATGAAATCATCGAAATATCCAAATCATTTGGTGTAAACGCCAAAATAGTAGGACGAGTAGAGCAACATGCTGGAAAACAGGTGACAATCCACTCTGAAAAAGGAATATTCACCTATAATTAACATTTTTTTCAAAAAAAGCTTTCAAAAACGGATTGTTTTTGTACTTTTGCCATCCATTCATGGAACACTGGTGGGATGGGTGAGTGGCTGAAACCAACAGTTTGCTAAACTGTCGTACGGGTAACTGTACCACGAGTTCGAATCTCGTTCCCACCGCAATAACACTTACGGTGGAGGCAAAGTAAAAGCTTGCGCTGAAAGAAAAAGGAACTGATCACGTTCAGTTTACAAAAGATATTGAAGATGAATCGTTCGGGGCGTAGCGTAGTCCGGTCATCGCGCCTGGTTTGGGACCAGGAGGTCGCAGGTTCGAATCCTGCCGCCCCGACGAGGGGGATGAGCAATCATCCCCCTTTTTTCATTCACATGATTGTTGTATTTACAAAGTATTGGTCCCGTAGCTCAGTCCGCCCCGGCGGAAGCAACTGCCCTAAGAAGCAGCAACTGAGAATTGAAATATTGGTCCGCTAGCTCAGTCCGCCCCGGCGGAAGCAACTGCCCTAAGAAGCAGCAACTGAGAATTGAAATATTGGTCCGCTAGCTCAGTCCGCCCCGGCGGAAGCAACTGCCCTAAGAAGCAGCAACTGAGAATTGAAAT
>CANGJM010000020.1 GCA_947454525.1 Flavobacteriales bacterium | reverse complement strand
TTTTGCTCCAACGACACTTTTAGAAAACAACTCTTCGAATGCCTACACGTATTTCTGGAATTTCGGCGACGGAACAAACAACGACAGCATTTTCTCTCCCGAACACACCTTCCCAGAAAATGCGGGAACCTACTTGGTTTCGTTAGAAGTCAGCAACGAACTTGGTTGTTTAGACTCCACCTCGCAAATCATTGTCATCGAACACGATCCTGTGGTATTCATTCCCAATGCCTTCACACCCGACGGTGACGGTTTGAACAATGAGTTCATGGCCGTTTTCCCTGAAAACATGAAACTGGCGAACTACGAAATGTACATCTACGATCGTTGGGGAGAACTCGTGTTTTATAGCCAGGATCCAAAACAAGGTTGGGATGCTTCCCTCGCGGGCTTCGATGCACCCGATGGCGTGTATTCGTATTTAGTGAAATACAAAGAGTTGGGGTACGTGAATAAATTCCAGGTGACGGGAAGTGTGGTGGTTATTCGATAGGATTACCGTAGCAGTGCAACTGCAGCGGTGCGGTTGATTTGATAGGTTTGCCGCGGCAGTACAACTGTAGCGGAAATGCTCGGTATAACTAAGCTAAACTTTTATTTTTGATAAGGTATTACCGCAGCAGTACAACTGCAGCGGTGCGGTCAGCAGTACAACTGCAGCTGAACGGTTGCAGTTAAAAAAGTTGCCATAAACAAAAAAAGCCCTGACGTTGCTGTCAGGGCTTGCATATCTTTGAAAAAGAATTAACGTTTGTGGAAAGGCTCGTCAGAAACAGTTAATTTCTTTCTTCCTTTTTTGCGTCGCGCAGCCAAAACTCTACGACCATTTTTTGTAGCCATACGGCTTCGGAATCCGTGTTTGTTTCTTCTTTTTCTTACCGATGGTTGAAACGTTCTTTTCATGTCGTATCTTAATTATGTAATCTATTTTGGGTTGCAAAGATATTGATTTTTTTAAAATTTCAAATTCTTTCGACAAAATTATTTAAAAAATCTACTTTACCGCTCAAAGCGACGTAAATTTGTAAAAAAGAATTATCCAATGCTGAGACCAAAAAAAGAGCAAAAAGAAAAGGTAAAAATCACGAAATCAAGCATTAAGAAAGCAAAAGGAATTTTTGCTTACCTCAAACCATATGCTGGAATATATTTTATCGGATGGATATTTTTGGTGTTGAGTACTTCTGCTGGACTCGTTTTTCCTTATTTAATGGGGAAATTGTTGGGCGCAGGAGCTTCTACATCGAATATGTCGGACGCCATTGGACTTATTGATATGTCCAACATCAACAGTGTGGCCATTGCGCTATTTGTCCTTTTTGGCTTTCAATCCTTGTTCTCCTTTGTCCGTGTGGTGCTTTTCAATAATGTTACCGAAAACGCCTTGCGAGATTTGAGAAACGATGCCTTTTCGAAATTGGTGTACATGCCGATGGACTTCTTCAACCGAAACAAGGTGGGAGAACTAACGAGTCGTTTGTCTTCGGATATCGCCCAAATTCAAGAAACATTAAGAACGACCATCGCAGAGTTCTTTCGTCAAATCATCATTGTAGTTGGTGGAATCTTATTCCTCTTCTTCATCTCCTGGAAATTAGCTTTGATCATGTTGGGAACCGTTCCAGTGATGGCGATTGTTGCAGTCATCTTTGGACGTTACATTCGCAAACTGAGCAAAGAAGCACAAGACTACATTGCAGAGTCGAATTCCATTGTAGAGGAAGCCTTGACGGGCATCGCTAACGTGAAGTCATTTACCAATGAGTTTTTCATTTTTTCCAACTACAAAAAATCCACACAACAAACGAGAGACTTGAATGTCCGCAGTGGAATTTGGCGCGGTTTATTCGTTTCCTTCATCATCTTCTGTTTATTCGGTGCGATTGTGTTCATCGTTTGGAGAGGACTATTGATGACGCAAGGAGCGAATCCAGAATTGAATACAGAAGGATTCTATCAATTTGTCTTGTTCACGATCATGATGGGTGCATCCGTTGGATCCCTGCCGGATTTGTACGCAAGTGTCCAAAAAGCGATTGGTGCGACGGAAAATTTAATGGACATCATTCAACAGGATACGGAAGTTCAATTGAATCATGGGACAAGAAAGGATCGTTTAACGGGAAGCATTTCTTTTGATAACGTTCGTTTCTCTTATCCGCAACGAAGCGACGTGGAGGTCTTGAAAGGAGTTTCCTTCGACATCAAGCAAAATCAAACCTTGGCCCTTGTCGGACAAAGTGGTTCAGGAAAGTCGACGATTTCGAATTTACTGTTGCAATTTTATGCTTTGAGTGAAGGTGGAATCACCTTTGATGGAATCCCTGCGAAGGATTTCGAATTAAATGCGCTCAGAGAGCAGATGGCGATCGTTCCTCAAGAAGTTATCCTTTTCTCTGGAAACATTCGGGAGAACATCTTATTTGGTAATCCAGCGGCAACGGAAGAGCAAATCATCGAGGCAGCTAAGCAAGCGAATGCTTGGGAATTCATCGATGCTTTTCCAAATAAACTAGATACGGAAGTAGGAGACAGGGGAATTCAGCTTTCTGGTGGACAAAAACAGCGCATTGCGATTGCAAGAGCGATTTTAAAGAATCCTACGATCTTAATTTTGGATGAAGCGACTTCTGCTTTGGATTCTGAATCCGAACGATTGGTGCAAGATGCCTTGGATAAGTTGATGAAGGGAAGAACTTCGGTTGTGATTGCACACCGTCTTTCAACGATTCGAAACGCCGATCAAATTTTGGTTCTTCAATCTGGAAAAGTAGAAGAGTCCGGAACGCATCAGTCTTTGATGGAATTAAAAGGATTGTACGCAGACTACGTTGGATTGCAGTCCATGAATCAATAAGCTTCGTAAAAATTATTGGTGGATTTATTCGGAGAACAAGGATTCAACGAATAATTTTCGGTCGAAAAGTTGGAGGTCTTCCATTTTCTCGCCAATCCCAATGTATTTCACAGGGATTTTCATTTGGTCGGAAATTCCAATGATCACACCGCCTTTTGCCGTACCATCTAATTTCGTTACCGCCAATGCATTGATGTCGGTTGCTTGCGCAAATTGCTTCGCTTGCTCAAAAGCGTTTTGTCCGGTAGAGCCATCCAATACCAACAAAATTTCATGTGGTGCACCTGGAATGATTTTTTCCATCACACGTTTGATTTTCGTCAACTCCGCCATTAAATTCACTTTGTTGTGAAGTCTTCCGGCTGTGTCGATGATGACAACGTCTGCTCCTTGCGATTTAGCTGATTGTAAGGTGTCGAAGGCCACACTCGCTGGATCTGCGCCCATTCCTTGCTGAACGATCGGCACATCGACGCGTTTGGACCAAATAATCAATTGTTCCACAGCTGCTGCACGGAAAGTATCCGCGGCGCCAAGAACAACTTTTAATCCAGAGGCTTTAAATTGGTGAGCGAGTTTTCCAATGGTGGTGGTTTTCCCCACGCCATTGACTCCTACAACCATAATCACGTATGGATTACCGTCCGCAGGTTTCTCAATTTCAAGGTTTCCGTTTTGATTGGAGTTATTTTCTTCGAGGAGGGAGATGATTTCCTCACGCAGGACTTGATTTAATTCTGCTGTCCCCATGACTTTATCTTTGGAAACGCGCGCTTGAATGCGTTCGATGATTTTCAGTGTGGTTTCTACCCCGACGTCCGATGTAATCAACATTTCTTCCAGGTTGTCCAACACTTCATCATCCACATGGGATTTACCCACGAGGAGACGTGCAATCTTTGAAAAGAAAGTTTGTTTTGTCTTCTCTAGGCCTTGGTCTAGTGTTTCTTTTTTAGATTTCGAGAAAAAATCAAATAGTCCCATGTTTTAAAGATAAAAAAAAAGCTCCCTGAAGTGGAAGCTTTTTACAAGGTTTTTTTGAGGATTAGTTTTTCGCGAACCAGTCTTTCACTTTATCGTTCAATACCATTTCCTCTTTAAATGTGTAAGAATTCGATTTCTCGGATTTTACCATTTTAATTACTTTCGTATGTTCTTTACCGCCACCTTTTTGTAGGGAAGCTACAACTTTCTTTGCCATGTCCTAGTTATTTAATTTCTTTATGAACAGTCATTCTCTTTAAGATCGGATTGAATTTCTTAATCTCCATACGATCCGGTGTGTTTTTACGGTTTTTCGTCGTGATGTAACGCGACGTACCAGCCATTCCTGAATCTTTGTGCTCCGTGCACTCTAATATCACTTGGATGCGGTTACCTTTACTCTTCTTAGCCATTTTCTTCTTATTTTATCTGTTTCGCAACAGTTTTATTTTAAAAAACCTTTCTGACGAGCTTCTTTGATACAAGCGGCAATACCTTTCTTGTTAATCGTGCGAAGCGCAGAAGTTGAAATTTTTAATGTGATGTAAGCCTCTTCTTCTGGAAGAAAAAACTTTTTTGTAACCAAATTCGGGTAAAATCTACGTTTGGTTTTACGATTGGAGTGAGAAACATTGTTCCCAACCATTACTGACTTACCTGTTAATTGACAAACTCTTGACATGTCTTTAAAATTACTTATAAATGTAAAAAAGCGGATGCAAAGGTAACAAACTTTTGAAATTCCACAAACGATTTTACGAATATTCCCAAAAAAAACTTTTACCCCTTGTTTTTTGCCGGAATTACGCTTTCGAATTTCGTGGATGATACGATAAAATGGCATCCCTCAAGAAGCGTTGATCTAGGTGTGTGTAGATTTCTGTTGTGGTAATTGATTCGTGTCCCAACATCTCTTGAATCGCCCGTAAATTGGCTCCTCCTTCGATCAAATGTGTCGCGAAACTATGTCGGAAGGTGTGTGGGGAAATGTTCTTTTGGAGTCCGATGGACTCCGCTAAATTTTTAATAATCGTAAACACCATTACGCGAGTGAGTTGTGTCCCTCTTCGGTTTAGAAAAACGATGTTTTCACTTCCCTTTTGGATGTTCAAATGGTTCCGAATGTGCTGTTGATAAATTTCGATTTCCTTCTGAACTTGTGGACTCACCGGTACCAAGCGTTCTTTGTTTCCTTTTCCAATCACGCGGATAAACCCTTCCTCAAAAAACAAATCGGAAAAACGCAGTCCGACGAGTTCGCTCACACGCAATCCGCAGCTGTAAAGCGTCTCCAACATCGCACGGTTTCGGTGTCCTTCGTTTTTACTTAAATCAATGGCGTTTAACAAGGCATCAATTTCTTCAATGGTCAGGACTTCCGGAAGTTTCCTTCCCAATTTGGGTTGTTCGAGCAGTTCACTGGGATCCACCTTGGTCAAATTTTCAAGAATGAGAAAGCCATAAAACTGTTTGATGCCAGAAATGATGCGCGCCTGACTTCGCGCACTTAAGCCAAGGTCGAAAAGCGTGGAAAGGAATTGTTTTAAGTCGTCATAACTCAATTGATCGGGCAACTTTGATGAAGCCGCGGCAAACTCCTTCAATTTATCGACATCGTTCTGATAGGCGAGAATCGAATTCTCTGCCAATCCCTTCTCGATTTTCAAGTATGAAACAAAATCCTTAATATAGCGTTCCCAATTCGACATCTATGAAAATTCTGATTGTAAACGGTCCAAATTTAAATTTACTCGGTTCCCGTGAAACACAAATATATGGGAATGTTTCGTTTGCAGACTTTTTAACGGAATTGAAATCGAAATCGAGTGCTGAAATCTCCTATTTTCAGTCCAATGTGGAGGGAGAACTGATCAATGTCCTGCAGGACGCCGACGCCGACGGAATCATCCTCAATGCCGGTGGATACACCCACACGAGTGTTGCTTTACGCGATTGCATTGCTGCCATTTCCACACCAGTTGTCGAAGTACACATTTCCAACATCACCGCACGAGAATCATTCCGCCACGAATCGATGTTAAGTCCAGTTTGCGCTGGCTGCATTTTTGGATTTGGTATGAAGGGATATGAGTTGGCGGTGGGGTATTTTGAGTTTTAATTAAATTTTCATTTTCCACTGAACCTTTTTTCTTCTTCGTTGTACCGGACAAAAAAACAAAAGTCCAACAACGATGAAACAGTTCCTTTTTTCCTTTTTAGTACTCGCGGTAAGTCAAGTGAGTTACGCGCAAATTAGTCCACGAAGAATCCAATTGGTGATTCTGTTTGATACCTCGAATAGCATGGATGGACTCATCGATCAAGCGAAATCACGTATTTGGGCAATTGTCAATGAGGCAAGTGGATTAACGTACCAAGGACAAACGCCAACACTAGAAATTGCCATGTACGATTATGGAAATGCCGGATTAAGCGTTGAAAGTAATTTTATCCGTCAGCAGTTGCCCTTTACAAGTGATTTAGATTTGGTTTCGGAGAAATTATTTGGACTTCGAACGAATGGTGGTTCCGAATATTGTGGCGCCGTGATTGCGACTTCCTTGAATCAATTGAACTGGTCTGCGAATCCTGCGGATTTAAAAATGATTTACGTCGCAGGAAACGAACCGTTTAATCAAGGTCCTGTTTCTTACAAGGATGCTTGTCGTTTGGCCGAATCGAAACATGTGTTCATCAACACGATTTATTGTGGATCGTATGAGCAAGGTGTGCGCGAGAATTGGAAGGATGGAGCTACATGTTCGAAAGGTGATTACTTCAACATCAATTCCAACGACCGCGTGGTGAGCATTCAAACGCCGTACGATGAACAAATCAACCAGTTGAACATCCAATTGAATGAAACCTACATTTCCTATGGTAGTTTAGGAAAGGAAAACCGCATAAAACAAAAACGCGAAGATGACAATGCCTTGCTGCAAGGTGTCGCTGTTTCTTCTGAACGCGCCTTGGTAAAATCGAAATCGGTCTATTCAAATGGAAGTTGGGATATGGTAGACGCAGCGAAAATGGATTCAACGATGGTTGGAAAATTGAAGGATGAAGAATTACCAGAGGAACTCAAAGGGAAATCCACAGAGGAAAAAGAAGCGTATATCAAACAGAAAAGTGAAGAACGTGCGAAAATTCAAAGTGAAATCGGTCAATTAGGAAAGCAACGCGAGGCGTTTATCCAAGAGGAGAAGAAAAAACAAGCCGGACAAACAAGCAATGCGAAGGATGATTTCGGGACGGCGGTTTCTAAAAGTTTAAAGGAAAAAGCTGTTTTGAACGGATTTAATTGATTTTTCGATGCATTTGATGCTTACATTTGTGTAAGAATCAGCTATGAAAGAACTCGAACATTACTTCCAACACATTGATCCAGTTTTTGCGGCATTTCTCGCAACAACCTTTACCTGGCTTGTCACTGCAGCCGGCGCTTCCTTGGTTTTCTTCTTTAAAAACATGCACCGTGGACTCCTCGATGGCATGTTAGGGTTTACCGGTGGTGTCATGGTAGCGGCAAGTTTTTGGTCCTTGTTATTGCCGTCGATTGAACTTTCAGAACGTTTGTATCCAACAATGTCGTGGATGCCCGCAGCCGTTGGATTCCTTGTCGGAGCCTTGTTTTTGTTCTTTTTAGACAAAAAACTTCCGCATTTACACATCAATTTCAAAGAAGAAGAAAGTGAAGGCGTGAAAACGCAGTTGCATAAAACAACCTTGCTTGTATTAGCGATTACCTTGCACAACATTCCCGAAGGACTTGCAGTCGGTGTACTTTTTGGCGCTGCAGCACATGGAATGGAAGGTGCAACCATCGCCGGAGCAATTGCACTAGCCATCGGAATTGGTATTCAGAATTTCCCAGAAGGATTTGCTGTTGCGATGCCATTGAGAAGGGCAGGAGCGAGCCGTTTTAAAAGTTTCATGTATGGACAACTGTCAGCGATCGTTGAGCCAATAGCGGGCGTTATTGGAGCTGTTGCCGTAATCTACATGGAACCTATTTTGCCTTTCGCGCTGTCGTTTGCTGCTGGAGCGATGATTTTCGTGGTGGTGGAGGAAGTGATTCCGGAAACCCAGCGGGACAAATACACGGATGTTGCCGTTCTTGGTTTCATCGGCGGATTCCTCGTGATGATGATTTTAGATGTGGCCCTGGGCTAAATCTTAATACGTCATGATTTCATTCAAGTACTTTTTGATCAACTGAACTTCGTTTTCTTCGATGGTCCCTATGCGTTTCGTCAGTCTGTCTTTCGATATGGAGCGAATGTGATGCGTCAGAATTTCTGATTCGGATGCGAGCCCGTTTAATTCCGTTGGTTGAAGAACCACATCTCCTTTATAATCCTTAATTTTTGTCGTCAGTGGACAACATATAACGGTGTTCAAATAGGTGTTGAGTAGGTTTCCACTCACAATCACGACCGGACGCAATCCAGTCTGTTCGCTTCCTTTGACCGGATTCAAATTGGCAAACCAAAGTTCTCCCTGCTTCATAGTGATTCAGGATCTTTCAGTTGCTTGTGGTATTCGGCCATTCCTTCCTCGGCGATTTGAAACAGATTGGTGTCCTCACTCATTTCTTTATACGAACGAACATAGGCCGCTTTGTTCAATTCTTCCAAGTACAGGGTGAGTGCCTTTTCGATGAGTTTATTTTTAGGAATTCCGAATTCCTTCGATTTATCCTGCAATTGTTGCAAGAGACTTTCTGGAAGCGAGCTAGTAAATGTTGTCATTATATATGTATAAAACATAAATATAATGATTTTTTTCAAAAAAAACAAAAAAGCCCTGACGATTCTGTCAAGGCTTTTAATCATGTGAACGATTGTTCTTTTATTGACAAATCGTCTCTTCCGTTGCTTTCAAGATCTCACGTACTTCCTCCAATGTTGGTGCTTCTGCATACGTACGAAGAACAGGCTCCGTTCCAGAAGGACGAATCATGACCCAACGTTTGTCGTCGAAGAAATACTTGAATCCATCGATGGTTTTCAAGTCAGCGACTTGGTATTTTCCGAAGGATGTGTAATTATTTGCTTTGCAATTCGCAATGATTTTTTGTTTTAAGTCCTCGGTGATGTGAAGGTCGTTGCGTTCAAATTTAAATGGACCAACGATTTCATATACTTCATCAATCAACTCATCTAGTGACTTACCGGATTTCGCCATGAATTCCCAGATGATTAATCCCATCCAAATTCCATCGCGCTCTGGAATGTGTCCTTTCACGGCAATTCCACCGGACTCTTCTCCACCGATAAGAACATCGTCCTTGATCATGATGGATGCAATTTCCTTAAATCCAATTTTTGTGGTTTGAATTTCGAGCCCGTAATGCGCGCACAATTTCTCTACGCGAGGAGTCACACTGAAAGCGATGACTACTTTACCAGTCATTTGTTTGTATTTCACCATGTAGTGAATCAACAAGAGGATGATGTGGTGAGAATCGATGAATTCTCCTTTTCCATTGTACAATCCAATGCGATCGGCATCACCGTCCGTTGCTAGTGCACACGAAACGTTTCCATCTGCTTTGATGAACGCTTCCAGTTCCTGCAGGTTTTTCGCAATCGGTTCTGGTGCTTGTCCACGGAAAGATGGATTATGGTCACAGTGTAACAACTGTGTTTTTGGTAAAATCAAAGGCATTACGCGTTGACCAGCGCCATACATGGCATCATACACGAGGTTCAATCCAGAATTTGAAATTGCATCTAGGTCAAAGTTCTTTTTCACGTGATCCACGTAGCGTGTTTCGATGTCTACGATTTCTATTTTCCCAGCTTCAATCGCTGCATCAATGTTTACGGCTTTGTAATCGATGGTACACACATCTGGAATCATGTCTTCCACCTCTTGAACTTTTTCTGGTTCTAATGGTCCACCAAAGAATGCTTTCAACTTGAATCCGTTGTAAGATGGTGGATTATGACTTGCTGTCAAGATGATGCCGACTTCGCATTCAAATTGAAATGCTGCCAAGGAAATCATCGGAGTAGAAACGAATCCACGTGACATGCGCACAGGAATTCCTTGAGCTACGAGTACTTTCACGGCTGTTTCCATGAATAATTCACCTGCGAAACGACAATCGTGTCCAACAATGACACTTGGATTTGCGTAGGTTTTCTTCAACCAAATCCCCGTTGCTTCCGTTACGCGCGCAACATTCTCAACGGTAAAGTCATCAGCAATGATTGCTCTCCATCCGTCTGTTCCAAATTTTATTTTCTGTACCAAAGTCTACTATTTTTGGCCAAATATAGTGGATTTGGTGCTAAACGGGAGCGTTCTCAAAAGGATAATTGAGTGTTCTCCTATTTTTGGAAGTTTTGAATCGTTTTTTCGATGATTTGAACACATTCCATCAACTGTTCTTCGGTAATCACCAAAGGTGGAGCAAAGCGAATGATGTTTCCGTGGGTTGGTTTTGCGAGTAATCCATTTTCTTTCAACGCAACGCAAAGGTTCCATGCGGTTTGACTATCTGGAGAATCGTTCACTACGATGGCGTTCAACAATCCTTTTCCGCGAACTTTTAAAATCAATTCATTGCTTTCGATGATGCGATTCATTTCTTTTCTGAAAAGTTCACCTAAACGTCGAGCGTTTTGAATCAACTGTTCTTCGTAAACAACTTCTAACGCTGCAACTGCAACTTTCGCAGCGATTGGATTCCCACCAAAGGTTGAACCGTGTTGTCCAGGTTTGATGACCATCATGATTTCGTCATCCGCAAGTACGGCAGAAACTGGATAAACACCGCCAGAAAGTGCTTTTCCTAAAATGAGGATGTCTGGACGATTGTATGTTGCTGTTTGACGCTCACATGTGTGCTCACACGTACAGTTTCCACACGTCGCTAATAAACTTCCAGTTCGAGCGATGCCTGTTTGTACTTCATCCGCGATAAATAACACACCATTTTCAAGGCACAGTCTTTTAGCTTCGGATAAATAATTTTCTGCTGGTGTATACACTCCTGCTTCTCCTTGAATCGGTTCTACAAGGAATCCAGCGACATTTTTTCCTTTTAACGCTGCTTCAAGCGCAGGAATATCATCGTAAGGAATGGATACGAATCCAGCAGGGAAGGGTCCAAAATTCTGAAATGAATCTGGATCGCTAGAGAAGGAAACGATGGTTGTTGTACGTCCGTGGAAATTCCCATCACACACAACGATTACCGCTTGATTTTCTTCAATTCCTTTTTTCTCATATGCCCATTTGCGGCATAATTTAATCGCTGTTTCAACTGCTTCAGCTCCTGTGTTCATCGGTAATACCTTATCGAATCCAAAGGTTTCCGTCACAAATTTCTCGTAATGTCCGAGTGTGTCGTTGTAAAAAGCACGCGAAGTCAAGGCCAAGGTTTGCGCTTGATCAATCAATGCTTTCGTAATTTTCGGATGACAATGTCCTTGGTTCACAGCAGAGTAAGCAGAAAGGAAATCAAAATATTTTTTACCGTCCACATCCCAAACAAAAACACCTTCTCCTTTTGCTAATACAACAGGAAGTGGATGGTAGTTATGTGCTCCGTATTGGTCTTCTAATGCGATGTGTTGATTGGCTTGACTCATATTTGTTTGGGTAAAATAGGTATGTAAAATAACTGGGCAAAGATATGTAAACGAAATGTGAAAATAAATTAACAACAATTATAAAATTCATCTTCATTTTATACATTACTTTTGTCTTGTGAAGTTTATAAGTCGATTTAGTTTAATTTGCTGTGCATTGGGTGTATTCATCAATGTTGCACTCGGAGGCATGATGCTTTCAAGTAATACTACTTCGGTTCCATTAGGAGCAAATGGCAAGCAAATTGCCTTTCAAAAGGTTGCGAATGACTTCAATTTAAATGCTGCCGAATTCGAGGAGGATGTTGAATTAGACGGGGATGATGACCTTCATTTTGCGTTTCCAGAATTCATTTCTACAGATATAAACGAATTTTTTCTTCAAATTCCTTCAAGTAAGGAAATGCCTGTGAAGGCTACTACCTATATTGACTATTTGTCGATACGAAAAGTTCCATTTTTCATCACCTATGAAAACTTTAGAATATAGAATATATCGTCGTATTGGCTTAAAAATCAATTGTATAACGAATTCTATTTTCTATGAATCATCCATTTCAACTTGATAAAGTTGTAGAAGAATTAAAACATTTTTTACCTTCCCAGGCTCCGCTGAAGGATTTTATCCACCACAATACATTGCATGCCTTTCAGCATGACTCATTTCATCTTGGATTGAAAAAATCCAACGAAATGTTTGGCTATAAGACCTATTTGCAGTTAAATGAGTACCGAAAATTGTACGAAAAAGGTAAAATTAAGGATGTGGTACTTGATCGCTTTATTCCAAAAGAAGATCAAGCATTGTGGAAGGAACGATTATTTTCGAAAGAATACAACGAACAGATAAATCCTCGTATTGGGATGCTTCGCTCCAATTGGAAAGCGAAGTACAAAATGGATTTAGATAACTACACGCATTCCACTCTTTTTAGAATTACTAGTAGCTATTTGGACCAAGGAATTTCAGTTTGGAATTTCCCGATCAAGGATCTTAGATTTTTGGATGCCATGCGCCATTTAGAGTCTAACGGAAGCATGAGCTTCTTTCGAAAAAAACGAGCGAAAGAACTACTGTCTCGTTTAGATCTTCGATTAGAGGATTGCTTACAGATCTTAGTTGGTCATGAGGACTTATATGAGCGTTACTTATTTGATCAACAATTCGCCCATCCAGGCTATTCAGGAATGGTTGCCGTTCTCTCCGGAAATACTTCGGCTTTGATCGATGAGAGAAACATCGATTTGATCGAATGGATGACCTTTGAATGCCTATTGGAGATTGATGCTTTGGATGCATACTTTGGTGAAATTTGGACACCAATTGGATTGAAGTTGAATGAAGAACTACCTGATTTATTTTCACCTGTAGTGATGGATGAATTATCGGAAGTCAAACGCATTTGGCAAGAAGCCTATGAATGGACCTATTACAACGAAGTACTAAATGGATTAAAAGAGAAAATTGTTGTTGAGGAAAAAAATCCCGAAATACAAGGCATTTTCTGCATTGATGACCGCGAATGTTCCATTCGTCGATACATCGAAGAAGGACATCCTGGTGTTCAGACTTTCGGTACAGCTGGATTCTTTGGTGTGGAATTTTATTTCCAACCTTTTGGATCCACGTTTAGAACCAAGGTTTGTCCGGCGCCAGTTACTCCGAAGTTTCTCATCAAAGAAACGGCCGTGGAGTCCAAGTCAGATAAAGAATATCACTTCGATGCAAGGTCCTACGGACTTGTCTTTGGTTGGATTTTAACGCACACAATGGGATTCTGGTCCGCATTAAAATTGGCATTAGCCATTTTTAAACCATCCATGAATACTGTGGCGGTATCGTCAAGTGGACATATGCATGCAGATTCGACCTTGATTATTGAAAACACAGACGGACAAGTGACTGAGGACGGATTGAATATTGGATTTACAGTCGATGAAATGACCGATCGTCTTCAAGCTTTGTTAATGAGTATTGGCTTAAATCAAGATTTCGCTCCCATCGTTTATGTGGTTGGACATGGTTCAAGTAGTTCGAACAATACACATTATGCTGGTTACGATTGCGGAGCCTGTTCTGGACGTCCGGGATCAGTGAATGCACGTGTCATTTGTCACATTGGAAATCATCCAATCGTTCGTCAAAAATTAAAGGATCGCGGCATAGAAATACCAGAAAGCACACAATTTGTTCCTGTTTTACACGATACCAGTCGCGATGAGTTCACCTACTACGATCTTGCTGTTTTATCAAAACGAAATCTTGAGAGACATCAAGTGAACACCCGTTTATTTGATCAGGCCTTAGATTTCAATGCAACGGAAAGATCGAGAAGATTTGTGGTGATGAATTCAAAAAAAGCAGTGAAAAAAGTACATGCGAATGTGAAATTACGCTCTGTATCACTTTTCGAGCCAAGACCGGAGTTGAATCACGCAACAAATACCTTGTGTATTGTGGGTAGACGTTCGTTCTCACGAGGATTATTCTTGGATCGACGCTCTTTTCTGAATTCCTTTGATTATGAAGTTGATCCGGAAGGAAAATACTTATTGGGAATCCTCAATGCGGTAGCGCCAGTTTGTGGGGGAATCAACTTAGAGTATTATTTCTCTCGGGTGGACAATCAAAAGTTGGGAGCTGGCACAAAATTACCTCACAACGTAATGGGATTAATTGGTGTAGCCAATGGGATTGATGGGGACTTCCGAACAGGATTACCGAGTCAGATGATTGAAGTCCACGACCCCATGAGGTTGTTAGTGATTGTGGAACATTTTCCCGAAGTGGTTTTGAAAACCATTCAAACAAATCCTGCGACCTATGAATGGTTCTTGAATAGTTGGGTGAATTTGGTGGCTTACCATCCGATCGAAAAACAGTTCTATCAATTTGCAAATGGAGAATTTACACCCTATAATCTTCCTCAGGAAGGGCTCACACATATCGATGATGCGATGAAGTTTGTGACAAACGAATCAGAGAATTTACCTGTTGTAGAATTAACACATTAAAGCTATGGAACTTACATTTAAATTCTTTATACATTTTTTCATTCTTCTTCCATTGGCAAGTTTTACTTTGAGCTTATTTATTCCAAAGAAAAATGAGAATGCACTCTCGATATTGGCGTACACTTCGGTTGGACTACAATTATTGGTGAGTATTTTCTTTACGTATCAATGGGCAAGTCAAGGCTTTCATGAAATTAACCTGAAAGAATTCTCGGTATATCAGAATGGAAATTATGATTTTTATTTAGATTTCTATTTTGACAAGTTAACCATGGTTTACCTGTTATTGGGATCTTCATTGACGTTTTTAATCACGATCTATTCGAGGTATTACTTGCACAGAGAAGAAGGATACAAGCGATTCTTTAATACGATTTTGTTCTTTTTCCTTGGATTTATCATCATCATTTTTTCGGGGAATTTAGAAACCATGTTCATCGGATGGGAAGTGTTGGGGATTTCTTCTTTCTTGCTCATCGCCTTTTACCGCGACCGTTATTTGCCGGTGAAAAATGCGATTAAAGTTTTCTCGGTTTACCGAATCGGAGATGTAGGGATCATTTTAGCCATGTGGTTATCTCACCATTTGTGGCATGAAAACATTTCATTTGCGAAATTGCACAATGCGGAACTAGTGCATGAACACATCATGCAGAATTCCTTGGTAGGCTTAGCCATTGCGTTTATGTTTTACATTTCTGCCGCAGCAAAATCTGCTCAATTGCCCTTTTCATCTTGGTTGCCAAGGGCGATGGAAGGACCAACACCTTCCAGTGCGATTTTCTATGGCTCATTGTCAGTACATATCGGAGCATTTTTAATGTTAAGAACCATCCATTTTTGGGAAAATCAAATTGCTTTTAAAGTATTCTTGATTTTTTCCGGATTGTTGACGGCGATTATTGCCACCTTCATTAGTCGAGTTCAAAGCTCCATTAAATCTCAAATTGCTTATGCGTCCATTGCACAGATTGGTTTGATTTTTATTGAGATTGCACTAGGCTGGGAAGTGTTTGCATTAATTCACATTACGGGAAATGCGTTTTTACGCACCTATCAGTTATTGATTTCTCCGTCTGTTGTCAGTTATAAGATACGCGAACAATTTTACCACTTCAAACGCAAACCAGCGACTTTGGAGGATTCTTGGCCAAAACGCTTTGAATATGCGTTTTACATCTTGAATTTGAAGGAGTGGAACTTGGACAATTTAATGTATACAATCCTTTGGAATCCATTGAAGAAAATTGGCCGTAATTGGCAAATATTAAATTTTAAGTTCGTTTTTTATTTCATAGGTATTGTAATTTTTTCCGGATTAATATTAATTCAATTCAGAGATGAAATGCCGGCAATTTTACGCCATCAGTTGCCTTTCTTCTTCGCGTTTTCAGGATTTTTAATTGTGGTAAAAGCTTATACGGAAAAGGACAGCGTTCGAAAAAGTTTGACTTTAATTATGCTAAACCACGTGGCGATTGCCATTGCAATTTCCTTTAACGAACATTATGATTTCATGCATAATTTCTGGTATTTGAGCGGAATTCTTGTCAGTTGGTTTGTGGGATTATTGGTCATTAACTACTTGCGAAACCGGGAGGAATGGATCAGTTTAGATCAATTTTATGGTCATGTTTACGAACATCCAAAAGCAGCGGTTATTTTCTTGATCTGTTGTCTTGGATTGGCAGGATTTCCAATTACACCCTCTTTCGTAGGTGAAGACTTAATCTTCTCGCACATCCATGAAGATCAAATTGGATTAGCCTTTTTTACTGCATTGAGTTTAGTGATAAATGGACTGGCAACGGTACGAATTTATGCACGTGTGTTTTTAGGTCCACACATCAAAACCTATCACGAAGTAGCGAAACGCTCTTCTTAATTTTATTTTTAACCTTTAAATAAACGATTATGAAAATGAACATGCCTAAAGATGGATGGCAAGGATTAAAGGAGAACTTCTCCGCAGATGCATTGTCTGGTTTCCTTGTGTTTTTATTAGCACTTCCTTTAAGTTTAGGAATTGCTAAAGCGAGTGAATTCCCCCCGATTTTTGGACTTTTAACGGCCATGATTGGCGGGATTGTTGTCAGCTTTATTGCTGGCTCACCCCTAACAATTAAAGGTCCAGCAGCTGGACTTATTGTTATTGTTGCTGGATCGGTTACCGAACTTGGACATGGTAACGCAGAGCTTGGTTGGCATCTTGCCTTGGGAGCCGTAGTTGTTGCAGGAATTATCCAAGTTTTATTTGGTGTATTGAAGTTGGGGAAATTCAGTGATATTTTTCCATTATCAGCTGTACACGGAATGTTGGCCGCTATCGGAATCATCATCATGAGTAAGCAAATTCACATTTTAGCGGGTGTTTCCCCACTAACTCCTGAAGGAAAGTCCATGGTTGAGCCACTAGAATTATTGGCGTTATTGAAAACAACCATTCCAAATTTCTTTCTACACAAAGAGGTGGCTTTGATTGGTTTGACTTCATTAGCCATCGTTTTTGGTTGGCCGATGTTAAAAATTAATTTCCTAAAGAAAATACCAGCACCTCTCATGGTACTTGTTGTATCTATTCCAATGGCAATGGCATTTGGATTGAAAAACACCGATGATTTTAAACCATTATTAACTTTCGATAAAGGTTTCTTTGATATCCTGGGTGTAAATGTGAGTTTTGATGGATTCCATCAAATGGGAACGTTTATCAAGTTTGTCATCATGTTTGCATTAGTTGGAAGTTTAGAAGCACTTTTAACAGTAAAGGCGATCGATATGATGGATCCATTCAAACGTAAATCGAACTACAATAAAGATTTAATCGCTGTTGGAATCGGTAACATCATCGCAGGAGTTTTTGGTGGATTACCAATGATTTCTGAAGTAGCTCGTTCTTCTGCAAACGTAAACAATGGTGGACGCACTCGTTGGGCAAATTTGTTTCACGGTATTTTCATTTTAATCTTCTTGATTTTCGCAGTGTCTTTTAGTAATTTAATCCCAATGACAGCCTTAGCAGCCATGTTAATCGGTGTGGGTTGGAAATTGGCTCATCCGAAAGAATTTGGACATATGTTTAAAATCGGACCAGATCAATTGGTGGTCTTTTTAGTGACAATTGTTATCACATTAGCGACAGACTTGTTATTAGGAATCGCTGCAGGAATATTGTTTAAAATTATTCTTCACTTATTCAGAGGTGTTTCTTTGAGAAGTATTGTAAAATCAGAATTTACAATTGATAACAATGTCATCCATGTTCATGGATCTGTTGTTTTTTCAAACTTCTTGAAATTACAAGCGGCGATTAAAAATTTCGAATTCACAGAACAAATTCATGTTGATGTGACTAAATGTAACTTCATCGATCACTCTTCAATGGAAGCCTTACATCATTTGGAAGATGATTTCAAATCACGTGGTGGAATGTTGGATGTTATTGGATTACAGCATTTTGAAAACGTGCACAGTTCTACACACCACTTAGCTGCTCGTAAAAGAAAATAAGATGAAAAAAGTACTTTTTCAAATTGTAGTAATAGCAGGCATGGTAATGCCTGCATTACTTTCCGCTCAGAAAATCATTAGTCCACAAACACATGGATGGGCAATGTATGTCGGTACACACAAACTAACGGATAAATTTAGTTTGATGACGGAATATCAATGGCGTCGCGCAGATGGATTCAAGTCTTGGCAACAATCGTTATTGCGTTTCGGATTGGAATACAATGTGAATCCAAATGTTGCGGTGATGGCGGGATTTGCATGGGTAAAAACCTATCCATACGGAGAACAGCCAATTCTTCACGAATTTGATGAAAACCGCATCTTCGAACAACTGAATTTGAAAAGTAAAATCGGAAACGTAGAGGTTCAACACCGCTACCGTTTGGAACAACGATTCATGGAACAATATGCAAAAGATGCAGCGAATAACATCGTTCAAGTAGACCCCGTTTTCCGTAATCGTTTGCGCTATAGAGCCATGGCGGTGATTCCATTGTCTAGAAAAGAATTGTCCGATAACACCTTGTTCATGAATGTAAATGATGAGGTTTTCTTGGGCTTCGGTGCTGGAATTGGAAAAAACATCATGGACCAAAATCGTTTCATTGCGGCCCTTGGTTGGCGTTTCGACAAGAATTTCAATGTGCAAGTGGGATACCTGAATCAATTCGTTGTAAAAACGGACGGATTAAAAATGGAACGCAATCATACCTTGTGGATTTCCACAACCTACAATTTGGATTTCACCAAAAAATAAATCCATCACTCTCCAAGCAAAATTCAGCCGGTACGATCAACGTATCGGCTGAACTTTTTTAGTATCTTTCCTTTTTTATTTTTCACATGGAAAGAAGAGATTTTGTAAAGGCTTCGACTTTAGCAGGAATTGGCGCATTGGTACTTCCAAATTCCTTATTTGCCGGACAATTGCCAAACGATCGCAAGGTTCGGTTAGGCTTCATCGCTGTTGGTTATCGCGGACAATCCCATTTGGAAGAAATGATGAAAAGGGACGATGTGGAAATCATCGCGCTCGCTGACCCAGAACCAAGAATGATGAGGGATGCATTGAGTTTAGTGCTTCGAGCTGGAAGAAAAGAACCAGCAGTTTATGGCAATGGGAACGAAGATTACAAAAACTTACTTCAACGAGATGATATTGACGCTGTTTTCGTTTCCTCTCCTTGGGAATGGCACCTGAAACATGGGATTGATGCCATGAAAGCAGGGAAAATTGTTGGGATGGAAGTGTGTGGCGCCATGAAATTAAGCGATTGTTGGGAGTTTGTGAAAACTTACGAAGAAACAAAAACGCCGATCATGTTGCTGGAAAATGTTTGTTATCGTCGCGATGTCATGGCCGTTTTGAATATGGTTAAGCAAGGACTTTTTGGTGAGCTGGTTCACGGACAAGGTGGATACGAACACGATTTACGCGGAGTATTGTTCAACGATGGTCAATCTGCCTACAATTCCGGAGTTGAATTTGGCGAAAAAGGATTCAGTGAAGCCAAATGGCGAACGAATCATTACGTGAATCGAAACGGCGAGTTGTATCCAACTCATGGACTAGGTCCAATTGCCACCATGTTCGATTTAAACCGTGGAAATCGCATGCTGCGTTTAACGTCGATGGCAAGTAAAGCCCGCGGATTGAAGAAATACATTGAAGAACATCCGAAAGGTGGAAAGGATCACCCGAATGCAAAGATTGACTTCAAACTTGGCGATGTTGTGACCACACAAATACAATGTGCGAACGGAGAAACGATTCTCTTAACGCACGACACAAGTTTACAGCGTCCCTACAATTTAGGATTCCGTGTACAAGGTACTGAAGGAATCTGGCAAGATTTCGGATGGGGAGATGCCGAGCAAGGACTCATCTATTTTGAAAAGCAAATGAATCACACCCACAAATGGGACAATACAAAAACGTGGTTAGAACAAAATGACCATCCACTTTGGAAGCGCTTTGCAAAAGAGGCAGAAAACTCCGGACATGGTGGAATGGACTTCTTCGTTGACAATGCGTTTATTGAATGCATCAAACAAAACAAAGAATTCCCTTTAGATGTCTATGACTTGGCAGCTTGGTATTCGATTACACCATTGAGCGAAAAGTCCATCAAAGAAAATGGACAGCCACAAGATATTCCAGATTTCACCAAAGGAGCATGGAAAACACGTAAACCCGTTTTTGGATTAACAGATGAATTCTAGTCCAAGTTTGGTCATATTAGCTGGTGGATTAGGATCGCGCTATAAGGGTTCCAAACAAATCGATGTATTCGGACCGCAACAAGCGTTTCTACTTGAATTCGCGATATATGATGCCGTAGAAGCTGGATTTGGAAGCATTGTACTCATTCTCAATGAGAAGGTATATGCGGACATGAAATCCAGATTGTCGCATTGGGAAAACCGTGTTGAGATGCGCTTTGTCCTGCAAGAACTGACTTCCGAACAACGGCAACAAGTTGATCCAAATCGCAGCAAGCCATGGGGAACGGCTCACGCATTACTCTGCGCTCAAGCATCCATTAACGGTCCGTTTGTTGTTATGAATGCCGATGACTATTATGGTAAATCGGTGATGAAACGAGCGTTTTCCTATTTTCAAGAAGAACAGGAAGCACATGGATTGATGTCCTACGCTTTGTCGGATACCTTAAGTGATTTTGGTGGTGTTTCCCGGGGATTGTGCACGTGCGACGTAAACGGATTTTTAACAAACATTTTGGAATGTCATGGGATTACCAAAAAAGATGATGGAATTCATTGTCCGGATGTGTTGCATTTAACGGAAAGCGACCGTGTCTCGATGAATTTATGGTTTTTTCAAGGACATATTTTTGCGTTTTTACGCACCTATTTCGACGCGTTTTTTGCTGCGCATCACCATGAATTAAGTACGGAGTGTTATTTGCCTTCGATGGTTCAGTCTGGAATTCAGCAAGATGTATTGAAGGTAAAAGTGCTTTCTAGTCAAGAAAAGTGGGTTGGACTGACCTTCCCGGAGGATAAGAATTCCGTGTTGCAGTACTTAACGGAATTAAGCGATCGAAACGTTTATCCAAAATCCTTCTCGCATGAATAGGCAATTGGAACGATCGATAGCCAACGACTTTTTAAAGTCAGTGGAGACAAAAGTCCAGCGGATTAGTCTTTTAAAAGGTGGACTCATCCACAAAACATTTTTAGTGGAGGCCATGAACGATACGTTTTATGTCCTTCAAGGTGTGAACACACATGTGTTTGGTAATCCAAACTTGGTGGTGATGAACCAACTGCGCATTGCACAGTTTTTAGCGAAAAAAGGATATCCGAAATCCTGTTTAACGCTCGTTAAAAATGCGGATCAAAATTATTTACTGCAAGATCACAAGGGACAAACGTGGCGCATGTTTCATGCCATTCATCCAAGTAAAAGTTTAGATGTCCTCACGAAACATGCGCAAGCATTCGAGGCAGCAAAGGCCTTAAGTGAATTTCATTCGTACTTGTTGGACTTCCCTAAAAACCAAATCCAAGAGAGCATTCCTGGATTCCTAGATTTCAATAAACGACGAAAAGATTACTTGCATTCATTGAAAGTGGCGATTCCATACCGACGAACTCAAGCCAGTTATTTGATCAAGAAAGTGGTGGAATATGAGGACGTCTTGACACGTTACCTCGAACTATTGCCAAAGATTCCAACAAGAATCATTCACGCCGATCCAAAATTGAGTAATTTTTTATTTGATGCAAATGGAGTAGAGGTGCGTGCGCTCATCGATTGGGATACCATCATGGTGGGAAGTATTTTATACGATTTTGGAGATATGGTTCGTTCCTTTTGTCAAGTGGGAACAGAGGATAGTCAACAGAAAAAAGCATTCAATCCACTCATTTTAACCGAATTGATTAATGGGTACGTTCAAGGTCCAATGAATGACCATCTTACTGATTTAGAAAGGGGACATTTTCTTTTGGGAGCAAAGGCCGTGATTTACATTCAAGGTCTTCGTTTTTTGAGTGATTACTTAATAGGTGATCAATATTATTGGGTCGAGGACGAAAATCACAACCTGCGAAGAGCAAGGAATCAGTTTCAATTATTGGAAGAAATCAGTCAGCTGGATTAGAATTACCATTGAAAAGCAAGTTCACTCATCCACTTGCCTTGTACGCGAAGTGTTTGCTCAATGATGTCTCGGACACAGGTTTTTCCACCGTCAAATGGACTTTGGTAATGGACAATGCTTTTCACATCGCTCACCGCATCTTGTGGACAAGCAGAAAGTCCAGCAACCTTTAACACAGGAATATCCGGAATGTCATCTCCCATGTATGCGATTTCTTGGTCTGTCAAATTAAATTCTGCTTTGATTTCTTCATAACAAATCATCTTGCTATGTGCACTGAGGTGCACGCGATTCATACCGAGTCCGAGTAGTCTGTCGCGAACTTCTGTCGAATTCCCACCGGTAATTGCAAAGATTTTATAACCCATTTTTGCCGCGTATTGCACTGCGTAACCATCCTTGGAGTTAAGTGTTCGAACAATTTCGTCTTTCAACAAATACACTTTTCCATCGGTAAAAACACCATCAACATCGAAAATAAAAGTACTGATGTGATTCAGCGCATGTTTGTAACTAGTCATGGTTATAGGTCTTTTGAATACTGTTTGTGAGGACTTTATACAGCCGTACTTCCTCATCGTTTAATAGCGATTCATGCGTGAGAATGGTGCTTTGGTCATTTCTTCTTGCTGGACCTGTTTGCGCATCAAAGGCAGAAAGATCATCAAGTTTAGCAACGGTTTCCTCAATTAGAGGTTTCAATAGGTTCCAATTTAACTGATTTTCCTTCAGTTGAATTTGTGCTTTATGAAACAGGTGATTGACAAAATTATTCACGTAAACAGCTGCAAGGTGGTATTTTTGTCGGTTTTGTGAGTCGCAGTAATCGTATTGGAATCCAATCTTTTCGCAAAGTGCTTCCAATAGATTTCGCAGTTCATTAGAATTAGCTTCCATCAGAATTGGAACTTCATCAACGGTCAGGTGTCGGTTTTCGGTGAATGTTTGAAGCGGGTAGAAAACGCCCCAATTTTCATCCGTAATTTCATCCAAATTTACTGCGCCGGCTGTATAGACAACAAAGGATTCAGTTTTCAAGGTCGAGTTCAACGCTTTCACCGAAACATCGTTGGTGGCAATAATGATTAAGTCTGCTTTAAGTTCGTTCGGATCAGCAACAAATGGACAATTCAAACGTGTAGCAAGTTCAGTACCACTTACCTCATTTCTACTTGAAATACCGGTGATGTCAATTCCTTTAAAACGAAAGATAAGTGCAAGTTCAGTGGCAACTTTTCCAGAGCCAATGAACGCAACCCGCATCTTACTTTTGTTTGTCATTACTTACCGTGACACTGCTTATATTTCTTACCGCTACCACATGGACACGCATCATTTCGATTCACTTTCGGTTCAGCGATGATCGGTTGACGTTTTTCCGGTTGTGGCATAGAGTTCGCAATCGCTTGATCGTATCCTTGTCGACCTTCGAAAGATGGTGGAGGAGTAGAAGAAACAGATTGATTCGTCTGTGCCTGTTGGTAATTGTTTTGACGTGATTCTTGGTTCGTTCCTTGAACGGATTGTTCTACAGGAATATCTAGTTTCATCAACAACTCAACGGCTTCTTCGTTTAAACGATTCAACATCGAGCGGAACAATTCATACGATTCCAATTTGTACACAACAAGTGGGTCTTTTTGCTCGTAAGAAGCATTTCGTACAGCTGAACGCAATTCATCCATCTCACGTAAATGCTCTTTCCATTCATCGTCGATTTTAGATAAAATCACATTTTTCTCGAATGCTTTTGAAATGAGTTTTCCTTCAGATTTGTATGCTTCTTCGATATTCACGATCAATTGCAGCTCGCGACGTCCATCTGTTAAAGGGACAACCATATCCTTGAACTTATCCGAAAGATTTTCGTGCACATGTTTGATTTGCGGCAAGGTTCTTTGAGCAATCTTATCGCACTTACGCTCATAAGATTCCTTCATGGAAGCATAGATTTTATCCGTCAAATCTTCCTTACTTATTTTCTCAAATTCCACTGCTGAAATTGGAGATTCAATCCCAATGATGCGCAATAATTCTAATTCAAAGTCATTGAAATTTGACCCACCGTGTTGTTGCACGGTCGTTTCGCATAGTTCGAAGAACATATTGTCGATGTCAATGTCTAGACGATCACCGAACAAGGCATTTTTACGTTTCTTGTAGATGGCTTTGCGTTGTGCGTTCATCACGTCATCGTATTCCAACAAGTTTTTACGTACACCAAAGTTGTTCTCCTCTACTTTTTTCTGTGCGCGTTCAATCGACTTAGAAACCATTCCGGCAGAAATCACTTCTCCTTCTTTCAGTCCCATACGGTCCATGAGTTTGGCAATACGCTCGGAACCGAACTTACGCATTAAATCATCTTCCAAAGAAACGAAGAAACGAGAAGAACCTGGATCACCTTGACGTCCAGCACGACCTCTTAACTGACGGTCAACACGACGTGAATCGTGACGCTCCGTACCAATAATCGCTAGTCCACCAGCTTCTTTCACACCTTCACCTAACTTGATATCGGTTCCACGTCCAGCCATGTTCGTTGCAATAGTCACCGCTCCTGCTAGTCCAGCATTTGCGACAATTTCTGCTTCCTTTTGGTGGTACTTGGCATTCAATACTTGGTGCGGAATCTTTTTCATTTGGAGCATTCTGGAAACTAATTCAGAAATCTCTACGGTCGTTGTTCCAACAAGAACTGGACGTCCGGCAGCGACTAATTCTTCCACTTCCAAAATCACTGCATTGTATTTCTCACGGGCAGATTTGTAAACGAAATCGTCTTGATCATTACGCGATACAGCTCTATTCGTAGGGACAATTACAACATCTAGTTTGTAGATATCCCAGAATTCTTTCGCTTCCGTTTCCGCTGTTCCGGTCATACCCGCAAGTTTGTGGTACATACGGAAGTAATTTTGCAAGGTCACTGTTGCGTACGTTTGCGTGGCAGCTTCTACTTCTACGTTTTCTTTTGCCTCAATTGCTTGGTGCAATCCATCCGAGTAACGGCGTCCTTCAAGGATACGTCCAGTTGACTCATCAACGATTTTCACTTTTCCATCAAGGATTACATATTCCACTTCTTTTTCGAATAGCGTGTATGCTTTCAATAATTGGTTGATGGAGTGAATGCGTTCAGATTTAATCGAATATTCTCGAACCAATCCGTCCTTTTGTTCAAGGTATGTATCTTTCTCTAGGTTTTGCTTCTGAAGTTTTGCGATTTCATCACCGATATCTGGCATCACGAAGAAATTTCGGTCATCTTTCCCAGATACCAAATCGATTCCTTTGTCCGTCAGTTCAATCGTATTGTTTTTCTCATCGATCACAAAGAACAATTCCGCATCGATTTTCTTCATGTTTTTACCTTGCTCCGCCATGTAGAAGTTCTCCGTTTTTTGAAGGTGAACTTTGATTCCTGGCTCAGATAAGAACTTGATGAGTGTGCGGTTTTTTGGCAAGCCACGGTGTGCTCTCAGTAGAGCGATTCCACCTTCTTCCAACATGCGCTTCGCTTCGTTTTTGTCTTCAGGTGCTTCGTTGATCACCGTCAACAATTTTTTCGCTTCCGCTAAACACTGTTGAACATATTGTTTTTGAGCATCCACAACGCGTTCAATGCGTGGTTTCAATTCATGGAATTCGTGTTCATCTCCTTTTGGAGTTGGACCAGAAATGATTAATGGGGTACGAGCGTCGTCAATCAATACAGAATCGACCTCATCGACAATCGCAAAATGGTGCTTGCGTTGAACTAGATCGTCCACGTGTCCAGCCATGTTGTCACGCAAGTAATCGAAACCAAATTCATTGTTTGTACCGAAGGTAATATCCGCAAGGTACGCTTGTCTTCTTTCTTTGGAGTTTGGACGGTGTTTATCGATGCAATCCACGCTCAATCCGTGGAATTGGTACAATGGACCCATCCATTCGGAGTCACGTTTTGCCAAGTAATCATTGACCGTTACGATGTGTACTCCTTTTCCCGCAAGTGCATTCAGGTAAACAGGAAGTGTTGCCACCAAGGTTTTTCCTTCTCCCGTTTGCATTTCAGAAATATTTCCTTTGTGCAAGACAGCGCCACCCATCAACTGAACATCGTAATGCACCATGTTCCATTTGATGTGTCCACCAGCAGCAGTCCATTCGTTGTGCCAAATCGCTTTGTCGCCATCGATGGTAATTCCGTCTTTTTTCTTCGCTAAATCACGATCGAACTCTTCCGCAGTTACGACTAATTGTCCGTTCGTTGACCAGCGATATGCTGTTTCCTTCACCACGGCAAATGCTTCTGGGAGGATTTTAATCAGCGTCTCTTCGATTTGGGCATCGACTTCTTTTTCTAATTTATCGATGCGATCGAATAAATCTTCTTTCTCGTTGATACTTGTTTCTAAACTTTCTGCTTTTGTGCGCAAGTCAGCCAATTGATGTTCAAGACGTTCTTTTTCTTCGCGAATCAGGTGTTGAAATTCACGTGATTTTTGACGCAATTGCTCGTCAGATAATGTTTTTATGTGTTCATGAGCAGCATTTGCTAACTCTACGTAAGGCCAGTATAATTTCTTGTCTTTCGCGTTCTTATCTCCAAAAATGGATTTTAAGATATCTCCAATCATTGTTTTTCTCTTTAATGCAAGCACCAAAGTTAATCAATTCTACTTAATCTAAAGGACAATCAGTCGCCTGAATTGCAACAATTCACAAGAAAATAACACAATGGACTTTCCTCTTGTTTATCGCTTAAAAATCAAGGATGCTTCGCGCATCGCTAATTAGCAATTATGCTTATCTTTGCGGCATGCATGAAATGATATTAATTTTAGATTTTGGTTCTCAATATACGCAGCTCATTGCGCGTAGAATCCGCGAGTTAAATGTTTATTGTGAAATCCATCCGTGGAATAAAATTCCGGAAATTGGACCGAATGTGAAAGGGGTCATCCTTTCAGGAAGTCCTTTCTCCGTGCGCGATGAGGCTTCTCCAAGACCGAATCTAGATGCGATCAAAGGAAAAATGCCACTTCTTGGAGTATGTTTCGGCGCACAGTATTTATCCCACCATTTCGGTGGTGAAGTATTGCCATCAAGCATCCGTGAATATGGACGTGCTCATTTGTCCTACGTGGATGAAAGTCACATCTTAACAAAAGGAATGACTAACGGTTCACAAGTGTGGATGTCTCACGGGGATACCATAAAAAAAATTCCTAGCAACTATAAAATCATTGCCAGCACATCAGATGTCGAGATTGCTGGATACCATATCGAAGGCGAAGAGACCTACGGGATTCAATTCCATCCAGAGGTGTATCATTCAACGGAGGGAAAAATTCTTTTGCAAAATTACATCGTGGACATTTGTCATTGCGCATGTGATTGGACACCAGATTCTTTTGTGGAGGAAACCACAGCACGTTTGCGTGAGCAATTGGGAGATGACAAGGTAATTCTTGGACTTTCAGGAGGTGTTGATTCATCCGTAGCAGCGGTTCTATTACACAAGGCAATTGGCGAAAATTTACATTGTATTTTTGTTGATAACGGACTCCTTCGTAAAAACGAATACCAGTCCGTTCTTGAGTCCTACAAAGGAATGGGCTTGAACGTGAAAGGTGTTGATGCTTCCAATCTGTTCTATGCAGCATTGAAAGGATTGACAGATCCAGAATTAAAACGCAAAGCCATTGGTAAAGTATTCATCGATGTTTTCGACGAAGAATCCAAGAAGGTAGAAGGAGCGAAGTGGCTCGGACAAGGGACAATTTATCCAGATGTCATTGAGTCGGTTTCTGCGACTGGTGGACCCTCACAAACGATTAAATCTCACCACAATGTTGGTGGATTACCAGATTACATGAAACTTCAAGTGGTGGAACCGCTTCGTTTGTTGTTCAAAGATGAAGTGAGACGCATTGGACGTTCACTGGAAATCGATGAGCGCATACTTGGACGCCACCCCTTCCCAGGTCCAGGACTTGGAATCCGAATTTTAGGAGAGGTGAGTGCTGAAAAAGTACGCATCTTGCAAGATGTCGATGCGATTTTCATCGATGGATTAAAAGAAGACGGATTATACGACGACGTATGGCAAGCCGGAGCAATCTTCTTACCGATTCAATCCGTAGGAGTGATGGGTGATGAACGTACCTACGAAAATGCGGTTGCATTAAGAGCAGTTACTTCAACCGATGGAATGACTGCCGATTGGTGTCATTTACCGTATGAATTCTTGGCGAAAATATCCAACAGAATCATCAATCAAGTGAAAGGAATTAACCGTGTTACGTACGACATTAGTTCCAAGCCGCCTGCAACCATTGAATGGGAATAAGATTCGTTTTATGAAAAAATCCTTATTGTTCTTTTTGTTACTCAGTGCATTGTTGGTTCATGGTCAGCAATACGCACAGATTACAGAACGAGAGGGAAAGAAATGTTACATCCATACCGTTGCTGACGGCAATAACTTGTATGGACTTCAACAAATGTATGCGTGTCCGGCGGAGGATATTTTGAACATGAATCCCGGAATCGAACGTGGATTAACTACTGGAGAGATTGTATTTATTCCTGTTCAACGCAAAACAGTAAAACATACGGTGGTCCAGAAGGAAACCTTGTATTCCGTTTCGAAGATGTACGATGTTTCCATGGATTCGATCATGAAGTATAATCCATCAACGAAAAATGGATTAAAGTTAAACCAGCGCTTGACCATTCCGAATGCCATTGCGCGAATTCAGACGGATGAAACGTCTACATTTGTTGAGGTCATGCAGCAGGAAATACCAAAACCAAGTGAGGCAGCCAAATCAGCCTTTAATGTTTCGTTTTCTGATCAGGTGATTTCACATGTTGTTTTGCCACAAGAATCGCTTTACACTTTATCCAAACGATTTATGGTTCCAGTTCCGGAACTTCAAGCCTTGAATCACCTCACGTCAAGTCGTGTGAGTCCGGGTCAAACCGTTCGAATTCCCATCAAAAAGGAAAAAATCGAACGAGTGCAAATTCGTCCGGTTCCACCAAAAAGAGTGGAAGAAATAAAGGATGAATTGCAATTTCCCGCACGCAAATCATTCGAGATTGCTTTGTTTTTACCCTTGAATCTTGATTCCACAGCAACGTACAATCGCTTTGTTTCTGGTGCAGCGCTAGAATACTATATGGGCGCAAAATTAGCCATAGATTCATTGACTCATCTGGGCTTAAATGCTGTTTTTCACGTGTACGATTATGAATCAGCAACGGAAAATCTAACGGCGATTTTAGCCAAACCTGAATTGTTGGACATGGATGTTATTTTCGCTCCACTTCAACAAAAAGAAGCAGAATTGGTCAGTTCTTTTGCCCGTAAGAATGAGTTAAGGGTAGCTTTTCCTGTAGCAATGAAAGAAAGTGAGCTGCTTGGAAATCCAAATGCGATTTGTCTTTCGCCTTCTTCCTCAAACCTGATGGAGCAGTTAGCATCCAGTGTACACCATCATTTTGTTGATCAGACGGTTGTCCTCATCAAAGGAGAGTCAGAGGTAGACATGAAAATGGACCAACTGTTTTTAACGGCATTCCGAAATGTTCCATCTTCCGTTTCCAAAGCGAAGATCATTGAAGCTACGTGGAAAAACTACAAGCAATACGAATTCATGAATCCAGACATCATTTATGTGGTCTTGAGCACAGATAAAGCAAAAGTACTTTCCTTGTTAGAAAAATATAAAGCGAATGAGCATGTCCACATTTATGGACTGAAAGAATGGTTGGAGTGGAAAGAAGTTAGCGGGAGCATCCAAAATGAGTATGTATTTACGTATGCAAGTCCGAGTTATTTTTCCTACCATTCCCCAAGTGTTATGTCCTTGCACAAAAAATACCGCAAGGTCTATGCGTCTGATTTGACAAAAATGGCTTGTTTAGGCTATGATGCTACTTTAATGGTTTGCCGTCAGTTACTTAGTCAGACGAATAAACAAACAGGAATCATCAGTAATTACCAACTTCTTCAACAAGGTGTCGGTAATGGTTTTCAAAATACTGCAGGATATATTTTAGATTACAAAGGATTTGAATCGAAGCCGGAATAACAATGACGCGTACAGAAATAGAGGAATCATATAGAGACTTGCAAATGCATATTTGTCAAGCCTTGGAGCAAATTGACGGAGAAGCGACGTTTATGGAAGATCCATGGACGCGTGAAGAAGGTGGAGGTGGATTTACGCGAACGATGAGTCAGGGACGCATTTTTGAAAAAGCGGGCGTGGCATTTTCAGCTGTTCATGGTCCAGTTTCTCAAGCGATGAAAAAGCAATTGAATCTAGAAGGAGAACACTTCTTTGCGACAGGCGTTTCGATTGTCTTGCATCCAAAACACCCGAGACATCCGATTATCCACATGAATGTCCGTTATTTTGAATTGGATAATGGTGCGACCTATTGGTTTGGCGGAGGAATTGATTTGACACCACACTACGTAGATCAAAAATTGGCGATCGATTTCCACCGACAGTTAAAAGAAACATCTGACCAGTTTTCAAGTGAGTTTTATCCAAAATTTAAAGAATGGGCAGATCGCTATTTCTATTTACCACATCGTGAGGAGTCTCGTGGAATTGGTGGAATTTTCTTCGATCATTTGGATGAAAACTGTGGCTTATCCAAAAAGGACATTTTTAACTATTGCCTTTCACTCGGTAGGTTGTTTCCGGTAGCATACAAACATCAAGTAGACTCGATTGATTTGAAGGAAGCAACGGAAAAAGAATTGAATTGGCAAGCATTGCGTCGTGGACGGTATGTTGAATTCAACTTACTGCACGACAGAGGAACAAAATTTGGCATTTATTCTGGTGGAAGAACGGAGTCCATACTTATGAGCATGCCTCCGCGTGCGAATTGGGAATACAACTTGGAGTTGGAGGAAGGATCAGAAGAGTCTGAAACATTGGCGTTCTTGAAACAAACGCATGAGTTTATAAAGAATTAATAAAGATTGAATAGCATGAAGTCAACATATGTAAACGTCAACGGAATGCAGCACATCGGAGTAGCTGTAAGTGACATGAATCAAACACTACCACTTTACCGAAAATTGTTTGGAATGGATATTCCCTTTTTCGACTCTGTTCAGGCAGCGCCACTCATGGATGTATATACGCATGGCGTGACGATGACCAAGCGTGCTAGTATGATCATGAACCTCCAAGGAGGCTGTGCGATGGAAGTAATTGAAGCAACATCCTTCAAAGGGAAAGGAAACCTAAACACCTTTGCCTGGGGAGATTTGGGAATTAATGCCATTCAAATGAAATCGCGCAATATTCAGGGAAGTCACGATTTCGTAAAGAATTTGGCTCCTACTAAATCCATTCAAGCTGGACCAGATCAACGCAAAGGATTTTTCATCAATGATCCCGATGGGAATTTGTTTCAATTTGTAGAGAACAATGAATTCTATTCGAATACAGGTCATCATTCGGGTGGTGTGTTAGGAATCAGTATTGGTGTGACGAATGCCGATGAATCCATGAAATTGTACCGTGATATTTTAGGTTTTGATGAAGTGGTTTTTGATCAAACGGCTGTTTTTTCCGATTGGAGTGAATTACCAAATGGGACTGAACGTTTTCGCAGAGTATTATTGACAAAATCAAAGCCTACTGGCGGTGGATTCGGAAAAGTAACTGGAAAAAATTACATCGAATTGGTTCAAGCAGTAGATAGAGTTCCTCAAAAAATCTTCAAGGGACGTATTTGGGGAGATTATGGATTCGTTCATTTAGGACTCGATGTGAAAGGAATGCGTGAATTGGAAAAAGACATGTCCGCAAAAGGATTCCCGTTTACCTGTGACAGTCAGTCGGCATTGAGTATGGGAAATACCAAAGTTCATTGTGTGTACATTGATGATCCAGATGGAACATTGATTGAAATGATCGAGGTATTCAAGGTTCCGATTGTCGAGAAATGGGGCTTGTTCTTGAATGTGGAGAAAAGAGACCCAATGAAACCGCTTCCCGATTTTATGTTGAAGTTCTTGCGTTTTTCACGAATCAAAGATTAAGAGCAGATTGCACTAAAAAGTGTACATTAGGGGATGCGAATCATCAGCGTCATTTTCGTGCTTGTCGGACTCACTTGGATACATTCTTGTACCAGCGAGAAAGTCATTGATCGGGTATATCAGACAAAAAATGTAGTGGTTGTAGTCATCGATGGTCCAAGGTACACGGAATCTTGGGGTCAAACAGGAAGGCCAAACGTTCGTTACATGGATTCCGTTTTGGCACCAAACGGTTGTACACATTCCTATTTCTACAATTTGGGAGGAACCTGGACAACACACGGACACACCGCGCTCACGACAGGAACGTATCAATCCATCAATAATACTGGTGGAGAATATCCGCAGAATCCTGGAATCTTTCAGCATTACTTGAAAAAACATCCGGATGAGGCTCATCTTGTTTGGCTCATCACCAGCAAGGACAAGCTGCAGGTTTTATCCGACTGCAAAGATTCAAAATGGAAGAATAAATACATCGCATCTACAGATTGCGGCATCAACGGACTCGGTACTGGCTACCGTCATGATTCCATCACCTTTAAACGCGTCATGTATGCCTTGGAAGTCCGTAAACCAAAAGTGTTGTTTGTCAATTTTCGCGAGCCCGACTTTTCTGGACATAAAGGCGATTGGAATGCCTACATTCGAGGGATTCAACAAACCGATTCCATGGTGCACGAAATCTGGAAATACTTGGAAAGCGATCCAACTTACCAAGGTAAAACGACGATGTTCGTCACAAATGACCACGGCAGACATTCCGATGGTGTTTCGAACGGATTTATCTCACACGGATGTTCTTGCGAAGGATGTCGACGCATTCACTTGTGGAGTTTTGGTCCAGATTTCAAACAAGGAGTTTTCCTGAATCAACAGGCGGAATTAATTGATGTCAATGCAACGATTGGAGAATTGTTGCAATTGCATTCTCTCAAATCGAAGGGACGCGTATTAAGCGAGTTATTTCAATAAGGTTACTAGGAACCGCAACCCACACAGTCAATGTGACTGTCCATAGGACGCACGCCATTCAGCTTCATTTCTAGGTTGTGAATTTGATCCTTCAAATCCATATCAGAGAATAAATCACCCGTTAATTGAGTTTTCAATTGGTCGATTTCAGCTTGCAGTTGTACGTTTTGTTCCATGGTTTTAGGTTTAGTTTTTAAAAATATTGTTTTTTTTCTTTCCAGATTCAAAAGCAGAAAAATAAATTACACCGCAATATTATTACGGAATAAAAACGTACATTCGATGCATGTTTCAACTCACCGCACAAAGCCAACGTGTTCAAGTACTTCTGCAATTCTTGCGAGGACAAGCGAATAAACGCGCGACGTTCTTGGAGATATTGACTCATTTGAATGAGCAATTGCCCTTGTTGGAACAAAAGAAAATCAGTCGTCGGACCTTGGAAGGAGATTTGCAGTTTATCCGTGAGGACTTGGGCTTGAATTTAAAGCATGTCAATATTTCCAGAAAGCATTCCTATCAGTTAATGGAAATCGACGGAATTCAGGCGGAATTAAAACAAGATGTGGAGTCCCTTATGCTGCATCAGTTAGCGAAAAACCTCGGACTCGAACATTATCCAGAGAATTCTCCAGCATCTTCTACGTTAGAATCCGTATTGTCCTTTTCATTTTCCGCTTTGGATGATGGAGGAAAGGCGATGGCTTTAGCGAAGGACATCGTTCAAAGTATTTTTGAACAGGAAGCCATTCAATTTTGGTATAAGCCCATTCATACCACGTATCGTTCTAAATTGCAGATTGTAGCTCCGCTTCAAGTAAAGTTTTACGACGGACGCTTTTACCTAGTTGCGGTGGATTATAAAGATAATTCCGAAGATCAATTCAAGCGAACCATTAAAATTTTCGCCTTTGATATGATTGAAGATTATGTCATTGCGCCAGCTCAATTAGAAAGTGAGGAGGGAAATTCCAGTGTTCGGACCATTCATTTTCACCATGCGGATCTAGCGCACAAAGTTGGATTAAAAGATTATTTCAAGCATTGTTTGGGTGTTGCGCGTTTCAAGGATAGTGAACCAGAATACATTCGCATCAAATTCACCGATTGGGCGATGTCCTATGTTCGTGAGCGCTTGTTGCACAGAAGTCAACGCATCGTTGTGGATCATCCCAATTACATGGTTGCCGAATTATACATTTACCGCACCTATGAATTAGATATGTTGCTGGCGCGATTCAGGGAATTTGGTGTGGAGGTGAAGTAAGATTATTTCTTTTTTGGAACAACTGCTCTCGGGAATTCGTTCAGAAGATGTGGTAGGGAGTAGGCTTTAAGTCCAGAAATGGTCACCACCTTTCCCTTTTCAAGTTGCAAATGGTGTTCTTGATCCAAGAGTTCTTCCTCGTAGAAAATCGCTTCAATCGAAGCAATAATGTGCATGCAGCCATTTTCTTTAATCAAGTATTCGCTCACGAATTTACACAGCAGTTTCACCGGACTTCCCTTCACGAAAGGAACCGGACAGCCGCCGTGATAAACAGCTTCCAAGTTCGTGTGCTCAAATTCACTTTCGTCCTCAGTATAGTTTGCAGAAGACTGATGAGCTTCCTCAATGATGTCGCTGTAAATATGATTGATAGAGAAGTATCCGTATTCCTTGATGTTCGAATAGGTATTCCTCGGCGTAAAACTTGGACGAATGATGAAGCCAATTAATGCAGGGTCGCTACCTAGGTGTGTCACCGTAGAGAAAACCGCCACATTGCTCTTCCCTGAATTGGAAATCGTTCCGATTAAATTGGCAGATTTATATCCTGTACAGCTATTGATGAGGTTTAAGCGTTGGATATTATCCATCTGTTCAATTTGTGGTCTGTCAATTCGCACGAGTCCCATGTAGTTTCTTTTTATCTAGAACAAGAATAGCTCATATTTGTTAAACGAAGGCTATTCTTTTATGTAAATTCGCGGAGATTGAAGTAAATCCGAATAAACGTTTTGTACATTGAACTGATAAGGTTATGAAAATAGAAATCTGGAGTGATATTGCTTGTCCATTTTGTTACATGGGTAAACGAAAATTTGACATGGCGTTGGCGCAATTCGAGGGAAAAGAAGCTGTGGAAATCGAGTGGAAGTCCTTTCTCTTGAATCCAGAAGTAAAAACGGATCCGTCGGTTTCTATTTTTCAGTATTTAGAAGATATTAAAGGATTTCCGGAGGAACAAGCACGTCAAATGATGTCCCAGATTACGGCATCGGGTAGCGCCTTCGGACTCGATTATCATTTTGATCAAGTAGTCCTCGCAAATACCATGAAGGCACATCACTTATTGCATGAAGCGCGCATCCAAGGATTTCAGCACGAAATGGAGGAGCGCTTATTCGAAGCACATTTTGTCGAGGGGAAAAACATCGACGATGTGAACATACTGATCGATTTAGCATCTGAAGTTGGATTAAACACAACTGCACTTGATGTGAAAATACTCAGTGGTCAACATACGAAGGAATTAGAAGCGGATATCGACCTTGCTCAACAGTTTGGGGTCAGAGGTGTGCCGTTTTTTGTATTTGATCGTAAATATGCGGTCAGTGGTGCGCAGGAACCGGAGACTTTTCTGAAAACGATGCAAACGGCCATGGGAATGGAATAATCTTTTCAAGCGATTATTCGTCACATTTTCCTTGTTGGATGTCCATTATCGTTTTAGACATCATGTTATTTAACTTTTCTTTTTCTTCTTGTTTTAAGTATTTTAATGCTTGCTTGAATTCATTTTGCAAGCGTCCCAATTTCTCAAGTCCTTTTTTACGTTCCGCCAATGTTGTTTTCGAAGAGCTCAACGTAGAGCAATGTATTTTTTTGTAGGAAGAAATCAAATACGAATAATCATTGGCTCTTCGCGAGCAGCTCAAAAGAAGTATGCCTAATGATAAAACGCAAGCGCTAGTTTTGAGAGAGTTGAGCATAAATAATTAATTGCAATAGTTTCGGTAAAAATATTCAAGGATAATTGAATAAATGGTACACAAGTGGTACATTTATCATGTGATTGAAGAATTAAAACAAGAAGTTGAAAAAGTATTTGGACAAAAAATCCAAAAAAGGAAGCAGTGTGAAGATCTCGCACAAGACTTATATACGAAAACAGGCGTTTTTATCTCGTACAATACGTTTCGACGTTTATTTGGTGTCATTGAATACAGAGAGCCACGTATTTCAACCTTAGACGCCTTATCCAAATATACTGGATTTTCATCCTATCGAGATTTCATGAATCGTTTTCATTCGGTCGATGAATGGCCTAAATGGGAGAATTTATTTTTAGGTGTAGACAAGCAAGATACCACAAAGTTGGTAGATATGTTTAAGTATCGGTTCTATCAGAAAGATGATTTTTCTTATTCCTTTTCTGTGTTATTACGTGAATTAATTTACCGTCGTGACTTGAAATCTTTGCAGGTTATTTTGGCTCAGGATGAATGGTCATTTGCCAATTTACCCTATGAACTTGCTTTGAGGATCGGGGTAGTGGTCGGACGTCTATTTCGTTTTGTGGAGGATGAAGCCTTTGAACAGGAATTACTCAAAATTCCCTTGTTTCGAGACCTCGTCTTAAAAATGTTTGTCGATTATTCTGGATTAAACAAGAAATACGGCTCATGGATTTCGTATGTCAATCAACTTCCCGATATCGATGAGGAATCCTTCTTCTTTACGAATGGCGTATTGATCTGGAAAGACTTGCTGAATGGACATCAAATCACCGCAGAACACTTGAGTCGCATTCCAGCGTTAAACGTTGATTTACATCCCATATTGTATGGACGCATCGCTGCTTTGTATCTGATGACAGAAATAACTGAAGAAGAACGTATCCAACTGTTTAATGATTGGTCTGTCTTAATTAAAAAGCGTCCGGAGCGAACGTTGGAGTACATTTTCGTCTCGAATGTGCAATGCTTGGTTTTCCCAAGCAGAGACTTTTCAAACTTTCTTTTCAGTTTCGAGAAACATGCCTCGAATGTTCACTTTTGGTACAATCTTTCTCAGTTGAACGTGTATTATTTATCGCTTGTCCAGCATGCCCTTTTTGTCGGAAAAACCCAGAAAGCGAGAACTTACCTTCAGCAAATCGACCTTACGTATTTGCGCTATGGTTATGATGAGTTTTTGCTCTTGTTCGTTTACTTTTTTCAACATGAACTCTGTGAAGACCCAGCAGAAAAGCAAAAACATTGGCAGCAATTGCTAGACCATGCTGTGTATTTGAACTATCCGATTTTTACGGACGCCTATTTTGAAACGTATTTTCAGGCTAGAAAGTGAATCATCGATTCCGTTAGCGAACTTTTAAGATAAATCCCAAATTGAGGTGAAAGGCTCTTTTAAGTTGATAGTCGATCAGCATGTTCTGGTTGAAACGAATATCGGACATCAAGCCAAAATTACGTGTGAACATGACACGTGATTGAACTCCAAGTGAAACATGAATCATGTCGTCGCCTTTGAGTAAGAAGGAATCGAAGAAAATCGGATTACTCAAGTGAGTTACACCAATTCCAGCATAAGGGAAAAGGTAGTAAGGGTGGCGTTTTAAGTGTTTGGGATCTAAACGCAACAAATCGCGACCTAATACTGCGCTCATGCTAAATGAACTCGATTCGGAATACTTGTTTACGTGAAGGTCAGCAAAGACATCCCATTTTTCGATTGATTTTGCTAGTCCAAACTGAAGGTCTGATGCGACTTCTTTTATTCCTGTCGCTATTCCAATACTGCTGTAAATCGATATTGATTTTCGTCCAGACGCAACGGGTTGAGCCCACGAAGAAAGTGGAAACAAGATCAATAAAAGCAGAAGGTAACTTTTACGTAACATAGAGAAGTAAATGTAGCTGAATAATTGCTTAATTCCTAGTGATGAAAGGATATCTAAATGTTTTACATTTGAATTTGAAACGGAATGACGATGCGAATATCTTTTGACGAACTTCCGATTTGTAGCATATAAATTCCGGGAGTGATACCAAAAGTAGAAAGTTGTTCGTTTAGAACGAAATGCAATTCTAGTCCTTTTTCTTCCTTGGGGTTGAGGTTGATACGTTGAAATTGAACCAATTCTTGAACGGGACGACTTTCGTTCGTGTACAAGGATTTTAAATAACATTGAACGACTTCTGCACCTTGTATCGTTCCTGAATTGGTAAGTTTCATCTTGATTTTTACGGTATCTCCAAGTTGATAGATTTGATTTCCTTCACCCGGAATTTCAGTAAATTCAAAGTTCGTGTAACTGAGTCCAAAGCCAAATGGAAAAAGTGGTTCGCCACTTTGGTTTCTGTAATCGTCTCCGCGTCCGGTTGGCAAGTGGTTGTAGACGAGTGGCAATTGCGCCTCATTCATTGGATAGGTAATGGGAAGTTTTCCAGATGGGTTCACTGATCCGTTGAGCACCTTCGCAACAGCTGTTCCTCCAGCTTCACCGGGATACCAAACAGCAAGAATTCCGTCTACTTCTTCAATCCATGATTCCATATTTACGGCGCTTCCTCCAACCAATACAACAATTGTTTTCTTGCCGTTTTTTGCCACCGTGTGAATCAACTGTTCTTGAGATTCGGATAAACGGAGGGAAGCGCGGTCGTTGAATTCTCCTTCCTCAATTCCTACAACAACGATGTTTGCGCTTGCGTGTTTAGCATTTTTTAACACCTGGTTCAACTGTGCTTTTTTAGCGTTTTCATCTTCTCGTTTCCAAATGAATTTAATCAAACCATTGCCTTGCGTTTCCTTGAATTCGATGCGAAGGTCATATGTTTTTCCTTTCTGGAAGGAGTAGTTAACCAAGTCCTGGTGGAACGATCGCTTCTCCCATCGGTCAATGACTAATGCTTCATTTATGTAAAGTCGATAACCATCGTTTCCTTCGAGTCCTAGTGTGATTTTTTCTGTTTCTGTTGGATTGAATGCGCCTGTCCATCGAACGCTATAAAAGTTTGGATTCAAGCCTTCATGTGGAGCGTACAAGGTCCAGTGAAAGTCAATACGCTCATCTCTTCGTTGAACAATGGGCGCTCCTTCCAATCTTGTATTGTCGAAATAGGAAGCGGAGAATCCAATAGTTCCATTGGAACTGATGTGGGTAGAAGGAACGATTTGGATGCATGTGTCCTTCAGTAATGCGCCTTTTTCGTAGGTAATCGTGGATTTGGGAAAGGCTGCTTGAATTCCCTCCAAAATGGAAGTTACTTGAAATCCGGGTCCACTGTAGCCGCCCAATCGAGCAAGAACAGCATCCTCACCGAAAACGGCAATGGACTCCATCTCTGGATTCAAGGGAAGAACAGCCTGTTTATTTTTCAATAAAACAATGGATTCTTCTGCGACTTTCTGTGCTAGATGATGTCCAGCTGTCAACAGTGAATCTGGATTCATGCTCTGCTTTGCATACGGATGCTCGAATAATCCGAGGTCAAATTTGGCAGTCAGCACGCGAGAAACGGCGTCATTGATGCGATTGGTATCCATTCCCTTCGGAGGGAACTCTGGAAAGAACAAGGGAAAATGTGCGATGTCCGTTTGGAAAATCACGTCGAGTCCGGCATTGATGGCATGTACGCCACTTTCAACATAGCTGTTTGCTGTGCGGTGAAGCACTAATTCCCCTCCAACAGCATTTGCGTCTGAAATGACAAATCCCTTGAAGTTCCATTCCTTTTTTAGTTTCTCGGTTAATAGCCATTCATTGGAGGAGCAGGCTTTACCGTTGAGTGAATTATAAGAAGTCATGATGGATCGACTTCCAGCGTCTTTGATGGCACGTTCAAATGGAATAAGGTGTGTGCGTTCCAAGTACGAATTGCTCAAGTGCATGGGATAGCTGTCGCGTCCACCGTCACCAACGTTTGCAATAAAGTGCTTCGGTGTGGTAATGATGCCATTTTCTTCGAAAGCTCGCATGAATGCTACGCCCATTTGTGCACTTAAGGATGGATCTTCGCCATACGTTTCTTCCGTTCTTCCCCAGCGTACATCTGTCGCTAAATTGATTACAGGAGAAAGTATTTGACGAATGCCTCGTTGTTTGGTTTCGTAGGCAATGTGCAGAGCTGCTTGATGAACAAGTTCGGCATCCCAAGTTGCCGCTAATGCAATTGCTTGCGGAAATGCGCTTGCGCCATTTCGAACGAGTCCGTGCAGGGCTTCATCGAAAGGAAGCATGGGAATTCCTAGTCTGGTTGCTTCTACGCAATATTTCTGGATGGCATTCAGTCGTTCCATTTGAACAGTTGCAGGATGCGTTGTTTGGTAGTGCAGTCCTTGCCCTGCTGCATCTCCAGCCGCTTGCGCACTGACCTGCAGTCCGAATATCCCTTTGGAAAGATGTCCGTGTAATAAATTGGTGTCCCCAGGAACCATGAACAGCTGATAACATTTTTCCTCCCACGTCATACGTGACAATAAGTCTTGCACGCGGATGGCTGTTTCCTTACTGGGATCCTTGTAGATTTGAGCCGAAAGAATGGAGTTTAGGCTAATGAAAATAAATAGGTAGAAAGTTCTCATCTTGTTTCAAAGATAAGTTAATTTTGAAAGCTTACCTTTTCGATAATTAAGCAGTAATATTTCATTAAAAGTACACTAAAAGTAAAAAAATGTAAAAATAAGGTTAAATAAAAAAGCTTATTTGTACATTTGTGTAGTTGATAAGGTAAAATAGCGATGATAAGTAACACTATTCCACTCGAAAAAAGAATTGAGCGCCTCCAGTTTGAAAATCCTTGGTGGGTAGGGAATCAGATTCAAGATGTCTACAAACAGATGTCCAAACGCTTGTACTTTGATGTTTTTTATCCTTTTGTGACCGATTTAGAGATTAAGCGCGCGGTTGTTCTCATGGGACCTCGTCGCGTTGGTAAAACGGTGATGATGTATCATGCAATTCAAGAACTGATTGATCAGCAGGTATCCGCTACGCAAATTATTTTCGTTGGGATTGATAATCCGATTTACATGCATTTGGGACTAGAGGATCTTCTAGAAATCTCACTGAAGGCACTTGGTAAAAAAGATGCCGTTGGGATGTATGTGTTTTTCGATGAAATTCAATATTTGAAAGATTGGGAGCGGCATTTAAAGGTCTTGGTGGATCGGTATCCGGAAACGAAGTTTATTGTATCCGGTTCGGCAGCTGCTGCCTTGAAACTTCAAAGTACAGAGAGTGGGGCGGGACGATTTACGGAATTCATGTTGCCTCCACTGACGTTTCAGGAATATATTCATTTAAAAGGACTTCATCATTTGATGCATGCAAGTTCCATTTCTTACCACGGAAAAGAAGTGAAATACAGCGGAACCCATGATATTCGCACACTGAATGAGGAGTTTTTTCATTACCTCAATTTCGGAGGATATCCAGAAGTGGTGTTGTCCGAGCGCATTCAAAGTGATCCCGGAAGGTACATTAAAAGCGATATCGTTGACAAGGTTTTGTTGCGCGATTTACCTAGTTTGTACGGCATACGTGATGTACAGGAGTTGAACAGTTTCTTTGGATACCTCGCGTATAATTCAGGGAAAGAATTTTCGTTTGAAAACCTTTGTCGGGATAGCGGCATTAAAAAGGACATCATCAAGAAGTACCTTGAGTATTTAGCTGCAGCATTTTTGATTAAAGTGATTCATAAAGTGGATGTTCATGCACGAAAACTGCAGCGCGTGACTACATTTAAAGTGTATTTGACGAATCCTTCCTTACGGACAGCGATGTTTTCTCCGGTGCGTGAATCGGATGATGAAGCAGGTAATATGGTGGAAACAGCAATCTTCTCACAGTGGATGCACCGGGAAAAGTTAAACTTGAAGTACGCAAGTTGGCGTTTAGGACGTTCGACCGGAGAAGTGGATGTCGTATTGGTTGATACAAAATTCTTTAAACCAAGTCGCTGTGTCGAGGTGAAGTGGAGTAACCGATACTTTTCAAGTCCGAAGGAGCTTGGTAGCTTGAAGTATTTTTGCGAGCAAAATAAGTTGACGGCAGCTTTGGTTACTAGTATTGATAAAGAGGGAGTGATTGAAGTAGGAGGGGCAAGCATCACTTTTCTTCCCGCAGCGGTGTATGCGTATAACATTGGGTCCGTGCGATTCGATGCAATGGATCTTGGCGCAGAAATTCTGTGATCGTTAGCGAATCGTTAATTTATCGAGCGCTTTACGGTCGCCATTGAAATCATCTCCATCGACTTTTCCTTCGATTCCTTTCACGTAAATTTCTTCCGTGAATTGATGGAAAGTCCAAGGGATATTTGCTACGCGGTGTCGTCCGGAATAAGCTGCAATCCAGAAGTGATAAGGTTTAAAGTCTTTGGTATTGAAATAGCGTAGGTAAAAATCTCGGTTCGTATAAATGATTGGTTTAATACCGTAGTGTTTTTCAGCTAATGCCAACCAATTTTTCACCCCGCGAAGTAAGTTGTCTTTTCCAAACCAACTGTTTTCTTCCATATCTAAAACGGGAGGAAGATCTCCTTTGCGCAAGTACACGTGACTCTTGAAAAAGTTGAACTGATTGGTTGAATTTTGACTCGGACGGTAATAGTGGTAAACACCTCTCAAAAATGACTTTCCGCGACTTTCTTCCCAATTCCGGTGGAATTCCCGGTCCAAAATACGCGTGCCATTCGTCGCTCGAATAAAGATAAATTGAATAGGATGTTTGGAAGTCGCTACGGAATCCCATTCGATGTATCCTTGGTGATGAGAAATGTCTAAACCGAAGGTGCGAATACCGTTTTCTTGAAACGAGGATTTTTCGGTGTTTTCGTAGGTTGATACATTTTCAAATAAGCGAATTTTTCGAACGGGCGTCATTTTAACGATGCGAAACGCTAAGGGAATAAACGCAACGATTGCAGCGAGGGTAAGCCATTTTTTAAGTCCTTTTTTCTGTAGGAAGAACAATGTAGTGAGTATAGCGAATACTGCAACGATTCCCGCAATAATGCGAAATGGATGCAGGTGTATGTAGGCAATGATTTCTTGCACAAAATGTTGGGTTAGGTATTTTGAAGCAGTAATATTACGAATTTAATTGGGACTAGTGACTAGTGACTGGTGACTGGTGCTCTGCGAACGGTGCTCAGTGACTAGTGACTAGTGCCTAGTGACTAGTGAACAGTGCTCTTTCTACTCCAAGCGATAGCGACATTACATTAGCATCCCGAAGTGTCGGGACGTATTGGCACATTGGCACATTAGCACATTAGCACATTTTTAATCTTTTACCACACGAATCCCATCCCAACCTTGAGCTTCAATCGAAATAAAGTATGTTCCTTTGGAAAGATCAACGAGTGACAGTTTTGTTAATACTTCGTTTAATGAAATGCGTGCGATTTCCTTTCCAGTGATGTCCGTTAGTTTGGCTGTTTGACCAATCCATGCACTTGGAACAATGATGTTTAGTTCACCGTTGGTTGGATTCGGGTAAACGTTCAACGCAGGACGGTTTCCTTCAGTAAGTCCCGTGTATTCCATGGTTAGAATTAAGGTGATGGTACTGTCGCAACCTTGAGTATTCGTCAAAACTTGTGTGTACGTTCCGGATGTTGTGTAGGTATTTCCATTCAATGTGTAGGTGTCGGTTGCTGTTGTGGTGATTGTGCTTTGACTTGGGTAATTCACAGTAATAGAGATCGAATCCGTATTGTTGCAACCCGCACCACTGAATCCGGTTACGCCAAGCGTGATGCTTTGCGTTGGGAAGATTGTTGCGCCATTTTGTTCTCCATTGCTCCATTGATATGTTGCTCCACCATTTGCAGCCAGAACTACCGAATCCCCTTGACAAATTACTTGGTCGTTTCCAGCGGAAATATCAGGCAAGGTTCCAACGCTTACGTTTAAAGTATCTGAACCGTAACAACCATCGTTGCTCATTCCGGTTACGACGTACGTTCCGTTTCCTGTTGGATAAAATGGAACGCCGTCTTGAACGCCATTGTCCCATTGTAAATTGAATCCGCCTATTCCGGTTAAAACAACTGCTTGACCTAAACACGTAGAAACGTCGTTTCCTGCATTGATGTTCGGTACGGGATTCGCAACAACTTCAAGGGTGTCTTGGTTTGCACATCCAGCCTGACTAAATCCAGTCACGATGTAGGAAGCGCTGTTATATGCAGTAAATGGAACCGCATTTGAAACGCCATTCGTCCATTGGTAGTTTTGTCCACCAGTTGCGTTCAAGGTAACTATTCCACCTGCGCAAAGTACGGTATCGTTTCCAGCGTTGATCTGTGGCAAAGGAAGCACGTTGATCTGTAATGTGTCTGTATCCGAACAAGATCCATCAACTCCAGTTGCGATGTAGGTTCCGCTTTGGTTCACTACAAATGCTTGGTTATTGCTCACGGAATTATTCCATGTATAGGTTTGTGCTCCGGATGCCGACAGCGTTACCGTATCACCTGGACAAACAGATAAATCTTGTCCGGCGTTGATACTAAGTTGTCCGAGTGTAACGTTTGTTTCGTCCCATTGAGAACAGCCGTTTGCGTTGAATCCTGTGACAAGGTATGTTCCGTTCGTAGTAGGCGTGAAAGGAACACCATTCGATACATTTTGGTTCCAGAAATAATTGACAGCACCAGAACCATTCAAGGTGATTGCTTGGTTGTTGCAACTTACGACATCTGGTCCAGCAGTAACTGTTGTTAATGAGTTCGAACTGTTGTATAAATCATTGATTTCACAAGTCGTTAACGCACGATTCCAGATTCCAATGTCATCCATTTTTCCATTGTAGTAATCTCCTCCTACACCTCGTCCAACGTACAAAGGCATCACTGCGCTAGTCACATTTGTGTGTGTATACGTTGCAGTTGCTACCTGAACATTATTCTTGTATAAAGTCATCGCTCCTGCATTGTAAACACAAACGATGTGAGTCCAGGCGCTTGTTGTGGAAGTTGTTTGAGCCCAAATCCATGCAAATTGTTGCTTGTTTGTTCCATATTGCGAATTCGTTGCACCTGCCTGAAATAACCAAATAAAATTTCCTGCGGCATTCGTTGCATTCATAATAAGTACACCATTAACAGAGGTGCTATTTCGGTTGTACCAGAAGGAAACCGTAAAGCTCGAAGCAGGATTAAAAGAAAAGTTCGGAGTAGAATTAATCAAATTTTGATTGATGCCATTAAAGGAGTACGCTGAATTAGCTGTCCCAAATCGATCTGCTGTGAGAACCGCATTGTTGTTTGTGAGATTCGCTGCATTTGCACTGACATCATTTGGATTCCCGTTAAAAGGATAGTATCCCAATAAGCCATATTGCGGCACATAACTTGGAACTTGTGCAAATAATCCAAAGCTCAAAAGGGCACTAAAACAAAGTATAATTGATTTCATGAAAGTTATTTTTTACGAATGTAAGAAATGTTTTTTTAATTGGGTAGAACGGTGAATAGTACTCATTGATAGGTGGAGTGACATACATTCATTATTACTGGCTTGCGAAAATCGCAAATGAAATAATGATTAGTGGTGGAATTCAGTTTTGATTCGGTGCGAATCGCAGGTAATTTTGAGCCAACTTAAATCCGAATATATGAAAAAATGCACCTTCCTGTTTTTCTTCTTCTTTCAACTTTGTTTATTTGCTCAGCAGGAGAATACTCAGAATCAACGTACATCAGGATCTTATGTACAATTTAAAAATGGCTCGCAGATTTCGGTGTTGACCCCGGTTGTAGTCTGTGAAAACAGCTGTTATTACATTAGTAAACTCGATAGAAAGTGCTATAGGGAAGACCTTCAAAACATCGATGGATTCCGCAGAGGAACGAAGGTGCGTTGGATGACCTTTGAAGAATTTGATCGGATTGGTTCTAAACCATTAAGGGGGTATTTTTGGGGATACGTCACCTTTTATCCAACTGGACTTGGGATTTTTATTCTGTCCGACCTAGCCAAGCGAAAAAACATCCGAAAATTATACCGAAACACTCGAAATAGCACCAATTAATTTACAAGTAATGAAAACCTTCCTTGTTAGTTTATTTTTAAGCATCGCCACTGTTTGTAGCTCACAATCAGATTGGACCATTAAACCTTATGTTGTAGTGAATGATACGGTGTATGAGCATTTAAAACTCCCTGTATTCATCATGGATTCTGTTTTATATATTCGCAATTCGGAGGGTGTCGTGATGACCTTTCCATCTTGGGATGTTAATTACATCAGCAAACGCTGCTTCTATGACCGCATCACGGAAAAAGAAAAAAACCGATTGTCCAGATCTGTTGCTACAGGTTCGTATTTAAGTGTTGCTTCAATAGCTGGTGGAATCGCGGCAATTTATGATAATTACCAGGCTTATCTATATTATTCAAAAAATATGATCCTTCAATATTATTCAGCCGGAGGATTAGTTTTCGGTGTGGCGTTAATTGTTCCATCGACCGTTGCCATCTACCATTTTATTCAACGGAAACGTCAAACCAAAATGATTCTTGAAGCCAAAGGTTTACGCTTTATCTCGAATGAAACTCCAAAACCAGATACCTCTCCTTCATCCACTACGGAGTACTAAAAACGGTTAGATTCATTCCAAAAAAGTACTTTTGAGCAGAATCTATCCACATGAAGCAAACGTATTATCCAGCTCAACACTTTCAAGCGAAAGCTTGGGCGAATGGAACCACAACAGAATTGGTAAAGTATCCAACGGACAGTGATTTTCTCAAGCGCGATTTTATTTTCCGCATTAGTACCGCAACGGTGGAAGCTGAAGAGAGTACTTTTTCTGATTTTAGTGGTTTGACACGTATCCTAATGATTTTAGAAGGATCTATGACTTTGATTCACGAAGGACGCTATCAAAGAGACCTAAATCCCTACGATCAAGATACCTTCGATGGGTCTTGGTCTACACGCAGCATTGGAAAAGTACGTGATTTCAACGTGATGTTCAATGAACAGGCGGAAGGAGAATTGCGAGCGTTTCAATTACAATCCGAGCAAACTGAAATCCTTGAAATTTCCCAAAAACGAATCATTTTGTTTGTTCACACAGGTCAATATTGCATTGGTGAGCAGTTTCTCGAAACAGGTTCCGTGCTCGACATCGAAGAAAGTAAATCGACATTCCTTTTGTTAAAATGTATCGAATCTGGCACGATTCTTTGTAGTCAGGTTTTAATGTGCTAATCTGCTAATGTGCCAATTTGCTAATTGGTTACGGCACTAGTCACTAGTTACTAGTCTCACTAGTCACTATTCCTCCGTTGCCTTCTTTGACTTACGGTACGTATAACTTTCGTAGATAAATCGTTTGGCAAAGCGTACTTGCTTATCTGAATTGATTAGTTTTTTGTAGACATTGGCATTCACACCAAAATATTCGTAGGTGGATCCATCCGTGAAAGTAATTTCCAGTAGAAGCCCTTTGTGTTTGAAATCCGCAATCATGCATTCGTTGATGGTTGCCGTATATTCAGCCAAATTTGCTTCTTTCGTTTCTGGAGCGATGCTCACCAAGAAATGATATCCATCGGTTACTTGTCGACCCATAATCGCAGCCTCTTCCTTCAATGGATCTCCATCTTGAAACTTATCCGGATGCCATTGTTTTACCAATTTACGGTAAGTCTGTTTCAACTCCGCTAAATCGATTTGACTTTCAATTTGAAATAATTTCTTGTATTCGTTAATGCGTTTCATAGGTCCAAAGTGTCGAACTGAAACGAAGAACGATTCAGTGTTTTTGTTTTCAAGGCGCGAAGATAGGGATACATTTCGAGGTGAACTAGTTTTGGGTTCTAAATTGATTCGTGAAAGGGATTTTATGATTGATTTTTTTTGTGGTGTTATTGGAATACGAAAGTGAAAGGAGGTCAACGTTCCTTCATTTCGTTTAAGTATCTAGGAATGTTGAAATCCGTCCACGGTTCCGTCCATTTTTTAAATTGGAATCAAACTTCCCTAAAAAACAAAACCCTCAAGATATTTGATACATCTCGAGGGTTCTCTATTTCCTATATTTATGAAGGACGTATCTTATTTTTTAATTTTTTAGTGTGATCAAATGATGATTTGTTGTCCCCTTTGTTGTCCCTTGAATCATTAGAAATAAAAAGTCCCTAAAAAACAAAACCCTCAAGATAGTTGATACATCTCGAGGGTCTCTATTTCCTACAGCCATATAGGACGTGTCTTTAACGATAAATTAAGCGGTCTGGACGGGACTCGAACCCGCGACCCCCTGCGTGACAGGCAGGTATTCTAACCAACTGAACTACCAAACCAATTTCTTTCACTTGCGTGAGCAACAACAGTTGCTTCAGAATTGTGTAATGCTTTCGTTAAAGCGGATACAAAAGTACGACTTTTTTACAGAAATACAATAGTTATGCTGAAAAAAAATCAAAATAATTCGAATTTACCAGACTTCTGAACTGATGAAAACGGTTCCGCGAAAATAAGCAACACGCATACCTTCCTGATTTTGAATATCTACCACATAAACACCCGTGCGTTTTCCGCGGTGGGACTCTGTACAGCTAGCCGTTAATACATCGCCTAATTTCACTTTTTTCAAGTGCGCAATGTTTGTGTCCACACTGAAGCAATGCACGCCATGCGCATTTGACGCAAATGCCAATGCTGAATCAGCGAGGGAATACGTGATGCCTCCGTGGGCAATCCCGAATCCGTTGGTCATGGAATTTGTTACTTCGCAACGCAGGACACAAGATCCTTTCTCGATGGAAAGGAGTTCCATTCCCAATAACTGGCTAAACGCATCATGCGCCATCATCGTTTCTACAATTTCTCTCGGAGTCTTCATCCTACAACGCGTTGAAAGAGAATGATTCGCCCAATCGAATGCCTTTATCGGTTTCAATCAGGGTGCAACATTCGTTCACGGAGTCGTGTTCTAAGAACAATACAAATTCGTTTGCTGCTGCATGCTGCAAGAACTTCGCCTTTTCATCCAAGGTCAACAATGGACGCGTATCGTAGCCCATCACATAGGGTAGGGGGATGTGTCCGGTACTCGGAAGCAAGTCCGCCATGAAGACAATCGTTTTTCCTTTATACTGAATGTGTGGAATCATCATGCTTTCGGTGTGTCCATCGACAAACAGGACATCCATTCCGGGTAGTGCATTTGTGGTGAAATCTCCGACACGATCGACGAAATGCAATTGTCCACTTTCTTGAATCGGAAGAATATTCTCCGCTAAAAACGATGCTTTTTCACGTGCATTCGGTTCCACGGCCCAATTCCAATGGTTCTCTGTGCTCCAATACTTGGCATTCGGGAAAACGGTGCGGTATCCTGTTTTGGAATCGTTCCAAGCAACTGCACCACCACAATGATCGAAGTGCAAGTGCGTCAAGAAAACATCGGTAATATCGTTTGCGTGGAATCCAAGTTTGGCTAAATTGCCATGCAAGGAATCATTGCCATACATGAAATAGTGCGAGAAGAACTTTTCACTTTGCTTGTCCCCAATTCCAGTATCCACCAAAATCAATCTGTTTCCATCTTCGATCAGCAACGAGCGCATGGCCCAAGAGCACATGTTGTTTTCATCAGCTGGATTCGTTTTTTGCCAAAGCGTTTTCGGCACGACTCCAAACATGGCGCCACCATCGAGTTTAAAAAATCCAGTGTTTAATACGTGTAATTTCATGTGTCCTTTACCTATCGTTAATTTTTCTTTTTCTTCACCATCGCAGAAATGTTTAACACCTCCATTTTGGGATTTGTATTCGCCATCACTGTTACCGTTTTGTTCTGTTGTCCAAGTTGCGTTTCCTTCGGATGAAATACCACCACAATTTCGTCACTTTTTCCTGGAGGAATTGGCTTTTCTGGCTTCGAAGGTGTTGTACAACCACAACTCGCGGATACTTTTTCAATCACCAAGGGCTTTTTCCCCGTATTTGTCACCCTGAATATTGTCTTGTTGTCACTGTCAGCTGGAACCTTCCCATAATCGTGACTCAATTTATCGAAGGACATTGTCGTCATGTTTGCCAAAGCCTCCTGTTCCAATCGTTGCTCTTCTTTCTCAACATCGGATAAAGATTCACGTAATTCACGAACGGTTTCGTCGGTGGCAACAATGCTTTTCGGTTCTTCATTTTTTGTTGCGCTTTCTTGATTCGTACAAGCAGAGAAAACCAGAAGCGGAAGAATAAAAATAGTAAGGCGTTTCATCGTAAAGTATTTTTCTCAAAAATAGCGAGATTTTGGATTCAAGCGATTGATGGATGGTAGAATATCGTGAAGCATTCGTTTTACTCATGCACTAAGCACTAGGCACTAGTCTCATTCGCTTTGCTCATGAATAACTTTGAAGAATAAAGAAGCATTCGTTTTAGTCACGCACTAGGCACTAGGCACTGAGCACTAGTCATTAGTATATGATTACCTCCCTATCGGTCGGTGAACCAGTTGTGGGCGACGTGCAGTGGATCAAAAGCACTTCCTCGCTGCGCTCAGACGGTACTTTTTTATTTTTCATCTCGCTCATCCGCGAGCGGATGGACTCGATGAAAAATAAAAAAGCACCGGTTCTAACGAACAAGTGCTTTTGATCAGAGTGCCCACGACTGGATTCGAACCAGCACACCTAATGGCACCACCCCCTCAAGATGGCATGTCTACCAATTTCACCACGTGGGCATGTGTATGAACAGCTAAATTAGCGTTCGCAAATATACATTTTTTATTAAATGGTATTCTTCAAAAAAAACTTTCTTCAAAAAAGTAAAAATCCTATGGTCATGTTATGTTAACGTGAATATTTTTCACTTAACTTCACCGAAAATTTGCCCGAATGACACACGCTACTACTCAGAAAATTAGTTTTGCCGGTTTATTAATTACCCTTGGAATCGTTTTTGGGGACATCGGAACCTCCCCATTATATGTGTTTCAAGCGATTACGGGTGGTGGAAAACACATTTCCGAACCATTTATTTTAGGAGCTTTGTCAAGTGTGATTTGGACCTTGATCTTATTGGCAACAGTAAAATATATTCACTTCGCCTTAAATGCCGATAACAAAGGTGAAGGTGGGATTTTTGCTTTATTTGCCTTGTTGAAAGAAAAAAATGTCAAGTGGATCATCATTCCTGCCTTAATTGGTTGTGCCACCTTAATGGCAGATGGATTTATTACCCCAGCAATTTCGATTTCTTCTGCTGTGGAAGGAGTCAACAACATCTTCCCAGATATGCCTGTCATTCCGATTGTCATTGGAATCATTGTGATGCTCTTTGTTATTCAACAATTTGGAACTGCTGCCATCGGTAAAATGTTTGGTCCAGTGATGCTTGTTTGGTTTGCCTTTTTGGGTTACCTCGGATTCATTAACGTTGCTGACAACTGGGAAGTACTTAAAGCATTGAATCCTTATTGGGCATACAATCTTGTCGCAAACGTGGATGGTGGATTTGCAGTTCTTGGTTCCGTTTTCTTGTGTACCACCGGAGCGGAAGCGTTGTACTCTGACCTTGGCCACTGCGGGAAAGGAAACATTCGTTTAAGCTGGAGCTTCGTTTCTGGTCTACTTGTTCTGAATTACTTGGGTCAAGCTGCATTGTGTTTAAAACCTGGATTTCATTTAACTGGATCCAATACGGTATTCTATTCCATGGTTCCAAGTTACATGATGCCATTTGCTGTTGTGATTGCGACTATGTCTACGATTATTGCTTCGCAAGCATTGATTACGGGTGTCTTTACCTTGATGAATGAAGCCATTAAATTGAAATTATGGACGAATCTACGTGTGAAATATCCATCTGATCACCAAGGACAAATCTACATTCCATTCATTAACTGGTTCCTCATGGTTGGTTGTTTATTGGTCATCGCGATCTTTAAAAAATCGAGCGAAATGGAACATTCCTACGGACTGGCAATTACCGTGAACATGGTGATGACGTCCATCTTGATGGCGATGTTGTTGTTCATTCGTTACCCAAGATGGCGCGTGGCGACTGGAATCATCTTTTCGGTTTTCTTAGCAATAGAGTTCATCTTCTTATTATCAAACCTCGGAAAAATTATTTCTGGTGGATGGTTTACGCTGATTCTTTCGATTACGTTTTTCATCCTCTTGTACCTTTATTACAAAGCGAAACAATTGCGTTCGAACATTACGGAATACGTTCCAATGCGCAATGTGATTCCTTTATTGGAAGCGGTGAATGAAGATCCGGGAATCGTTTATGAAGCGACGAACTTGGTGTTCCCAACACGCAGTAATTCGCCAAATAAACTAGACTTAACCGTTTTCCATTCCATGTTTAAAAAGAAACCGCGTAAAGCAGGAATCATTTGGTTCCTACACTTGGACATTCTGAATGAACCTTGGGGAGTACATTACTCTGTAAACGAGATCGTCGATAAAAAATGTTACTATGTCAGCTTGCAATTGGGATTCAAGGAAGAACACCGAATTGAATACATGATGCGTAAAATCTATTGCAAGATGATTGAAAAAGGTGAGTTCACAGGTGAAAGTGTGTTCGCATCCATTCGTGGAAAAATCGAAGAGGTAGATTTTAAATTCATTGTATTGAACTCTCGTGTCTCCACAGATAATCACTTGACTGCTTTCCAACGTTTATGCGTGAAAGCGTATCGTTTTGTAAAGTCCACAGGATTAAAACCTGCTGAGGACTTCGGTTTGGATAAAACAAATGTTTACGTGGACTTCATTCCGATTTCGGTAACCAAACAAGTGGATCAAGATATGACCGAAGACTTCGAAAATTATTCCCAGAAAATCTACAAGGTTTCGTCGAAATAATTCAAGTCTTTTCCGAAGGTTTCTGTTAGTCGCGAAATGCTGTAAAACGCCAGCGAGATAAAAAGAACACCGACAATCAATGCGGACCATCCATCGTTCATTCCGGTGCTTACGAGCAATCCAAAAAACAGCACCACAATGTTTACAGATCCTCGAACGAGGTTCGGTATCGTATTGGCTGCGGTTGAGCGAATGTTGGTTCCAAATTGTTCGGCGGCAATCGTGACGAATATGGCCCAATAACCGGTTCCCGCTCCGAGTAAGAAACACATGAAATAGTAGGTGTTATCGGTAATGTTGTAGTCGTGCATAAATAAGAAAATCAGGACGCATACCAAGGAGAATCCTAAATACAACTGAACGACTTTCTTTCTGCTTTTTAACACTTGACTCAAGATGCCGGAAATCAAATCTCCAACGGAAAGTCCAATGTATGCGTACATCACCGCTTTTCCATTCGAAATGTCATACACACCTAACCATGGTCCAAAATTGTCTTTAGAATTCATAATCAACAGTCCAATGACATACCAAATTGGGATGCCGATCACAACACAATGAAGGTATTTGATGAGGTTTTCACGCTGAAAGAAAATCAATTTTAAATTTCCTTTTTGAATGCCTTTGTTGTTATGCATGGATTGAAAATACGTTGACTCCAAAGTACCGATGCGCAAAAACAAAAGCAAAATCCCCATTGATCCCCCCACGACATACGCCACCTGCCAATTGTGTAGCGCAAGTCCGAATACGCGTTCAATTCCAGCCGCAATCCACGCGCCCTCTGATCCAACTAGGGAAGCAACAACAGCACCTAAAGCACCAAACGTGACAATGATCATCGTTCCGTACCCACGTTTTTCCTTGGACATCATTTCTGAAACCAAGGTAATTCCAGCTCCGAGTTCACCGGCGAGTCCGATTCCAGCAATCACACGGATAACAGCATACGTCGGGACATCCGTGACAAATGCATTCAGTAAATTGGCCGTCGAGTAGAGTAGGATGGACCCAAAAAGCACTTTCAATCGTCCGCGTTTGTCGCCTAAAATTCCCCAGAGAATCCCACCAAGTAACATCCCCAACATCTGCATGTTGAACAGGAATTTCCCCGTTGCAGCAATGGATTGTTCGCTCGCATTTACCATAATGTCACCAAGGCTTTCCGCTTTCACGACTCCAAACAGAACGAGGTCGTAGATGTCAACGAAATAACCGAGAGCTGCAACAATAATGAGGAAGATTATTTTACGGTCAAGGGGTTTTGTTGGAGTATTCATGCAACGAATTTAATTTATTTTTCCAAAGTTTGGTATCCTACTGACTTTGCTAATGGCATCTTCCTTTACCGTATCCCGTTTAAAACGTGTATCTTTGCACTCAATTAAAGCAGAATGGCACATAAATCAGGATTTGTTAACATCGTAGGAAGCCCAAATGTCGGGAAATCAACGTTGATGAATCAATTAGTCGGAGAAAAAGTTTCCATCATTAGCTCCAAAGCACAAACAACGCGTCACCGTATTTTAGGAATTGTGAACGATGAAGATTACCAAATCGTTTTCTCTGATACTCCAGGTGTGGTGAATGCAGCATATAAGTTGCACGAAAACATGATGGACTATGTGAATTCTTCCATTCGCGATGCGGATGTATTGTTATTCATTACTGATACGGTTGAAAATGAAATGAATCACGTAGAAACCCTTGAGCGCATCAAACGTTTAGAGGTTCCTGTTTTGTGTTTGATCAATAAAATCGATAAATCATACCAAGAGAAATTAGAAGAACGCGTGAGCTACTGGAAGGAACAACTTCCAAACGCGAAAATATTCCCAATTTCTGCCTTGCATAATTTTAACATTGACAATGTTTGGGCGGAAATACTTGAATTAATGCCTGAAAATCCAGCGTATTACGAGAAGGATGAAATTTCAGATCGTCCGATGCGTTTCTTTATCTCTGAAATCATCCGTGAGAAAATCTTCATTCACTGTCAAAAGGAAATTCCATACAGTACCCAAATTGAAATCGAAGAATTCAAAGAGGAGGAAGGAATTACCCGTATTCGAGCGCACATCATCGTTGAACGCGATTCACAAAAAGGAATCATCATCGGTAAAGGTGGTGAAATGTTGCAGCGAATTGGACGTGCAGCACGTCAGGACATGGAAAAATTTCTCGATAAGAAAGTATTCCTTGAGAACTTCGTGAAGGTGGACAAAGATTGGCGCACATCAGCGGACAAGCTAAAAAAGTATGGATATTAATATCCTTTAATTAAGAAAAAAACATGAGTAATATCGTAGCAATCGTTGGACGTCCAAATGTTGGGAAGTCAACGCTTTTCAATCGCTTAACGGAATCCCGTGATGCCATTGTAAAAGAAGTAAGTGGCGTAACAAGAGACCGTATTTACGGAAAATCAGAATGGAATGGATACCAGTTTTCTGTCATCGATACCGGTGGATATGCAACTGTAAAAGAAGACATCTTTGAAGGAGAAATCCGTAAACAAGTTGAATTAGCCGTTCAGGAGGCTACCGTGATTATTTTCATGGTGGATGTCATGACAGGAGTCGTGCAAATGGATGAAACGGTAGCGCAATTGCTTCGAAAAAGCAAAAAACCGTGTATGATTGCCGCTAATAAAGTGGACAATACAGAACGCGTTGGACTTTCTTCTGAATTCTATTCCTTTGGACTTGGTGAGGTTTTCGACCTAAGTGCAACAAACGGAAGTGGAACAGGAGAGATTTTGGATAAATTGGTGACGTTTTTCAACAAGGAAGACGAATCGATCCGCGAAGAAGATAGTTTACCAAGAATTGCGATCGTTGGTCGTCCAAACGTTGGGAAATCATCCATGATTAATGCGTTTACAGGTCAAGAAAGAAACATCGTAACAGACATTTCAGGAACAACACGTGATTCGATTCACACTCGTTACAAAGCCTTTGGTTTTGACTTCTTGTTAATCGATACTGCTGGAATTCGCAAGAAAGCAAAGGTTACAGAAGATATTGAATATTATTCCGTTTTGCGCTCTGTTCGCACCATTGAAAACTCAGATGTCTGTTTGTTTATGATGGATGCTTCAGAAGGACTTCAAAAGCAAGACTTGAGTATTTTTTACATGATTGAAAAGAACTCAAAAGGAGTCGTTGTTTTGGTAAACAAATGGGATTTAGTGGAAAAAGACCACAATACCATGTTGGAATACGAAGCGAATTTACGCGAGCAACTAGCGCCGTTTAATGACGTTCCAATTATTTTCACCTCTACGCTTACAAAGCAACGCATTCACAAAGCTTTGGAAACAGCGATGCGTGTCAACGAAAACCGTACGCGTAAAATTGCTACCCATGAGTTGAATGAAGTGATGTTAGAGGTTGTTGCACAAACACCTCCTCCAGCTGTTAAAGGGAAGTACATCAAGATTAAGTTCATTCAAATGTTACCCACACACGCACCAGCGTTTGCGGTCTTCTGTAATTTACCACAATACGTTCCGGATTCCTACAAACGTTTCTTTGAGAATCGCTTGAGAGAGAAATTTGACTTCGAAGGTGTACCTGTGAAAATCTTCTTTAGAAAGAAATAAGAAACATTCGTTAAAGTTTATTAGATTGTATCATCCTAAAAAAGGTTGACTGGTTAGACCAAAGATAATGAACCCTTTTCAATAACAAGAAGAGGGTTCTTTTTTTTCCATGTTTTAAGTTTTATTTTATTCTGTAAATGTGCTTTATTAGGAGTTAACATTCCGATAGAAGTA
>CANGJM010000019.1 GCA_947454525.1 Flavobacteriales bacterium | reverse complement strand
GTAAAAGGAAATGGTACGTCAGCTATGACAGCGAATGCAACGATTCCAGTTGCAGATGTAACAGGAGCAGCACCAATTGCTTCTCCAACCTTTACAGGAACTCCAGCAGCTCCAACAGCCGCAGCCGGAACAAACACCACACAAGTTGCAACAACAGAATTCGTAACCGGAGCAATTGCAACGGCAACGATTCCGGATGCAACGACAACAGCGAAAGGTAAAATTCAATTAGCGGGTGACTTAAGCGGAACAGCAGCATTACCAGTGGTAGCGGCGAATGCCATTACGACAGCTAAAATATTAGATGCGAATGTAACAGATGCGAAAATCGCAACGGTTTCCGGATCCAAAGTAACTGGAAACATTACGGGTTCTTCAGCGAACGTTACGGGTACAGTGTCAATTGCAAATGGAGGAACTGGATCAACAACTCAAAACTTTGTTGATTTGACAACGAATCAAACAATTGCTGGTGCAAAAACATTTTCTTCCAATGGCAGTTTTAAAGGACAAACAATTGGTATTGGAAATGCAACGGGTGGTAGTAATCTTGCAGTCGGGTCAGGAGCATTAAATGCTACCAGCACAGGACATAGAAATACGGCTATAGGTTCAAGTTCAATGCAAAATTATTCAGGGACAGGCTTTGATAATAATACAAGTGTGGGTTATGCCAATTTAGTTGGAATGACAACTGGTTCTGGAAATACATCCGTTGGAGCTGAGTCGATGATGAGTTTAACAACTGGAATGTACAATACGTCCATCGGAAATCAGTCTTTGATAAATACTACAGGAAATAGCAATGTTGGTGTTGGACAAGGAGCAGGGGCGACAATTACTACCGGTTCAAACAACACCATAATCGGTACCAGTGCGAATGTTGCCACGAATAACCTTTCGAACTCAACAGCGCTTGGTAATGGTGCCGTTGTAGAGGCAAGTAATTCGGTGCAATTGGGTAACACGAGTGTTACGAATGTTAAAACAAGTGGTACTTTAACAGCTGGTGCGGTTACGTATCCAAACACACATGGAACAACTGGACAAATTCTGTCCACAACAGGAAGTGGAACATTAACATGGGTTGCACCATCTGCAAGTAGTTTGTCTGGTACAGTAGCAGTAGCAAACGGAGGTACAGGAGCAACAACAGCAACGGGAGCCTTAACAAACTTAGGTGCAGCACCAATTGCTTCACCAACATTTACAGGAACGGTGACTTCACCAATCTATGCATCCACACCACAGGCATTAACAGACGCAGCTACGATTTCTTGGAATCCAGCGAATGGACTAAACGCAAGTGTGACGTTAGGAGGAAACAGAACCTTGAGTTTTGCCTCCACACCAGCAGTTGGATCATACGGAACTTTAATCGTTACGCAAGATGCTACAGGAAATAGAACGATTACTCTTCCTTCAACATTAACAAATAAAATATTGGGTTCTAGTTCAACTACGACCATTTCCTTATCAACGGCAGCGAACGCAAAAGACATCTTGAACTTCTATTACGATGGGACAAACTGTTATTGGAATGTAGGACAAGGATACGGTACTGCAGCAGCAGCTGTAATTACCAATTTGGCAACGGGTGTTTCAGGAACCTTACCAGTAGCAAATGGAGGTACAGGTGCAGCTACTTTGACAGGAATCGTAAAAGGTAATGGTACAGGGGCTATGACAGCTGCAGTTGCAGGAACGGATTACGTGGCACCATCAGGAAATATCACGGGAACAGCAGCAAATATTACAGGAACAACGAATTCAACCCTAACTACATTATCCGCGTTGAGTTTACCATATACTCAAATAACAGGTGCACCTTCCATGAGTGGATACCTTACTTCATCAACAGGTGTTACTTCATTATCCGGTGGAACAACTGGTTTAACTCCTTCAGCTGCAACGAGCGGAGCAATTACTTTAGGTGGTACCTTATCATTAGCAAATGGAGGAACAGGACAAACAAGCATTACAGGAGTAAAAGGCATTTTAGGATTAACTGGTACAAATGTAGCGATTGGTGCTTCATCCGGTACAACATCCCAAGGAGCAGGAGCAGTAGGTGTTGGAAATGGAACGGGACAAACGAATCAAGGGAGTCAATCAGTTGCGATTGGATATGTAGCAGGAAATAGTAATCAAGGTGCAAACTCTGTAGCGATTGGTTCTAATGCGGCACAAACTGGACAAGGGACACAATCCGTTGCCATAGGTATCGCAGCGAATAGTGCTGGAAATAATGCAACGGCACTAGGAGGATTCTCAACAGCAGCACATACCAATGCAACAGCATTAGGTTATCAGGCAGCAACTACAGCAAACAATACCATTCAATTAGGCGCAGATGGTGTATCTGTAGCTGGATCGACGGCTATTACAAATGTGAAAACAAGTGGAACATTAACAGCGGGAACAGTAACGTATCCAAATACACATAATTCAAGTGCGGGACAAGTATTAACAGTGAATGCATCAGGAACAGCATCTTGGGCTGCCGCATCCGCGGGCATTCCATATACTGGAGCAACGGGTGCAGTTAACCTTGGAGCGTACAACTTAACAGTAAATGAATTGAACATCGGAAAAGGGAATGGTTCTCTTTCTGAAAATACGGTTGTAGGAAAAAGCGCGATGGCTAATGTTACAGGAAATAATAATACTTCGATTGGTTCTCAAACAATGCCAGGTTTACAATCCGGAGCGGGAAATACCGCTGTTGGTTCTGCTGCAGGATATTCTTTGACCACGGGTTCGAATAATATCATCATGGGTTACAACGCTAATATGAGTGGAAATCCAACTAATTCAATTGCAATTGGATACAATATTGATGTAAATACAAGCAATACAATACAGTTAGGAAATGCTTCATCGACTACCTTAAAAACGTACGCGAAATTAAATTCTGGAACAGTTACTTATCCAAATGCACATAACAGCGTCGCTGGACAAGTGTTAACAACGGATGCTGCGGGTGTCGCAAGTTGGGCAACACCTTCAGGAGTTTCAGGTTCTGGGACATTAAATTATATTCCGAAGTTTACAAGTTCTTCTGCTCTCGGAAATAGTTCTGTTTCTGATGATGGAACAGGTCTTCGAATCGGAAATCCAAATGGACAAGCAGGGGTTTACACAGGATTAAGTTCATATGATAACACGCGATTAATGGTTTCCGGAGGTAGAGAATATGAAAGTATAAAAATGACTTTTCCAGGTGATCCATATAACAATGAACTTTCTTTCAATTGGTACAATTCAGCTTGGCGAATGAGAACAGAAAGAAGTAGTGGGGAAATAACAGATTTATCTTTTTGGAAGACAACTGGTGCAGGAGTAACTACCGAAAAAATGAGAATTGATGGTTCTGGTTATGTAAAAGCTACTGGTTTTAAAACCCAATCGGGAACTTCATCTCAGTTCTTGAAGGCAGACGGATCTGTTGATAATTCATCCTATTTATCGGGAACAGTTTCCGTTGCAAATGGAGGAACAGGCTTAACATCCACTCCTGCGAATGGGCAAATTGATATCGGTAACGGTACCGGATTTACAAGAGCAACATTAACAGCAGGTACAGCAATCACCATTACCAACACTGCTGGAACGATTACGATTGCTGCGGCGGTAAGACCGACTACAGATCAAGCAACAGCAACCGCTGCTCAAACAAGTTTTACATTAACATCAGCGCCTCTTAATGCGAAAGTTTGGATGTTCATCAATGGAGTGCGCACGAATAACAATGCGTATTCGATCTCTGGTACAACCGTAACTTACACACCTGCAAACAACAACAGTTATGTCATTGTAGCTGGTGATCGTATTCAGTTTGATTATTGTTATTAATTCAGCGTAAATAGTAAAATAGATTAACTAATGAAAAATCGTCTTACCCTATTATTTCTACTCTACGCCTTTGTTTCGAATGCGCAAAACACGCTGAACAATGTTGGTTTAACCAGTATCGCTCCAGCTTCCGTTGCTTATTCGGTTCGACTATTGAGTTCAACATATACGGGTCCACTTGTAAGGATAAAAGTAGGAACTTCTTTTTACGATGTGTATCCTGAAGCTTCGACTAAAAAATTTAGTTTAACATCTAAAATCTCTGCAGCGGTCAGTACCTATAATGCTGCTGTGGCAGTAGCTGGAGCGAATACTTTATCGACGGTCATTACGGGAACAACAGATGCGACTGTGGCCGTTTGGTATGATCAAAGTGGGAATTCCGTGAATGTATTGTCCAGCAATGGTTCGGCGAAAATCATATCCGCTGGAAGTATTAATATGATGAATGGACAACCCACCATTTATTTTTATGGAAGTAATAGCACCTCGTACTTAACATCCGCGACCACTGTAAATTATAGTGCGCAGACTTTGGCTACGGTAAATGCAGTTACGCAAAATGTCGCTAGTACAGACTATATTTCAGGTATTATTTCCACTGGAAATTCCGGTGGTTGGGGACTTTGTTATGATCCGACGAATACGATCAAAGGATATTGGATTGATGCATCGGGAAGTAATGGTGCTTTATCAAATGAGCTAACGACTGACGCGAAAATCGTCACTGGATTTATTGGAACATCCATAAACTCAAACATTTATGTGAATAGTGTATTAAAAGGGACTAAAGTCTACCAAAATTATGCAAATGGGGCAACTGATAAAATAAACATAGGAATTAGGGGAGATATGACCAACAGACAGTTCAATGGAAATATTTCTGAGGTATTATTGTTCCCGAAAAATTTGACAAGTGCTGAGCAAGCTGCTTTAGAAGCAAGTCAAACCATTTTTTTACCCACGACGGTTACAATCACTTCTAGTGCCACAGGAACGGTTTGTTCAGGGGCATCAATAACATTTACCGCAGCTACAACTGGAATTACAAGTCCATCTTATCAATGGTACAAAAATAGTGTGGCCGTCAGCGGTGCAACAAGTGCTACGTATACAACAACGTTGAACAATAATGATGTAGTTAATGTCAGTTGTTCAAGCACAGCAAACATTGTCAATGATAATTCCTTAGCGATGTGGCTGGATGCATCAAATTCATCAAGTTATTCCTCAGGAACTACATGGTACGATTTGACGTCAAATGCACGAAATGCTACTATGAATTCTCATCAAACATTTTCCACCGCTAATGGAGGTTCGTTTCAGTTCGACGGGACCGCAAATCCAATGTTGATTACGAAAGTAACTTCGGCAACAACAGAGGTTACGATGTCGGCATGGGTATATATTACACCAGGAACAACCCAAGGTTCATTTATTAAAAACGGAGCGTCACTTGGCTACACTTTTGGTGCTGGTGGTGGAAATGGATTTTGTGCCAGCACTTTCCCCGGAATGCTTTTAGCTGGTCAAAGTTGGCTTGGCAATAGTACTCCAACAGCAAATTTTTCAACAGGTTGGCAACTATGTACAATGGTCATTACCGGAACTTCTCCAACTACCTATAAATATTACATTAACGGAACATTGGCAAATACAGCCACATTTAGTTCTCCTTCTGCTCCAAATGGCGCGTATACGGCATTAGGAGATAATTATGGTGATGGTGGAGGCTGTACTCCATTTAATAGTAAAATGGGTGCAGTTTATTTCTACTCAAAGGCACTTACTGTTAGTGAGATTATCCAAAATTATAATGCTTCTGCAACAAGATTTGGTCTGAGTAACCTTTACACGATTAATTCTAATGCCATTACAACTACCGTTTCGACTAGTCCATCAGCACCGATTACCACACTTGGAGATGGATGTATCAACAAAACAACGTTAAGTAGTACTTCTGGACAAACATCTTATCTGTGGTATAAAGACAATGTTTCTATAGCTGGGGCAACAAGTAATACCTATGCGCCAACCATTGCTGGAGCATACGCTGTGCAAGTTTCGAATGGTACATGCTCAACGATGTCTGCAACTGCTACCATTTCGACATGTGCGGTAACTGCGGATGGAAGCATGAGCATACTTGAAACTTCGACGACATTAGTCAGTAAAGAAGGAGCGAAAAATACGAGCAAAGGAATCAGTGAAAGTGGCAAGATTTTATCGAAACCCCTTGTATATGGTACAGTTACAACAGCGACCGGAAGAATTTGGTTGGATCGAAATTTAGGAGCTACGCGAGTAGCGCTAAGTTCAACTGATGTAGAGGCGTATGGAGATTATTACCAATGGGGGAGACCTGCGGACGGGCATCAATCGCAATACGCGACAAATAATAATAGCAGTGGTTTTACAAATACTAAATCCACTACAACTGTTCCATCGAATAGTTTATGGATTGTACCTACAGATGGTTCAAATGACTGGTTAACTCCGGCGAATAATACCTTGTGGACAGGTGCGAACCCTGCAAATAACCCATGTCCGGCAGGATTTAGGATTCCAACGGAGGCAGAATGGGAAGCGGAAAGACTTACTTGGACCAGCAATAATGCTGCTGGAGCTTTTGCCTCACCTTTAAAGTTGACTAGACCAGGAATGTTGACAGGCTTTGGTAGTGGTGGCGCAACTTATACAGCAAAAGATAATTTTGGCCAATACCATACACAGACAGCTTATTCAAATGGTGGTGTTAGGTATTTTGGGATTGAAGCTGGTAATGCGTGGTTCGACCAAAACTACGTTAAATCTCATGGAATGTCATGTCGATGTATTAAAGATTAAACTAATTCAATCAATGAAAACCGTATTCACTTACTTACTTGTTTTTTCAGTTTTCATCTCGAATGCACAACGCTCTATGTTCGGTGGACACAATAATTATGTAGCACCAACTGCTCCTCCGGTTTTAGTGACGAATGGACTTATTTTAAATTTAAATGCTAATTCGTATAGTGGATCAGGAACAACATGGACAGATCTTAGCACGCAAAATAATTCAGCAACATTGATTGGTAATCCTACATTTACGAATAATCCTGCGTCTTTTACCTTCGCCGCCAATGTGATCGCAACAACTACTTTAAATTCAATTTCCTTAACGACAGCAACGTTTATCGCTTGGGTCAATCCATCACAAACACAGGGTCCATACACAGGTATCATTTTTAGCCGAAGTCCATATGGTGGAAGTACAATTCCAGCAACAGGCTTGGATTTGTATACCAATAATTCTGTGGGATATCATTGGGCGGACAATGGAGCTACCTACAATTGGAATTCCAATTTATATGTTCCAAATAATACTTGGTCAATGATTGCCATAACTGTAAGTGCAAATTCTGCTACGGCTTATTTATGCAATGCAAATGGAATTACAACGGCAATAAATTCCGTTTCCCACGCAACATTATCGGGTCTGAGATTTTACATTGCCTGCGACCCAGTAGATCAGGCTTTAAGAGCATTTAAAGGAAAAATAGCCACATCAATGATTTATAATACGGCATTGAGCACTCAGAATATTACAGATATCTACAACCTACAAAAATCAACGTTTGGTTTATAATGCTAGAAATGAAAAAAATTCTCACCATAGTTTTGGCATTAACGACTTTTGTTTGCGAGGCTCAGCGGACGATGTTTGGTGCGCAAAATAATTATGTGGCGCCTGTTACTGCAAATCAGGGGGCAATTGTGACCGGTGGACTTGTACTAGATTTAGATGCCGCAAATGCGTCGAGTTATTCCGGGTCAGGAACAAGTTGGTTAGACGCAAGTGGGGCGAATAATCATTGTACTCTTTACAATTCAACACCATTTACCTCAACGTTACCTACTTACTTTTCTTTTAATGGGTCAAATCAATACGCAAAAAGCAATGCTGCCTTGAGTTTAGGAATAGCACCCAACAATGCAATGTCCGCTGAAGGATGGGTGTATACGTCGTTTAATAGTTACGATTTTTGGTTTACTTCGAATGTGAATACCGGTGATTGTACCTATCGCTTTGGAACCGACGGCAATGGACGCTTATATTGGGATATGGGTCAACACAATGATCGAAATTATGCTGGTTTCACCTTTACTAATAATTCTTGGTATTATGTGGTTTTTACTGCTGGATTGGAATCGGGAACTATTGTTACCAGAATATATGTGAACGGAAATCTCGTTACTACTCAAAACGAAGGCATATCGTCCTTGCCAAATACAAATGAGTACTTTATTGGTACTGGTGAATCAAGTAGCTCTCATAATTTTAGTGGTCGAATTGGAATTGTCCGAGTATTTAATCGCGCGCTGACTGCGCAAGAAGTATCCCAAAATTTTAATGCGGTCAAAAGCCGTTTTGGTCTATAAAAAAAAGTACATGAAAAAAATCATCACCTTAGTCATCGTTCTTTCTGCTTTTGTCTCCAATGCGCAACGCACCATGTTTGGAGCGCAGAATAATTATGTGGCACCAACTGCACCTGCTGCACCAGTCCCAACTGTCATTTCAGGTGGTGGAAGAATCTGGATGGATCGAAATTTAGGTGCTTCTCAAGTGGCTACAGGCGTGACGGATGTAGCTTCCTATGGAGATTTATATGAGTGGGGACGTGCGAATGATGGACATCAACTAAGAACTGCCTCCATCACAGCAACTCAGTCCACGACTGATTCTCCCGTAAATAGTTTGTTCATTGTTGGAGCGGGAGATTGGCGAAATCCAAGCAATAATAATTTATGGCAAGGAGTAAATGGAATCAATAATCCATGTCCTTCTGGATTTAGAATCCCAACAAAAGCGGAATGGGAAATCGAAATTGCAAGTTGGAGCACCCAAAATAAAGAAGGTGCATTCGCAAGTCCACTGAAGTTGCCGACACCAGGATTTAGAGATAATAATGGGGGAGGAGTGATGAATGGTGGACTGAACGGTGATTACTGGGCAAGTACCATTGATGGAACCAATAGTTTCATCATGTACATCCATGTGGGAGCTGGAACAGTTTCATTTCCTAGGACCTATGGATTTGCTTGTCGCTGTATCAAGGAATAATTTAAGATATTAAATGAATTACATACACCAAAGAAAATTATTTCATGAAAAAACTCCTCATTACATTCTTACTCTTCATTTCAGTTCATTCCAATGCGCAACGCACCATGTTTGGAGCGCAGAATAATTATGTGGCACCAACTGCACCTGCTGCACCAGTCCCAACAGTCATTTCAGGTGGTGGAAGAATCTGGATGGATCGAAATTTAGGCGCTTCTCAAGTGGCGACAAACAGCACGGATGTTGCATCATATGGTGATTTGTATGAATGGGGACGTGCAAAAGATGGACATCAATTGAGAACATCAACCACCACCACGACGCAATCAGCAACAGATACTCCTGTGAATAGCTTATTTATTATGGGTACCGGAGATTGGCGAAATCCAAGTAATCCCAACTTGTGGCAAGGACTCAATGGAATAAATAATCCTTGTCCTACCGGATTCAGAATTCCGACAAAGGTAGAATGGGAAACAGAAATGGCAACTTGGTCTTCCCAAAACGATGCGGGCGCATTTGCTTCACCCTTAAAATTACCAAACGGTGGCTTCAGAAATACCGATGGCAATGTATATCTGAATACCACTTTCGCTGATTATTGGTCGAGCACCGTTATTGGAGGTAATTCCGGTAGAATGTTCTTCTATCCTGGGGGTGCAGGTACAGATGGGATTTCAAGAAGCTTCGGATTCTCTTGCCGATGCATTAAAGACTAAAAAAAAACAATGCGATCAAAACAACATGACTAGCTAAAATGAAACCATGAAAAATCTGTTTATTCTTTTTCTTCTCCTAAGTGTATTTTCATCCAATGCACAACGAACCATGTTTGGAGCGCAGAATAATTATGTGGCGCCTATGGCAGCTCCTTCATTAGTGACTACTGGACTTGTGTTAAATCTAGACGCAGGAAATTTATCAAGTTACAGTGGGACAGGAACAACTTGGACTGATTTATCAGGAAATGGGAACCATGGTTCACTTTTCAATAGTGTGACTTATAATTCTAGTAACCAAGGTTTTTTTATGTTCAATGGAAACGGTTCACATGTTGTAAGCGGAGGGTTTAATCCATATGTAAGCTTACCAATGTCCACTGATTTTGACTTTGGCACGGCTAACTTTACAGTAGAACTTTGGGCATTGACTACTTCGGCCAATCCTCATCCAGAATTTATAACTTTAAATGTTAATTCTGCAAGTTATGCGGGATTTAGAATGGAGTATTGGAATGGAAACGTTAATATGTTACACTCTTATGACGGTGCTAGTCATGCAAGTGGTGGAAGTTTCCCTATTGTATTTAATACCTGGCAACACATCGTAGTATCTAGAATTTCTGGTACAGTTTCAGTTTACGTTAATGGGGTTTTAAAAACAACTTATTCTTTGCCAGGCTCACTACTTGCTCAACAGAATTCTCGGATAGGAGATTTTTATGGGTCAAATGGTTTTTACAGCTTTTCAGGAAACATAGCGCTTGTAAAAATATTTAAAAACAAAGGATTGACCGCTACAGAGGCTGCAAACCATTTTACACTAACGAAGTCACGTTTTGGTTTATAAAATAAAAACAAATGAAAAAAATCATCACCCTAGTCATCATTCTTTCTGCTTTCATCGGCAATGCACAGCGCACCATGTTTGGAGCGCAAAATAATTATGTGGCACCAACAGGGCCATCTCTGCCCGTTTTAGTAACTACCGCAGTAACAGCTATCACTGGAACAACTGCTACTAGTGGTGGAACAGTTACCTCCGATGGTGGTGAACCGGTAACTTCAAGAGGTGTTGTTTGGGGAACAAGTCCTGGCTCATCCACGTATAGTACAACTACTGGATCAGGTATAGGTGCTTTTTCAACAAATTTAACAAGTCTAAGTGCAGCTACCACTTATTACATAAGAGCGTTTGCGACAAATAGTATTGGAACTTCTTATGGAAATGAGCTTAACTTTACAACAGCATCAGTACCTACTGTTACGACAACGGCTATCTCTAATATAACTGAAAATTCTGCAACTTCTGGAGGTACGGTTACAGCTACAGGAGGAGCGGCAATAACGGCACAAGGAGTTTGTTGGAGTACAACGGCTAATCCAACAATTTCTAATTCCTTCACCACGAGCGGGACAACAACTCCATTTACAAGTAACCTGACTGGATTGACTGCTTCAACTACGTATTATGTGAGAGCGTATGCGACGAATAGTGCAGGAACATCTTATGGAAGTCAAATTAGTTTTACTACTTCGGCTGCTATACCGCCCGCTTTAGCAAATCAAGCATCTTTTAGTTGGAGTTTAAATCAATTATCCGGAAATATGCCCAGTTATTACATTCAGGCTACGAACTTGACACTCTCTCAATTACCCACTTCTTGGACAGTGCAATGGACTTATAAAATGGATGAAGGTCCTGGCAGTGCGGATGGAATGCATTGGTTTTTTAGAAATTCCAGTACTACAGGTAAATACTCCACCCAAATGCATGTATACCAACAAAATGGTGGCTTAGAGTTTTGGTATAATAGCAATAACTACGCGTATAGTCCAGTCCATGATGTATATTTAATGACAAATATGACTCAAGGGACCACTTATAAATTAGCTTTGACATATGATGGCACGAATTTGAGATTGTATTCCAATGGTGTGCTGAAGTCAACGTTTGCCATTAATATTACCGTAAAACCAACAGATAGTGTGCTTCAAATGGGTTCTAATCTCGGACGAACGATTGATGAATTTAGAATTTGGAATAGTGCCTTAAGTCAGACTCAAATTTCCGCGAACCAGGATGCGACGGCCTATGGTAGCACCGGACTCATGCTGTACTATAATTTTAACAACCAAGGAACAATAGGTGGAAACAATACAGCTGTTACATCTGTTACAGATCAATCCGGTAACAATCGAAATGGAACCTTTTACAACGTTCCGCTAAACGCTGCTACCAATAATTTTGTTACGTCCATAGTCTCAGGTTATTAAACCATCAAACCTTAAAACTACATTAGCACATTAGCACATTAGCACATTGGCACTCCGCCGCGGCGGAAGCACATTAGCACATTGGCATCCCGAAGGGTCGGGACGAACATTAAAAAACCTTCCCCGGATTCAAAATCCCTTTCGGATCAAAGACTTTTTTAATGTTTCTCATCAGTTCTAACGCAACCTCCGGAAAGGCAAGGTCCATATAGGACTTTTGCACGAGTCCGATGCCGTGTTCGCCTGAAATGGTTCCGCCAAGCTTGATGACTTCGGTGAATAATTCGCGAATCGCGATTGGTAGTTCGGTGTTCCATTGCTCATCGCTCAGGTCGCCTTTGATGATGTTTACGTGTAAATTTCCGTCGCCTGCGTGACCGTAGCAAACAGAATGAAAACCGTATTTCTTGCCGATTTCTTTTACGTGGAAAAGTAGTTGGGGCAAGGCGTAACGTGGAACAACCGTATCTTCTTCCTTGTAAATGGACTGTGCCTTCACCGCTTCTCCAGCTTTTCGACGCAGACTCCATAAGGTATTTTTCTGTGCATCGGAATCCGCAAAGAGAATTTCATCTGTTTCGAATCCTTCGAGAACTCCTAAGATCTTTTCACATTCCTGCATCAATTGATCTGGATCAAATCCATCTACTTCGATGATCAAATGCGCTTGGTGATTATCTGCCACTGGAATCGATGTTTCCCCAGTAAAGGCTTGCGTCCACGTCAACGCATCTCGTTCCATGAACTCTAATCCGCTTGGGGTGATTCCCGCTTGAAAAATCGCCGCGACCGCTTCACAGGCTTTTTGCGCATCGAAAAATGGAACGAGCATTAACAAGTCATGGGTTGGATGAGGTATCAACTTCAAAACTATTTTTGTGATAATGCCCAAGGTTCCTTCGGATCCGACAAGCAGCTGCGTTAAGTTATATCCGGTTGCGTTTTTTAGTACGTTGGCGCCTGTCCAGATGATTTCTCCGGTTGGAAGGACAATCTCTAAATTCAATACGTAATCCTTTGTCACGCCATACTTCACTGCTTTTGGTCCACCGGAATTTTCTGAAACGTTTCCACCGATAAAACAAGATCCTTTACTCGCTGGATCCGGTGGGTAAAACAATCCTTTTTCCTTCACGGCATCTTGCAAAACTTGCGTAATTACTCCGGGTTCCGTCGTGACCTGGTGATTTTTCTCATCAATGTGTAAAATGCGATTGAATTTTTCCATCGAAAGCAATATTCCGCCATGAATGGGAAGTGCGCCTCCACTCAATCCAGTGCGTGCCCCTGCTGGTGTAACGGGAATGCCATGTTCGTGGCAATACGCCATGATTTTGGAGATTTCCTCGGTGTTTTCTGGACGGACAACAAGGCTGGGAGGGAAGGATAAGTCCTCCGTTTCGTCATGCCCATAAGCAATTAATTGTTCTTCGGTATGCATGGCATTCGCTCCTAAAAGATTTTCGAAATAACTAAAATCTGCAGCCGAAAGCGCATGAAATGTATAAGTAGAATCTTGCATGACCTTATTTTCTGTCCGTGTGTTTGTCTTGCGAACTTAGGAATAATTCGCTTTGAGCAGAACGTTTTTGACTTGAATTTTAAACAATGAATCCACAAAACAATTCAATTGTCCCGTTCACTTTCCTGCTTTTTCCTTTATCTTTGATAAAACATTAACATTCATGTCAAAAGAAGTATACTTGGTGGACGGAATTCGTACACCGATCGGAAGTTTTGGAGGTAGTCTTGCACCCGTGCGTGCGGACGATTTAGCGGCACATGCCTTAAAAGCATTGGTGGACCGTCATCCAAACTTGGATTTAACGAAAATTGAAGATGTCATTCTTGGTTGTGCCAATCAAGCTGGTGAAGATAACCGAAACGTTGCGCGCATGGCTTCGTTGTTGGCTGGACTCCCGCAAGATGTTGCTGGTGAAACAGTCAATCGCTTGTGTGCATCTGGATTAGCGGCGGCAGTAAACGCTGGACGCGCGATGAAAGATGGGGCAGGTGATTTGTACATCGCTGGTGGAGTAGAGCACATGACGCGTGGTCCTTGGGTGATTTCGAAAACGAGTAGCGCCTTTGGTAGAGATGCACAAATGTTCGATTCTTCTTTCGGATGGCGCTTTATCAACCCGAAAATGGAAGCGATTTACGGAGTGGATTCCATGGGAATGACTGCTGAGAATTTAGCAGAACAATTTTCGATTAGCCGTGAAGATCAAGATGCATTCGCGTGTTGGTCTCAAGAAAAAACCGCAAAAGCAACGGCAAGTGGATACTTTGAAGGTGAAATCACACCGGTATCGATTCCACAACGCAAAGGTGAGCCACTTATTGTATCGACAGATGAATTTGCACGCCCATCAACAACGATTGAAAGTTTAGCAGGATTGCGTCCCGCATTTAAAAAAGATGGAACGGTGACCGCTGGAAATGCTTCTGGATTAAACGACGGAGCAGCGGCCTTATTGATGGCAAGTGAAGATGGATTAAACGTTCATGGTTTAACACCAATGGTTCGCATGGTTTCCGCAGCAGTTGCTGGTGTAGAACCGAGAATCATGGGCATCGGACCTGTACTCGCTTCACAAAAAGCCTTGAGTCGCGCGGGATTAACACTCGATCAAATGGATTTGATTGAAATCAACGAAGCCTTTGCTGCGCAAGTGTTAGCGTGTACTCGAAATTTAGGATTAGCAGATAATGATCCGCGTATCAATCCAATGGGAGGTGCGATTTCTTTGGGACATCCACTAGGAATGTCTGGAGCGCGACTACTTTTAACGGCCGCAAGACAATTAAATGCCACAAACAAACGTTATGCGTTAGTGACCATGTGTATTGGCGTTGGTCAAGGATATGCAGCAGTAATTGAACGAATGTAACGATGAAAAAAATACTTTTCCTTTGTTTCCTGATTGGACTCGTTTCCTGTAAGAAAGAAGAAACATCCTGGAATGTCGATTTGGAAGCGCCTTTGCTTCACGATACCTTATCCCTGAAAAATTGGGTGAATGATTCCACGCTGACGGAAACGAATGGGGAAATAGAGGTGGACTTAACACGTACCTTGTTGGATATCGGACTTTCTGAACTGATTAAAATTCCGGATACTTCTGTTACACAGTTATTCTCACCAATTCTGACCTTGAGTAATATTCCTCCAGGAACGACATTTGTAAATGCGATTGAAGAACACGCTGTCGATTTAGACGATGTTCAATTGAAGTCCATTCGTGTGTTTGACGGAAGAGTTAAAGTAAAGGTGTATAATCCGCTTGGAACCAAAGTTTTATTTAAAGTTCAAATGCCGGGAGTCACGCAAAACGGAGTGATGTTCGAACAAAACTACAGCGTGGATGCCGGTTCGGTTGCGAATCCAACAGTACAAGAAGAATGGCTGGAATTAAGCAACTATCAAATCGACTTACGCGGAGTCAGTGGATTAGAATACAATATTCTACAAACCAAATTGACATTAACTACCGATCCAAATGGTGTTCCGGTTTCCATCAGTTCGGCCTATGATTTTAAATTTGAAGCAAGTTTATCCGATATCAAAGTGGATTACGCGAAAGGATATTTCGGTTCGAAGGTATTTTCAGATAACGCCAATTTCAACATTGATTTCCTAAATAAGATGACAGAAGGAACCTTAGATTTACCGGGAACTGCTCTTCAAATCTCTGTTGAAAATGGAATCAAAGTTCCAGTGCGTGGACAATTGCATTACTTGAAAAACACCAATCAACTAGGAAATACCATATCACTGACTTCACCGGAAATCGGTCCAAATTTTTACATTTCACCGGCTGTTGGAGCATGGAATACACTTCAATCCAATTCACAGGAGCTATCCTTTGATCCAACGAATTCGAACTTGGAAGCTTTTTTGGAGAACCTAGGCGCGACGAATGAAGCGTCCTACGAAGTGCAACTGAATCCATGGGGAAATACTTCCGCAGGAAACGATGAAGCTTTTCCAAATAGTCGAATCAAAGTGAAAGCAAGCGCGCAACTACCGTTAAAACTTGGTTTAGACGGACTGACCTTGCGCGATACCTTCAATATTAACTTCAAACAAAATGAAGCGCAGACACATGTCGAATCTGGATTGATCTACATCGACGTGACCAATGCTTTTCCATTTAGTTGTGATCCGGTGTTGTATTTAATGACAGAGGATGGTCAAATTTTACATACCCTGATTGGAAGTAGTCAGATTTCATCCTGCGAGATGGCGGCAATCGATCCCATCGATGGATTAAAGAAACAACCTTCACACATCGAGTTTATTTTGGAGAAAGAGCAACTTGCGGATTTAGCAGTACTCAAGAAAATCATTGTAGAGGCACGATTTGATTCACCGAATGCCTCCACAGGAATCAGTGAGCCAAAACAAGTAAAAGCGAAAGCTTTCTTGTCCTTCAAACTTCGAATGAAATTGAACACCAAAGTAATTCTATGAGAAATGTATTCAGTTTAGTCTTTTCATTCTGTGGATTGACCGTTTTTGGACAGCACATGCTTCCGCTTGTTCAAGATACGACCGGTAAGTACAAAGGATCGATTACCCTCACATCGAACGGTGATTACGCCTCCAACGCTATTGGTAAGAACATCGTTCAATCTTTTTTCTACGGTGGATTCATCGACCAAAACATGAAAAACAGTAGCATTGAGCGTTTACAAAACATCAATCAATTTGGTTTGGATATGAACGCGGAATTGTCCTTTCGTTCCAAAGGGGACTTAAGCAAAAAAGAAAGTAGTCCATTTTACAACCACGGTTACATTGTTCAGGCTGGATACCATCAATTTTCATCGCTCGTTTTTTCCAGAGATGCTTTTCGCTATGCGTTTGAAGGAAATAGTTTGTTTTTAGGAGACACCGCCGACTTCTCCGGAACGCGATTTAATTCCATGGGCTATTCGAAAATTGGCTTCGGGATTTTTAATCGTTCCAACAATAATGCATTGACGCTTAACGTAATTTCCTTGAATCAGTTCGCATCAGGAAACATGGAGACTGCAAGTATTATTCAGGATAGTCAAAATGACACGATTCAATTGGATTACTCGGGTGGATTTTCCTTTGCAAAGAATGGAGGATTTTCGAAAGGATTTGGGATTTCGTTCGATGTCGATTACCGCATTCAAACCAACGAAAATGACCATGCGATGACCTTTCAGTTATTAGCAAAAAACATTGGATTTATTCTACCAACACAAATGACGCGTTATGCTGCTGATTCTTCGTTTCAGTATACTGGATTTAACTTGAATCAACTAGTACAACAAAATCTCTTGAGTACGATGAGTCTTGCGGATACACTTGGGATTGAAAAAGGATCCGAGAAAAGAACCTTGTTATTGCCTGGATTCATTCAGTTTTCCAAATTAGTGGACATGCAAGCGACTCAACGCATTCAAAGTTTTTACGGTGCGCGCATGTTCCTTTCGCAAAACTACATTCCTTATTTCTTCGCTGGAATGCATGCACGTGTGACAAAAAGTTGGTCAACCGGACTTAGTGCTTCCTTCGGAGGCTTCTCTCAATTGAAATGGGGGATGTATTCAAGCTTTCAGCTCTCACGTTGGAACATCGGTGTGGCAAGCGAGAATTTATTCAGTAAAACAGGTGAATCTATAATTCTTCAAGTAAAATGCGCATTTTAATCACGGTTTTCAGTTTTTTGTTTGTGTCCACTTCTTGGTCACAACAGTATTTCTATAAGTTGTATTCAGGAAATAGCTTTGATAAAGGAGAGGATATTATTGAAACGGTAGATTCTTCCTACATCGTTACGGGAAGTTCTGGAAGTTGGGGTGGAAACTCGCAAGCATTTTTGATGAAAATTGACTCCCTTGGAAATTATGTGTGGAGTCAAGCGTATGGTGGAGAAGAATCCGAAGAGGCCGTCACAGTGATGGAACGTCCAGGAAGTGGATTTTATGTCGCTGGAATGTCGAATTCCATGAGTCAAGGAAACTTCGATGCAATGTTGATCAAAACGGATCAAAACGGAAATCAAGAGTGGATGAAAACCTACGCGAATCCAGCGTGGGATCGCATAAATGCTGCAGTGATGACAAAGGACACCGGAATTATGATGGTCGGCTATCGTCAAGCTTTACTGGGAGTGAATTCGGATATCCTGCTCATGCGTTTAAACAAAGATGGCGATACCTTATGGACAAAAACCATTGGATCAACAGGGGATGATCAAGCAACAGCAGTGACACGATTTCAAGATTCTTTGTATTTAGTGGTTGGAGACATGTACGTTCCAGATTCCAATTCGGTGAAAGGTTTCATCCTAAAAATGAATGACCAAGGAACGATTCTTTATCAGGAAATGATTGGTCCAAAATCTGGCCCTTATCACTTGTCGGATATTGAAGTTGGACCAAATAAATTCTTTATTGTTGGTAATCGCACCGTAAATGAGCAAAATCACGATAACTACGCCCGTGTAACAAATGCGGATGGGACCTTATTTAGTGAATATACCGAAACGGATAGTTCGCCTACGACCATTACAGACTCTCAATTTGAACAAGCTGTATACATGGCTAGTCCTAGTTTTTTACTTTCCATCTGTTTTAAAAACCGCAATTTATCCAATAGTCTTTTTTCCTACGATTTAGGAAATGGATTTTATGATATTGATAATGCCTATTGGATGGGTATTCCGTGGACGAACATCATTAATCAAGGCGAAGATCAATGTAATGAAATGACCGCTACGCATGATGGGGGATATATTTCTGTCGGATTTAATTCACAAGTATCGGATGGCCAGAATGCGTTAAACGGTGGTTCAAATATTTATGTATTCAAATACCATCCAAGTCATGTTCAGCCTTTACTTACGGACACCGTGTTTACCTTTAATCAATTGGTGGAAACAATCGAATTGAATCAATCCTTCGTCGAATTGACCATGTATCCCAATCCAACGTCGAATGAACTACACGTCAGTTTGAGTGAACAAGTAAATGGTGATTACTTTGTAAGCGATTTAATGGGTAAACGCCTTTTGATAGGTCAGCTCGAATCAAATTTCACGATTGAAACAGCTGCTTGGAATCAAGGGATTTATTTCCTGAACATCGGACAGCATTCCTTCAAGTTCATCAAGCAATAAGCTTATTTTTTAGCGCGGCGATCCAATTCTTTCATGATGAGCGATAGTTCGCGTCCGGTTTGACCAGCGACAGAAGTATTTTCATCTGCACGACGCAATAAATACGGCAACACTTCTTTTACAGGACCAAATGGAACATACTTCGCAACATGGTAGTTTGCATGTGCTACGTTGTACGAAATGTGATCACTCATTCCCAATAATTGCGCAAAGTAAAATTGCTCGCTTTGAGGATCAATTTGTGCCTCTTGCATGAAGTTCATTAATAGCTCAGAACTGTCTTCGTTGTGCGTTCCTGCGCAAAGTGAGAAAACCGAACGATGTTCTACGATCACTTTTAACGCGGTATTGTAGTCTTTATCCGTATCGGCTTTTGTTGCTTGAATCGGTGAAGGATATCCTTTCTCAATCGCACGGGCACGTTCTTTTTCCATATAGGCGCCACGGACTAACTTGATTCCGTATTTTACGTTATGTTCCTTCGCCATTGCCAAACAGTCCGTTAAGAATGCCAAGCGGTCGTGACGGTACATCTGCAAGGTATTGAAAACGATGCATTTTTCTTTGTTGTATTTCAACATCATGTCGAAAGTCCATTGGTCAATCGCGTCTTGAATCCATGATTCCTCGGCGTCGATAAATACGGATGTTCCTGCTTCGAATGCCGCTTTACAAATGAGATCAATACGGGAAACGATCACGTCAATTTCGGCTTTTTCCTCGGATGTTGGTGTGTATCCAGCAGTAGAAGCCTTCTCGATTAAATCGTGTCGACCAATTCCGGTTACTTTGAAGACCGCAAATGGAATGTGCGGATCGTTTGCAGCGCGATGGATGGTTTGAATGATGATATCCACCGTTTGATCGAAGTCTTCGTCGCTCGTTTTTCCTTCCACAGAATAATCGAGGATGGTTCCAATTCCGAATTTCCCTAAGTCAGCAATGGTGCGGTCGCATTCCGCAATGGTCTCTCCGCCACAAAATTGACGAAAAATAGTTGCTTTAATCGGCGCCGAAATAGGAAGACGTAAATTCAAGGCCAAATTCGTTGCTTTTTTTCCAAATTTCACGATGGAAGGTGAAGCGATGATGCGAAATAGCCAATAAGCTCTTTTTAAGTCACGGTTAGATTTGCTTGAGAACGCAACTTCGGTGTTGTCGAATGATATCATATTCCAAATTTACATCGTTTTTTAGAATAGAAGTCATCTCGAAAGTTTAATTTTATCCCACGAATGAAAACCATGAAAATCGAAGGGAACTATTGTCGGCTTGAAATCGGATCTATTTTAGAAGGTGGATTTCAAGCGTATTTGAAAACATTTGAAAATCAGAAGATTGTTATCCTTGTGGATGAAAATACACACGATTACTGTTTGGAATACTTAATTACCAGTTTTCCGGAATTGGAACGTGCGGAAATTATGCTGCTCCCTTGTGGTGAAGAAAACAAAGTGATGGAAGTGTGTTTTCAAGTTTGGCAAGCATTTACGGAATATCATGTAGAACGAAAGGACCTGGTCATCAATCTTGGTGGTGGTGTCGTGACGGACATGGGTGGATTCATTGCATCCATCTATAAGCGTGGACTCACATTTATTCACGTGCCAACTTCGTTGTTGGGAATGGTGGATGCGTCAATCGGTGGAAAAAATGGCATCGACTTGGACGGCTACAAAAATCAACTCGGAACGATTACGCAACCAGCATGTGTGTTCATCGATTCAGGCTTTTTAGGAACCTTGCCAGCAGAGGAGATTTTCAACGGATACGCAGAAATGCTGAAGCATGCCTTAATTGGTGATGTTGCTTTGTGGGAAGAGATTCGACACATTCAATCGGAAGAGGAACTCATCCAACAAGAGGTGATTGTGAAAGCGATTCGGGTGAAAACGAACATCATTGAACAAGATCCATTGGAAGGCGGCTTGCGTAAAAAGCTAAACTTCGGACACACTGTCGGACACGCTCTTGAATCTTACTTTTTTCAATCTACGCCCATTTCACACGGTCATGCCGTAGCCTTGGGAATGATTGCCGAGTCGTATATTTCGATGAAACGGAACTTACTAACGAAAGAAGCATACAAGGAAATTGAATCAACGATCATTCGTTCTTTCCCGATGATTCAACTCCAAGCGGAGGATGTTTCTCAAGTGATTCCTTTGATGTATCAAGATAAGAAAAACGAAGCTGGACAAATACGTTCGTGTCTTCTAGAAGGAATTGGAACCTGTCTGTACGATCAAGAAGTGAAGGAAGAAGAAATAGGGGAGTCCTTGTTTCATTTGACCTTGCTCTTTAATTTATAGCAAAAAAAAGTCCCCTGACGATATCGTCAGGGGACTTTTCAATTCATTTTTTTCAGATTAACGAATAATCGTCATTTCTTCCACGATGTGTTTCGCTCCTGCGTATTTGTCGATGATGAACAATACGTAACGGATATCCACATTGATTGTTTTTTGCAATTTCGTGTCAAAGATCACATCTCCAGCCATCGCTTCGATGTTTCCGTCGAATGCCAAACCGATCAATTCACCTTTTCCATTTAATACTGGAGAACCAGAGTTTCCACCAGTGATGTCATTGTCTGTCAAGAAACAAACGGGCATGTATCCCGCTTTGTCTGCGTATTCGCCAAAATCTTTCTTGTCGTTCAATTCCATCAAACGTTTTGGTAGGTCAAACTCTTCGTCATTTGGTTTGTATTTGTTGATTGCCCCTTGAAGTGTTGTGTAGTAGTTGTATTTCGCATCGTTGCGTTTGTCCGCAGGCAATGCACTTACATTACCGTAAGTCAAACGTAAGGTACTGTTTGCATCTGGATACTGAATAGTACTCATTCCTGACTCACGTAATCCTGCTACCAATAAACGGTATGATTTCGAATAGTCATCCGTCATTTTGATTAATTCCTCTGAACGGAACATCAAGTGAGAAGTAATGTCTGCTGACAATTTCATCAATGGATCGTTTGTCATTGCTGCTTCACTTGGTAATTCCAAGAATGCCAACATGCGCTCTTTGGATGAAAGAATCGACATCGCGAATGCTGCTTTGATTTCGTTGGATACGTTTCCGTCCTTGTACATGTCCTCAACAGAAGGAACCAATTTGTATCCTGCTTTTTGAGCGTACAAGTTTAATCCGTCGATTAAAATATCGATTTCAGCTGGAACGTACGTCAATTCGAAGAATTCATTGATGGCAGCTGTTAATCCAGCTTTCATCTCTGCGCGTTTAGCTGCATCTGCTTTCGCGTATGCTTGAAGTTGTCCACCTAATGAACGACTAATTCCTGCGTAATCAGAAAAACGGAAAACGATTTGTAAGTAATTGTCATGACGAGATTTTTCGTTTGTTGCAGCGTAGAACTTGTTGATTGTTTCCACAACTGTTCCGTATTTCGCTTTGTTCGCTGGCTTGTTCGCCCAAGCATTGAATTTCGCTTCGTTTTTCGCTTTTGCTGCAGCTGTTTGGAATTCAGTTAAGGCATCAATCATCCCTTGACGGTTTTTCCAGTAATTCGCGATGCGTGCATATTTAGAAGCATAGTTCAAACGAACATTGTCGTCTTTGTCCATGTATTTTTTCATAGCGTCCATGCTTGATTTAGAAGCTTCTACCCAAGCAGGATAAGCGAATTTCACGTTTTGGTCAATTCCACCTGCAGGCAACCAACGGTTGGTTCTTCCTGGGTAACCTAAAATCATCGCGAAATCACCGTCTTGAATTCCTTTGATGTTTACCGGTAAGTGGTGTTTTGGATGCAATGGAACGTTTGCTGTAGAATAGTCAGCTGGATTCCCGCTAGCGTCAGCGTAAACGCGGAACATCGAGAAGTCACCTGTATGACGTGGCCATTCCCAGTTGTCTGTGTCCCCACCGAATTTTCCAATGCTATTTGGAGGCGTTCCTACCAAACGAACATCTTTAAAATCTTGGTAAACGAAGTAGTAGAATTCATTTCCTTGGAAGAACGAACGAACACTAACAGTGTATTTACCACCTTCGCTGTTTTCTTTTTCGATCAACGCGATTTCGTCTTTGATTACTTTCTCACGCTCAGTTTCCGTCATTTGATCGGTTACTTTGCCCAAAATGCGTTTGCTGACATCGTCCATACGTACGAAAAAGCGCACGTACAAAGACTTCGGTTTTAACTCCTCTTGGCGATTTGCTGCCCAGAATCCATTGGTCAAATAATCTTTCTCCGGTGTTGACAATTCTGCGATTGCATCGAATCCACAGTGGTGATTTGTTAAAATCAATCCATCTTTGGAAATGATTTCAGCGGTACATCCACCGTTGAATTGAACAACAGCATCTTTAATTGAAGAATGGTTGATGCTGTAGATCTCTTCCGTCGTCAACTGCAATCCCAACTTCTCCATATCTCTGTGATTCAGACGTTCAATGAACATCAAAAACCACATTCCTTCGTCCGCACGAACGAAAAAGCCAACGAACAAAGCGATGGCTAAAAAAGTACTTTTTAAACGTGTATTCATTTGTATAGTTTTTTGAAGGGCTAATTTACGGATTTCAAACCAAGGAAAAAAAAGGACTTTTCCACAATTTTTGAAGGGAGAAGGTGAAATAGGACCTCTAAATAAATCGGTTCATTATAATCACCTTCCATGCTAACTTTTGTCTTTAGCCAAATTTATTTTTGAAATCCATTCTTTCGTGGAGAATTCGTGTTATTTCTACGGTCTGATTGTCCAATTCTCTATAGAAAATGATGTGTTTTGAAGTGGTTTTCCCTTTTAAATCGGGATGTATTTCTGGAAAAGCTTTGCCAATTTGTGGGTTCTTTGAAATGGAAGTGCACTCACTTATGATGAGATTATAATAGTTGTCAGCTTGCCTTTCCGACCAAGTTAAAACGGTGTAATACCAAATATCAGAAAGATCCTTTAGCGCATTGTTTGTAAACTTAAACTTTGCCAATTGAATTCTTTTTTGCTTTGAGCAATTTTAAATGAGCTTCCGGATCAAAATCTTCCACCAAACCACTATTGATTCCTTCATCAATGGCACGACGCAAAGCAATGAATTTATGTTCCTCCTCTTCCAGTAGTCTTAATCCTGCACGAACTGCTTCACTGGCATTTTTGTAACGACCTTCTCTCAAAACACCTTGAATGAATTCATCAAAGTAAGTACCTAAGGTGATGGATGTGTTTTTACTCATGACTGCTGATTTTGGGAATAAGTACCAAATATAGGTATTTTATGAAAATGTTATTTGGTGAGCTGTAATTTTATTCATTTCTTCAACATCATTTTCAATCCAACACTGAACATTAGTAACCTCCCTTGATTAATGAAATCGTAATTTTCGCCGAAATGTCCATAATAGGTATCCTTCCAATGGTCAGCGTAAAGTTCGTTTTTTGAAAAAAGGATAAATTTCTGATTGATTGGATATTGGATTTGTAGCCCGAGCAACCAACCGTAATGACCTGAAGTCCGAACGAATCCACCCGCACTCGGACAAATCCTTAGTTTCTCGCCAATGATGAATTTCAGATAAATGGGTTCCGTGAAGGTCGCATACGTTTTATCAAACAAGACAAATGGATCGGTATTGATGGAAAAGTAAGCGTGCTTCGGACGGAATTCGAAGTTTCCACCAAAGGAATAATAGTTGCTGCCTTGACAGGGCAAATATCCGAGATTTAAACCTGCATGGAATTCTTGTGCATTTGAATAAAAGGTAGACATGAAAATAGTGCAGAGCATGAATGGATTTCGAAAATACTTCAGAAAAGTGAATGGTATAAATGTCATATTTGAACTTATTAATTGGATATGCTAAAAACAGTTTTCTTATTCCCCAACGCTAACGTTCAGGTTTGGAAGTTCTACTTGAAGCTTGATTTTTGCCTTTAACGCAGTGAAAACTCTAAGCAAGGTGTCCATTGTTACGTTGCTTGCATTATTCTCAATTCGTGAAATTTGTGCTTTTTGAACACCAATTAATTTCCCGAGTTGTTCCTGGGTCATGTTTCGGTTTTGTCTGGTTTGCTTAATCGCTTTGCCAATAAGGTCCATTTGAAGTTCATATTCAAATATGTCTCTTTTAGTTGTGCCTTTTTTACCAATCAGTTTATCCTGTACTTCGTCTAATGTATATGTTTTCATTTCTTGTTATTTTTAATTTGCTTTTCTTCTAAATATTTTGTCCTAATGCGAATTGCCTTCTCAATTTCGTTTTCGGGTACTTTACTTCTTTTTTTAATAAATCCATGAGTAGAAACAACCAAGGTATCCACTCCTGAAGACTTGTCCCAAAATGCAAGTAGCCGATATTGTATTCCTTGATATAATGTTCGAAACTCCCAAATATCGTTTGAGAGTTTTTTAAAAAGTTCCGAATCAATCTCAACTTGAGATTTACGAATGTTGTAAAGGATCTTTTCATAATGTTTGTGTTCCAAACCGCTTAAAAAGGTAAACGCGTCCTCTAGAAAAAGTATTTCAAAATGTTTTTGCATCGAACACACTGATTTTCCAATTCAAATATACAAATAGTTTCCATAAAACGAAACTATTTAGCTCCGTTTTTAAAGAGCTCGTTTTGAATAAAACTATTTTTAGTTTTTTCTTAGAAAGTTCTCATCTCTAAATCGTTTAAAAACGAAAATTATTGTTTTCGAGTTAAATTACTTTTGGAATTTAATCATATTGTGAGAGAATAACTAAAGGGTGTTAGTAACAAATTTTAGTTCAATCGCCTTCTAGCTGCTTGAATATCCGGTTCAATTTGGGCAGTATCCACGCCAATTTCAATTAATTGTGTAGCATGTTTTTTCGCCCAAATAATTTGCTTATTTCGTTTGATTAAACTTTTGAATAACGGATAAAACATCGTACCCATTCCTTCAAAGTTTGTCATGTCGATTACAACAGGTTGATCAGATGGAATAGCCTGTATAAAATTGGTTAATTCCTGTTCTTCATCGGAGGAAAGACTGCCATAAATTCTCACTTCATAGGGATTGTCACTGATTTTTTTACAAGGTAAACCGAAATCAAAGTATTGCTCTAAAGATTCGAGGTATTCCTTCGACTTCGTATCTTTCAAGTTGAGTTGCGAAAGTCCAATAATGGCCTCAACGATTTGGTGCTCTTTACTTCCTTTGATTGGCGACGAAAAGTAAAATTGATTCTTTCGGTTGTCCTGTAAATACATGTTGTGAACGCCAATTCCATCCAAACCCATGGAACGACTCGATTTCATTTTCATTAAGGAAATGGATCCTAGCTTGCGGAAGAAAAAGTTGAAATCGGACGCTGATAACACCGCACTGTCTGAAAAGCTTAAGTTTGTGTCTAGAAAATTGAAAACGGTTAATTTAATTTGTCCAATATTATTTTTTTTACTGATGGATATTTTGGACGAATGTAAAAATGCAGGGCTGAATTTCGTATAATATTCAAAACAAGATGCTTCTACCGGAGTTGCCTCTACTGTAGTTGCCTCATCCTTCGTTGTGTTGACGGAGCAATTGGTCAAGAGTCCAAGTGATAAAAGGAAAATTAGACTCCTTGAAAACAAGGTCGTTCGCTTCATTTCTTCAACATCATTTTCAATCCAACACTGAACATTAGTGACCTCCCTTGATTAATGAAATCGTAATTTTCGCCGAAATGTCCATAATAGGTATCCTTCCAATGGTCAGCGTAAAGTTCATTTTTTGAAAAAAGGATAAATTGCTGGTTGATTGGATATTCGACATGAAGTCCGAGCAACCAACCGTAATTACCTGAAGTCCGAACGAATCCACCCGCACTCGGACAAATCCTTAGTTTCTCGCCAATGATGAGTTTCAAATAGATGGGTTCCGTGAAGGTCGCATACGATTTATCAAACAAGACAAATGGATCGGTATTGATGGAAAAGTAAGCGTGCTTCGGACGGAATTCGAAGTTTCCACCAAAGGAATAATAGTTGCTGCCTTGACAGGGCAAATATCCGAGATTTAAACCTGCATGGAATCCTTGTGAATGCGCGACGAACATAGATGACAGTAGAAAGCAAAAAGACACAAATGTGGTGTGTATTTTTTTTAAAAATGAATGTTGCTTTTTCATACTTGGATTCATTTGGGTTCAAGGTTTTCCCAAAAGGTGTGCTGTTTTGTTCTTCTAAAATAAGCAAAAGTTTTCATGGTCATTATCTCAATAGCTAATAAAGTTTCCGTTCAAAATTGAATCCACTTCAACTTTCACTTCTGTGTAACTTTTTCGTTGATCAAATTGTTCTACCTAAAACCTATTGCATGAAATCACTTCTACTATTAGTCTTGTTGTTCACAAGCCTTTTCTCTTGGTCGCAATCGTTTTACGGGTCTCTTTCTGGGGGATATCAATTTGGTGTTGGAAAGCAGAATTTGGAACACCATTCTGTTTCTGAATTTATAGATCCAAATTCTCCATGGCCTTGGCAGCAAGTGGATTTGTCGCTAGGACAAGGTACGATGACGAATGTAACTTTGGGATATGATTTAAATCAAAGTTATGGTTTCACTCTGACCGGATCTTATCTGTTTGGGGCGGAATTTTCATCAAAATCGAGCAACAACTTGACGGTTGAACGAACGTTATCGGCAAGTATGCTGCGCATCAATCCAAGTTTTAGAATGTGCGTTGGACAGAACCGTTTTAGAACCTATGCGGAAATTGGATTCATTCTCGGGATTGGGGAAATAAATTTCAACTTAAAAAATTCCACCGTAGATACAACGATTCTTGAATATACGTATGTCTATGATGGTGGACTGTCATACGGGGCTAGTGCGCGTTTCGGAGTGGAATATCAGGTGTCCAAAAAGTGCCTCATTTTCGGAGAGTTTAACTTTATCAGTCAAGCATATGCACCTACAAAAGGTTATTTGACGAAATATATTTCTAACAATGAAGACCTGACGGAATCTTTCCAACAAAATGCAAGCGCTCAAGTCGTTTTTGTAGAATCCATACAGTCGGACCCAACTGTTTCTCCCTCACCAATTCAACCTCAGGTAAGAGCCAAACACAGTTATCCTTTTCACAGCTATGGATTGAATGTGGGTGTGAAGTTTATTCTTTGGGAAAAGAAAAAAGAAGAGGGGGAACTCGCTAAGTAAAACGTGCGGACATTTTTATTTTCATAGTAAATACACTTAAGCCATTACACTTATTTTTCCGTTGAAGGATAAACGGATTCAGCAAAAATGTATTGATGATATCCTTGGCCTAAATGATCACCGATAATATTGTAGAAACATTCATTTCCACCTCCGAATGGTGAAATAATGAGCGGCTCTGTTAATTGGACTGACTTAATGGACCATCCTTTCGGTAACGCAACGGTTGTGTCAGGTTTTCCTGTTTCCGTTGCATGCATCACATAATAATTCCCCTGGTTGTCGCTTAACTGAAAAATACGTTCAGTAAACTTAAGCGTCTGACATTTCTGAATGGTTTTTATCACTAAATGTTCTTTCGCGGGTTTAAGTATATCCGTTTTTCCTCCAATGAAATCTACACAAATGGGCTTTGCAATATCTACCCAAGTATAATTTTTGTATTCACGTTGCTTAATGCATGCTGCATCCTGACATTGTACGTTTGTGTAGGGCGAGCGATAAAAGGAGGTTTCTTTAAAAAGCAAAAATCGATCGATGTTTTTAGTGTATGGAAAGGAAGGCTTGAATTCATCCCATTTTTCTAAAGGAATCGCATGTGAACCTCCACTAATGACAACCACCATTTCTTTCTGATTGATGAGCTCTTTTGCAAAGCCAATTTTCTTCCAAATCAAGGTGTCGGGAAGTTTGGATAATTCTGTGGAGAATTGAAGTCCAATTTGATCTGCTGTTTTTAATCCACACGAATGAAGGATACACGAAATTAAAATGATATGTATACATTTAAACCCTTTCATCATTCAATCTTTTTATGTTACCCATCAGTTCTGGACGGAATCTCCAAAAAAGTTTCTTTCCACTTATCCAAATGGAATCATGGTCATCGATTTCCCAATTAGCCGAATCAGCCCAATAAATAAGTCCATTTTGTTTTCTGATTGTCGCATCGTAAATAACTGGATGTTCCTTTTCTTCGAATGGTTTAAAATTCAACCTTTCGATGTCCTCAAATTTTAATTCTAAAACAGCATCTGAACCAAATTCTCGTTGAAATAACAAGGAAGCTGTCAGTGTATTGTTAAAATGCATGACCCGCTGATCGTCAACAAATTCTCTCGTTGACATGTAAAGGTCTCTTAAACAACTGTCTTGAAAAAACCCATAGCTTTCCATTAGCTTGTCAATATCCTGCTGGTCCTTTACTTCAATCCACATATTTAATTTTTTCTGTTTAATATGTCACTTGCTCGACTTTTCAATCCAACAATGTTAGCCAAATCATTTTGATCATAACCCATTTGTTCCATTCTGAATTTGATTGCTTCGATTGGATCTGGAAAACCAATTGGAAAGTGTTCGTTTTCGTCGATATGAATTCCCAAAACTTCGAATTCATCACCTTCAAGGGAACCAAATTTTGCGTCAAAGATTAGTTCCAATCTTGCCAAAGCTTGATGATCATCAGTTTCTGTTCTTATATGTTTGATTTCCATGGCTATTAAATTTCAGTAGTGTTAATTTTGTCAGATGTTTATTCTCGGTCAATGTCGTAAATGTAATTGTCTTCAAGTAGGTATTTAAAGCGTGGTTTCTCCACTTCCCAATGCCTGTCTTTTTTCATTTTAGCGATGATTGCTTTTCTTATTTCGTTGTCTTTGAATTTAAACAATTCTTCAATGGTCCTGTAATAATCTGTCGTTCCAGTATTTTTAAAATTGGTTGTGTTTAGGTGTCTCAAGAGCGCTGTTTTGATTTTATCAACATATTCTGCTTTGTGCCAATTGCTTAAGTAGAGAACGGCATCCATGTTTCTTTTTTCAAATGCCAATAGCGCAATGCGACTTTTGATGGGTTCAGTGTAAACTCTATTTTCCAAAGCTCTGTTCAGAAGAAGCCAATTCGTTTTCGTACTGAATAGCACTATGCTATCGAGTTCGAATAATAGTTGATCTGATGGTCGTTTTGAAAGCTCCATTTGGTTCCAATACCAATGATATAATTCGCTCGAAATAAAATCTTGAGTTATTGTGCAACCGCTAAATGTTTTAACCTGTTTATCTTGTTCGATAAACTTCTGAAAAATGGTTTTTAGTTCTGGATATGCTTTATCAGCTAATGCCCAACTCGCGTAACATGCAACAGTGGCATTATTGTGATCTGTCAACTGAACTAATTCCTCTGTCGTGGCAAGCGCTTTCAGTTTTTGAAATTTTTAAAATTTTCACTTTCCGTTCCGCCATATCCAATTCGCTCATACTGAACTTGGTTGATTTTGGATATTTCATCGACGATGACATCTACTTTGCTTGCTTGTCCAAATGTTGAATTCAGGCCAAAGAACAATATGAAAGGAAAAATTAGTTTCATCATTTTTTTCAGTTTAGGATTTCTTTTATTCGACTTTTCAATCCAACAATATTAGCCAAATCATTTTGATAATTGCCCTTTTGTTCCATTCTGAATTCCTGGTAAACCAATTGGAAAGTGTTCGTTTTCGTATTGGTCGATAAGAATTCCCAAAACTTCCAATTCATCACCTTCAGGTGAACCAAATTGGGCATCAAAGATTAGTTCCAATCTTGTCAAAGCTTGATGATCATCAGTTTCTGTTCTTATAGGTTTGATTTCCATGGTGTTTATTCTATTTTTAACCATTCAACAGGCAGGACGAACACATTATCGAATGAAGTCGATATCCCCAAAAGGTTAATGTTAATGCGAAAACGAGTAGAATAATGAAAAGTTTATAGTCCTTTTGTTTTAGCAATCTGTTCAGCGCAAAAACAAGAAGTAGTCCTGAAATGAGGAAATAGCTGGTTCCGAAAAAAGCTCCGCTATTCATATGACTATTTGCGGTCGTTTGTACATATGGAACGAGCGAAAAATAGGTGAGTAGATTCACCGCAATCGTGATCAATGTTAGGTATGAATTCTTTTTGCTCATGGTTAATAACATTTAGGCAAATCGTTTTATCGTGGTTTCGTTTTGGTCAAATTTTCACATTCCTATTTAAACTAATTTTCTTTTGACCACAAGACTTAAAATGAAAAATACACTAGAGTAAGATAGGATCCATTTTATAGCCGAACTACCTCCAAGAATCATGAAGGTGATGCTGATACAGCTTACTCCAATCAGTGCGAAAATAAACTTCTTTGTAAGGTGATTCAAAGGAAACCTTTCAAGGAAACGATTGGAAAGAATAAAAATAAGCAAGGACGGAGATGAACAAAGTCCACCAAGGATCCAAAATACAGGAAGGTATTGGAACTGCAAGAAATATTTAAGTTCTTCCGTAAATGCTAAAAACAGAAGGCTTAAAATGGGGGTTAATAAAATGGTTAATGACCAAACCGATACTGGGTATTGTAAGGAGATTCTATTTTCTTTGGTCATTTGTTTAGCTAGATTGTTTTGATCATACGTATCTTGTGCTTGCTTACTGAAGAGATGGCGTATAAATTAAGAAATAGCTTTGAAAAGTTTCTTAGGATCTTGGCGATTATCCCAAAATGCCATTACGATTATTTGATTAGTTGTAATTTTATAATATAGACTGAAATGTCCCATGGCTGATTCGCGCACTTCATCAATTTCAGATTCCTGGAATGCTTCTGGATTTTTGGAAATTACTTTTAGATGCTTTACAGTTATTTCAATCAATTTCTCCGCATAAGATTTGCTGTTATTCCTTTCTGTCTAATATCTTAATATCTCTCGACGCTGTTTAGCGGCCGTTTCAGTCCAGACTATTTTCCTTTTAGCCACTCAAGATCATTTTTGTCAAGATCATCTTGAGATATTGTGCGGCCATTTTGAATGTCAGCTTCACTCATTTCAAGCATCAACTTTTGCTCCTTGGTCAATTTGATTTTATCTTCTTGAATCGCGCTATTATCAACCAAATGTAGTATAGCCATTAAATAATCCTTATCTGATATGGCAAGCAGTTTGTCAATTATTCCATTTCTAATTACATCAACTTGAGCCATTTCTTTTTTTATTTACACTAAAGTAATACTTCGGTTTAGTTTTTCCAAATGCATCTAACTTTTTACGACTATCTGAATGTGATTATTTTGACTAGCCCGATAGCTTTCGGAATTGATGCGGAGAACCAATGTTTGATTAACCATCAGCCACGGCAGACTGTTCACTGAGCACTGATTACTTTTTATAAAGCAACTTCTTCATCCGACTCAAGGACTCCGGTAAAATCCCTAAATACGATGCGATTTGATGCTGTGGAACCAATTGTTCGATGCCGGGATGACGCTGGATCAATTCCAAGAAACGCTGTTCGGCACTTGCGGAAATTGTTAAGAGAAATCGTTTTTGAAGGACCGCCAAGGTACGTTGAGCCATGATTCTGAAAAGTCGCTCCAAGGGTGGAACTTGAATGAAAAGCCATTCCAAATCATCTTTGGTGAAGGATAGTAGGTAACTGTCTTCCATCGCCTGAATGTTCATGTTTGTGGCTTCTTGACTATGAAAAGAGGCAATGTCTCCAACCCACCAATCTTTGAATCCAAAATACAGGACGTGTTCGGAAGCTTTTTGATCGATGAAAAACACGCGAAACGTTCCTTCTACAATGAATCCCTGCGAATAACACTCATCGCCTTCCCGCAAGAAAAATTCTTTTCTTTTGAGCTTTTGTAAATGAAAACGACTTTTAATTAAAGACTCGTGTTCAGGAGTAATGCTGATTTTATCCTTGATGTAATCAATCAGTTGTTTGTGTGCAATTTCTTCTGTCATGACTAATTTCTTGGGATGTTCATTCGAATGCGCCATTCTTTTGGATGGGAATTGTTAAAGCGATTCCCCAAATGTTTGATGATGCCAATCTGTTGTCCTGCGTGCGTGAGTATGGTGTACCCCTGTTTTCCTTCTAGTGGAAAGGTGTCCCCATGTAAATAGTGTAAAGCTTCTTGTTTGCTCAATTCAATGCTCGGAATGTCTGGATGCAAGGAAAAATTCAAGGCCAATTCAATTTCCAATTGCCAGCCTTTTCGCTGTTCAATGGCGATGTGCGTTCCGCGTTTCATCCACTTTAGGACATTGCTGATTTCATCGTAATGTTGTACGCAGAATTCCGTTGCTGCGTAGATGTTTTCCTCTTCCTTGAAATAGACATGAGGGAAATTCGCCTCGATTTTTAGTGGGATTTCGTCTACACCCAATGTTTGAATTCTGCCCGATTTTCGCTTGTTTTGACCTGAAAACGATCTTTTTTGGAGTAAAACAGCATAAAACCCTTCGCTTTTAGCAATTCCGGGGATAAAGTGATACCCGTATTCTTTGACATCTCGCGTGAGTCCGTCGAAGAATGGAATGGAAACAATTTCCGCGTCGTGCTCTTCGAGAAAGGCAGCAATGCATTCTTCGTTCTCCGCTGGATTAAACGTACACGTCGAGTAGAGTAGGTAGCCGTCTTCTTTCAAACTTGGCCAAACGGAATCCAAAATATCTGCTTGACGCACCGCGCAATGTGCCGCACTTTCCAAACTCCATTCCAAACGTGCGTTGGGATCCTTGCGGAACATGCCTTCACCGGAACAAGGTGCATCGACCAAAATAAAATCGAAGTAGGAGTGAAGCTTTTCAAAATCCGACGGAGCATTGTTGCTGACAAACGTATTCGAATACCCCCATTTCGTCAATGTTTCCGCCAGAATGTAGGCGCGGGAACGAATGATTTCGTTGGAAATCAACATTCCTCGATTGTTTAAATAACTCGCCAATAAGGTGCTTTTTCCACCTGGAGCAGCACACAAGTCTAATAAAACTGGATTTTCAGGAAGTTCAATGCTGCGAACGATGGCATCAATGTACATGGATCCTGCTTCTTGTGGATAATAAGTTCCAGCGTGAAAAAGTGGGTCCAGCGTAAAGGAAGGACGTTCCTTCAAATAGCGTCCATCTGGACACCAAGAAACAACTTCTTCTGTTTCAAACTGAAGGGATTTCTTGCTTGGATTTAAGCGTATCGAAATCGGTGATTCGCTGTCTAGTGAAGCGAGCAAGGGCGTTTGTCCCAATGGACCTGCTTCGATGCGATCAATAAAATCTTTTGGCAATGAAATCATGGCCTAAAAGTACCAATTATTGTTGAATTTCGACGCGAATAATCAGCTTCGATTGTTCACTTGCAATGCTTCGGCGATCAATTCGGTGTCCAATGCAACAAATGATTTTTTCGTCGTCACAGAGGACAAATCTTTCTTGTTTTTCGCTAGTAGGTACGTGATCATCCTTTAAAATATCGGAGATAAGTTTGGAGCCACTTAATCCGATTGGTTGCATTCGGTCTCCTTTTGTCCATGGACGAACATACAGTTCTCCAACAACCTTCGATTGATCTAAAAACAAGGCGTTTTTATCGAAGTCACTTGGGCGTTCAGTGATTAATTGAGCATGAAATGTAGGTGTGATAGCGGCTTGAGGATTCTCCGGAAGGAAGCGTAAAGAATCTCGTTCCTTCACGATGTACTGAAACGGACCTTCATTGGACTTCCAACTCAATTGTTTTCCTGTTTCACCTTGAAGGAGTATACGTATTTTCTTTGCGAAAACGGCAGGAATAGAAAGGTTTTTTAATACTTCAACTAATTTAAAATCAGTAATATGAACTAATTCATCTGAAGTAATTATTTTGTTTATTCGAATACTTTCGGTAATTGCTTCAATTTCAGCCTTATTTTCCTCCAATGTGGATTGAAAAATACCTTGCACACGTTGAATGGAGTCCCGCAAAGTGGGAATTTCTTGCTCCAAGGCAGGAATTAGGTTCAGACGAAAAAGGTTTCGTAAGTACTTCGTGCTTTGGTTGCTAGAGTCCTCTCGCCAAATTAAGTTCATTTCCTTCGAAAGTTGCTTGAGTTCAAGGCTAGAAAAAGGCAAGAGTGGACGAAGGATGCGTCCATTTTTCTCCAACATTCCTTGCAAACCTGATAATCCAGAACCGCGGAATAATTGCAGCCAAAACGTTTCCAATTGATCGTCCTGGTGCTGTGCCGCCATCAGGTAGGAATTCGGAACTTGATTCAAGTGTGTTTCAAAAAAAGCGTAGCGCTCCTTTCGTGCTAGTTGTTGCAGGTTTCCCCCGGAAGTCAGTTGCTCTTTCAGTTCAATGCGGTGAACATGGAAAGGAATAGCGTGTCTCTGACAGTAATCTTCTACAAATGCTTGATCCCCCTTGCTTTCTTCCCCGCGAAGTAGGTAGTTCACGTGAAGGACGGTAATGGGAAGTGAAGTGGATCGACATAATTCCAATAAGAGCATGGAATCGTGTCCACCGCTTACCGCAACAAAATACTGTGCTGCAGGATATTTTTCAACGAATGTTTGGAAGTAGGTGAGGAACTTATTCCGCATACATGCCGTTTAGGATTTTCTGAATTTTCGTTTGGCATTCTTCGAACTCTTTTTCTGGATCGGACAGAATGGTAATCGCTCCGCCAACAGCGCAGGAAAGGTATTTTTTCTCACGGTTGTAAATCATGCTGCGAATGACCACGTTGAAGTCGAAGTCGCCATTTGGACTAATATAGCCAACGGAACCAGAATAGATTCCACGGTTGAAGTCCTCGGTTTCATCAATGATTTTCATGGCCTCCACTTTGGGTGCACCGGTCATACTTCCCATGGGAAAACTGGCTTTGAGGATGTCCATAAACGGAAGGTCTTTTTCCACCTCACATTCCACGGTGGAAATCATTTGATGAACCGTTTCAAAGGTGTGAATACCACATAATTCACTGACTTGAACACTGCCTTTTTTGGCGATGCGCGATAAATCGTTTCGTACGAGGTCCACAATCATGATGTTTTCCGCGCGTTCTTTAGGATCGTTTTGCAACTGTTGTTTCAATGTTTCGTCTGCCTTCGCATCCATTCCTCTTGGCGCTGTTCCTTTGATGGGTTGAGACAATAAGCGTTTCCCTGTCTTTTTAATGTAGCGTTCCGGACTCCCGCAAAAAATGACGTGATTGTCGGTTTGAAGAAAGGTAGAAAAAGGAGCTTTGGTGATGCGATTGAGTTTGAAATACGTATCCATCGGAAAGTCCAGTTCTACATTTTCAGCAAAAAACTCTTGACAATAGTTGACTTCGTAAATGTCTCCTCGCTGAATGTGAGCCTTTAACTTCTCAACTTGAGAAATGTAGCGTTCCTTGGATGTTCTTGCTTGAAAACGATAAGGAAAGGAATGGAAATTGTGATCAATTTCTTCTTCCATGAAGTAATCCAAAAAGGTAAAACTCTCCTCATCTTGATCTCCCTGCAGGTATTCGAATTTCTCTTTCTCTAAATGAATGACAAATTTTGGCACCCAAAAATGTGCCAGTGGATACGCTAATTCATCCGCATGTGTGGACGTTAGTTTTTCGAATTCATTTTTTAAGTCGTAGGAAAGTGATCCGAAAAGATAAGATCCGGAATTCGCTTGTATGTAATGCTGTAATTGATCAACTGATTGTCCTTTTTCCAAAATAAATTCATTTTGAATACCGAAAGCCAATAAGCCGGTTCCATCATTACTATTTAAAAAACAAACGTTTTTCCACTTTTTCATAGTGCAAAATTAAAAGGATTTGCGCTTTGTTTAACCGAAACACAAGAATCTTCAAACACTTTCGTTATTAAGTTGTTACTTTTGCATGGAATTCTGGTAACAGAATCAAAATGAACTCGTCAAATCAGTAAAATCCCTTCGAGGAATATGAAATTAATACTCACCCTTCTCCTTATTCTCACTTCGTTTCAAACGTTTGCGCAAAGTAAAGTTACCTTAAGTGGCTACATCACGGACTCCAAAAATGGTGAGGCGATGTCCGACATCAAAGTATACATTCCATCCTTGAAACTTGGAGCAATGTCCAATGCATACGGATTTTACTCTTTAACGGTTGTGCCTGGAAAATACAATGTAGAATATCGATCGGTAACCTATGGTGCCGAAGTGCGCGAGATTGATTTGACGAAAAGCACTGTTCTCTCCATTGAATTAGGGACCAAAGTAAACGATGCAAAAGAAGTGGTCGTGAACATGAAAAAGACGGAAAACGTCACATCAACGAAAATGGGTCAAATTGAATTGCAGATGGATCAAATCAAAACCTTACCCGCATTTATGGGTGAAGTTGATGTCATTAAAACAATTCAATTACTTCCAGGTGTTTCTTCGGTTTCAGAAGGTGGACAAGGATTTTACGTACGAGGTGGCGGTCCAGATCAGAATTTGGTCCTGCTTGACGAAGGAGTCGTGTACAACGCAGCGCACTTGTTTGGATTTTTCTCTGTATTCAATGCTGATGCAGTAAAATCAGTGAACTTGATCAAAGGTGGCATGCCAGCTAACTTTGGAGGAAGAATGTCCTCTGTGCTCGAAGTAAACATGAACGAAGGAAACATGAAGAAATTAAAAGTAACCGGTGGTATCGGTGCGATTTCTTCTCGATTGACATTAGAAGGACCGATTAAAAAGGACAAAGGATCCTTTATCGTTTCTGCGCGTCGAACATACATTGATATCTTGTTGAAAGCAGCTATTTCGGACACATCACCGTTTGCTGGTTCGTCTTATTTCTTCTACGATTTCAATGCGAAATTAAATTATAAGTTATCGGCAAAAGACCGAATCTATTTAAGTGGATACTATGGCAAGGACGTTTTTAATTTCTCCGATACAAAAGGTGGATTCGGTGCAAACATGCCATGGGGAAATGGAATCGCAGCCTTGAGATGGAATCACTTGTTTACCGATAAGTTATTCATGAATTTGACAACTACCTTCTCTGATTACATGTTTAAATTCGGTTCTTCACAGGATGAATTTCGTTTTGAATTGGCATCAGGTATCCGAGATGTAGGAGCGAAAGTGGATTTTTCCTATTTCCCGAATCCCGTTCACCGAATTAAATGGGGAGCAGATTACAAATACCATACGTTTACACCAACGAGCGTGACCGCTCAAAACGATACGGTCGTTTTTGATACCGGTGCAGCACAAAAATTATACTCTCATGAAGCAGCAGCATATGTTTTAGACGAGTTTGATTTAAATGATAAACTTCGTTTGAATGTTGGACTTCGTTATAGTGCATTTGCACATGTGGGTCCTTTCACGCGCTACATCAAAGGAGATGGAATCAGCACGCAGGACACAACGATTCAATACCAGAAAGGCGATTTAATTAAGTTTTACCATGGACTTGAACCTCGCGTTTCCATGCGCTGGTTGTTGCCGGACAACAGTTCAATCAAAGCGGGATATGCATACAATTACCAATACGTACATTTGACTTCCTTAAGTGCCGTTTCACTTCCAACGGATATTTGGTTTCCAACTACTGACATCGCAAAACCTGAAAAAGGGTGGCAAGGTTCAGTAGGATATTTCAGGAACTTTTTCAAAGATAAATTCGAAAGTTCTGTAGAAGTTTATTACAAGGAAATGAAAAACATGATCGAATTCAAGGAAGGTGCTTTGCCAGGAGATGACGTGAATGATAATACCGATAATCTTTTGGTATTCGGTGAAGGTAGAGCATATGGAATTGAGTTCTTTTTTAAGAAATCAGTGGGACGCTTTACCGGATGGGTTGGCTATACTTGGGCGAAAACGGAACGAAGATTTCCAGACATCAATCAAGGAAACATTTATCCTGCGAAGTATGACCGTCGTCACGATTTAACCTTGGTCGGTACATACAAACTAAATGACCGTTGGACTTTCTCCGCTAGTTTCATTTATGCTACTGGAAACACCTTGACCTTGCCGAGTTCATGGTACGTTCAAGAACAAAACTTATTGTTCAACTACGGTCCACGTAATTCGACACGAATGGCACCGTATCACCGCTTAGATTTGTCCGCTACCTTGTACAGCAAAGCATACAAAACGAAAACAGATCCAGCAACTGGAAAAGAAATTGAGGTGAAGAAAAGATACCGAAGCAATTGGTCTTTCTCTATTTACAATGTGTACAACCGAATGAATCCATTCTTTTTATATGTCGACAATGATGGTGATTTTCTCTCCGGAAATTTCAAGTTGTCAGTAAAACAAGTGTCCTTATTTCCAATCATACCTAGCGCAACATGGAATTTCGAATTTTAAGTAAACTACTCTTGGTCATCAGCATCATGTTGGTGGCTGTTTCTTGTACAAAGGAAGTTCAAATTGATATTCCTGGTTACAAGGATCAATTAGTCATTGACGGAAGTATTGAAACGGGTCAGCCAGCCGTTGTTCTGTTAAGTACAACCAACAATGTCTACTCTCCAACAAACTTTCAGGCTTACCTTGATGGATTTGTATCCGGAGCAACTGTAACGATCTCCAACGGTGTTGAAACAGATACCTTGACAGAGATTTGTTCGGATAATCTTCCACCAGGAACGGAAGAAATTGCCGCAGCGTTTTTTGGTTTGCCTGTGGATGTTTTAGTCAATTTGCATCTATGCGCTTACATTTCCCTTGGAATGGTTGGTGAAGTTGGAAAGACTTACACCTTGAAAGTAGTCAATAATGGTTCGGAGTATTCAGCGACAACCAATATTTATCCGTCGACACCCTTGGATTCCCTATATTGGAAACCGGAAGGATCATTCACCGATCGTGGATTCTCTTGGGCGAAATTGAGTGATCCAGCTGTGAGCGGAGATTCCTATGCTTGGCAAGTGAAATTAGCAGGAATGCCAAATTTCTCCAGAACCTTTAATCCATTTTTTAACGATAAATTCTTCAATGGTAAAACTTTTGATTTCGCTTACGAAAATCCCATGAGTTTCGATGATCCAAATGGCGATCCTGCTTATAGAGGCTACTACAAACTTGGCGATACGGTCATCGTTAAATTGTCCAAAATGGGCAGAAATGAATATAATTTTTTCGAGAAAAAATACAATCAAATGTATTCAGCTGGCAATCCCTTTTCAACGCCAACAAATATCCCAACGAACATCAAAGGTGGCGCCTTGGGAATCTGGGTGGGATATTCGCCATGGTTCGATACATTGGTTTGTCAATAGTTAAATCGACTCAGGTATTTCTTGCATATTGGTTAGGTGTCAGCTACTTTCTTTCTTCTCCTGTCAAGGTCTAGTTGAAGTGTTGCCATTCTAATTAAGATTGTGGCATCTAACAGGTTCAGAATTTGCAAGCAACCGTCCTTTTTGGGTCAAAATCTACCAATTTTCACAATTTTTGAGAATTCCACAAAAAATTGAGAACAAGAAAAAACCCAGTATCTATTAAGATTACTGGGTTTCTCTGTGGGAGTTGAGGGATTCGAACCCCCGACCCTCTGCTTGTAAGGCAGATGCTCTAAACCAACTGAGCTAAACTCCCTTGTGATTTATGAGTGCAAAGATAGGCATACTTTTTAATTCTGCAAGTCTTTTTTGAAAAAATTATTGCTGAGATTTTAATTCTTCGATTTTTGCTAGTACATCGTCTAAACCCTCTCTGAATTTCTCGAAATCCTCTTTGTATAGGAAAATCTTGTGCTTCTGATAGTTACCGTCACCCTCGTCGCCAAATGTCTTTTTGCTCTCGGTTAACGTAATGTATAAATCATTTCCCTTTGTTGCTTTGATGTCAAAAAAATAAGTCCGCTTTCCAGCACGGACAACTTTTGAGTACATTTCGTTTTGTTCATTGCTCATACACAATCATTTGAGTGTCAAATATCTATTTATTTTTGAAATAAACCAAATGTTCAAAATTACGCGTAACTTTATCTTAGATGTTTCGTAGAGAAGAACTTATATAAAAAAGTGCACATGCGTCTAACATGGACTACTTTATTGATTGTCATGATTTTAGTTTCCTGTGGGGATAAACCTGTTGGTCCTGCAGTGAAAATTGACTTCAAAGAAATTCAGAAAAAAGGAAAATTAACCATCCTTACAGAAAATAGTTCCCTTTCCTTTTTTGAATACCGAGGAAAACGACTTGGATTCGAATACGAAATCATGGATTCCTTCTGTAAATCTCAAGGAATAAAAATGGAGGTGAAGGTAATCACCGACACCAAAGACTTTCAACGCTTACTCAATAACGGTGAAGGTGATGTCATTGCTTCCAATTTAGTGGTTTCACTTGAGGATGAAAAAAGACTCGCTTATTCGACTCCATACTACTACACACACCAAGTTTTGGTGCAACGATCGAATGATACCTTAATCAAAGAACCAGCTGAATTGGCAAATCAAACGGTTTGTGTTCGAAAAAATTCCCCTTTCTCTCGACGTTTAACGGATCTTCAAGATGAAATCGGTGCACGCATCAACATTCGCTACAAAACGGATAATCCCATCACGGAGGATTTAATTGAAATGGTTGCGAATAACGTGATTCCTTTTACCATTGCACACGAAAACTTGGCACGTATCAGTAAGGAGATGCATCCAAACCTGAATATCGATACACGCATCTCTTTTCAACAAAAAATTGCGTTCGGTTTGCGCTTGAATAGTCCAGAATTAATGAAGAAATTGGACGAGTTCTTGCTGTCCTATTGTGCATCTCCAGCCTACACCGATCTGAAAAAACGCTATTTTGATTACTTGGATACGAAACCAGTCGAATTTTATATTACGAAAAAAGGACACCTATCTCCGTTTGATGATGTGTTTAAGTCCGTTGCTAAAAAATATGCTTGGGACTGGAAAATCATTGCGGCAGTAGCTTTCAAAGAATCCCGTTTCAATCCAAATGCACGTGGATTCGGTGGTGCTTATGGAATGATGCAATTCATGCCGAATACGGGTCCGAGCTGTGGAGTTTTCCCTGGGTCGACTCCTGAAGTTCAAATTGCAGGTGGAATGCGTTTATTGAATCGAACATTTAACATGTGGAAAGCGGTTCCAGATCCGGAACAACGCCTGAAGTTTACGCTTGCGTCCTACAACGCTGGACCATGTCACATCGAGGATGCTCAAAGCTTGGCGCGTGCAACTGGATTGAATCCACTAATCTGGGATGGAAACGTTGAGGAAATGGTACGTCACCTCGATGAACCAAAATATTACCGTTCCGAACATGTACGCTGTGGAGCGTACCGTGGACACGCAGTTTCCTATGTGAAAAAAGTATTCGCAATTTATACGTCCTGGAAGTAAATGTCTGACGTAAAAGGTAAAGTTTTCATTGTTCAAGGTCCAACAGCTTCTGGAAAAACCACGCTGGCTATCCAGCTTGCAAAAAAGTTTCAAACGGAAATTATCTCTGCCGATTCCCGTCAATTTTATCAGGAAATGTCTATCGGCACAGCCAAACCTACTCCAGAGGAATTAGCGCAAGTCAAACATCATTTTGTTCATTCTCATTCGATTCACAACGAGGTTTCTGCGAGTCAATACGCACAAGAAGCGAAGCCGGTTTTGGATGATCTCTTAGCTCGAAATCAAGCGGCAGTGATCGTCGGAGGCTCCGGAATGTTCATCGATGCTTTGACTCTTGGGTTAGACGAAATACCCCACGATAAAAAAGTTCAGGAAAAATGGATTGCGTTGCATGAAACCGAGGGACTTGAATTTTTACAAAACGAATTGGCGCGCTTGGATCCCGTCTATTTTTCGGAAGTGGATACGCTCAATCCGGTTCGACTCATTCGCGCATTGGAAGTCATTGAGCTTACACAGAAACCGTTTTCAGAATCCCGGAAAGGAATAGTGAAATACGATTATGACATTGTGCGCTACGGCATAGCTTGGAATCGCTCAGATTTATATGAACGCATTGATCAACGCGTTGATTTCATGATCGAAGCAGGTTTGTTTCAAGAAGCAAAAGCCTTATTCCCCCTTCGAAATTTAAAAGCATTGAACACCGTTGGGTATTCGGAGTTCTTTCGCTACTGGGAAAATGAATGCAATTTCGATGAAGCAGTAGATAAAATCAAACAGCATACCCGCAATTATGCAAAACGTCAACTTACCTGGTTAAAACGTTACGATGATTTGGTGGAATTGAATCCCTATGCACAGGAATCACTCTTCGAACAGGTGACGCGGCAATGAATATGTTCAGATCGCTGAATTGATTCAAATTCCTTTGGTTAAAGAAATGTTAAAAAAAGATCAACTAGCTAAATTAAAGGCATATTCGTAACATAAAACTTACAAATACCTATGAAAAATATTCTTACATTTTTGTTTTTGGCTTGTGCGTCAATGACATACGCGCAAAAAATACGTTTGAAAGTTGAAGGACAAAAGGACACGACGGTGTTTTTAATTAAATACTTTGGATCGCGTTTGAATTATGCGGACACGGCTCAAATGAAAAACGGCGAAGTTGTTTTTGATGGAAAAAAGCAAAAACCTGGAATCGTTGGATTGTTGTTACCGGGACAAAAATATTTTGAGTTCGTGTACAACAACGAAGAAATTCACTTGGAAACGAAAGGTCCAGATTTCATGGCAAATTTGGTGATTAAAAAATCCGAAGAAAATAAAATCTTTATTCCTTATGTTAAATACATCAGTGCGAAAAAGGGAGAAGCGAATAAATTGGCGGAACAGCGTGCAAAATTGAAGGATACAGATGAAGAGTACAAAACATTAAGTGTGGCCATCGATGCATTGAATAAAGAAGTGGACGATTACCAGAAAAACATCGTAGCAACGAATGCCTCCATGCTTGTAGGGAAAATCGTAAAAATGTCCCTTGATGTGGTTGTGCCTGAGATGCCTAAAAACGAAAAAGGAGAAGTGATCGATTCAAACTTCCGTTACAAATATTACTTCGAACATTACTGGGATAACGTTGATTTAAAAACAGATGCATTGGTGAATAACCCCATTTTCCACAATAAATTGGAATTCTATTTTGGGAAAAACATGATGGTTCAACATTGGGATACCATCATTAAATATGCATTCAAATTCTGTGATGGATTAGATCCGAAATCAAAAATGTATGAATACAGCGTTGGTTGGATTGCTTCAACATTTGGAAAGAGTCAAATCATGGGAATGGACAAAGTATACATTTACATGTTGAATCGCTACTTCTGTACAACCGATCCATCCACGGGGAAATCTCCAGCAACTTGGGTCGCAGAGGATAAATTTGAAGAGCTTTGCAAGGACTTGAAATGGAAAATGAACTTGGTTGTTGGTGCAAAGCCATATAACTTAATTCTTCGCGATACGTCAGACACGAAATGGTTGGACTTCTATTCACTGAAATCTGAATACACGATTTTGTATTTCTGGGATCCAGAATGTGGACATTGTAAAAAAGTAACACCGAAGTTGGTGACTTTGTACAACGAGAAATTTAAAAACCGCAACATCGAGGTATACGCCGTTGGAAAAGGAATCGGTAAAGACTTTGAATCTTGGAAAAAGTACATCCGTGAGAATAACATGAACTTTATCAATGTGGCTGTGACCAATAGTATTTATGAAGTAGCGAAAGCAACTCCGGAGAAATTGGTTCCTGTCTATGCTGGAGAAAAAGGCAAACCGACAACGTTGGAATCCTTGAATTTCCAAACAACGTATGATTTATATTCGACTCCAAGAATTTTCGTTTTAGATAAGGACAAGAAAATCATCGCGAAAAATTTATCCATTTCTCAATTAGAAGATTTGATGGATAACTTGCAAGGAAAGAAAGATTTACCAAAATTATTTCAAGAAGATAAAGAAGAAGCTGAACACATGCAGCAGAACAATTAACTTTGTTGCATGACAGATGCACTTCGCTTACATATTGATAAAAGCCAAAAAGCTTTAATTACAACACATAAATCTCCCGATGGTGATGCCATTGGGAGTGTTGTTTCATGGTATTTCTTCTTGAAAAATTTAGGAAAAGAAGCACATGTAGTCATTCCTGATCGTCCGGCAGATTTCTTGCTGCCTTTCTTGAAGGATGTCGATTACTCCATTTTCGATCAAGGATTCCACCAAAATGTAGCAGACTTCAATACCTTGTATTGTTTGGATTACAATGGTGCAGGTCGAGTAGGAAAGGACATGGAATCGTTTGTGTTGGATTTTCCAGCAACGAAAGTCATGATCGACCACCATCCACATCCGCAGGATTTTTGTCAAATCACCATTTCACGTCCAGATGTGTGTTCCACCGCTCAGTTGATCTTTGAATGCATCGAAGAAATGGGCTACATTCATCAACTTGACATTGCTGTTGGAAAAGGAATTTACCTTGGAATGTTAACAGATACGGGATCCTTCCGTTTTCCATCAGTGAAAGCGAAAACACACGAGGTTTTGGCTTATTTGTTGAAAATTGGCGTCAACCATGTCGATATTCACGAAGCGATTTACGATGTGAATACGGTTTCTCGATTGCAATTGAGAGGCTACGCCATCGCTGAAAAACTAGAGCTTTTCCCTGGCTTACCTATCGGATTAATCAGTTTAACTTTGGATGAATTACACCGTTTTCACTACCAAAAAGGCGATACAGAAGGATTGGTGAATGTCATTTTATCCATCGAAGGAATTTCCATTGCTGCATTTTTTGTAGAGCACGAGGACGGAATAAAAATTTCGTTCCGATCCAAAGGAAAGTACTTTGTGAATGAATTTTCAGCGAAACATTTCATGGGTGGCGGACATCAATATGCCGCTGGTGGATTTTCAAATGAGACCTTAACTGTAACAATTGACCGCTTCCGTTCGTTAGTGGAAGAGTTAACACCAGTGAAATGATCCGCTTACTCTATTTATTTCTTTTCATTAGTTTGATCGCTTGTCGAGCGGAAAAAACGAAGGATTCCACAGCGAAAAAGTGGGGGACAGCGCATTCGGTAGATTTTAATCAGGAATTGAACGCACGAGAAGAGATTAAAATCAAGCTTTTCTTGGCACATCACCAAGAATTGAAAATGGATTCCGTAAAAAGTGAATCTGGATTGCGTTTCATGCGTTACTTCCACGGAATTGGACCGGATCTAGCGAAAGTAGGACAGGAAGCGATTATTCGAGTGAGAATTGAGTTGTTAGATGGACGTGTGTGCTATGAAACAGCCAAAGATGAAATCGAACGAGTGGTGATTGCCAAAAGTGAAAAAGAAACGGGAATTCATGAAGCCTTGCAACTCATGATGAAAGGAGATAAAGCAAAATTAATCCTTCCAAGTTATTTGGGACACGGACTTTTAGGAGATCGAATGAAAATCCCACCGCAAAGTGTATTGTATATTGATCTTCAACTAATTGATATTAAGTAATGAATCGAATTATTCTCTGCCTATTGGTCCTGTCGTTGACCGCCTGTCACACCACGTCCGGAAAGAAAACGAATCCCGTTAAAAAGGACATCCAGAAACCCTTAAAGAAGTCGGATGAAATCGAAAAGGAATTTAAATCGACAAAAGACAACCTGAAGTCCTTCGAGAAAGGCAAGGTGGCAGATGTAAAAACCTTTTCAAATGGACTCGTGATCAAATGGATCTTGAAAGGAAAAGGCAGAAAATTGAAGAAAGGGGAGATGGCGTTAATCGACTACCGTTTGGCTTTGCCGGATGGAAAGATTGTTGATGGGAATAACCGCATCAACATGCCGTTTATTCCGTTTGTCATTGGATACAACATGCAAACTCCCGGTTGGGATCTTGCGCTTCAAGAATTGACGCCTGGGGATTTTGTGAAAGTGGAAATTCCAGCAGAATTGGCTTTGGGTAGCAAAGAAATCAAAGGAGTTATTCCAGCAAACTCAGCGAATTGGCTTTATGTAAAAGTCGTAGCGCTTATAACGCCAAGTATTCATAGTGAAGGAATCACTTCATGGAAAATCAAAGATGGTGAAGGCAGTAGTTTAGCGAAAGATCCAAGTAAGGAGTTGTCCTTTCATGCAATGGTATCTACGGAATCGAAAGCGTCTGTCATGAACACACGTTTGGGGAATTATCCATTGAAATACACACCTGGTCAAAAAACCATTGTTCCAGGATTGAGAAAAATCATGAAGAATGCAAAAAAAGGCGAGCGTTATTTCATTATTTTGGATGCACCGCAAGCTTATGGTGCACGCGGATATGCGGATTTGGTGAAGCCAAATGAGCAAGTGTTTTACAATATTGAAATCATGGATATCAGGGCCATGTAAAAGGAATTCACTATCTTTGGAATCCTTATTTTTCGAACTTGACCCGTAAAATCCTACATATTGTTTTTTTCTTCGCTTGCTTAAGCTCTCAAGCATTCGCGCAACGAGCGTTGGATACTGTGGATACAGAGATAGGAAAGGTGATTATTTACTCCAACAAAACGTGGGCGCTCTATAATCCCTTTAAGTTTGATGGAATTATGAATGCACGCATTCATAAAATCATGACGGAGGATCAGGATGTGCCTTTTACGCTGACATGGAACAATGAAGTGTGTTTTACAAGCCGAAACGATTTGTCCAAGTTGAAGGACACGATTTGGTTGTGTGTGAATGATGAGCAAAATGATGGATTTTCCATGCCAACCAAAGGAATTGTGACCTCGCGTTATGGGTATCGAAGCGGAAGGTATCACAATGGAATTGACATCGGATTGAACGTGGGTGATACAGTGTATGCCACATGGTCAGGAAAAGTGCGTTACGCGAAATACAATGATGGCGGATTCGGAAATCTCGTAATCCTTCGTCACAGCAATGGCTTGGAAACGTTCCATGCCCATTTAAGTAAGTTTTTGGTTTATCCAGATCAAGAAGTGAAAGCTGGAGACCCCATTGGACTCGGTGGAAACACAGGGCGTTCCTTTGGACCCCATTTGCACTTTGAGATTCGTTTTTACGATGCGCCAATGAATCCAGAGGAAATCATTGATTTCGACAAACGATTTTTGAAGAATGAAAACTTGTTTGTGCACAAAGGACTCTTTCGTCCAGGTGCCAAACCGACAGATTATTACGAGGAGCATCCCGCGGAAACACCAACGGCTGTTACTCCACCACCTGTGGTTGTACGTGCACCACAAGTGAAATATTACCAAGTCCGTTCTGGAGACACCTTAACGGAAATTGCTGACAGAAATCGAACTACTGTTTCGAAAATATGTTCGTTGAATGGAATTAAACCAACAACTGTTCTTCAAGTGGGGAAAAGTTTAAGAGTAAAATAGATGAAAAATTATTTCTTCGTATTCAGTTTTGCGTGCTTGTTTTTAACGGCCTGTTCAAACTATAATGCAGTAGTGAAAGCGGATGACTTTGCAGCAAAGTACAACCTGGCGAACGAATTGTATGATAACAAGCAATACGAAAAAGCCATCGTTCTTTATGAACAAATTTACCAGCATTCGCCAAAAAGCGCAGAAGGTGAGTTGTCCTATTATCGTTTGGCGAAAAGTTACTTTCAGGTAGAGGATTACTACATGGCACAATATTATTACAGTGCCTATATGCAACGTTTCCCTTATAGCGCAAAGAACGAGGAAGTATTATTCATGGTGGCATTGTGTAGTGTAAAAAACTCACCGGAGCACTCGTTAGATCAATCAGAAACGGAATTAGCCATCAATAATGTTCAACAGTTTATTGACCGTTACCCACAATCGTACCTGATTGATTCGTGCAATCAAATCATTGATCAGCTGCAATTTAAGTTAGAGACGAAACAATATGACCAGGTGAAGCTCTACGACAAAATGGAAAACTATAAAGCTGCGATTGCTTCAGGTGAGATATTTCTAGAAGGACACGGACAATCGGTTTTCGAAGAAGAAATTAATTACGTTGTAGTGAAAAACTCCTACTTTTTAACGATCAACAGCATTGAGAGTAAAAAATCAGAACGATTAGAACAAACTAACGAAAGATTCCGTACCTTTGTTCTCCGCCATCCGCAGTCAAAATACTCGAAAGAATTAAGTTCGTACCTTGATAAGTTGAGCGAGAACAACAACTGAAAAGTGAATTATGAGTTATAAAAACACACCAGCAGAAAAATCAACCATCACGCGTGACACCATTCGTATGGAAGAGAAAACAGGAAACATCTACCAATCTTTGGTGGCTATTTCAAAACGTGCGAATCAAATTTCTTCTGAAGTAAAAGAAGAATTGACGCAAAAATTACAAGAATTTGCTTCTACAACAGATAATCTTGAAGAGATTTTCGAAAACCGTGAGCAAATTGAGATTTCAAAGCATTACGAGAAAATGCCGAAACCAACAGCTATTGCTACGCAAGAGTTATTGGATGACAAAATCTACATGCGTAAACCAGAAGAAAAAGAGTAATGCAGGGAAAGCGCATCCTTCTAGGAATTTCAGGAGGTATTGCAGCTTATAAAATTGCTTACCTTATACGAATATTAAAAAAACAAGGGGCAGAAGTCAGAGCAATCATGACTCCTGCCTCTTCTGATTTTATCAGTCCCCTCGTTGTGTCAACCTTGACCGAAAATCCTGTTCACATTGAATTTTGGAACAAGAAAACGGGAGAATGGGCCAATCATGTTGAATTGGCACTTTGGGCAGATGTATTTCTCATCGCTCCAACTACAGCAAATACCTTAGCGAAAATGGCCAGTGGCATCTGCGACAACTTGTTGCTTGCTACGTATTTTTCCATGAAAGGAAAAACGATCATTGCACCCGCGATGGATTTGGACATGTACCAACATCCTACCGTGAAACGCAATATGGATACCTTACTTTCTGATGGCGTTTCGATTATTCCTGCAACGGAAGGGTCATTGGCGAGTGGTTTGGAAGGACAAGGTCGCATGGAAGAGCCCGAGAATATTGCCGCGTATCTTCAGGATTTCTTTCAGTTAACTAAAACCGAAGGAGCCAAGCGCGTGTTGATTACCGCTGGACCAACGTATGAAGCAATTGATCCTGTGCGCTTTATTGGAAATCATTCTAGTGGGAAAATGGGCTATGAATTAGCATCCGCTTGCTTGGCCATGGGATATCAAGTGCTATTGGTGAGTGGACCAACATCTCTACAATTGACTCATCCGAATTTACAACTGGTAAAAGTGCAATCGGCACAACAAATGTTAGAAGCGGTTCAAGAGCATTGGAATACCTGTAACCTTGGCATATTTAGTGCAGCGGTGGCCGACTATCGTCCAGAAAACGTGGCGGAACAAAAAATCAAAAAACAGGCGGACGATCACATCTTGCATTTGGTGAAGAATCCGGATATCTTAACTTGGGCATCGGAAAATCGAAAAAATCAACAAATTGTCGTTGGATTTGCGCTGGAAACAAATAATGCGAAAGAATATGCGTTAGATAAATTGACGCGTAAAAATCTTGACTTCATCGTTTTAAATGAGTTTGTAAAAGATGTGAGTGGATTTCAAGCGGAAACAAATAAAATTACTATTTTCGATAAGGAGAAATCTGCCGTTGAATTCCCATTGAAATCAAAAAAAGAAGTGGCTAAAGATATTCTGTCTATCGTTTTAAAAGATTAAAAATGAAAGGATTAATTATTTTATTGTTGGCGTTATCAGGAATATCAGTTTCCTATGCACAAGAACTAAATTGTCAAGTTTCTGTCCTTGTGGATGCAAAAGTGGAGGTTTCTTCCACCGAAAAGGAAATCATCAAACAAATGGAACAGAGTATTTTCGATTTGATGAATAATACGCAATGGACAAAAGATAAATTCAAGACGGAAGAACGCATCAAATGCAACATTCAGATTCAAATTCGTGAAATTCCATCGACGGGAACGTACAGAGGTAATATTCAAGTTCAATCGACACGACCTTCATTTAATTCGAGTTATAATACCATTTTATTGAATTTCGAAGATGAAAATTTTGCCGTTTCTTTTTCTCGAAATGCCGTTTTGGTTTATGCACAAAATCAATACCGCGATAATTTGACATCCATTCTAGCATTTTATGCTTATTTCATGATTGGATTGGATTATGATTCATTCTCGTTAAAGGGCGGTACACCATACTTTATTGAAGCACAATCCGTTGTGACAAACGCTCAAGTGGGAGGCGCTCCGGGATGGAAGTCCTCTGAATCTGGAAAACGAAACCGTTTTTATTTGGTCGATAACATGTTGCAACCGGTATTTGATCCAATGCGCGAATGCCTATACATGTATCACCGTAAAGGAATCGATAAATTATACGAGGACAAAGTCGCAGGTAAAAAAGCGATATATGATGCCTTAAATAAATTAACACCACTCGCTGCTACTCGTCCCAATGCTGTGAACTTATTGAGCTTTCTTTTCTGTAAGATTCCTGAGTTTAAAAATGTATTTTCCGATTCGGAACTTAAAGAGAAACAAGACTTGGTGACACTTTTAAAGAGATTAGATTCCGCAAATTCAGCTCGTTATCAGGAAATTTTAGACTAATGTTAGCAGCACTTCGCATTTCAAATTTTGCCTTGATTGACGAAGTTGAATTGAACTTTCAATCAGGATATACCGTTCTGACCGGGGAAACCGGATCGGGAAAATCGATTTTATTGCATGCTTTGCAACTGATTTTAGGTGAACGTGCAGAACTTTCTGTCATTGGTCCATCATCACCGAAAGCCATCGTAGAGGCGAATTTCAACCTGAATGATTCCTACCTTTCCTTTTTTGAGGAACATGACTTGGATTACGATGCACAAACCATCATTCGTCGAGAAATTGCGAAGGAAGGTAAGTCTAGAGCGTTCATTAACGACGTTCCGGTTTCCTTGCAGACTCTAAAACTCTTGACTTCACGATTGGTCCAAATCCACTCACAATACAATACCCTTGAACTGAAATCGAAATCCTTTCAATTGGAATTGATTGATGTCCTGACTGGACTTGTTTCCGAACGCAAGGCTTTTGAGAAAAAGTATGCAGCGTTTGAATCCATTTCGAAGGAATTAAAATCATTGGACGAAAACTACCACGCAGCTGTTCAAGCAGAGGATTACGATCGTTTCATTCTCGAAGAATTACAAGAATTGTCCCTAGGAACTACGGATTTTACCCAATTGGAAATAGACATTACCCGAATGGAAAATGCTTCTCAAATCCTTCAAGTTTTTGGGGAAATGAGTCAAATTACTGCGGAAAATGGCACCTATGAACAATTGTATCGTCTAAAAGCGAGTGTGGATAAACAATCAAATTACGATCCACAGTTGTTATCGATGAAAGAACGCTTGGATTCGATTTTACTCGAATTAAAGGAACTGGCGTTGGAAGCAGATGATGCGATTGATCAACTAGATGTAAATGAATCCGAAAAAGCGTCCATGATGGAAAAATGGAATGCGTTTAATAAGATTTTGAATAAACATCGTTTGAGTTCGGTTGAGGAATTAACCGCTATGTTTGAGCAATTGATGTACAAACTCAATTCACTGGATGAATTGTTGCAGGCATGTACCCAAAAGCGAAACGAACATTCCCAACTTCAATCCGAATTGTGGAAAGACGCAAAATACCTTCAGGAACAACGACAAAAACGGATTCCTGCCATATTAGCGGTGTTACAAGACCGTTTAAAAGAATTAAAATTACCGCATACAACCTTGAAGTTTGAATTGAGCGAATTAAGTGAGTTTAATCGAACAGGTTGCACAGGAGTTGAGTTTTTGTTTTCAGCCAATTACGGAATCGAAGCAGTGCCGATTGAAAAAGCAGCAAGTGGGGGAGAGTTGTCCCGTTTGATGTTGGCCTTGCAACAATTGATTTCCGAAAAACAGGACTTACCGACCATTTTCTTTGATGAAATTGATACGGGAGTTTCTGGTGATGTCGCACTAAAAATGGGACAATTACTGGAGAAAATGGGCGAAACTGTTCAACTCATGGCCATTTCACATTTACCACAAGTGGCAGCACGCGCAGCACACCACATGGTTGTAGCGAAAGAATTACGCAACGAACGCATGCAAACAACCGTGCGTGTTTTGGAGTCAAAGGAACGTCCAGAAGAAATCGCACGCTTGATGAGTGGAGAAGTCATCACCGAAGCAGCGCTTCAAAATGCCCTTAACTTGTTAAGCGAAAAATGAGTGCAGGTAACTATCAGCAATGGTTGAAGGAGCAGAACTATCCAACTTTTACGCATGGTGATTCTTTTGTCTTTTTAGGCAGTTGTTTCTCCGATGAACTTGGACAGATTATTCGTTCGAATGGTTTTGAGTCTTTGGTGAATCCCGGTGGAACCATTTTTCATCCGCTTGCCATAACGAAAATCATTCACTGGTGTTTCGATGAATCCATTTCCTTTCGCATTTTGCAGCAGGAAGACATCTTCTTTGCATGGGAATTATCTGGTTCGGTGTTCGGAATGAGTCCGGATGAGTTGAACAAGAAAATGGAGAAACTCCGAGTGGAACTAAAGTCCTTTCTGCGGAAAGCCACACATTTATTCGTTACGTTCGGCAGCGCTTGGGCGTATCGCTTGCGTTCAGGTGGTGAAATCGTAGCCAATTGTCACAAACAAAACAGTCAACTTTTTCAAAAAGAAAATAGTCAAGTAGCAGAAATTGTCACTTCTTGGAAATCCGTTCTTTCCCTGTTAAAAAAGGAGAATCCAACCTTGAACGTCTTTTTCACGGTGAGTCCAGTTCGTCACATCAAGGATGGCTACATCGAAAACAATCGTAGTAAAGCGCGTTTATTGATGGCTGTCGAGGAGTTGCAAGCGGATTCGGGTGTTTATTATTTTCCAGCGTACGAATTTGTGTTGGACGATCTTCGTGATTACCGATACTTTAAATCCGATGGAACTCATCCATCACCGGAGGCGGTCAGCGAATTATGGGACTTTTTTCAATCCAGTTTCTTTCGCGAAGAGACCATCGAATTACTCGTTAATTGGCAACTGATTCGTCAGGCCGAGCAGCATAAAATCTTGTATCCCAAAAGTCAAGCGGCACGCAAGCATATGGAAAATACCATGAAGCGCAAGGCACAATTTCTAGCCGCTCATCCCACGTTTTTCCTTCCTTAATTTCCAATCAACTGATTTCTTTTTGTCGGATATAATCGTTTAATAACCGACTAATTTCTAGACTTCCATCGATATTTATCTGATGATTGGATGCTTGTCCATTCATCTATTTTTTAAGTATTATTAAAAACGAAGCAATGGAATTAGCACACATTAAGGACCGTATTCATGAAATACGAGGAATGAAAGTTATGTTGGATTTTGATTTGGCGCAACTTTATACCATAGAAACTAAAAGATTGAAGGAAGCAGTTCGCAGGAACATTCGACGTTTTCCTGAAGATTTTATGTTTGAACTAACTTCAAATGAATGGGAAAACTTGAGGACGCAATTTGCGTCCTCAAGTTGGGGAGGTAAAAGATACCTTCCTTTTGCGTTTACAGAACAGGGAATCGCCATGTTATCAAGTGTACTTCATTCAGATGTAGCAATTGAAATTAACATTTCCATCATGCGCGCCTTCGTGCACATGCGTCAGTGGGCCCTTTCGCACGAGGAACTCGCTATACAATTACGCAATATGGAAAAACGCTACGACCGAAAATTTGTGGACATCGAACAGGTATTGACGTATTTAATGCAAAAGGACAAAAAGAAGTTGAGTCAGTTGAACCGTTCAAGAATTGGATTTAAAGAATAGTTCTCTAGAGGAAGTGTAAAATCACAAGTGGTGCTGTTTAAATAGTGCATTCGGTGAATAAAAATTAGTTATTTTTATTCTGCTCATCAGGGATGAATTGAATTTAGGTGAAAGCTTAAGCGAATTCGGTTCGATCATTTACCTTAAAATAAAGAATACTATGACCCCATTAAAACCAAATGGACCACGCGCCAAGAACGCAATGACATTAATCTGGATGATATTTGCTTTGGAAATTGTTTCCTTCATTTCAGGTTACTTCCAATATAATTTACTTGAATCTGCAGCGAATGGTGCATCAATAACCCCGGTTACTGCCACATTAAATGATTTGAGGGAGCAAATCATTGGAATTATTTATTTGATTGTATACATTATTTCAATTGTCACCTTCATTCAATGGTTTAGAAGAGCGTATTACAATTTACAGCTGAAAGTCCCGAACCTTTTGTTTACTGATGGATGGGCAGCTGGAAGTTGGTTCGTTCCCATTATTAGTTTATTCCGTCCCTATCAAATCATGGAAGAATTATATAATGAGTCCAGTGATTTATTAGAGAAAAAAGGGCTCAATGTGAATGGTTTGTCAACTAAATATCTTTTTTGGTGGTGGGCACTTTGGATTTTAAGTAGTTTGGTTGGACAAGTTGTCATACGTTATACATTGAATTCCGAATCTCTTGATGACATGATTTTCGCTACGACATCAGGTATGTTTCAAAACATCATCAATATTCCACTTGCGTTGTTGGCGATCAAAGTCATCAAGGACTATTCAAAAGTGGAGCCGATTTTATTCGATTTGAAGGATGAAGAAGAAGTGCAAGAAGAAACTTTGATTGCGGAATAAGTCGCTTCATGCCACAGAAAGAAAAAATTTTGTTGACAATCAGTTGGTACATCGGTCTTACAGCTTTCGTTGGTGGATGGCTGATTTTCCTCACCTGGACCGCCTGTAGGTACTTTTTCGCCTTCGATTTCTTTCTTTTTGAAATAGTTGGCTTTTGGTGGATGGTCGTTTTCACTTGGTTGTGTCTCCTCGCACTCGGATTATTGTTCATCTATGTGCTCATCAATCGAAAATACCTTCATAAAAAGATGCTGTATTCCGCTCTGATGATCCTCATCAATATCCCATCTGTTCTATATATTTTAGATGCTCAATCTCGAATCAGTCATTTGGTGTTTGTCAAGCTAGCCAATCACTCTGGAAAGGAATTTGAACAGCTCATTCTTCAAGGAAAGAAAAAATCATGGAAACTAGAAGGTCTTTCCAAGGGCTCGACCTTGATTTTTAATTACGATCCCGATTTTTTCATTGCGGACGCTAGGTCTTATTCAGAACCTGATTCCTTGAAATTGATTTTTCAATATCACGGAAAAAACGATACCCTCGATTTTCCTGAAATCGATTTAGGTTCTTGTCACATGCTTATATTGGATAAAAAGTTGAAGTTGCATTCGGTCGTTCAATAAATGAGACATATGAATTATTGTGAATTTACTTTTGTACTCCTTCTGATGGTTTCAGCCTGTCAAAATCCGGAAGCTAAAACGGTCGTTCATCAAAAGAATCATTTGCATGAAAAAGTTACGGTTTCAGGTGAGTTAGAGGATAAACCAGTTCGAGAACCTGAACGTTCTGATTCCGAACAAAACACCTTGGGACCCGAAGAAATGGATAGCATCCAAGAGTTGATCGAACTGTTCAAGAAAGTAGATATAGAAGGGATTTCGAATAAAATATCTTATCCTCTCGATCGAGATTATCCCATTTCATCGATCCGTGACAAAGAAGAATTTATACAACGATTTTATGAAGTTTTTGATCAAAAGTTGATTGACAATATTGCTCAATCTAACATCAGTCAATGGACGGAAGTAGGGTGGAGAGGAATCATGTTGGACAATGGTGTGGTGTGGATGTCATTTCAACCTGGTTTTATTTCTGCCATCAATTACCAATCGAAGCGAGAGAAGAATATCCAAGCAGAATTAATCAGGAAAGATAAAGAACAGCTCCATGCGACATTAAGGAACTTTAAAAGTCCAGTGTATAAGATTCAAACGGAGAAGTTTCTCATTCGAATCGATGAATTGAGCGAAAACAGTTATCGCTATGTTTCTTGGAAAGCTGGAGCAGATGAAGCCATTCAACCCGATCTTGTGCTGAAAAATGGACTTTGTGAATTGCAGGGCAGTGGAGGTAATCATGAGTTTACCTTTGTCAATGGTATTTACACGTATAAAGTGCGAAGAAATATTCTCGGTGAGCGGGATTCGCCTGATGTCACGATTCAAGTAGAGAAAAGAGGTAAAATCATTTTTATCGCTCCTGGTTCTTTGATACTGGATTAAAGTCGAATGGAAATTATTACTTTAGTGTATGAATAATATCGTCTTTGCAGGTGCAGCGAGAATTGGTTTCACTAAGGTTGGCTATCCCTTAGTCACCTTGAAAGTAACCAAAGATCAATTGGAAATTGATGCGCCATTTTATGGGAACGTCGTCTTTTTGCCGAAAGATATTGTTTCCATTGAACTCATAAGTGGAATTTTTAGAAAACACATTAAAATTACTCATATTCACAAGGGCATGCCTAGCATGTTGATTTATTGGTCCTTGGAAGAATCTTCGGAATCTATCGTGCGTAAAATCAATGAAATCGGGTTGATGGAGCAAATAGCACATGCCATCACAGACGACAATCGTAAGGCCAAGGAGCGCGCATTTCACGAAAATCGAAGATTCAAAAAACGAGAACGCATTTCTAAAATAATCCTCATACTTATTTTCGGTTCTTGGT
>CANGJM010000018.1 GCA_947454525.1 Flavobacteriales bacterium | reverse complement strand
TCAACCAACATTGGTCCACAACGACGATTGCCTTTCACGGTAATCCAACCAATGGTTTACAAATCATGGGCTTATTGGAAACGCGTATGATCGATTTTAAAAACCTCATCATACTTGGATTAAACGAGGGAAAACTGCCGAATAATAATCCCATTCGCACACTGATTCCCATGGATTTGCGTGCTGCATTTAACTTACCGTCTACACGAGAGAAGCAGGGATTATTCGCTCATCACTTTTACAGACTTTTACATCAAGCAACAAAGGTGCTGGCTACCTATACGGCCGCAGCAGAACAAATAGGTAGCAATGAAGCAAGTCGCTATTTAATGCAAATTGAAATGGAATTAACCAAGGCAAATCCATCCATTCAATGGAAGAAATTGTTTTACCATGTTCCATTTGCTGACAGAGCAACATTGAATACCACCCAAATTCAAAAAACACCTGAGGTTCTGAATCGGATTCATGAATTTTTAGATAAGCCTTTATCTGCTTCCGCTGTAAATAAATACATGATTTGTCCATTGGACTATTACTACAGGTACCTTGTTGAATTTGGGGAAGACAAAGAAGTGGAAGAGGAAATCGAGAACAATACCTTCGGGAGCATCATCCACAAAACGTTGGAAGACTTGTTTAAACCCTACGCTCAAAGGGACAAACAAGGAGTATATGTTCAGCCAGCGCCTCCACCTGTTAGAGAAAAGGATGTTTTGAAAATGTTGGATACTTTCAAAAGTAGTTTGTACAAAGGATTTTTAGATCATTTTGGTCAAGATGAATCTTTGTTTAAAACAGGAAAAAATCGATTGAGCTATGAAATGGCCGTTGAGATTACCAAAAACGTTCTAAAAAAAGAACTTGAATTTATCCAGGGACTCGACGAACCTTTATATATCGAGCAGATAGAAGCAGAAATGCACACAGAAATTTTGGTGCCATTTGAGCAGGGAACTAGAACATTGCATTTTAAAGGATACATTGATCGAATTGATCGAATTGGAAATCGTTACCGCGTCATTGACTACAAAACGGGGAAAGTTAAAAAAGAGCAAGTCGTTTATTCAACGCTCCCGAAAGGATTAATTCCTTCCTTTCTCAAATCAAAGCATGCGTTTCAATTAGCGCTTTACTGTATGTTTTTCAAAGACAAGTATGGTGTGCTGCCAGATGAAGCAAAAATCACTTCGCTGATCAACGTAAATGAAGACTTTAATCTCACCGTCAAAGATGGCAGCTTAGCGGATATGATTCCTGTAGTGCACGATTTACTTGGCGAAATTCTCGTCCAATTATTTGATGAAACCCAGCCATTCGAACATCAACCAAATTCAGATTATTGTCAATATTGTTCCTAAACAAAAAAACCTGAAAAGAAAAAAAGGGATACATCCGCTTTAGCTCTTTTCAGGTTACTGCAAGTTAAATAAAACCAAAACTGAACAAACGTTTTTGTTCCGCTTTTCTCAAGACGAACAAACGTAGAGAAAAGTTGCCTTTGGTCTATTAATATAATTCTGCTTTCAATGCAGTTCGGTAATCCTTCATTTCTTCACGATTAATTTTATGATCTGCATTTTTCAATAAGTTCAATAAGTACAATAGATTTTCTTTTTCTTCGATTTCCATTGGATATTCATTTCCTTCTTCGTCTTCGTCGTATTGTGCCTGAACGTCAAAACATTCGTTTTCAGTTAAGAACTCATATGTTAAACGCAATAACTTAACGACTAATGGATCTTGCTCCAACAAAGCCATTTCGCGTAATGCTTTTAAATCCTCCACTAAATTTGAGGCAGTAACACCACCTTTTTCAACATTTGCGATGATAGCATCTAATTTTTGATTCGCTAGTCCAGTTTTCATGTAGTCAATTTTGATAGGCAAATTTAGTGGAAATCATTGAAATATTCATGCATCCGGAGCGAACATTCTGTAAAAGCCGTTTTTCAAGCAAAAAGAAATCCTATTTTTGTTAAATGGATTTCTTTATACAAGCTTTTAGTATTGGGTTCTTGTTAAGTGTCATGGTTGGACCAATCTTTTTTCTTTTACTTGAAACAAGTATAACAAAAGGATTTCGATCGGCACTTGCCTTAGACTTCGGCGTGCTCGTCAGTGACATTGTGTATGTGCTCATTGCAGTCATGTTCGTTGAGCAAATCAAAGGACTCATCGCCGGCAACAAACTTATGTTTAGCATGATCGGAGGGGCAATCTTTGTCATTTATGGTTTGATCAGTTTATTTAAAAAAGTTGCTTTACTAGACAGCCAAAAACTCGAAGGAATTGATGCGAGTCCTGAAAACAGTCGTCAACATAACAACACCAAAGATTATGTCTTTCTTGGTTTAAAGGGATTTGTATTGAATTTTGCCAATCCCATGGTCATCTTTTATTGGGTAAGCGTCGCGTCTGTAGCAAATAATGCCGTTCCCGATGAAAACAGTACCACTTGGGCCTTCGTTTTTCTAGGTGTCGTACTCCTCACCTTTTTTAGCGTCGATGTATTAAAAATAATCGCTGCAAAGAAAATCCGTCCTTTAGTGAATCAGACCCTTTTGAATGGATTAAATCGTCTGATTGGAATAGTTTTTACTCTTTTCGGAATATTCTTGATTCTTCAATTCTTTCTAAAGAAATAAGTCGCCATGAAAAATCTGTTCGTTCTTCTGTTATTTCTGGCTTCCACTCCTTTGTTTAGTCAAAAAGTATTAAAAGAAAATCTTGGTCCGAAGGTGCGCTTATACTGGGATGTAAGTAACAAACATTTGCAAGCTACTGGCTCCTATTTCACGAGCGCTGCAACACCGAAAAGCACCGAAAAACATGGGAAATGGACTTTCTACACCTATGATGGACTTTTGGAGGAAGAGAGTAATTATTACCGAGATCGTTTATTGGGGAAACGCGTTTTTTATTACCCAAATAAAAAAGTAAAAGAAGAATCTTACTTCAAGTTTAATGTCCCTGATAGTTTGTTTTTTCAATGGAATGAAGCTGGAAAGCTAGTCACCAAAGGACAATTTGAATTGGGAAGTCCGGTGGGTGACTGGACCTATTACTTCGATGACGGAAGAGAAAAATCAATTGAAAAAGTCATCAATGACACCGTATACCTTATGGCAAGTTGGGAGGAAGATTCCGCTCATCGTCAAACCGTTAAAAACGGAAATGGACTCATTGAAGAACGATACGTCAACGGTGTGATTAAGGCGTCCTATACCTTTAAAAACGGATTGAAAAATGGAGCTTTTGAAGAGCGAACTGCAAATGGAGTGTTATCCGTTTCTGGAGCATTTAAAGACGGTAAAAAAGATGGTGCTTGGGAATTTTATGAATTCCAAGGCATCCTTGAAAAAAAATTAACCTACAAAGCGGATTCATTAGATGGCGAATATCTAGTACTGTCCATCAACGGTGATACGATTAATGCCGGGAACTATGAAATGGGCCGAAAGAACGGTTTCTGGATTTGGAAAACACCCGAAAAGAATGTGGAGATGTGTGGATTTTTTCACCAAGATTTACAAGATAGCATTTGGCATTATTATTTCTCATCAGGAGAAATCTCCTATATCGCACATTTCAACAAAGGTAAACGAACCGGAGAATGGAATTATTACTATCAAAACGGCGCTTCCTATCGGAAAGGAAATTACCTAAACGATCAACGGGAAGGGAATTGGCAAACGTGGTATGAAGACGGTGTTCTTCTGATGAATGGTCAATATGAACAGGGGAAAGAAGAAGGTGTCTGGTACAACTATTGGGAAAATGGGGCGTTGAAAAACAAGGCAGAATTCAAACATGGACTAATGAACGGAGAATGGCTCTCCTACACGCCAGAAAGCATCCTGTCCAACGCTGGAAAGTATAAAAAAGGATACAAAGTTGGTACTTGGTATACCTACTACAACAATGGACGCTTGAAAGAAAAAGTAAATTACAAAGTTTTCACAGAAACGAATGTGACAAATGACATGGCTATCATGGGCTTAAAAGAGACCGTGAGCGATTATCATGGCAAATTTGAAGCATACTCTCAAAAGGATTTCCAACTGAAAGCTGAAGGAACTTACCGCAAAGGAATGAAACATGGGAAATGGATTGATTACTATCCAGGCGGGATTGTTCCAACCATCGTTTCTGAATACCGATACGGGAAATTAGATGGAGTATTTGAACAACGCGATCCACGTGGCAGGTTGGTGTATCAAATTCACTATAAAAATGGATTAAAACATGGTTCCTTCATCATTTTCGGAGAAAATGGAAACATCGTATCCCAAAAGGAATTCCGATACGGGAAGCAAGTTTCGCAAAATGGATCGGGAGAATTATTTACTCCCTAATCCCTCAATAAACAGCGTTAATTCAATAAAATCATCTACGCTTAAACGCTCGGGTCTTTGCGTGACAAACTTATCTGGTAGCTGTGCATCTTGAGTCAGCGATTTTACCGAATTTCGCAGTGTTTTTCTTCGTTGTTGAAATGCCGTTTTAACGACACGCATAAACAACTTTTCATCACATGGCAATGACTCACGTTCATTTCTCACGCAGCGAATAACTCCTGATTTTACTTTTGGCGGTGGGATGAACACATGCTCGTCAACAGTGAAACAATACGTGATGTCATAAAACGCTTGCATGAATACGCTTAAAATACCATATTCTTTGGATCCTGGTTTTTCTGCGATGCGAATGGCAACTTCTCTTTGGAACATCCCCATAATTTCGGGAATTTGATTCCGGTGTTCTAGGCACTTAAATAATATTTGGGAAGAAATATTGTAGGGGAAATTCCCTGCAACGATAAATGGTTCTTGACCCATAATTTCCGTCAAATCTTTACGCAAGAAATCGGCGTAAATAATACGGTCCCCCATGTCTGGATATTTTTTATGCAAATATTCGATGGATTCAGCGTCAATATCTACTAGGAAAAGTTCGATGCCATCCTGTATTTTAAGATAATCAGTCAAGGCGCCCATTCCAGGACCCACCTCGAGTACACGGCGGCAATCACGGTGAAAAGTCACTTGGTTTGCGATTTTCTCACAGGTTTCGAGGTCCTTCAAAAAATGTTGTCCGAGGTGTTTTTTTGGTTTTACGTTCATGGTGCTTTGAATTCTTCGATGACCGTTAAATTTGTTCTAAATGCAGCAAATTTACCTCCATAACGAAGTGCGTGATCCTGCTGTAAAGCCGGAGCATGGGTCGCGTGATACTCCTCTAATTTCTCTGAAGTTGGGGCTAGGTATAAGCAAGAGTATGCTGACCCACCGTCTTCTTCACCTTGGATTTTTGAAATTCGACACTCCAAAAAACAACCAGTTTCCATCACTTGAGGAATGTGTGTTTTGCGCATCCAAGCAAGCCATTCTGATTCGATTTCACGATCAATGCTTACTGTTACATTATATAGTACCATAGTGCAAAAGTAAAAAACTTGAGAAGATACTTCTTGATTGATATACAATAAACATGAAATTCTTCGTTTTAACTAGATAATTACAAAAAACCCTATCTTTGAACCTATTAATTAACAGAAACTATGAAAAAACTATTGATTCTTTCGCTTTCAACATTCATGTTGAATGCTGCATCTTGGGCACAATCATGTACACCAGGAGCAAATTACGTTGATTCAACGTACGGTGTTTGGCCAGATACGACTCAAAACTTGCCTGCAGCACTTGTGAATACTGCGTATTCCACGGACGTAAACTTTAAAGTTCCAGCAACTGTTACCGCTGAACTAGATGCAACCGGACAATTCGTTGGTTCTCCGATCCAAGGATTTACTGTGACTGGTTTAACTGGTTTACCAGCTGGATATAACTACGGATGTAACATCAGTAGTTGTACGTATGCAGGTGGTGCGAATGGATGTGCAAACATTTATGGAACAACCGCAACTGCAGGAACGTATCCAATTACGATTGAAGTGAGTGCAACAGTATTGGTCACTCTTTTCCCTGGTTTACCTCCAACACCTGTCACTCAATCCGTTTCTTTCCCTGGATATAAAATCGTTGTTGGGACTGCCGGAGTGATTGAAGGAATCATTTCTCCAATCTCTGTGAGTCCTAACCCTGCCAATGCGAGCATTACCGTTAACGGAATTACAGCAGGTATGAAGGTCTCAGAAATCCTTTTAACGAATGTTGAAGGAAAAACAATTGAAACAAGAAACATCGATGCTTCTAGTAATTTAACGTTCGATACATCTGGATTAAATTCAGGAATCTACTTTATTCACGTAGCACATGCTAACGGAGTAGAAATCGTTAAATTCTTGAAAAACTAAGAATAACCTTTCTAAATGAAAAGGGGAACTTCGATCGAAGTTCCCCTTTTTTATTTGTAGAAATGCATTTCTGTAATGTACTTGTAGACCGGCTCCGTAAGTAAATATCGAACGTCTTTTCCTTCCTTGATGGATTGACGAATAAAACTTGCAGACACCTTCATAATTGGCGCGTCATCGCAAAAAACTACATTCGATGCGTTTCGATACGGATGGTCAATCGTTCCTTTTTGAGCCATTACTTCCGCCTCTTCCGAGCTAGTTAGCACGCGCGGATAAACGTAAATGGTATGATTTGCTAAAATCACCTCGTGATTATACCATTTGTGAAAAGTTCTTAGGTTGTCCTCACCCATTATCAAAGAGAACTGATGCTCTGGGTACTTCTCATTCAGATGCGTCAAGGTTGAAATCGTATAATTCGGTTTGGATAAATGAAACTCAATATCGGATGCGCGTAACTTCACATTGTCCTCAATTGCCTCTCGTACGATGTTTAAACGATGTGAATCCTTTAACAGTGTTGATTTGTCCTTCAAAGGATTTTGCGGCGTCACAACCATCCATACTTGATCCACATCTGTGTGTTCAACCATGTAATTCGCAATGATTAAATGTCCGACATGAATGGGATTAAATGTCCCGAAGTAAAGTCCTATATTCATCGTTCAATAAAACTTGAAATGGCAGAATGCACCGTTTGAATGGCCAAATCTAATTGATCATTGACTACAATAACATCAAAATCTTTCGCTTGTTCGATTTCTTGCTCCGCTTTCGCTAGGCGCATGTTTATTTTGTCAAGAGCATCGGTATTTCGGGTAGTTAATCTTCGTGACAATTCTTCCATGGATGGAGGCTGAATGAAAATACTCAAAGCCTTTTCCCCCATGATTTGTTTTAAGTGAATTCCACCGACAACATCTACGTCAAAAATGACCGTTTTTCCCTCACTCCAGATGCGTGTAAGTTCAGATTTAAGCGTCCCATAAAACATTCCGTCATACACTTCTTCCCATTCGAGAAAAGCGTTTTCAGCGATTTGCTGTTCGAAGCCTTCCCTACCTAGAAAATAATAGTCAATACCATTTTGCTCGTTTCCTCTTGGTTCACGGGAACAGGCTGAAATCGAGAAAGCAAGTTGTTTCATGTCCTGCAATAAGGCCTGAACGATCGTTGTTTTTCCAGCACCAGAGGGAGCAGAAATGATGATGCATTTTCCTTCCATCGATTGAAAATTAGAGCGTATTTAAGATTTGTTCCTTCATCTTTTCCAAGTTGTCTTTCATGTCAACCACACGTTTTTGAATCTCAGCATGGTTGCATTTGCTGCCAAGCGTGTTGATTTCTCGTCCCATTTCTTGACAAATGAATCCAAGTTTTTTTCCGTTTCTTGGAATGACCATGGTATTCAAGAAATAATCTAGGTGATTCGTTAAACGCATTTTTTCTTCGGAGACATCTAGTTTTTCTAGGTAAAAAATCATTTCTTGTTCTAAACGATTTTCATCAATTCTCACATCCGATAAATCCGTTAATGCTTTGGAAATACGTTCGCGAATGACCTGAATTCTTTCTGGTTCAAACACGCGAATTTCTTCAATGCCATTTCTAATTGATTCGATTTTCTCAGTGAAATCAGTATGCAGGGCCTCCCCTTCTTGTGCGCGAAATTGAGTCAGTTTTTCACACGCACTCAATGCAAGGTCCATGATGAATTTTTTCTCTTCGTCACTCACTTCAGGAGCTTGTTGATTCAAAACTTCGGGCAAGCGCAGCACCAACGATAAATAATCGACCGGAGCTTCGGACCATGATTCGTTGAGTTTTTTTAATTCTTGGTAATACAAGGTGGCTAGTTCCGTGTTGATCAATCCATTTGATTGATCGGCCTGACTCTCGATATAAATACCGAAATCAATTTTTCCACGGTCTAATTGCTCTCCAAGAAGTTTGCGTAATTCTGATTCCAATTCGCGGTAAGCTGACGGAATCCGAAGGTTCAAATCCAATCCCTTACTATTCAGGGAACGGATTTCAATAGAAACTTTTTTTGATTGGTATAGGCCATTGCTTTTTCCAAAGCCTGTCATTGATTGCAACATATGTGCGTTTTTTAGCTGTTAAACGGTGAAATAAACTAGTCTTCAATTAATAAATCGGCATCAATGCCTTCATTTTGTTCTTTGATAAACCAGGCGATTTCACTCATAATTTGACGCTTTTGCTCGTCCTCATTCGTTGATTCCTCCACGTACTCTTTGAGTAAAAGTTGGGATTCTAATAATTCATGTTCGGCAAAAGGTCCTTGCATGTTTTCTATAATCGTTAAACATTCCAAAGCTTGCATGAAATCGCCCGTAGAGGCAAGCATGACAAAGAAAGGCAAATGTTCATCATAGGTCAATTTTGAATTCCAAAGAGTCGTTAATACTTTTTGACGCAGCGCTTGTTCTTTTTCTTCGGATAGAAATTGAATAAAAACGGCTTTCGCTTCTACTTTTTGAATGTCCGATAAAAATCCGAGTATGGCTTTTTCGATACCCAACTCACAGCTGCGCAATTTTTCAAAAACAGTGGGTAAAATGGAAATGTCTCCTTGTTGTTCGAATAGTTTAAGCGCCGCAAGGACATCTGTTTCAACATTGGATTGAAACTGTTTTAAGGCCTCGGAAAGCTTCACTTTTTTTGACTGCATGCTTGATTTTTGTGCAAAGTTACAAAATACCAAGGACCGCGTCTACTTCCAACGAAGTATGTCCAAGACAATTATGAAATTTTCATTGTTTAAAAGTTCATTCAAAGATTGAATTCTGCATGTTGATCTTTTCGAAATTTGTACCAAATCACTTTTATCATGAAAAATAAGTCTCTTATTATTACTGCGCTATTCATCGTTATTGGAATGAGCTCTTGCGTTGCTCCAAAGAAATACAAAGAATTGGAAGCTAGAGAAAAGGCATGCTCAGAAGAATTGGCAAAATTCAAAAAAAGCTCAAGTGATTTTGAATCATTGTCCAAAGATTTGCAGAACAAGTATAGCCTTGCGTCTAAAGATGTAAGCAAATTAAAACAGGATACTTCGTCAACAGGTAACGCAATGAGACTCTTGCAACGAGATTACGAACAGTTGATGTCCCAGCACGAATCCCTAGAGAATTCATTTAATAAAATGAAAAACCTCAGCGCGAAAGAAACCTCTGAACTTCAAATTGAATTAGAGAATACCAACAAAGAATTACAACGTAAGGCAGATGCGCTTTTGAAATTAGACGAAGAGCTGAAAGCTAAACAAAAATTACTCGTAGAGCGCGAAAAACGTGTGAACGAATTAGAGGAAGCGATTCGCAAGAAAGACGCTGGAATTCAACTATTAAAAGCAAAAGTAGCCAACGCATTGCGTGGATTTGAAAACAAAGGCTTAACCGTTGTTCAGAAAAACGGCAAAATATACGTTAGTTTAGAAGCGAAGCTGTTGTTCAAGTCAGGATCGACATTTGTTGAACCAGAAGGAAGAGATGCCTTGATTCAATTAGGACAAGTTTTGGAAAGTGAGAAGGACTTAGAAATTGTTGTTGAAGGACACACAGATACAGATAAATTATCAAGTCCAAACTCTCCAAAAAACAACTGGGAACTTTCTGTTCTACGCGCTACATCCGTTGTAGAAATTCTATTAGCGAATTCTACAATGTCACCGATTCAGGTAATGGCCGCTGGACGAGGAGAATTTCATCCTGTTGATGTCAACGACAAAGCTAAAAACAGACGCATTGAGGTGATAATTTCACCAAATTTAAACGAGTTGTTCGAGATTATTTCCAACGATTAAACTTTGGTAAATATGGGGTCAAAAGAAAAGAAATTAACTGAAGATTCCTCTGTGTCAGATGTTCGTTGGTACGGGAAATCATCACATCTCCTTTTACTCGCCTTGTTGGTCATCGCGACTTACATCACGTTTTCACCTGGATTTTCTCCGGAAAAACAATTCACCAATTGGGATGACTTAGGGTATGTAGTAAATCAACCCTTAATCAAAACGCAAGATGCGGATAGTTCGGCCTTGCTTTGGAAACCAAGTACAGAGGTGATGTTGAATTACCATCCAATCACCATGTGGACGCTTGCAAAAAACTACGCCGCCGCTGAATTGGATATTCAACCCTATTTCCAAACGAATTTATTTCTACACTGCTGCAATGCGGTTTTAGTCTTCATTTTACTTTTCCATCTTGCGAATGGTTCGACCTTTGTTTCGTTTTTTGGAGCCCTCCTTTTTGCCATTCATCCCATGCACGTGGAAAGTGTTGCCTGGATTTCAGAACGAAAAGATGTACTGTATACCTTTTTCTTCTTACTATCCTTGCTAAGCTACCTTCGCTTTCAAAGAAAACAAAATTATGTTTGGTTAATTATCTGCTTTGGATTATTCATACTTTCCTGTTTAAGCAAAGCCATGGCCGTTCCGCTTCCATTTGTCTTTATTTTACTCGATTACCTAAAGAGACGAAAAATCAATTGGAAATCACTAATGGAAAAAGTTCCATTTATTGCCGTTGCCGTTTGGTTCGGTTTAAATGCCCTAGATATCCAATCCAAAGGAGCCATCACCGATTTTGATTTCTTTACTAGTTGGCAACGCATCATGTTTGCATCCTACGGCTTCCTCTCTTATTGGATGAAGTTTTTTGTTCCAGTTGGATTATCCGCATTCTACCCTTATCCAAACTTGGATCGTTTAGATGAACTTCCACTCTATTTTACCTTGGCTCCATTTGCAGTACTCTTGTCCATGGGTGGAATCCTATTCTTTTCGTGGAAAAAGAACCTCGAGACCTTTAAAATAAGTCTTTTTGGTATTGGCTTTTTCTCGTTAATGGTGGCACTAGTCCTTCAGTTTATCAGTGTGGGTGCTGCGATTACTGCGGATCGATACAGTTACATTCCATACATTGGAATCAGTATGATGATCTTGATTCTCCTAGAGAAATGGAGTATTTTCCAACATTTCAAAAAATGGATAATTGGTGGAATGATGGTTTTTTCCATAATTCTCATGTTTGCCTCCTTTGAACGCACAAAAGTTTGGACAAATTCAGGGACACTTTGGAGCGACGTTATTGAAAAATATCCGTTTGTCCTAAAAGAAAATGGTGGAAAAGTAGAAGTCCTACAAACTGGAGCAGAAGTTGCTTATAAAAACAGAGGGAATTTCTACCGTGAAAACGGAGATTCAACATCCGCCATGAAGGATTATTTAGTCCTCGTAAAAGCACGTGTGAAAGATCCATTAATCTATTCGAATGTTGGAAACATGTATGCCTTAATGAATCAGTATGATTCTTCCCTCCAAATGTATACTATGGCACTAGAACGCAATCCAAACACGTTTGACGTTCATTTAAATCGTGGAATTACCTACATTAAAATGTTGGATTACACCAATGCCTTCAAGGACTTCAATCAAGCACTGAAACTTCGTCCGAACGATGTTGGAACCTTGGTGAATCTATGTGCAGCATACTTGAATAACAAGAACTATCAAGAATGCATCAATACGAGTTTAACCCTTTTGAAAGCTGCTCCGCAGCGGTGGGAAGGACATTTCTATCAGGGAACGGCATTTGTGAACCAAGGAAAATTCCAACAAGGTGCAGCATCATTAGAAAAGGCAATTGCGTTGAATCAAAATGACCCATATATTTGGTTCAATGCCGGTATTGCTCAGCAACAGATAGGAAATAAAGAAAAAGCGAAAAACTATATTCTGAAAGCTAAATCATTGAATTATCCTGTGACAGATGCCGTGTTGAATTCACTTTAGCGAATCACATTGACGTGACCTGTTACTTCTTCAAAGATTCCCTTGCCAATTTCATAGACAAATTGCCACGAGTAGGTGCCAATTTGAACTGGAACACCCTGGTATTTTCCGTCCCATTTGAAGTTTAAATCTGTAGATTCGAAAATCAATTCACCCCAACGATCATATAGGTAAAAATGTCCGCTCATGAGTCCGATGAAATTTCCAAAATAGAATTCATTGCAACCATCCTCATCAGGTGTGAAGGAATTCGGGAAATAAATATAACGTTCTGGTTGAACTTGAATCCACTTACTTACGCTGTCAACACATCCTTTCTCGTCGGTAGCTGTTAAGGTAACCAGATATGCCCCAGGTGCCGTGTAGATATGAGTCGGATTCACCAAAAAGGAAGAGGAGGTGCCATCTCCAAAGTCCCAAACATATGCCCATGCATTCTGTGATTGATTTAAAAAGGTAGTGGATAATCCTTGCATAGGAAACTGAGTCATAATCCAAAAATCAGCGGAAGGTTTAACGACCTGAACAAGGACAACTCCAGTGACAGAAAAGGTTTGACATTCATCCGATACTTGAACAAAATACGAGGTAGTCACAGGCGGATTCACCCAAATACTTGGCGTTGTTTCATTTGTTTGGGTCCATAAATAATAGTAGTTTCCGAATCCACCAGTTGCCGAGACCTGTAAAAATGCACTATCACCGGGACAAATTTGAATAGGACCATTCAATTGTAATGTTAACGGTGGACTAGTAATCGTATAAAGAATCGAGTCGACTGCAACATTTCCACAATTGTCACTTACCTGTATGATGTAATTGGTGGTGATGGATGGCGTTACAGAAATCGAATCGCTCGTGCTCACTACGGTGTTATTGACGGTCCAAAGGAAATTGTAGGCACCTGTTCCACCGCTTGCCACGACACCAAAATCCTCTGGTAAATACGGGCATATTTCCGTGATGTCATTGCTGACAATTAAACTGATTGGTTGGTATAGCGGTACATTCACCACAATGGATGAAGTTGCCGCCGGACTCGCACAAGCATCCGTCACTTGGACAGAAATCGTTTGTGTACTTGTCGGTGTAAAATTAATGGAGCTCGTTGTTTCTCCAGTGTTCCATGTATATTGATACGGTGTCACTCCACCGGAGACATTGGTTGTTAAGTTAATCGGATCACCGGGACATGCAATCGTTGCGCCATTAATGGAAACAGTAAGCGGTGTCACATCCTGAATGTAAAGTGTAACCACTAATGGAGTAATGTTTCCACACGGATCACTAATTGGAAAGGTTATCACCACATTTTCAAGTCCTTCTGTTAGGTTGTCGAATAAGGCATTCATTGTAAAGGTGGCGGTGTTTTGACCTGCTCCGAATAAAATGCTTGCCGGAATACCGGAATAATCTTGTCCATTACTTGCCGTTCCACTTAATTGAACTGGAATTGTCAACGCAGAAGAAAGATTATTTTGACGTGTTAAGGTAACTGTAGCCGAAACACATCCTTCCGCAAGCCAATCTGGATTCGAGTATACTTGTTGAGACAAGGTGTAATCGATTTCAATTGGTGTTTTGGTGGATAAGCTATTCGCCTCCAGAAACATTCCAGAATCCCATTGTCCGTCACCGGCATCTGCAATGGCAATAATGAGGTGGTAGGTTTGACCACATTGAACTTTAGATACAGCCTCTAGGACCTTGGTGTATCCATCGTATTGAATGTACTGAGGACTATTATTGTAAGGTGGGGAATTTCCATCTCCATTAAAATGGAAATATTGTTGATTCGTTTGGGCGTTTACGTTGTTGATGGATACAATTCCTCCGCCATTAGGCAAACGTGCGATGTTTTGCATTCCGATGATTCCTGGTCCGGAAATAAAAAATCCAAAAACATCATTGTATCCGGAGTTATTTGGCGGGGCGAATTCTGGATACTCATCAGAACCGAAAACATATTTAAAACGGACGGTATCCGCATACGGAATGAAATCAAACTCTAGTGTTGCCGCATTGAACGTTTGTGTCCCGCCGAGAACTTGATTCGTAAGTAAGGGAGAACCGGGAGCGTTGTTGTCCATTCCGGCATTCGATTGATTATTTGGTCCCTGTGGACCACTAGAAGTGGCTTGAACCGTTCCTGTTGTCATCACGATGCCTTGCGTGATTCCGAGCGTTGTATTGTTTGCGGTAAACTGACCAATAGCACCAGGACTGCCGTTATACATGACGTTTGAGACCGTTACCCCAGGCCCAAGCAACACATTTTGAACGAGTCCTTGAGGCGACAACGTGGAATTCGTAATCAATTGACTCCATGTCGTTGTGTGCATCGCAAGTGCGACCAAAACCATCAAAAAACTACTTTTCATCATTGTTGCCAAAGGTTAAACGACTAAATGAAGAAATCGTTGTGAAAAAACGGTATTATTTTTCAAAAAAAAAGGATGCCGAAGCATCCTTTTCAAAATCATAGATTTCATTACTTCGTTTCAAACAACGATTTTAGCGAATACCATGCCAAAAACGGGAAGAAATGCATCGGCATTGCATAGCAATAAAAGATGTATTGATGAGCTTCTGTTGTTTCCCCTTTGAAGACGAAACCAAGCACCCCAATCAAACTTGCTGTTGTTAGTCCAGCGAATAATATTGCGAAAATAAATTCACCGAATTTAGGGATGAATTTAGTGAATAACCAGTATCCAATTGTTGCTAAACTGGTTCCGATTATACACGAAACAAAGATAGCCATAGTAGGAACCTCTTTGGAATAGTCCTCCACTAATTGGGTTTGAATCATATCACCATAAAGGTAAGATACTACTCCAGCAAGCAAGCCAGAGCTAAGAGCGAAGATGATTTTTTTTATCATAACTTATTATTTTTTCTGAACGGGTAAAGTTGCTGTAATTTTAAGGATATCGGCAACATCATTTCCTTTTTTTCCAACGTTGTATTCTGATCTGCTCACGTTAAATTTAGCGATGAACGTTCCTTTGTTTCCTTTTTTAGAAAAGGTAAAGGGAATCGTCACTTCTTTTTTTACTCCATGCATTTCCAATTTCCCAATGGCTTTGAATCCAGATTCTGTTTTCTCAATCTTTGTTGATTCAAATTCAATATAGGGATACTTTTCCGCGTGGAACCATTCGTCTCCACGTGCATGTTTGTTTTGCAAACCGTTTCCTGTGTTGATGGATTCTACCTTCAACTTGAAGTTCAACTTAGCTAATGATAAATTTGCTGCATCAAAGACGATTGTACCGCTGATATCATCAAACGTACCACTTACATCCGCATTTGAAAACGCAACCTTGTGTGTTTCCAAAATTTTCCACCCTTGTCCAAAACTGGACAAGGATAGAAATAATACAATGATAAAACTGAAACTTTTCATACTAAGCTTGGGTTCAGAATTAGTTTTTAGAAACTTCTAAATCTGCGATTAATGACACTTCGTCAGATAATCCTTGTCCTGCTTGACCCACTCCGAAATCTGAACGTTTAATAACTCCGGTTACAATTAAGCCAGAAACTGGAGTCCCTGCATAATTTTTTGAAATTCCTGATTGAATCCCTGTTAACGTAACTGGTTTAGTCACACCATGCATCGTGAAATCACCTGTAATCGTGAATTTATTTCCTTTTGCTTTTTTAACCGATGTACTTTTAAATGAAAGTGTTGGGAATTTTTCCACATCAAAGAAATCAGCTGATTTCAAGTGACCATCTCTTTTTTCATTTGAGGTATTAATTGAATTTGCTTGTGCGGTCATTTCGATGCTTGCATCTGTAAAGTCTTCATTCGGCGTACTAATTTTAACATCGAAATTAGAGAACTGACCATTAAAATTTGTAATGCCATTGTGAACAATTGTAAAACCTAAACGTGAGTGAACTCCGTCTAATGACCAATTAGCTACTTCTAATGCTGTAAACGAAAACAATGCAAATGCTGCAAATAACGATAAAACTACTTTTTTCATATTTTAAATTTTTTGTAAAACAATTAACTGAGGACAAAGTTCACCTTTTCTCGTAAACTTTCTCTTGACGTAGGTTAACAGATTACTAATTGTTGATTAATCTTGAGGAAGTTGCAAAGCACTTAATTTCTCGAAGGCATCTTTGATGTGACGTATCGGCTCAATTACCAAGCGTAGTTTATCATTTTGTTGAACAAGTCTATATCCGCTCTGATGTTTCATGATGGCATTGAGCGTATAGGTAAACGCTTCCGTTTCGAAGAACGTTGACTGTGGATTGGCAATAAAGTAACCCACTAATTTTTCGGACTTGATGACCAATCGTTCCAAGCCTAATTTCTCCGCTAACCAACGTAATTCAAAAGAAAACAAGAGTTCTTTCACTGCCTTCGGAAGTGGTCCAAAACGATCGACAAGTTCTTTTGAGAACTGATCTAATTCCATTTTATTTTTCAAACTGTCAAGCGCTTGATAAAGACTTAAACGTTCGGCAACATTGTTGACATAGTCATCTGGAATTCGAACTTCCATGTCTGTTTCGAAAATACAGTCTTGAACATAGGATGTCATGAATTGATCGGTATGACGGTCATCAAATAATTCTTTGAATTCACTTTCTTTCAATTCCTGCATCGCTTCATTGAGGATTTTTTGATACATCTCGAAGCCGATTTCCGAAATAAACCCACTTTGCTCTCCACCGAGCATATTCCCAGCGCCACGAATGTCTAAATCCTTCATGGCAATGTTGAAACCGGAACCTAAATCAGAGAATTGCACCAAGGCCTCTAAACGTTTTCTCGCTTCACTTGTGAGTACACTGTATTTAGGCGCAATCAAGTAACAGAATCCCTTTTTATTTGACCTACCTACCCTACCGCGCAATTGGTGTAAATCGCTTAATCCAAATTTATTCGCATCATTAATGATGATGGTATTGGCATTCGAAATGTCGATTCCTGATTCAATGATGGTAGTCGCAAGAAGGACATCGTATTTTCCTTCGATAAAATCCATCATGATTTTTTCGAGTTGCTTTCCGTCCATTTGTCCATGACCAATTCCGACACGCACACCCGGACACAATCTAGTAATCATGCCAGCAATTTCACGAATATTCGACAAGCGATTATTGACAAAAAATACTTGTCCACCGCGAGAAACCTCATATGCAATCGCATCTCTGATTGTTTCTTCCTGAAAAGTCACAATCTCGGTCAGTACTGGTTGTCGGTTTGGTGGCGGTGTATTGATGATGCTCAAATCTCGTGCGCCCATGAGTGAAAACTGCAAGGTTCTCGGGATCGGAGTTGCGGTTAACGTCAAGGTATCAACCGTTGCGCGAATGGTCTTTAATTTATCCTTAACCGAAACACCAAATTTCTGTTCCTCATCGATGATCATAAGTCCCAAATCTTTGAACTTTACGCGGTCTGCCACTACGGCATGTGTTCCGATGAGAATATCGATTTTTCCTTCCGCAAGTTTCTTTAATGTTTCCGTCACATCTTTTGCTGATTTAAAGCGGTTGATGTAATCTACAGTACATGGAAACGCCGAAAGTCGTTCTTTGAAGCTGCGGTAATGTTGCATCGACAAGATGGTCGTCGGTACTAAAACGGCTACTTGTTTTGAATCAGTTACCGCTTTGAAAGCTGCTCGAATAGCCACTTCCGTTTTACCGAAACCAACATCTCCACATATTAAGCGATCCATTGGGGTTGATGCCTCCATGTCGCGCTTGATGTCTTGCGTTGCTTTGTATTGATCTGGTGTATCTTCGAACATGAAGGAAGCTTCGAGTTCATTTTGCATGTAACTATCCGGAGCGAAAGCAAATCCGGGCTGACTCCTTCTCGTAGCGTATAATTTTATCAAATCAAAGGCAAGTTCCTTGATTTTCTTTTTCGTTTTATTCTTTAATGTCGCCCATGCCTGAGTTCCCAGCTTGTTCATTTTAGGAATGGAACCATCCTTTCCTGTGAACTTAGAAATTCGGTGTAAAGAGTGGATTCCCACGTAAAGCACATCTCCGTCTTTGTAAATCAGTCGAATGGCTTCTTGAGGTTTTCCGTTTACATCGATTGTTTCCAATCCGGAAAACTGTCCAACACCATGGTCTATGTGTGTGACATAATCTCCTTTTTGGAGGTTGTATATTTCTTTTAGGGTCAGTGCTTGTTTCGCCTGTCTAAATCCTTCTTTCAGTCTGAAACGGTGATAACGTTCGAAGATTTGATGATCGGTGTAACACACTAATTTTAATTCTGACGAAATAAATCCTTCGTGAAGCGCAAAATTGATGGCCGTAAAACTAACGTCAGCGCCGATATCCTCAAAAATCTGGTAAAGGCGTTCAATTTGCCTTGGTTGATTTGAAAAAATCAGGTTCTCAAAACGATTGGATTGTCGGGCAAGTAAATCTGTCTTGAGCAATTCGAAATTCTTATTGAAGTTCGGCTGTGGGATAAAGTCGAATTCGAAAGTATATGTTGTCTTGTAATGGAAAACTGGACCCCATTCGACAATCTTGATGCGTTCTAAGCTTTTTTGAAGCTCAATGGACGATAAGTACAAAGAACTTGGCAATGTGTGACGAACCGTTTCATTTAGATTGCCGTAGATCTCTACAGAACGATCGTATTCTTTTCTCAGAATACTTTCCATGCGTTCATATGAACTCATCCAACAACTCAGGTCTTGTCCGAGAAAAGTAAAAATATCTTCTTGTGATTCGATGCTCAATTGTCCCTGAATATTTGGGATTACATTAAAAAACGCATGTGTATTTATCGATAATTGAGTTGCGGCATCAAAGGTTCGAATCGATTCCACTTCCTCTCCGAAGAACTCAATTCGAAAAGGGAAATCATTTGCATAGGAAAACACGTCAATAATTCCGCCACGAATTGAAAATTGTCCCGGTTCATAGACAAAGTCTACACGTTCGAATTCATACTCCAATAATAATTCGTTGATAAAATCAATGCTGTAATTTTTTCCAAGTTCGACTCTCAGCGTATTCTTTACCAAGTTTTTTTGTGTCGGAACTTTTTCAAATAAGGCTTCGGGATAGGTGACGATCCAAGCGTTTGCTCCGCCGGAAATCCGTTCGAGCACTTCAGCGCGTGTGACTACGTTAGCGTTATCCGTTTCTTCTAGTTGATAAGGTACTCGGTAAGAAGCTGGAAAAAATAATACCCGTTTATCGTCGGGATAAAGTCCTTCTAAGTCATTTAAAAAATAAGCGGCTTCTTCTTTGTCCTCAAGAATAAAAAGATGATTTCCAGGAACTTGTTGCGCTACACAAATGGATGTCAGAGACTTAGCCGAACCAACAAGTCCTTTCCATTGGACGCGCACGTTCCCCTGGCTTAATAGTGAAGCCGTTTCGTCGATTTGCCGAAGTTTGGCAATGGATTTCAGGAGTTGTGCTTGGTCCATGAATAGCGCGAAATTAATCAATCTTATTTGATTGCTCACGCAGAAAGGCCAGGGATATTTTTGAAAGTTTGCAGGTTTAAAAATCGAAGTGAATGTTCCAACAGAAAAATTGGAAAATCATGTACCCAAATGAACGCAAGTGCGTTGTGGGTGTATACGTTTAGTGAAATAACAATTTGATGTGAATATCTAATAAGTCCTGTTCATTTTATCCAGTATTCATTTTTTACTTTTATCCGACGAAAACTAATAAACAATATGAAAAAACAATTGAAATATCTATTTGTGATCTCATCGTTGATCTCGACAGGATTTATGTACGCTCAGGATCAAGCAACACCAGTTGCTACAACCGCAGCGGAAGAAACAGGTAAAATTGTGGAAGAAATTTCTGCACTTGAGTTCTTAATGAAAGGTGGATTCTTCTTAATTCCGATCGCAATTCTATTGTTTTACACTTCGTATGTAGCTGTGGAGCGTTATTTATACATCAAGCGCATGACAAAGCATAACAAGCACATGTTGGCTGAGATTAAAAACAACCTGCAAAACGCAAACATCCAAGGAGCGATGGATACTTTGTCACATGACCACACCGCATTTGGAAACGTAGTTCGTGAAGGCGTTCAATCTATGGGTAGACCGATTCCACAAATTGAGTCGAACATGGAAAAAGTGGCAAATATCGAAATTGGAAAAATGGAGAAAAACATTGGTCATTTGGGACTTATTGCTGGTATTGCACCGACTTTAGGATTCATCGGTACCATTTCAGGAGTAATTAAAATTTTCTACAGCATCTCCGTTACTGAAAACGTTTCCATCGGAAATATCTCTGGGGGATTGTATGAAAAAATGATCTCTTCTGGATCCGGATTGGTTGTTGGTATTATTGCCTTCACGGCTTACCACCTATTAAATGGAATGATTGATAACTATGCGTTAGCAATCCAACGAGTTAACTTAGAATTCATCAAATTGAATCGACCTAGCGATGGCAATAAAGCGTAATAGAAGGTTCCATGCGGAAGTAGCTACTTCTGCATTGAGCGACATCATGTTCTTCTTGTTGTTGTTCTTTTTGATTATTTCTACGCTTGCGAATCCGAACGTGATTAAGGTCCCGCTTCCACAAGCAAAGAATAATGAAAAAACGAACAAAGCTCACGTGGCTTTATCGGTAGAAATCGATCCAGTGACGAACGCAAAAAGATACAGTGTGGATAACAAAGAGGTTCCTTACGATCAAATCGGGCCTGTTCTTGTCGAGGAAACAAAAAAGAAAGGCGATAGCACGGTCGTGTTGCGTATTCCTTTTGATTCCAAAGTACAAGAGTTGGTTGACTTATTAGAGATCGGCATGGTGAATCAATTGAAAATGATTATTGCCACGAAAGAACATAGTTAGATTTAAGAAATCATTTCGTTTAAACGCAAAGAGATTAAGATGAGTGCATATATCGACATATTTGAAAAAGATTACATGGAATCTAGAAGTGAAGTCAAGCGATCCTTGGTTTACACATCAATTTCCTTGTTGCTCCTTTTCATTTTACTGATGATTACACAATTCAACATTCTACCTGCTATTCCTGAAGATGTTCCACCATTAAAATCCGATGAAGTCATCGAATTGTTTGAAATGGAACACGTGGAACTCATTGCTGAAGAAAGTGGTAGTCGCGGTGGTGGAACCTCATCAGATGCACCTATCGATCAACCGCAAGATCAAACTGAGCGCGTAGCGACAAGTCATTCTAGTGATTTCACAACGACCAGCGGACAATCAAATAATCACAATACAGACAACTCAAGCAATCCAACATCTACAACGGTTCGAGGTACCAATTACTTCGGAAGTGGAGGCAGCGGAGGTGGAACCGGTTCTGGAAATGGTCCATTTGGAGGTCCCGGCAGCGGACCAGAAGACGGAGGAGGTTCAGGAAAAGGAGGAGGAAGTGGGAAAGCACGTGTGCGTACTAACAACGTTTCCACACCTCAATATGACATCGATGTAGATTGCCGTGTAGGATTAAAATTGACCATTAACGCGGAAGGAATTGTGACAGACTGTAGAAGCATTAAATCCGTGACAACGTGTACGAATCAATCCATCATTAATGATGTCATTCGATTGGTGAAACAGCAGGTACGTTTTAATAAAGATCCAGGATCTCCGCTTGTTCAAGCAGATTATACCATCAAGCTTACAGCAAGATAAACTCGTTAGTTTTTAGCTAAAAGATCCATAGCCTTTTCCACCATTAATTTTGATCCCACGTAATATGGAATGCGTTGGTGCAATTTACTTGGTTGAATTTCCATGATGCGTTGCTCACCTGTCGTTGCTAGTCCGCCAGCTTGTTCAGCAATAAACGCCAATGGATTACATTCATATAACAGGCGTAATCTTCCTTCTGGAGCAGATGGAACCGCCGGATAGATGTAAATTCCACCTTTGATCATGTGACGGTGAAAATCGGCTACAAGAGATCCGATGTATCTTCCAGAATAAGGCTTACCCGTTTGATTTTCGTGGCTTTGACAGTAACGAACGTATGCTTTGAGTCCAGGTTCGAAATCGTTGAGATTTCCTTCATTGACGGCATAAATTCGTCCGTTTTCAGGCATTTTCATGTCTGGATGCGAAAGGAAAAATTCTCCAATACTTGGATCCAATGTAAATCCATTCACGCCGTTACCAGTTGTGTAAACAAGGATTGTGGATGAACCATAAAGGACATATCCAGCAGCTACTTGCGCTGTACCAGGCTGTAACATGTCTTCTAGTGTTGCGGATGTTCCTTGTGGGGAAACACGTCGGTAAATAGAAAAGATGGTTCCAATAGAGACATTGACATCGATGTTACTAGAACCATCAAGTGGATCAAACAACACCACATATTTTCCGTTTTTCGAATTCTCGGATTCAAAGGCAAGGTAATCGTCGTTTTCTTCCGAAGCAATTCCACAAACCTCTCCCCCATTGGCAAAAGCTCGAATGAAGGCTTCATCTGCTACGACGTCTAGTTTTTGTTGTTCCTCACCTTGAACATTTTGACCACCTTGGGCACCCAAAATATGTTCAACAAGTCCAGCCTTACGCACATCGTTGCTCACTATTTTAGAAGCGAGGACGATGTCGTTTAGTAATCTTGAAAGTTCACCTGTAGCATAAGGAAAGTGACTTTGATTCGTCACGATAAACTCGTGCAGCGTGATCAATCTCGACATACTAATAAATTAAATAGAGAACATGCTGCCATGCTCATTTCCAATTTGGATTGGGTTTACAATCAAGGTTGGAATGAGTGCATCATTGGTGATGATGTATTGCTCGTAATTTGTCGTCAAAGCAGACAAGAAATTATTGCGATTAAGATTCATAATGGCAATAAGATCAGCATCAACGCTAACGGCATATTTCACCACTTCTTTATCGAATCCACTTCTAGACACGATTGCTGAAGTCATTTCAATATTGCGATCCTTGAAGAATCCCTCAGAGAAAGTGATATTGGATATCACTTGGTGACGTAAGTATTCATCTGTTTCATCTGGAGTAACTACGTGAACTTTTGAATTGAAGTACTTCGCTAGGTTCGCAACGATAGACAATTTTTGTTTGGTTTCTTTGTGTAAGTCCATTGGAACAACGATGGAATCATATCCCGTAGCTTTCACAGATTTTTCTTGCACAATGATAAAAGGTACTTGAGAACTGGTTACCACTTTTAGTGCGTGACTTCCAGTGATGTGTTGCCATCCATGAGCACCATGTGTTCCCATGAAAATTAACTCAGCTTGGTGTTCTGCAGCAAAAGAACCGATATCTTCAAAAATACTTCCTATGCGAACATTTGGCTGAAGATTTACTCCTTCACCTGCAAATTTTTCAATCACATTGTTCAATTGTGACAATGCATCTTGAATCTGGTTTTCTTTTGAAACAACATGAAGAAGTTGAACCACTGCGTTTAATGGTTTAGCAGTTGCAATGGCGTGTTGTAGAGCGATATCCGCAACCATCGTAAAATCATGAGGTACGATAAATGTTTTTTGTTGCATAGTTGTATTTTTTACAAAATTAAGACAAAGTGACTAAAGAACGCTCTAGTTTTATTTTTATTTTTGTGGGGAGGGTATTTACTTTTCACGACTAAAATAGTATTATGCCAATTATCGGAAAACTTATCCGTAAAACGACCGCATTAAGCTTCAAGCGAAATGCAAAAAAGGGGATTGATTACCGTCATCAATTGGAAGCATTGCGCGCTACGATTGAACGTGCAAAAAGCACAAAGTTTGGTTTTGTTTACTCCTTCCACGCCATTTTGACTAAAACCGATGTCGTTTCCCAATACCAGAAAATGGTTCCCATTGTTGACTATGATGAATTTCATGAGAAATGGTTGAAAGATTCCATTGCTGGAGCCAAAGATCATACCTGGAAAGGACGAATAAAATACTATGCATTATCATCGGGGACAACGGGTTCTCCGAGCAAACGCATTCCAGTTACAACAGAAATGATTCGCTCATTTCAACGAGTTAGTTTGCGTCAATTTTCCATTTTACATGAATTAAATTTACCTGAAGAATTTTATTCGGCAAGTATCCTTGCTGTTGGTGGATCCACAAAACTCACGAAGAAAAGCACACATGTTGAAGGTGATTTAAGTGGTATCTTAAAAAAGCACACCTCCATCATTGCTGCGCCGTTTACCAAACCATCAAAAAAGATTACCAACCTAAAAAATTGGAAAGAAAAATTGCCTTTGATGATTGAGCAGGCTCCTAAATGGAACATTGGCATCATTGCCGGGATTCCAAGTTGGTGCATCTTGTTAATGGAGGAAATTGTGAAGCATTACCAGCTGAATTCAATTCATGACATCTGGCCAAATTTACATGTCTATGTTCATGGAGGGATTTATATGGAACCCTACCGTGAACGATTAGAGAAAATTTGTGGTCAAAAAGTAGAATTACTTGACACATATTTAGCGAGTGAGGGATATTTTGGTTACCAAACAAGTCCTGATCGAAAAGGAATGAAATTGTTAATGAACAACGGGATATTTTTCGAATTTGTTCCATTTAATTCTGACTTTTTCGATGAAAACGGAGAATTAATCAATCCAAACAAAGCATACACGATTAGTGAAGTAAAGGAAGGAATCGACTACGCATTGGTGATTACGACTAACGCTGGATTATGGCGCTACCTCATCGGTGACTTAGTTCGTTTTGTTGATTTAGAAGCACATGAAATCATTATTTCTGGAAGAATCAAACAGTTTTTAAGTTTATGCGGCGAGCATTTATCGTTGGATAACATTAATCAAGCGCTCATGAAAGTGGCTCATTCGAAAGGGGTTACAATTTCGGAGTATACATTATTTGCAGATGAAGATCAACAGCTTCACCACTGGTTTGTAGGTTCGGATGTTCCCGTTGATACAGCTATGATCATGGACGAAATAGACAAAGAACTTAGCCTGTTAAATGATGATTATGCTTACGTTCGAAACTACAATTTAGGGAAACCAACCTTAACGATTGTTCCGACTTCAACATTTTATGGGTACTTAGAGTCCTTAGGGAAATTAGGTGCTCAAAACAAAATGCCTCGGGTTTTAAATAAGGCTCAAGCGGAAAAATGGTTAGCGTTTATTAATTCAAACGACTTCCTTTAAACACCGATTTTTTCATAAAGGTATAGGCAAAATTCACCTCAACTGAATGACGATAGGCACTAGAGATTGGTCCGATGTCGTAATCATAAGACAGACCCAAGTCTACAGATCCGAAGGTTAACGCCACATAGGGAGCCATTGTGCCCGTTGAACGGAAATACAAACCAGCTACAACAGATTGTGAATGAACCATGTTCGTGATTTCCGAGCTACCTCGTAATTTGGAGCGGTAGAATAATCCGAGTATGGTTTCCGCGTGTGGACCTTGAATCAGTTGTATAGCGTTCACTTCCATGCTAGACTTGTCATCAAACGCATACTTTACTTGTGTGTTAAAGCAATATTTTCTGAACAGTCGATCCGTATTCAAACTAGTGTAGTTCAACTTAGGACTATTTGCATGTGCGATTGAAAATCCACCTAAAAAAGCAAATTGACCAGCACTTAAATTCGGTTTGTTTCCGGGAATATAGCGGTAGTTCACTCCTAGTCCAGCGTCTAAGAACGTAAACGAGGTGAAATCGTTTGCTTCTCCAGAGTACACGTTTGGATCCAATGAGCTACCATTCCATTGGGAATAATAGAGTAAACGAGAGAAATCTGCACTACGATTGCAGAATGCAGTTTGAATCCCAGCTGACAACCAATGGCCTTTTGCTAATGGTAAGTGACCACTTACCGAGGTTCCAAAAGATTTCTGTGACATTTTCGAATCACCACCAACATCATTACTGAAAAACACTCCAATTCCAGCGTATGCTTTATCGCTTTTCTTGGTTTTGCCAACGGAGAATTCTCCCATTCCATAACTTGTCATGAATTGCGTTCCAGCACCTAACCATTGATTTCGATTTTGCAGGCTGATTTTCTCAAATCCTTGGTTCATCGAAGTTGCCGACGGATTCCAGATTGTCATGGTTTTATCCATCTGTGTCAAATGGTAATCTTGGGCAAAAACAGTGAATCCCAATAAGCTGAAAAGTAAGGTTTTGATCTTCATTTTCAGTTTATCGAATTAGGGTAATGTTTCCTGTCATTTTTTTCGTTGTTCCACCGATGTAAGTTACATCAACGATGTACGCGTAAACTCCCGTGTTCAATAATTTACCTTTATAAGTTCCGTCCCACTTGAACGTTTTATTGCTTGATTCAAACAATAAATTCCCCCATCGGTCAAATACTTTGAATCCAATGGACTCAATGTTCTTCCCTACAATAATCTGATAAACGTCATTGTCTTCATTTCCGACGTTATTCGGAGAAAATGCTGTTGGAATATAGATTCCGTCAGCACATTCAGGAGAACTTGCATTCGGATCACATGGATTCAATGGATCGGATCCCTGAGTTACTTCAAGTGCATCATTGTATCCATCACCGTCTGTATCTGGATTATTTGGATTGGTTCCAAGCACACCTTCTTGTGCATCTGTTAATCCATCAAAGTCCGAATCAATTTGACAACCAGGCAATGTATCGTCAGGGTCACATGGATTCAATGGGTCTGAACCGTTGGTCACTTCTGTTCCATCGTTCACGCCATCGCCATCTGTATCAGGATTTGTTGGACTCGTTCCAGCTAATCCTTCTTGTGTGTTTGTCAACCCATCTCCATCTTGGTCACAAGGTCCAGCATTTGGATTCGGAATACACGGATTTGCATTGTCTGAATCTAACTCATTCATTACTCCATCACCGTCAGTGTCTACAATCATGGATTCAAGTGCATCAATGATTCCGTCGCCATCAGTATCTAGTGGAGTTGCTGGATTTGGTCCGAGTTCGATGCAATCATTTTCACCATCACCATCTGTATCCACAAGATTCGGATCTGTTCCGGCAGCCACTTCAACCGTATTTAAACAACCATCGCCATCTAAATCTGGAATATCCGGAACAAAAACCGCCACAATGGTTTCAGGTCCATTGATGTTGATGAAATTCGAGTCTAATGTATTTGCTAATCCCATTGGACCTGTTGTGTAGGTCCAATGGTCAAAAATATACCCAGTATTCGCTTTCGCTTTCACGTTGGTTTGAATTCCACCGAAGTACGTTGTTGACCAAGGGTAACTTGGTGGATTAATTGAATTCACTTTAATGGTTCCGGCGTTAACTGGGGAAACATCAAACGTTACTGGAAATGGTCCGGTAAGTTGATAACAATCGATGAGTCCTTGTGTGAGAGCTGTACAACGCGTATTGATGAAGTTGTGTAAGGCGGTGACATTCCCTGTGTATGTTGCCATTGATCCACCCCATTTGGCAATTTGACCTGGCATTTCCGGCGCTATTTCTGCCAACATGGAATCGAGCAATGGAATCATGAATGAGCAGGATAATTTTGTATTCAATAAATCGATATAACGTGCAATATAGTATTGTTCAACAAATGGATTTTCATTGATGAGTTTTTGTAAAATTGAGGTGTGTCCTTGTCCCCCAGGATTTGGTAAATTCTCTACATTACATGGGTCCGCATTGGGCTGAGTACTTGGAACACCTGTATAATTGATATAATGTCCAAAAGTGGCGTCAAGGTCCCAAAGTGCATAACCCCACTTTCTATGTTCACCGGTGGTATCAAGACCGCGCCACCAAGCTGTATTCCAATTTAGCCAATCGGTGGTCACCGTGACAGAATTTAACACGAAGTAATCTACGAGAGATTTCCAATTAAATAAGCTATCGACATAGTTAAAATTAGCAGCCACACCCATGTTGTTGGTCGCTACATAATTTTTCAAACTATTCCATGCCGGTATGGCGTTCGGGGTTCCATATTCTTCCCAAGTTCCACCCCATGTTTTCAAATACTGTAAATCGTATTTGTATTGATCGTAGTAATAATCTGTGTAATCGTGGTCGTCTGCTTTTTCCCTAATTTCATAAACACCCCAATATGCACCGTTGATGTACAGGACGCATGGTCTCCATGTACGTTCATCTAGTTTTAAATTCGCACGAATGGAAAGTGTATGCACATATGCATCTCGAATGTGCGCGCCACCATTTGAAAAGGGATAATTGTCGTTCGCCGCTGGCTTTAAGATTAAGCGTTGAAAACTCCCACGCGTGGATTCTGGAAAAATAGTATCAGAAATGTTGTTGTTATACCCATACTGATCTCTCATCACAAAGTCAAAACCACGTTGCTGGTAAGCCCAAGAGTCATTTCCATGTTTATTGAAATCCCCTTCTCCCTCATCCATAAACAATTGATTGTCTTCGAACAACTCGAATGAGCCTATGCGGTCTGGTGGATTCTGGCTTCCTTGAGCGACTAGGTTGTAAACACCTTGGCTACAGACTGAAACCACTGGTATGGTATGAGAAACGTTTATAAAATAAGTGTTTGTTGTGTTAAAGGAAGTTAATCCAGTTCCAAAAGCAGCTGCACGAAGGACTTTAGTTGTGGCAATGGTTATTGGACCAGTATATGCAGTAGAAGTCGCTACAGGATCAGATCCATCTAAGGTATATCGTATGGTAGCGGTAGGATCAGCACAGCTAATAGATACCGTTTGAGCATTTGGATAGAATCCAGCTTGTAGACTCAATACTGGTGTTGGAATATAAAAATTCTGCGCACCTGTATTGTTTGCATTTGGCGTTGGGGTTGTAAATAATTTAAAATCAACAGCAGCATTTGTAGATCGACCCACTGAATGATTTGACTTCGTCATATGGACGATTTTGAAGGAATCGACCACATTACCGAATGTATTGGAAAGGATGATCCAATCTCCATCCGTTTGAGAAAGCGTAAAGTTTGGATGATATTCGTTGCCATTTACCAAATTGCGGTTTGAACAATACACCATTTTAAAGCCATTTGACGCTATGGAACCACTTGGAATCATCCATTTTGTTAAGTTAGATGATTTATCAGAAAGGTACCATCCCGTTAAGTCAATAGGAGCGGCGGACACATTATATAATTCAACCCAGTCTTCTTTTTGTCCATAGGCATCTGATGGTCCCGTAATGTTCGAACAAGAATATTCATTGATAACGACTTGACCGAATGCAATTTGATGAAAAGCAAGTAGAATCAAACTGAGTAGGAGTTGTTTCATAGTTTTTGGTTAAGAGCGATTAAAATTAGCGAAAAGTCAACCAATTTCCAATCATCCAAACGTGTAATGTTAAAACAAGTTGTTTTTTTTGTTAAAATTGCATGAATAAAAATTCTATGATTATGAAAAATGGACTTCTCCTACTTCTTTCTATTCTTGTGCTAAGTGCTTCAACTTCTTGTAAAAAAGTAGAGGGGCCCGGTGGCGGAGCAACAATCAAAGGGATTATTCAAGAGCAAAAATACAATGCACTAGGCAATATTATTGCTGAATATCCTGCAGCCAATCAAAGTGTGTACTTGATTTATGGAACTACAGACCAGTTTTATGACGATGACATTAAAACAAGTTACGATGGTTCGTATGTCTTTAATTACTTGCAAAAAGGAACCTATACCTTATTTGTTTACGAAGATGACATCAATCAACCTAGCGGCAAGAATGTAGTGAAGCAAACCTTTGAAATCACAGATAAAAGTGAAGTGAAGGATTTGGGAATCATTAACATTGAAAAACTCTAATGAAATTCATTCATTTATTCAGTTTTTTCTTCTTTTCTCTTTCGTCCATTTACAGTCAAACCACTGTATTTCAAGTTTGGAACGAGTTAGGCGTAAGCGGAAAATTAAACAAAGATTTTTCATACGGAGTCGATTTAACAACACGTTTTGGAGGTGATGGACTCAACACCCTTTTCCCTCAGGTATCCCTGAAGTACAAACTGAACAAGTACGTTCGCGTTTCCGTTGATTACCGTTTGATTGGGAAAAAAGAGTTGAACGGCAATATGTTAACGAGTCATCGCATCAATGGAAACCTTCAATTATCCTACGGGATCAAACGTCATTCATTTGGATTTCGCACACGCTACCAATATTCTTTTAATTCATTTGGAGGTCCATATGAGTCGGAGTTTGATCAAGCTTTTCGATTTAAACCTAGTTATTCTTACGACCTGAATAATAGCATTTTCACTCCAAATTTCAGTTGCGAGTTTTTTTACAATCCTCAAAATGGGGAGGGTGGAAAACAATTCACACGGATTCGCTATTACGTTGGGGTTGACATGGAGATGAAGGGTCCTCATGGACTAGAACTTGGTTACTATTATGATCAGAAAATTCAAGTAGCAAATCCAGTAAATCGCAGCATTTTAAGTCTTTCCTATTCTTATGCGATTGGTCAAACCAAAAAGAAAGAGCCCAATAAAGGCCGAGGCGTCCGATTTTTATAGTTGCTCAGGCACCTCATCATATTGATCAGCTGCCAATCGATCGATCACAATCTGTAAATTCTCCATTTTCTTTTCTTGTCGCATTTGAATAGCTGTTTGCGTAAAATATTGATGTTGCTTCAAGAATTTCACTTGGATTTCATCCCATTGTTTACGTGATTCTAGCTTGCCCATTTCCGTTAATTCACGACGAAGGCGATCGGCGATTTCTTCAAAATCATCTGTTCCCAAGTAATCTAAATCGGCATCGCAGATAATCTCTTGAAGTTTATTGATTGGTTTATGCGGGAGTTCAGTTACGTGTATGAGTTCCACTATTGTTTTCACGTGTTGTTCGGTATAGCCATATTTCGGGAGGATTTCAGTGGCCATACGCGCTCCGATTTCTTCGTTCTTGTCATAGCGTTCAATGAATCCAGCATCGTGTAGAATTGCCGCTGTTTTGAGCAAAAAGAGTCCTTCGTCTGTTACCCCTTCAAGTAAGGCAATTCGCTCGACAGACTTGACCACATCCTTTGTGTGTTTTAGTGAGTGGTAGTATAATTTATCTGAGAGATTTTTCTCCATGAATGAAAGGACATTATGTTCCGTTTTATAGTATTTGATGGAACTGTAATGGTGCAATTTCTTAATTTCCTCAAAACGACTATTCGGTAAAAGTCCTTCCCCGTTCACTGAAAGTTCCGGCTTAATGCGATTCACGACATAGGTATCCACTTTGGCGCGGGATTTCGTTAAAGCTTTTCCTTTGTATTCACATTCAAAATAGGGTTCAATTAATTGAAACGTATTGCCGGTTATGGTTACTTTTCCGGGTTCGCCTAACATTTCCATTCGTTGAGCTAGATTCACTGTAGAGCCCCAAATATCATAGGCTAGACGAATGTTTCCGATAATCCCTGCGATTACGGGTCCGGTATTAATACCCAAACGTATTTCCCAAAAATCTTCATGATCAGCGATGGCCTCATACTTGAGTTTATCCATAAACGCTTGAATCTGCAGTGCTGCAGTACAGGCATCAATTGGATTGGTTGAGTTTTCAATTGGGACACCTCCTGCACACATGTAGGCATCTCCAATTGTTTTAATTTTTTCCAAGTTATTTGCTTGGATGATTTCATCAAATTTTTGAAAGAGAATATCCAGTTTCGAAACGATTCTACTCGGCTGCATGGTGTCCGAAATTCGCGTAAATCCGACCACATCGGTAAACATCACCGATACTTGTTGGAATCCTTGTGCCTTCACTTTTCCAGAGCGCTTTAATTCAATCACAACCTCTGATGGCAAGGTATTATTGAGCCATTTTTCTGTTCGGTCTTTTTCCGTTTGTAATAAGGCTTGTTGCTGAAGTACTTTGTTTTTTTCTTCTTCAATTAATCGATTTTGTTCTTCAATCTTTGTTTTTTGCAAACGTATTTCCCTTGTTCTCTCCGCAATTTTCACTTCCAAGCGGACTTGGTTTCTACGTGAACGCTCAATTCTGCTGCGAATAAAAATAAAAATGGTAAAAAATAAAATGACGCTTGTCAATACCCAGAACCACCAGGTTTGCCAAAAATGTATTTCTCGTGTTAACTCAATCATTCAAATTATTGATCTAGAGGATATAAAATTGCTTTAAACAAATTTACGAAATACCAAGGCGCAACGTTATAACAATGCATAAAAAAAGGGGCCGAAGCCCCTTCCATTAATAGTACCCTTTCTTTGGGGCAGGTTTGTTAATCGGTTGTTTGCTTTTTTGAACATTGAAACCAACGTTTATTCCAGCAAATCCACCACCTTTTTGAGAAGTATAGAAAAGGTTAACTGGAACATTCAAAGATCCAGCGCGGAATGTACGTCCGAATGCGATCACAAAACTTGTGCTCAATTTGGTACTTCCTCTCATGTCTAAGTTTTCTTCAAATGCATAATCTTGATCTAATTGAGACCCTGTATTCAAGGCATATTGGTACCAATCGTTTCGGGAAAAATAAGTATCCTCTTTTCCATATATTCCTTTTGAATCAAAGAATCCTTCACTTGTGTGCTTAATACTCAATCTAGGTCCAAAAGCAAATTCCCATCCATTTTTTCCAAAGCGGAAACCATTCATCAACGTAAATGAAGGTAAAAATTTACCTTGCTCTAATCCTGACACGTTTACGATTCCTTCTACTAATGCAGAAAAGTTTTCTGTTCCAACGTATTGTCCTTCGAACTGATATCCAATCATCGAAACAAATGGCGCGATATCAAGTCCACCTTGAGAAGTTGGTCGAGTCGCAAACTCATTCAATGAACCCACCAACGCAGCACCACCAATACGTGGTCCAGAGTTATTGATTTTACCAATATTGTTTGAGGTAATCGGCTCATTTTTGAATGTCAAACGATCAGCAGTAACTTTATCCACCGTAAATCCGTGTAATTCATAGAGTACAATTTCCAACATGCGTTGAATTTCCGTTTCTTGGTTATCGAACTCTTTCACCGCTGACTTGAATAATGTTTGATTTTTGACATCGACAATTTTAATAGTTAACGCAATCTTGTTGCCAAGTCCATCGATGCTTCCGCACATGATGTAATCAACGTTCAATTCTGTTCCAAGTTTGATCAAGCAATTTTGACCATAACAATTTGTTCTGAATTCCTCCTTTGCTTTTAAAACATCAGCCATGTCATATTCGTCATAGACTTTGTATTTATTTAATTTGATGGTTTCTAGTCGCATCATTTTTGCGACAGATTCCGATTTAATCGTTAAACCGTTGACATTTGGGTTTGCTACAGCGATCGTAGGCAATTTATCCGTTTGTGCTTGACTTATCATTCCAATCAGACAAGCAGTTATTAGTAATAGTGTTTTTTTCATCTCGTTTAAATTTTAAATTTATACTGCAAATATTTCTGCTTTTTTTGCAAATAATAAAACTGAATAAAGCAAGGTCTTTCGTTTGACTTGCGTATTTCGCAAATACAATACCATGAAAAGGGTCCAGTATCCTAAATTGCTTGTTAAAACCCTTCGTAGGTTCCTAACAACCGCATATTCGGTGCTGAAAAGTTTAAAATTTATAAAACCATGTACACATTGGGAATGGGAAAGAGTGCTCTTTTTTAGATGATTTCGTTTCAGATCCAATGATGCCAGCCAAAGAGACTTGAAATGCTTTATTTTCATTTTTTTGAAAGCGCATTCCAGGCATAATCATAAAATTGATGAATGTCGAAACATCCGAGTCTGAACCTACAGGACCAACTATCCCTGATGCAGGAATGTTTGTTATTGGATCATAATTGATAAACTCGATTGATTGGGTAGGGTTAATTCTTTGACTATAATTAAACATCATGTCAAATACAAAACTTGCTTTTTTGCCAATGGAGCGAATTCCTGCTAATCCAATTGTAGGTCCTTTAATTAAAGGCACCACAGATTCAACAAATTCATAGGGAGAAGAAACAAATCCGACACCAGTATTCACATTATAATTAGATACTGGATAGGTTCCGGGAGTTTTTACATAGCTTGTCGTTCTCTCCTGGGTATTGAGGTAAGAATATCCTAGCGATAGTGTTACATTATTTTTTCGATCGCCATAGGTTACCATTCCCCAATGTAACCCGCCAAATCCTTTACTATTATTTAAATATCCAACGCTTCCCATTAAGGTTCCGAATCCAAAATTTACTTTTTCGTTTTTTGTAGGAATGGTATACTTAAGTGCTAATACAATCGGACTCGCAATCCAAGTTGCTAGAACGCCGACAGAAAAATTCTTAGAAACAGAGAAATGTACTTCAGGACCATATAAATTTATCAGTGCATAATTTTCATTTTTTTCAATGGGAAATGCATTTGTGCTAAATTGATACCTTGTTGAGAATACACCTTTACCTCTGAATTCCAGATCAGTCACATCTTTTCCAGCCTCTATTCTTGTTATCGATTGAATATCCGACTTTGCAATATATAATTTACCCAACGAAATTGTTTCTAATAAAATTTCACGTCCATCATCATTCACTATTTTTCCAATATATTCTTGCTGATTCGTTTTAACAACGCGGTAAAAATTGGAATCCGCTGGAACCACTTGGGCATGCATAACATTTATGATTGAGGTAATACTCATTACCACTAACCAAAAAAAGAATCTTTTCATCTCGTTCAAATTTTACATTTATACCGCAAATATTTCTGCGTTTTTCACGAAAATGAAAACTGAATTAAGCAAGGAGGGAAGAAGTTATTTGCGTTTTTCGCAATTAAGAGTTAAATTCAATATCCGCTTCTATTTTTTTACGGAACATGTTGATGGTCTTTTCGAATTCAAAGAAGTAATTATTGCGTTCTTTTTCGTTGACCACACTGATCAAACTGGAATTCGCCAATTGTTTATCGAGCACTTGCTTTGTGTCCGAGACGTATTGCGGGTCTGTTGTTTGAAGATAGTTCATGATGTTATGTGTCACGTAGAGCCCACGTTTTTCTTTGCTTTCGTAATAGAAAGCTGCATCAGAATTGATGGTTTCATTCAGGTACATTTCAAATTGATTCCCTTGTTCTGGTGCTTGTGTCCCATAAACAAACTTCTTTCCGCAATCGGCCTGTGCTTTTAAATGTTGCGAGAACATGATGGCGCGGTCGCATAAGAAAAGTGCATAGGACGGATCTTCAAACATGTTGGACTTGTAATAGTACAGAATCTGTCTCAAGAATCCACGCATCAACTCTGGGTCAAATATTTCAACGGACGGAATCGAATTATAGGTAGAAACAATATTTTTTCCCAATTCGAAGGCTCGTTCGGTTACTTTCTCATGTTTAAACAGAATATTTTGGTATTCTGGTACCTGTAAATGTGTTTTCGCCCAAAAGAACAAGCGGAACCTCAAAAGTTGAGGCACATTGATCAATTGAAAAAAATGGACATTGTTAATCGTTAGAATAATTCGTGGGTCATCTAGTGATTTTAGGCGTTGAAATGACTCCAAAATTCCTTCTAAATAAGATTCCAAACTAAAATCGAAGGCATTTAACGGTGTATAGCCGAAAACGACGTTTCCCGCTTTTTGCTCAATGAGTGCATCAAAAGAAATGTCAAATGCCTTGCAGATTTTTTGCACTTCGAAAATCGTTAAGGCGGTTTCGCCTCTCAATCTGCGGTATGCAGCATCTTGACTCACATGTAAGACATCACTGAGCACATAACCCATAGAGTCGCCACCATTTAATTTGACACGTACTAAATTTAACAGATCCGTTTGAAGTCTGTGCATATTTAAAATTTATAAAACCACGTACACATTGGGACAGGAAACGAGTAACGTTTTGTCGTAATGGTACTAGCCTTTTGTTTTGTCGTATTACCAATAACCCCTGCAAGTGAAATTTGAAACGCTTTGTTTTCTGTTTTCTGGAAACGCATTCCTGGCATAATTAAACAGTTCACTGAATTAGTCCTTTCTGACAGCGTGGATATAGGTCCAACATAAGTTTGCGTTGGAACTCCAGTTATTGGATCATATCCAGTATAAACCTCTTGACTGTGTAAGTCCTCCGTTTTTTGACCAAAAACAAGCATGATATCCATGACAAAACTCGCTTTTTTTCCTACGGATGCCACTCCTGCTATGCCAATAATAGGAGCTTTCATGGTTGGTGTTTTGTAATTGATCGGAGTTAAGGTAGGATAATCATAAAATCCATTAGTTAAATCAACTGGATACGTTCCTGGAACATACATTTGTTCGCCCGTTTCGATTCCTGTGTTTAGGTACGAATAACCCAATGAAAAAGTGACATTGTTTTTACGATCACCATAGGTTACCATACCCCAATGAAGTCCTCCGTAACCTTTGCCTTGATTTAAATAACCAGCACTTCCTAACAAGGTTCCAAATCCGAAGTTCAATTTTTCATTTCTCGTTGGGATGGTATATTTTAAGGCCAATACAATCGGACTCGCAATCCATGTAGCCATGACACCAACGGAAAAGTTCTTCGAAACAGAAAAATGCACTTCCGGTCCATACAAGTTTACGAGTGCATAATTATCATGCTTCTGGAGCGGGAAGGCATTCGTGCTGAATTGATAACGCGTAGTGAAAACTCCCGTTCCACGGTATTCATCTCCAACAAAATCTATTTCGCGGTGAACAATCGTAATGGATTGAATGTCTGATTTTACGATGTATATTTTTCCTAATGAGCTTGTTTCTAGTAAAACTTCACGTCCATCATCATTCAAAATTCTACCGATGTACTCTTGGTTATTGGATTTTACCACACGGTATAAATTCGTGTCTGCTGGAGTTACTTGTGCAAGAATTTCACTTCCGTGAAAGGCCATGAAAAGAAGGACAAGAAGTGTAAAAATATTTTTCATAAGCCTGAATTTAAACAAAAATAAGATTTATTCCTCTTCGGAATAACTTCGGTGAACGCGAGGTGAAATAGATGTAAGTATTTCATATGGAATCGTATGACAATCCTTTGCGAATTGTGTTAAGCTTTGATTCGATCCAATGATTTCCACCTTTGTATTGGAATGAATCTTTAGCTCACCTAAATCGACCATGATCATGTCCATACATACGCGTCCTACTACCGGACAACGTTGATTATCAATAAAAACGGCCCCTACCCCATTGCTTAAACTTCGTTTGAATCCGTCTGCATATCCAATTGGAATGATAGCAATGCGCATTTCTTTTTGGGCAATAAATGTTCGTCCATAACCAACACTTTCACCTGGATGGATCATTTTTACTTGTGATATGCTGCTTGTCCAGTCAATCACTGGTTTCAAGCGTTGTTCCATCAAGCGATTCGAACTTAAACCGAAAAGTCCAATTCCGATGCGAACCATGTCAAATTGTGCATTTGGAGAATGTGCAATTCCTTCTGAATTCAAAATATGACGAAGGAACGGATAGGACAAATACGACTCAAACTGTTTGCAGATTTCTTCGAATTGAGCAATTTGCTTCGCTGTGAATGTGGACGCTTGATCCTCCGCTTCTGCCAAGTGACTATAAACACTTTTGACTAGTACTTCCGGTTGTGCCGCTAGTACTTCGATTAACTGTTGTACCTGATCGGGATAAAAGCCTAAGCGTTTCATCCCCGTATCTAGTTTGATATGTATTGGGAACGCCGTTTTTTCCTGCGCAATTAATACTTTGAGTAGCTCATCGAGTTGATTAAAATCGTAAATGGCAGGTTCTAGGTCATATTCCACGCAGGTTTCCATCCCCTCTTCCTCCGCATTCATTACTAAAATGGGCGTTTTAATGCCTGATTTTCGCAATTCTTTACCTTCGTCAGAATACGCGACACCGAAATAATGAATACCCTGTTTTTCTAAAAATTGAGCCATTGTTGTCAATCCTGCACCATAGGATTGGGCTTTCACCATTGCCAACATGCTCGTTTCGGCATTTAGGCTATTCTTGAATTGATTTAGATTATGTTTTAGTGCCGAAAGGTTGTAAGACAATTGTGTTTTATGTTGTTTCCATTTCAATCGGTTAGCAACACGTTGCATAAACCGTGCGCCCTTCACCAAAACGACTGCATTTTTCAAGAACAATGTAAGTTCTTCCTCTTGCTGTAAAAAATGAACCTCATCTACCCCGAATTGTTGACATAGTTCCTGGATATCATCTTTTTTAACCAGCTGCTCAGCGGAAAGTCCAATGAGTACAATGCGCCGTTTTGAACCTGCAATGGATAATTGATAAGACAAAGAGCTTTTAAATGCTTCTTTATCCAGCGTATACGTGTCATTAATGATGAGCGATCCGTCATTTCCTTCGAACGTTTCCAAGCGCATGGCCAACTGTGGAAGCGATTTAATTCGTTCTTCCTCAATGGTGGTCCATTCTTGTGCTGCAGCAATCGCTATTTTGGATTGAAGGATGCTATTTTCATCTTGAAAAGGGATTAATGCATCAAGTGCATTTGGCTGCACGGAAATCGTTTTAACTGATAATTGAGCAAGACTTTCCGTTTTTTCTGGAGTAATCAGCCATTGAACCCCTTTAAACAACGAACATATTTCCTGAGAATACTGAATGAAATCAGAAAACTCGCTCGCGTGTGACGAAAGTACATTCGTTAGAATCCCATGAGTTGGACGAAGGATATCAGCGAGAATGTTCATTTCACCGCGCTTTGTTGCAGCCACTTCAATGATTGCTAAATCTGCCTTTTTTGGAAGTTGCAGTAGGGATAAGGCCACGCCTAATTGAGAATTGTAGCTTTTTGGACTTCTGAAAACTTCTAATTTACCGGCAAGCAAATGGTAAAGCCATTCTTTTACCGTCGTTTTACCAAGGCTCCCAGCGATTGCTAGAATTGGATAATGTAGATTATTTCGGTAATTTTTTGCCAGCAATTGTAGCGCTGCCAGTGTATCTTTAACCACAATAAAACTAGCATCTGACCATTTGTTTACCGGAACCTGATGAACCACAAAAACACGCACCCCTTTTTCATAAGCAGCCGAAATGTAGCTTTCTCCTTGACGAAAGGGTCCTGTCAATGCGAAAAAAACCAAGCCAGCCGAAGGATTAATTTTTCGTGTATCGTAAACAACTTCCTGTAGGAGCTCGGAATATGGAGCGCCTTCTGCTTTTCCGTTTATTTGGGAACAAAAATCTGTATATGTTAGTTCTAACTTCATTTATGGTGATAACACGTTCGACAAAGTGGACGGTATTTCTCAATTGCACCAACCAACACTTGTTCCGTTTGTTGAACGGTTCGTTGGGAGTAATGCGCTAAGTTTCCGCAGGAAACACAAATTGCGTGAACTTTTGTCACATATTCCGCCACCGCCATTAACTGAGGCATGGGTCCGAAAGCAGTGCCTTGGTAATCCATGTCGAGTCCGGCAATAATCACCCGAACTCCCTTGTTGGCTAATTCGTTACACACATCAACAATGGATGCATCAAAAAATTGAGCTTCATCAATGGCTACAACTTGTTCATTTTGCCATTGGCTTAAGATGTCGTTTGCATGTTCAACAATCACCGCTTCAAATGTGCTTCCTTTGTGACTCACCACATTTTTTTCACTAAAACGATTGTCAATTTTCGGTTTGAAAAGCAGCAAGGCTTGATTCGCAAATTCAGCCCGGCGAATGCGGCGAATAAGTTCCTCTGTTTTTCCAGAGAACATCGAACCACAGATCACTTCGATCCACCCATTTGCTCTTCCTTCCATCGGAAATTGCTCTAAAAACATAAATCAATCGTTTGTTAACATTTATTTCAAAAGAATTGACTGTAAAACGTCTCACCAATCAGCATGTTTTCTAATTTTGATACAGCAACGTTTCAGTCAAGCAGTTGAATTGATAACGAAGTTAGTAACTTAAATGAAAAGTCCGAAAAAAGCATGTCCTTATGATGAAAACAATCTTATCTAATTTGACAGAACGACTTTCCCTTTTGGAAAGTGGTCATTTGACCCAAGCAGAAATGGAGTTATTGGTAGAAGATTCCAAAGAATTATATGAGCGTTTGATCATCTTGCGCTATAAATTATATGAAACGAATGTATTCGTTCCGCAAGCCAAAGTTGAGCCAATGTTTTCTGAGACGACATCACCAATGATGGACGAAGCGGAGACACCTGCATTTGATTTATTTGAAATGGGAGAGGAAGAACCGATGGCAATGGTAGAAGAAGAGGAAGTTCCAACACTTCATTTCGAAGCAGAAGCACCTGTTGTTCCCATTGTTGAAACGAGTTTATTCGATATGCCCGTTGAAACACCATCCCCAACAATGGATTTCACACCTGAAGAGGAGCAAGTTGATGAGCCTTTTACGGAAGAGCCAGAAATGGAAGAATCTGAAGATGAATTTTTAGCGACTGCTGAAAGTGATCATGTTGAGGAAAGTGAAGTAGAAGAAGAGGACGAAGAAGTGCTAAGTGTTGAGATTCCAGAACCAGTAGTTTCTGCAGAACCGCAAGCGAATTTCTTGGATGACATCGCTAACCCGGAAACAACATCCATAAATAGCGCTTGGATATTACAAATCGAACAAACCATTCGTTCTGACCGTTCTGTTTTCCCATTAGAGACGCTTATTGGTTCTTTTTCTTTAAACGAAAAACTGCAATTCATCAACGAATTATTTGATGGTTCTAGTGATGCTTTTTCAACAGCAACAAAGAAACTAGATGCATGTCAGCACATGAGTGAGGCGCGCGAGCAACTGAGCGACTACTCATCCACATACAATTGGGATTTAGAGTCAGAAATTGTAGAAGACTTCATTTTCAAAATTTGTCGTCGTTATGCGACTGCTACTTCTTAGTTGTCTTTTAACGTTTTCTGTTTTTGGACAAAACCAACTGACGAAAACCTATATTGAAACACTCTGTTCCCCTTCGTTTCATGGAAGAGGTTATGTAAATGGTGGTGATTCCATAGCGGCCGATTTTATCGCCAAGAGTTTTAAAGAAATTGGCCTTAAGCCCTTAGGTGAAACTTATTTTCAGGAATTTCATTTCCCTGTACAAACCTTTCCGGGAGCATGCGAATTAAAAATGGATGGTGAAGCTTTGATTCCTGCCGTGCATTACCTTGTTGCGCCCAATTCTGGTCCTTCATGCGCTGAATTCGATTGTAAAAAGGGCAAAACGTATCGCGTGGTTACCTGTAATCCTGAGACACTATATAAATCCACTTCAAGTTTTTATCCGTGTCCAAAGAACGTCATTTTGGCGGTTCGATTATTTGGGATAAGTTCGGATAGTTTAAAAGTCATCAAGACACGTTTACGCGAATTGAGTGCATTTGCTCCTGTGATGGAAATTACTAGGGATAAATTTACGTGGTCTGTGAGTCAAACAGCGAATGCTTATCCATTCGTGCAAGTGCAAGATTCGGTATTTGAGCGAATGAACGAAGGCTCAATTGACCTACACATCGAAACACGTCTTTTGAAAGATCATACCGCTAAAAATGTCATTGGATATCTACCGGCTAGAAAACACGCTAAAAAGAAACCATTCTTATTTATTACAGCACATTACGATCATCTTGGAAGAATGGGACAAGCGAGTTATTTCCCGGGTGCTAATGACAATGCAAGTGGAAATGGAATGATTTTTTCCATCGCACAGGAGTTGCTTAAAAACCCTTTAGATAATTACAATGTAGTTTTCATTGCCTTTGCTGGTGAGGAGATCGGTTTGTTAGGGTCAAAATACTTTGTGGAACATCCACTCGTTCCGCTTAAGAAGATTCGTTTTATGTTGAACATGGATATTATGGGGAGCGGTGAAGATGGCATTACTTGTGTGAATTCTACGCTTTTCAAAAATGAATTTGACCGATTGTTACAATTAAACGGATACGGTAAATGGTTATCACTCATAAAACCGAGAGGTCCAGCGGCGAATTCAGATCATCACTTCTTTACGGAGGCGGGAGTTCCAGCATTCTTTATTTACACGATGGGTCCAAATAAGAATTACCACGACATTTACGACACGTATCAGGCTTTATCGTTTGCCAAATTCAATGAGATTCAGCAATTAATGCTAGAATTCATCCGTGGATTTTAAACGACGGACAATAAACACGGTCTGAACAACAATCAATGTCAATGCCAATCCAAGTAAGTGAAGCACGAGATTATTGGATTGATTTGTATAAATCAAGGCAAGGCAAACGGACAAAAAAGACAATAATTGCACGGTAATCATGATGAGCAATCTGAAGGTGTCAGCCTGAGGATCAACTTCTTTTTTTGCGTACAAGATCAATAATCCAATAAGTTCAATGAATGCAGACGTTCCGATACAAAACAAGGTGTCGTTTGGTGTTAATCGTGACCAACTAGACCAAGTGAACAAGTAAAAGATTCCAAAAATCAAGAGGTAGATACCCCCTAGCCTCAAGGCAGATTTATTCATCATTTTTCTTGGAGATTTCAGTGACTTCGCGAATGATTAGGTACAGCCCCATTCCAACACCTGTCAAACCTAAAATGATGGTCCACCAAGGTGTTTCCAAATGAAAAGATTCATCTAAATAATATCCTAAAAAGGAAAAAGCAGTGATGACTCCCGCCATTTGCAGGCCAGCACTTGTTAGACGTAAATAAGGAGAATTGTTAGGCTTGGGATTTTGCTCTCGATTACTCATCGAAATCAAAGTCGGATTTCATGCTTGTATTTGAAACTGGCGATTTCATGACACATGCACCTTCAAAATAAGCGCCTTCTTCAATCGTTAATTTCAATGTTTGAATATCTCCTTTGATTCTTGCTGTTGAATGAAGGACAAGCAAATTTTCGATGGTTAATTCACCATCCATTGCGCCATCCACTTCGGCATTGACACAAACGAGGTTTCCTCTGATTTTTCCAGATGTTCCAATCATTACCTTTCCTGAACAAGAAATGTTTCCAATGATTTCACCTTCAATCAACAAGTTCGAATCCGAAACGATGTCCCCTGTAATTTCAGTACCGGATAAAATTTTATTTAATCGATCGCTTTGATCGTGTGTTGCATTTCCACCAAATAACTCTTTTCTTAACATAGCGGGCTAATAATTATCGTCGTAAAAAACTTTATATTCATCAAATTTCGACGTTTCTATTAACTTTTTCAAATTTTCTTGATTAATTATGAAAATTTTATTGTTTTGGAAGTCATCTAAGTATTCAAATCCGGCTTTGTAGGCATTGATGTACTCTCCTGCAATTTTAGCTGATTGGAACTCTTGAACAAGGACAAATTCTTTTTCAGTGACGGTCATTTTTTGAGAAACCTTCACTTTTGCTAACTTAAATCCTTTGTTTGAAAAGTCCGAGATTGCATTTCGTGCTTCTTCAATATCCTCATCCTCATCAAGCAGGACAATGACGTATTGTATCGAATTAGGAGACATGGAAAAAATGGATTTTTTCTCAAAGTTCACTGGTACAGACTTCGAGTAACCATTTTTAATGATGGCAAGCATTTCTTTTGCTCGTGTAGCTTGTTCACTCGTTGGTTTTTCCTCAATGATGCGAGTCAAACGCGGAACTAGGTCTTTTTTGTCCTCGTTTAACTGACCATAAGCGAGCGCATTTAACAACATGTATTCAGCTCTAAACGCATTCGAAAGGTCATTGTCTACGATCAATTGTGTTTCTGCTAAAACTTGAGTATAACTTTCTTGGTTATACTTCTCTAAAAGTTTGACAAATTTCTGTTGATCTTTTAGCGCACTTTCTTTCTGTTTGACATAAAAATCGGGATCTCTAAAGAAATTGGCTGCATCCGAGGAAGGATAGTTTTTAAGAATATAATTCTTAAAGGTTTCCGCCTCCGCTGTGCCTTCGTTTAATTTATACAACTGAAAAGCTGCAGATAAGTCCGTTGGGTTTTTCTTGAACATATCTAGAATGGCTTGAAACTGTCCCGCAGCAAGTTCCAACTCTCCCAGCACTTCTTTGTAAAGAATTCCGGCAGAGTAGCGTGCCTCTAATAATCGTTGTTCGGATAGTGCAAAAGAAGAATCCGTAAGGGGAATGTTCTTTCTTAATAGATCAATCGTCAATGAATCTTTTGCTGGTTGATTTTGAGCCGTGAGCGCCGATGAATCTTGATTAGCTGCGTTCAAAGTAGGGTCATTCAGGACGATTTTCTCACTGCGTCTCCAATCATCTTCATTGTCACGCGAACCCCAAAGTTTACGAAACTCGTTGTATCCATCTTCTCTCAACTTCGGATTATTGAAAATAAATTTATTGGCATTATTAACAGTGCCAGTTGTCGCTTGATTTTGTTGCAGGGCTAGTAATTTCGCTGCTTCTTGTTCTTTTCTGCGTTGTAATTCACGTTTCATTTCCTTCAGGGTTTCCTTCAAGAAATCTTCTCTATCGTCCTCGGACATTTTGGCAATTCGTTGAACAGAATCCTCAAAATTTGCCGTTTCTATGGCCTTTACTAAATCAGCTAATTTGGCTGCTTTATTTTTTACGATGTCCCCGTTTGGATAATCTTCGCTGATGAATCGAGCACATGAATCATAGTATTTCTGTGCCGAAACGTAGTCCTTGGTGTTAAACGAAAGATCACCTAGCTTTTCATAGGACATTGCCTTTTGGCGTTTATTCGTCGTGGAATAAAAGGCTGATTCTGTTAAATAGGATTTTGCTTTTGCTTTTTCATTTCGATTCAACTCAACCATTGCCATGGAATAGTAAATCTGATCTTTGAATCCAGCATTTTTCGCATCTTTCAACATGCGTTTTAAGTCTTTCGCTAATTTGTCTCCTCCTCCAACAACCGCTCTATTTAGGCGTGCGTTAAAGGAAATGTCAAAAGGAGCGGATGCCTTCATCGCTTTTGAATAGCATTTTTCTGCGTCAGGCAATTGATTTGCTTGTTGGTAAAGTTGTGCAAGGATAAAATTCAATCGGGCTTTTTCTTTGCCATTTTTACATTTATCGATGGCTAGTACGAGTCCATTGATTGCTTCTTCGTAATCTTTACGTTTTACCGAGAGATCTGCATATGTTTTGTGAATGTCAAACTGAAGACTTTTATTCATGACAGGAGCTTCACTTTTCTCCTTCTTTTTGATGAATGGAATAAAGTCCTTAATGGTTTTTTTCTTCTGTTCTTGCGCAACCTCGTTCAATCCATCAAGGATCAATTTGGCATCAGCAAATTTTCGTTGTTCGATGAAAATTTTGGCGATCCAAACTTCCGCAGCGTAGGTAGATGGATCTTTAACGAAAAAGCGTTTTACGAATTGAAAGTTGTTCAGGGCACGGTCGTAATCTCTACGGTAGAAAAATGCTTGTCCAACGGTTAACCAGTTTTCATCAATCCACGTATTGTACTCCGCTTGTTTATAGAACATGTTTTCAGCACTTGGCATACTGTGATTCAAAATCACTTTGGTACACTTCGAAACAGCGGTGTCGATTGCTGGAAGCATTCCTTTTACTTCCGTTTCGTTAGGCAATGGATTAATCGGCAAGATTCCGTAGAAATCATCTTTACGGCTACCATAATAGGTTTTCAACGAAACACGCAATAATTCTTGCGCATTAAAATGTCCGTTAAAACGAGCAGTCGTTGAGTGATACGTTCTATTTACAAACGTATTGCTCTCTGTAGAGCAAGCCCCCAAGAATAGGAGGATGAAAATCAGAAAGTAAGTTCGAGTGTAAAATTTCATCATAAAGCACGTGTCCAGACTAATATAACTGAAAATGATCGATTTTATTTTGTCTTAGGCAATATTTGTGAAAACTTGTTGAATATCGTCGTCATCTTCGATTTTATCCAGCATTTTTTCGATGTCCACTAATTGTTCCTCTGTGAATTCTACCGGAGTAGTTGGAATGCGCTTCAAGCTCGATTTCTGAACTTCAATTTGCATGTCCTCCAAGGCTTTTGCAAGTGTTCCAAAAGCAGTGTAATCACCTGTAACAACGATTAATTCTTCTTCCACTTCAATTCCTTCACAACCTGCGTCGATTAATTCTAATTCCAGCATTTCAGCATCCATTTCTGCTGTTTTAACGATTTCAAAGATGCTTTTACGTGAAAACATAAATTCCATTGATCCATTCGGAACAACCATTCCACCTGCTTTGTTGAAGTATGATTTAACGTTAGCAACGGTTCTTGTTGGATTATCTGTAGCGCATTCAACATAAACAAGTACACCATGAGGGCCTTTTCCTTCATAGTTTACTTCTGTAAATGAGGCAATATCTTTTTGAGCTGCACGTTTAATCGCTGCTTCAATATTGTCCTTTGGCATGTTTTCCGACTTCGCATTTTGAATGGCTGTTCTCAATTTAGCATTCGTAGCTGGATCAACGCCTCCTTCTTTAGCAGCCATTGTAATGGCTTTTCCTAATTTGGGGAAAATTTTAGACATTTTGTCCCAACGTTTTTCTTTTGCTGCTCGGCGGTATTCAAAGGCTCTTCCCATAATTTCATTTATTTAGGCAAAAATAGGGAATTCAGAAGGAATTTTCAAGTGTCTTTTCCGGACATTCGAAGGATTCAGTCATGTAAAATATCCTTATTCAATCAAAAAAGGAAAACACCGGTAGGACAAAACAAATTATATGGGTAATTTTAAGTCAAATACAAGGTCATGAAAACATCTTTTTTGTTACTTTTTTTGCTGTTATCCTTTTCATTTCAAGCACAAAATTGGTCCCCATCAGGTGCAAATTGGAAATATTCGTATTATGGATTTTTTCCAGGGTATGTCGACGTTTCATACACGGGAGACACCATTATCGATGGACAATCAGCAAAAATACTCTCCAAAACGTTTAACGGAATTGATTGGAATATGGCTGTTGTAAGTAATTCCATTGGAAACGAATTCACCTATGAAAACAACGGGGTCATTTACCTGCGTTATCAAAACCAGTGGGACACCTTGTATCATTTCCATGCACAAGTTGGCGATCATTGGCGCATGGCAAAGCAACCCTTCACGAGTGTTTGTCCAGAAAACAGCCGTTTAAAAGTGACCGCCACTGGAAATAAAATCATTAACAGTGAAACAAGAAAATACCTTGTGGTGGAATTTTGCAATCCCGATTTGAGTTCCTTGGGATGGGGTCAAGATACGATTGTAGAAAACATTGGATTCATTGGGTCGTATTTTCTGCCATATGATCAGTTTGATGGGGCAGTAGACGGAAATGAAGGCGGTCCATTTCGTTGTTATACGGACGATCATTTCGCCACTTATGCACCACATTTTTCCGGTGCTTGTGATTTTATTGTCGGCTTGGAAGAGTTATCATCCACATTTACCATTTATCCAAATCCGGTTCAAAGTGAAATACAGTTGTCGCCAGACTACTTAACGAATTTTACACAATACAGACTGTATTCATTGGATGGAAAAATTCTACAAGCAGGACCAGTAACGCAAACGATTCACTTAACTCAGCTGACAAGCGGGAACTATGTGTTAGAAATTGCGAATGCACATCAAAAGCAATTTGCTAAAATCCTGAAAGTAAACTAAACGAGGATTTGTCCGATGTAATTCAAGATTGGTTCTTTCCCGAATCCTGAAGTAGCAGAGGTCGTGAATACGGGTGGAAGTTCCTCCCAGTATTTCAACATTTCTTTTTTGTATTTCGCTAGGTTCTTTTGTAGGGCAGTACTTGACAGTTTATCGATTTTCGTAAAGACCATCGAGAAAGGTAAATTCTTCTCTCCGCACCAATTCATGAACTCTAAGTCAATTTTTTGTGGCTCGAGGCGTGCATCCAATAAAACAAAGATGTTTTCAAGTTCCTTTCGCTTGGTTAGATAATCAGAAATGAACTTTTCCCAATTATTGCGTTTGGATTTAGAAACCTTCGCATAACCGTAACCAGGCAAATCGACCAAGTACCATTTCTCGTTAATCACGAAATGGTTGATCAGCTGCGTTTTTCCAGGTGTGGAAGACGTTTTTGCTAGATTTTTCTTTCCAGTTAACATGTTTATCAAAGAGGACTTTCCCACGTTTGATCGTCCGATGAAAGCGAATTCAGGTTTTCCATCCGTTGGACATTTTGCGATTTCAGTATTTGAAATGAGGAATGTTGCGTCTTTAATAATCATGGTGCAAAGGTACTTGAATAAAAATATTTTACATCACATCGAACAAAGTTTGTCTTTTCTTGTTAGGAGAGTATCTAGACAGCCATGGCAGAATATAAAATTAAAGACATAGAAATCCTAACGGGGATAAAAGCGCATACCATTCGTATTTGGGAAAAACGTTACGGGATATTGAATCCTGAACGAACGGAAACACAAATACGCACTTATACCGACCAAGATCTTTCTTATTTACTGAATATTAGCCTCCTGAATAAAAACGGACACAAAATCTCGCGCATTGCAGAGTGGGATAAAGATGAAGTGCACCGTTTAGTTTGGGAAATAAAAATGAGTCGCAACATTAATTTCACAGAAGAGAAATTAATCTTAGCCTTATTACACCTAGATGAGCAGTTGTTTACAGAAACCTTGCAAATTGTCATTGATGAAAAAGGGCTAGCGCGCACGTTTAGCGAAGACCTCATCCCTTTCCTTGATCGAATTGGTGTCATGTGGCTTGTGAATAGCATCAGTGCTGCGCAAGAACATTTTATATCCAATCTGATACGTCAGAAAATTATTTCTGAAATTGATAAACAAGAGATTCCTACGGATAAATCGAATCCCATCATGCTGTATTTACCTGAGCATGATTGGCATGAAATCGGACTACTATTTTATCAATATTTATTGAGAAGTAAAGGATTCCACACGGTCTACTTAGGACAAAGTCTGCCTTATGATTCCTTGTTGGATTGCATACAACGCATACAACCAATGGCCATTATCAGTAGTTGGTTAACCGCGATCGACAAAGCCTTTTTAATCACTTACTTCAAGCAATTGAAACAAGATGCTCCAAACGCACAACTATTTGCAGGTGGCGCTCAAATCAACCTACATTCCCTAGATTTAAAAGGGTATGTGACGGAGATTAAAAATTCTGAGTCCTTACTTTCACATTTCGTTAACTAACGAAATTCACAATTCTTCCTGGTACAATAACGATTTTTTTAGGCGTTTTGCCTTCCAAATATTTTTCCGTCTCTGGTAAACCGAGAATGTGATCTTCGATTTCTTTTGAAGACAATTCAACGCTTAAGCTTACTTTAAAACGCATTTTTCCGTTAAATGAAACGGGGTATTCGAAATCAGACTCCTTCAAATATTGCTCCTCAAATACTGGATACGTTTGATCGAATATACTGGTATTGTCTGAATGTAATTTTGACCAAATTTCCTCTGTTATGTGGGGAGCATAAGGCGCCATTAAAATACTCAACTGCGTTAAAACTTCTCGATTGTTGCATTTTTGATCCGTTAATTCATTCACACAAATCATGAAGGAAGAAACACCTGTGTTAAATGAGAAACGATCCAGATCATCTCTCAATCGTTTAATGGTTTTATGCAAGGTCTTCATGGCTTCTTTCGAAGCTTCACCCTCACTGACAGTAAATTGTCCGGTTTGATGAAAGAGGCGCCAGTATTTTTTCAAGAATCCATGAACACCAGTAATTCCTTTCGTATCCCAAGGCTTACTTTGTTCCAAAGGACCCAAGAACATTTCGTACATACGTAAGGTGTCTGCACCATATTTATCACACAAATCATCGGGAGTTACGACGTTATACCAACGTTTGGACATTTTATCTACCTCACGTTTAACGATGATTTTTCCTTGCTCATTTGTCACAAATTGCATGTCCTCGAACTGTGGTTGCCATTTGCGCAATTCTTCCAAATGAATGCTTTCATCATCTTGAATCAAATCAATTAAGATGCGGACTTCGCGGAAATTTGATAGATCATTTGCAATCTTGTCATAAGAATGCATCTTCCCTTCTGAATCCAAGTAGGCAATCGCAGATTTTCCCAAGATCATTCCTTGGTTGATCAATTTTGCGAAAGGCTCATCGAAAGGAATGTATCCTTGATCAAATAGAAATTTCGTCCAGAAACGGGAATAGAGTAAATGTCCGGTTGCATGCTCTGATCCACCAATATACAGGTCGACGTTTTGCCAGTAATCCACTTTTTCTCGACCAACGAATTCCTGTTCATTTTTTGGATCCATGTATCGTAAGAAGTACCAAGAACTTCCCGCCCATCCTGGCATCGTATTGTATTCCATTCGGTCACCTTGGAAGTGATTCCATGCTTCTTTTGTTGCTCTTGCTAAAGGTGGTTCACCGTCTTCTGTTGGCAAATATTTGTCGACTTCCGGAAGTTCAATCGGTAATAATTCATCTGAAATCAACGATGGAATTTCATTTTCATATGAAACTGGGAATGGTTCACCCCAATAACGCTGTCTAGAAAATACCGCATCCCGAAGACGGAAATTTGTTTTCCCTTTTCCTATTCCTTTTGCTTCAATGGCCTCGATGGCTTTCTTCATCGCTGCCTTCGCTTCAAGTCCATCTAAAAAGTCTGAATGAGCAATGTGCGCATCTTTCTCTGTGTATGCTTGTTCACTGATGTCAACATCCGCAAAAATATTTTTGATCTCTAAATCGAAGTGTTTAGCAAAATCATAATCGCGTTGGTCACCACACGGAACGGCCATAACAGCACCTGTTCCATACGATGCTAAAACGTAGTCACCAATCCAAATGGGAATGCGTTCTCCATTAAATGGATGAATTGCGAAAGCCCCAAGTGCTTGTCCAGTGATGTTTTTCACATCAGCTTGACGATCGCGTTCCGATTTTAATCCTGCTTCTCTTTGGTAATTCTCTACGGCATCTTTGCAGTCTGGACTCACCAATTGATTTACCAATGGATGCTCAGGCGCTAACACCATGAAGGAAACACCGAAAATAGTATCTGGACGCGTGGTAAAAACCTCGATGCTTTCTGTTGAATTTTCAATGGCAAACGTCACACTGGCACCTTGGGATTTTCCAATCCAATTTCGCTGTTGTTCCTTGATGGAATCAGACCAATCGATGCGGTCTAATCCTTCCAATAATCGTTCTGCATAAGCTTTGATACGCATGGACCATTGACGCATGCGTTTTTGTTCTACTGGATGTCCGCCACGCTCAGAAACACCATTGACAATTTCATCATTCGCTAGTACAGTGCCTAAAGCTGGACACCAATTCACCCAACTTTCCGCAAGATAAGCAAGTCGGTAAGCTTGGATGATTTCTTCTTTTTGGTGAACCGAAAAAGCGTTCCATTCAACAGAGGTGAATTGTCCTTCGTAATCTGTGACAGCCTGAATGTGTGCATTTCCTTCTGATTCAAATTGATGAATTAATTGAGAAATACGTTCGGCTTTATTTGTTTTTAAATCGTAATAACAATCAAATAGTTGTTTGAAGATCCATTGTGTCCATTTATAGTATTCTGGAGCAGAGGTTCGTACTTCTCGAGACCAATCAAAACTAAATCCAATTTGATCTAATTGTTGGCGGTAACGCGCAATGTTTTCTTCGGTCGTAATCGCAGGATGTTGTCCAGTTTGAATCGCATATTGTTCAGCAGGAAGACCAAATGAATCGTAACCCATTGGATGCAGGACATTAAATCCTTGCAATCTTTTGTATCGAGCATAGATATCTGAAGCGATGTATCCCAGTGGATGTCCCACGTGGAGTCCAGCACCAGATGGATAAGGAAACATGTCTAAGACATAATATTTAGGCTTGGATGCATCCTCTTGTACGTGGTACGTGCCACGATCTTGCCAATTCTTACGCCATTTACTCTCTAGATTTCTAAAATCGTATTCCATATCCTTGTTTTCGAAGGACAAAGATAAAAAGGATTCAAGAGTATACCTTATTCTGAACAAGTAAATGAAGCATCCCAATCAGGAAAAGGATGAAATCGAAATAGCGGTGATTGATTTTTGGGCTTTTTTTCAAATAAATGAAATAAATCAACGGAGCGATTGTGAGGACACTTGAAAGTATTTTAATATCCAATCTTTCACTAAATAGGTCAATCCTGCTGGATAGTGCCAAATAACTGAACAACCAAAGGGCAATAAGTGCTTCCGTTTCAGATTTCGTTAGGTACAATGGGATTGTTTTAATGTGGCCTTCATCCACTGCCCTGTCCTCAAAATCTTCTACTACAGCTAGGACTAAGAAAAGAATCATGTGTGAAAAATCTTGATTCGGAACACTGCCATACAATGCAAACTTTGGAATAGCAATCCCCAATGCAAACCAGCAAATCGCAATAAAAATGGGTTTTAAAAAAGGAATTTTTCGCCATTTGATGCCTTTTTCATACGTGAGGACAAGGAGACCCAAGACTAAATAAACGGCAAAAGACCAAGACAATGGATGAAGCAATACACAGTAGCCTACACCTGTTAAACCAGCTAAAATGAGGTAGCTCCAATGATTTTTCCGTTCATATAGCCACTGATAGGAAGTAAAAATCGATAAACTGAATAGAGCCGCAAAAGGCCAATGAGCTATTGATAGGATTCCAAGTGAGAAAACGAACGCAAAAGCTGCTAATAAAACATTGTTTTTAAACGAACTTGAAATCATCCAATTACCTCTAATACGGTTGACACTTCAATATTTTCTATGCACGTACAGTGTTTTCCTTTTTTACATGTCTCGCATGTTTGATTAAAAACGATAAACTCCGCTTTTGGTCCAATTGCACGCCATCTTCCTGGATCAATTGGTCTGCGCATGGAAAATAATCCAATGGCATGGATTCCGGAAAGTCCGGCAATGTGATAGGGCCCAGTAGAACAGGCTACCAATGCATTTGAACGAGATATAAGCGTGATTAATTGTGCTAATGACAATTTACCCGTTGAATCAATGATGCGCTCGTGAACCGGTATTAACTTTCGAAACTGCATGCCTTCTTGTTCCGTTCCCGTAAAACAAACTGTTTTTCCTGAATCCGCGAGTTGAGAAGCCAGGTCCATGTATTTTTCTAAAGGCCATTCTAAGGCACTGCCTTTCGATTTTGGATGTAAGATAATGACATTGTCATTTGATGTTGGAATCCAAGATGGGAGTTCCGCAGGTATCACTTGAAATTGAACGAACTTTTGAATGTCTTCAAAGGACGGAATTTCAGTAATCCCTAATGGAGCGAGTAAATGAAAATTTAATTGGGACTCGTGTATGGTCGAGTTTTTACGTGTAAAGTTTGGACGCTCATTACAGGTGAACAGGTGAAATACCCGGTGAGATGTTCCAATTCTCATCGGTATTTTCGCCTTTTTGGCTAGGAACGCCAATTTTTTGTTTGGGAAAACATGTATGATGCAATCCGCCTTTAATTGGTCCAATTGACTAGTAATCGGTTGATTGAAAAGCTCATCGATATCCCAAAAGGCATCAATCGCTGTAAAACAAGCCACCACTGGACGTGTGTAATTTTTACCGATAAATATGATTTCTGCTGCTGGAAATTTATTTCGCAAGGCCTGACACATTGGAAGTGTCAAGGAAACATCACCGATGCTATCCGTTCGGGAAATCAAAATGCGTTTCATCGTGATTGTTGATTTAACCTGCGCAATTTACAGTACTTTACATAGGTTGCGTAAGCACTTCGCATGGAAATGAGTAATCCGGTTCTTCCATCTAAGATGCCTAGTTTGATCCAAAAACTTTTAATGAATTGATTTACGACCTTCACGTATAGAAGTCCCCATGAAATGTTCTTGCCTTGGTCAAAAAGTTCTTTAGCTGCTATATTACCGAAATATTCGATTTGTTTGAAGTGATCTTCCTTCGTATAGTAAGAGTAATGAAGTAAATCACCGTTTAATAATTCCGCTTTACCTTGATCCATTCGTTCAAGGCGATCATGTGGATTCACACCTGTCCAATGAGCGCGTTCTTTTTTTACCAGTCTGGTTTTCGTGTCGGGATACCAGCCACAGTGTTTCACCCAATGTCCACAGTAATTCGTTAAACGATTAAATGCATAGGCTTCCCCACTTGGATGTTGTTTCACTTTCAAAATGGCTTGTGACAATTCTTCCGTTAATGCTTCGTCAGCATCTAAGGAAAGTACCCACTCTGTTTCCGCTAACTGTAAAGCTCGATTTTTCTGTTGGATATGTCCGTCAAAGGCATGCTGTACAAACTTCACGTGATGAGAGTGGCAAATTGCTTCCGTTTGATCGGTCGAAAAGGAGTCCAACACAATGATTTCATCACATACGTTTTTCAAAGACACTATGCAGCGTCCGATGTTTCGTTCTTCGTTAAATGTGATGATGACACCCGTTATTTTCATCGCTCCGATTGGTGCTTTTACTTGGATTACTTAATTCTGATGCGTTGTCCGACAGAAATATTGTTGATGTTCACGCCAGGATTCAAGCGTTGAAGTTGACCTTGACTTAAGTTATTTCGTTGTGCAATTTTTCCAAACGTGTCACCAGGTTTCACGTTGTAATATTTTTTAGCCGGTTGCACTGGACGCGGTGCAGGCGTTGGTGTTGGTGTGACCGTTTGAGAGCTAAATAATTTTAGCTTTTGTCCGACATAAATATTGGTTGTCTGAAGCCCATTCCACTCCATAATCTGTTCAATCGTCACATTATACTTTAGTGCAATATTCTTTAAGTTCTCCCCAGCTTTGACTTTGTGGTATTGAAGGTTTTCATTCGTCGGTTTTAACGAATCCACAACCTCCGTGTTAAGTGACACAGAGTCGATATTCTGTGAGGAGTCTTGAGGGACAACAAGAACAGGTTTTGGTACAGGTGGTTTCGGAGCGTAAAGAAATTTTTCTAATGAATAAAGAGAATCTTCCAAACTCACGAGTAAATTAATTTTATCCATTGGACCAGTCAAACACCTTGCGGGAGTCATTTTGGGAATAAATGCAGTCTTATAGACTGGATTTAAGGATTTAATTTCTTCTATATCCCAACTTGCAATTTGCGAAATGGTATTCATGTGTACACCGCTTTTCATACACATGGTGTCCAACTGAGCATTGTGTACTTTCGCTTCCATTGGAACGATGTTATGTTCAGCGTGATACGTAATCAAATACGCCGCTGCGATGAAATTCGGAACATATCCTTGCGTCTCTTGGGGTAAAAATGGGCGAACTTCCCAATAGGTTGTTTTTCCGCCAGATCGTTTAATAGCATGATTCACGTTTCCTGGACCGGCATTGTAAGCCGCTAGTGCTAAATTCCAATCCCCATAAATGCCATAAAGTTGTTTCAAATAGCGGCAGGCTGCATCCGTCGCTTTTTCTGGATCCATTCGTTCATCGATGTACGAATTTTCTTCCAATCCAAAGTACAATCCTGTTTTGTACATAAATTGCCAGAGACCAAGGGCTCCAGCTCGTGATTTTACTTGTGGACGCAAGCCACTCTCAATAACGGATAAATAACGTAGTTCTTGAGGTAGGCCATATTCCGCCAATTTTTCGCCGAATAAATCGAAATAGAGCGCAGAACGACCCATTACGACACGAATAAATCCACGTCTTTGAGCGGCAAAAAACTTAATGGTAGAAAGCGTTGCTTGGTTACAGTCCATATGGAATGGACTTTTTTTGCTCATTTCTTCTAGGCGTTGACAATAAACGTCGTCAGTGAAAGTTGGAACTTGATTCGGTTCATAATTCAACGAATTAATAATTGAATCGTAATTGTGTTGATTTGCGTATTCTGCATAGAACATGTTCAAACTTTGTTGAACAGTGTTAAAGAAAGCGTCAGGATTTAGTGTATCCGCAGGTCGTATGAGGTGTGCCGGTTTTTGGCTAAACGAAAACCCAGTAAGCATCAATAGGACAAGCAGAATACCTCTCATAGTAGCTCCTCCAATTTTTTCACTCCGTGGAATAATAAATCTTCTTGGAAGCAATCGGCCATTAACTGAATTCCATATGGTAATCCATTTGAATGGACTTTAAACGGTATGCTTATCGCAGGATTTCCTGTTAGATTCGCATGAACCGTGAAAATATCTTGCAAGTACATTTGGATAGGGTCCTTTACCGCATTTTTCTCAAAAGCAGTACCAGGAGTTGTAGGCAACAGCAATAAATCGAGGTTCTTGAAAAAATCATCCGTGCGATTTTTAAGCACCCTTCTTACTTTTTGTCCTTGTGTGTAATATGCATCGTAATATCCGTGAGATAGTACAAACGTTCCTGTCATGATGCGTCTTTTCACTTCCGTACCAAATCCTTCCGTTCGTGATTTAACGTACGTTTGCTCCACACCTTTCGCATCTTGGCTTCGGTAGCCATAATGGACACCGTCAAAGCGCGATAAGTTGGAAGAAGCTTCGGCAGTTGTTAAAACGTAATAAGTCGGCACCATATAATCCATGAAAGGAAAACTAACTTCCGTTACTTCATGTCCGGCATCTATTAACTTTTGAATCAACTCCGATAAATTCTTGCGAACTTCTGGATCTAATCCTTCGTGATGCACACATTCGCTGATGAGTCCGATTTTCAGTTTTTCAGGGAACGCATTTTTATCATTCGATACTTCTTTCGAAGAAGTTGTGGCATCCATTTCATCTTCTCCTGCTGACAATTCATAAATCAATTGTGCATCAGCAGCAGAATTTGTGAATGAACCGATTTGATCAAAGGAAGAAGCGTATGCAATTAAACCGTTACGACTCATGCGTCCGTAAGTCGGTTTTAAACCGTAGGTTCCTGTCCAAGAAGCTGGTTGACGAACAGATCCACCGGTGTCGCTTCCAAGTGTAATTGTACACAAGTTTGCGCTTGCTGCAACAGCACTTCCGCCGGATGAACCACCAGGAACATGGTTTGCTTTCCAATTGTTTTCAACGGAGCCAAAAGCCGAAGTTTCATTTGAACTTCCCATGGCAAATTCATCGCAATTCAATCGTCCAATAACGATGGCATCTTGATCAATCAAACGTTGTAAAACAGTTGCGGTATAAAGGGATGTGAATCCTTCTAATATTTTTGATGAGGCACTAACGCGGTGATCTTTGTAACAAATGTTGTCTTTGATTCCAATCACCACACCGGCTAATTTACCAGCCGTGCCATTTTTCACTTTCTCATCGACTTTCTTGGCGTTTTCCAGAACGGATTCTGTAAACACTTCCAGAAAAGCGTTTAGGTGCTTATGATCTTCAATTCGTTGAAGATATGCTTGTGCAATAGACAAGACAGTTTCACCTGAAAGCACAGCTTTCTGAACATCACCAATCGTACGATACATGAGAATCTTATTTATCGTCTACTTTGATCTCAGTAGAGGAACTTGTCTCTTCTACTTCTCCTTTGGAAGCATCCTTAAATTCTTTTACGCCTTTTCCAAGTCCACGCATTAATTCAGGAATTTTCTTGCCTCCGAAAAACAAAAGGATGATCACTAAAATAAGGATGATTTCTGTTGGTCCTAACTTACCCATAAGATTTCTTTTATTGAATGAATAACAAAATTACGCAAAAATGCAGGTAATAATACGCCTCAGCCTAATTTGACTATAATTTTCTTGCAACTTCTACTTCCTCGTATGCTTCAACGATATCACCGATTTTAATGTCGTTGTATTTATCGATGTTCAATCCACATTCGTAGTTGTTTTTCACCTCACGCACATCGTCCTTGAAACGTTTCAACGATCCCAAAAGACCAGTATGAACAACGATTCCATCACGAATCACGCGGATTTTAGAAGAGCGTTTGATGACTCCATCCATCACATAACAACCAGCGATTGTTCCAACTTTCGTAATATCGAATGTTTCACGAATTTCAGCAGAACCAAGAATTTGCTCCTCGATATCTGGAGAAAGCATTCCTTCCATTGCCGCTTTAATTTCTTCAATAGCCTTGTAGATCACCGAGTAAAGTCGAATATCGATTTGCTCACTTTCAGCAAGTTTACGTGCCGTTAATGAAGGACGAACCTGGAATCCGATGATGATTGCATCCGAAGCGGAAGCTAAATTCACATCGGCCTCAGTAATTGCTCCTACCCCTTTCAGGATAATGTTTACTTGGATTTCCTCCGTTGACAAGTTCAACAATGCATCAGAAAGTGCTTCGATGGAACCATCCACATCACCTTTCACGATAATGTTCAATTCTTTAAAGTCTCCGATTGCCAAACGACGTCCAATTTCATCCAACGTAATATGTTTCGTTGTACGTAATCCTTGTTCGCGGTACAATTGTTCCCGTTTCGTAGCAATTGATTTTGCTTCTTTCTCGTCATCTAAGATGTTGAATTTATCACCGGCACTTGGCGCACCACCGATTCCTAGAACCGATACTGGACAAGCAGGTCCTGCTTCTTTCAATGCAACACCTTGTTCGTCATGCATGGCACGAACTTTACCGAAGTAACGTCCAACAAGCACCACATCACCTACGCGCATGGTTCCTGATTCAACGAGCATGTTTGTCACGTAACCTTTTCCTTTATCCAAAGAGGATTCAATTACAGTACCAACGGCATTTTTATTTGGATTTGCTTTTAGCTCTAATAACTCAGCTTCTAAAAGCACTTTTTCCAATAACTTATCAATATTTAAATTCTGTCTTGCAGAAATTTCTTGCACTTGGTATTTACCACCCCAGTCCTCCACCAAGATATTCATTGCTGAAAGTTGTTCTCTGATTCGGTCTGGATTCGCTCCTGGCTTATCGATTTTATTGATTGCAAAAATCATCGGTACATTTGCTGCTTGCGCATGCGAAATTGCCTCTTTCGTTTGCGGCATGACATCATCATCCGCTGCCACGATAATAATGGCAACATCTGTTACTTGAGCACCACGAGCACGCATGGCAGTAAATGCCTCGTGACCTGGAGTATCCAAGAAGGTCATTTTTCGACCATCTTTCAAGGTAACTGAATATGCACCAATGTGCTGAGTGATTCCACCTGCTTCACCTTCTGTTACATTCGCATTACGAATTCTATCAAGAAGTGACGTCTTACCGTGGTCAACGTGACCCATTACGGTAATAATTGGTGGACGACTAATAAGGTCTTCCGGTTTATCCTCAACTGTTTGAATCGCATCTTGTACTTCCGCACTCACGAATTCCGTTTCAAATCCAAACTCATCCGCAACAATGTGAATTGTTTCTGCATCTAAGCGTTGGTTAATGGAAGCGAAGATTCCCAAGGACATACACACAGAAATAACCTGTGTTGGTTGTACGCTCATCATGGAAGCCAATTCAGATACCGTTACGAACTCCGTTAATTTCAAGATTTTGTCTTCCAATTCCGCTGCCGCCATTTCTTCTTGGCGTCTTTGTTGGAAATTATCTCTTTTTAAACGTCTATTTTTAGACGCTTTTGATTTACCACCTTGATTAGAAAGTCTCGCGAGAGTATCCTTAATTTCTTTTTGAATATCCGTAGCCTTGATCTCTGGCTTTTCAGCTCTCGGACCTTTATTTGCTGGATTATTTCCGCCACCTGGACGATTATTATTTCCTGGTGTTGCATTTGGTGCAGGTGTTTCCACCTTTTTAATGCGTTTGCGCTTGCGTTTCGCATCATCATTAGAGGAAGCCACTGGATTTCTCGGTCTTTCGACAGGTAATTCAATTTTACCTAATACAGTTGGTCCAGATAACACTTGACGTTCGAAACGAATTGTTTCAATTACTGGAGCTGCGTTTGGCTTTTCTTCAACCTTTGGTTCAGCTATAGGAGTTGTCGGTTTTTCCTCCACTTTTGGCGCCGGTGCAGGTGCAGGGGTCGCTTTAGCTTTCGGAGCCGGCTCTTCTTTTCTTTTATCAGGACGCGTGCGTTGGTTGATGGCAGAAAGATCAATTTTTCCAATCACATTAACGTGACTGCTTTCCACAGGAGTAATTTCCGGTGTGTGATCAATTTCCTTTGCAACTTCAGGTGCTTTAGGTTCTTCTGGCGCGACTACAACTGGTTTTTCAGTAGCAAATACTTGACGCTTTATTTCCTCCAAGTTAATGGCATCTCCTTCGTCCTCATCCTCAGATGAATCAGACATTTTTGGAGCGTCTGCTGGCTTATCGCTCAACGTGACAGACTCACGTTTTTCTCTACGAGAAGAAGCCTTAGACTGCTCTTTCATAGATTGATCAGCCGCAAATTCTTGGCACAAAAGTTCAAAATGATCCTGCTCCAAACGTGTGTTTGGATTGGAATCAATTTTAATTCCTTTAGACTCTAAGAACTCCACCAAAGTTGGTAGTCCAACATTGAGTTCACCTGCTGCTTTTCCTAATCGAATCGGTTTTCCCGCCATATTTATCCTTTTACGCTTCTGTAAGTGGAATTAATTTATTCAAATTCTGCTTGTAAAATTCGGAATACTTCCTCAATCGTTTCTTTTTCAAGATCCGTACGTGATACTAAATCAACCACGCCAATTTCCAAAACAGATTTCGCTGTATCACAGCCAATTGCTTTCAATTCATCGATAATCCAACTATCGATTTCATCAGCAAATTCCTCTAAATCAACATCCTCTACATCTACTTCTCCATCACGGTATACATCAATTTCGTAACCGCTTAATTTTCCAGCCAATTTAATATTGTTTCCACCTTTACCGATGGCTAATGACACTTGGTCTGGTTTCAAGTATACTTTTACTCTTTTTTCTTCTTCTAATATTTCCATTGAAGTCACCTTCGCTGGAGATAAAGCTCTTTGGATCAACAACTGGTTATTCGTTGTATAGTTGATCACATCGATATTTTCGTTTCTTAATTCACGAACAATTCCATGAATACGAGATCCTTTCATACCAACACAAGCTCCAACTGGATCAATACGATCATCATAAGACTCCACGGCAACTTTCGCACGTTCTCCTGGTTCACGTACAATCTTTTTAATGGTAATTAAGCCATCAAATACCTCAGGAACCTCTAATTCGAACAAACGCTCCAAGAATTCTGGTGCTGTACGAGAAAGAATGATCACAGGAGTACTGTTTCTCATATCAACTTTCGCTACTACCGCTCTCACTGATTCTCCTTTTTTGAAGAAATCAGAAGGAATTTGTTCAGATTTAGGCAAAATCAATTCGTTGTTGTCATCATCCATGACAAGAATTTCTTTTTTCCAAACTTGGTATACTTCACCAGTAACAATTTCACCAATACGCTCTTTGTATTTTTTGTATAAGTGATCTTTCTCTAGTTCAAGGATACGTGAAATTAAATTTTGGCGCAAAGACAATACATTGCGACGTCCGAAATCGATAAATTTGAATTCTTCCGTTACTTCCTCACCGATTTCAAAATCTGGTTCAATTTTAATTGCATCTGAATAAGCGATTTCCGTGTTTGGATCTTCTACTTCTCCATCATCAACAATTTCTTTATTCAAGAAAATTTGAACATCACCTTTGTCGATATTAACGATGATATCAATGTGTTCATCTGTATTGAACTTTTTCTTAAACATTGCTCGGAAAACATCTTCCAAGACATGTTGCATTGTTTGTTTGTCAATGTTTTTTAATTCCTTAAACTCCGAGAACGAGTCAACTAGTTCCGTACTATTCATAGCGTTTATTTAAAAGATATAACAATTTTAGACTCTTTTATTTCTGTTAAGGGAAGCTCTAGTATTTCTTCCACTTGTATTCTTCTTCTTTTCTCCTCCGATTTCTGTAGGGAAATTTGTTTGATGACGATACTTGCGTCACCTAATTTCATTAACTCACCTTCGTACTTTTCTCCATTATTCATCACAACCTTGAAACTGCGTCCAATGTTTTTAGAATACTGATTGATGTGACGAATAGGCTTGTCTAATCCAGCGGATGATACATGTAATTCAAAATCTTGCTTTTCTCGATCTAAATTGTGTTCAATGTTTCTAGAAACAGAAACGCAATCATTCACCGATACTCCACCTTTGATTTTGTCTAATTCAACATTGATCACGTTGCTTGACGAGATTGTCAATTCTACGACGTAAAGTCCATTGTCCAGCTCGGCAATGCGTTCGTCGATTAGTTCTAATATGAGTTTTTTATCTAACATTTCTTGTAATAAAAGAGGGGACTTTCGTCCCCTCTCGCTGCATTCGTTCATAAATGTGGTACAAATATACATCCTTTTTATGGAAATACAAAATCAAATGGACTTATCTTTGTAGGATGCTGATAGAAATAGAAAATAAAATCGTTACCACTGAGTTATTTGAGCGCAAATTCGTCTGTGACTTAAACGCATGTAAAGGAGCATGTTGTGTGGAGGGAGATGGCGGTGCGCCACTAACCATGGAAGAAGTTGAGATCATTGAAGAAAACTATGACAAAATCTCGGCTCACATGCGTCCGGAAGGAATTGCCAACGTAGCTGAAAAAGGTATCTACTATATGGACAATGAAAACCATCCTGCCACAACTTTGGTTAATGGTCAAGAATGTTCCTTTGTTTATTTCGATGAATCAGGCATCACGAAATGTGCCATTGAAAAGGCCTATTTACAAAATGAAATTGGATTTAAAAAACCGATTTCATGTCACCTATATCCTATCCGCGTGAAACAGTTCAATCACATTACCGCATTGAATTATGAAGAATGGCATATTTGCAAACCCGCTTGTGCTTGTGGGGAAAAATTGGACGTTCCAGTTTTCAAATTCTTGAAAGAACCGTTAATTCGTGCATTCGGATCCTCTTTTTATGACGAGCTTCTTGCCATAGAAAAAGAGATCCAATAAAAAGTTGATCACAAAAAAAAGCCCTGACAAAATCGTCAGGGCTTTT
>CANGJM010000017.1 GCA_947454525.1 Flavobacteriales bacterium | reverse complement strand
GCCCGTTCAAGCAAATGGAATCGAGCAAACTAAAGGTTGGAACCGTTGATGGAATAATATTCACCGTGTGTTGAGCCGGCGTGGGACAACCCAAGGCTGGCGTGGAGATTGTTGGCGTGAAGGTGTAGGTTGTGGTATTCTGGTTATCGAAAGCTGGAGACCATGTTCCGAAGGCGCCGGTTTGCGTCGAAACCGGAAAAAGCAGGTTATCATTCTGACACAAGGAAGTGGCGAAATTGAAGAGTGGCGTCGTCTGCGGGACAATCTGCACAGTAAGTTGCAAAGGTTGATTGCACGTCGTGTCATTCGGCATAAAGGAATAAGTCGTTGTACTTTGATTGTTAAACGCTGGTGACCAAACGCCATCGACATTGTTCAACGAAACAGATGGCAAGGTGTAACTTGTTCCTTGACAAAAGGGACCAACATTCCCGAAATTCGGATAGACAATGGTAGTAAGTGAAATCGTAGAATCATTGGAAACATTGTTCCCAAAATTACTCTCGGGATAAACGCCTAACTGCGTCGCATTTTGGTTCACGACCATGCTCAAGTTAAAGGGACTTGAAATGCCCGTTGGAATCATGACCAATGTACTCAAGCTCAAACTATCACCAATGAGAATGTTTGAAGGCAAAGTCACCGTTGATAACAACACATTATTATTCGCATACACCGAAATAGGCGTTCCCGCAAGTAAGGTGTCGTTTGAGTTGACATTGTAGACCGTGTAATCCAAGGTCAAATCGTGGTTCTGGCAAATGTCCTGCCCGGTGATGCTATCAAGTGAAATAGTAGCGTCTGGAAGTTCGGATTGGATGGAGGTGATGATGGTGGAGATCATTCGGTAACTCTGTGAACTCATAGAAAATGTTGCACTCGTATTTCCAACTGAAATCATATTTGAAATATCATAGGTGTCCACATCCATGTTCCAACTCGTATTACTACCCGTAAAACTATTTGTCCCGTTAAATGGATTTTGAACTGGATTTTGGGCATTGCTTAGTGATTGTCCATTCCATTTAGCAGTCTCCCAAGTGTAATAATTAGGACTACCATTGTAAACGATATAAGTCATTTTTGCACCAATGGTATTGGTAACATTTAAGTTATTGATTGGCAAAGTAATCGTATTTATTCCATTTCCCACAACAAAACGATAACCATCATAAATATTTAGTTGTTTATTTGGTAAAGTTGGATTGGAGTAAACTACTACAATGTTCCATCCCGCATATTGGGTTCCACCAGCAGCGTACTGCAATAGTAAGGAGCTCAAATCAAAATTGCTGATTTGATAACTACCGTTTCCATAATTTTGAACATAAGATGTTATTTCCTTAACGGCAGAGAAATAAGGGTATGGATTCCACCACGGAAATAGTGAAGTATTAATGTAGTTGATGTAATCAGGTGTAATACTTGTGCCATTTAATGTTACTGTAGTACCTATACCATCACCTATTCCTGACCAAATTAAATATGCTCCTACAATCGACTGACCTGATGAGAGAGATAAGCTTGCTGAAGACCCTGTATACATTGCAGGAGGAGGTGTTGGAATCAATTGATTATCATACGGGTTGTGTGTATTTCCAATAATCGTATAATCATACGGCCCGTTAAATTGTTGGTAGAGTGTATGTGGAACGCCGTTTTGAGAAAAACCAATATAAGCAAGCAAGCAAAAGCAGATTGCAAATACAATATTTGATTTTTTATTCCTCTTCATTACATGAAAGTTAACAATTAATCCGATTAAAAGTTTAATTTTTGATTGATTCAAATAGAATGAACAAAAACAAATAGCTCCACTTTTAGAATAGTGGAGCTAAGTTAATATACAAATTACTTAATGATCATTCTCTTCGAAATAATCTCTTGACCATTTTGATTCAGGCTATAAATGTACATGCCTTTACCGATTTCTGATGCAAGGATTTCTACCTCACCTGAATTTCCATTCAAGGCATAATCACGTACAAAGACACCATTCAAATTAAAAATAGAAAGTGTAGCAGATTGAACACCTGGAGCCAATTGAAAACGAATGGAAGTTCTATCATCAAATGGATTCGGAACATTTTGCTCGATTGAATAATCGTTTTTCCGCTACAGTTGTACTTCTTTGACGATAGATCACCTAATAACCACCACACTTCCCGTCACCTGGAATTTATTCACGTAACCCAACTCTTTGTATTTCACTAAATACGAATACACGCCATCGGGTGCATCGAAGCCTGCGAGGGAAGCATCCCAACCTTGTTTTGGATCCTGACTGTAAAAGACCAATTCTCCCCAGCGGTCGTAGATGTACATCTCGAAACTTGCCAATTTCATGTTTTCAGGAAAAACGGTCGTAAACTCATTGTTTAAGTCGTCTTCGTCGGGTGTGAAGGCATTCGGAATGAAGACCACAGGATCGTGTTCAATGACAATGCTCTGCGAGGTGGAGTCTAAACAGCCAAGTTCATTGCTGACTTCGAGGGAAACCAAGTACGTTCCCGCATTTTCTGGGAAGGTGTGTTCGGGAGAGAAAATGCTGTCGTTGTTTGTTCCGTCGCCGAAATTCCAGAAATACGTGTAGGCATTCGAAGAGTTGTTTTCTAAAAGTGTCGTTGGAGCAAAAAGAGAGAGCACTGTATTTTCTGGCGTGAAATCAGCGACTGGATTCGGAATAATTGTCATGGTTTGACTCACCACCTGCGGACAACGCTGACCGATGTTCGTGAATACGATTCCAGAGAGGTCTGGTGTAAATGTGTAGTTCTGCGTAGATTGATTGTTGAAGGATGGAGTCCACACACCGGAAACGCCTTCTGTGGACGTTGACGGAAAATCAAAGACCGCATCCGCGCAAAGCGAATCGCTAAACGTAAACGATGGATCCAAGTTTGGAATGATTGTCATGGTTTCATTGACCGAGTTTGCACACGCACCTAGAACTGTGTTGCCATCTGGATTAAACGTATACGTCGCGCTGGAAAGATTATTGAAAGCTGGAGTCCAGGTTCCAGAGATGCTGTTCAAACTTGTTGTTGGAAAAACAAACGAGGTTCCCTCACACAAACTATTCACAAAGGAAAAATTGGGTGTTGTTGGCGGGACAATCACGACAGCGTGTTGCGTTGATACAAGGCAGGACGCACTATTGTTATTGTCAGGCGTAAATGTATATGTTGCGCTGTTTTGGTTGTTGAATGCTGGCGACCACGTTCCTGAAATAGAATTCGTGGAAACCGTTGGAAACGTCAGTTGCCCGTTCAAGCAAATGGAATCGAGCAAATTAAAGGTTGGAACCGTTGATGGAATAATATTCACCGTGTGTTGAGCCGGCGTGGGACAACCCAAGGCTGGCGTGGAGATTGTTGGCGTGAAGGTGTAGGATGTGGTATTCTGGTTATCGAAAGCTGGAGACCATGTTCCGAAGGCGCCGGTTTGCGTCGAAACCGGAAAAAGCAGGTTATCATTCTGACACAAGGAAGTGGCGAAATTGAAGAGTGGCGTCGTCAGCGGGACAATCTGCACGGAAAGTTGCAAAGGTTGGTTGCAGGTCGTGTCGTTCGGTAAAAAGTAATACGTTCCTGAACTTTGGTTATCGAAAGCCGGCGACCAAATCCCATCGACATTGTTCAAAGAAACAGATGGTAAGGTGTAGCTTGTTCCTTGACAAAAGGGACCAACATTCCCAAAATTCGGATAGATAACGGTTGTGAGGGAAATCGTAGAATCATTCGACGTATTGTTCCCAAAATTACTTTCTGGATAAACGCCTAACTGCGTCGCATTTTGGTTCACGACCATGCTCAAGTTAAAGGGACTTGAAATGCCCGTTGGAATCGTGACCAATGTACTCAAGCTCAAACTATCACCAATGAGAATGTTTGAAGGCAAAGTCATCGTTGATAACAACACATTATTATTCGCATACACCGAAATAGGCGTTCCCGCAAGTAAAGTATCATTCGAATTGACATTGTAGACTGTATAATCGAGCGTTAAGTCGTGATTTTGACATATATCTTGACCGGTAATGCTATCGAGAGAAATCGTCGCATCGGGAAGTTCGGATTGGATAGAGGTGATGATTGTGGAGAATAATACAGGCATGACTGATCCTGCAGTTATCACAAAACTATTATCACCAACATTTATATAGTTATTAATAGGATAGGTGTCTACGTCCATTTGCCAGCTAGTTGAACTATTGGTAAAGCTATTGGTGCTATTAAAAGGATTGATGGCGGGGTTTTGAGCGTTACTCAAAGTTGAGTTATTTACTTTTAATGTTTGACCTAATACAATAGTAGAATTACCTAAAAACGAAATCATCGTCATTTTCGCACCTAGGGTATTTGTTACATTTAAATTATTGATTGGGAAATTTATTACAGGAATTCCGGACCCATTTGAAGCAAAACGCAAGCCATCATATATGTTGAGTTGTTTATTAGGAAGGTTTACATTTGAATAAACAATAATTATATTCCATCCAGCAAAGTAAATTCCTGTATTATAATAGTTTCCTTGATAAGGGTTTAAGTCGAAATTCGACACCTGATAATTTCCGTTTCCCGTTGCTTGAACAAAGCTCGTTATGTCTTTTAAAGCTGAAAAATAAAAAAATGGTGTTGCAGCTGTTGGAAAAACATTTGCAATATTGATAAAATCGGGCGAAATTGTTGAGCCGTTTAGTTTGATTGCTGTTCCCGTGCCATTAGTTATTCCAGCCCAAATTAAATATGCACCTACAACGGTTTGATTTGAGGATAAGTTTAGAGAAGCAGAGGAACTAGTGAGCATTGTACCTATTGGCGGTTGTGGACTTCCCCAAGCGTCAGTGGAATTATGAGTATTACCAATAATGGTATAATCATAGGATCCGTTAAATTGTTGAAATAAAGTGTGCGGAACGCTGTTTTGAGAAAAAACAAAATAAGTAAACAAGCAAAAGCAGATTGCAAATACAATATTTGATTTTTTATTCCTCTTCATTACATGAAAGTTAACAATTAATCCGATTAAAAGTTTGAAATCAATAGTCTTAATAGAAATTAAATAATAACACCACCATTTAAAATTCAAATGATGGTGTTAGATTTCATTGAAAATTATTTGACCATCATTCGTCTTGAAATGATTTCTTGACCATTTTGATTAAGGCTATAAATAAACATCCCTTTGCCAATTTCGGATGCAAGGATTTCTACCTCACCTGAATTTCCTTCCAAGGCATAATCACGTACAAAGGCACCATTCAAATTAAAAATAGAAAGTGTTGCAGTTTCTACACCTGGAGCCAATTGAAAACGAATGGAAGTTCTATCATCGAATGGATTCGGAACATTTTGCTCGATTGAATAGCCAATTATTACATTCGGATTTTGAAACAATTGAGTGCGAACCACCTCATTTGCTTTATATTCATCCAAATCTTGACGAACTGCCGTCAATTCCACATTTAATTCCTTGACAGCTTCAGTAAGTAGTGAAATCATACCAACATAGTTAATTGCTTTGAAGGATAATTCGGATACTATTTTACCATCCTTATCAAAAACTGGTTTGGTAATATCTCGGGTAAGCTCTGGAAACACTTCAGCCATTTCTTGGGAAATAAAGCCATGTTGTGTTCCTTGCGGAAGATTTTGCCCATCCATTTTCTTATAATGGTATGAAACGGGATTTAGTAAGCTGATTCTATCTAAAATATTAGTTTCGGTAGTAATATTCTCTTTCAATTTAGCATCAGAAGGCAAATAAAATCCTGTTGTGAAGACATCTCCATCAAAGTAACCAGCCCAAAGATTTGGTCCAGGAGAGGGTAATAATCCGTAAATAGCTGCTCCAAATTGGGTAGTCGTGCTTGTAATACCAAAAACTCCGAACGAGTTCGCAACGCCTTCCGCTTTACCCTGTACTGCAATAGAAGTTTCTCCAACACTTACACTTGATTCCAATCCTTTGGCAACATTCGAATTGTGCGAAAGTACAATCCGAATACCATAAGGATCCGTAACTGTTAAAACTCCATCCGATATCACCTCAAGTCCAGCACGACCATTATATGATATACCAACTCTAGGGGATAATGGTGTAAATAAAGAATTGTTTGTTCCAAAATAAGTGTTTCCTTCTGGAGTCATCGAAGCAACCAAATCACTAGCCCCTCCCGTAAAACTGCTAGCAACTCTGAACTCTAGATTTCCTGCGGAAGCACCTCCACTATGGATCCATTCAATTCTCGGGTTACTTGGTGAATTATTCGTGTAACCCGTCACTAATGCTCTACCATCATATTGAAAACGCTGACCATAAAATGTTTGACCACCTTGTGTTACTTGCCCAAAACTTAACCATCTATTCCCAGAAGTTGTTCCAAAGGTTGAACCGTTTTGTAACTGAGAAATGTAACCAGGTTGAAAACGAAAAATTTCATCTCCAGAAGTAGTAAGTGTTGTAAAGTTTAAAGTCCCATACGATGAATTTTGTTGCCCAAAAGCCACACCACAGCCAAAAAGGCCAAAAAATAATAATTGTTTTTTCATAATATAAAAAATTAGTTAATGATCTACTTTGAGTTGAGGAGTATTCGAGTCAAAATTTTTCTCCTTTCTAATTGAATGAAAATGGAAATTTCGTTCGAGTGACCTTCACAATCAAAGTATAATTCTCGTTGGTCAAATTAAATGAAAAATTTAATAAGGATTTTTCTCTAGAATGGAGACTGGAAATGGACTTTTAGAGGATTTACGCGTCAATCTTATGCTCCATCAAGAATGTTACTTTTAGCGGGCGAAGAAATTTGGGTATAAATACCTATGAATTTAAGTACATATACTCATTCAAATTTTGGTTTTGAATCGCGATTTAAAAGAATTTTGGGAATTTAAAAGGTTGCGATTTAGAGTGTCACAGCAGTGCAACTGCAGCGTATCGCAGCAGTGCAACTGCAGCGGTACAAATCGCGCAAAAAAAAAGCCCCTAACATTACTGTTAGAGGCTTTAGCTAAGCTCTTGCTGATTGATGGAAAGGGCTTAGACCTAAACTTGAGGTGCTGCTGCTAAAATCGATGGGTGAGTCTCTGCCGCGAATTTCTCGAAGTTCGCTACAAACTTCTCCGCTAGACTTGCAGCCGTTGTGTCGTAAGCCGCTTTATCAGCCCATGTATTTCTTGGATTCAATAATTCAGCTGGAACCCCATCACACGACGTTGGAAACGCTAAATCAAAGATGGGCATTTGTTCAAATGCAACATTGTCTAATTTACCTGTTAAGGCTGCCGTAATCATGGCGCGTGTGTAGGAAAGTTTCATGCGGCTTCCAACTCCGTAAGATCCACCGGACCATCCTGTATTGATTAACCACACATTGATATCGGTTCCTGCTAATTTATCTCCTAACAACTTCGCGTATTTCGCGGGATGCAAAGGAAGGAAAGCGGCACCGAATCCTGCAGAGAAGGTTGTCGTTGGCTCCGTAATTCCTACTTCTGTTCCGGCAACTTTCGCTGTATATCCGGACATGAAGTGGTACATTGCTTGCTCCGTCGTTAATTTCGAGATTGGAGGCAATACACCAAATGCATCAGCAGTAAGGAAAAATATGTTTTTTGGTGAACCACCAATCGATGGGACAGCAATATTATCAATGTGATTGATTGGATAAGAAACGCGCGTGTTCTCCGTAATGAATCCATCTGCGTAATCTGGCGTCGATGTTCCGTCAACAAAACCAATGTTTTCTAACAAGGCTCCGAAACGAATGGCATCGTAAATCTGTGGTTCTTTCTCGCGACTTAAATCAATGGTTTTTGCGTAACATCCGCCTTCGAAGTTAAATACGCGGCTTTCGCTCCATCCATGTTCATCGTCCCCAATTAAACGACGATTCGGGTCAGATGACAAAGTTGTTTTTCCTGTTCCCGAAAGTCCGAAGAAGATCGCTGTGTCGCCTGCTTCTCCAATATTTGCGGAACAGTGCATGGAAAGAACATTTTTCTCGTGTGGAAGAATGAAATTCAAGGCAGAGAAAATTCCTTTCTTAATTTCACCTGTATAACCTGTTCCTCCAATGAGAATCATTTTTTTCGTGAAGTTCAAAATCGCGAAGTTCGCCTGACGTGTACCGTCAATTGCTGGATCCGCTTGAAAACTCGGAACACATACAATGTGCCACTCCGGCATAAACGTTTCAATTTCACTATCCGTCAAACGCAAAAACATGTTGTGCGCAAAAAGACTAGACCATGGAAGTTCTGTTACCACACGAATGTTCATTCGGTATTTTTCCTCCGCACACGCAGCAACGTCACGAACATAAATGTCTTTGCCATTTAAATACTCATTCATGCGATCATAAAGCGCATCGAATTGCTCCGGTGTAAATCCAATGTTTACATTTCCCCACCAAACAGCATTTTCGGTCTTTTCATCGCGAACAATGAAACGGTCTTTTGGAGATCTTCCAGTAAACTCTCCGGTTTCAATCGCAAGTGCTCCAGTATCTGTTAACATCCCTTCTCCGAGAATGATGCAATCTTCTACTAGTTCAGCTGGACTCAAATTCCAAAACTGTTCTCCTAGATTTGTCAGTCCAATTGAGGCTGCTAAATCAGCATTTTTTCCAAATTTCCCTTGTAATTCCATGTCCATTTTTTTGCCACAACTTCTGTTGTACATTGATGGCACAAAATTACTTTGAGTCTTGTAATTAAAACATGATTTTCATTAGTTTTTGCTAACACTTAAGAAGAAGTCATGTGCATAAAATAATTTTTAAAATTCCGTTTTTTTGAGTATATTAAAGTAAGTGTCAAAGCTACACTTAGCGCGAGTAAATCGAATAAATTCGAAGCTATGCGCGCAATAATTCTTAGCTTTATCAAAATTAATTTTTCTGTATGATACGTAGCGCAGCGCTCATTTTTTCTGGACTTTTCTTTGCCTTTTGCATGAATCCGTCCAAACGCAACCTGACACCTACTTTTCCGGATGCTCCAACAACATGGTATTCTAGTGACTTGGATTCATTGAATGGAAAAGCAAGCCACGAACAGTCCTTGGCTTATGAAAAATCAATCGTTGTCATTGCGAACAAGAACAACTTACTTCCTTTAGGGAACCTGGACTTCAAAAGTGCGCACATCTCCATCGGAGGGAATCCAACGGTTTTTCATAACGGACTGGATCGCTATGTTTCGAATGATCAACTTTTACGTCCAAGCTTGCAAGCACAAGAGTTAAAGGAATTCATGAAACAAGCGGAGCATGATGTCCTGTTCGTAAGTATCCACGCCACAAAGAAAACGACAATCGATTCACTGGACGCGAGTATTTTCTCTGTTATCCCTCATCACTCCAAGGTCATTCTTTGCGTCTTTGGTGATCCATCGATCATTGCTCAACTTCCCACCAAAGCATTTGACGCCATCATTTTGGCAAAAGAAAACCACGAAATCGCTCAAGAACGCGTGAGCCAATTGATCTTTGGCAGCATTGGCGCAACCGCGAAACTTGGAAAGGAACTTCGTTCTTTGGATCAAGTATTTCCAGCAGGACAAGCGATTCAAACCTCATCCAACGGACGCTTAAAATTCAGTTGTCCGGAAGAAATCGGTGTCGATTCGAAGAAATTAACTGGCATCGACCTCATCGCTCAAGAAGGAATTGAAAAAGGTGCTTATCCCGGTTGCCAAGTATTGGTAGCGGTCAATGATCAAATTATCTGGCGAAAATGTTACGGAAAACAAAGCTACGACGCGAACGCCACCAACGTTCAAAACAATGATGTTTACGACATTGCTTCCGTGACAAAAATTGCGGCTTCTACCTTGTTAGCCATGCATTTGCAAAGCAAAGGAAAATATCACTTGGACAAAAAACTAAAAGATTACATTCCCGAAGTCACTGGCGATGGTCCATTTGGAAATATTTTGATTCGGGACATGATGGCGCATCAAGCGGGATTAACGCCATGGATTCCATTCTACAAGCGAACCTTACAAAATGGTGCGTGGAATCCATCCATCTACAGTACGACCAAGAAAACAGGCTTTGAACGTCAAGTAGCAGAAGGCCTGTATATCAACAATTCGTACGCGGATAGCATGTATGCACAAATTTTGAAGTCCACCCTTGGACCAAAAAAATACGAGTACTCAGATCTTTGCTACTATTTCACACAAAAAATCTTAGAAAAACAAATCGGACAGGCTCAAAACGTGTATTTGGAAGAGCACATTTACCGTCCAATGGGACTACGCTACATGCGCTACTTACCTTTGGAGCATTTCGATAAAGCGCACATTATTCCTACGGAAAATGACCAAGCATTTCGCAAGCAGTTATTGCATGGATTTGTTCACGATCCCGGTGCAGCCATGTTGGGTGGCGTTGCTGGACACGCAGGAATTTTCGCAAATGCAACAGATTTAGCGAGTGTCATGCAGCTGTTCTTAAACAAAGGGAAATACGCTGGAATGGAGTTCTTTTCAGAGTCCGTATGCAACGAGTACACCAAACAACAATTTCCGGGTAACCGACGCGGCGCTGGATTCGACCGTCCGAATGCAAGTGGTGGTGGAACCTGTGACGAATTGGCTTCCTCACAAAGTTTTGGTCACTCTGGATTTACAGGGACATTGGCTTGGGCAGATCCAAAAAACAAGGTCATCTTTATCTTCTTATCGAATCGGGTAAATCCAAGTCAGGACAATTGGAAAATTAGGGACATGAATATCCGAACACGCATTCAACACGTCATCTATCAATCCTTGCAATAAGGATTAATTTTCATTCACGAAGAAAACGGCATTTGCAATCATCAATTTTCCATTTTCCCAGAATCCGCGGAACAAAGGATTGTCGATGAAATAAATGATGGCACCATCACCGTAGGATTGATATCCCGCAATGGATGCTTCCGACTGCTGCTGTTTCACACGAGATCCAACGAATCCGTTTAGGGCTTTCGCATCTTTTTTCAAATGAAAAACATTGTTTGCTGTGATATTCAAATGATCCGCTCCCTGACGCAAGGTGTAATAGTCATCGTATCCAAATGCCAAAGGATTCGTTGGATCTAACTCACAGGCATAAATCGCACCGGTAATCGCATTTGAAATTTGATCGCGTTCTTGTTTCGAAAAAGAAACAGGTTTCTTGATGCTATCATTGTTAGTGTCTGAAGAAGAAAGTTCAAATCCATCTTTCCCAACAAAATCATAGACTGCATATCCAAGAACAATTAATTTTCCGCCGTTTTGAATCCACTCTTTCACCTTTGCATTTTCAGAAAGTGAAATTCCTCCTTCCGGAACGAATAATACGGTTAATTGTGGCAATGCTTCTTCTAAATCATCCGTAAAGACCAAATGAATGGATCTGCCCATTTGACGCTCGAAGAAATGCCAAATTTCTCCCACGTTTAACGATGAAGCGTCTTCTCCAGCCAATAATCCGATGGAATGATTAGGAATTTTTTTCATGGACGACGATCCAAGATCCACTCCTTCTTGAACGAATCCAGATGCCAAAGCTGTTAAACTCACCGCATTTTTATTGGCGATTTTAAGAACAGTCTGATCGAAATCGGCACGTTTATTTTCGCCACGAAGAATCAACAAGGTTCCTGGATTAAACGATTTGCCTTGAGCCTTAAATCCTTTCTCGTTGAAGTACACATCAAATCCAGCTTCCTGTAATTCTGTTAAAAAACGCGTTGACTTCATGGACTCCCATGCCGCAGCATAGGCATACGATCCAGCTGTGGGCACTTGACTTAAAGTTGTTGGCCATCCACTAAAAACCGTTCCTTTTGCACCTGGCGTTTCAATTCCCCATGCTTCCACACCATACGCATACGGCAAGGTCCAAGCAGTGATGTCGTAGGTCAAACTATCAGATAATTTAGTTTTTGGCTCAAATAACACGTTCACCAAGGTTCCTTTTTCTTGATTCGTTTGAATCAACATATCCCCTTGCATCAATTTAATGGTTTCGGTTTGTCCATTTTGGAAATGGTACGCTTTTGAAGCGGATTCCTGTGTGGATGTTGTAATCATCTCCACTTGAATTCCATTTGTTTTCATCAGGGCCATCAATGGCTCCAACTTTGCTTGTGACGAGCGTAGGACATACGTTTTGTATCGGTAAACTTTCAGCGCACAAAATAACTGATACTCTTTGATCAGTTTATCTGCGTTTTTAGCACTCATTTCTACCGTAGACAATCCAGTTGTCACATGATGCGTCACACGATCTTTCAAACTTAACGTATCTCCGACTTGTGTAATCACGGCTAATCCCGCACGTCCACTTCCACCCTGTTCGTAGGTCATTCCGATGCTTCCGCTGTATGTTGGATAGGTGTCTCCGTAACTTGGATACAATAAGTCAAAGATTTCTTTCGAAAAATACAACCATCCTTCTTTATCGAAATAAGAAGCATGATTCGCACCGATTTGTTTTTGAAAATCGCGTTGCCAATTTGTAATGACTTCGTGGTACGGTTCGGCAGCCGGTGGAAAATAATACGGCTCATTGATTCCTTGCTCGTGAAAATCCACATGAACATGCGGCAACCATTGATTGTAACGTTGAACACGTTGCTCGGATTCAATTTGCGTCATCCATGCCCAATCGCGATTCAGGTCGAACAAATAGTGATTTGGACGTCCACTCGGCCATGGTTCCTTGTGTTCCGCGGAAAATTTATGAAGATCCGCTGGCGCATTGCCATATTGTTGGTAAAAGTTCACATAGCGATCTCTTCCATCCGGATTCAAACATGGATCCATGATTACAATGGTATTCGCCAAGTATTCTGCTTTGTCCGTTAGCAAACGGTATGCGGTTTGCATTGCCGCCTCCGTTCCCGAACTTTCATTTCCGTGAACGTTGTAACTCAACCAAACGATAGCTAGTTTTTCCGAAGCTGCATGATTTTGGTGGTTTTGACGAATTTCTTCGAGCTTTTTTAAATTTTCAGCTGTCCCGAAAAAAGCCAAAATCAAATCGCGGTGTTCATAGGTCTCACCGTACTTCTCCACTTTCATCATCGACGGATAGGCTGCTTGTAATGCATGAAAATAAGAGACTACTTTATCTTGACGTGTAAAACGCGTTCCAATTTCATACCCAAGATACGAGGTTGGCGTAAAATTCTGTGCGTTCATTGTCCAAGTTAATAGACTGACAAACACGGATAAAATCAGTTTTTTCATGTTTACGAATTTCGTTTTTTTGCAATATTGATAATCGCATCTCCCTTGTATACTACCGGAGACTCGTTCGAACAGATAATATATCCATCCTGGGTTGCTTTAATTTTTTTCTCGTAGTTACCGTATGGATCTGTCACCATTCCAATGATGTCTCCTTTGTACACAGCCGAGCCATTTTGAATAAACGCTTGAAACATTCCGGAGGAAGGTGCGCGCATCCATTTACTTTCTTCCAGTAAAATAGGCTCACGGTCTTTCGAAATGTCAAATTTGTAATTCCTCATGCCCAGATGCGAAATCACACGTTTCACACCATTCAATCCTTCTTCAACGACTTGTTCTTCGATGCTATTTGATTTTCCACCTTCAAACAAGAGGATTTTCTTCTTGCGTTTCACGATGGACTCTCGCAATGTTTTGGAAATCAAATTGGAATTCAAAATAAATGGTGGATTAAAAATCCTTGCTAACTCAACGCTTTCTTCGTCCTTAAACACGCAGCGGATTTGCGGGAAGTTATTTCGGTGGGATGCACCGGTATGGAAATCGATGATGTAATCGCAATGTGGCGCCAATTCTTTCATGAAATGAAAGGCAAACTGGGAAGCCAAAGATCCATTAGAACTTCCGGGAAAACTGCGATTCAAATCTCGTCCATCTGGCAATTCACGTTGCAAATTGAGAAATCCAAAAATGTTAAATACGGGCAAACAGATAATGGTACCCTTTGTTGGTTTGTGTAATTTTTTACGTAAAAATCGACGGATGATTTCAACCCCGTTGATTTCGTCGCCGTGCAATCCTGCCATCAATAAAACGGTTGGACCATCTTCTTTTGCGCGCTCCACAATCACCGGAACTAAAATCGGAGTTCGTGTGTGAAGGTGTGCCACATCAAAATTCAACTGAACACTTTTTCCTGGCAAGATTTCTTGTCCAAGAATAACCATTTTTTTATACGTTTTCTTAACGGTTGACATTTCGTTCGATGTATGAAATAATTTTTCCAGCAATGTCTTGTTGGGTGGTTTTTTCGATTCCCTCGAGTCCCGGAGATGAATTTACCTCAAGAACAAGTGGACCTCTCTCTGATTGTAGCATATCCACACCTGCAATTCCGAGTCCAACAGCTTTCGCTGCCAAGATTGCCGTATATTTTTCTTCCGTTGTTAATTCAATTTCCATGGAGGAACCGCCTCGGTGTAAATTCGAACGGAACTCACCTGGTTTCCCTTGGCGTTTCATCGCTCCTACTACTTCGCCATCCACGACAAATGCGCGGATGTCCGCACCTTTCGCTTCGCGGATAAATTCTTGAACAATCACACGTGCTTTTAATCCGTTAAACGCTTCTAACACGGATTGTGCTGCATTCATGTTTTCTGCCAGAACGACACCTAATCCTTGTGTTCCTTCCAGTAATTTCAAAACAACCGGAGCTCCACCTGCTGACTTCACCACGTGTTTCACATCTTTCGAATAATTCGTGAAAACGGTTTTTGGTAAGCCAATTCCTTCCTTAGATAGAACCTGTAGGCAACGTAATTTATCACGTGAGTGAATAATTCCTCTGGAATTTACCGCTGTAAAAACGTTCATCATTTCAAATTGACGAACGACCGCTGTTCCAAAAAAGGTAACCGATGCCCCAATTCTCGGAATCACCGCATCGAATCCCTTCAGGTAACTATCACCATAGTACAAGGCCGGACCTGTTTGTTCGATTTCAATGTTGCATTTCAAGTGATCAATCACATGAGCTTCGTGTCCCTTTGCTTCCGCTGCTTCAACAAGACGGCGCGTAGAATACAAATTCGAATTTCTGGAGAGAATGGCTATTTTCATAAGGCGTGTAAGGATGGATGAAGGTATTTTAAACTGGTATCTACGATAAAACGGTTGTTAAGTAATTTACGTCCAATCAAAATGGGAAAACGCATTCCATTGCGTTCTGTTAAAGAAAATTCTGTTTTCACAATTTTCCCTCCCATGTGAATTTTCACATAAATAAAGTAGCGTTCCTGGGTTTGTCCAGTTGAACTTTTTACTCTTTTCTTGCGGAATTCTTTAAAAACAAAAATTCGGTCAATGTACGACGGATGCGATTCGTCCAAAAACTTCACTTCAAGTACTCCATCCTTCTCTTGACAATGAGAAACATGAATACTAGATGAGTACGCACCTGTATCAACCTTCACCTTCACGTCGCTAAGTCCGAACTCGATCAGATCAGCTACTTCACGCCTACCAATTACAACTTTTTCTTTTTTCATGGATGAGCAACAAATTTACTTGAATAATTGTGAAAACGAAAATCGACAACAATTCATAATAAAGCGAGGAATACCGCGTTAAGGATTGTAACTTTGCTATTATGAAACATTGGATCTTCTTCATCACGCTTGTTACCAGCACAATCGCCTGGAATCAAAAGGTGCGCGTCGAAGGCTCCTGTGTGGGCAGGAAAAATAAGGCGCTGGAAAATGTTCAAATCAAAGTTAAACAATATCCAGATCTCTCCTTGCTTACCGATAAATATGGCAAATACACGTTCGAAGCATCCGCCGGAGACACCTTATTGATTCAATTTTCCATTGAGGATTTGAAGGATCAACAAAAGGTCATCATCAAAAACACACAAGTCCAAATCATTCCAAAAGTCATTTTTTCCGTTTCCGAAAACAGCGAAGTCGTTGTTCAATATGGATTGAATGACCCATTCACCCTAGATATACTTCCCACTTTAAAGTATACCCAGATGGTTAATGTGGAAAAAGCGTTGGTTTATTCAACAGCTGCGACTTCGAACAATGAATTGACATCTAATTACAATGTTCGAGGGGGAAATTATGATGAAAACTTAGTTTACGTCAATGGATTTTTAGTCTATCGTCCATTTCTAACGCGCAGTGGACAACAAGAGGGAATGAGCTTTATACATTCTTCACTAGTAGAATCCGTGCGTTTTTCAGCCGGTGGATTCGATGCTCAATACGGTGATCGACTCAGCTCCGTTTTAGACATTACTTACCGAACTCCTGACAGTACAAAGGCAAGCAGTACGGTTTCACTCTTAGGAATTGAGGCGCATGCAGAACAATCGGTTTCTCCACGCTTTAATTACATCGTTGGTGCACGATATCGTTCAAACGGCTATTTCCTGAATTCGCTTCCAACGAAAGGAGCGTACAATCCTGTTTTTGCAGATGCACAAATTTTAACGAACTATTCGATTACAGAGAAGTTGACCTTTAGCCTACTTGGACATTTCTCTTCGAATGCGTATCGTTTCAGTCCACAAACGGCGGAATCGGATTTCGGAACAGCAAACGAAGCGTATCGCCTCATGATCTATTACGATGGAAAAGAAGCAACGAAGTTCCAAACAGCTATGGGAGGCGCTTCTTTGAAATTTGAACCGAACAAAAAAACCAATTTGGACTTTTACATTTCGGCGTTTAACACGAATGAGCGCGAGTATTTTGATGTTCAAGGTCAATATTACATCAATCAATTGGAAACGGATCCAGCGAAGGAAGAATACGGCGATTCGATTGCAACCCTTGGGGTTGGCACCTTTCTCAATCACGCGCGAAATCGCTTGAATGCAACCATTCTCAGTGCTTATCACAACGGATCTTTGCAATTGTTTAATGGGTATACGGATGATGCACAATTGCATTCCCGTACTTCAAGCCTTAAATGGGGAGCGCAAGTACAACGCGATTTCTTTACGGATGTCCTCAGTGAATGGCGCATGATTGATTCTGCAGGATACAGTTTGCCGCAGACAGGCACTCAAGAAGTCACGCTCTACGAGACCATAAAAGGTGATTTAAATCTGACGAACTATAAATTTAGTGGCTTCACCCAATGGAACCTGACGTGGTCCTCAACCAAAAAAAACTACCCTGTTAAAATCCTTAAAAAATTCAAAACGGATGATGTGAAATCTGTTCAAGAATATTCAAAAGTTATTAAGGAATCCAACAGTAAAATTGCCTTGTCTACCGGACTAAGAGGTGGATACACAGCGATTAACAACGAACCATATTTCACGCCCCGCTTTAGCTTGACTTACTTTCCTCGAGCATACATGGTTCAGAATAATCGAATCGTTCGCAGAAATTTAAGTTACCGTTTATCCAGTGGATTATACTACCAGCCACCTTTTTACCGCGAATTCAGAACCTTTGATGGCAAACTAAATACCAACGTAAAAGCACAAAAATCCATGCACGTGGTTGCTGCTACGGATTTGTTTTTTGAAATGTGGGGAAGGGAAAAACCGTTTAAATTCACGGGAGAACTTTACTACAAATACTTATGGGATGTGAATCCGTATGAGATTGAAAACGTTCGCACAAGGTATTATGCAGATAACAATGCAGTTGCTTATGCGTATGGACTTGACATGAATGTTCACGGTGAATTTGTGAAAGGGATTGAGTCCTTTTTCAAAGTTGGACTCATGCGTACACGAGAAGATATTTTAAATGATCATTATACCGAGTTCTTTAATGCTGCTGGAGAACGCATTATTTTTGGCTACAGTGAGGACCAAGTTGTGGTAGACAGTAACGTTGTTTTCCCTGGGTATATCCCGCGTCCGACGGATCAACTTTTAACAATAGGCGCACTCGTTCAAGATCAAATGCCTGGCTTCGAACAATTCAGCGTTCAAATGGGCTTGCAATTTGGATCCAGACTTCCATATGGACCACCAGATTTTACGAGGTACAAAGATACGTTGCGCATGAAATCTTATTTCCGCGTGGACCTTGGTTTATCTTACGACCTACTAAAAGGTGGAAATGCAGTGAAAAAATCATTTCTTAGAAAATGTGATGCTGCCTCCATTTCTCTCGAAATTTTCAATTTGTTGGGAATCAATAATGTCCTTTCGAAACAATGGATTCAAGATGTGGAAGGGAAATATTATGCGATTCCAAACTACTTGACCTCGCGACGTTTCAACTTAAAGTTGAATATCTCAATTTAAAGACGGAGCAAAAAGGAATTTATTCGGGGAAACCAAATCTGTTTTTACGGCATACATGACAATTCCTGCGGTGTTTTTCACCCCTAATTTCGCCATGATGTTTTTTCGATGTGTATTCACCGTATGCTTACTTAAAAACAATTGCTCAGCAATGATTTCATTAGTGTGTCCTTCGGCAATGAGTACAATAATTTCATTTTCTCTTTCCGATAAAACAACTGGCTCGCAACTAAAGGAATCGAAGTCTAAATCGTTCACATCGATATTTGCTCGCTGAATGGTTTCTAGGATTTGACCGCAAAAGAACTTGTTTCCGCGACTCGTTTCACGAACGGCGTCCACAATTTCACTTAACTCACAATCCTTCTTTACGTAGCTTGTTACTCCCGAACGAAGCGCGTCCACCAATGTCTGTGCATTTTGAGCACTCGTTACCGCTAAAAACTTTAGAGATGGATCCTTTGAAGAAATTCGCTGAATCGTATCAATCGTAAATCCTTCAGAGGTAAAATCAATGAGAACGACGGAAGCTCCAAATGCGGCAAGTTGCGACACGAGTTCTTTTTCATTTCTAGCTTCTCCAACAATCGTTACATTCAACTCAGCTGTTAACACGGTACGAAGTCCGAGTCGCATTAAATCATTGCTGTCTGCTAAAATTAAATTCACCTTATTTAGAATTGATATAAACAAAGGTACGTGAGTTTTTAAAAACAATTCGTAAAAATCCACGTGTATTTTCAACAAGGTATTCACAAGTTCAATGGAAGAAGCTACCTTTGTTTAGTGAATACAGCGATTGGACAAGATATTGAACGTGCGATTTCCTTCTTAAAAGATGGAGAAACAGTTGCCATCCCAACCGAAACAGTGTATGGATTGGCTGCTGATGCAACAAACGAAGATGCTGTTCTAAAGATTTTTGAAGCCAAGGGACGGCCAACGTCGAATCCCTTGATTTTACATTTTGCCAGCATCGATTCCATTTATCCCTATGTTGCTGAATTTCCAGAAACCTTATTGACATTAGCAAAACGTTTTAGTCCAGGTCCAATCACCTTTATTTTACCCAAAAGCTCCTTGGTTCCTTCGCTGATTACAGCCGGACAAGAAACGGTAGCCGTGCGTGTACCTGAACACGAGATGACACTCGCTTTATTGCGTTCCATCGATTTTCCAATTGCCGCTCCAAGTGCAAATCGCTACGGTGGAATTAGTCCTACAACTGCAGAACATGTCCAGCATCAACTAGAAGGACGCATTCCATACATCCTGGACGGTGGCGCTTGTCAGACTGGACTCGAGTCAACCATTGTTGGACTAGCAGACGGGAAAGTGATTGTTTACCGACTCGGAGGAATACCGTTAGAAGCACTAACGGAATCTTTAGCTTATGAACCGGAAGTAAAAAACGAATTGCATCACGGCGTTCGAACAAGTGGAATGGTCAAATACCATTATGCGACGGAAACTCCCTTGTACTTCATGGAGTCAGAACAAAATGCATACACGGATTCAGACGGATTCATCCTTTTCTCTAAAAACAATCATTTTGGGAAATCGACTCAGCATTTTTACTTGAGTGAGGATGGCGACATGAACGAAGCGGCGAAAAACTTATACGCTGCGCTTCACGACATGGACCAAAAATGTTTTCAACGGATTTTCATTGAGGCATTCCCAAGTGATGGACTCGGAAAAACGATGAACGATCGCTTGAAAAGAGCCACAGCAAAATTCAGTAATTAAACCATTTCTTTACAAAATAGAAGGTACAAAAAAAGCCATCACGAATGATGGCTTCAAAGTATGTTGTGTCAACCTATTATTTAAGGTGACGTCCGTAACGGTTTTTGAATTTATCAATACGTCCTGCAGTATCCACGAACTGTGCAATACCAGTGAAGAACGGGTGAGATTTGTGAGAGATATCCAATTTAAACAACGGATACTCGTTTCCATCTTCCCATTGAATGGTTTCTTTCGTTGTGGCACATGATGGGCACAAAAACATATATTCATTCGACATGTCTTTAAATACAACAAGTCTGTAATCTTCTGGGTGTATATCTTTTTTCATTTGAACTGAGTTTCTTATTCGAAAATGGATTGCAAATTTAGCTATTTCTTTTTGATAAACAAGAAAAAACACAAAAATCCTTTCATTTTTCTATCATTTGAACAATTCGCAGGGGATAAATACTCGAAATCACCGATTTCACTTGTCTTTCAGCATGTACATTTGTCCAGAATAATTGGATGAAATTTACAAAACCACAAGATATTAAAGCCCTCGCCTCTTTGCTCGACTGCAAAGTTAAGGGTAATTTAACGCAAATCGTTACCGGAATCAACGAGATTCACATGGTAGAGCTTGGCGACATCGTATTTGTTGACCATCCAAAATATTATCAAAAAGCACTCGAATCGGCAGCAAGCGTGGTATTAATTGATCAAGATGTTCCTTGTCCGACACAGAAATCATTGTTAATTCACCCCCACCCTTTCGATGCCTTTAATTTTCTTATCACGCATTTTAGCGCGCAATTAGAATCTAGCGAAGCAGTTGTGCATCCATCCACAGTTATTTATCCAAATGTTTTTCTAGGGGAAAATGTGCACATTGGTGCACAATGCATTCTTTATCCCGGAGTATACATTGCCGACCACACACACATCGAAGACAATGTGATCATTGGTACAAATACCGTGATAGGATTTGACGCCTTTTACTACAAGAAAAAAGGAAGTAACTACGATCGTTTAATCTCGTGTGGAGCCGTTCACATTGAATCGAACGTGGAAATTGGTGCACTTTGCACGGTTGATCGCGGTGTTTCAGGGAATACACGAATCGGTCATGGAACGAAAATCGATAATCAAGTCCATGTAGGACACGATACACAAATCGGCGCAAACGTATTGATTGCTGCAGGATGTGGGATTTCAGGCTGCGTTCACATTGAAAACAACGCAACGATTTGGGGACAAGTCGGAATGGCGAGCGGTGTGAAAGTAGGAAAGAACGCAACGATTTTGGGCCAATCAGGCTTAACGAAAGACGTTCCTGAAGGAGCAGAATTTTTCGGAACACCAGCCGGACCCGTTAAAAATAAATTCAAGGAACTCGCGTATTTGCGAAATCAAGCCAATATAGAGCGATGAGATTCACAAGCGGAAACGAACTACTGTCGCAATTAGAGATGAAAGACAACCGTCTTCATTCCTTGCTCGAGATTACGAATGCGATTAATTCCAATCTTCCCGTTGAATCCTTGTTCAAAATATTCTCCTTTATCCTGAAGGAACAATTAAGTTTTAGTCGTTTTGTACTCTTCATCAAGGAAGAAGAATGGCATTGTCCGGTCAAAGTTGGCTACAAAGGACGTGTAGACTTAGACTTGATTCATTCTGAACTCTACCGATTCAAAGAAATCACACTGGTTGAATCATCCAATTCAAATTTACTGAGCGACTTTCAAGCAGTTATTCCTGTTAGTCACCAAGGAAAGCCCCTTGCCTACCTCATGATTTCCACAGTGGGCAAAACGGAACTTCTTGAACCCGCACATTTTTCCTTTGCGCAAACGTTAGCAAACATCATCGCTGTTGCGGTCGAAAATAACCGCTTGGTAAAACAACACATCATCAAAGAACGCATTTCCAAAGAGCTAGAGGTTGCTTCTGAGATGCAGAAAATGCTTTTCCCATCCGAACTTCCATCGAATCGAAAAATGGACCTTTCGGGACGGTATATTCCGCGTCATGCTATCGGTGGTGACTACTACGACTTCATTCCTTTAGGCGACGAAGAGTACATCATTTGCATCGGAGATGTGAGCGGAAAAGGAATAAGTGCTGCCATGCTGATGGCGAATTTCCAAGCCACCATCCGCACCCTATTCAAGTACCAACGATTTGAGATGTCCTTTTTGATGGAGGAATTGAATAAACTCGTCATGAAAAGTGCAAAAGGAGAGAAATTCATCACCTTTTTCCTCGCACATTACAACGCATATACACGCAAAATGACGTATGTCAACGCGGGACACAATCACCCTATTCTTCTGAACGGAAGAAAAGTGACGATGTTAAAAGATGGCTGTATCGGACTTGGAATGTTGGATGAACTACCGAGCATTAAAGTCGGGAAATTAGTCTTGAATCCCAATACGACTTTTGTATTGTTTACGGACGGAGTCGTTGAATTAGAAAACGAAAGTGGAGAACAGTTTAGCGTCGAACAATTGATTAAAAATGTGCAGGCCTATTCACCACTAAAAATGGAGGACATGAACAACATCATCTTTTCTAAATTGGAAGATTGGAAAGGTCCCTTAAACTATGTGGACGACACGGCTATTTTTAGCTGTAAGTTTTTCTAATTTGATTTTCCGAACTGAAAACGAAGTGCGAAAACATGTGTGTAATAGCTTGTTTTCACATCACCCAAACGCGTAAAAGCGTAATCCAATTGCATGTTTTTTAATTGAACACCAACTCCTAGATTTGGTTGAACACCCCAATACGTCGATTGATCGAAATTCGTAAATTGTTGGATATTGGAAACGCCACCGCGAACTTTCACTAGGTTTTTATAGCTCAAACAAATTCCCATGTGCGGATCAAATGAAGCGAAATTGGATTTAAGCAAGACATTTCTTTTACCATCTGTCGTCATGTCCACATCGATTTCCGCAGCTAAATTCAAACCCTTTTTACCCAAATTCACGTTACCAGAAGCGGCAAAAATGAAGCGCGGCAAGGTTAATTCAACCCCGTTTTTCGGCAATTCATTTTGCGTTGCTTGAAAGACACTTTGCATCTCTGGACTCAAGTCAAAAACCCAAGCGTTAAACGTGGACGTCACATCACGAGCCATGACACCGAACTTCCAATGTTTTGGTAATTGATATTGCCATCCAGCATCCAAACCAAATCCCCATGAATGAGCAAAGTCGCCAATGTTTCTGTAAATCACTTTTGCATTTGCACCGACACTCATCCCTTTAATTTTCATCCGTTTGGCATAAGAACCAATGAACGCATAATCTGCAGCTGTGAATAGTTGGACGTTGTCGTAGTTAATCACCCCGTTGTTGTCAATCAATTGAGTTGTGTTTGGAATGTCATCTACACCGAAGCGAATAAAAGAGAATCCTAACACATGGTCTTCATCCAATTTATAACTGTAGGCTGCATGATCGTATTTCGCGATTCCAGCAAAATACTCGGAGTGCATTAAACTCGCCTCCATTTTTGTGGATTGTTGAATGAGTCCTGCCGGATTCCAATAACTCGCATTCACTCCTTCCGTGCTAGCCACCACTGCATTCCCCATGGAAAATGCATCTGCTCCAACACCGAGGGATAAAAATTCATTGGAATATTTGGGAGCTAAATCACCTTGTGACCAGCCGAAGGAAGAAAGAAAACAGCACAATAAAATGCTAAAACGGAATGTATTCATGTGACAATAACTTGTTTTTTCTGTAAAAATTGTGTCATTCGTACAAATCAAGCAATAATTTCAGAACAAATTTCAGATTTATTCTAAATTTACCCCAAATAACGATCATGTTTGGACTTGCGAATTTACTAACTGCTACGAATTTATGCTGCGGCATCGTATCTATTATTTTCACTTTAAGTGGAAGATTGGACTTAGCAGCCCTCTTTTTATTCTTTTCCGTTGCGGCGGATTTTGCGGATGGTTTTGTTGCAAGGTTAACGAAAACAAGTGGAGAACTTGGTAAGCAACTGGATTCACTGGCTGATGTTGTTTCCTTTGGTGTAGCTCCCGGAATTTTCATGATGGTGATGATTGTTCTCGGTGTAGATTACAGTGCCTTGATTGATTTGAAACTGACCAATTCAGTAGCCGATACACAGAAATACTTTGTCTTTAATCAAATCATGGCTTGGTTTGCATCGTTGTCTTATGATGTCAATAACTCCTTCAACGCATCGATTAAATTCCTTCCTTTCACCGCCTTGATCATTCCATTTTTCTCGATGTTTCGCCTTGCAAAATTCAACATCGATACGAACCAAAGCGACAAATTCATTGGAGTACCAACACCATTGAGCACGCTGTTCTTTTTGTTTTTTCCGCTGTACTTCTGGTATCAGAAAGAAAACTGGGGGCATCAAAACGAATTCATCTACGGACTTTTTGACTGCTACACCTTGGCGGCGATTTCCGTATTGTTCTCTACCTTAATGATTGCACCGCTCCCATTAATTGCCTTGAAATTTAAGTCCTGGGGATGGCGTGAAAATACCTATCGCTACCTGCTTGTTATCATTTCGTTGATAAGTATTCCACTTTTCTTTGTTTGGTCGATACCAATAATTGTAATTTTGTACCTGATTTTATCTATCATTGAACACAATCAAAGAAAAAAACATGAAATTCAAAGCTGAAATTGATGTAATGCCACTAGACGCACTTCTTGACCCACAAGGGAAAGCAGTATCTCATTCTATGAAAAATATCGGATTATCCGAAATTGAAGGTGTGCGCATCGGAAAACACATTCGCTTATTTGTTGAAGCTGATTCAAAAGCTGCAGCAGAAGAAAAAGTAACCTTGGCTTGTCAAAAAATGTTGGCAAACCAAATCATGGAAAGCTTCCACTTTACGGTTACTGAAGCGTAACATGTTAACAGGTTTTCGAACCTTCAATCCGTCCCAGAACACCTGGAACACAGAGGAATATTTTCCCACTTCTGAAGTAGCTCTTGCCGAGAAATTGAACACTCTTTCTTTGGCTCAATCCATCTACGGTAAACTTTCCGCGGAAGCTCGCGCTGACTTTCTAATGGCTATTCACGCCTCATTGGAACAGCGTAAAGAGCACATCAAAACGTTTTACCTAAAGGAAAGTGGACTTTCAAACCCACGTTTTGAAACAGAATGGAAGAGAACCTTAACGACCATTCAACTTTTCGAACAGTATCTCCGAAATCAATACATATTTGAAAAAACTGAGGAGTTTCCGAGTGATTCGATTCGCATACAAAAAGTAACGCTCCCACTTGGACCCGTTTTAGTTTTGGGTTCAAGTAATTTCCCTCTGGCCTATTCCACTGCGGGCGGTGATACGATCGCTGCGTTCGCCGCTGGATGTTGTGTGCTCGTCAAGGCTCATGCCATGCACGCAGGAACAAGTGTCCAAGTTGCCGAATGCATCGAGGAAGCAAGAAAAACAGTCAACCTTCCCGAAGGAGTTTTCACACATGTACTGGATGATGGATTTCAGCATGCACAAAGACTTTGTCTCGATGAACGCATTCAAGCCATTGGATTTACTGGCAGCTTTAAAGGAGGAAAAGCACTCATGGATTTAGCGTATTCGAGGAAGAATCCCATTCCTGTTTTTGCGGAAATGGGCAGCGTTAATCCCGTGGTGATTGACGAAAACCTTTCACACGAACAACAAAAGACGGTTGCAGAAAAATTAGCCCTTTCCATTTGCAACGATGCCGGTCAATTTTGCACGAAACCAGGATTGATCTTTATTCCACACGGACAAACAGGTGAGCATTTCACGGAACGATTGAAACAAACTATCGCAGAAACGATTGCTGTCCCGATGTTACATCCGAACATTCATGGCAATTTTGAAAACGGTAAAACAGAAATAGCCTCCATTTCAGGTGTGAAATTCACCAGCTCTTCCTTTCCGCAAAATGGAATTGAAGGTCGATGGGCACTTGCAGAAACGGATGTGAAGACCTTCATCGAATACCAACGCTTACAAGAAGAAGTTTTTGGTCCATTTAGTCTCTTGGTTATCTACAACAGTAAAGAAGAACTACTTACCGGACTCGAAGCTTTATCCGGACAGTTAACGGGAAGTATTTTTTACGAAACACACACGAATTTAGTGACGGATTGCATCGAAATGCTTTCCAGAAAAGTGGGGAGAATCATTCTAAATGATGTGCCAACGGGAGTCCGAGTAACAGAAACCATGCATCATGGCGGACCATTTCCAGCAAGCAGTGATGTCCGATTCACCGCAGTGGGACCGGACAGCATCCAACGTTTTCAGAAGTATGTAAGTATTCAGCAGAAAAATAGAACTTAAGAAAGAAGATTTGTCGTAATTTTGATTAAAATTTCTAACATGGAAGATCAACAAACACCAAAAAATTCAAACGGATTATACCTTGGATTTATTTTTATTTTGCTTATTGGCATCGCTTCATTGGCATACGCTTGGTCGTCGCAACGATCCAAACTCAACGAATGTCGAAATGAAAATGCGCAGTTAACAAATGACATGGCGAGCATGGAAGAAATGCTTGGTGGATACGTAAACGTTGGAGATCTTTCTAAAGACCTGAAAAAGGACTTTCGAAACATGCTTGACAACTACGACAAGTTGATTGAAATGGATGCGACAAAAGCCGACAGTTTAAACAAACAAAAAGACCGCATCAACGACTTATTGAAAAAAGTAGAAAGCGGAAAATTAAGCTACCGTGAACTGATGAAGGTTCGTAAAGAAAATGAAACCTTGAGAGGAATCATGCGCAGTTATGTTCGCACCATTGACTCCCTGAATACACTAAACATTCGAATCGGAACGGAATTGGTTGAGACATCTGCGAAACTCACAACCACATCTACCGAACGCGATGAATATAGAAAAGCTGCAGAAACCAGTCAACAGCAAGTAAAAAAAGGAAGCAAGTTGCAAGCGTACAACATTCAATCAACTGCATTGCGATTGAAATTGAACAACATGCCTGAACCAACCGACAAGGCGAAAAATGCAGTTCAAATCCGCAGTAGCTTTACCATTTCAGAAAACATTTTAACGAATGCAGGTAAGAAAGTCGTGTACATGCAGGTCATTGGTCCGGATGGACAAGCGCTTCAAACGAAAGCAAATTACATCTTGGAAACAGAGAATGGAAGCGTGGCATATTCGGAGAGAAAAGAAATTGACTATCAAAACGAAGCCATTGATTTAACCATTTATTACAGTGTTAAAGGAGAAGGATTACAAAAAGGAGCTTATAAAGTGAGCATTTTTTGTGATGGCAATTTAATCGGAACAGATAGTTTTTCATTAAAATAACATATGGACGCAAGAGAACAAGGATTTGTAGATGTTGAGTTAGGTGCAAATGGATTAGGGACCATTACTTTTGGTCATCCAATGAGTAATTCACTGCCAGGAAAAATTTTAAGAAAATTAGCAGAAACCATCACTCAACTCGGAAAAGATCCATCCGTCCGTGTTATTTTGTTGAAGTCAGATGGTGACCGTGCCTTTTGCGCCGGAGCCAGTTTTGATGAGTTAATCTCCATTGAAGACCTAGAAACAGGACATGAGTTCTTTTCAGGATTTGCACGCGTAATCAACGCTTGTCGCACATGTCCGAAATTTATTGTTGGAAGAGTTCAAGGAAAAGCCGTTGGCGGAGGTGTTGGAATCGCTTCTTCCGTTGATTACTGTTTTGCCACTTCTCGTGCCGAGGTCAAATTATCTGAACTTGCCGTTGGAATCGGTCCATTCGTTGTTGGTCCGGCAGTTGAACGCAAAATTGGATTAGCAGCGATGAGTGAATTAGCCATCAATGCAACTGAATGGCGTTCGGCAGCATGGGCGAAAGAAAAGGGATTATACACCGACATTTTCAACGATGCCGAATCGATGGATGCAGAAATCGATCGATTGATTGCACAATTATTAAAATCGAACCCAGAGGCAATGTCAGAATTGAAGCATGTTTTTTGGCAAGGGACCGAACATTGGGATCAACTATTAATGGATCGCGCTTCAATTAGCGGTCGACTTGTATTGAGTGAATTCACTAGAAATGCAATTTCTTCGTTTAAAGCGAAATAAATTCTTCTTTTTTTCACTTTTCATTTGTATTTAATCACAATAGTTGTATCTTTGCACCCCTAATTTTAGGGTTTATTCGTTTTTTATTTAATAAAAAGTACCGTGAATACATTAAGTTACAGAACGTTATCAGGCAACACAGAAACCGCTGACAAAAAGTGGTTCGTTGTAGATGCAGAAGGTCAAACAGTAGGTAGATTAGCTAGTAAAGTAGCTAAAGTTATCCGTGGAAAATACAAAACCTGTTATACTCCGCATGCGGATTGTGGCGACAATGTGATTGTCATCAACGCAGAGAAAGTGTCATTTTCAGGAACGAAGTTGGAGAACAAAGAATACGTTCGTTTCTCTGGATATCCAGGTGGACAACGTTTTACTTCAGCTGAAGACATGTTGAAAAAACACCCTGAGCGTTTGATCGAGAAAGCGATTAAAGGTATGTTACCAAAAAATACACTTGGTCGACAATTGTTTACCAATTTAAAAGTTTACAAAGGTGGCGAGCACAAACACGAAGCTCAACAACCTCAGTTATTAAATCTTGATACACTCAAATAAGAATCATGGAAGTAATTAATGCTTTAGGAAGAAGAAAAACAGCTGTTGCTCGCGTTTACATGTCAAAAGGTAACGGGAAAATCACTGTGAATAAAAAAGAAATGAAGGTTATGTTTCCAATTGATGTACTTCAAGGGAAAATTAACCAACCATTTATTTTAACGGATACTGTGGGTCAATTTGACATCAAAGTAAACGTAATGGGTGGTGGAATTAATGGTCAAGCTGAAGCGATTCGTTTGGGTATTTCAAGAGCTCTTGTTGAGTTATCAGCTGATTACAAACCATTATTGAAAGCAGAAGGCTTGATGACACGTGACCCGAGAATGGTTGAGCGTAAGAAACCAGGTCAACCGAAAGCACGTAAGAAATTCCAGTTCTCTAAACGTTAATCGTCGAGAGCTACATTGTTTAGCATCCAAACGTTGGAGTACCTACAATCATTGGTTGTCCCTTCATCGTTGCTTAACTCAATCTATTAGGAACGTAAACAAAAACAAAATATGTCTAAATTAAAATTTGAAACTTTATTAGAAGCAGGTGTTCACTTTGGCCACTTGAAAAGAAAATGGAACCCAGCAATGGCTCCATACATTTTTGAAGAGAAAAAAGGAATCCACATCATCGATTTGAACAAAACGATGGTTCACTTGGATCAAGCTTGTGCAGCAATGAAACAAATTGCTAAATCTGGTAAAAAAATATTATTTGTTGCTACAAAAAAACAAGCGAAAGAAATCGTTTCTGAGCGTGTAGCAAAAGTAAACATGCCGTTTGTAACAGAACGTTGGACAGGTGGTATGTTAACAAACTTCCAAACAACACGTAAGTCTATCCGTAAAATGGCCATGATTGACAAAATGAAGTCAGATGGTTCTTGGGAGACATTAAACAAACGTGAGAAATTATTCAAAACTCGTCAAAGAGAGAAATTGGAGAAAACGTTTGGATCAATTGCTGACATGACTCGTCAACCGGCAGCGATTTTCATCATCGATATCTTAAAAGAACACATCGCATTAGCTGAAGCTCGTCGTTTGAGCATCCCAACTTTCGCAATGGTCGATACCAATTCAAATCCAAAATTAGTTGACTTCCCTATCCCAGCGAATGATGATGCAACAAAATCAATCACGTTAATCATGGATCAAATCTGTGAAGCTATTCGTGAAGGATTAGAGGATCGCAAAAACTTAAAAGCAGGTGAAGAAGCTACAGATGCAGCAACACCAGTAGTTGAAGCAGCTCCAGTTGTTGAAGCAGCACCGGTAGTTGAGGCAGCACCAGTTGTTGAAGAGGCTCCTGTTGTTGAAGAGGCTCCTGCAGCAGAAGCTACAGAAAATTCAGCTGAATAATTAATTCTAAAAAATAAAAGTCATGGCTATTACAGCTTCAGATGTAAACAAATTGCGTCAACAAACGGGCGCTGGAATGATGGACTGCAAAAATGCATTAGTTGAAGCTAATGGTGATTTTGAAGCAGCAGTTGACATTCTACGTAAAAAAGGACAAAAAATCGCTGCGAAACGTGGTGATAACGATGCAAAAGAAGGAGTGATTATCGCTCAAGCTTCTGCTGACGGAAAATCAGGTGTTATCTTAACTTTGAACTGTGAAACAGATTTCGTTGCGAAAAACGACGGATACGTTGCAATGGTTCAATCTTTAGTGGACATCGCTTTAGATAAACTTCCTGCTACTGTAGAAGAGTTGAAAGCTCTTCCTTACGATGCACGTTTATCTGTAGAAGAAAAAATCACAGAACAAGTTGGTGTAGTTGGAGAGAAATTAGATCTTTCTGGTTACGCAGTAATCAACGGAAATTTCGTTGTTGCTTACAACCACCCAGGTAATCAATTAGCAACGTTAGTTGGATTGAGCGCTGGAACAGCTGCTGATATCGCTGAGGCTGGAAGACAAGTTGCTATGCAAGTTGCTGCAATGAATCCAATCGCTATCGATAAAGACGGTGTGGATGCTCGCACAATCGAACGTGAAATTGAAGTAGGAAAAGATTTGGCTATCCAAGAAGGAAAACCAGCTGAAATGGCTGAGAAAATTGCCTTGGGTCGTTTGAATAAATTCTTCCAAGAAAATACCTTATTAAGTCAAGCGTTCGTTCGCGACAACAAAATGACCGTAGAACAATTCTTGAACAGCACTGAGAAAGATTTAACAGTCACCGACTTTAAACGATTCTCCTTAAGTTAATATTTAAAAAAAAGCTATCGTTTGATAGCTTTTTTTTTGTGTTTAAAATTAACCTAAGTAAACGATTTGTATATTTGCTCAATCCTTTCAAACATGACCTATAAACGTATCCTTCTAAAATTAAGTGGTGAATCCCTCATGGGAACTAAACAATTTGGAATCGACAATCAGCGAATCAATAGCTATGCAGTTCAAATTAAAGAATTGCATGAAATGGGCGTTGAAGTGGCAATCGTGATTGGAGGAGGAAATATCTTTCGCGGAGTTCAAGCGGAAGAAGGCGGAATGGATCGTACGCATGGTGATTACATGGGAATGCTTGCTACCATGATTAATTCCATGGCACTGCAATCCGCATTGGAGTCAAACGGTGTGAAAACTCGTTTACTCTCTGCCATCGAAATGAAAGAAATCGCTGAACCTTTTGTTCGTCGTCGCGCTGTCCGTCATTTAGAAAAAGGACGTGTCGTAATTTTTGGCGCTGGAACAGGGAATCCATTCTTTACTACGGATTCAGCCGCTTCGCTAAGAGCCATTGAAATCAATGCTGAAGTGATTTTAAAAGGAACGCGTGTAGATGGAATCTATACGGCTGACCCAGAAAAAGATAAAACAGCAACAAAATACAGTCAAATATCCTTTGACGAAGTTTACTCAAAAGGACTAAACGTGATGGATCTCACTGCGTTTACCCTTTGTAAGGAAAATAATTTACCCATAATCGTATTTGATATGGACACTGCCGGTAATTTGAAAAAATTAATGTCAGGTGAAAAAGTAGGAACAATCGTTTGTAATTAAAAAGAGATGACGGAAGAACTAATGATGATTTATGATGACTTTAAGGTTTCCAACGGTAAAACCATCAGTCACTTCGAAACAGAACTCGTAAAAATACGCGCAGGAAAAGCCTCTCCAGCGATGCTTGGAGGCGTTATGGTGGATTATTATGGATCTATGACACCATTACAACAAGTAGCGAATGTAAATACATCTGACGCACGAACAATTTTGGTGCAACCTTGGGAGAAAGCCATGTTGAACGAAATTGCTCGCGGAATCATCAATTCCAATCTTGGATTGAATCCACAAAATAACGGAGAACTTTTAATCATTACCGTTCCACCACTTACGGAAGAACGTCGTCGCGATTTAGTGAAACGTGCCAAAGCTGAAGCAGAAAATGCGAAAGTAGGTATCCGAAACAACCGCAAGGATGCGATTGATATGATTAAAGAATTAAAGAATGACGGACTTTCAGAAGACTTAGCGAAAGGTGCGGAAGAAGAAGTTCAAAAAATCACTAACGGAGCAATCAAGAGCGTCGATGAATTAGTTGAACTAAAAGAAAAAGATATCATGACAGTATAATCTGTTCATATAAAGATAAAGAAAGGTCAACGGTTGTTGGCCTTTTTTTTTGCTAGGACATTGCCTCTATAATTGTTTCTTTGCTTAACGCTTCGTGCAAGCTCACTGTACCATGTGCAGCTAATAAAAAAGGAACTTTCTGGTCCAAACATAAATCCAAATCATGCGTGGATAAAACGATGCACTTTTTCTTATCACGAGATAATCGAACCAATAACTCCAGTAATTTTTTTCGATTGATGTAGTCTAAAAACGCCGTTGGTTCATCCAATAGAATCACAGGTGTTTCCTGTACAAATGCACGTCCAACTGAACAAAGCTGACGTTCACCATCGCTGATTTGATCAGTGTATTTTTCAAGAAGATGTTGAATGGCCAAGTCGGAAGCAACTTCTTCTACGATGCGCCAATCGTTCGAATCCAAACGACCGAAAGCATCCGTATATGGTGCTCTTCCCAACGCTAAGTAATCTTTTACTTTTAAATACTCCACGCCTTCAAAACGTGTGTCCACGAGAGAAATGGATGCTGCTATTTCCTTTGGATTGAAGCCAGATATCGACTGGCCATTCATCGTGATTTCACCAGCTAATTGCTTCTGAATTCCCGAAATCGTTTGGATGACCGTAGATTTACCAATTCCGTTTCGTCCAACTAAGGCATAGACTTTTCCAGCCTCTAATTCCAGCTTCTCTGCATGAAGCAACTCTGCACGATAGCCAATACTCACTTTTTTTAACTGGATCATCTCAATTTACGGATTAGCAAGAATACGAAAAATGGCGCACCGATGATCGAGGTAAGCGCGTTCAAAGGAATACTGATCTGTCCTTCCAAAACTTGTATGAATGCATCGGTCAAGAGAAGGAAAATGGCACCAATCAATACGTTGCCAATAATCAAATACCGGTGATTCGTTGTTTGGAATAAAATACGCGTGAGGTTTGGAATCGCAATTCCAACAAAGGCAATCGGACCACAAAAAGCGGTGATTAATCCGGCAAACAACGCTGTCAATAATAGGACAAACATGCGGGTAGCTTTAATCGGTAAGCCGAGTAACGCAGCGGATTTCTCCCCTATTACGAGCATATTTAATGGTTTCACCAGAAGGAACGAGGCAATAATTCCCAATGCAAAAATGACTAAAATGATTCCTAGTTGACCAAACTCTACTTGTTGCAAGGATCCCATAGACCACATTGTATACGATTTCAAGGATTCCGCACCGGCAAACGATTCTAGAATGGAAACAATTGCGGACGTAAAACTCCCAAACATCAATCCAACTAACAACAAGGTTATTTGGGATTTTAAACGTTGGGCAATTAACATCATCAACAGTCCAGCGGCGAATGCACCGATTAACGCCGTTCCAATCAATCCAAAATTCGATTGAAAAAAATGAACGCCAGTCATTAAACTCAAAGCAATCAACAAACTTGCTCCGGAATTTATTCCAAGGACGTAGGGTCCTGCTAGTGGATTCTTAAACAAGGTCTGCATGAACATTCCAGACAAAGACAATCCAGCACCAGCCATCATCGCCATGAGTAAACGTGGAACTCTGAATTCCCTGACCAGTACTTGACTCGTGTTTTTGGAATCAAAATGAAGGATGGAATCGAGATACGAGGAAAATGAAAGTTCAATTTGGCCAGAAATCAAATGAAGGTACATTGCTAGTGGTAAAAAACACAGCAAACAGATGAACATCCATTTCAAAGTCCAGTCTTTCATTTCACTTCTTTGTAAAAATGCAGGTTTTTAGTCGTATTTCCAGCGGCTATTTGTGCCAAATCTTCTAATAACCAATCTGGACGTAAGGTACTCATTTCCCAAAACTTATTTCTATCATGTGTGTAACAAAATATCCTTGCCTCCTTGAAAAACGGCATGTATTTCGCTTTCGGATTGACTTGAACGATTTCGTTTTTTGATGAAAATCCTGGATTCAGCCAAATTTTCACATTCGACCCGTCCTTCATCACTTTCTCCATCGAATAAGCCAAACTTCCTGTTCCTTTAGTTCCATGATAAATGTAATTCAATCCTGAATTCTTAAATAGTTCGGCCATGAAACTTTGTCCAGCAGGCGCATACCAAAAATCCCCTGTGACATTTCCGGAGATCATTTCTTTCGAATTCACCTTTTCTTTCTTTGCACGTACATACGCGCTTTCAATGGATTTAAATAAGTCCACCGCTTCAGGAACCTTCGCGCTTAACACGCCAAAAAGTAGCAGCCATTCCGCTCTTCCCAATGCGGTTTGTTCCCTCCAATCAAAGTTTGGGATGCAGTGAATGCCTAATTTTTCCAATCGTTCTTCTTGAGAAAAGGAACCCGAGAAAGCACTGTAAATTACGTATTCCGACTTTGAACGCAGTAATTGGTCCACCGACATTGTTTGTTCGTTTTGCAAGGCTAATATGTGCTTTTGCTTGAATCGTTTTTTGACAAGCGGACTGAATACATAGCGGATATCCGTAATTGCAGCGATTCTTTTCTCCTCGTTTAATGCCGACAACATGCCGATGTGGGTTGACGACAAAACGGCCAAGTGCTGTGCAGCATTGCTCACGTAAAACTGAAAACGTTTTTTCTGATTATCCGGATGTTGAATGCGGATCAAATACCCATTTTTTGTTTTAAAAACGCCTAGGTATTTACTATAGCGACAGATATTGACTCCTGTTGATTTCGTTTGTTGGCTTTGCTTCTCTTGATTCGAACAAGAAGCAAGGCTTAACAAAAGAACAACCAAGAAGAACCTCATCTATTAATATTGTTCTGATTCATTTGGGAAATCGCCAGACTGCACATCCTTGATATACGCTTGGAACGAATTCATCATTTGTTCATGCAAATTATTGTACTTGCGTAAAAATCGTGGATTGAATTCGTTATTAATCCCCAACATATCGTGCACAACGAGTACTTGTCCGTCTACACCATTTCCAGCTCCAATACCAATAATAGGAATCGAGACCATTTTTGCCACTTGTGTAGCTAATTGCGCAGGAATTTTTTCCAATACAATCGCAAAACATCCAATTGCTTCCAATGCTTTTGCATCATCAATCAGTCGCTGTGCTTCCTCTTCCTCTTTCGCTCGAACGACATATGTTCCGAATTTATAGATGGATTGAGGTGTTAGTCCTAAATGTCCCATGACTGGAATTCCAGCGGTTAAAATGCGTCCAATAGATTCGATGATTTCTTGTCCACCTTCCATTTTAACGGCATGTCCGCCCGTTTCTTTCATGATTTTAATCGCACTAGAAAGCGCTTCCTTTGAATTTCCTTGGTAGGAACCAAAAGGCATATCAACGACAACCAAAGAACGTTTCACTGCACGAACAACGGAGGATGCGTGATAAATCATTTGATCCAAGGTAATCGGCAAGGTTGTTTCGTGTCCGGCCATGACATTTGATGCAGAATCTCCAACTAAAATCACATCGATTCCAGCTTCATCTACAATGCGCGCCATGGAAAAATCATACGCCGTTAACATGGATATTTTCTGTCCAGCATTCTTCATTTCATGAAGCGTATGCGTGGTTACTTTTTTTACGTTTGAATGAACTGACATAGTTTCGTTTATCCAGCTGATGGATTCCAATGGAATCAAACAATCAGCGTCATTTGAGCAAAATTAAGGCTTAATCTTTGAATGTACTAATTCGCAAATGCGCTGATCGAATTACAAGGAATTCAAATACGCATCTACGTTTGATTGAATGCGGTTCGTGATGTCAGAAGTTTCTGATTTCACAAAAGCATTTCCAGTAATTTTCTCGTAAAGTTCAATGTATCGATCTGTAATTGTCTGAACAAAATCATCCGGCATAAAAGGCATTTGTTGTCCATCTAGACCTTGGAAATCGTTTTCAATCAACCATTGACGAACGAATTCTTTGGATAATTGCTTTTGTGGCTCACCATTCGCTTGTCTTTCCTCGTATCCATCTTTGTAAAAGTAACGAGACGAATCTGGCGTATGGATTTCATCAATCAAGATTACTTCGCCATTGCGAATCCCAAATTCGTATTTCGTATCTACTAAAATCAATCCACGAGCAGCAGCCATTTCTGTTCCGCGTTGAAACAATGCACGCGTATATGCTTCCATTTTTTCATAAATCGCTTTTGGAACGATTCCTTTCGCAAGAATATCCTCTCTCGAAATATCTTCGTCGTGTCCTTCCTCCGCTTTGGTTGCTGGAGTAATAATTGGTTCCGGAAAACGATCGTTCTCTTTCATTCCTTCTGGAAGAACCACTCCGCACAATAGGCGTTTTCCTAATTTGTATTCTCGGGCAGAATGTCCAGCAAGGTATCCACGAATCACCATTTCAACTCGAACCGGTTCACAAGCTAGTCCAATAGCGACACTCGGATCAGGTGTTGCTACAAGCCAATTTGGAACAATGTCTCTTGTTGCATCCAAAAACATGGTTGCGACTTGATTCAATACCTGTCCCTTGAATGGAATTCCCTTCGGTAAAATATGGTCAAATGCAGAAATGCGATCAGAAGCCACCATGACTAACAAACCATTATCCAAGGTATACACATCGCGTACTTTACCATGATAAACATTCGTTTGTCCTTTGAAAGTAAAATTTGACTCTGTTATTGCGTTCATTCTTTTTTTTCTTTTAGTTCTTTTTGTGTTTTTGCCTCTATTTCTGCTTTATCGAATGCTTCGATGATTTTCTTTACTAATCGGTGTCTAATGACGTCACTTTGTCCGAGTCTAATCACGCTGATTTCATCCACATCCTTCAATACATCTAAAGCATAAGCTAATCCGGAACGCTGTTTACTTGGTAAATCAACTTGTGACATATCTCCAGTAATGATAAACTTTGCTGTCATCCCCATGCGCGTCAAAAACATTTTCATTTGCATTTGGGTGGTGTTCTGCGCTTCATCTAAAATGACAAATGCCTTGTCCAATGTACGTCCACGCATAAACGCGAGCGGTGCAATTTCAATGACACCAAACTCGATCATGTCCGCTAATTTCTCTGCCGGAATCATGTCTCGCAATGCGTCGTACAATGGCATTAAATACGGATCCAGTTTTTCTTTTAAATCTCCTGGAAGAAATCCAAGGTTCTCCCCTGCTTCGACTGCTGGTCTCGTTAATATGATGCGTTTCACTTCCTTTGCCTTCAAGGCTCGAACAGCCAAAGCGACAGCGGTGTACGTCTTTCCGGTTCCGGCTGGACCCACAGCAAATACCATATCATCTTTATCGACGGCCTGAACCATTTTCTTTTGATTCACCGTGCGCGCCTTGATTTTTGCTCCGCCGTTTCCATGAACCAAAATCTCTGATCCATCATCGTTGGAAAGTAACTTTGAACCGTCTTCCAACATCAGATTATCGATGTTGTTTTCCGTTAAATGATTGAACTTATGGTAATGTTGAATGAGTAAATTAAACTTTCGTTCAAATTCGTCCATCACTTCTTCATCTCCATTTAGGGAAATCATATTTCCACGCGCGGTGATTTTCAACTTCGGAAAGAAGGTTTTGATGTGGCGCAAATTTGCATCGTTAACACCAAAGATTTCCGCGGGATTCAATCCGCTAATTTCGATATGTCGATTTCCTATGTTCAATTTATTTTAGTGTATGTTCAGGGGTGATACTCTAATTTAGATTACTTTTGGTAAAATTATAAATTTCTGCGGACACTGATTTCTGTTTGACATGCAAATCGTAACACTTACTTCAGATAATGGACTTCAAGACTACTACGTAGCCGCAATTAAGGGTGCCATTTTAAATCAAATGCCCCAAGCATATGTTATCGACATTTCACACAACATTCGTCCGTTTGATGTAGCAAACGCTGCTTTTCAACTGCGTTGTTGCTATCAAGATTTTCCAAAAGGAACCATTCACATTATCGGAGTAGACGGTGAGCCGGTATTAACTGGCGACAAATTGAGCTTCCCTACGATCATGTTATTTAAAGGTCAATATTTCATTTCGAACGACAACGGATTCTTCGGTTGCTTTCTAGATGAAGAACATCCGGATGAATTATACCAGTTTTCAGACATTGTGAACAATCCTGAAATGGTGAAATTCCCAACGAAAAATTGTTTCATTCCACTAGCGAAACGAATTGCTGGAGGAGAATCCATCGGAAGTTTTGCCAAAGCAACGAACGCTTACAAAAGAGCTTTCATGCAAAAACCGGTCATTGAAAACCTCACCATTCGCGGAAATGTCATTCATGTAGATAGCTATGGGAATTTAATTACCAATATCCGCAAAGCTGACTTTGATCATTTCGGTGAAAAAACACCTTTCACCATCAAGTATTTAAACAAGGAATACTACATCGATGAAATCAACCAGACGTATAACAATGTAACGATGGGTGAACGTGTTGCACTTTTTAACAGCAGTGAATTACTTGAAATCGCAATCAATCGCGGTGCAAATGGAAGTACAGGTGGTGCAAACAAGTTGTTTGGCATGAGACAAGGTGATCCGGTGCATGTTGAATTCACACCAAAAGGATCCAAAGAGGACATTGAATCACTTTTTGCTTAAGTCCATGATTACCCGTATTGTTAAGCTAGAATTCCAAGAAGCGCACCTAGATGCCTTTTTCACCCACTTTGAACAAGTCAAATTTTCTGTTGCTACCTTTCCAGGCTGTCATGGCATGAAATTGATTCAAGACATTAAAAATCCATGTATCATCATGACCTACAGTATTTGGGAAAATGAAGAAGCACTTGAAAACTACCGCCTTTCCCCTCTGTTTCAGTCCATTTGGCCAACCATTAAACCATGGTTCTCAGCGAGACCAGAAGCATGGAGTTTAGCTGAATACTTCGATGGATTTCAGTGACTTAAATTACTCAAAAGTCAAAAAATTTGAATATTTATTGGATAACCGGTAATTAAGTATACCTTTACCAAAATTAATTTATTACAAAATGAGTAGAGGAACAGTAAAGTTCTTTAATGAATCTAAAGGATTTGGATTTATTATCGAAGACGACACGAACAAAGAATATTTTGTTCATGTTACAGGATTAATCGACAAAGTCAAAGAAAATGACGAAGTTGAGTACGATTTACAAGAAGGTCGTAAAGGTTTGAATGCAATCAATGTAAAAAAAGCATAGTAGTACATTCTCATCATTAAAATCCCGCCTCTCGCGGGATTTTTTTTTGAACAATATTTTCCCGTCAAGCAATTTTAAACTCTGTTCATCGTACGGGTAAAATCCTTATTTTTGAGGATTGAAATCATCATATGCGCGCATTATTTTTTAAGGAAATCAATAGTTTTCTAAGTTCTATTATTGGATATGTGTTTATCCTTATCTATTTAATTGCCTCTGGACTTTTTCATTGGGTTCTTTCGTACAACACGAATCTACTCGAAGGAACAGAAGCTGACATGATTCCCTTCTTCAATTTATCACCAGTCATTTTCTTTATTTTGATTCCGGCCATTACCATGCGCTCCATCGCAGAGGAAAGAAGAACCGGCACCATCGAATTACTCCTCACACGACCTATTTCAGATTTTAAACTCGTTTTCGCTAAATACCTTGCCGGTGTAGCATTACTCGTGGTAGCCATCATTCCAACCATTATTTATTTTATCTCCATGTATTACCTCGGGAAACCAGCAGGGAATATTGATGCGGGAGCTACAATGACATCTTACGTTGGACTTATTTTACTCGGCGCTGTATTTGTTTCCATCGGTATTTTCGCTTCCTCACTCACCAACAGTCAAATTGTTGCGTTCATTCTAGCGATGTTCTTGTGTTGGGTGTTTTATGATGGATTTAACTTACTAGGTAATTTTAGTCAATTTGGTGGACTAGATTACTTCATTAAATATGTTGGAATTGCGTTTCATTACGATTCCATTAAAAAAGGTGTCATTGACTCCGGTGACATCATCTATTTCCTTTCCCTCAATACGCTGTTCTTATTCGCTTCTTTAACAGTGATTAAAACATTGAAAAAATAACATGAAAAAGAATCTCACAAAAGGACTTTTCAACTGGACCGTGCTTGCACTTGTTGGTGTAGCAATTGTGCTTGTCAATATCATAGGATCATTGATCTATTACAAGATCGACATGACCAAGGATCAACGTTATTCCTTGGCTAATAGCACCGAAAACTTCTTGTCCAACAAAGATAATTTCGAGAACAGAATCAGCATTCAAATCTATTTAGAAGGAAACATGCCTTCTGAAATAAAACACTTTCAAACAGCTTTAAAGGATAAACTGCAAGATTTCAAACGTGTTGCGGGAAATCGCATTGAGTATTTATTCACGGATATCAATGTCGGATCAGAAGAAGAGGTGAATGCCATGCGCGCACAATTGTACGATAAAGGAAAAGGAATCATGCCGTTGGAAATCCTGTACATGAAGGACGGAACGCAAAGTAAAGTGATGTTGTTTCCTGGTGCAATCATGAGTTATACCGTTAATGGAATCACCAAAGAAAACATGGTGCAATTCCTGCCAGGAACGCAACCCGGACATCCAAACAGCTTGGAGGATATGGCGGAGATCATTGAAACATCGCTGAACAACCTAGAATACAACTTAATCGCAAGCATGCGTCGTTTGACACAAGTGAACAAACCAAGAATTGCTTTTCTTCAAGGACACGGTGAATTGACTTACCAACAAACCATGCGTGCAAGAGCACTTTTAGCGCCTTACTTCACGCTTTCCGATGTGAAATTATCTGATTCCATTGCGGCATTAAACGACATCGATGGTGTCATTATCGCAAATCCACGAATTCCCTACTCGGACAGCAGCATGTACATTTTAGACCAATTTGTGATGCGCGGTGGCAAATTAATGGTGTTCATGAATACGCTGGAGCACAATGAAGATACGCTTATGGCACGCGGAATGACGCATTCCATGAGGAAAAACCTGAAATTGGACCGACTTCTATTCGATTATGGCATTAAGGTTCATGAAAACTACATGATGGATGTTCAATGTGCACCCAAGATTGTTCCTTTTGCGGAATCAACGTTTATTCCATGGTTTTTTCACGTGATGGCGACTCCGTCCAAACACCCAATCACCCGAAATGTGGATCCAATTTTGCTAAAATATGCAAACGAAGTCAGCTTTGTGGATTTACCGAATATCAAGCAAACCAGCCTCCTGACCTCCTCAACAAACTCCATTCCTTCTGGACTTCAACCATTCGTTAATCTTGGCTTGCCATTGAATTACGGCAAATCTCCAAAATTAGTCGACAATCCAGAAGATGAGATCAATAAAATCTGTCTTGGCGGAATGGTAGAAGGGTATTTCAGCTCCCATTACAACAACCGTCTCCCACCTGAATTCGTCAAAAACCTTCCGAAGAAATATGCATTTCAAGCAAAAAGTCAGAAAGAAGGAAAAGTATTGCTCATAGGAAATGGAACCTTCTTTGCAAATACGTACGATTCCATGCCGAATCCAAAAGGATTGAACTACTTATACCGTCCAAATGGGTTTAATGAGTTGAAAATGGATTACGACTTATACCAACGTCGCATCTCACTTTATTATGGAAATCAAGAATTTTTCCAAAACATCGTCGATTACATGATGGGAGATAACTCCGTGCTTGATATCCGTAGTCGTCAGATTGACATTAAGGAAATAGACAAAGAAAAGGTAGCGAAGTTCGCTGGATTCTATAAAACAATCAACATGCTTTTACCGCTAGGAATCATCATTCTATTGAGCATGCTTATGAACTACATTCGAACGCGTCGTTACGCAAGAAAATAATCCTCCATGAAAAAAATCAGTATTCTCCTTTCTTTAGTCGCAGTGCTTGTTGTCCTTGGATGGTTCGCTTTTGATTTGACTCGAAAAGACGGTGCAAGTGACTCCGAATTCATTGAATTTGCGGTGAAAGACACGAACTCAGTAACCAAAATCATCATCTCTGATGCCTTTTCAAATACGTTTACCTTGGTAAGAAATGGAGATGAATGGACGGACAAAAATGGTGGATGCATCATGCAATCAAGTGCACATTATATCCTCGAAGCACTCGGTAACATTTCATTGAAAGGATATTTATCCGAAAAAAGCCACAAGCAATTTGTGAAACTGATGTCTGCGAGTCACACGAAAGTGGAAATTTTCCAAGACGGCGAATGGACTAAAACGTGGTACATCGGACCATCTGCGCAGGATCATAACGGACAAATCATGTTGTTGGAAACAGCAGATGGCGGCAAAAGTTCCAATCCAGTAATGATGCAAATTAAAGGGATGGCAGGAATCATTGAACCTCGTTTTTTTGCTGACCCAAGAAAATGGGCTTGTACGAATATTTTCGAACTTGAAATGGAACAAATTGCGAGTGTTGATATCAAATATCCTAAAGAAAAATACCGTAATTTCCATATCACAGCGGTAGGAAATCGTTTCAAATTAACTCAAAACGGAACTAAAATACCTAACGTCGATACTTTAAACATTTACCGTTATTTACAGGGCTATAAGAAAATTCACTTTGAATTGGCTAATTACGAATTAAGCAAAAAACAATGTGACAGCCTGAAACGTTCTGCGCCATTCTGTGTCCTTACCGTCAAAGAAAAACAAGGACCATCCACTAAATTACGCATGTTCAAAATCGCAACAAAGGAAGCACAGCGCAACGAATTTGGCGAGATGGAAAATATGGACATGAACAAGTTCTGGTGTCAACTACCGAATGGTGAATTGGTAAAATGTCAATATTTTGTTTTCAATCCACTCATTATGGGACATGTATTCTTCCCAGGAATGGAATTGAATTTTCCAAAATAGATTATCCGTCTGCCACCTCAGTTCATGATTTCCATTCTTTTTCTAAAATCAAGGTAAGTACATTCTTTCATTTTTGAAAAAAATAATCGTTTTCTGTCTTTTTGCATTTTAATGCACGTAAGCTTGATAAAAATGGCCTTTTAAGCAACTTTACCCTACAATTTTGCGTTAAGGCTAATACCTAAACTACTCGCTGCCTAAATGCGCATACTATTCGCTGTATTTCTACTTGCATTCACGTTTTTTTCGCGTGCGCAAACTCCTACAGCTAATTTTACAGCAAATCCTTTGGTGGTGTGCGTTGGTGTCCCGGTTAACTTTACGAATACATCCACACAGAACGGAACAAGCGCTATCGTTTCAAATGCCTGGGACTTTGGAGACGGTGCACTTTCAACATTGCTTAGTCCATCGCATGCATTTAGTACTGCGGGCACATTTACCGTTACCTTGGTCGTAACAAATGCCATTGGAGCAGTCGATGCGGAAATAAAAACCGCTTTCATTACGGTGAATCCATTGCCTATCGTTGCTTTTTCTGTCAACGGTTTAGGCTGTACTGTTCCACTCACCTTGTCTTTTGTCAATAGTTCTTCCAGTGGAGCGAATTTCAGTAACGCATGGAATTTTGGAAATAGTCAGAACTCCACAGCTGCGAATCCACCGAATATCACCTATAATGCTGCCGGAAGCTACACAATCACTTTAAACGTGACGAATACAAGTACTAGCTGTGTCGCAACAAGTACACAGAGTATTCAAGTATCAAATTTCCAAGCTGGAATCACTGCTCCTACTTTTGGTTGTGTTGGACAAGCGATTTCGTTTCAAGACAATTCAACCGCTGGAGCCAATGCATGGAGTTGGAATTTTGGGAACCAGGGAACCAGCTCACTAGAAAATCCGTCATTTGCATTCAATGCACCCGGAACCTATACCGTTCAATTGACCTCCCAAAATACAAGTTCAGGATGTACCTCAACAATCACGCAACCCATCTCTATTCAGGCCAACACCAATCCTGTTTTCAGTGCGAATCCGATTACCAACTGTGCGCCTGGATCCATCCAATTTACGAGTAGCACGACGATACCTGGTACGTATGTTTGGTCCTTTGGAGATGGTCAAACCTACACCGGATTAACACCTCCTCCGCACATTTACACTCAAAGTGGTTTATACGATGTCACCTTGAGTTTAACAACAGCAGCAGGATGTACAGGTTCAACAACTTTGAATGACTACATCAATATGACGAATGTCCAAGCTGGATTCTTTACTTTGGATACTGCAGGCTGTGATCCGCTGGTTGTCAATTTCATTGATACCTCCTTCACACCTTCAAATCCGATTGTTTCTTGGCAATGGAACTTTGGCAATGGACAAACGTTCAATGGTCATTTTCCACCAGCTCAAACGTATCAAGTCGGTGTATACGATGTTCAATTAATCATCACTACCCAATCAGGCTGTACGGATACCATCATTAAAAACGATTATGTGACGGTCGGACACATCGACTCCGTACATTTCACTTACACCCCATTGATTGCTTGCTCCAATGACGATGTGATTTTCACAAGTTCAACGTATATCTCTGTTCCGCACAACGCCAACGAAGTCACCTATTTCTGGGATTTTGGGGACGGAACATCCATTGAACAGAATCCAACTCACCAATTTGAATCTGACACCGGTTATTTCGACGTTACATTTATTGCTGACTTTAGAGGATGTAAGGATACGTTTATCGTTGAAGACGCCGTGTATATTCTCGCACCAATCGCACAGTTTTCGCCGAGTGCCTTTTTATTTTGTAATCCAAGTTCCTTTCCCGTAAACGTTGCCATCGATGACAATTCCATTCACGGAGTACTTTCTGACAACGTGGATATGCATTATGAATTCTTTGACAATACGCCAAATGTGAATTTCACCAATGCACAACTCGATGTCCCCAATGGCGGAAATACCAGTCATACGTATTCGACGTATGGAACATACAACATTGAACAGGTCATACACAACTACACGACAGGTTGCTCGGACAGCATTACGTCCACCATTACCATTTCTCAGCTTGCCAGTCAGTTCACTATGTCCAATGACACCGTTTGTAACGGGACGGCCATTAATTTAACAGACATCAGTACTTCATGGAGTGGAGCTACAGGGTCTCATCCCGTAAATGATTGGTATTACAACATGGGGAACGGACAGTCAATTCACAATGGACCGAATATTTCATATACCTATCCAGCACCTGGGAATTACACCATCTCCCACATGGTGATCAACAGTGTGGGTTGTTCATCAACGGCTACACAGACGGTAAAAGTTGTGAATAAACCGATTGCAGGAATACTCGCGAATGAATACAGCGGATGTTCACCATTTACGGTTCCATTTACCAATACATCGTTTAGTCTAGCCAACGGACTCCCTTTGAGTTCATTTAGCACCAGTTTTTCGGATGACAATTCTATTTTGATCACCAATAATGTCAACCAACCGATTGTCCATACCTTCTTTGGTCAAGGAGCCTACTCAGCAACCATTGTAGCCACGGATATTTTCGGCTGTAATTCCTTACCAACTGGCGTCACCATAACGATCACCAAACCTACTGCAGACTTTGGCATCGATTCTGTTTTGTGTGACTTGGATACGAATCTGACCATCAATCAATCCACTGGAACAGGCACTTTAAGTTACGAATGGATCCTGAATGGTTCAACGATAGGTACGAGTACGGATACCCTCGTTACATTGACCAATCCAAACAACGGACAATTGTCAAATTCGCACATTTTAACACTCATAACGACGGACGGAAATGGCTGTAAAGACACCATGAATCGCACCTTGATCATGTCTACACCGCTTGCCATTCCGAATTTCTTCTTCACAGGCGCTATTCCAAATGCAAACGGAGATTACGATTGTCCACCCATTTTTTGCAACTTTCAGGATTCCTCCTTCTCCTATGGAGATATTACCGGGTGGAACTGGTCCTTCGGAAATGGAAACAACTCCATTCTTCAGAATCCTTCTAACACACTCGTGACAAATGGAACCTTTGATTTAAACTTCATTGTAACCGATCAATATGGCTGTACCGATGATTCCACTGTTCTAGACTACATTTCGATTGGCGGTCCGATGGGAACACCAAATTGGCTGCAAGATGCCACGATTTGCGCACAGGGAGCGTTGTTTTACTTGTCGAATGTTTCCGACATCGATAGTTTAGTTTGGAATTTAGGTGATGGCACCAGCTACTCGGATTCCTTGGATTTTAATTACATATACGACACACCGGGAACGTATCAACCAAGCATTACCATTTTTGACTCCGTTGGTTGTCAGATTCTTTTGCCCTTGGATCCGATCACTGTCAATGACGACGATTTGGACGCCTTTTTCGTTCCAAATCCAGTGTATGCGGACATCAATGGGATCATCAATTTCAATGACCAATCGACCTTTACGAATGCACCGATTGTCAGTTGGGCCTGGAATTTAGATACCGACTCCACCTTTACGTGGAATTCGAACACAGCGCCAACTACGTCCTTTTCACAAGGAGGACCACATGTCATCACACTCACAGTGGTAGATGAATTGGGATGTGTTTCCACCTACGAAACGACTGTTTTCGTCAGTGATCCAGATATTTGGGTTCCAAACGTATTTACACCAAACGGCGATGGCGTCAATGACTTCGTGGTACTGCCCTATCCAGCTTTCAAATCGTATGACATCATGATTTTCAATCGTTGGGGGAATATGGTCAGCATCTTAGAAGATCAAACCGGAGTAGCGGCTTGGGACGGACTATCCACAGACGGAAAACCACACACAGATGGCGTTTATTTTTACTTGTTAAACGGAGTTATGCTCGGCGGAACCGAAATCAAAAAGCAAGGATTTATCACGTTGATTCGTTAAGATTTTTTAGAAATCGAATCAGCAAAAACGCGCAACTCTTTACACAATTTAATGTATTCCTTTAGTTCTGTATTTTTGACGAACAGGTATTGAGTTAATTGATTTTCCATTTGTTTTACTTTCATCCTTTCGGACTGAATGTATATTTTAAACTTTTTCGGATCCAACAGCTTATTCTCCAAATCCGACTGTAAGTTTTCAAGGCTAATTTTCTCTTTTTTGAATCCGCTATTGAGTAACATCATGCGACGACCTAAGGTCATTTCTTTTTCCTCTTCTTCGTATTCACCTTCTCCCCCCAATTCACTTTCAGCATCGATGATTTCTTGCATAGACTTGAAACGGTTCATCTTTGTAGAAAGTTCTTTATCTACTGTATTTGAAACATAATTTCGTTTAATCGTAATTTCAATGTTGGATGCCTCAAGTCTCCAATAATTCAAAGAATCGAATTGATTTTCATGGTAAAGCTTTTCCAAAGAATCTTTTGAGTGGATAAGTGCTGTGACTTCTTCCAATTGTTTACCCTGTTCACTGTTCGTACAAGAAGAGATCAGTGTGATAAAAAGCAAAGCGGAAAAAAATAATGACCGATTCATGGTGTTTATGTTTGAAGTTCCGAAGATAATTATTCTTAGGGAAAGAGGGATTATTCATTAATATACCAAAAAAAAGTCCTGACGTTTCCGTCAGGACTTTGGCTAGTGGTGCCTCCAGGAATCGAACCAGGGACACAAGGATTTTCAGTCCTTTGCTCTACCAACTGAGCTAAGGCACCAGCTATTGGTGGGGCAAATTTAACACTTTTTTTTATTTCTAATCAAAAAGTCAGGTAAATTTCTTTGAAAGCTACTTAACTTTGTGTCATGCACGACAAAACAACTGCCTATTTATTGGATGCCGGGAACACACACGTGAAACTTGGAACGGTGGAAAATGGGGTGATTTCTCGTGTTAAACGCTTCGATTTGAGCTCTTTTCCTTGGAAGGAACTGGATGGTAACATTCCCATCGTGATTTCGTCTGTACTTGCAGATGAATGGAAAAAACCATTGGAAGATTTTTTTCAAAACAAGATGTACATAAGCGCTCACATGAATCTGCCTTTTAATTTGGACTACCTGACACCCGAAACACTTGGGATTGACCGTCTGTGTAACATGGCAGCCGTGGCAAACCGGAATCCAACGAAAGCAAAATTGGTCATTGATTTGGGTACCTGCATCAAATTTGACTTCATGAATGCAACACAATCCTACGAAGGTGGTTCCATTTCACCCGGATTAGCGATGCGTGCACTTTCACTGCAAACGTTCACTGCAAAACTTCCGCTGATTCCTGTTCATTCAAGTGCAAAGCTCATTGGAAAGAATACTAAGGAATCAATTGAAAGTGGCGTGTTAAATGGTTGGAAAGCTGAAATCACCCAATTAATTCAACAATACCAAACAAAATTCCCTGATTTAGATGTTTACCTCACCGGAGGAGACGCGCGATATTTTGATTTCGAGCAAAAAAGTAACATCTTTGTACTCGAACATTTAACCCTAGAAGGAATTCTAGAAATTTACCGTCTGAATGAAGATTCTCTTTAATTTCCTTATCCTTTTTGTATTCTCACAAACTTGGTCGCAATCTACTACCAATCAACCTGCTTCCTACTACGGACTCGGTGAAAGTTCAGCTCAAAACCATGCAATCTTTGATGCCTTAGGGAAAAACACCATCAACGTGTTTGACTCCACTATTTTAAATTTTTACAATCCAGCTACCTACAATACGCTCAGTACAGGAAACACGCTCTACTCTTATGGAATTCAAACAAGAATTTCTAATTATTCAGAGCAAACGAAAACACAAATTGGATTTGCAGGAATGATTGACCATATTGCAATCGGTGTACGCATCAAAAAAAACATGGGACTCGCTTTCGGATTAAAACCCTATTCAGCAAGAGGTTATCAAATTACAGACAAATCTTTTACAGGATTCGACTCCTTGCAATACACATACAAAGGTAGAGGAGCCATACAGGACCTGTTTTTAGGCTATTCTTATGGACTTGTTTATCGTCCCAAAACAAAACTATCGATCGGCGCAAATGCTTCGTATTTATTCGGGACGGTCACCAATGAACGACAAGCGAAACTGATTGCTTCAGGATCGAATCAAGGTGGGATTAACATCAATTCATTGATCATACGTTCGTTTCACTACGAACTTGGAGCCTATTTCCAACAGCAACTTGGGAAAAACCAGTTGATTAGTTTGAGTGCAGTTTACCTTCCGAATCAAACCATTACTGGAGATTACCAAGATGAATTTTATACTGCATCCAACATCAATTCGAGCACTACATACGACACCATCGCGTTTAGTCGAAGCCGTGTTCACTTGTTGAACTCATCCACGTTAGAGCTCGGACTAAACTACAGCATTCTACTTCCACGATGGAAACGTGCAACAAGAGAGTTACATCCGAAATTGAGTCTGATGGCGTCACTTTATCAATTTGGTGCGCTTGATCACAATGCTCATGATTTAATTCCTGATTTCGGAATGACCTCGTTTCAACGCCTTTCTTTCGGTGCACAATTCAGTCCAGAATCTCGCTTGATGGAAAACATTTCCACTCTGAAAGGATTAGAGAAAATCACGTATCGAATTGGTTACTACACGCAATCACTGCCGTATACAACCAACAACATTCAATACCAAGAATCTGCAGTGAGTTTTGGATTAGGGCTTCCAATCATGGCGCAAATGTCTGCTTCCTCCGTTAACTTCAGTGTTAATTTGGGTTCTCGTTCGAGTAATCAAAGTTTCGGAATACAAGAGAAATTTGCTTCCGTGAACCTAAGTTTCATCCTCGCACCTTCCAATTTTGACAAGTGGTTCAGACAACGAAAATTGGATTAATCAGTTTGCTGAGTCTTTTTCTTGTAGGACTGAACTCCTGTGAAAATGATTTAGATGCCATCGAACGCATTAGTTTTGATGCGCATTCTCCCGATGAAACCACAAAAAACCTCAAAATGATTTACGCTGACGATGGGTATGCCCGCGTGGAAATTTTTGCTGCATTGGCAGAAACTTATCGAGGGAAAGAAGAAATCACCAAAATCAAGGACAGTTTAAAAGTTCACTTTTTCAATGAAAAAGGTGAAATCGTTTCAAAACTGACCGCACTTTATGGGGAAATAAACAACACCAAAGGAACACTGATGGTCAGAGACTCCGTGAGACTATACAACTACGAGAAGAAACAAACCCTAGAAACAGAAGCACTCTATTGGAACCAAAAGGATAGTACAATCTATTCGAAATCTTCTGTGAAGGTTCGCTCTCCTAAAGGCACTATCTTTGGTGAAGGGATTAGAACCAAGCAGGACTTTAGTAAATATGAAATCATTAAACCGGTTGGGAAATTCCAATTAGAAAACGAACTCGAATTTAAATAACATGAACCTATACAACACCATCATGAGCTACTTCTGGTTAGCAGTAGCAAGCGTTTCTTTCGTTACAGTTACCTACCTTTGTTTCACGGAAGGATTTGAAAAATATGCGTCCAATTATGTTTTCGCGATCATCGCACTCGCAACCTTCTTCGTGAAACGTTGGATGATGAAACGCGTGGGGAACCACCAACAATTCTTAAAAGATAAATCCAAGGAACAAGAAGGGTAATTCTTTTGTTAGTGTAACAAAAACAAACAAAACGAGTCTTAACTCTTTATGAAAGCATTCTCTCTCATCGTATTTCTCATCCTTGTAAATGGACTTTTCGCTCAGAATTTTGTCCGTGGCAAGGTCGTTGATGAGCGAAAATCCCCTATTCCATTCGCTAAAATTTACGTAAAAAACACCGCAGACCAACGCACCGTTGCCGCTGTCGATGGATCCTACGAACTTTCCCTCATGCCCGGAGAGTATTTTCTGGTGATTTCGGCATTGGGTTACCAAGATCGGGAAACGTATATTTCCATCAGTAACGTAGACCTGCAACGTGACATTCAGTTATTCCCGGAAAAAGAACAGGACTACAGAGAAGTCGTAGTGAATACTAAAAAAGGAAATATCGGACGAGAAATCATGCTCGAAGTGGTCAAGCGCAGAGAGCAAATGAATCCGTGGAATTATGCACATGCCGTAGATGTCTACATCAAAGCGAGCGAGCAGAAGGACATCAAAGTAAAGGAACAAAAAACAAACAAAAAGGAGAAAGAGAAAGACGAAGCGGAAGATGCAACAGTAGCGGCAGATCCATTGGAAGCAAGTTTACCGAAAGCACCAGCTTGGGTTGACAACATGAATCTGTTGGAAGTTCAATTGAAACGCAATTACGCTCCGGGAAACAAAGTCAAAGAAATTAGGAATGCGTATACCCTACATGGTTCTGATCAATCCCTGTACTACACAACGACCGTAAAATCCAATTTTAACTTTTTTGAGAATTTATTGCACTTAGATGACTTACATCAAACTCCGGTAAGTTCACCTATTTCCGTGCCTGGAATCCTTTCCTATAAATACAGGATGGAAGAAACCTATGTGGAGAACGGTCTAACCATTTGTAAAATAAAAATCATTCCCAGAAATACTGCAACAACAACGTTAGAGGGATACATCTACGTGATTGATTCCTTGTTTCTCATTCAGAAACTTCAGCTAACGATGAACAAAGGGAACTTGCTGATTTATGATCATTTTGAAATTGACCAAACATTTTCGATTGTTGGTGACTCCATGTGCGTACTTGACAAACAAGTGCTAAGCTACGGTGTGAAATACAAAAACGAAACGTCTGCTTGTCAAACAACAGCGCTTTTTACCAATTACAATTTCGACCCAGAATTCAGTAAAAAATTCTTTAACACGGAATTAGCCGTCACGACAAAAGAAGCTTACGAACGCGATACAAATTACTGGTCATCCGCACGTCAAACGAGTCTTAGTCCAGAAGAACAACGATTTATTATTATCAAAGACAGCATTCGTGATTTTTACAATCGCAAGGAATACCTTGACTCTATTGATGAGGTATTCAATAAAATTACCGCACTCAAGATCCTTTGGTTTGGTGTAGATCACCGCAATCGTGAACAAAAGATTCAGTGGTCTCTTGGTTCTGTTGCGACGCTTATCCAGCCATTTGGACTTGGTGGACCAAGGCTGAATCCAAGTTTTGACTATTTTAAAAAATGGAAAGACGAACGTTCCTTGGAAACGTACACGCGCTTTTCTTATGGATTTTTGAATAAAGATGTGAAAGGTAATACTTGGTGGCGTTACCGATTTGACCCTTTTCATTTTGGGTTTGTCCGATTCTCCATTAACCATGACTTCGATGTCATCCGCGGTTACGATGCCATCACACAAATTTACAAACGCGACAATTTCATCGAAGCAACAAAAATGACCTTGTCGGCAGACTACGAACTTTTCAACGGTTTTTATGCCTACTCTTCCCTTGGATTTTCAGAACGAAGAAGTCTAACAGACTTTAAATTCCTCAACACCATTGATAACATCATTCCGAATAACGATCCTACAGATTTCAAACCGTATCAGGCCATGATTGGGTACTTAGGATTCAGTTACACGCCTAAACAGAAGTACATGCGCGAGCCCTACCGAAAAGTGGTCCTAGGTTCCGCTTGGCCGACGTTTAGCGTGAATTACGAACGTGGAATCCCGAAGCTATTTGGAAGCGATGTGGATCATGAATACCTCCAATTGGATGTCATGCAATCCTTTAAAATTTCAACCTTGGGAACGATGAATTACCGAATTTCTGTCGGGAAATTTCTCAGTGCACGACAATTGTACAATCCAGACTACAAATACCAACGGAGAAGTGATCCGATTTGGTTCTCCAATCCACTGTATTCCTTCCAAGGACTCGACACGACCTTACCAACAATTGATTACGTGTTTCAAGCACACGTTGTACACCATGACAATGGAGCCATCTTAAATAAGATTCCGTACTTCAAGAAAACAAGAATCGGTTTAGTTGCTGGAGCTGGTGCCATGTACGTCAAAGAATACGACTGGCAACATTACGAAATTCTTGGTGGACTTGAGCGTAACTTCAAGATGTCCAGACGAAGATTAAGAGTGGGGATTTATGGCGTTATTTCCGATGGGAATCACATCAAACCGACCTTTGACTGGAAGGTTTCCTTCGCCATTCTAGATGACCGAAACATGAAATGGAATTTTTAATCCACTGATTCGTTGGACTCCTCTGATGCTGTTTTCTTTGGGAAATACGTTTTCTGTCTGATCAAAATCAAGATGACTCCGGTAGAAATGCTTGCATCCGCCACGTTCCAAATCGCTGGAAAGATTTGTTCACCTCCTACTCCCGGAACCCATTTTGGCCAGTTGACGTTGAATTGGAACATGTCCACCACACTACCCAACATAAATCCTTGATGACGAAGTTCAACTGGATAGTTGAAACCGTAATCCGTACAAACTCCTTTAATTCCTGATCCGGAAAGTTGATTAAACGAATCACATGGATTTAACGTGAAAAAGTAATCATAAAACATCGAATCGATGAGATTTCCAGTCGCACCGGCAAGAATCAACCCAAAAACGAGTAGAAACTCAAGGGATGCACCTTTTCTCGCTTGTTTCACCAAATAATAGACGATGAATCCAATGGCAATAAAACGGAAAATACTCAAAGCAAGTTTGTGCCAGATACCGGAACCAAAGGTTGTTCCAAAAGCCATTCCTGGATTTTCAATGTAATGTAAAACGAACCAATCACCGAATAAGGCTTTGGTTTGACCAGGTTCGAAACTTGTTTTGATGTAGATTTTTATCAATTGATCGATGATCAATAGAACGGCAACCAATAGAAAAACGTACAAAAGTTTTTTACGCACTATTTTTGAGCGTTTTTGGCATCAATACTCATTGTTGCATGCGGAACCAAACGAAGTCTTTCCTTCGGAATCAATGTTCCATTCACACGACAAATCCCGTAAGTTTTGTTTTCGATACGCGTTAAAGCAGCTTGTAAACTTTGAATGAATTTCTCCTGACGCGCAGCTAACTGAGCAACTTCCTCTCTCGAAAGTGTTTCAGAACCATCTTCCATCATATTAAATGTTCTTCCCGTATCATCAGTTCCATGATCATCGTTGTGAGACAATGAACCAACTAATAGGGTATAATCGATTTGTGCTTCTTTTAATTTATTTAGAATCAATTCCTTGAACTCTGCGAGCTCAGCATCTGAAAATTTATTTCTTTCTTTAGTCATACCGGTAATCTTTCAAAGTCATCCCCTTTTGAGAACGAAAGCAAATATATCATTTTTAGTGAAAATCAAAAACCAAAAAAGAATTAATTTATCGTTAATAGAGTCATTTTGAACAATTCCATCGAGTTATTCACAATCGTACAAAGTGCCCGTTAGAAAAAAGTACCTTCGTTATATGATTCGACTGTTTTTAGACAACCGAACAGCGGTTTTGTTACTATTGCCTTTGCTCATTGCCCTTTATGTTCTTGGGGACATTCTTGGGGTGGAACAAGTCGCGTCGAACAGAGTAGATGGACTTTTTTTTAGTCAAACTTCGTCGAATCATTTCTGGGACTATTTCGGACAATCATTCTTGATTCTTGTCAATGCGGTATTGCTCAATGCCGTATTCAATAGTCACGAATTCCTCGACAAAAACACGTACATCATCAGTTTGATTTACGTGGTGCTTACACCCATGTTTGTTCCCTTACATCAATTCAATCCGGTATTACTCGCTCATTTCTTTATCATAGCAACACTCGGTGCGCTTTTCTATTTGAAACAAAACACCGATGGAAAAATGATCATTTTTAATGCGGGACTCTTGTTTAGCCTTGCGATGATCTTGCTGCCGTACTTAACCATTCTCATTCCTTTTATGCTCATCATGATTGTGATTATACGTCCATTCAACTGGCGAGAACTATTCATATGTCTTTCTGGAATAAGCGTCCCTCTTCTCTATTATTTCAGCTACCTATTTCTAACGGACTCACTTGTTTTCACTTGGAAATTTCCCGTTTGGCAACTTCATGATTACCGTAAGGCATTGAATACCTATCCAATTGCCGGTTTGTACTTTATTTTACTCTTTATTAGCCTGGCAAGTTTGGGCGCGCGCATGTTGAAATCATCCCTGCGACTAAAAAAACAAATTCAGATGCTCGGATTAATTTTCACAGCCTTATTCCTGTTGGGTTGTGTCGATTTCTATTTTTCAGGATCATTACTGTATTTATCCTTAGCAATCATCCCCCTGACCTATTTTCTAACCTATGCCTTTTTAAGTAAACGATCAGGTATTCTTGCCAATATCTTTTTCTACATAGCACTTCTCTACTCTTTTGTGAAATTTTTCCTCAACTTCACACAGGATTGAGCGGTTTAAATGATTAATTTTGAACGATAATTTAAGATAAAATGAAATTTGGAGTTGTAACGTTTCCAGGATCAAATTGTGATCAAGACATGGTTTATGTTTTGAGTGACTTACTGGGTCAACAAGTTGAGCAATTGTGGCACAAAGATACCGACCTGAAAAAGGTCGATATGGTAATTATTCCTGGAGGATTCTCCTACGGTGATTACCTGCGCTCAGGTGCTATTGCAAAATTCTCACCGATCATGTCAGAAGTCATTCAACATGCGAATCGCGGTGGATACGTCATGGGGATTTGCAATGGATTTCAAATTCTTACTGAGTCAGGATTGTTAGAAGGAGCATTGCTTCACAACAATACGCAGAAATTCATTTGTAAAAATGTTTTCTTGAAACCTGCTAGCGCAAGCGCGGCTCCAAGCATGGACCTAAACCAAAATCAGGCTTATAAAATTCCAATCGCTCACGGTGAAGGTAGATTCTTCGCAAGTGACGATACACTAAAATCCATTCAAGATAACGATCAGGTTTTATTTCACTACTGTGATGAACAAGCTTCCATTACGGATGAATCGAATCCAAATGGTTCCATTCATTCGATTGCAGGAATCTCCAACAAAAACAAAAATGTTTTTGGAATGATGCCGCATCCGGAAAGAGCAGCAGACCAACATTTAGGAAATAAAGATGGCCTCGCTTTGTTTGAATCGATTTTAAATCACTGTTCATGAAAGTACTCTTACTAGGATCCGGTGGACGAGAACATGCACTCGCATGGAAAATTGCACAAAGCTCCATTTTAGATGAACTTTTTATCGCACCAGGAAATGCTGGAACAAAAAAACATGGTAAAAATGTAGATTTGTCTCCAACGGATTTCGATGGTATCAAAGAATTCGTAATCGCTCAACAAATTGACATGGTCATTGTTGGACCCGAAGAACCGCTTGTTAACGGAATTTACGATTACTTTCAAGCAGATGAACAACTCAAAAAAGTTGGAATCATTGGTCCAAGTAAATTTGGCGCACAACTAGAAGGAAGTAAGGATTTCGCGAAAGCATTTATGGCTAGACACGCGATTCCAACAGCGAAATACGGAACATTTACCGCAGAAACAATTACGCAAGGACTTTCTTTCTTGGATACCATGAAAGGTCCATACGTACTAAAAGCGGACGGACTTGCAGCTGGAAAAGGAGTGTTGATTCTTTCCGATTTAGACGAAGCGAAAAGCGAACTCAAAAGCATGTTGCTCGACGAGAAATTCGGAGCGGCAAGCAGCAAAGTTGTCATTGAACAATTTCTAGATGGAATCGAACTTTCTGTTTTTGTGTTAACAGATGGCGAATCCTTTAAATTACTTCCAGAAGCAAAAGATTACAAACGCATTGGTGAAGGTGATACCGGACTAAACACAGGGGGAATGGGTGCCATTTCACCAGTTCCATTCGCGGACGCAAGCTTCATGGACAAAGTACACAACCGCATTATTGTTCCAACGATCAAAGGATTGAAATCAGAGAAAATCACCTACAAAGGATTCGTTTTCTTTGGTTTAATCAGCGTCAAAGGTGACCCTTATGTGATTGAATACAATTGCCGAATGGGTGATCCAGAGACGGAAGTTGTCATCCCACGATTAAAATCGGACATCCTTGATTTATTTGAAGGAGTTGCAAGCAATACACTTTCGGAAAGAGACATTCAATTCATTGACAAAAGTGCCGCAACAGTCATGATGGTTTCTGGTGGATATCCAGGAGAATACGAAAAAGGAAAATCCATTTTTGGACTGAATAGCATCGTTGACAGCATCGTTTTCCATGCTGGAACAAGTGCTGACGGACCTTCCGTTCTCACGGCTGGTGGTCGCGTTCTTGCGGTAACCTCTTATGGAAAAAATCTGGAAGCTGCCTTGGAGAAATCATACGATTCTATTTCTAAAATTAACTACGACGGAGCTTATTACCGTAAGGACATCGGTCAAGATGTACGTTAACCCGCGGAAATTCATTCCACAACTATGAGTGTAGATCTTATCATCATTCTCATTTCCATTCTTGCATCTGCTTTCTTTTCAGCAATGGAATTAGCTTTTTTATCTTCAAACCGACTGCGGATTGAAGTAATGAAAAAGAACCGTTCGCTAAAAAGCAGAATCATTGGACTTTTCTTTCACCGTGAATCCACCATGATTGCTTCCCTTCTCATGGGGAATAACATTGCATTGGTGATGTATGGAATTGCCGCAGCACGCGTGTTGAATCAATTTTTTATGGGCCTCGGGATTTCGGATGAAGTGCTATTACTTGTCCTTCAAACCGTTGCTTCAACCATCATTGTGCTCGTAACAGCAGAATTTTTACCGAAAGCACTCGTTCAACTGAATCCAAATCGCTTTCTAGATGTTACACTCGCTCCCATGCTTGTTCTGTACATTCTACTGTATCTTCCCACGCAATTTGTCCTATTTTTCAGTTACATCATTCTAAAATTATTCGGTTCCAACCAAGAACAATCCGCACGCGTTTTTTCAAAGGTGGATCTAGAACATTACGTCGATGAACTCAGCGCACGAATTAAGGATGAAGAGGAATTCAGCAACGAAATGCTCATTCTCCGAAACGCTCTTGATTTCACGAATATCAAAGCACGGGATTGCATGATTCCACGAACGGAGATCATCGGTGTGGAAATTGAAGATGACATCGAGGAAGTAAAAGAACTGTTAATCACAAAAGGACTTTCTAAATTGATTGTTTACCGTGATGACATCGATAACATTATTGGTTACGTACATTCATTCGATTTATTCTCGAAACCAAAATCCATCAAACAAATACTTAAGCCAATCAGCTTCGTTCCAACGGTTATTTCCGGTAAAGAATTACTGGAGAAATTCACGAAACAAGCAGGAAGTTTTGCGGTTGTTACGGATGAATATGGCGGAACAGCTGGTATCATTACCCTAGAAGATGTCATCGAAGAGATTTTTGGTGAAATTGAGGACGAGCACGATAAAGAAATTTGGCTAGAAGAAAAAGTGAGCGATACAGAGTTCTTATTCTCTGCCCGAATCGATATCGATTACTTAAATGAAACCTTCAAACTTTCCTTAGAAGAATCGGAAGAATACGACACACTCGCTGGATTAATTATTCATCACATTGAATCCATTCCCACACAAGGCGACAGCGTTCAATTGGAAAAATACCGATTGGTCGTCGAGGAAGTAAGTGATCGGAAAATTGAAACGGTTCGACTTTTTATTGAATCGTAATGAAAACTGCGTTTGGACTTCTTGCACTGTTTTTCAGTTCCTTCGTCTTTGCCCAAACAGACTTCAAACTACCTTCTGAATTATCTGAAATTTCCGGATTAGAAAAAATATCCGATTCACTCCTCATTGCCATCAATGATGGTGGAAATGAACCACTTTTATTTATCCTTGACTTAAGTGGAAACATTACTCGTAAAATAGGGGTTTCCAATGCCAAGAACATCGATTGGGAAGCGTTAGCCATGGATGAAAACTACCTCTACATTGGTGATTTTGGTAACAACATGAATGAACGAAAAGACCTCTGTATTTACCGGATTAATCGCAGCGATGTTGCTACCTTGAACGAGGTGAGAGCTGAAAAAATGTCCATTTCTTACCGAGAACAAAAAGAATTTCCTCCAAATGATTCGGAACGGTACTTCGATGCAGAAGCAATGACCTACTTTGAAGGTCAACTTTGGATTTTCACAAAGAACAGCACCAAACCTTTCGATGGAATATCCTATGTCTACATGGTGCAATTCGAAGCCAATCAAACGAAAACGCTTTCGAAAGTAACAGACTTGAAATTGAATAAAACCTCGTACTTGAAGGATGCCGTAACAAGCGCGTGTACCGATGATCATTCCATCGTTCTCACTACTTACAATCGTATGATGAAACTAGACTTTCCTAAACAAGGATTGATCAAAACAACGATCTACAAATATCCACATATTCAACAAGTAGAAGCGTGTGCCTGTTTAGGTGATCGTTCCTATTTCATTTCCAACGAGAATCATAAATTCTTGGGTCCAGCAAAACTCAAATTATTAAATCTACCATGATCCAACTCTCTCAATACGAAGCTGTTATTTTCGATATGGATGGCGTGCTCATCGATTCAGAACCCCTGTGGAAAATTGCCATGGAAGAAGTATTTCATTCCTTAGGCTCCAAATTGACCAAAGCAGATTTTCAGAAAACGGTTGGACTGCGCATCGATGAAGTTGTTCATTTTTGGAATCACCATGAAAATTGGGGTGTAGAAAATGAACAGGATGTGGAAGAGGCAATAATTGTCAAAATGATTGAACTCATCGCTGCGAACGCGGCGCCGCTTTCCGGAGTGATCGAAACCCTCTCCTACTTAAAGAATGCAGGACTAAAAATTGGACTAGGAACCTCATCATCCAGTAGACTCATTCAAGTCGTGCTTGCTGAATTGAACATTGCACACTTTTTTGACTTTACACACTCAGCGGAAACGGAAGCGTACGGAAAACCTCATCCAGCTGTATACCTCACCGTAGCTCAATACTTAATGGTTTCACCTCACAAATGTTTGGTGATCGAAGATTCCTTTAATGGCGTCATTGCTGGACTAGCTGCCAAAATGAAAGTCGTATGTATTCCTGAAAAAACACATTTTCCCAATCCCCGTTTGTCCGTAGCTGATTTCCATTTCGATACAATGAATGAATTCTTATTGGAAATACAGAAATAGAACTGAGCTCCATTTGGAATGCTTTTGTATTTTTGTAAGTAATGGAAGATTCATTTGATTACAGAGACGAGGCGGCACAAAATGGCGAACAGGAAATTGATAAAGTCCTGCGTCCCAAAACACTCAGTGATTTTGCCGGACAACCAACCGTAGTCGAAAACTTAGAGGTGTTCGTTCGCGCAGCTCAGCTGAGAAACGAACCGCTGGATCACGTACTTCTTCATGGTCCTCCAGGATTAGGAAAAACAACCCTTGCAAATATTATTGCCAACGAAATGGGAGTCGGATTCAAAGTAACATCCGGACCCGTACTCGATAAAGCAGGAGACTTGGCCGGATTACTGACAAACCTCGGTGTTGGAGATGTCTTATTCATCGACGAAATCCACCGCTTGAGCCCCGTAATCGAAGAATACTTGTATTCTGCCATGGAAGATTACGTCATCGACATCATGCTTGATTCTGGCGCGAATGCACGAAGCATACAGATTAACTTAAATCCATTTACACTGATCGGTGCGACCACTCGTTCAGGACTTCTTACCTCTCCACTCCGTGCACGATTTGGCATCAACTCACGCTTGGAATACTACGATTCAAAAACACTTACTTCCATCGTTGAGCGATCAGCACATTTGCTGCACATCGAAATCGATGAGGCTGCAGCCTATAAAATTTCCAGCAGAAGCCGCGGAACGCCAAGGATTGCAAATGCACTTCTTCGACGCGTTCGTGACTTTGCGCAAATCAAGGGAAGTGGGAAAATCGATGAGGAAATCACCGAATTTGCATTGAAAGCCTTGAATGTAGACGAAAATGGACTAGACGAAATGGACATCCGCATCCTGAAAGTCATCATCGATAAATTTAGCGGTGGTCCAGTTGGACTTACGACTATTGCCACAGCTATCGGTGAAAATGCAGGAACCTTAGAGGAAGTGTATGAACCATTCTTGATTCAAGAAGGATTCCTTATGAGAACTCCGAGAGGTAGAAAAGCAACAGAGAAAACCTATCGTCACCTCGGAAAAGATATCGGCTGGACTCAAGGTGGGCTTTTCTAATCATTCCAAAAGTGGATTACAAGCAACTCATCTCCAATAAAGCACGCGAACTTGGATTTTTTCATGTTGGATTCTCCACAGCAGACTTTTTAGAAAAGGAAGCTCCGCGTCTTGAAACATGGTTGAATAAACACCACCACGGGGAAATGGCGTACATGGCCAATCATTTTGATAAAAGACTGGATCCACGCTTATTGGTAGACGACGCCAAAACGGTTATTTCGCTTCTTTTCAATTATTACACCGATCAAAAACAGAGTGATCCTGAAGCTCCGAAAATTTCCAAATACGCTTACGGAGAAGATTACCACTACGTCATTAAAGATAAACTGAAAGAACTCATAGCATTTATTCAACAAGAAATTGGGGAAGTCAACGGACGAGGATTCGTGGATTCAGCCCCAGTGATGGACAAAGCGTGGGCAAAAAAAGCTGGACTCGGATGGCTTGGGAAAAACAGCAATTTAATCCATCCGAAAAAAGGAAGTTTCTTTTTCATCGCAGATTTAATCTTGGACTTAAAAATAGAAGCCGATGGTCCAATAAAAGATTATTGCGGAACATGTACAAAGTGTATTGATGCTTGTCCAACAGACGCCATCATTGAACCGTATGTCGTCAATGGATCGAAATGCATCTCCTATTTAACCATCGAATTGAAGGACGAACTCCTACCGAAAGAATTCGAAGGAAAAATGGACAACTGGATGTTCGGCTGCGATATTTGTCAAGATGTTTGTCCATGGAATCGCTTTTCTGTACTCCACGACGAACAACGTTTTGAACCTCATCCAGATTTACTGGACTTAAAAAAACAAGATTGGCTAGATCTCCAAGAGGAAGGATTTCAGATACTTTTTCAAAGAAGTCCCGTTAAACGTACAAAGTACAAGGGATTAAAACGAAACATGAGCTTCCTGAAAATTGGATAGTTTTCCCGCTTTCCGTGTTGAAAATTCTAACCTGAAAGGTATTTTCATCCGAGTAAGTTTTTAACTTTGTTGGACAAGTTAAAAGTCAGCTCGAACCTACATTACCTTAACAATTGAACATGGAACAGAAAAAAGAAGTCATCATTATTGGAGCTGGATTAGTTGGATCTCTTTGGGCAGTATACCTATCGAAAGCTGGATACAATGTGACCATCTACGAAAGACGCTCGGACATTCGCAAAGCTGATATTAGTGCAGGGAAATCCATCAATTTGGCGCTTTCTGTTCGCGGCTGGACCGCACTTGATGCGGTTGGAGTTGGTGATGAGATTCGTAAAATTGGAATTCCAATGTACGGAAGAATGATGCATGACATGCAAGGAAATTTAACCTACCAACCATACGGAAAAGAAGGTCAAGCCATTTATTCTATTTCAAGAGGTAGAACGAATGCAGTAATGATGGACATGGCCGAAAAACACGGTGATGCAACCATTCATTACAACCATGAATGCAAAAAAGTAGACCTGAAAGCTGGAATTGTTACCTTGACGAATACCCTCACAAACGAAGAGTTTACCGTGCAAGCGGACCTCGTCTTTGGTGTTGATGGTGCTTTCTCTGCTGTTCGATACAACTCGTTTCAAAAAATTAACCGTTTTAACTACAGCCAGAATTTTGTAGCTGACGGATATCGTGAGATTTTATTACCCGCCAATGCGGATGGTTCATACAAAATGGACAAAAACGCTTTGCATATTTGGCCGAGAGGACGTTTTATGCTAATGGCAATGGCCAATGAAGACGGATCCTTTACCTGTACCTTATTCATGCCACACGAAGGTGGTGAAAACGCCTTTGACAAACTGACTTCACGCGATGCAGTGAACAACTTCTTTTTGACGACATTCCCAGATTTCTATGAAATGATGCCAAATATTGCCGACGCTTGGGATGATCATCCTTTATCGAACTTGGCAATCATCCGTTGTTATCCTTGGTCGCATGGCAAAGTTGCCTTGATGGGAGATGCTGCGCATGCAACCGTTCCGTTCTACGGACAAGGGATGAATGCTGGCTTTGAAGATTGTACGGTAATGAATCGCCTCATGCACAAACACAACCATGATTGGGATGCCGTTTTCAATGAGTACAGTATCGAACGCAAACCAGACGGAGATGCTTTGCAAGATTTATCCTTAGACAATTACTTCGTGATGCGCGATTACGTGGCAGACCCTGAATTTCTTTTAAGAAAAAAAATAGAGGCGAAATTTAGTGACCTGCACCCAGACCGTTGGTTACCACTCTACTCGCAAGTAACCTTCAGTAATATTCGCTACAGCGAAGCCTACAAACAAGGAAAAGTTCAAAGTGACATCATGGATGAAGTCATGGCACTTCCGAACATAGAAACAGAATGGGATTCTAAAATTGTAATGGATATCCTTCTGGAAAAGAGCGCAGACTTTAAATTTTAAGTATGAAAAATTTCTTTTGCATCGTTGGACTTCTCCTCTCTTCACAGGCATTTTCACAAGGTGGATTTGTTAAATCAGAGAAAAAAGGAAACGATTACATGGTGGTGAGTAATCACGGAATTCAATTTTCGATAGGTCCAACCTACTCCTTTCATACGAATCCCATACTTGGTGATCTTACTGCTCTAAATGGTGCCAGAGGAAATTACAGCATTACACCGAAAAGTCAATTGGGAATCTACGCAGAGTTCGGAATGGTACATTTTCCAAAATGGAAAGGAACGCCCATCAAAGCATTGAAGAAAAGCCGCATCATTGATTACTTCGATTGGGGATTCGGATACAGCCTGATCCGCGGAACCGAAGAAACGGAAATCACCTACAAAAATGCCTTAGGAGATATCGTTAGCACTCAAAACGAGTATGGACAAGTTAAAAACGGATATGTTTATGGACGATACAGCGCCCATTCATTGGTGTATTTCGGCAAGAAAAAGATTGTAAAGGTGAGAAAACACTTCATCGACAACAGTCTTGGATTTCAATTTTCCTACTGTGGTTCACCAGGAGACACGACCTATTCAAACTCGTTCTACCCGAATTTAGCGCCCCGTTACTATGAAGGATTAAACGATGAAAAACTAGCAGCGCAATTCGTTTATAGTTTAGGTGTCGGAATTCGTTTAAACAAGGCGTGGATGTTCGTTCCGAGTGTCACAATTCCGATTGTAACGGTTAACAACTGGGATGGCTTTAATGCCTACTTCGATTGGTATTCATCCGGTTATTGGCCGATTCAAGCACAAGTGAAGTTCATTAAGCTGTTCGAAAAACCAAATAAATGTGGCGTATACAGCACTCCAGAGGAT
>CANGJM010000016.1 GCA_947454525.1 Flavobacteriales bacterium | reverse complement strand
CGCAATTTTAGAAGTGGTATCTGGAGCTTTACTGATGCAAACCAAAATATTCATGTTCTATATCTTTTAAAAAGTGATGCAAATTTAAGGAAATTAATCTACCAAAACAGGACAATTTTCTCCTGGAAATAAATTTAATAATTCAATGCGATGGCAAATATCACGGAAGAGAAAAAAGTCAACAAGGCGACCTTCTTTAGTTCTGGATCCAGTGTAGATGGAGTGGTCGTTAAAAACACTTTTTTCAAGTGAATAAATAATAAAACACTAGGAATCAATGAAAGCAACAAAAAGGGGTTGAAGGATACTCCTGCAAGTGAAAAGACGGTTGTCCACCAAGTAAGTGCACCTGTCACAATTAAAAAAGCATGATAAAACTTTCCTTTTTTAAATCCCAATTGAACGATCAAGGTATTTTTTTTTGATTTTCGGTCGTTTTCAATGTCCCGCAAGTTGTTTAAGTTTAACACAGCTGTGCTCCAAAGTCCGATGGTGATAGCCGGAAATAACGCTAACCATTCGAAGCTGAGTCCATACAACATAAAAACACCCAAGACGCTCACCAATCCAAAGAAGATAAAGACCATCAGGTCTCCGAGTCCACGGTAACCGTAGGCATTTTTTCCAACGGTGTAGGTAATCGCAGCGAGAATGCAGAGTCCGGCGAGTACTAAGTACACAAACATGGACTGAGACGTTAAATTCTTCGCGCTAATGGCAATGAGTGAAATCGCTGCAGAGGCGGATAGGAGTGAGGTCAGAAAAATGCCGCGTTTCATTTCTTTTTGGGAAATTAATCCTGCTTGAATGGTGCGTTTTGGTCCAACGCGGTTTTCGTTGTCGGTTCCTTTTTGACTATCACCTAAATCGTTGGCGAAATTAGAAACAACTTGAAATCCGATGGTGGTAAGCATTGCCAAGGAAAAAATGAGTCCATCCCATTTTCCTAAAGCAGCTGCGAGTCCAGATCCCATGATGATTCCAGAAACGGAAAGCGGCAATGTGCGCAACCGTGCAGCGTTTAACCAAGCTTTTATTTTCATGTTATTTGCGTTTGTAAATGGGAACGGTGGAACAAGGTTCGCCATACATGATGGACTGAACCGTTGTTTGTAATTTTTGAACTAATGTTGCCATGGCATATTCCGGACAAGAAATGTCACTGCATCCTTTGATGATGACTTTTCCGTCTTGAAATGGACCTAGGTCGAGTTGTTCCATGTTTCTTCGGATGAGCGCTTTTTCGAGTTCTAGCTGTGATCCAACAACAACATACGCAGCGTGTGTATGTAACGCGGAAGCCACTAACATGTATGCCCAGGTAGGAACAATTGCATCCGCGGAGCAATGAATGTAGACAGCTTGACCGTCAAATTGGTCCCAAGCTTCTGTTTTAATCCACGATCGAAAGTCTTTTTCTTTCAGAACCAATCCCTGCCAAAGCTGTGCAGCTAAGTCGAGACCCACGATTTTTTCTTTCGATTTGAAATCCGCCAAGTCCATCTGAATAAGACTGCTTTCCTTGACCTTGTTTTTAATTTCCTCCATGTTACAAAGATAAGGGATTGTTAAAAACAGGGCCTTTATTTTTAGGACAGTCTGTCAGTATTTTCAACTAGGCATATCTTTTGACATTTGGTGGACGATGCAACAAACGCCACCCTTTGAATCTCATTTGAGAAATGCCATTCCACCTGCTTTGGTGGCTTTGCTCATCATGTGGTTGATTTATTGGGCGGATTTTCTCTTTATCTACGATTTTCATCGACTGGGAGTCGTTCCAAAACAGGTTTCTGGCTTGAAGGGAATCCTTTTTATGCCTTGGATTCACGCACATTCGGATGTGAAACACATTTTGAACAATTCGGTTCCTGCTTTCTTGTTGATGACCTTGTTGTTTTATTCCTACAAAGAAATTGCGCTGAAAGTCTTTTTGTTTAGCTGGTTTTTGACCGGACTTTTCCTTTGGGTCTTTGGAGCGAACAATGGCGCACACCACATTGGCATGAGCGGAGTGATTTACAGTTTGGCCGCTTTCCTTTTTACTTCTGGAGTACTGAGAAAATACTTGCCCTTGCAAGCCTTGGCCTTGTTTATCGTCTTTTTGTATGGCTCCATGATTTGGGGAATATTTCCAACGAAGGAGCGCATCTCTTGGGAAGGACACCTCAGTGGGATGATTATCGGAGTGTTTTTGGCCTTTTATTACCGCAAATTAGGACCCCAGCGTCCAAAATACCAATATGAAATCGAAAAAGAGCTGGGCATTGAACCGCCAGATTTAGAAGGAATGTACCTCGAAAAACTCCGTTTACAGGAGGAAGAGGAGCAGCGTAAATTGGAGGAATCGCGAAACATTTCCAGCGAAATCATCGTGACCTACGAATTCAAGAAAACACCGAGTACTCCGCCGAAGAATCCTTCTGAACAGTAGTTTAGACGGTCCTTTTTGATCGATTTATCATCCGGAAAATCAGCCAACCGATTCCGACACCCAAGGTATTTGCCAAAGCGTCCAACATGGATTGTTCGCGTCCCGGAACGAAGCCCTGTGCGAATTCCATGAAGATTCCATACGCGATACAAAGGAGCAGAATTCGCCAAAAACGCTTTCCTTGTGCGGATGTAAAGCTACAAAAGCTCAATACGGCATACGCGACAAAGTGATTGATTTTGTCGTTACTCTGAATTTCCACACCTGATTTCGGTGGCATTAAGCTCAAAATCGTGATTCCCAACAGGACAGCAAGCGTCAGGTAGTACCAGGTTTTACTCTGTTTCATACCCAAACTTTTGTCCTTTGTCGATGGCTGGAATGCCATCTTTCAACCAAAGTGGCGCTGGTTTTCCTTGGAGGTAATGGTCAAAGAATTGACGCATGCGGATGCTTAAATCGATTTTGTACGGAAGTTTGGTCAGGTTGTGGTCGTCATCGTTGTAGTTCAACATCCAACATGGTTTTCCAAGGCGTCTCATTCCGTTGTACAATTCTAGTCCCTGGTACCATGGAACCGCTCCGTCGCGGTCATTGGCCATGATCAACAAAGGTGTAGTGACATTCGGCAAATGAAACAAAGGTGAATTTTCGATGTACAAGGCTTGTGCCTCCCAAATCGTTTTTCCAATGCGACTTTGTGTGGACTCGTATTGGAATTGTCGGTTCAATCCGGATCCCCAACGGATTCCGCCGTAAGCAGAAATCATGTTTCCTACAGGAGCTCCGGCCATGGCAGCTGCGTATCGTTTGGTCATGGTTACGAGTTGAGCGGTTTGATATCCACCCCAACTTTGTCCTTGCAAGCCCATGCGCGTGGAATCGATTGGAAACTGTTTCAGGAGCTGATCTGTTGCGCTCATGATGCAATTATATGCCGATTTGGCAGGATGTCCAATCTCGTAGCGGATGTCTGGAATGAACACAAAATATCCCGCGGAAGCGTATTCGGTCGGATTAATCGTACTCGCAGAGGGACGAGGTCCTTGATAGTTGTGAAGATTATCCGAGTTCAATTCGTAGTAGTAAAGAATGAGTGGATACTTTTTCGTCGCATCGTAATCCGCAGGTTTGTAGAGGATTCCTTCGAGGTTTTGTCCGTCGTAGGCTTTCCATTTCACGATTTCACTCGTCGCCCAATTGTAGTTCGCTTGTTGTGGATTCGTCACCGACAAGACTCCTTCAGGCTGATATTGATCGTTCCACAATTCCAATTCTGGGTAATGAGAAACCGTCATCCAACGGAAAAAATAATGGTTTTTATTTGGGGAACGTTCGATCAAGGAAATGCGCGCTGGAATTTGAATGATTTGACGCAAACCATTCGCTTGACTCGCATCGAAGGAATGAAGTCCTTCTTTTTTGGTGGACAGTTCAAAGCTTTTCGCGTAGCAATCACGGAGATCGATGTAAACGCTGTCGGATTCCCATTGCACTAAGTCCATGCGGACCTTGTTTTTCGTTGCCCATTCATTTGTCAGGGACTGTAATTTCTGTGTGCTGATTTGATAATCCCACAGGTCGTAGCGGGACTTGAAATACACGTGGTCTTCGCTGCGATCGAAGCCAATCCATCCTTCTGGACCTGCCTCCATCGGTTGCCCGTTGAGGTCTTCATTCCAAGTGATGTCCTTGCGATTCGCGTTCATGTACGAAACCGATTTCGCGGCGATATCTAACAGGACGTGTTGATTTTTCGCTGGATTGAAATACGTGAAGTAAGCGCCTTTTGGAGAAAGAATCCCAGGATACGCGAGTCCTTTTGCGAGGAGTTCTATCGAGCCATCGATTAAAGAAATGCGGTAGACGTCTTCCAATCCGGGGGATTTCCATTGTTGTTGAATGGCGTAAGCTTCATTGCTCGTTGCTTGCAGGTAATCTCCGATGAGTTGGTCGGACGCGCGCACGCTAAGCGTATCGTTGCTGAGTGGAATGATTTTCTCGTTGTCAAAGCGAAAAACGTACAAATCACTGCGTTTTTTCTCTTGGCTCAATTGCACCAATTGCTGTGCTTGAAGTTCCTGATCTTGGTAATGCCAGATGTCCACACGCACTTTTTCTGATTCAAGAAGCGTGTCTTTTACCTCTGCTTTCACATGGTCTGACACGCCGAAGAACAAAAATCGATTGTCCTGTGTGAAAATAGGCGTGCGGTTTTCCGATATTCCTTTCAAGGTGTCGAAATCGGGAGTCAATGTGTCGCCGAAAACCCACGTTTTATTGGAGACAAGGTCAAAGACATTCAATTCGAACTGTTTCACTTTGTTCGTGTCTTGACTTGCAAAAAACGCCAAACGTGTTCCGTCTTCGTTCCATATCGGTGCTTCACATGCGGTATTTCGGTCAAATTCTTTGATGAGTGTTTGCGTGGCAACTTCGTAGATGCGCACCTGTGAGGAATCGTTTTTCAGTTTTTGCTGAGTGACAATCGCGACGTATTTTCCATTTTTTGGCAAGGAGTACTTCGTGACATTCGTTTGTTTCCATGAGTTGGTGGTGGTCCAAATAGTGAGTTGATGTCCGTCGCTTTTCGGTTTTTCCACTGGTTTTTCTTCCTTCTGGAATCCATGTTTTTGCAGCCAATTCTTTTTGACTTCCGGTGCTGGTTTTTGACTCACTTCCGACAAATAAGCGAGTACAGAGGCATCTTCCATGATTTGGAAGGACTTCAATTTGGGAACTTTGATCAAGGAATCGTTAGCCGTCAGAAGGATGTACAAACTATCCTTTGGCCATTTTTTCTTGTCGACTTTGTTCAATTCGCAGTTTCGCAGGGTGTCAAATCCCGGAACAACTTTCCACGCGATGAATTGTCCGTTCGGATCGAGTTGTGCATCCTTTGCTCGTTTCAGGGAATCGTGTTTTCCTGTTGCGCTCTGATACCAGTGCAAATAGCCATCGCCCGTCAGTGGATTGATTTCGTAGGTCAGCCATTCGTCATTTTGACTAAACTGTTGTTTTTCCAAACGTTTCCATTCGGGATATGCTTTGTGGTCGATGATTTTATTTTGTCCCCAACTGATGGAAACACTCAAAAGGATAAAGCAAAAAAGAAGATTTTTCATTTTTTGGAGGTTGATTTAGACGTCAAGTAAACACCGGTAAAGATAACGAACATATACAGAATCTTTTCAGAGGTAATGGTACTTCGGTAATCCTCGGACCAGCCGATGATCGCAAATAAAAAGGTAAACAGTAGCACCATGACGGGTTGTGTGTAAATGTAGGCACTGGAAATCGTTGCGCTGAGGTATTTCAATCCGAAGATGGTGAGTAAGTACGTAAGAAAGGTCACACCAATCACGACGTACGTAATTTTCCACCAAATTTCTGTCGGAATCCGCTGAAAATTCGTTTGACTCAATTCGCTCAAAGTCGGAGGGAATAGGAGGACGAAAAAGAGTCCAAAGGTAAAGACCCATGTGATGACTTGTATCGGACTGTATTTTTTCATCAGTGGTTTCGCCAGCACCAAGTAAATCGCGTAGCTCAAGGCGTTCAGGAAAAGGAATAAATCGCCCAAACGAGAATCGCCCATATGTGTGGATGCTTTCAAGGTCAAGAGAATCGCTCCCGTCGCTCCCAAGGTAATGCCCGTTATTTTGAAGGCGGTTAGTCGTTCCTTCAAGAGGAAAAACGATAAAATCACTACCATAATCGGATTCAGGGCCATGATGATTCCCGAGTTAAACGCCGAGGAAAGGTTTAATCCGTGAAAGAAAAACAATTGATTGATCGCGACGCCAAAGAGACCGCACAAGGCGATCAACGGAAAATCTTTGCCTTCAATCTTGGATCGTTTTGTCAAACTGAGCACGAGCCAAAACAGCGCTGTGGCTCCCACCACGCGAAATAAGATGAAAACAGTTGGCGTCAAAAAGCCTGGCATGACACCCTTCGCCAATACATGACTGGCTCCATAGAGTACGTTGACCAACAACAGGGCAATGTGTGCTTGTACTGATTTTTGCTTCATTTGGCAAAGAAATTCCAACGTGTCTTCAGGACCGTCGAGCGGTAATTATCCAATTTTTCTGTAATATTCTGCAGCGCAAATTTCGCAAATAATTTCGCCGTTCCTTTTCCTTGTTTGTAGTCCATTTCATCGGCAAAGATCGGAATCAATGCCAAAAATCCAATGGATTTATCCCCCACTTGAATCGGCGCTAATTCTTCCGCTAATTCAATGGGATCCGACAACATAAAATGATTTTGTCTCATGTTGGGAGAAATCTGTTGCATCTCCTTTCCCGTCGGCAGCGTATGCCCGTGTCCAAGCCATGTTTCGTTCGTAATCACGTAATTCTTGAGTTTCGTCAACCAGTCGAAGACCCAATTCATGTTGACATTCGCTTCATCCGCTAAATCCCAATAACTTGGAATCAAGATGTATAATTCTTTCCATTCTTCTCCCTTGTGTTTCTCATGGACCTTCATTTCAAAGTCCGACAATCCGGTCGTCATCAATATCCGAAGTTCCTTCGATCCAGGCAAGGTAATCAAGCAATAGGTATCGTTGTTTCGTTGGATTGATTGAAGTTGAGGAGATCCGAAGCGCTGGGAGAGGGAGTGGAGGAGTGTGGGCATGTGCAAATATAGTGAATACAATGTGCTAATGTGCTAATGTGCCAATGTGCTAATGATTTGTTTGCTCCTCTGCGGCGGAGCAAAGCGTTTAGTGTTTTTTGTAGAAAAAGGAGTGGGCTTACGAGGTTCTACTATTTAGATTTCGGTAATCAATGTGCTAATGCCTGTGCCGACTTCTACGTCGGTATGCTAATGTGCCAATGTGCTAATGATTTGTTCCGCAAGGCGAAAAAGTTCAAAGTAGATGGTAGAAAAAGGAGTGGGAAACAATGTGCCAATGTGCTTCCGCCGCGGCGGACTGCTAATCTGCTAATGATTCGATCGCTTTGCGAAAGGTTAATTGTTTTTCGTTGAAGAACTCTTAGAATTTAACTTAGCAGTAGAAATGATGCGACTGAGCAATTTTCCGATTTGTTGAGATTCAAAAAGAAGGTTTTCACAATTTAAAGAATAACTGGCTTGACAGATTTCGAGCCAATAAATAGTTTCCTCACATTCTTTAGAAGCAATTTTAAGTTTGTGGATAAAATCAAGTTTAGATTCCGCGTGTTGAGCTTCTCTCACGTTAGCACCGATTGAGGTACCGGATTTCAGCAGTTGATTTGCAATAACATAATTTTTCTGAGCTTGTAACTCTTGACAAAAAGACACAGTCAACAGCGCAAAGTCAAATGTTTTAGTCAATAACGGGTTTTTAGAATCAGTCATAAACTAAAGAACGAAAAAATGAAAGAAATATTCTCTGGGCGAAGCCTTGGCATACTAGAATGTGCTAATGTGCCAATGATTTGTTTCGCCAAGGCGAAATAGTTGAAATGTTTACAGCAGAATAGAAAACCACATCTGATTACAATAAACCGATAACAAAACAAATCTTCGCTTTCGAAGAGCCAACAGCTACCCATTAGCACATTGGCAGATTATCACTCCGCCACGGCGGAAGCACATTGACTCGTAAGCCCACTACTATTTCTGCGATACGCAATGAACTATTAGTGAAGCGAACAAATCATTGGCACATTAGCACATTAGCAAATTAGCAAATTGGCACATTAGCACATTAAATAGACGTCCCTGTGCTTGCCGAAATAAATCCCGAATGATCGAAAGGAAAAGAAAGCTGAACGTAACCGCAGGTTTTGAGGTGAATGTCGGAACCGGTGAGATAGGTGGCAAGATCGGAGAGTCCTGCGTTGTGGCCGATGAGTAGGGATGTTTGCGGGGAGTTTTTGGAGCTGAGGAAAGTCAGTAATTCGGATGCAGAGGCGAGGTACAGTTCGTCGTGAAAGGAAATGGTGGCGTTGGGAAAAAGATCCGCGATTTCGTTGAAGGTTTGACGCGTGCGCTTTGCGGAAGAACAGTAGATGTGGTCGATGGAAAGTGCTTTTTGTTGATTATGCTTTCCAACGAATGCACGAAATTCGCTGAGCTGTTCGTAGCCGCGTGGGAGCAATTCACGGTCGAAGTCGCGTCCGCTTGGACTCACCTGATTCGTTTTGGCGTGACGCAGGAAATGAAGGATCACAATTGGTTATTTTTCAAGGTCAAGGCCTCGATGTGCTTATAAATGGATAAATCCAAGCTTTGTTCGATCATCATTAAATGTTCCATGCGGTGACAATCGGTGCCCAGAAAATCGACCTGCTTGTTTTTAATGAGTTGCTCAGCCATCTTTTTCACACCCGGACCATAGTGTCCTGTTAAGGAATTTAAGTTGACTTGGATTTGTATGTTTCGTTCACGCAATTCATCGACTTTTTTGAAGTCACCAAAATAGTATGGATAACGTTCGTAATGCGCAAGAATCGGTACGTAGCCCGCGACCTGTAAATTGAAGAGCGCTTGCGCTTCGTATTGCGATGGGCTCAAGAATCCGAATTCCATTAAAACATAGTTTGAACCGAAGCTGAGGATTTCGTTGCGCTCAATGATCGGAAGAAAGGTCTCATCACAGTAATATTCAGCTGCTGCTTCGATCTCAATCTTCATTCCCAAGCGTTTGATTTCCGCCCGCACGTCTGCCAATCCACCAAGGATGGTTTGCGGCGTATTGGGATGCACATCGTTCAAAATATGCGGCGTAGTCACCACTTTTCGGTAGCCCATTTGCTCGAACTTCGCCAACATCGCAATGGTATGATCCATGGATGGAGAACCGTCGTCAATACCTGGAATCAAATGACTATGCATGTCCACTTCCAATTGACCTAAATCGTATTTGGAGTTGGAGGAGGTGCCGAATAGTTTTGATAGAAAGTTCATGGTTTAGTTGTTTAGTGACTAGTGACTAGTGTGTCAGTGCCTAGTGCTCAGTGCCTAGTGTCGGAATCGTGGGTCATTTTCTACTATTTACTTCAAGCGATAGCGCACAAACCATTAGCACATTAGCAGATTGGCACATTATCGTTTATTGTACATCGTCTCATAATAATCCTGATACGCGCCGCTTGTTACCTGTTCGACCCAATCTTGGTTTTCGAGGTACCAGTCAACGGTTTTGGACAGTCCCTCTTCGAAGGTGATGGATGGTGTCCAGCCGAGTTCTTCTTTGAGTTTGCTTGCGTCGATGGCGTAACGTTTGTCGTGTCCAGCGCGGTCGGTAACGTAGGTGATCAATTCTTCGGATTCACCGGTTGGACGTCCGAGTTTTTGGTCCATGAGTTGACACAGAAAACGCACCAATTCGATGTTCGTCCACTCGTTGAGTCCACCAACGTTGTACGATTCACCGATTCTTCCTGTGTGGAAAATGGCATCAATCGCACTAGCGTGGTCTTCTACCCACAACCAATCACGGATGTTGTCTCCTTTCCCGTAAACAGGCAATGGTTTTTTATGCTGAATATTGTGAATCATCAAGGGAATCAACTTTTCTGGAAAGTGGTGACTTCCGTAGTTGTTGGAACAATTCGACATTTTTATCGGAAGTCCATAGGTGTGGTAAAAAGCCATAACGAAGTGATCCGAGGATGCTTTCGACGCTGAATATGGACTTCTTGGATCGTAGGAAGTATGTTCTGTGAACAATCCTTCGTCACCTAAACTTCCGTACACTTCATCCGTGGAAACATGGTGAAAAACGTGTCCCTCTGTTCCTTTCCACGCGTCTTTCGCTGCTTGAAGCAGGTTGACCGTTCCCACAACGTTCGTCATGACGAAGTCCATCGGACCCTCAATGGAGCGATCCACGTGTGATTCTGCTGCCAAGTGAATGACATCCGTCACCTCGTATTTTTGGAAAATGGCACGAACCGCTTCCGCATCAACGATATCCGCACGTTCAAAACGGTAATTGGGATGATCCGCCACATCTTTCAGGTTTTCTAAATTTCCCGCATAGGTCAATTTATCCACGTTCACGATGAGGTAAGTTGGATAATTGTTCAAAAAACGTCGAACAACGTGTGAACCGATGAATCCGGCACCGCCGGTGATGATGATTGTTTTTTTCATTTGTAATGTTTTTTTCCATCGTACCATGTGGCATGCCCGTAATCCCACAGGGCATGCCCTGTGGCTACAGGGACCAATACGTTAAATCGTTTATTTTTCCGCGGTAAATACCTTTTACATCCACGAAAACGCCTTTGCCGTCTTTCATCATTCCTTTGAAATAATTTTCGTCGAATTGACAATATTCGCGGTGATTGACTGCTAGGATGATGGCGTCGTAATCTTTGCGGATGTCTGTAGCTAATGCTACGCCGTATTCGTGTTCCATTTCGGATGAATCCGCATGTGGATCGATGACATCGACGTTGATTTGGAACGATTTTAATTCGTTCACGACGTCGATGACTTTGGAATTACGGATGTCACTCACGTTTTCTTTGAAGGTTGCACCCATCACTAGGACATGTGCTTCTTGGATCATTTTTCCTTGGGCGATGATTTTTTTCGCTGTTTGTTTACCGATGTAGAAGCCCATGGAATCATTCACGTAGCGACCAGAATTGATCACTTTTGAATGGTATCCCAATTGCATGGCTTTGTGCACCAAATAATACGGATCGACGCCAATGCAATGTCCTCCGACGAGGCCTGGGTAGAATTTCAAGAAATTCCATTTCGTTCCTGCGGCTTCGAGTACATCAAAGGTGTTGATGCCCATTTTGTTGAAGATAATCGATAATTCGTTCACCAAGGAGATGTTCACGTCGCGCTGCGTGTTTTCCACGATTTTCGCTGCTTCGGCTACTTTGATGCTCGTCGCACGGTGGACTCCCGCCGCAACAACTAATTCGTAGGTCTTTGCAATCTCATCCAGCGATTCTTCGTCGCAACCAGATACGATTTTAATGACATTTTGCAAGGTATGTTCTTTGTCCCCCGGATTGATGCGCTCCGGTGAATAACCCACTTTGAAGTCCTCCGGGAATTTCAATCCAGATTCTGCTTCCAAAATTGGAATGCAATCTTCCTCGGTACATCCAGGATACACCGTGGATTCAAATACCACGTAATCGCCTTTTTTCAAGACTTTTCCCACCGTGCGACTCGCGCCCTGTAAAGGTTTTAAGTCCGGAAGATTGGTTTCGTCGATCGGAGTGGGAACAGCGACGATGAAGAAGTTAACATCCGCTAATTCGTTGATATCTGCTGTAAAGGTAATGTCACGGTTCTCAAAATCAGCCGCTTCCAATTCACGACTTGGATCCTCTCCACGACGCATCATGTCCACGCGCGCTTGATTGATGTCAAATCCTACGACTTTCACGCGTTTCGCGAATTCCAAGGCAATCGGTAATCCGACGTAGCCCAATCCGACTAGTGCGAGTTTTGCTTCTTTTTTTATTAGGTTTTCGTAGATCATAATTTTTTGTATTGAGGTTTGACCCCTTCAGGGTCTTAATTCATTATATAATCGTTTTCGTATTGAGGTTTGACCCCTTCAGGGTCGGGACGTCCGCTCTCGCTCTGTTTCTCACTCTCCGAACTGAGTATCTCGTTCTTTGTAAATTCGTTCAATAATCTCCACGACTTTCATTCCTTCGAGGGCGTTTGTTGTGGGGGAGGTGCGTCCTTTTAAGGAATCGATGACATTCGTGATCACGTAGTTGTGATTCGCTGCGGATCCTTTGTATGGACCATAGTCGTTTCCTGGGTTTGTTGGCGCGAGCTCCGGCATTTCGTAATTGGTGATGTTGCACACCTCGACTTCGTTCATGTATTGTCCACCGATTTTCACGGAACCATTTTTTCCGATGATCGTCATGGAGGACTCTAAATTCTGATTGGCAACGGAGGTCGAATAGTTCAATGAACCCATTCCACCGTTGATGAAGTCAAAACTCACGAAGCCTGAATCTTCGAAGTCTGTGTAATCTTTGTGGTTGAAATCGGCGAATTTCCCTTGGATGTTGTCGATGTCGCCAAACAACCAGTACATGATGTCGATGAAGTGACTGAACTGTGTGAACAGTGTTCCACCGTCTAAATCGGAGGTTCCTTTCCATCCACCTGCTTTGTAATAACGTTCATCTCGGTTCCAATAACAATTCAACTGAACCATGTAAATGTCACCCAAGACTTTGCGATCGATGAGGTCTTTGATCCACACGGATGGCGGGGAATAACGGTTTTGCATGACACAGAATACTTGCTTGGAAACCTGCAACGATTTGTAAATAATGCGCTCACAACTTTCCTTGGACAAGCCCATCGGTTTTTCACACACGACGTGTTTCTTGTGTTCCAAGGCCAACAATGCTTGATCAGCATGCAAACCATTCGGTGTACAGACATTGATCACATCGAATTCCAATCCGCTGGCGAATAGTTCTTCCATCGTTGTGAAGAAAGGCACGTCGAAATCTTGCGCTTGACATTCCTCTTTTCCACGTACATCTACCATGGCAACTAATTCTCCTTCGGCATCACGACGGATCATTTCCGCATGACGTTTTCCAATGTGTCCAGCGCCGATGACGGCAAATTTGATTTTTGACATATTTCTTTTATTTTCTTAGTCCACAAGGCATGCCTTGTGGTTACTGTGTTTTATCGTTCCACAAGGCATGCCTTGTGGCTACGCCTGCACGGCGATTTCAATTATTTTCTATTCATTACTATCGATCTGTACGCTCAGGGCATGCCCTGAGTCTACCATTCGATATTTTTGCCCACTCTCCGGACATTCTGCCACACCATTTTCATCAAAATTCAAACGGTGACCGTATTCGGACATCCAGCCGATTTGACGTGCGGGATTTCCAACGACTAAGGCGTAATCGGGAACGTGTTTTGTGACAACGGCTCCAGCGCCGATGAAGGCGTAGCGTCCGATGTCGTGACCGCAAACGATGGTGGCATTGGCACCGATACTAGCGCCTTTTTTGACAATCGTTTTTAAATAACTATCGCGGCGAATGATGGCGCTACGTGGATTCATGACGTTGGTGAAAACCATCGACGGACCCAAGAACACATCGTCCTCGCAGATGACACCGGTGTAGATGGAGACGTTGTTTTGTACTTTGACGTTGTTTCCGAGAATGACCTCCGGAGAAATCACCACGTTTTGTCCGATGTTACACGACAATCCGATGGTACAGTTGGGCATGATATGCGAAAAATGCCAGACCTTGGTACCTTCACCAATCTGACATCCTTCATCAATCACCGCCGTTTCATGTGCGAAATACTTCATTTACTTCGTAATGTATTTGTCAAAATTATAATGATCTGTTTCCAATAATTCTTCTTTGCTCAAACTTTGGAAATAGGCATAGGTTCTTTTTAATCCTTCGCTGCGGTCGATTTTCGGCTCCCAATTTAGGATTGCGCGCGCTTTCGTGATGTCGGGTTGACGCTGTTTCGGGTCATCCACCGGTAAATCTTTGTAAATGACTTTTTGCGTCGTGCCAGTTAAGGCGATGATTTCCTCTGCGAATTGTGAAATCGTGATTTCCGATGGATTTCCAACGTTTACTGGATACGGATAATCACTCATCAACAAGCGAACGATTCCTTCGACTAAATCATCGACGTAGCAGAACGAACGCGTTTGTGATCCGTCACCGAAAACAGTGAGGTCTTCTCCGCGCAATGCTTGTCCGATGAACGCAGGTAGTACACGTCCGTCGTTTAAGCGCATGCGTGGACCATAGGTATTGAAGATGCGCACGATGCGTGTTTCAACGCCGTGGAAATTGTGGTAAGCCATGGTGATCGCCTCTTGGAAGCGTTTCGCTTCGTCGTAAACGCCACGTGGACCCACTGGATTCACATTTCCCCAATAATCTTCTGTTTGTGGATGAACCGTTGGATCACCATACACTTCCGATGTGGAAGCGATGATCAAACGTGCTCCTTTCGCTTTCGCTAGTCCGAGGCAATTGTGGATGCCCAAGGATCCCACTTTCAAGGTTTGAATCGGAATCTTCAAGTAATCAATTGGACTCGCTGGAGAAGCGAAGTGCAAGATGTAATCTAATTCTCCTGGAATGTGGATGAATTTCGATACGTCATGGTTGTAAAATTCGAAGTGTTCCAAAGGAAACAAGTGTTCGATGTTTTTCAGGCGTCCGGTGATGAGGTTGTCCATCGCGATGACATGGTAGCCATCTTTGATGAAACGATCACACAAATGCGATCCTAAAAATCCGGCTGCTCCGGTGATGAGTACACGTTTCATTTCTCTACGAGGTTACGACCAATGCTCGAATAATAGAATCCTTTTTCGTTCATTTCGTCTGTTTCATATAAATTTCTTCCATCAAAGATCACTGCATCTTTCAAGCGATTTTTGACTTCAGGGAAGTTTGGATTGCGGAAGATACTCCATTCGGTGCAAATCAATAAAGCGTCTGCTTGATCGAGGACACTGTATTCATTTTCTGCGAAGGTAATTCTGTCTCCCAAAATGCGTTGCACATTCGGCATCGCTTCTGGATCATACGCGCTCACGGTCGCACCTGCTTGAAGCAATTCCTCAATCATGTACAAGGCCGGTGCCTCGCGGATGTCATCTGTATCCGGTTTGAAGGCTAGGCCCCAAATCGCAATGTGTTTTCCGGATAGGTCCCCGCGGAAGAAATTCTTCATTTTCGGGAACAATTTTGTTTTTTGGTCCTGGTTGACTTCCATCACTGCGGAAAGAATCTTGAAATCGTAGTTGTTTTCGATTCCCGACTTCGCTAAAGCTTGCACGTCTTTTGGAAAGCACGATCCACCGTAACCGATTCCTGGGAACAAGAAACGTTTGCCAATGCGGCTGTCGGAACCAATCCCGATGCGTACTTTGTCCACATCTGCTCCCACCAATTCACAGAAATTCGCGATTTCATTCATGAAGGTAATTTTCGTTGCCAAGAATGCATTCGCAGCGTATTTGGTCAATTCGGCAGATTTCTCATCCATGAAATAAATCGGATTCCCTTGACGAACGAATGGTTTGTACAAGCTATCCATGACCTTGCGCGCTCGTTCATCGGATGTTCCAATGACAACGCGGTCTGGCTTCATAAAGTCGCTTACGGCAAATCCTTCGCGTAAAAACTCCGGATTCGATACCACGGCAAATTCAACCGTCGCATGTGCTGCAATCGCTGCTGTTACTTTCTCTGCTGTTCCAACAGGCACGGTACTTTTGTCCACGATCACTTTGTAATCAGTCATGATTTTCCCTAATTCCTTCGCGACACCAAGAATGTACGATAAATCCGCGGATCCATCTTCTCCCGGAGGCGTTGGCAAGGCAAGGAAAATGATTTCCGCATCCTTGATTCCCGCTGCTAAATCGGTGGTGAATGTCAGGCGTCCCGCTTTGATGTTGCGTTCGAACAATACGTCCAATTCTGGCTCGTAAATCGGAATTTCACCGTTTTGCATTTTTGCGACTTTGTTCGCATCGATATCAATGCAAATGACGTTGTTTCCCGTTTCGGCAAAACAGGTTCCGGTTACTAGTCCGACGTAGCCGGTGCCTACTACTGCAATATTTTTCATCATTTATTTTTTTGTCCGTTTTAACGGTATTCTGTAGACCGCAGGGCATGCCCTGTGGCTACGTTGGTTCATTTTATTTTCAAACAACGTTCCCTGTGGTTACGGTGTTTATTTCAATTATTGTTATTGTAGACCACAGGGCATGCCCTGTGGCTACGGTGGTTCATTTTATTTTCAAACAACGTTCCCTGCGGTTACGGTGTTTGTTCCAATTATTGTTATTGTAGACCACAGGGCATGCCCTGTGGCTACGGTGTGTTAATGTTTATTTCCAAAAAAGGAATTTACCGTGTCAATAATATATTCCTGTTGCTCCTCATCCATTTCCGTATGTATTGGCAACGAAATCACGCGTTCGGTTAACCAATCGGTTGTGGGTAATTCGGTGTTGCTACTTCCGAAGGCGGCGAACATTTTTTGTTTGTGCGCTGGAATCGGGTAATAGATCATGCTTGGAATATCGTTGGCGGATAAATGTTCTTGCAAGGCGTTGCGGTTGACGTTCTCCAATACGAGGGTGTACTGGTGGAACACGTGCTTGGAATCGTCCGCGCGGAAGGGGATGCGAACGCCGGGGATTCCTGCGAATGCTTCGTCGTAGCGTGCGGCTACTTCGCGACGTGCGTCGATGTAGTTGTCCAATTGGCGCAATTTTACTTCTAAAATCGCTGCTTGAATGGTGTCTAGGCGGGAATTACATCCCACGACGTCGTGCACGTACTTTTGCTCCTGACCGTGGTTGGCAATCATCTTGATTTTACGCGCTAATTCATCGTTGTTGGTACATAGGGCACCGCCATCGCCGTAACAACCAAGGTTTTTAGATGGAAAAAAGGAAGTACAGCCAATGTCGCCAATGGTGCCGGTTTTTACTTTTTTCCCGTTGGATAAATGGTAATCGGATCCAATCGCTTGTGCGTTGTCCTCGATGACGAAAAGTTGGTGTTTCTCGGCGATTTCCATGATCGCATTCATGTTTGCTGCTTGTCCGTAAAGGTGAACGGGAACAATTGCTTTCGTTTTGGAAGTAATCGCCGCTTCAATGACAGCAGGATCGATGCAAAACGTTTGTGGATCCACTTCGACAAATACAGGAGTCAGGCCGAGTAGGGCAATGACCTCTGTTGTGGCGATGTAGGTAAAACTTGGTGTGATGACTTCGTCGCCCGGTTTTAGTCCGAGGGCCATCATGGCAATTTGAAGGGCATCTGTGCCGTTGGCACATGGAATCACGTACTTGACACCGAGGTACGTTTGAAGATCCGCTTGAAAGCGTCCAACTGCTGGACCATTGATAAAATGTGCGTTATGAATGACGTCTTGAATCGCCACATCAATGGATGGTTTGATTTTCTCGTATTGAGAAACAAGGTCCACCATTTGAATTTTCTTCATCGAATCTTATTTTTTAATAATAAAAAAGGCGATCAATTGACCGCCTTCTGTAGTTTGCTTTGCGGATTAACGAACAATGGCAAATTGTACACGACGATTCGCCGCATCCACTTCCAATGTGTTTCCTGCATATTTTGTTTCTTTTTTTCCTTTGTAGGTAATCACTAAACGACTTTTGTCAGCGCCTTTCTTTGTCAAGTAATCTACAACTGCATTTACACGTGCTTCCGAAAGTTTGTTGTTTACTTCATCACCACCATCGATGTCTGCGTGTCCGCTTACCGCCATTTTTTGACCTGGGTTCGCAGCCATGTAGCTTACTACTTTGTCCAAGATTGGCATGTACGTTGGATTGATGTAGAAAGAACCCTTCACGAACATGATGTCGTAGATTCCGTATTCGATCAATGTTTTTGCATCTTTCTCAGGAGAATGTTCTTCTGGACATCCTTTTACGTTTCCTTTTACTGTTGGACACTCATCTTTCGCGTCAACGAATCCGTCACCGTCTGTATCGATGGTGTTCAAGTCTGGAGCTGGTGTAGGAACGATTGTTTTTCCTGTTACATCTACCATGCTTCCTTCTGGTGTGTTTGCTTCTTGGTCAACTGCATTGATGACACCGTCTTTATCGTCGTCACCTAATTTCGTTGCTGCTTCTTTCGCTTGTTTCTCTAACGCTGCGATGCGGTTCAAGTCTGCTTGATTCAAACGTGGCGTGTAAGTCCAGTCTGCATGTGTAGCTTTTTTACCAAAGTAATAGCTGAATCCAACGGTTGCTGTAGCGTAGTATCCTGAGAATCCACCACCTTGAACAGGCGTTGCTTCGAAGTCGAAACCGTTGTTTTGGCGAATGTTCCCCATGAAAGAAATGTCACCGTTGATGCTCAAACGCTCATTTACTTTGAATTGTGGCGTGATTCCAATAATCCCTTGCAACATTTCGTCAACAGATCCTTCTTTTGAACTGAACAATTCTTTTGGACCCGTTGCCAATGTTTTGTTCGACATCGTTGCATATCCACCACCCATGTGTAACAACATTCCCCAACGTGTGGTGAAGTCATTCATGTGTAATAAATCCGTTAAGTTAAACGTTGGTTGAACAGAAATACGCAAAGCATTTGTTGCTGGATGTCCGTCTGTAAAGTTAAAGTGATCAAATCCAGCATCGAATTTTAATCCAACGCGGTTATTGAACATATAGCGAGAGTTTAACTCGTAATGTGTAAACTGGTAAATGTGTGTTGTGTGGTTGGTATTGTGCATTCCATCATGTCCACCGATGTTAAATCCAATCGAGCATTTGTTGTAATCTTGAGCAGTTCCGAGTACGGAAATCATGCTGAAAAAGGCGAAAAGTAAACGTTTCATAAGCGTATTTTTTTTACAAAGGTAAGTTTTTACTCTTAAATGTATGTTTTAACTTGTAATAATGCAAATAATGTAAGAAAATCTGTACCTTTTAAAGTTTAAAACAGTGTATTTATAATGTTGTTTTGTTGTGTGTTTTTCAATTTAATCTTTCAAATCTCACGTTTAAATCATGCCTTCTGTTTCATCGAAAAATTGTTTATTTCTGATAGAAAAAATAGGGTAAAATAGGCGAAAAAACAGATTTTGTACGTGTAATTATTTAACAAATATAGCAGTTTTATTTGAACTGCATAAAAGTTTGTGAAAGTTCCTGAAAATACGAATAAAAGAACAAAAAATGGGGGTAATTATGCCATATTTATGCCTGAAAAATGGGATTTATTATGACCGCTGTAAAGCCAATAGAATATAGGAAATACGTCCAATATAAAGAGAATAATAGGTTATGAATATGATTAAATTATTAAGAAATTACAAAAAGTAAGTTTAAATAAGGTAAAATAGGCGAAAAAGGCTATATTTGTCCTGTAAAGAGCCTATGAATCTAACATCTACATTAAGTACGCAAGCATCCGTTTACCGCAAGCCCTCTTTGGAAGCCAAGTGGTACGTGGTGTATACTAAGCACTTGGCGGAGAAAAAAGTTTCGGAGCGACTTCAAGCCGCTGGCATCGAACATTACCTTCCGGTTTACACGACGATTCGTCAGTGGAGCGACCGAAAAAAGAAAATCGAAAAACCATTAATCAATTCTGTTGTGTTTGTGAAAACGAACGAACGCGCCTTGAATGAACTTTATTCCATTCAGGGGATTCATGGTGTATTAAAATATTTGGGACGTCCAGCGGTCGTTCAAGCCCACGAGATCATGAACCTGCGCATTTTGTTGCAAGAGGTACATGTCGAGGATATTGAACAAGTGGACATCCAAGCAGGAGATTTGGTGGAAGTCATTCGCGGTCCCTTCAAGGGCATGCAGGCTTGCGCCATCCAACTGCAAAATTCCATGCGACTGATCATCGAGATCAAGAACATGGGGGTAGGGTTTTCGGTAAACGTGCCGAAGACGTACGTGAAACGTTTGTAGGCGCGCAGCCGCCACGGTTTCATGTAAAAATGTTGGTTAGTCAGTGGGACTAGCTGCGGCGAAGCCATTTTTAGTTTGCAGAGCAAACTAAAAAAATGTGCCAATCTGCCAATGTGCTAGTCTGCTAATGATTTGTTCGCTTCGCAAGACGATCTGTGTTTATAGTAGAAATAGGGATGGGCTGGCGTGGTTTAACTAAAAAATGTGCCAATCTGCCAATGTGCTAGTGTGCTAATGATTTGTTCGCTTCGCTTACGGTTCATTGTGTATGGCAGAAATAGGAGTGGGCTTACGAGTCAATGTGGCAACTAGTGCCTAGTGTGGGATTTTTAGAAGAATTTATTCGACTATTCAGGAACCACATCCCTGGGCATCTGAAAATAGAATACACGACATTGAATAAAACGCGACCTTGAGAAATCGTGATATCGGGTCAAATTTTAAAAATATATTTCAGTTTTTTTGCTTCGCCGAGGCGAGCAAAAAAACTTCAAATTAATCTCTTACTTTTTTTCTGCTCAAAAAAAGTAAGCAAAAAAGGAGCTCTTCAGCTTGAAAAAATACTTCACCCTTCATTGCTCAAAGCGGAAAATTTCAAAACTCGGCGCAAATGAATTTGCCCCTCAGACAGTTGAAATTTTCTTCGCTTTTTCACAATGCGGGTCCCGAAGCATTTCTTCTAGGCCTTGGGATTCATGAGTAAAAATATTATTCCTCTCCAGGAACCACATTACTGGGCATCTGAAATAGAATACACGACATTGAATAAAACGTTTTTGAAACTGCATGAAAACGAGCAAATGCTAAGCTTAGCAGCATGCTCAAGCGCAAGCATCTCGTTTTCAAAAGTTGATAAAACCCTTCGCTTCGAAGCAGAATTAAGCAATCAGCGTTAACATCTGCGAAGGGAGGTTTATTCGGAGTCTTGATTTTTTGTTACTTTTTGATCAAGCAAAAAGTAAAAAGAGAAAAAGAGTAAACCGCAGCGTAGCGGAGGATTACGATAAAAAAAAGCAAGCTTCGCCTTGGCGGAGCTAAAAAAGCAATAAATTAAAATTCATCTGAGCGCAGCTCAGTGCCAATAGCAACTTAAAAGCAGTTTGAATAAACAAACAAAGATATATATCGCAGGGCATCGTGGCATGGTCGGTAGTGCCATCTGGCGGGCGTTGGAAAGTTCCGGATACACCAACCTCATCGGAAGAACGAGTAGTGAATTGGATTTAAGAAACCAAGATTCCGTGCGTTCATTCTACGCGGAGGAAAAACCAGAGGTTGTCATCGATGCTGCGGCTAGGGTAGGGGGAATTTTAGCAAATAACAATTATCCGTATCAGTTCTTGATGGAGAACATGCAGATCCAGAATAATTTGATTGATGGCGCGTTTCAGGCGGGGATTCAAAAATTTATATTCTTGGGAAGCTCGTGTATTTATCCGAAGTTGGCAGCTCAGCCTTTGAAAGAGGAATGTTTGTTGACGGCTTCCTTGGAACCGACGAATGAATGGTACGCCTTGGCGAAAATCAGTGGCGTGAAAGCGTGTGAAGCGATTCGCAAACAATTTGGACACGACTACGTCAGTTTAATGCCGACCAACCTTTACGGATACCACGATAATTTCGACTTACAAACATCGCATGTATTGCCAGCGATGATGCGCAAGTTTCACGAAGCCAAGCTCAACGGACACGCTCCTGTTCAGCTGTGGGGATCGGGAACACCGATGCGGGAGTTCTTGTTTGTCGATGACATGGCATCTGCCGTTGTTTTTGCCTTAGAAAATACATTGCCGGAACACCTGTACAATGTTGGGACAGGTGTCGATTTGACCATCAAGGAATTAGCACTAGCGATTCAACACGTTGTTGGACACGAAGGAAACATCGAGTGGGACGCGTCGAAACCAGACGGGACGCCCCGCAAATTAATGGATGTTTCCAAACTGAAAAACGCTGGATGGGCATACAAAACATCCTTGCAAGAAGGCATCGCACTGACGTACCAATGGCTATTGGATAACCAAACACACTTAAAAGAAGTCAAACTATGAAAACGGCACTCATCACCGGAATCACCGGCCAAGACGGATCTTACTTAGCGGAATTGCTCATCGAAAAGGGCTACATGGTTCACGGGATCAAGCGTCGTGCTTCGTCGTTTAATACCCAACGCATTGACCATATTTACCAAGATCAGCATAGCTCGGAGCTCAAGTTTAAGTTGCACTATGGAGACTTGACTGATTCAACGAACATCATCCGCATCATTCAAGAAGTACAGCCGGACGAAATCTACAACCTTGGGGCGATGTCCCACGTGAAGGTTTCCTTCGACTCTCCGGAATATGTGGCGAATGTCGATGGACTCGGAACCCTACGCATACTCGAAGCGGTGCGTATACTAGGACTCGAAAAGAAAACACGCATTTACCAGGCTTCTACTTCAGAGCTTTACGGTGGATTGCCAGAAAATAAAAACGAACACGGATTCTACGACGAAAACTCGGCATTTTATCCACGTTCACCTTATGGTGCGGCTAAGATCTACGGATTTTGGATCACGAAAAACTACCGCGAGGCTTACGGAATGTTTGCCTGCAACGGAATTTTATTCAACCATGAGTCACCGCGTCGTGGCGAAACCTTCGTGACCCGTAAAATCACGATGGCGACAGCTGCCATTGCACTCGGAAAGCAAGACTGCTTGTACCTAGGAAACCTCAACGCACTGCGCGACTGGGGACATGCCAAAGACTACGTCGAAGCGATGTGGCGCATCTTGCAACAAGAGACTCCAGAAGATTTCATCATTGCCACCGGAAAAACAACCAGCATCCGTGACTTCGTTCGCATGGCCTTCCAAGAAATTGGTGTTGAACTTCAATTCGAAGGAAGCCAAGAAAACGAAATCGCCAAAGTGCAGGCCTGTTCCAATCCAGCTTACCAACTCGAAATTGGCAAAGTGGTGGTCCGCGTAGATCCAAGTTACTATCGTCCGACAGAGGTTGATTTACTTTTGGGAGATCCAACGAAGGCGAAGACACAATTGGGGTGGGAACCGGAATACGATTTGGCGGGGTTAGTGAGGGAGATGGTGGAGAGTGATTTAGCACAGATGTGCCAAATCTAATGTGCCAAATCTAATGTGCTAATGTGCTAATGTGCCAATCTGCTAATGATTTGTTCCGCTAAAGCGAAAGAGGTTAAATGTTTACAGCAGTCAGCAGCTTCGAGAGAATAGAAAACAACAAAGTTAAACTCTGCGCAACTCCTCAAACTCCGCCAAACTCCGCGCTAATACCCCGTGAGCGCAGCGAGGAGCCAACAGTAACAAATTAGCAAATTAGCACATTAGCAACCTGTAGGGGTTGAATTAAAAAACAATAAACCGATAACAAAACCTATCCGAGCGTAGCGAGGAGCAAACAGCAAAATATTAGCACATTGGCAAATTAGCACATTGGCACATTAGCACATTGTTAATCTTTTCTAAAAAATAGCAATAAAAACTAACCACAAGCAACTTCTAACAAAACACTTTCGTTAATTTTGCATACTCAATAAATTTTCGAAAAAATGCGCATACCAAATCTCTTCAAAACCCATCTTGAATACCTCAGGTTTTGTTTAGGTAAGCGATTTGTTAAAGTAGCTCATTTTTTTCTTTTCGTTCTGCTCATATACATTCTCCTAGAATGGCAGCACGAAAATAACCTTTACCGCAACATCGGACACTCAGCGCGCATTCATGCAGCGGATGTAGACGATACCACAGTGGTAAAAGAAGCGATGACCTCGATCAACGACATCATGCAAAGCAGGCATGAATTGTTTCGGGGGACAGAGCAATACAGTTGGAAACAATCGGTCTTTCAGTCAGCGGACATTGACCTTATGTACGGATCAGGAGCATGTGGGGGATACTCCAAGGTACTCGCGCGAACACTGCAATTGCAAGGATTCGATGTACGCATCGGACAATTGAAAACCAAGGGTACTGGTTACGGTGGACACATCATCATCGAGTATTACTCCGAAGTATTGAAAAAATGGGTCTTTGTAGATCCACTATTCAAGTTGATTATTCGTCAGAAAAACGGCGATTGGGCATCTGTGAAAGAAGTAGCAAAACACTACGAACTTTACAGCGACCAATTTCCCGAAGAATTTAACCAACGCTTTCAATTCAACGACGTCCGTTACACCAACTGGGACAAATGGTTTGGAATATCCAAGCCCTACTATTACCTCGCGAAACTCTTCAAAGGAGAGCACTACGCGGATACGATTTGTTTGAGAATGTATAATTTGAGTACGTTTCCAGTGTTGTTTTGGAGCCTTGAGATTGTTTACTTGGTCCTTTTAGGAATAGGGTATTGGCGTTACAAAAAACGAATGTGCTAATGTGCCAATCTGCTAATCTGCTAATGATTTGTACGCTTCGCTAACAGTTTATTGTAATTAGAAGAAATAGGAGTGTGCTATGAGATAATGTGCTATCCCGAAGTGCCGGGATGCTAATGTGCCAAACTGCCAATGATTTGTTCCGTCAAGTCGAAAGAGATTAAATGTTTACAGCAGTCCAACACGGCAGAAGAACAAAAAAAACAACTGAATATTAAAAACCGTATATTTAGGAGTATATTTCAATAAAAAAAGTGGTTCAAAGAATTTATATAGATACATCGGTTTTCGGGGGACACTTTGACGAAGAATTCAAAGAGCATACAATTCCGTTGTTTGACAGAATAAAAGCTGGCGAATTTATCATTCTTTACTCGACAGTAACGCAGGACGAACTTGAAAATGCACCTGAGAAAGTAAAAGAACTTGTAATAAGTCTTAGTTCCGATATAACAGAATTCATTGAAACAACTGACAAAGCAATTGAATTAGCGACAGAATACATTTCGGAAAAGGTTGTCGGAAAAACAAGTTTTGCTGACTGCTTACATATTGCGTTGGCAACTATAAACCGAGCAGACTTTTTAGTGAGTTGGAACTTCAAGCATATTGTAAACATTGAAAGAATTAGAGGTTACAACTCAATTAACATCAAAAACGGTTACAAACAATTAGAAATTCGTTCACCAAGAGAATTTGAAAAATATGAAGACGATTAAAAAAACATTTGACGCAGTAAAATTTATGCGTCAACAAAGAGACAAATTAAGTGCGAAGTTATCTAAAATGACAAATGAAGAAATTTTGGAATACTTCAACAAAGCCAAGACTCAAACTACAATAAAGCCCTGTGCATAAAGGCACCTGCAGGAAAATACAGCTGTCAAGTAATCCTTGACAACCCTACAAAAACGATTAACTTTAAAACAGAGAATGACCCTGAAGGGGTCAAACCTCCATACCAAAAACGCATCCACTTTTGACAACAACCCTGAAGGGGTTGAATAGAAGAACGGAGAGCACAAAAAGAGAGCGAAAACACATAGTAAAAAACAATTCATGAAAAATTCGCAGAATTCGTGGCAAAAAAACAAAACTCTGCGCAACTCATCAAACTCCGCTAAACCCTGAGCTAAAAACTTTGAGCAAAGCGAAAAGAAACAAAATACAAATCCACCTGCGCAAAAGCTACGGCGGATGTCACCTATCTTCGCTTGCGAAGAGCCAACAGCTACCCATTAGCACATTGGCACATTAGCACACTAGCACATTGAAAACCATCAACGAACAAACTAACAACCATTCCCCAGAGTGGGATCTAGTAATAGAACCCCAATCCTCCCTCTTCGAACTCCACCTCGCAGACGTCTGGCGCTACCGCGACCTATTGTGGCTCCTCGTAAAGCGTGATTTCGTTTCGTTTTACAAGCAGACCATTCTCGGACCCCTGTGGTTCTTCATTCAGCCCTTGTTTACGACGATTATTTTTACGTTTATCTTCGGGAACTTGGCGGGACTCAGTACAGACGGACTTCCGCAGCCTTTGTTTTATATGGCTGGAATCACCGCATGGAATTACTTTGCTGATTGTTTGACCAAAACATCGACCGTGTTCCGGGACAATGCCAATATCTTTGGGAAGGTCTATTTTCCGCGATTGATCATGCCCTTGAGCATTGTGGTGAGTAACCTAGTGCGTTTCGGCGTACAGATGATCTTGTTCTTTATGATGGTTGGTTATTACGCATTCACCGGAGTAGATTTCCACATGAATATTTTTGTCTTGTTGTTCCCAGTGCTTGTGCTCATGATGGCACTCCTCGGACTCGGACTCGGCCTCATCATCACCGCATTGACCACCAAGTACCGCGATTTAGCCTTCTTGATTTCCTTTGGCGTCCAACTCATGATGTATGCCACAACTGTCATCTACCCACTCAGCGCCGCACCTGCGAAATACAAATGGCTCATCGAACTCAATCCCATGACTGGCATTATTGAAGCTTTTCGTTATGGATTTTTAGGAGAAGGAGTGATGACCATGAGTACACTTGGTTACTCCGTTGTTGTGACAATAGTATCTTTGGTGTTAGGAGTGGTGATATTTAATAAGACTGAGAAGACTTTCGTAGACACTGTATAGGAATGTGCTAATGTGCCAAAATGCTAATCTGCTAATGATTTGTTTCGCCGAGGCGAAAGAGAAGAACGTTTTTAGTTGAGCATATCAGGAACCAAATCCTTGGGTAACTTAAAATAGAATACACGACATTGAATAAAACGCGACCTTGATAAATCGTGATATCGGGTTAAATTTTAAAAACATATTTCAGATTTTTTTGCTTCGCTGAGGCGAGCAAAAAATCTTCAAATTGATCTCTTACTTTTTTTCTGCTCAAAAAAAGTAAGCCTCCGCCGCCGAGGCTTTGGTGGTTGATACAAAAAAGGAGCTCTTCAGCTAGAATAAATACTTCACCCACTATTGTTCAAAGCGGAAAATTTCAAAACTCGGGCCAAATGAATTTGACCCTCAAACAGTTGAAATTTTCTTCGCTTTTTCACAATGTGGGTCCCGAAGCATTTCTTCTAGGCCCTAGTGTTCATGAATAGAATTATCATTCCTCCCCAGGAACCAAATCCTTGGGTAACTTAAAATAGAATACACGACATTGAATAAAGCGTTTTTGAAACTGCATGAAAACGAGCGAATGCCAAGCTTAGCAGCATGCTCAAGCGCTGGCATCTCGTTTTCAAAAGTTGATAAAACCCTTCGCCTCGAAGCATAATCAAACAATCAGCGCTAAAATCAGCGAAGGGAGGTTTATTCGGAGTCTTGATTTTTTGTTACTTTTTGATCAAGCAAAAAGTAAAAGGAAAAAAGGAGTAATCTGTAGCGAAGCGGAAGATTACGACAAAAAAAACAGAATACTTTGAGCAAAGCGAAAAGAAATAATATAAACCTATCTTCGCTCCGCCGCGGCGGAGCGAAGATTTGAAAATAACCAATTGGCACATTAGCACATTAGCACATTGGCATTTTAGCACATTAACTCTGCGCAACTCCTTAAACTCTGCTAAACTCCGCGCTAATAACTCGCGAGCAAAGCGAACGACCAACATTGAAAACACATAGTAAAAATCACGAATTAGAGACAATTTCAGTTAGTAAGGATTACTTACATACTGCATCCGATGGCAAAAAATATAAAACAAAGCTGAAGAATTAAGTATTGAAAAAAATCAGGGTATTTATTAGTAGTGTACAATCAGAATTTGCTGAAGAGCGTCTTATTCTGTGTGATTATATGACTTCTGATGCGTTACTTGGGAGGTTTTTCGAACCTTTTATTTTCGAGAATGTCCCTGCGGTAAATTATTCTGCGGTTTCGGTTTATAGTAATGAAGTGGAACATTGCGATATTTATCTGGGTATTTTTGGTAAACAATATGGATTTGAAGATTCAGAAGGTATTTCTCCAACGGAAAGAGAGTTTGATCTTGCAGGACTTCATTCGAAAACACGATTGGTTTTTTTGAGTAATGATGCCGATACAGATCGGGATTTAAAGGAACGAATGCTGATTGAAAAAGCCCAGCAATTGTTGGTTCGAAAGCGGTTTAATTCACCTCTAGAATTAAAAACGGCCGTTTATGTTTCTTTGATTCATTATCTCGAAGAAAAAGAATTCATAAGAACCACCCCGTTTGACGCTACAGTCCATACGCGGGCTGTTATGGACGATTTAGACTGTCAAAAAATCGCTGATTTTGTTGGTATAGCTAAAGCCAAAAGAGGGTTTCCTTTTTCGGTTGAATCCCCTTCGGAAACGATTCTCACCCATCTTAATTTGTTGGTGCAACAACGCGTAACAAATGCTGCGATTTTATTGTTTGCCAAGAATCCACAGCAATTTTTTATTAGTTCAGAGATAAAATGTGCTCATTTTCACGGAACAACAATAACGAAACCTATCCCTTCTTATCATGTGTACAAGGGAGATGTGTTCCAGTTAGTGAATCAGGCTGTCGATTTTGTACTTTCCAGAATTGACGTTTCCGTCGGAACGCGTGAGGAAAGCATTCAAGTTCCCATACAATATGAGTTACCTCCTGCGGCAGTGACTGAAGCCATTGTAAATGCTGTGGCACATCGTGATTATACAAGTAATGGCAGTATTCAGGTTATGCTTTTTAAAGACCGTCTAGAAATTTGGAATCCGGGTAGTTTGCCTTACGGATTAACCACTGCTAAACTTAGAAAGCCCCACAGTTCCATTCCAGCCAATCCGTTACTTGCGGAGCCCATGTATCTTGCTGGTTTCATCGAAAGGATGGGTACAGGAACTGGCGATATTATTCGACTTTGTAAAGAGGCGGGTTTGAAAAAAGCTCCCGAGTTTGTTCAGGAAGAAAATTTCAAGACCATTCTTTGGCGTAAAAACTCGGAAGATAATGAAGACACTGATGTAAAAGACGTAGATAATGTCACAGAAGATGTCACAGAAGATGTCACAGAAGATGTCACAGAAAATAGACGAAATGCAATTGTTGAGCTAATAAAAAACAACAACAAAATTACTACTACTGAGATAGCAAAAATCATGGGTGTTGTTAGAAGAACTATTGCTCGAGACATTGAAAAATTAAAGCGAGATAGCGTAGTTTCGCGCACCGGCTCTGATAAACATGGTTTTTGGGAAATAATGAATCGAAAAAATAAACTGTAAAACAATTCGTGAAAATTCTCGGAATTCGTAGCAAAAAACAAAACTCTGCGCAACTCGTTAAACTCCGCTAAACTCTGAGCTAAAAACTTTGAGCAAAGCGAAAAGAAACAAAATACAAATCCTCCTGACCTAAAGCTACGGCGGATGTCACCTATCTTCGCTTGCGAAGAGCCAACAGCGACAAATTAGCACATTGGCACATTAGCACACTAGCACATTGACAAATGAGTAACACTGCAATCAAAGTTGAAAACCTCTCCAAAATCTACCGCCTCGGAGAAATAGGCACTGGAACCATATCCCGTGATATGGAGCGTTGGTTTAAAACCCGCATACTAAAACAAGAAGATCCTTTTCTAAAAATCGGAGAAAGCAACGACCGTGCTAACAAAGGAGCATCTGATATTGTCTATTCCTTACAAGACATCAACTTCGAAATCAACCAAGGAGACGCTGTTGGAATCATCGGCCGCAACGGTGCTGGAAAAAGCACCTTGCTAAAAATTCTTTCGCGAGTTACCACTCCAACCACCGGAAAAATCAACATTAAGGGCCGTGTGGCTTCTTTATTAGAAGTAGGAACCGGTTTTCACCCAGAGCTTACCGGCCGTGAAAACATCTACCTCAACGGTGCCATTCTCGGCATGCGAAAACGTGAAATTGACCGCAAACTAGATGAAATCATTGACTTCTCTGGTGTAGAGCGTTACATTGATACACCGGTAAAGCGCTACTCATCAGGTATGTATGTGCGGCTTGCTTTTGCTGTAGCGGCTCACCTAGAATCTGAAATTCTCATCGTAGATGAAGTACTCGCTGTTGGTGACGCAGAGTTTCAAAAGAAGTGTCTTGGTAAAATGGGTGAGGTGAGTAAAGGTGAGGGGAGAACGGTTTTGTTTGTGAGTCATAATATGGCGGCGATTTCTCAGCTCTGCAAAAAGTCAATATTATTAAAACACGGGCAATTAGACATCTTGGATGACACACGATTAGTAATCAACCAATATATTAATTTATCAAACAATGAATCAAATGTATATAAGGCAAAAGAGGAAGATCAAGTATACATAACTGAGGTGCAAATCGACAATTATAAAGGTAGCTTTTTTCACTCTGATGAAATTATTTTTAAAGTAAAACTACAAGACATCAACTTTAATTGCACTATTGGAATGTCGTTATTAAATAGTGATAAAACAAAATTGTTTACAAGTATTTATTCTTTGGAAGCTCATACTAAATTGATTTTTGTTAAAATACCTAGACATGTATTAATGGAAGGTAAATTCAGTGTAGATTTTGCTGTTTTTGAAGGTGAAATTGTCCATGAGTATGTTGACGATATTTGCAATTTCGACGTCATTGATATAGATAGTGACTTAAGTATTTACTCAGCTAATACAGGTAGTTTAAAGATTAATTGCACATGGCATTAATATCAAAAATCCGAGATTTTTTTCGAAGTAATAGAAATATTATTATTGGTAACGGAACCAAGATTTCTTCAAATGTTGTGATAGAAACACAATATGGTGGGGAAATAAATATAGGTGAAAACTGTGAGTTATTAAATGGAGTGATTCTTATGACCTATGGCGGAAAAATAGAAGTAGGTGATAGATGTTCAATTAATCCGTACACAATTTTATATGGACATGGGGGATTAAAAATTGGCAATGATGTATTAATTGCAGGACACACTATGGTTATTCCAGCTAATCATATTTATACTGATAGAAATAAAACTATCAACTCGCAAGGTTTGATTTGTAAGGGTATCACAATAGAGGATGATGTATGGATTGGTGGAGGTTGTCGTATTTTAGATGGTGTTACAATTGGAAAGGGATCCATTATTGCAGCTGGTGCAGTGGTAAATAAATCAGTTGACCCATACTCTATTATTGGAGGAATCCCGGGAAAGTTATTAAAAAAAAGATAGTATGATTTCTAAACTTAAAAGTATATTCAGAATATTATTCCCTATAAATTCGAATACAGATAGTTACTTTGAAAAACGTATTACATGGCTACCTGGTTATCTAAATCATAGCAAAATAGATGATGTGAACATAATTCTTTTTGATGGATTTAAAGTTGTGATGAGAGGAAAGGATCATAGTGATATGTCAGTCTATAGCCAGATTTTCGTTTCAGAAGAATATAAAATTATAAAGGAGATTTTACTTAATATAAAAAAAGATAAGTATCAAATTATTGATGCCGGAGCAAATGTTGGATATACTTCTTTATATTTTGCAATTGATTTAAATGTAGATATCATTTCTATTGAACCTTCAGAAGACAATGTTTATTTATTAAAAAAGAACATAGAATTAAATCATTTGGACAATCGAATAGAATTCAAATGTATTGCTTTGTCAAGTAATTCAAACCATAAATATAACACAAACAATAATTTTAGAGATGGTCTTGATTGGTCAACAACAACAGTTTTAGATCCAGATGGTGAAATAAATTCAGTTACACTAAATGATCTCTTATTGGAAAAAAAATGGGATGAAATAGATTTATTGAAAATGGATATAGAAGGAGCCGAATCAGAGATATTTAATGCTGATATTGATTTTTTACAAAAAACTAGAATAATAGCAATAGAGGTGCATGAGGAATTTATTTCACCAAAAAAAATTGAAATTATTTTAAGAAATAGTGGTTTTATCGTTTTTAATATAGGAGAATTGACAGTTGGAATAAATAAAGCATTTCTTCTTTAAAAGAAATTTCAAATAATTACAAGGGGGACTGTTTGACATCTGCTCTGCAGACTATTAATTCTACAAAGTAATTTAAAGATGCAATAACTAGTATATTAATTCAAAAATTAAAAAACTTTGTATGTTTGACTTGACCGATAAAAGGCTACAAATTATCGAACGCTTAAACGACTTATTATATTTTGGGTTAAGAAAAAACGCATTATATGCTAAAGACTTAAAAATATGTTTAATCTTGGAAAAGGATGGGCAGTGTTGAGAATTCCTTTTCAAAACGGTTTGTGTGGCGATTATTATTTTTAAAAACCTTTGAGTTCTGAAAATGTAATAATTTCTCAAAAGTAAATTTTGAGATGAAATTACTAAAATAATTTTGTAATTTTTTTCATAATAGTTGACAATATTTAATCGTGAAACATTCCTTAATTTTAATATTCCCATTTATTTATAACTAAAATGCATCAAAGTCCTAAAGTATCTGTAATTATGCCTGTTTACAATACTTCTAAGTATTTAAATGAGGCGTTAAATAGTATTCTCAATCAAACTTTTACAGATTTTGAGTTTATAATCATAGATGATGCATCTACCGATGGTAGTAAAGAAATCATCAAGTCATTTACTGATGAAAGAATAATCCTTATTGAAAATGAATTAAATAAAGGTTACGTGTTTGGGTTGAATTATGCGTTATCAATTGCGAGAGGAGAGTTAATTGCAAGAATGGATAGTGATGATATATCGAATATGAATAGACTCGAAATTCAATTTAACTATTTGAAGGAAAATCAAAAAATCATGTTATGCGGAACTTATTATGAGTTGATGAATAATAAGGAAATAATAAAGCATCCAGTAGAACATGACGATATAATAAAAGGGTTGTTTTGGGGATCAGTGTTTTGTCATTCGTCAGTTATGTTTAGAAAGAGTTTTTTAACCCAAAACATGTTGTTGTATAACCCTAAAATGGAACCTTCAGAAGATTATGATTTGTGGACTAGAATGGTTCAAATTGCAGGCGCGAAATTCGCAAATATACCTGAAATTCTAATAAGTTACAGGGTGCATAATCAGCAAGTTTCGCAAACAAAACAATTTCTTCAAAATAGGAATTCGTTGAAAATTAGATTGTCATATCTCAATTGGTATTTAGGACCTGATAACGATATGAAATTAAATATTGAATCTTTTGATCAGAATGATTTAAATTATCTCTTAGAAATTCAATTAGGCTTAGAGAAATTGATAAATGCCGAATTGATAATAAATAATGGTTTAAAACATGTTATAATTGAAACTATTGAAAGAATAAATAAATATATTATTGAAAGTCCTGAAAATTTTAATTTAAAATCCTTGAGTATTTTATTGGTAAAAAACAAAAAAGTTTTATTGAATCAACCAAAAAAAGAAATTCTGAAATATTTAATAAAAGTTTTTTTTAATAAATTATTTTAAATGAGTTGTATCGTAGTAATACCTATACACAAAAAGAAACTAACTAAAAATGAAGATTTATCAATAAAGAGATTAATAGATGTTCTCTCAAATTGGAAAATAGTCATTGTTTGCCCTTCTAAAATTAAGGATATAGATTTTTATGGTCTTGAAAAGGTAGTTGTTAATTCACTTTGGATGAGTAATTTAAAATGGTACAATAAGCTAAAAAAGAGCAAATTATTTTATAGGCACTTCAGTAAATACGACTTTATCCTAACCTATGAACTTGACGCCTTTGTCTTTAGAGACGAATTAGATATGTGGTGTGCAAAGGGATATGATTATATAGGCGCACCATGGTATGAAGGATTTACTCAAGCTGATTCTAATTCAAAAATCATTGGAGTTGGTAATTCTGGGTTTTCTTTAAGAAAAGTTTCTTTGAAGAATAAAATAAATGAATACATACAACCACCTAAGATATATTATTCCAGAAATATAATCTTAAAAATAATTGGTCTTGTTACGGTAATGATTTTTAAATTCTTAAAGAAAATCCATTTAAATAATTCAGTATTTTTATTTAATGATGATCCGGAAGATATTTTTTATGGATATCGATTGAGTGAAAAAGGAATACAAGTAAACATTGCACCAGTTGAAGAAGCGATAAAATTCTCATTTGAAATCAACCCTAGGGAACTTTTAAAATTGAATAATAACACTCTGCCTTTTGGGTGCCACGCTTGGTGGAAATATGATTTAGATTTTTGGAATAAACACATCAAATATGAAAATTAATTTCTCGGACTTTTGGACTGGATTTAACACGTCCGATAATTTTTTTATTTCAATTTTAAAAAAACACTCGATTAATTACAGTATAACAAATTGCATCGACGAAGCTGATGTCGTTTTCTTTTCATTATTTGGACAAAATCACCTAAAAGCAAAAGGTTTAAAAATATTCTACAGTGGAGAAAGTGTTATTTTACCAGAATTCATGTTCGACTATTGTATTTCAATGAATCCCAGTTCTCAAAGAAATTTCTTTTATATGCCACATTGGGTTGTTTGGGACAATCCAAATAAAATTTTAACACCGAAAATCTCCTTCCAAACATTTAAAAAAAAGAAAGATTGCTGCATAATAATTGGTAATCCAAATGCGCAAGATAGGATTGATTTTTATAATAAATTGAGTAAATTTATAAAGGTTGATTCAGGAGGTTCCTTTATGAATAATGTTGGGAAAGTCTTTTTATTACCGCAAAAACATGATTTCATTAGTGAATATAAATTCATAATTTGTTTTGAAAACATACAACAAAAAGGATATTGTACTGAGAAACTTTTTGAGGCGATGCACTGTAATGTCATACCTATTTATTTTGGCGATCCTGATGTAGGCAAATATTTTAATCAGGAAAGTTTTATCAATATACTTTCTTCAAATGACTTTGATTGGAATGCTGAAAAAGTTTATGAATTGCTTAAGGATGACAGTAAACTTGAAGAATTATGGAATAAGAGTTGGATAAATGAAAGTAACTATCAAGAATTGTTAAGTGGTGATAAATTTGAAAAGTTTGTTATAGATGCATTAATGTCAGCAAAGAAAAGTTCAAATAGATTACGTTGGATATTGACGTCAATCTATTACAAAAATGAAAACATAAAATTTAAAATAAAACAATGGTTTATTTCGTAAGGTTATATCTTATTTTGTGCTCAAAAATTAAAGACAACGGTTTAGTTTATAAATTAATTTTTCGAACACTTCGGCCAATTGTATCTCGCATCAGATTACACTTCAAAGTCGATGGAGTACTTTTTAAATTAAACCCAATTGGTTACATAGATTCGAGATTGATATTAAACAACGGTTTCGATAAAGAGGTTAAAAATTTAGTTGAACGATTATCAGAAAACGATGTTTTTATTGATATTGGCGCGAATTTCGGTCTATTTAGCTTGTTAGCCGCAAAGAAAGGAGCATTAGTTGTAAGTTTTGAGCCATCTACAAGAGAGTTAATTTCGTTTTATCATAATCTAGAGTTAAACAAGGATATTGCTCCAAAAATTAGAATCATTCCAATGGCTGTTGGTAAACAAGTAAATGACTTTCTAAGTTTAGCTTATGGACCAATTACAAATACCGGTACAAATCAAATAATAAATGGAACAAATGGTGATGAAAAGGTACCAGTTGTAGAAGTAGATAAAATACTGGGTGATTACTATTTAAATAGAATCAAACTAATTAAAATTGATGTTGAAGGTTTCGAATTAACCGTTATAGAATCAATACAAGATTTGTTATCAAAGTTGTCCAATCTTTATGTGATTTGTGAAATAAATAATGATATACCAAATGCAAATAAAATTTTTGAAATTTTTGAATATACGGGTTTTGAATTGTGTAATAAATCAGATTTAACTAATTCAGTAAACAATGCAATCTTTTACAAAAAGGTGTTATAACTACTTTTTGGTAAAACGAAATAAATTGATTAAGTTCTTTTTATTTCGTTTAACTCAATGTTTTAAGTCCATACAATTTTATTTTTCAGTTTATGTTTTACGGGAAATTTCAATTATTATTACTTCAGAACATGGTTTAGGTTCTAAATTAAATTGGATGTTAGAATTTCTGTATTTAGCAGAAAAGAAAAATATTAAAGTGAATATTGAAATAGGACATAAACACTGTAAACGAAACGTATGCAGTGAGATTTTTAAATTTAGGGAGGATTACAAAAGTCAAACGAAATTTCGAATTTCAATTTACCGAATGGACTTAATCTGGGGCTTATCTCAAATTAACGATAAACTAAATTTGAAAATTACTAGATTTTTAATTGAAAAATATTTTGACCCAATTGTTTTTAATACGCCTCCAGGTAATATTTCCGAAGCATTAGTTTTACATCTTAGAGGTACAGACAAAATCAATGAATCTGTTCAATTTACAGATGAGGAATTATTGGATCAAATTAATGATTTTATTTCTATTACTACACCAAAAGAAATTAGTGTTTTTACAGATGATTACAGACTTCAAGAATTGGTGAGAAAAAATTTAAAGTCATTTTCACTTATATTTCCCAATGAAATAGATATAAATAAACCGCATGTGCATCATACAGAAATTCTGAATTGCAGTGAATTTTATTCTGTTAACTTAAAAGCTTTAGAGGATTTGTTAATTATGTCCAAAGCAAAATATATTCTTAAAACTTCATCTTACCTTTCTGATTGGTCTATTATATTAGGAGAACATCATCGTATTAGGCTAATAAATAAACAGTTGCCAGAATTCAATTATTTTCCGAGTAGCGAAATCTCTAAAATCAGTTCATAATTATGTGTGGAATTTTCGGTGTTGTTGCAAAAAATAAGGATTTGCTATATGAATTAAATAAAATGCATTTAAGCTTAATTCATCGAGGCCCAGATAATTTCGGTTTTTATTTAAACGACGAAGTAAAGATTGGTATTGGTCATAATCGGTTAAGTATATTAGATTTGTCTGAAAAATCGAACCAGCCTTTTGAAAATGAGGATTATGTGATTACTTACAATGGAGAAATATACAATTATTTAGAACTCAAAGATAGTCTACAAAAGGACCATAATGTGACTTTTACAACGAATGGTGATTTTGAAGTACTCTGCAAATTATGGTTAATTTTTGGGATTAAATCTTTGGATTATTTAGATGGAATGTTTGCTATTTCGGTATTTGATAAAAAAGAAAAAAAAATTTATTTAATACGAGATCGCTTTGGAGAAAAACCACTTTTTTATGTTCATTCAAATATAGAATTTAAGTATGCATCTGAAATAAAGGCATTTGAAAATGTCTCAAAAAAACCAAATGTTGAAACTCTTAATTTTTTCATTAATAAGTCAGTTTATTATAATGAAACTGATCCTTCAAGTACCTTTTATGAATCAATAAAAACTGTTCAAGCTTCACATTTTTTAGTATTTGATCTTGCGAATTATAAAATACGTGAAGAACGATATTATTCTATTCAGAATAAAAATAACAACCTGTCATTTACAGACGCTAAGGAAGAATTAACAAAGTTATTATTAAAGATTGTTAACCGAAGGTTAAGATCAGATGTTGAATCAGCAACTTTATTATCTGGTGGTTTGGATTCAAATATTATAATTGCTTTACAAAATGCATTAGGCATTAGCCCGAATACAATAAGTGCTATTTTCCCTAATAAGACTCAAGATGAAAGTGTTGATATTTTTAATTCACTCGACATTCATCAAACTAATAAACAGTTTTTTGTTCAGCCAAATCAAGATGAATTTGAGAACAAGATATTAAAAGTAATTAAATGTCAAGATGAACCATTTGGATCTACAAGTGTATTTGCACAACATTTAATTTTTGAAAAGTTGAGTAAAAAAGGAATAAAAATGGCTATAGACGGGCAAGGTGCAGATGAAATATTTGCAGGTTATCATTATTACTTCGATAGATATTTTTATGAGTTATCTTTTTCTAATTGGAGCGATTTCAAAAGTAAAATAAATAAGTACAAAAAATTACGTTCAGATAATCGTTTTGATAATTATCTTACAATCAAAGGTCGTTTAAGTAATGTTAAAAAGCGACTTTCAAATCAAAAAGCACCAACTTTGAATGAACTTCTTGAATTAAATCTTTTTGATGGAGAATTGCAAGAAATGTTAAGATACGGTGACAGAAACTCAATGGGAAGTTCAATTGAATTAAGATCACCATTTTTAAATCATGAATTAATCGAATTTGTTTTTTCACTTCCAAATGAATTTAAATTACATGATGGTTATACGAAATATATATTGAGGCATATTGCGTCAGAAAGTTCATTTTCGAAAGCCCAAAAGATTATATGGTCGACTGATAAAAAAGGTTTCGTAACCCCATTCTCGGATTTTACAAATAAACTCCAGATTTCAAATAGGGCTATGGATTTTACTCTAGATTTTGGATTTGACACTTCGAAATTAACACCTTGGAAAGCTTTTATGATTCAAAGTTATTTTTGTGAATAATAAATTGATTTCTATATTAATCGCAAATTACAATAATCAAAATTATATAATTGAAGCGATTCAGAGTGTCATTAACCAAAGTTATAAGAATTGGGAATTAATAATTTATGATGATGGTTCTGAAGATCAAAATTGGATTGAAAAGGTTCGTTCTAATTTTCATCAATTCAATATAATTTTTCACGTTTCAGAACAAAATAATGGATGTGGATTTGCAAAAAAGAAACTTATAGATTTAGCTAATGGAGAGTATTTTATATTTCTAGATCCTGATGATGCATTTCATGAACAGTGTTTATTTGAATTGTGTCAAGTTTTGAAAAATAATGATCAGTTATCTATTGCATATGGGACACACTTTATTTGCAATGAATCGTTGATTTCAAAAAATGTTTCTGATTATCCATCTCAAGTTCGGAAAGGAGAATCTATGTTTAATATAAACTCAGGAAATATATCCGCTCCAGCTTTAGTTTGCACAAAAAAGTATAAATTAACATCTGGGCTTAATGAAAAATTAATAAAGGCTGTTGATAATGATTTATATGCTAAAATGGAAGAAGTAGGATATGTCAATTTCGTCAATAAACCATTGTATTTTTATCGGCAACACAGCGCAAATATTTCTACAGGAAAAAATGAAATAGATGCTTTAAAATACAGACTTATAGTTATTAATGATTTATACCTAAGAAGAAAAAATAAACCTACTAAATACACTAGAAACATTACAAAACAGGAAAAAAATGAACTTGAATTTTTATATTTTGAGTTTTGTTTTTATCGTGAATCGATTTCGAAAATGAGGTTTTGGTTTTCATTTCTAACCTTAATTTCAAAAACATCATTTCATCCCAAATCAATTTTAAGACTTTTCAAAATTTTCAAAATTAAAATATCAACAATATTTTGAAAATATTCTTAATAAATAGGGACTGTATTGGTGGAGTTAAACAATATAATCTAGAACTCACTAAGGCACTAAAAGAAATTAATTATGACGTAGTCACTGTTAATTATCAACTAAATGATAGGAAATTATTACCTGAAATAAAATACACAAATAGTGATATTGATTGTATTATCAACGAAGAAAATTTATTTTTAATTAGTAAATCTAAATGTATTGATTTTCATGAAGACGATACACTAATTTTTTCTGAAGAAATAGAATATAATTTGATGTATTTATTAGGTTTCAAGGGGAGATTGATTTATACATTACACGGGAATACCCCTCACTATTATCGTACGTTAAACGAAATGAGTAGGGTTTTATCTGGAATTATAACAGTTAATCAGAAGCAGATTGAAAACATTCCAAATGAAATCCTACATATTCCCTTAATTTGTTCACCACAAATTAATTCAATTAAGCAATTGGAAGAAAGTTGTACGAAATCATATGAACTAATATTTGTTGGAAGAATTAACTATGCTAAGGGGATTGATTTGTTTTTGGAATTGTGCTCACAAATTCAAGGAGAAAAATTAATAATTGCCTCGGATCAAGAAATTGAGGAAGAGTATTGGACTTTGATAAACAATGCACCTAATTTGAAGATTATATTTAATCTTGAAAATCATCAAGTTTTAAAGGAAATCTCAAAATCTAAATTCTTAATTCACCCAAGTAGAAGTGAAGGCTTTGGAATTGTGTTAATAGAGGGAATTAAAAACTATTCAATTCCAATAGTACTAGAAGGAAGTGGCGGTCCTGAAGAAATATTAGATGAATTTAATTATTTGATTTTAAAAGAATCAGAATTCATACCAAAAGCAATTGATATTTATAACAAATTTACTATTTCCAATTCATCGTTATTAATAAAGGCATTACAGGAAAGTATTAATAAAAAATATTCAAATCATTATCTCACTAAAAATTTTGATTTATTTATTCAGAATATAATAAATTCAGAAATCAAAATATTTATTTCAAACTACAAACGAAAAAAGTATTTTCTCAACTTTAAAAACCTACTAAAAATTCTATGGCGAAAATTAGTGTAATTATAACTTGTTACAATCGTGAAGAATTCATTTCCAATGCAATTGAGAGTGTTCTTTCCTCTGAATTCAAAGATTTTGAATTAATTATAGTTGATGACACATCACATGATAAGAGCTGGGAAATAATAAATAAATATTCGAAAGATGATAGTAGAATAAAAGCCTATAGAAATGAAGCTAATTTGGGGGATTATAGAAACAGGAACTATTCTGTGACACTTTGCAGTTCTGATCTAATAAAATTTGTAGACAGTGACGATGAGATTTATCCTCATTCATTAACAGTATTTTATGATTCGTTTTTACAATTTCCCAATGCCGGTTTGTATGTGTCTTCAAAATACCCTGAGTTGCTTAACAAAAAATTCCCTATTTTACTTAGTCCCAAAGAAACCTTTGAGATACATTTTTTGCAATATGGTATATTAGATGTCGGCCCCTTAAGTGTTATGTTTAATAAAAAAAATCTATTAATGGCAGGGTCTTTTTCAGGGTTACGCTATGTTGGTGATACGGAAGTGTTTTTAAAAATAGCAGCTAGAACATCTACCGTTTTATTAAATGGGTCCTTGGTTTTTTGGAGACAACATGAAGGCCAAGAAATCAAATCTGAAGCATTAGTTTTTGATAGGGAAAGAATATCTTTAAAAATATATAAAGAAGTTCTATTAAGCGATAATTCGCCATTAAACAATAGGATTTCAAAAAAAATACTTAAGCACAAAAAAAGGGAATTAATAATTAGTGTAATCAAAAAAAGCATTAAGCTGAAAAAAATAATTTCTGGATTAAACGTTTTAATAAAAGTTATCCGTGATTAACCCCCTTGTATCTGTTGTAATTCCATTATACAACTCAGAAAAAACCATTGAAAAAACGATTCAAAGTGTTCTAAACCAATCCTATTTTAATGTTGAAATAATTGTAATTGAAAATGGATCTACTGATAATTCTTATAATAAGGTATTAAAATATGTAGATGCAAATGATTTAAAATTGACTTCGTCATCTATTAAAAGTGCATCCCATTCAAGAAATCTAGGATTTAACATTTCAAAGGGTGATTATATTTTGTTTCTAGATTCAGATGACATTTTGGGAGTAAATTATATTGAAAATCATATTCAGTATTTAAAATTAGTTGATTTTGACTCATCCATTATAACAATTGGTTTTTTTGATTTCATACAAAGAGAAGTAGTTAGTCTAAATGTAAATGATCACTTTTTAAGTGAGAATCGAAAAGAGCTTTTAAATAATTTATTTTTATCGCATAATGACTTTATGCTGCAAACAAGCTGTTTTTTAGTCCCGAGAAATTTTTGTGAAAAATACAAATGGAAAAACTATTTAACGCTAGATGATGATGGTGATTTTATTTTCTGCATTTTGTCGCATTTTGACAAAATAAAAATCTTAAGAAATAATAGGTTTCATTATAGGATGAAAACAGAAACAATTACACTTTCAAAAACTAGAAATAAAAGAGCGCTATTAAGTGCCCTCATTTGTCAAGAAAATAAATTTATTCTTGCTAAAGACATCGCTCAATTTGAGAAAAATCAATTAATCAGAAACCAGATTAAAATTGTAAAAGATTTTTATTTTCACAATGGGAAACTAGGATTTTTAGGACTTCGTTTGTTATTTCGAAAATATTCTAAAGAGGAGATAAATAAATTGGTTTTTGACAAATACGATTTTTTAAATCGTATAATATGGAATTTGAAATGGTTAAATATATTTTTTTTGTTTAACTCATTTTTTAAAAAAAATGTAAAATGAATTTGTTAATTCTTCATTTTCAAAATGCATCTAAATATCCACCGGTGCAGAATTTTATTTATGAGCTTGAAAAAAACAAGGTTTTTTACAAATGTATTTCTACTGGTTCTCCTATTGGAAATAAAGATAACAATTCAGTTGTTTATTCTAAGTATAAACATTCATCATTTATTCTGATTTCCTTGTATTATCTCTTTCGATACAGACCAAAAAGAATAATCTACTTCGAAACTTATTCGTCTTTACCAGTTTTTATTTACTCTTTTTTTACACGATTATTTCTGTCATCTGATATCCTTGTTCATTTTCACGAATATGAAACATTAGATGAGCGTAATAAAGTTAGTTTATATTATAAATTATTGAGTTCCCTTGAAACAAATAGAATCTTACCCAAAGCCAATTGGATTTCGCATACTAATCCAGATAGACTTCAATTTTTCCTCAGTGATTATCCAAAACTAAATTCAAAAAAATGTCATATAATACAAAATATGCCTAATGAAAATTGGAGAAATAATAAATTGAACGTTAATTCCACATCTATAAATAGCATAAAAAAAATTGTATTTGTTGGCTCATTAGGTGCTGATAGTAGTCTTATAAATGAATTTATAATGTTAGTAAATTCTCAAAAATACAATGTCACATTGGATGTTTTTTCTGGTAATATTGACGCAAAATCAAAGGCTATATTGAAAAGTCAAGAATGGATAAAATTGTTTCCGCCCAAAGACTATAATTCGTTACCCATTTTATTCAAGAATTATGATTGTGGATTAATTCTTTATTCAGGAATTAGTAAAAATCACTCGTTTAGTATTCCCAATAAATTTTTTGAATATGCTTCTTGTGGTTTAAGTGTTTTAACATCAAATAAATTACGTACATTAAATTCATATATTATAAATGAAAATATTGAGCATGATAATATCGGGGCTGATTTTTATTTCATAGGAAAAATAAATTCAACTAAAATGAACTCTGAATATGAATTCAAGGAAATAATAAATTATATAAATTCGATTGATGAGAATAGCATACATCGGTGATTTAAGTGTTGGGTCAACTTCAAAATCTAGATTCGACGCAATTTCCCTAGCAAATAACGGAGATGTTCTTGAAATTGATATTTCTATTCCAATTAAGAAAACATTTAGAATCTTTAGATCTCTAGGATGGAGATTTTACAAAGGGCCACTAATAAATAACATAAACAAGTTTTTAATTAATAAACTAGTCGGCCAATTCGACATTATTTGGATTGATAAGGGATATTTTATTCATCCAAAAACGCTTTTGAAGGTTAAGGCAAATACAAAGAAACTTGTGCATTATACACCCGATGTTGCATTTTTAAAATATCAATCTAAACTCTTTACAAGTTCTTTAGACATTTATGACATTTGTTATACAACAAAATCATTTGAAATAGAATTGTATAAAAAAAATAAATGCAGGGAGGTTGTATTTTGCACTCAAGGTTATAATTCAACAATGCATCTACATGAAATTAATTTTGAGCAAAAGGAAGGAGTTATTTTCATTGGTTTGTTTGAAGAAAGCCGGAAAAAAGTTATTGAAATACTCATTACAAATCAAATTAAAGTAAAAGTTGGTGGTGTGGGTTGGTATACATTTTATTTGAAAAATCGTAATAATCCTTATTTAGAATATTTGGGGGCAAAAGTTTTTGGAGGTGAATATATTAATGAAATATCAAAGTCTTTATTTGGTCTCGGATTATTAACAAAAAGGTTTATTGAACTACATACAACTAGAACATTTGAGATCCCCGCATGCAATACAATTTTAATTACTGAGAGAAATGCTGAAACATTGAGTTTTTTTGATTCGAAGGAGGTTATTTTTTTTGATGATTTTTTTGAAATACCATTTTTGATAAAAAATCAAAGAAATCATCAAGAAATAGCAACAAATGGACGAAATAGAGTCATTTCTGACTTGAGGGATTATAACAGTTATTTTAAAAGAGAGTTTGAATTTAGATTAAAGGAATTATGAGAAAAATTTTAGTTACAGGATCATCTGGTTTAATAGGTTCTGAAGTAAGCACTTACTTTGCAAATAGAGGATGGCAAGTAAACGGTGTCGATAACAATCAAAGAGCGGTTTTCTTTGGTCCACAAGGTGATACTCGTTGGAATCAGGAAAGATTAATTCGTGAATTGAACGGATTTAAACATTGGGAAGTTGATATAAGAGATAGGGAAGGATTAAGAAAACTAGTTGCCTCAATTAAACCAGATGTTATTGTGCATACTGCTGCTCAACCTAGTCATGATAAGGCAGTTCAAATACCTTTCGACGATTTTGAAACCAACGCGGTAGGAACATTAAATTTATTAGAAGCAACTAGATCATTATCAACCAATATACCTTTTATTCATATGAGTACAAATAAGGTGTACGGGGACGCTCCAAATAATATTGATATGACGGAATTAGAATCAAGATGGGATTACAATGATGCAAAATACATTAATGGAATAAATGAAAGTTTTTCAATTGATCAATCAACCCATAGTCTCTTTGGCGCTTCAAAACTTTCAGCAGATATTTTGGTTCAGGAATATGGCCGATATTTTGGCATGAAAAGTTGTGTGTTACGAGGTGGTTGTTTGACAGGTCCAAATCACTCTGGTGTTGAATTACATGGTTTTTTGAGCTACTTGATTCAATGCAACATTGAAGAAAGAAAGTACAATATTTACGGTTATAAAGGGAAACAAGTTAGAGATAATATTCATTCATATGATGTCGCTAGATTTATTGATTGTTTTATAGAGTCCCCAAGAATAGCGGAGGTTTATAACATAGGCGGGGGTAAGGAAAATACTTGTTCCATTATTGAAGCTTTTGAAATAATCCAAAAACTAAGTTCTAAACAAATGATTTCCGAATATTTAGAAAATCACCGAATTGGAGATCATATTTGTTATTATAGTGACTTAACTAAAATGCAACAGCATTATCCGAATTGGTCTATTTCTGTTAGTTTACATGAAATTTTCGAACAGATATATCAATCATTTAAAGCAAAAATATAATAGCTAAATTGGGAAATACGAATAAATTACTTTATATATGAAATATCTATTTTATTTCATATTATTATCTTTTTTGGGAATAATAATATTTCCAGATATTTACTCATCCCTAGCCTTTGGATTGACATTAACAATTGGACTTCAACTATTTTTAAAATCCAATAACTCTTTTATGTTCCGCGAATGGGCATTGTTTTTATATGCCTCCAATTACTTGCTATCGCCAGCAATCACCTATCAATTAAATCCTGATTTAGTGAAATATGGAATGAAAATCAATTCTGATGCATATTTCTCCTTGGCATTCCCAGGTTTTTTATTATTTTCAGTGGGAATGTTTAGTATACCCAATCGTCTATTCAAACCTGAATTTAAAAAGGTAAATCAAGTGGCAATGATTAATGAACGCTTCTTACTACAAACAACTATAACAGGGATCTTCTTGCGCATTTTTTCTGATTTCTTTCCAGGTGAGTTAGGCTTTATTGTGTATTTATTGTCAATGATGCGGTTTGTAGGTGCCTTTTCCCTTTTTGCGACAAATACAAAAAAGTTTGCTGGGTTGGTCATATTTACCCTTCTCATTGAATTGTTTTACGCTTTTCGAGCCGGTATGTATCATGATGCCGTTATGTGGGTTATATTTTTCGCCTTATTTTTTGTCTATACATCTAAACCTTCAATGAGAATTAAATTGATTGGAATAAGTAGTTTGATACTATTAGTGTTATTTGTTCAAGCGATTAAAACCGCCTACCGTGAGCAAGTTTGGTCGGGAGAGAAAGAAGCAAGTCTTGAAACCATTTCTAGCGTAGGTTCATCCAAAGCAAATTCCGAATCTTTGATCGGTGAAGAAAATTTACTCTCATCCTTAAATCGAGGAAACCAAGCTTGGATTTTTGCCAGTACAGTTGATCGCATGGATCATTATAAGGATTTCCAAGGAATGACCAATGTGAATAAATACATAGAAGCAGCATTGCTTCCACGATTTTTAGCTCCAAATAAACTTGAATCAGGTGATAAAGAAATTTTCAATTCATTTTCTGGTCATATTATCAACGGAGGTACTTCCATGGGTCTTGGTATTTTTGCCGATGGCTATATTGCATATGGAGCTTGGGGTGTATATATTTTTGGTTTTGTATTAGGCCTCATTTTTTCTTTGACCTTTAAATTGGTTGAACGTTGGACGAAAATCTCACCTTTCTACGTCTTATTGCTTTTACCCATGCTCAATTATGCCGTAAGACCTGACTGTGAGTTGCAAACCACCATTAATCACTTAGCAAAAAGTATTGTGGTATTTGGAGCCTTGGTATATTTTACAAAAAATCGATTTACTTTGGATTCGACAAGAAATCAACGAAAAATGTTGCATTTGAACTTAATGAAATAAAGTTTGCTAAATCCATTTTAGAAATAAATCATAATCCACCAACGTAAATGTGTGGCCTAGCAGGACATAACACTACCCAACAAAAGACCTTTGCGCATGCGGCGATATTGGCGCAACTGGCTCACCGTGGTCCAGATGCCCAGGCGCATTGGGGAGAGCAGGGGATTGACTTGTACCATAGTCGCTTGAGCATCATTGATACCGATGTACGCGCGAATCAGCCCTTTCATGCGCAGTCGGGTCGCTATGTGCTGGTTTTTAATGGGGAGATATACAATTTCCAGCAGCTAAAGGCGGGCTTGAACTATCCGTGGCAAACACAAAGCGATACGGAAGTTCTATTGGCTTTGCTGATCCAAAAGGGCAAGCAGGCACTTTCCGAATTGGAAGGCATGTTTGCACTGGCCTTGTACGACCGAGAAGAACAAACACTGTTATTGGCCCGCGACCGCTTTGGGAAGAAGCCGCTGTACATCCACCAAAACGAAACGAGCTTCAGCTTTGCCAGCGAAGTACGGGTCTTGATGCGCATGCATCCCTATTTAAATCGGGTATCCGCCGAACAAGTCAGCAATTGGTTGTTCTGGCAAACCATTCCCGGAGGAACCTTGCTCGAAGGCATCGAAGAACTCGCACCAGGAACCTACGCAGAACTAAAAGGCGGAAAAGTTCTTACCCAAGGAAGTTTTGTTCGGGAGAATCCATATGCAAACACACCTGTTTCCCGTGAAGAAGCATTAGCAACCGTTAAACAAAAAGTCACTGCAGCCGTTGAAAAACGTTTGGTGAGTGATGTTCCCTTTGCCACGTTTTTATCCGGAGGAGTCGATTCAAGCATCATCACAGCCCTTGCCGCACAGCGCTTGGGCAAAGACCTACATACCTTTACGGTGTCCTTTGACGAAAGTCAGTTTTCGGAGCACCACATTGCCGCCGAAGTCGCGAAACGCTGCCAGACGCAGCACCACGAAATCCGCTTGCAACCCAACGATTTCCTCGATTTACTCCCCGAAGGACTCGCAGCAACCGATCATCCGAGTGGCGATGGACTCAATACCTACGTGGTATCCAAGTACACACAAGCCGCAGGATTCAAAATGGCCTTGTCCGGAATCGGTGGCGACGAATGGTTCTTGGGCTATCCGTACTTCCGACGGATGTCCGACTGGCAAAAACGCAGCATCCTCGGTCTCGGATCCAAATTCCAGTCGCTCCTATCTTTCGAGAAACGCAAGGGCATGGAAATCGCAGCAGCAGTCTCCAAGTACGGAGGAAACGCCTATGCCTATCAACGCGTGCTGTTCGATCAAAGCAGCATCGAAGATTATTTTCACTTGAACAAACCAACGCTCTTTCCACCCAAGGAAAAAGGCCCTTTTTCACAGGCGCTTTATTCCCAGCAGGAATGGCAATATTATACACAACCCGTCTTACTGCGCGACAGCGATCAGTACAGCATGGCGGTCGGACTCGAACTGCGCGCACCCTTCATGGATGCAGACCTCGTCGATTACGCCCTCGCCCTGCCAGACGCCATGAAACTCGGTTCGCGTCCCAAAGACCTGCTCATCTCGGCTTTTGAGTCCGAACTACCCCGCAATGTCTACGACCGTCAGAAGCAAGGCTTCACCCTCCCATGGGAACACTGGATTCAGAACGAACTCCGTGGCTTTTGTCAGTCCCGCATCATGAACTTCGCCGACCGCATCGATAGTCCAGACCTCCTTCCCGAATGGAATCGCTTCCTACAAGGAAAAAGTGGGGTGTCGTGGAGTAGGTGGTGGTCCGTCGTTGCACTTGAAGATTGGTTGCAGCGCAACAATCTTCAAATGTGCTAATCTGCCTCCGCCGCGGCGGAGTGCCAATGTGCCAATGATTCGTTCGCTCCGCCGCGGCTTAGCTTGGGGTTCATTGTAGACAGCAGAAATAGGACACGGAAAAACGAATTAGCACGGATTGATTTTTATAAAATATCGTAATAAATAAAAAACTACGTTGGCTCAAAGCAACACATTAATCTACAATGCTCAATAGGTAAAACAATATCAGATATATCTTCGCTTGCGAAGAGCTAACTGCAACACATTGGCAAATTAGCAGTCCGCCGCGGCGGAGGCAGATTAGCACATTAGCATCCTGAAGGGGTCAAACATCAATACAAAAAACGCATTCACGATAAACCACAACCCTGTAGGGGTTGAATTTTTCAAAAAAAACATTGTAGGGCGCAGGGCATGCCCTGCGCCTACGAAGACACCCGGGTAAACCAAATCCTCCTACGCTCAGGCTACGGCGGATGTTACCGATCCGAGCAAAGCTCGGAGCAAACAGTAACCCATTAGCACATTAGCACATTAGCACATTGGCACATTAGCATCCCGAAGCTTCGGGATGGCAATTACCTCAAGAAACACCAAGATTTACAATAAATACCATCGAATTCCGTTAGATTTTATTTATGAGAAAACTTCAGGTATTTTTTAGCAGTGTTCAGAATGAGTTTGCAGATTACCGCAAAGAGTTGGCTGAATATATTGTAAGTGATAAATTACTCGGACAGTTTTTTGAACCGGTTCTTTTCGAGAATTTATCAGCTTCAGATCAACGTACTGATGAGGTTTACCTAGATTTAGTGTCGAAATGTGATATCTTCCTTTGCTTGTTAGGATTGCAGTATGGTTTTGAAAATGATAAGGGTATATCTCCTACTGAAAGTGAATTTATGCAGGCTGAACTAGCAAATCGCAACAGAATCGTTTTTATTCAAGGTAATCATGAACAAAGGCATCCAAAAATGCAAAAATTGGTTTCATTGGCAGAATCTCAATTAATCAGAAGACGAATCACGAACATAGTTGATTTAAAAACAAATGTTTACAGTTCTTTTGTGCAAATTTTAATGAAACGTGGATATATTCAAACTGCACCGTTTGATTCGTCGATTCAACGCCAAACATCAATGGATGACATTGATGAAAATAGAGTAAGGCGTTTTGTGGCATTAGCTCAGACCAAAAGAGGATTCCCATTATCAGATCAGTCAACCTTGACGAAATTGTTGACACATTTAAATCTGTTGAGGGAAAATCAACCAACCAATGCTGCATTGTTGTTGTTTGGGCGTTATCCTCAGTCCTTTTTTACGAGCTCCATAGTAAAATGTGCTCAATTTCATGGCACAGAGATATCGAAGCCCATCCCTGCTCATCGTGATTTTAATGGGGATATTTTTGAATTAATTGATCAAGCTGTTGATTTTGTGCTTTCACGAATTGATATCAGTACAGGAACCAGGAATGAATCTAATGATGTACCTATAAATTATGAAATTCCTCGAGCGGTAATTGTGGAGGCTATTGTTAACGCAGTTGTGCATAGAGATTACACGAGTGAAGGAAGTGTACAAGTAATGTTGTTCTCTGATCGTTTAGAAATATGGAATCCAGGCTTTCTTCCACCAAATTTATCGATAAACCAATTGAAACGACCTCATGCATCTTTTCCCGCTAACCCTTTACTTGCCGAACCAATGTATCAAGTTGGTTACATTGAACGAATGGGAACCGGAACGGGGGATATGATTCGTGAATGTCTTTTAGTAAATTTACCCGAGCCATTATTTCTTCAAGAAGATATGTTTAAAACCGTTATTTGGAGGAAGTTTATCCCCCAAGTCACCCCCCAAGTCACCCCCCAAGTCACCCCCCAAGTTCAAGGTAAAAATACGAGTGAAACATTTGAATATCAGGCCTGTGAAATTCGATTACTATGTGTAATCTCGGGAGATATGTCAAGACAAACATTGATGGATTTACTTGGGTTGAAAGACAAAAAAAACTTTAGGGAAAACTATTTGAAACCTGCATTAAAAAATGCTTGGATTGAAATGACCAACAGTAACGCTCAAGGAAGTAATCAAGCATACAAACTAACGCGAAAAGGAAAACTAAATCAAAAAAAATACATTTAAACAACTACAATAACAACCATAACATAAAATACTCTGCGCAACTCCTTATCCTCCAAGTAACTCTGCGCTTCTAATTACTAAAACAACCCACAAAAAAATTCGTGATAATTCGCGGAATTAGTGGCAAAAAAAAATCCTCCTACGCTAAAGCTACGGCGGATGCCACTTATCTGAGCAAAGCGAAGAGCCAACAGCAACCCATTAGCACATTAGCACATTAGCACATTAGCACACTAGCATACTAGCACATTAGCATCTTGAAACTAAAATACGTTCACCGTAAACCCCGTCCTTACGGAAACTTCTCCATCGAAAACTACTTCCGCACCATCGGAGAGCAGCTTTCAAATAAAGCAGAAGTCTCCCATTGGGAAGCACCCTTCTTTTCCACGCGGATTCTACCACGGATTTTCAGTGTCCAAGCTGTGCGTGCGTTGAATAAAGCCGACATCTACCACATTACCGGCGATACCCATTTCCTCATTTGGGGAGTGCGTCGTGGCAAGAAGAAAGTCTTGACCATCCACGATGTGGGCTTCTTACGGGATGCACGAGGACTAAAGCGCATGATTCTGAAGTATTTCTGGTTGACGGGTCCGATGAAACAAGCCGATGCGGTGACCACCGTGAGTGTTGCCACGAAGAACGACATCCTCCGATTTTTCCCGAAATGGCGAAAAAAGATCCATGTCATTCCCACGGTGATTGATCCACGTTTCACCCGTAGCGACAAGGCTTTCAACGCGGTCTGCCCAACGATTTTACTGATTGGATCCGCGCCCAACAAGAATTTAAAACGCGTATTAAAAGCCACGAAAGGTTTGAATGTTCATTTGTCGTTGGTGGCCGAACTAGACGCCGAAGAAAAGGCACTTTTAGCCGGACAATCCTACGAAGTTGAGTCCAGCATTTCGTTTGAATCCTTGCTCGAAAAATACCGCAGTGCCGACATCGTGATGCTGTGTTCCACCCTCGAAGGATTCGGAATGCCGATCATCGAAGCGCAAGCAACAGGAAGAGTCGTTCTCACAAGCAACTGTTCCTCCATGCCAGACGTCGCAGGAAACGGCGCCTTGCTCGTCGACCCACTCAGCATAAAATCCATGCGCGAAGGACTCGAAAAACTGATTTCCGACGCTTCGTTACGCGAAAAACTCATCCAAGCAGGATTTGAAAATGTGAAACGTTTTGACCCGGAGGTTGTTTCCGCACAGTACTACGATGTTTATAGTAGTTTGGTTAAGAGGCGGAAATAGAATGTGCCCATGCCAATGTGCTAATGTGCCAATGTGCTAATCTGCTAATGATCAGTTCGCTCCGCTAATCGTTTTTTGTAGAAAATAGGGTTGGCTTACGAGGTTCGAGGCCCTAGGATTCATGAGTGAAATATTATTCCTCCCCAGGAACCACATTACTGGGCATCTGAAAATAGAATACACGACATTGAATAAAGCGTTTTTGAAACTGCATGAAAACGAGTATATGCCAAGCTTAGCAGTATGCTCAAGCGCCGGCATCTCGTTTTCAAAAGTTGATAAAACCCTTCGCATTGAAGTACGATTAAGCAATCAGCGTTAACATCTGCGAAGGGAGATTTATTCGGAGTCTTGATTTTTTGTTACTTTTTTATCAAGAAAAAAGTAAAAAGAAAAAAGAGTAAGCCAAAGCGCAGCGGAGGATTACGATAGAAAAAAACAATCTTCGCCTTGGCGGAGAAAAACAATAAAACAAAATCTTCCTACGCTAAAGCTACAACGGATGTCACCTATCCGAGCAAAGCTCGGAGCAAACAGCTACCCATTAGCAGATTGGCACATTAGCATTTTAGCACATTGAACACACATCGGCACATTAGCACATTGACTATCGACTGGTACCTCCCCGGAACATCCTCCGGCGGACCTGTCCGCTCGATAGCAAACTTAGTCACCGCTTTACCAGAAATCGATTTCTACATCATCACCAGAAACACCGATTACTGCAGTACAGCCCCCTATGCTGGAATCCCATCAAACACGTGGGTTCAGCAGGGAGCGAACGTATGGGTGTATTATTTTTCCGAGGATCAGCTGACGAAGGGCAAGATGAAAGAGGTGATTCAAGGAACGAATGCGGGATCCTTGTATGTGAGTGGCATTTACTCGCGTGCTTTTTCGCAGTGGCCAGTTTCCATTGGAAAATCGCTGGGAATCAAAACCATTGTTGCTGCGAGGGGGATGTTGAGTCCACATGCATTGGCTGTGAAGCCCTTGAAAAAATATGTATTCTTGAGTTTCATGCGTTGGATCAATGCCTATGAACATATGTCCTTTCATGCAACTTCCGACGAAGAAGCGAAGGACATTCAGACGGTCATAGGAAAACGGGCGAAGGTAAGCGTTTTAGCCAATGTCGCTCGACAAGAAATAGCGAATATACAGGAGATAGCGAAAGAGCAGGGGAGTGTCAAACTCGTTTCCATCGGACGCATCGCACCGGAAAAAGGCACCTTGCACGGAATCAAAGCCTTGCAGGATGTCCAAGGAACAGTCGAACTCGATTTATACGGAACCTGCTACAACACCGAATATTGGAAACAATGTGAGCAGGTCATTTCACAGTTGCCCGCAAACATTCAAGTCCGCTACAACGGCGTTTGTCCAACGGAAGAAGTTCCCACCAAACTAGCAGCAGCTCACGCCTTACTGCTACCAAGTGAGGGCGAAAACTACGGACATGCCATTGTCGAAAGCTTCGCACAGGGTCGACCGGTCATCATTTCCAAGCACACACCATGGAAGTCCTTGTCGGAGGTCCAAGCAGGTTGGGATGTGGATAACCACGAACTTTCCACAGTCATTCAAACACTTGTCTCCATGAACAACGAAGCATACCAAACCTGGAGTAAAGGAGCATATCGCTTTGCACAAGAAAGAATCGTTAATACGCAAGGGGATTTGTTGGAGGAGTATTTTAATGTGCTAGTGTGCTAATGTGCCAATATGCTAATAATTTGTTCGCTCCGCCGCGGCGCAGCAAAACGAAGATAGTTTTTAGCAGTCCACCACGATAGAAGAACACGAAACACGTTATAAAAACGATTCACCGTAAGCAGGAAATGACCCTGAAGGGGTCGAATTTCCATACAACAAACACATTTACGTTAAACCACAACCCTGTAGGGGTTGAATTTTTTTAAAAAAAACTATGTAGGCGCAGGGCATGCCCTGCGCCTACGAAGATTCTGAAAAACCCATCTTCGCTAGCGAAGAGCCAACAGCAACCAATTAGCACATTAGCACATTAGCAGATTGGCACATTCATTTAACACATCAATAATTATCACAAAACCATGATCATATTAGGAATAAACGCCTACCACGCCGACGCCTCGGCAGCCATTTTAGTCAACGGTCAACTCATTGCAGCGACCGAAGAAGAGCGTTTCACGCGTACCAAGCACTGGGCTGGATTTCCGGTTCAGGCGATTGCCTTCTGTTTGCAAGAAGCGAACATTTCCATGAAGGATGTGGATTACATTTGTATTGGACGTGATCCAAAAGCGAAGTTCAAGAAGAAAATTGCCTTTATGCTGCAATCGCCGGTGCATGTCTTGAAATATGCCGTGAATCGATTTGCGAATGCGAAAAAGATCAGTAGCATCGCCACAGAATTACAGAAAGTGGATGCGAGCATATCCATTGCGGACTTAGAAGCGAAGATTCAGAACGTGGAGCACCACAGAAGTCACTTGGCATCAGCCTTTTATCCATCGCCGTACGAAGAAGCAGCGATTTTATCGATTGATGGAGCCGGAGATTTCACCACGACGATGTTGGCACGTGGAAAGGGAACGGAGATTGAGGTGCTAGAAGACATCGACTTTCCGCATTCCATTGGCGTATTTTACACCGCAATGACACAGTTACTTGGATTCCCCTATTACGGAGACGAGTACAAAGTCATGGGATTGGCACCCTACGGGGAACCGAAATACGTGGATTTGCTGCGCGATGTCGTTCAACTCATTCCAGACGGATTGTTTCGCTTGAACTTGAGTTACTTTCAGTCACCCCACAAGGGATACGTTTATTATTCCGATGATTTCATGCCCTTGGTTCATTCCTTGTTCAATGAAAAAATGGAAGCGAGATTCGGGAAGGTGCGTGCGAAGGATGAAGAATTAACGCAGTACCACAAGGATTTAGCGGCATCGGTTCAACGCTTCACCGAAGAAGTGATTTTCCATGTCCTGACGTACTTACACAAGATCACCGGATTAAGCAAGGTGTGTATCGCCGGCGGAGTTGCACAAAACAGTGTGGCGAACGGAAAAATCACGCGCAATACACCTTTCAAGGAAGTATACATTCCAAGTGCCGGACACGACGCTGGAATTTCCATGGGAAGTGCCTATTGGGTGGAGCACATGGTGGCCAAACAAACACGAAGTGAGGCGGTCTTCAACGCCAATACGGGATGTCAGTACAGCAATGAATTCATCAAATCCGAATGCGAACGGGTGAATTTGTCCTACCGTGAACTCGCGGATGCAGACTTGTACCCAGAAATCGTCAAATGCCTCACGAATGGTGGCGTCGTTGGCTGGTTCAATGGTCGCGCCGAATTTGGTCCAAGAGCCCTCGGTGGACGCTCCATTATTGCTGATCCACGTCGCGAGGATGCCAAAGAAATCTTGAATTTAAAAATCAAACGCAGAGAGAGTTTCCGTCCCTTTGCACCCAGCATATTGAAGGAAGAAGTCAAAAACTGGTTCGAACTCGACGAGCCTGTTCCATTCATGGAGAAAGTATTCCCAATCCGCAAAGACAAGCAAGCCGAGATTCCAGCGGTCACACACGCCGACGGATCCGGAAGGCTACAAACGGTCGATCACGCCTATTCAAAACGCTACCACGAACTCATTACTGCCTTTTTCAAAGAAACAGGAGTCCCGATCTTACTCAACACATCCTTCAACGAAAACGAACCAATTGTCAACGCACCAATCGAAGCAATCAATTGTTTCCTTCGCACAAATATGGATATGTTGGTGATGGGGAATGTTCTCGTTGACACGAGAAGTTAATGTGCCAATGTGCTAGTGTGCCAATGTGCTAATGATTTGTTCGCTCCGCCGCGGCGGAGCTTAACGTTTTTAGTTAACAGCATAGATTAAACACGGAACAATTTTTAGTATAGATACCGGCACTGAGCACTAATTCAATGTGCTAGTGTGCCTCCGCCGCGGCGGACTGCCAATGTGCTAATGATTTGTTCGCTCCGCTAAACGTTTTTAGTTAACAGCATAGATTAAACACGGAACAAGATTTATTATAAATACAGGCCCTGAGCACTGTGAGTCATGACCCTGAAGGGGTCAAACCTCCATACAAAAAACGCATTCACGATTATCCACAACCCTGAAGGGGTTGAATTCAGAGCGAGAGCGAGAGCAGAGAACGAAAATACAACCAAACAAAAATATTCGTTAAAATTCACGTAATTCGTGGCAAAAAAATCCTCCTACGCTAAAGCTACAGCGGATATCACATATCCGAGCAAAGCGAGGAGCCAACAGCAACCCATTAGCACATTAGCACATTAGCACATTTGCAAATTAGCAAATTAGCACATTGACAATCATCACCGCCACTTACAACTCCCTCCCCACCTTAAAACTGGCATGGTCCTCCTTGTCTTCACAAACCTTTACCAATTGGGAATGGATTGTCGTAGACGGTGCATCGACTGACGGAACAGTGGAATGGTTGCAAAAAATCAATGATCCACGTGTGAAGTGGGAGTCCGAAAAGGACCAGGGAATCTACGATGCCTTGAACAAAGGAATTGGGCGCTCCAACGGTACCGTTCTTGGATTCCTACATGCGGATGATTTCTTCGCTGATGATCGCGTACTGGAAAGCATTCATAACCGTTTAACGCAGTCCGGTGTCGATGGAATCTACGGTGACTTGAAGTACGTTTCCGCAGAAACGGGTCGAACGGTCCGCCATTGGAAAAGCGAAGTGTTCAGATCCTCGTTATTGCGCAAGGGATGGATGCCCCCGCATCCGACCTGTTTTTTCAAAAAAGAAGTCTACGCCCACGCCGGACTATTCGATACCACTTTCCGCATTGCTGCAGACTACGATTTTCTGTTGCGTTGCTTTCTAAACGACCGCTTTCAATTCGCATACCTGCCGCAGGTCATCACGCACATGCGCATTGGCGGCGCGAGTTCAAAATGGCAAAACTTAGTAAAGAAATCCCGCGAGGATATACGTGCGCTGCGGAAGAATGGGATGGTTTTCCCGTTGGTAGTGTTGCTGCGCAAAGTTAGTAGCAAGTTGGGACAGTTTTTTTAATGTGCCAATCTGCCTCCGCCGCGGCGGACTGCCAATGTGCTAATGATTTGTGCGCTTCGCTAAACGTTTTTAGTTAACAGCAGAGATTAAACACGAAACAATTTTTAGCATAGATACCGGCACTGATCCGCCTTCGCGGACAAGGCATTGAGCACTGTGAGAAATGACCCTGAAGGGGTCAAACCTCCATACAAAAAACGCATTCACGATTATCCACAACCCTGAAGGGGTTGAATATTTAAAAAAAACGTGCAATATTGGAATATGATTCACCAATTGCATAAAATACAACGCGTTCATTATTAAATAATAAATGAATGTTGGCGGTGTAATGGCGGAGTAATGGCGGTGTAAAGTCACCCCCTAAGGCACCCCTTAAGTTTCACTTCAAAACTAGGGTACAAACTAGGGTAGAACTATGGTAGAAACTAGGGAAGAAATATTCTTTATTACGAATTCACTTTGTGCATAAAAGTTCAATAACAATTTTTCGGATTTTTTTCTCCGCAGCGGCGGAAAAAAATGCCTCAAAAATATCTTCTTACTTTTTTTCTGCTCAAAAAAAGTAAGCAAAAAAGGAGCTCTTCAGCTTGAAGAAATACTTCACCCTTCATCGCTCAAAGCGGAAAATTTCAAAACTCGGGCCAAATGAATTTGACCCTCAAACAGTTGAAATTTTCTACGCTTTTTCACAATGTGGGTCCCGAAGCATTTCTTCTAGGCCATAGGATTCATGAGTAAAAATATTATTCCTCCCCAGGAACCACATTACTGGGCATCTGAAAATAGAATATCGACATTGAATAAAGCGTTTTTGAAACTGCATGAAAACGAGCCAATGCTAAGCTTAGCAGTATGCTCAAGCGCAAGCATCTCGTTTTCAAAAGTTGATAAAACCCTTCGCATCGAAGCAGAATTAAGCAATCAGCGTTAAAATCTGCGAAGGGAGGTTTATTCGGAGTCTTGATTTTTTGTTACTTTTTGATCAAGCAAAAAGTAAAAGCAAAAAGGAGTAATTCGGAGCGTAGCGGAGGATTACGACAAAAAAACCAATCTTCGCCTTGGCGGAGAAAAACAATAAAACAAAATCCTCCTGCGCTAAAGCTACGGCGGATGCCACCTATCCGAGCTCCGCCGCGGCGGAGCGAGGAGCCAACCGTAACAAATTAGCACACTGGCACATTAGCACATTGTCAGTCCGCCGCAGCGGAGAGCGAGTGCAGAGAACGAAAATACAACCAAACAAAAATATTCGTGAAAACTCACGGCAAAAAAACAACTCTGCGCAACTCCGGATACTCCTTCGAACTCCGCGCTATTAACACAGCACCACCTGGACTGCGGTCATATACTGCCCTACGAAGTAAGATAATTGAGATATATAAATCTAAAATCTGCACAGTAAATAGTCTTAAATCTGCACAGTAAAAAGTCTTAAATTTGCACAACAAAACACCTTAAATCTGCACAATGATTAATATTTTGTAGATTTGACAAGAATTAAAGGGGCAAAAATGAGTTATATCAAGAGAATAATAGAGACTGAATTAGTGATGAAAATGGCAGCTTCGGGTGCTGTATTGATCAAAGGTCCAAAATCATGCGGAAAAACTGCTACTGCTCAGCAATACGCTCAGAGTGTATTAAGTTTGGATAGAGATCCACAAGTACCTGTGATGATGGCAACGAATCCTCAATTATTGCTTGAAGGTAAAAAACCACGCTTAATTGATGAATGGCAAGAGCAGCCAGAAATATGGAATTATGTAAGGCATGAGGTAGATTTTCAGCAATCAAAAGGTTTGTTTATCCTTACAGGATCTGCAAATCCACCCGAAAATGTAAGATTACACAGCGGGGCTGGGCGTTTTACAGTCATTCAAATGCACACATTGTCTTGGCAAGAGTTGGGCTTCTCAAAAGGAACTGTGAGCCTAGAGGCTTTACTAACTGGAGCTGTCAATGATTTTTTTGAGCCAGCTGTTTCACTTGAGTTTATTCTGGAGAGAATTTGTATTGGTGGTTGGCCCACACTGATTAACGCGGACATTGATACAGCGTTGAATTTGAATCGAGGTTACATTGATCTTGTTTGCGAAGTAGACATGAGTCAAGTATCGGGTGTGAAACGCAACCCACAAAAAGTACGTGGTATTTTACGTTCGCTATCCCGAAATGTGTCTACACTTGTCGATAACAAGACATTAGAAAAAGATATAAAGCTCAATGAAGCTGATGAGGTATCAAGAAATACCCTTTCTGATTACTTAGATGCCTTGTCGAAACTGATGTTATTGTATGAACAACCTGCATTCAACCCTCATATTCGTTCAGCAGCTTCACTCCGAAAAACAAGTAAAAAACACCTCTGCGATACCTCACTGACAGTTGCCGCATTAGGTTTGGATAAAGACGCCTTACTTAACGATATTAAATATGCCGGGTTTCTTTTTGAATCCTTGGCAATCCATGAATTAAACGTGTATGCAAATTCCAATGATGCGAGTGTATATCATTACAATGATTCATATGGGAATGAAGTCGATGCAATTGTTCAGAAACGCAATGGCGATTATGCTGCTTTTGAAATTAAATTAGGCGTCGGATACATTGATGATGCGGTAGAGAGCTTAAAAAAATTTGAAGCCAATATTGATACGGAAAAAATGCGTCTGCCAAAATCACTGAACGTCATCACCGGCACTGGCATGAGTTACCGAAGACCCGACGGAATCAATGTAATTTCATTAGCTGCATTAGGAAAATAAATTTTATCGCGTAGACGAAGGGGAATGCCCTGCGCCTACGAAGATTCCGAAAAACCAATCTTCGCCTTGGCGTAGAAAAACAATAAAACAAAATCCTCCTGCGCTAAAGCTACGGCGGATGCCACCTATCTGAGCTCCGCCGCGGCGGAGCGAGGAGCCAACCGGAACAAATTAGCACATTAGCACATTAGCACACTAGCACATTATCCACTGGACTAAAAACTTTTAACCAAAAACAATCCCCCCCTTTATGAAAACCCCTCAACAACTCCTACAATCCTTCACTGTGATCGCCTCAGACCTCACGCGTCCATGGGGAGCGTTCTACGTCATCGACGAAACACAAGCCCAGGCTTTTTCGGATGCCTTTTTTGACGGACTTGATGTGAATACTTTGACGATTGGCGGGAAGCTTAGTCCAAAGTTATTGGTCGTGGCTGCTGGTCAGCGCCTATCTTGGCAGTACCACAACCGCCGTGCAGAGATCTGGAAAGTGGTGCAGGGAACGGTCGGTATTGTGCGTTCAGACAACGACCAAGAAGGCGAGCTCGTGCACTATACGGAAGGTCAAACCATTAAACTCGCACAAGGTGAGCGTCACCGTTTGGTAGGCCTCGACGCTGATGCGATTATTGCTGAAATCTGGCAACACACCGATGCGAGCAATCCTTCGAATGAAGACGACATTGTGCGTGTGCAGGATGATTTCGGACGATGATTGAGCAGAGCGAGAAACAGAGCGAGAAACAGAGCGGATAGCGCAGAAAGAGAGCGGAGAAAGAGAGCGGAGAAAGAGAGCGGGAATCAGAGCGAGAGCGGAGCAAGAGAGCGGAGTTGGAAATAAAACACATAAAAAATCTTACCATACTTAAGTAAAAAACTTACAATATGTAAAGTAAAATCTTTATAATATGTAAAGTGAAATGCTTACAATATGTAAAGTAAAATGCTTATAATGCACTGTAATAGTGCAAAAAATACTAAAAAACGCACTATCATAGTGCAATATATGTATATTTGTACTTAAAGTACAAACCATGGAACAACTTTTCCACTATTCTAAAAGCTTAATAGCGCAAGTTGATGTCAGCTTCAAGCGCTATGCTTATGCCAATATCAATTGGAAAAATAGGTTGATTGGCCTGACGGGACCTCGTGGTGTGGGTAAAACAACCTTGGTCTTGCAATACATCAAAACCGAGCTCGACCCACAAAAGTCGTTATATGTCACGGCCGAAGATTTTTATTTTGCCAGTACACGTCTCACCGAACTAGCCGCACAATTTGTGCAATCTGGGGGGACTCATCTCATTATAGATGAAATTCATAAGTATCCGCAATGGGCTACTGAACTGAAACTCATTTATGATTATCACCCACAACTACAGGTAGTCTTTACAGGTTCTTCCATATTAGACCTGAAAAAAGGGAGCTCAGACCTTAGCCGCAGAGCAGTTTTGTATACCATGCAAGGTTTATCGTTTAGAGAGTATTTGTATGTGTTTAAAGGTCTTGAATTCCCTGTATATACGCTTGAACAGCTTTTGTCGCACCAAGCAGATTTCAGCAAACTGCCATTGCCTTTGGTGGCTTTTGGGCAGTACCTGAAGCAAGGGTATTATCCTTTTGCACAAGAGCCAGATTTCGAAATGCGTCTTTGGCAGGTCATCAACCAAACGTTAGAAGTTGATATTCCTACTTATGCGCAAATGAATGTGTCAACAGGTCGCAAACTCAAGCAATTACTTGCCGTAGTTGCTCAAAGTGTTCCGTTCAAGCCCAACATGAGTAAAATGGCAGATTTACTCGGTATCAGCCGCAATAACATTGCAGACTACTTACTTTATTTGGAAGAAGCCGGTATGCTCGCTCAATTAAGGTCAGATACACAAGGGGTTCGTGCTTTGGGCAAGATCGATAAAGTTTATCTAGATAATACAAACCTTAGCACGGTAATCACTGCAGATCAGTCCAATATTGGCAACCAACGCGAAACCTTTTTTTTGAATCAAACGCGTGTTTTACATCAGCCTACCAGTTCTAACTTTGTTGACTTCGCCATTGCAGCGTATCATTTTGAATTAGGGGGCAAGAATAAGGGGCAAAAGCAACTGGCAAATCAAGCAAATGCGTTTGTCGTCAAAGATAATATCGAACAAGGCTACCTTAATGTCATTCCGCTATGGCATTTTGGGTTTTTATATTGACTACTAAACACGATTATCGGTTTGGAAAAATGAGATTATAACGCCATTATTGGTTTGGAAAAATGAGAAATTAAATACTACTTTTATCGCAATGACCATAACTGTCTTGAGTTTTGCGCTAAATTAAATCACTGAAAAAAATAAAATTAATGCCCCTTCATACACTAAACCCCACCCAAACAGCTGCTTGGCAAAAACTGCAAGCGCATTTTGACGCGAACAAGGACCTGCGCATGCAAGATTTATTTGCGGAAGATGCTCAGCGAACGGCAAAATTCCACATGGAATGGAAGGACTTCCTTTTGGATTATTCCAAGAATCGCATAACGGCGGAAACCATGACACTTTTGCATGAGTTGGCTCGTGAAATGGGACTTTCTACGGCGATTGAGAACTATGTGGGAGGTGACCTGATTAATCAAACGGAGAACCGTGCGGTTTTGCATACTGCCCTGCGTTCGAAGGAAACGAGTCCCTTGCTTGTTGATGGAGTGGATATCCGACCGGAGATTGCTGGTGTCAAAGCACAAATCAAGGATTTTTCTGAACGAATCATTTCGGGTTCACACAAAGGATTTACGGGCAAGTCCATTACGGACATCGTGAACATCGGCATCGGTGGTTCCGATTTGGGTCCAGCCATGCTTGCCGACGCATTAGCGTTCTACCAAAATCACTTAAACGTCCATTTTGTATCGAACGTCGACGGCGATCACGTGCAGGAAGTCCTCAAGAAAGTGAATCCTGAAACCACACTTTTTGTCATTGTTTCGAAGACATTTACCACACAAGAAACGCTAACCAATGCGCAAACCATTCGCGAATGGTTTTTGAAAGCGGGTAGCGAATCCGATATTGCAGCGCATTTTGTGGCGGTCTCCACCAACCTGCAAAAAGTACAAGCATTTGGCATCGCTCCTGACAATATCTTCCCGATGTGGGATTGGGTAGGTGGACGCTTCTCCTTGTGGAGTGCGGTGGGATTATCCATTGCGCTAGTCATCGGTTATGAGCAGTTCGAACAATTACTCGACGGTGCTGCCGACATGGACAGCCATTTTCAAACTGCCCCATTTGAGGAAAACATGCCTGTCATCATGGCGCTCTTAAGCATTTGGTACAACAACTTTTATGGGTCCGAAAGCGAAGCGCTGATTCCCTACACGCAATACCTGCAAAAACTCGCACCATACTTGCAACAAGGCATCATGGAGAGCAACGGTAAAAGCATGGGCCGCGATGGTCAAGCGGTCAATTATCAAACGGGCACCATCATTTGGGGCGAACCAGGAACCAATTCGCAGCATGCCTTTTTTCAGCTGATCCATCAAGGAACCAAACTGATTCCAACGGACTTTATTGGCTTTAAAAAGTCTTTACACGGCAACACCGACCACCACGACAAGCTCATGGCCAATTTCTTCGCACAGACAGAAGCCTTGCTCATGGGAAAAACAGCCGAGCAAGTATCCGCAGAATTTGAAAAAAAACACATCACCGGAGAACAAGCAGCATTTTTATTGCCTTTTAAAGTCTTTGCAGGAAACAAACCGACTAACACGCTTTTAATTGAACAATTAACACCGGCAAACCTGGGTTCCTTACTTGCCCTTTACGAACATAAATTGTTTGTTCAAGGAGTCATCTGGAACATCTTCAGCTACGATCAATGGGGAGTAGAATTAGGAAAACAATTAGCGACCAGCATTCTTGACGAAATCAATAAACAAGAAGTCGGGGAGCATGATGGGTCGACGGGGTTTTTGTTAACGGTGTATTGTGACTAGTGACTAGTCCGCCGAGGCGGAATGGTAATGTGCTAATGTGCCAATCTGCCAATGTGCTAATGATTTGTTCGCTTCGCTAACAGTTCATTGTAGTTAGTAGAGATAGAGTTTGCTTACGAGTCAATGTGCTAATAATATGTTCGCTCCGCCGCGGCGGAGCTAAACGTTTTTCGATAATCCTAATAATGAATAAAAATAAATCCACAATGTAGGCCCAGGGCATGCCCTGCACCTACGAATATTCCCGGGGGAACCCGACATGAATAAAAATAAATCATCATGTAGGCGAAGGGCATGCCCTGCGCCTACGAATATTCCCGGGGGAACGATACATGAATAAAAATAAATCCATCATGTAGACGCAGGTCATGCCCTGCGCCTACAAAGATTACAGGAAACCTATCTTCGCTTGCGAAGAGCCAACAGCTACCCATTAGCACATTAGCACACTAGCACACTGGCACATTAACTACCAGACTAAAAACAACCAACATGAGACAGCTCATCCTCACCGCAATCCTTCTCCTATCGACCATCTCGATAGCGCAGATCAACGTATCCGACAAAGCTCAGCTTGTCTACAACAACCACAGTGATCAGTTCTTTGTTTTGGACGATTCCACGCATTACTGGACACAGAAACCCGGATCCAATCGTTGGGTCAAGCATGCGTATGTCTATGCGGGCGATGTTCCGTTTCTCGAGATGATGGACATGACCAGGGTACTGGCGATGAATAAAAAGAGCTACTACTTTGTGAGTACGAGTTGTGGGAATGTCTATGAGTTGAAGCAAGATACCTTGAAGCGAATCGACCACAGTTTTCCGCACCGAAATCAGTATGGCGCGCCGATGTTTGCTTGGAACAATAGCGTATTTATGTTCGGTGGATACGGATTTTTTCAAGTGAAAAATGTGTTTACGCGCTACATTCCACAAGCAAAGGAATGGTTTGAAGTGATTTCAAAGAGCAAGGAAATTCCATCTCCGAGGTCCGGACCGGTATTCTTAGCCGAAAACAACAAGTTTTACCTCATTGGCGGGGTAAACCGAAATCACCTAGATGATACCTATTTACGTGACTGTTGGATGTATGATTGTCGAAAGAAAACGTGGGAGAGACTCGGGGAAATGAATGAGTTACTATACAAGGATTTTATTCTAACATCAATCAATTCAAACCTTCCGGGAGGAGTCGTGCGTAGAAACAATCGCCTGTTTGAACTGAACATAAGCCAAAACAAATGGACCTCCTACGAGAATCCATTGGTGCTTAACATGTGGAAAATCACCTCGTCCAAGAACAATGAGTACTTGTTATACGCACAGTCGAATTCCAATAACAACAACGAATACGTGGTCAAGGTGCAAAAATTCGCTGACCTGAAAGAATTTACAGT
>CANGJM010000015.1 GCA_947454525.1 Flavobacteriales bacterium | reverse complement strand
GCTGGTTGTCCAACTACGATGGAGCCACTCATCAAACAGCCATTCTGATCTTGTACGGTTACTGTGTAAGTCCCAGCGCCGACATTCGTTAAATCTTCTGTCGTTGCGCCATTACTCCAGCTGTAGGTATAGACTGGCACGCCGCCATTTACCGTTAAGTTCACGCCGCCACTTGTTCCACCGAAACAGAAAGAAGCGGTGGAGGTGAGTGCAATCGTTAATGAAGATCCCGGTTCTGTAATTTGTCCCACATAACTTGCGGTACACCCATTTGCATCTGTAATGGTTCCAGAATAGGTTCCAGAGGTTAAGTTAGAAAGATCTTGAGTCGTTTGTCCATTTGTCCAAACATAAGAGTATCCTGGAGTTCCACCAGAAACCGTTAAATCAACAACTCCATTTTGTTGTCCGAAACAAATGACATTGTTATTTTGTCCTGTCACCGTTAAAGGACTTGTAGGTTGTTCAACGATAAACGTAATAAATAATCCACAACCTAAGACATCGTCCACATTCACAAAATAATTTCCAGGGGATAAATTCGTAATGTCTTCAGCAATTGCACCTGTACTCCAATCAAAAACATAACCTGGCATTCCACCAGAAGGAGTTAGATTAATAGATCCATCCGCTCCACCAAAACAATTCACTGAATCAACTAATGACGTCACCACAACCGTATTCGATGGGTCAATGACCAAAATGGTTAAATCCGCAACACAGGCATTATTATCCGTCACCTGAACAACATATGTTCCACTTGATAAGCCGGTAATATCCTGATTCGTTGATCCATTATTCCATGAATAGGTATAAGCCGGAACACCACCTGTAACTGTTAAATCAATTGCACCACTGATCGTACTCATACAAGATGCGTTTGTATGTGTTTCTGTTAAGTTTAATCCAGATGTTGGTTGTGCAATCGTTGTTACTAAAGTATCTGTACAGTTATTTGCATCAAGAGCAATAACACTATACGTTCCACCACCTACATTTGATAAATCTTCGAGTGTCGAACCATCATTCCATTGGTAAGTAAATGGTGCTGCACCACCGGTAACGCTCAAATCGATTGTGCCAGTTGTATCACCAAAACACAATACATTTGTATGTGTTTCACTCATTAAAATTGGATTCGTTAGATTGACTAAGGTTACCGTAAGTGAGTCTTGACAACCATTGGCATCTTCCACATGAAGTTGATAAGTTCCTGCAGTTGTATTGAGCAAATCTTCGTTATATGTAAAATTGCTCCAAGCAAACGAATATGGCAGGGTTCCACCAATAGCGGTTACGTTAATATTACCGGTTGCAGCGCCAAAACAAAAGATATCATTGTGTATTTCGGATATGTTTAACGGTGCCAAAGGCTCAATAATGGTGTAATTTGATGACAAAACACAATTATGAGCATCCGTAACAACCACCGAATAATTTCCAGAAGGAAGAGCGGATACATTTTGATTTGTATTTCCATTGGACCATGCGTAAGTATAGGGTAAAGTTCCACCAGAAACACCAATGTTAATAGCACCAGACGATTGACCTAAACATCCAATTGGTGTGACCAAACCGGAAATAGATAAAGGAGCTACAGGTTGTGAAATCGATACGGTGTATTGAGAGGTACAACTGTTATTATCCGTAATAACGACCTCATAAGATCCAACAGGTAAATTCGATAAATCTTGTGTTGTTGCACCCGTATTCCACGAATATGAATACGCGGGTGTTCCGCCGGAAACAGATAAGTCAATCGAACCTGTAGAGCCACCATAACACAATACATCCGCATGTGTATCTTGACTATTTAACGGGGCAGTAGGTTGTGAAACACTTGCCTGAGTTGAAGTTAAACATCCATTGATGTCAGAAACTTGAACGGAATAAGTTCCGGCAGATAGTCCATTTAAATTTTGTGAAATTTGTCCATTCGTCCAAATATACGTGTACGGAAATGTTCCACCTGAAACCGACAATCCTACAGAACCTGTCGATCCTCCAAAACAAAGCACGGGTGATGTAGTGGTACTTAATGTAACCGCAGTGGGCTGAGTTAAGGTAATTGATTTTGTAGATACACATCCCTTTGAATCTGTGACAGTTACAGTATATGTTCCTGCGGAAAGTCCTGTTGCTGTAGCGCTCGTTTGTCCGTTCGACCATAAGTAAGTATAGGGCAATGTACCACCAGTTGCTGAAGCGCTCGCTGCTCCGTCAGAGGCATTATAACATGAAATATTTTGTCCGTTATAGTTTGAAGAAATCACAATATTAGAAACAAGCGTATCTGGTTCCGTAATAGCGTAAGTTGCAGTATTCGTACATAGGTAAACATCCTGAATATTTACGGTATACAATCCTGGGCTTAAATTCGCGACATTATTCGTGGTATTTCCTGTTGACCAAGTATAATTTATCGGCGTTCCTCCAGATGCAGAAACAGAAATGGTTCCATTATCCGAATTATAACAAGAACTGTTTGTTAGATTGACAAGATTTATTAGAGGTGTTGGATTGACAGTTACTGTTTTCGTTAAATTACTGAAGGTACATTGCGATCCTGTAAAGGTTATATTCAAAGCATAAGTGCCTGAATTGCTCGAGGTTAAATTTGGTATTGATGGATTAAGTAAGGTGGAGGTAAAACCATTCGGCCCCGACCACGAATAATTAGCCCATTGTGAATACAAAGAAGTTAATTGAAGGGTGCCACCGACACAAAGAGGTGGATTGGAATCTATTCCAACAATTGGACAACCTGTTGTATTTATGGTAACTAAATTATTTGCTGAAGTCGCACAACCCAAGGCATCGTACACATCGGAAGCACCATTATTGTTGACAGTAGAACCCGACAATACACCTGTACCAAAAATATAGGCCTTATTTTCAAGCGTACTATCACACGCGAGAATCAAGCAATCATTTACCACAACCACTCTAAATCGAACAGATGAGCTATCAGCACCATTTACTGAATTAATCATTTGACCACCAATCGCTGAAGTAGCGCCAGTTCCAACACGCATCCTAACTACACGATTTGCTGCATCGTATTCAGCTTGATCATCACCTGTTCCATCGGTTTTGGTGCCAGCGAAGGGACCATTCAAGTATGTGATGGAGTTCGGAACATAATTCGTTCGAATATCCAAAGTGTCAGTTATGAACGTATTAATAGAAACATCTGAACCAATGTTTTTTCCAGTGACTGTATACTCCAGAACATCCCCCGGAACCACAGCACCACCATTTAAGTCATTTACCGTTACCGATGCACGTAAATCCGGCTCGTAAATATCAATGGCGGATGTTAATACCCTTGTAATAATCGTTTCAGATGAAGTAGTAACGCGAATATTCGCAGAGCTAGCGTTATTTCCTAGATAGTTTTGGGCAGCATTGTTAGGAAGATAAATGGAAGCATCATAACCTAAGTTATTATTGTTGTTTGGATTTCTGAAAGGAGTTAAAACTCCCCCATAGGCAATGGTACTGTTAAACATGTCGGTGGCATTATGCAAAGCATCTGTCACTTGGACATAATTGGTTCCAACACCGTTAAACAACAATTGATCTCCTGTTTGATTTCTATCACCATCATAAGCTACTACGCCCAATTCAAAATTAACGGCGCCGCTAATTGGTGTCAAGAAACCAGATACTGGTATAGTAACCGTGTTTGAACTCGTGCCTTGACTGACATTTGCCAAACCATCAAATACTGTTAAATTTTTAAATGATTGAGCTGTATTCTTATACACAACGACGATGGTCCAACCTCCCCATAAATTAGTAGAATTTGTCTGGGTTACCAAATTCGCTAATGTAAACCTTGCTTTAATTCCAGCAGATTGAACAATAGAAGTGATGTTTTTAAAGCAGAAATAAGATACTGTTCCTGAATATGCAAGGGTTTGGTCGGCAGTCAAATCTTGATATGCACCACTATTTACTTTTAATTTAACGTTGCTGCGACTCGCATAGTTCGTTGTTGACGTAGTAATTTTTGCTCCCCAGTAAAGTCCTGCCCATAAAATCTCACTACAGTTAGCTAAATTCAAACTATCCGATGAAGACATGAATGTGCTTGCATCACCGTCTATGTCAATGTAGCTCATCGTAAAATTATTGTTCTGACCTGTTCCTGCCGGTGGGAATTCTGCCTTCGCAGTTGTACATGAAGTGGAAGAATTACACGTTACAGAAGAATTCGAGATATAACGAAGCCCACCCTTTTGAGATGTTTGATAACGAATTGTAAAGGGATTTATTACTTGTGCTTGCACATTAAGATTAACAATCCCTCCCATGAAAGAAAGTGCAAAAAAGAAAAATCTAGTACGGAAAAAAGAGTAATTTTTCAATTCATTCATAGCTTTTAGGAGAGTTTACAGCTTGATTATAACGAATTTGGAGGCAAAAGGTTGCCAAAAGTTAGAATCCTTTTACATCTTTTACTTGCGCTAACTTAGAGTGGAATATTTCCGTGCTTTTTTTTCGGTAAGGTTTCCGCCTTTTTTTCTAGCATTTTATACCCGTTTATAAGCTTTTGACGCGTCTCGTTTGGAAGGATTACATCATCAATAATTCCTCTTTCGGCAGCACGGTATGGATTGGCAAAAGTATCAGCGTATTCAGCTTCTTTTTCTAACCATTTTTCTTGTGGATTCTCAGCAGAAGAAATATCTCTTTTGAAAATGATTTCAGCAGCACCTTTTGCCCCCATCACAGCGATTTCTGCAGTTGGCCAAGCGAAACTTAAATCTGCTCCCAGACTTTTTGAATTCATCACACAATACGCCCCGCCGTATGCCTTTCTCGTAATAACCGTGATTTTTGGCACCGTTGCCTCTGCGAAAGCATATAATAATTTTGCGCCATGTGTAATGATTCCGCGCCATTCTTGATCTGTTCCTGGTAGGAATCCTGGCACATCTTCAATGACCAATAGTGGAATATTGAAGGAATCACAAAAACGAACAAAACGCGCTCCTTTTCGCGAAGCATCTATATCTAATACTCCTGCCATTGAAGCTGGTTGATTGGCAATAATTCCAATGGTTTTTCCTTCAATACGTGCAAATCCAACAACGATATTTTTTGCGAAGTCTTCTTGGACTTCTCTAAAACTCGCGTCGTCAATGATACAATCAATGACTTTCTTGATGTCATAGGGTGTATTCGTATTGTCTGGAATGATTTTTTCAATGTTTGTTAACTTGGATTGCGAAAACTCATAGACACTTGGTTCAGGTGCTAACTCGTATGAATTCTGTGGCAAGTAAGTGATTAAATCACGCGCCTTTTTAATGCATTCCATGTCATTGCTGGCCGTAAAGTGATTCACGCCAGATTTCTCAGCATGTGTTTTTGCTCCACCCAAATCCTCTGATGTTACTTCCTCATGCGTCACTGTTTTTACAACATTTGGACCTGTCACGAACATGTAGGATGTTTCTTCCACCATGAAAATAAAATCCGTCAAAGCTGGAGAATATACTGCACCACCTGCACATGGACCCATAATTAATGAAAGTTGGGGAACCACTCCTGATGCTCTTGTGTTTCGGAAGAAAATATCTGCATAACCGCTTAGTGAAACCACTCCTTCTTGAATTCTTGCACCACCAGAATCATTCATTCCAATGATTGGAGCTCCATTTTTCATGGCAAGGTCCATCACTCGACAGATTTTTGCTGCTTGTGTTTCAGATAATGATCCACCTAAAACCGTGAAATCTTGGGAATAGACATAAACCAAACGTCCATGAACGGTTCCAAATCCAGTAATGACTCCATCCCCTGGAAATTTCTGTTTCTCTAATCCAAAGTTAGTAGAACGATGTTCAACAAAAGCTCCGATTTCGTTAAATGATCCTTCATCAAGTAACAAAGTGACGCGCTCTCTAGCCGTTAATTTTCCTTGCTGATGTTGTTTATCTATGCGTTCTTTTCCACCTGCTTGATGCAGTTCTGCTCGTTTTTGAGCTAAATGTAAATTTCTATCCATAACTACTACTAAGTAGACAAATTTAAGGAAATTAACGCGGAAAAAAAGGGCTTAATTTATCGGCGAATAAGGTGATTGCCGTAAAGCCTGTCAGAAGGCATAAAAAACTAACTGTTTCGCTCATTTGAACGAAGGTTAAAACGAGGCTCAAAGATAGAAACAGGGTCAAATATGCGATCACTTGAACCGTGTGGTGGTACCAATGCTTCACATGCATTTCATCTGTAAAAAGCTTCGTGTTCATTTTGTACCGCAAACGCTCGCTGAATAAAACGAGAGGTATCAGAATAAATCCTTGTGCTATTCCCATATCTTCAAACCAGAAAAAAGCATTAATTTCCTTTAGAAAAATCATTTTTGGATTTAACTGGTATACATAGAAATGAACAGCAAGTAAACAAAGAATAAATGACACTAGATGAATTATTCGCACTTGAGGAGCAAGTTTTACTCGTTCACGTATACTTTGCAAACGGATCATACCCGAAACTTCTTTTGAAACTTGATCAAGCAGGAAAAAAAGACAAATGAAATAGATGCTCCAATTCCAAAAAAAGAATCCTAAAATTGGAATGCCAATATCACCAATTAGCGATCCTATTTTTTCTTGTCGGTTCATCTTTTGTTTTTGAGAACCGCCACTCTTTCCTTCGTCAAGGTGTACTCTGGGTCTATTTTTAAGACCTTAGCATAAGTGAAAAGTGCATTTGTGATGTCATTCTTTTCTTCATAGACCAAGCCTAAATTATGGTAAGATGGAATGTGCTCTTGATTCGCTTTAATCGCTTTTTTGTAATAGAAAATCGCCGAATCCAATTGGGGTTTATCGTATTGGTAAATGCGTGCAATGTGGAAAAAGGCATCTGCATAAGTTGAATCTATTCGTGCCATTTTACGGTATAGGTTCATTGCCTCATTTGTTTGACCCAGGTTTTCTTTCGCATAGGCTAAAGCATAAATAACTTCGGTGTTTTTTGGTTCTAATTGATAGGCTGTAGTATACTTTTCCATACCCAATTTGGCATCGCCGTTTAGTTCATACAAAACCGCTAGTGAAAGATAGGCCATCGTACATTTCGGGTCGATTTGAACAGCCGTTTCATAGGAAGAGATTGCTAATTTTAAATCCTGTTTTAAACGATAATTAGTCCCCTTGAGAATATAAGCATCACGGTATCTTGGATTAATGCGCAACGCTTTATTGATGTAAACGAAGGAATTATCCATGTCCTCTAACATGGTATACGTATTTGCTAAGCCAACAAGTGCTTTTTCACTTTTAGGATTTGCTTTAACCAGTGATTTATACATCAAATGTCCACGCAACATGTCATCTGCAGAGCGCGTTGGTTTATTGATCAGTGCCTCCGCATAGAGCACACGGGTGTCAAAAGAAACACTATCCAAGCGGTAAGCTTTTGCTGCGAACTCCAAGGCTTTTTGGTATTGTACCTTTTCAATCAGTTCATTCCCTTTCTTCACGAGAAGTGGAATACTATCGGGATAAAGTACGAGTAAACTATCGAGCGTCAATTTTGACGTGTCGATTTTTTTTGAAGTGTCACCGCAACTCAAAAGTAGGGATGAAAGTATCGCTGGAATAAGTACAAATAATAAACGCATGAACAAAAGTAAGTATTTTGAATTGGAATTAATCTTGCCTACCTTTGTGAACGAATATTTTAGACATGAAGGTTAAACTACTTGGATTATTTATCGCGTTATTTTCCTTCTCACAGGAGCTTTTAGCGCAGGGTTGCTCACAATGTAAATTGTTGGCAGAGCAAAATGCTGGGTTGGATGAAAATTCATTCGGATCAAACATCAATGGAGGAATACTCTATTTGATGATTATCCCCTATTTGTTACTGATGTTTTTGTTCCGAAAACAAATTCTTGGCTTTTTAAAAGGTTTCTTTTCTAAAAAGGCCTAGTTCCAACGAATGGTTATTTTTCCCATCGATTTTCCACTTTCGAGTAAATTGTGTGCCTCTATCAGTTGATTTTCGTTAAAAACTCCGCCAACATGCGTGGTGATTTCATTCTTGCGATATAACTCAAGCATGTCTTGAAGACAGGCAGCAATAATCTCTGGTGAGCTATCAGCAATTTTCAACATATTCACTCCGACGATAGTCTTGGACTGCATCATGAGTCCTATCGGAAGAACAAAGCCCATATCCCAGACAAACTTTAGTTTGGAAAGGATTCCAAATTTTCCACCCACCATTTGGGAACCCCCAAACAAATACAATCGTCCATTGGGACCCAATAACTTCATGTCCTTTTTAATGGTGTCTCCCGCCACTGGATTGAAACTTGCACTCAATTGATTCGTTCCCAACAGTTTTTTTAGTTCGAGCTCGTAGGCCGTTGATTTGTAATTAATCACGTGTTCAGCACCCATTTTTTTTGCTAATGCTCGTTTGTCCTCAGAACCTATTTTCGCGTAAACGATTGCTCCTTTGCGCTTTGCCAATTGAATAAGCAAGGATCCTACTCCACCGGCTGCGGCATGTATTAAGACGTGTTCGTTTTTTCGAATTGGGGAAATAAAATCCGACATGTAATAGGCAGTGACGCCTTGTGTGGAAAGTGACATGGCAATTTCTGCGGGTAAGTCATCGATTTCCACTATTGCATGAACTTTGGTTTGAACCTGTTTTGCATATCCACCGAAGCGGGAAAAAGCGAGTACCCGTTTTCCAATCCAATCGGGTGAGCAGTTTTGTCCAACTTGTTTAACAATTCCAACTAACTCATAGCCTAACACACATGGCAATGGTGGCGCTTCCTTATACATTCCATGACGTGCCATGACATCGGCATAGTTTAACCCAAACGCTTCACTTTCAATCAGCACCTCATCTGAGTCCAGTTCAGGAAGTTCGACAATTTTACGCTCGAATGCCTGAGCTGATGGTCCAAATTTACATAGGACGAATGCTTCCGTTTCCATGGATTAGAATCGAGCAGTCACACCACCCATCACTTGGAATGGTTGAACAGGATAATTGTACCAACGGTTATAGCGTTGAGCAGCCACATTGTTCAACTGTAAAAATGCTGAAATTCTTTGGCTGTAGCGGTATTCCACACCAAGATTCAAATCCACAATCGTTCCTAATGAAACGAAGTATTGTCCATTTTCTTCTTTTACCCCATCTCCTGTTGCATAAACAAGTGCATTTCTTCCCGTTTCTAAAGTACCGTCCAAAGTGATGGAGAATTTATCATACAGATTATAGGAACCGCGAACCAAGCATTGAAATTGCGGAAGGTTCCAAGCGCGTGCTTGGTTATACATTTCATAAGAGTAGAAACGTGCAATTCCATCAATCTTTAATTTTTCGGACATCTGGTAACTCAAAGATCCTTCAATGGTTGTTAGGTTCAAGGTGTCGTAAATTACATTAAATTGATTTCTGTACACGCCAAAGGTATCGGTAACAAACAGGGCCTTATTTTCAATATGTGCAAAACTTGCACCGATGTTAAAGCTCATTCGTTTACTTAATGTTCCTTTGAATCCACCATAAATATCAAATGGATTATGCTCGTTCAACAGTTGTTGATTCACACGAATAAACGGATTCTGACTTGTTAAACTTTGGATCGTATTTTGTTTCAATCCACCTTTAATTCCAAGGTATGGAATGAAGATATCATTGAACATGGCATACTTAAATTCCGCTTGAGGATATAAATAGACCGTGTTTTTATCTGCACGTAAATCCGCAGTAATGCCGACACCAATTTCAATTTTCAGACGATTGTCGAGCATTTGAGTCCAAACGCCAGGCTTGAAGTCAATGATGGTATTTTGGTTTGAAATTCCCGTGTCGCCAACAGACATGACTGAATCTAAGATTCCGTAGGAATAGCCATTGTATCTTACTCCAATGTCTCCGTAAAAACGTTCGTTTCGGTTATTGTACCATAGACGAGAATTGAAATTAAAATGATTTTCAATCGCTCTCCAATCGGCAAGTGTATCTGCGATTTTTCTCGTTTGAAAATTCGTGTAGTCCGTTTTTATCTTGAAATTTAACCTAGCGCTATCACCTCTATTCGCCACATATTCTGCCGATCCATTATACACTTGAAAACGTTGTGCAATAGAATCTTTGGACAAACTGTCATCTTGAACACCATAATAATGAAAGCCATTATTTTGGTAGTTAAACTCACCTAAAAGGTTATAGTTGCGTTCATTTATTTTTCCAAAAATCGTTGCGTTCGTTCGGTCATATTGTGCTGGTGCATACACTACTTTCTCTCTGTTTTTGATGTCGCCAAAAGAGGATAAATGTTTGACATTCGCCCCATATTGGTACGCTCTTGAGCGAGTGGAATTGAAATACAATTCACCTAAAGGCATGATGGTAGACCCCACTCCTACTTTTGCGTAGAATGGATACAGTTGTTTCAGTTTTTCCGTTGTTTCTACGGTTGCTGCTTCAATTGAATCCAAAGAAATTTTCGTTGGAACTTGAAAAAACAAAAGTGGATAAGCTTTTACTTGCGCAGCTTTCACGGTGTCAATGATTTTCGGATGTGCCAAAATTCTGAATGCAGGCTCAACGGTTCTATTCGCCCTCATTTCAAGAACGATGTCATCTTTTTGTGCCCAAATGCCAGAAACGAATACTAGCGCAATTATCGTAAGTACGTATTTCATGTTCTTAATTTTCATTGATTTCAATTTTCATTTCTGGTTCTTTCTCTTCTGTTGCCGGTGGATTTTTCAGCTGCATCAATTCGTCCCAAAGGTCATTTGCTTCGGACTGAATTCCATCATTGGAATCAGGATAAAAATCAATCACCGATTTCAATGTTTGTTCGGCTTGGAAAAGATCATCGTTCAACATGTGAATTCTTGTTTGCAACATGAGTCCTTTCGCAACCCAGAAATTATAACTTGGTTTCATTTTAACCAAGGATTTGATTTCCGTTTCTGCAAGAGCAAGTTCTTTGTTTTTAAAATAGATGTCCGCCAACAAATACTTCGCTTCAGACCCCATTGCAGTGGTGGTGTTTTTCACTAACCATTCCAATGAAGGTTTGGCATTATTGTATTCTTTTAGGTTATAATTGGACAAGCCTATAGAATACTCTGCCTCTACTTTAATTTGAGGGGTGATTGCCGCATTTTCTAAAACGAATTTAGCATTGACAATCGAGTTAGCAAAGTCTTCAATTAGGAATGCACAGCGCATTTGACCAAGTTTTGCTTGGAAAGTCGTTGTTGGTTTCGTCGCTAATTCATCCAATTTCTTGTAGTAATTATTGGCTTTAGCGTATTCCTTTTTACCATAGTAATATGAAGACAACTTCGCCGCTGCAAACTCTGTGTATGCTGTCGTCGGCGTTTCCATAAATTTCTCAAAATAATTCATGGCATTGACAGAATCCTTTATTTTGAGGTAGCTATTTCCTAAATAGAAGTAGGTTTCATTCACAAAGCGTCCATTCGGGAATTTCGTTAAATAAATCTCAAAATTCGGAGCTGCTTCCGCGTAATTGCTATCGAGGTAACTATTCCAAGCTGGCGAATAGAACATATTTTCTTTCTCTTCTTTGGAAATGTTCGCACAAGGGTATTGGTCCGCGATGGCTGAAGCCAATTCTGGGTTCTTTTGCGCATTGTATACATCCATCAGTGATTTCACTACTTTTTCACAAACCTCTCGTTGTTGTTCGAATTCCGCTAAAATACTTTTGTATGCAGATTCCGCTTTCACATAATCCCATTTCTTATAGTATGCGTCTGCCATGTCGAGTCGAACATCCAACACATACGTTGAATTCGGGTATTCTTTTAGGAAATTATCGTAAGCTACCAAGGCCTCGTCGAAATCACGTTGGGACATGTGCGTTCTTCCCAACTCGAAAGCGGCGTTCATTCGGTATTTTGATTTCTTGAAATTACTCAATAGGTCATTCAAGGTTTTAATTTTATCGGTAGGTTGATCGTTATACCCATAAGCTTTTGCGAGGTAATACATCGCCTTATCGTTCAATCCTGAATTCAAGGCCAACGCATTTTTGTAGAATTCAACGGCCAATAAATTTTGACGTGTCAGGTAATAGCAATCCGCAACTCTGAATGTCGCGTCCAGCACTTTGTTTTTGTCTTTTGGTGCAAATTGAAGATAGGTTCTGAAGGATTCTATGCATTGATCATATGCCTCTTGGTCCATGTAGGCGTAACCGATGTTGTAATACGCATCGATTTTCTCTGGTAGAGAGTTTGAAGCTGGAGAAGAAATAAATTCTCGGTACATGGAAATCGCTTCCTTCAATTCTTTTTTGCGGAAATAGACATCTGCTACCCAGTAACGAGCCAATGCAACCATTTGAGGATCCATTGGGTATTTTTCAACCAATTTGAATGCACTCATAGCATCATTGTACTCATTTTTCTGGAACAATTCTACTCCGTAATTAAAGGCTACTGTTTGATATACGCGTTTTAACTTTGCATCCATTGAAGGCAATTTATCCAAGCTTTCAATGGCTTTTGCGTAGTTACTTGTAGTCGTATAAACATTCACCAAATATTGAAATACATCTGATTTTCGTTTGGTGTTTGGATAACGTGCCAGGTAGTTTTCAAAGGCGCGAACAGACTCATCGTATGGATTAATGTCCACTTTAAAGGAAATAACCGCAAATTGATATAAGGCGTCCTCCTGAATAGTTGGAAGGCTCGTCATATCGGAAGCACGTTCAAAAGCACTTCTTGCTGGCAGTAATTTGTCTGCTTTTAAATAGGCATCACCAATTTGATACATGGAGATATGTCCAAGGCTATCATCTACACGCGTGACCTTATCAAAGTTCTTAATTGCTTTCTCGAATTGATTCGTCTTGTAATAAGAAAATCCAAGTTCATAAAAGTCATCACGTGTGCCTTTCGATTTCGCATGGTATTTTTCTAAATAAGCAATCGCTTCGGTATATTTTGCCAGTTGGTAATAAGCATCTCCAATGATGTGTTGAATATCCGCTTCATTATTTACTACGGAACAACTTAACACGGTTGGTGCTAAATCAATGACCTCTTGGAATTTCCCTTGTTTATGTAAAATCTGGGCGATGTAATACGGCACGACACCACAAAACGTTGAGTCCGTGCGTAACTTTTGGAATCCTTCCAAGGCAACTTGCAACGCATTTTTTGTGTAACTGATATGAGAATAGAAGTACAAACTTGGTTTCGCGTATTGTGTCGTACCATCTTTCACATCGCGAAATGCATCGTAAGAGCTTTCTAAATCACCATTTTGAAAAGCAGAATAACCCATTTTAAAAAGAACTTCTTCTTTTTCATCCGACTCGACTTCACGCACCGGAACCTTCGAATAGGCCAATTGAGCGGATTCAAAATCTTCGTTTTGAAAATGGAAATTTCCAATTTTCAAGGCGATTTTATTCTTGTAAATATTGTCTGGATATGCCTTGTTAAACGCATCCAACAAAGGAATAGCATCATTGTTATACAATTCCAACGCAGAAATTCCTTCGTAATAGTATGCCTTTACTAAAAAAGGATCATTGGGATTTCTGTTGGCTTCTTTATTCCCGTTAATAAATGCACGGAATTCTTGTTTAGCCGCACTGTATTGGGCTTTTTCATACAATTCTTCTGCACGGAAAAAAGAAGCATTTTCACCGGCATATTTTGCCGTTTCCTGTGCCCAAAAATGTAAGGGCAGGAAGAATGCAAGGACGAGATGGCGTAAGTTACGATTCATAGTATGTAAAATTACAATTGGCCAGCTGTGGGAATGAGGAGACTTTCAAAAGTTTTAAACCTGAAAGTGTTAAGATATTATCGGAGGAGGAAATGAATGGTTACAACAAAATGAGCACTTTTGTTTCAAAGTTAAGACCGTGTCAAAAGTAATCACCCTCGCAAATGCCCAAATTTATCAGCAAGATAAGCTGATCCTCAAGAACGTATGGTTCGATTTGGAAGAAACAGAATTCGCCTATTTGATTGGAAAAACAGGAAGCGGAAAAAGTAGTTTGTTGAAAACGCTCTATGGAGAACTGCCACTTGTGGAGGGAGAGGGACATGTTTCTGAGTACAACCTAAAACGCATTACCAAAAAAGAAATTCCTTTTTTAAGAAGAAAAATTGGAATCGTTTTTCAAGATTTTCAATTGTTGCCGGACCGCACTGTCATTGACAACTTAGCGTTTGTTTTGGGAGCAACGGGATGGAAGGACAAAGAACTCATTCACAAGCGAGCACTTAGTTGTTTACAGTTAGTGGGAATTGAACAAAAGGCGAACAGTTTCCCACATACATTATCTGGTGGAGAACAGCAACGCGTCTCCATTGCGAGAGCTTTGCTAAATCAGCCTTCGCTAATTCTTGCTGATGAGCCAACGGGAAATTTAGATCCAGAAACATCTGAAGAGATCATGCACTTACTGATTGCTGTTGCGAAGGAAGAAAAAACGGCCATCCTCATGGCAACACACGACATGAATATGGTGGAGAAATTCCCGGGAAGAATCATTAAAGTAGAAGAAGGAGAAATAATTGAGGTGAAAAAACTTTAGTCCATTTCACCAACCAACGATTCCTGCAATTTTTCTCGAATGTCTGAATGTCCTTTGCCTAGCAAGTACATGATTTTTGTGAGCGCCGCTTCACTGGTCAAGTTTCGACCACTGATCACCCCAATTCGTTCAAAAAAGGAACTGGTCTGATACGCACCTTGTTGCACGGCACCAGATCCACATTGGGTAATATTCAATACGATTCCTCCTCGTTGGATAAACGATGTGACTAATTCTTGAAAGAGAACATCGGAAGGCGCATTTCCAGAACCGTAGGTTTCCAAAACAATCGCTTGAACGTCTTGATCAGAGAATATAGCACGATAGAATTCGAAATTCATTCCGGGGAATAAACGAATCAAAGCGACATTATTTTTCAATGCGGTAAACACCGTAAATTCAGCTAAATCGGTTCTGAAAAGACGGTCCTTTTGCCATTCTATTTGTACGCCGGCTTTGGCTAATTCCGGATAATTCGGTGACTGAAACGCTTCAAATTGGTTTGCTGAAATCTTGCTGCTTCGATTTCCACGATAGAGGGAGTATTCAAAATAAACGGCAACCTCTTGAAGAATCGCTGCGCCATTTTCATCCTTCATTCCAGCTATTTCGATGGCAGTAATGAGGTTTTCCTTACCATCTGTTCTGATTGTTCCAATGGGTAATTGTGAACCCGTAAAAACAACCGGTTTCCTTAATCCTTGTAACATGAAACTCAAGGCCGAAGCCGAAAAGGCCATTGTGTCCGATCCGTGTAAAATCACAAATCCATCATAATGTACATCATTTTGTTCGACTACTTCCGCCATTTGTGTCCAATGTTGCAAGTTCATTTCTGACGAATCGATGGGCTCTTCAAAACTGATGCTTTCAATTTCCACGTTTAAGCGACTTAATTCAGGGACGTGGTCGTGGATGTGTTTAAAATTGAAACTTTCCAATTCACCTGTTTGGGGATTTTTAATCATCCCAATGGTTCCGCCCGTGTATATGAGGAGAATTTTAGTCATGGTTTAACTGTATGAATTTGTGTAATTGAAACAATTCAATCGCATTTTGACTAGTGATTTCTTTCACCTCATCCATAGAAATACCTAAAATATCTACGATTTTACCAGCTACTTCGGATACATATCCCGATTCATTCCGTTTCCCACGGTAAGGAACAGGACTTAGGTAAGGTGCATCCGTTTCTAGAACTAGACGATTTAATGGAATGTGTGGAAGGACTTCTTGAAGTCCAGCATTTTTATAGGTAAGTACGCCGCCAATTCCAAAATAGAATTGCTCGTATTTCACTATTTTTTTGACTTGTTCGATACTTCCGGTGTAGCAATGAAATACGCCTTTTAGCTCTGGAGTCCATTCTTGGTCCATGATTTCGAACAATTCGTCAAATGCTTTGCGCACATGAATAGCAATGGGCAGTTTCAATTCTTTTGCCCAACGTAGTTGTGTACGAAAAACTTCCTTTTGTTCTTCGATAAACGTTTTATCCCAATATAGGTCCATGCCGATTTCCCCAACTGCACAATAGTGACTTGGATCAGCGAATAATTTATCCTCGATGATCTTCAATTCTTCCCTCCAGTTTTCCTTCACATATGTGGGATGTAAGCCCATCATTTGAATACAGGAAGGATCGAGCGCGGCCAATTTTTCCATGGGTCCAATCGAACTACTATCGATGTTTGGCAATAACATGGCTTGAACTCCTGCGTTTTTTGCCCTTTGCAGCATTTCCATTTGATCTTCGTCAAATTCTTCTGCGTACAAATGCGCGTGTGTATCAATTAAAAAGGACATGCTACTTTAGTTCATTTAAGGCCAATTCCCAATTCCAAGCATCGCGAACAGCATCTTCAATGCTGCGTTTTGCCTTCCAATTCAGGAGCTCTTGGGATTTTGTTGCGTTGGCGTATATTTCAATCACATCCCCGGCTCTTCGTGGACCAATCTGGTAATTTAATTGTTGATTACTGACTTTCTCAAAGACATGAATGACCTCCAAAACGGTTGTTCCGGTTCCGGTTCCGATGTTCACCGCTTCTAAACAGCCTTTCTCTTGTTTTTCTAAAAATTGTATCGCTTGGACATGCGCTTCGGCTAAATCCATCACGTGAATATAGTCTCTTACACAAGAACCATCACGCGTTGGATAGTCATCGCCAAAAACCGTCAAACACGCTTGTTTTCCGATAGCCGTTTGCGTCACAAATGGCAATAAATTATTTGGTTTTCCCAGTGGGAATTCACCGATTTTCGCAGTGGGATGTGCACCAACTGGATTAAAGTAACGAAGATTCATCAAGTGAAAATCCGGTGCCGATTTAAAAAAGTCTAGGATGATTTGTTCACCAATCCATTTGGTATAACCGTATGGAGATTCAGGTAAACTTTTTGGTGTTTCCTCGTGAACTTCTTTGGTTTCTTTAGGCTCACCATAAACGGTACAAGAAGAAGAAAAAACGAAATTGAGCACCTTGAATTCTTCCATCAAGGAAAGCATGTTTAAAAGTCCAACAAGGTTGTTTTGATAATACTGCAATGGTTTCTCAACTGATTCTCCAACGGCCTTGTATGCGGCAAAGTGAATGATGCCATGAAAGGAATATTCATTGAATATTGCTCGCATTTCATCTATTTGACAAACGTCTACGCGATGAATCGTCGGTTGAAAACCCAAAATTTCCGTCAAACCATTTAAAGCTACTTCGGTAGCATTTCGAAAATCATCAACGATAATCGGTGTATATCCTTTTTCCACCAAAGCGACAACCGTATGGGAGCCAATATAACCTGCGCCACCTGTAACTAAAACATGTTTACTCATACGAACAAAGTTAGCCATGATTTTGTGGAAAATAGCATTTCACCAAGGAAACGAACAATTTTTCCTTATCCTTGTTAACGAAACAATGAAACTGATCCCCATTCTTCTTTTCTGTTTGTTCACTTCCTTCCAATGGAACATGGATTCCAAAAGCAATTTAACTGTTACCGTTACGAATATTCAGAATTCAAAAGGGAAAATTTCTTTCGGGTTGTTTCGTAAGATTGATTCCTTTCCGATCAAGGGAAAACAATTCAAAGGAGTCTTTATTGACACGAAGAAACCGAGTACAAAATATACTTTTGAGAACCTCGCGGATGGGCAATACGCCGTAGCTATTTTTCACGATGAAAATGAAAATGGCATCATGGATAAGAACATGTTTGGTGCGCCAACAGAAGCTTATGGATTTTCCAGAAATGCACGAGGAACGTTCTCTGCTCCTAGTTTTGAAGAAGCCAAGATTGATTTGAAAGAAAACAAATCGATCGAAATTTGGATTAAATAACTTATTCGAAGGAAACCAAAACGGATCCTTTTTCGACCACATCTCCTTGTTGAATATTGATGGCACTTACAATGCCAATTCCTTCTGCTTTGAGCACATTTTCCATCTTCATGGCCTCCAGAGATAAGATTGGATCTCCCGGTTGAATCGCTTGACCCAATTCAATGTGAATGCTTGTAACGCGTCCAGGCATCGGTGCCGCTAACTCTTTCAACTTGCGAATTTTTGGCTTATCGAAGCCCAAAGAAGCGATGATTTCATCCAATTCTCCTTTGCGTTTCACCTGAAACACGCGGTGATTTATTTTTATCGTTAGTTCACGGTTTTCGGATTGATCTTGAACAATCTCACCATGAAAAACCACACCATTATGTGTGATGTCAAAAAATCGATGGTCGTGCCAAGTAATTGCTGCCCCACCGGCAGTTGGCATATCTTTTCCGTCAAAAATCCAATTATTCATGGCTTAGTTTGATTTAGTTATGTTAAAAACGGTGTCTCCTTCCGCTTCAATTGCTTCTTGTTGTCCTTCCGCTAGCGTAGTAAATTGTATGCTATTCGCTAGGACTTCCGTACAAATATACTGTTCAAATTGTTTGATTGCTTCGGTGATGATATCCGTGGTTTGAATTTGAACCGCAATGCGGTCTGTTACTTCAAATCCTGAATCTTTTCGCATATTTTGAATACGGTTCACTACTTCACGTGCAAGGCCTTCCGCTTTTAATTCTGGACTTAAGGTAATGTCTAATGCCACGGTGATTCCACCTTCGCTTGCCACTAACCAACCTGGAATGTCTTGCGCATTGATTTCAAAATCTGCCATATCCAATTGGATGGATGTTCCTTCTATTTCACCATTCCAGCCTGAATTAGATTCAACGGAAGCGATATCCTCTTGGGTGAAGCCTGCAACAAGTCCGGCGATGGCTTTCATTTGCTTGCCATATTTTGGACCGATGGTTTTGAAATTTGGTTTGATGCTTTTGACAAGCATTCCTGCGCCATCCGTCAATAATTCCAGTTCTTTCACATTCACTTCGGAAAGAATGAGGTCTTTGACATGCATTAAATGTTCCGCTACTTCCTGATTCAACACAGGAATCATGATTTTTTGCAATGGCTGACGCACACGTAACATGTGTTTTTTACGTAAGCCAAGTACGAGTGAGCAAGACTTTTGTGCCAATTCCATTTGACTTTCTAAAGACTTGTCGATGAAGTGTTGATTCACTTTCGGGAACAGCGCTAAATGCACTGATTCCTCCTGGTGTTTTCCTGAAACCTCATTCAAATCTTGGAACAACTGATCCATAAAGAAGGGAGCAATTGGTGACGCAAGGATGGAAACAGTTTCCAAACACGTGTACAAGGTTTGATACGCTGCCAATTTATCACTCGGATCGTCATTTTTCCAAAAACGGCGACGACACAAGCGAACGTACCAATTGGACAATTGTTCGGTCACAAAGTCCTGAATGGCGCGACCAGCTTTTGTTGGCTCGTATTCGTTGTACGCTGCGTCCACATCCGCAATTAAGGAATGTAGTTTTGATAGCACCCATCGATCAATTTCTGGACGATTTTCCAATACGATATCCGCGGCGGAGTAATCAAATTCATCCAAATTCGCATACAATGCAAAGAAAGAATAGGTGTTGTAAAGTGTTCCAAAGAATTTACGTTGAACTTCGTTAATTCCTTCTAGGTCGAATTTCAAGTTGTCCCACGGTTGTGCATTGGTAATCATGTACCAACGTGTCGCATCTGGACCATATTTCTCCAAGGTGCTGAATGGGTCAATACCATTTCCTAAACGTTTGGACATTTTCTGTCCGTTTTTGTCCAATACTAAACCATTGGAAACCACATTTTTGTACGCAACTGAATCAAATACCATGGTAGAAATCGCATGCAAGGTATAGAACCAACCGCGTGTTTGATCCACTCCCTCTGCAATGAAATCTGCTGGATATCCAGTGCGATTCTCGATGAGTTCTTTGTTTTCAAACGGATAATGCCATTGTGCATACGGCATCGAACCGGAGTCGAACCACACGTCGATGAGATCCGCTTCGCGTTTCATTGCTTTTCCAGATGGAGAAACAAGAACCACTGCATCTACTTTGTGTTTGTGTAAATCAATTTGCGCATAATTTTCGGCGGACATATTTCCCGTTTCAAAATCAGCAAAAGGATTTGACTGCATGAATCCAGCCGCAATAGACTTTTCACATTCCGCCTTCAATTGCTCCACAGATTCGATGCAAATACGCTCATCTCCTTCTTCTGTTGACCAAATTGGAATGGGAATTCCCCAATACCTAGAGCGCGACAAATTCCAATCATTTGCATTCTCCAGCCATTTTCCGAAGCGACCAGTTCCGGTAGATTCCGGCTTCCATTGGATGGTATTGTTCAACTCCACCATGCGGTCTTTTTTATCCGTCACACGAATGAACCATGAATCGAGTGGATAATACAATACTGGTTTATCTGTTCTCCAACAATGTGGATAATTGTGCTCGTATTTTTCGACTTTAAAAGCCTTGTTTTCTTCTTTTAGTTTGATGGCAATTTGCACATCTGCTGAACGTTCTGGCTCTTCACCTTCGTTGTAATATTCGTTTTTCACGTACATTCCGGCGAATTCACCCAACTCCGGACGAAAACGTCCTTGAAGGTCCACTAATGGAACTAAATTCCCTCGGTCGTCAGCTACCAGCATCGCAGGAACTCCTGCATCCGCTGCAACTTTCGCATCATCCGCACCAAAGGTTGGCGCCGTGTGAACGATTCCTGTTCCATCTTCCGTCGTCACGAAATCACCTGGAATCACCACAAATGCTTTTTCAGGATGTTCCGCTGGCAACGCATAAGGCAATAATTGCTCATAGGTAGTTCCAAGCAAATCTTTACCATGACAGCTTCCTAAAACAACGAAAGGAATCACTTTTGCTCCGGCTTCGTAGCTGGATAAATCTGCGATAGACTCTTTCGCTTCAAATCCTTTACTGAACTGATATCCAATTAAATTCTTTGCGAGAATAACGGTAATCGGTTCGTAGGTGTATTGATTATACGTCGCAACTAATGCGTATTCAATGTTTGGTCCAACCGTCAAAGCTGTGTTCGAAGGAAGTGTCCACGGAGTTGTGGTCCAAGCTAGAAAATGAATGTCCTTCGTATGTGCACTTAGCTCATCGCTTACCTGAAAAGTAGCTGCAATCGTTGCAGGATTGTTCGCCTTGAACATGGCAACTACTGTCGTGTCTTTCACATCCTTGTAGCAACCAGGTTGATTCAATTCGTGTGAAGAAAGTCCGGTTCCCGCTTTTGGTGAGTATGGTTGGATGGTGTATCCTTTGTAAATCAAATTTTTCTGGTACAATTGAGACAACAACCACCAAACGGATTCCATGTATTTTGGTTCGTAGGTGATGTATGGATTTTCCATGTCCACCCAATACCCCATTTTCACGGTGAGGTCATTCCAGATATCGGTGTAACGCATGACTGCTTTTCGACAGGCATCATTATACTCATCGATACTGATTTTCGTTCCGATGTCTTCTTTGGTAATTCCAAGTTCTTTTTCCACGCCAAGTTCAACCGGTAAACCGTGGGTATCCCAACCAGCTTTACGTTTGACTTGTTTTCCTTTCAAGGTTTGATAGCGACAGAAAATATCTTTTATCGCTCGTCCCATCACGTGGTGAATTCCCGGCAAGCCATTCGCCGAAGGTGGTCCTTCAAAGAACACATAGGAATCATTCCCCTCTCTTGTGGAAATAGATTTTTTGAAAATGGAATCATTTTGCCATTTTTCTAAAACCGATTGAGCCACATTGGGCAAATTTAATCCTTTGTATTCCGGATATTTTGAGCGCTTCATTCTTGAACTTTTAAGATTGCGAATTTACGATAAATGGAGCAAAGGAGCAAGGTGGAAATGGAACGGAAAGGAGGAACCTGTTTTATGTAATGAGCATGGAATTCAAGTTCGTTTTATTTACGTTTTGAAAAGCTTATATTTGTTTAAACCAAATGCTGAATTCCGCAATGAAAAAACGACTACTTCTATGCCTTAGTCTTTTCGGATTTTTTTCGCTTTTCGCACAAGAGAACAACGGAAATAATTGGACTGTATCCTATCAAAAAGCACGTGTTTTTATCGAAAACAAAGGGCAGTTTGATGAATTTGCAACAAATGAAACTGGGAAAATACTTTACGGCGTCGACTTCGGTTCCACGCGCATTTTCTTCGGGAAAAGCGGGATAAACTATTCGTTTTTAGAAGCTGTTAAAGTCCCGAAAGCGGAGCGCGATGCGTTGAGGGCTTCCTTGGCACAGGTTCCACAGCAATACAAGGAACAAGAGCGCATCGTTGGAAAGTTCAAGTTCAAAAGCGATGAAGTGTCGATGCGCTATGTCAACGCCAATAGAAAAGTAAAATTATCCGGACTAAAACCAAGGACAGATGATCACAATTATTCAGTTCAATTAGCAGATGGTAGTTATGAAGCAATTTCACATGCAAAGGCTTATGACGAACTCATTTATGAGAATATTTATCCACTGATTGATTTAAAATTTACCGTTCATCCTCAAATTGGATTGAAATATGTGTTCATTGTGCATCCGGGAGGAAATCCAGCGGATATTGAAATGGAATACGATCGTAACGTGCAGTTTCTTCAAGGAGAAATTCATATTCCAACGGCCTTTGGTGACATCATTGACCATGCACCGTATTCCTTTCAAGGCACGAACGAAACCGAGTTATCCAGTTCATTTAGCGTGCACCAAAAAACCGTCAAGTTTCAAGTAGAAGCATACCAAAAATCAACAGATTTATTCATCGACCCATGGATCCAAACACCGGTTTTTGCGACGAATTGGGATGTTATTTGGGAATGTGATCGGGATGGCGCAGGAAACGTGTATGCCCTCGGTGGAATCATGCCCATGCAAATTTTGAAATACAATGCGGCCGGAACCTTGCAATGGACCTACAACACGCCTTACGACACCTCCAATGTGTGGTTAGGAACCTTTGCTGTCGACAACGCTGGGAATTCCTATGTAACGGCAGGATCGGTCGCGCAAATTCAGAAAGTGAGTCCAATGGGTGCGCTTCTCTTAAATAATGCAAGTCCGGGCGGAATACTTTCCAGCGCTGAATTTTGGACCATCGCCTTTAACTGTGATGAAACCAGTTTGGTGATTGGTGGTACAGGAGGTGCGCTATTACAATTGGACGCTGTCATTTACAATGTCAATACGTCTAACCTGAACATTACGAATCAACAGTTTATTTCCAATGGACCAACCGTCAGTATTCCACCAAATTTGGAGGAGGTTAGAGCCATCACATCTGCCAAAAACGGAAAATATTATTTCATGACACAGGACACCATGGGTTACGTGAACGACAATTTTACACTTTGTCCTACTGGAACAACAAGTTTTTTCAAAATGAATCACGGTGCAGATTGGGGATATAAATTGGAGAATTACCGTTACGACAATTCAGGGATTTGTGCCCTTGCCACGGATCAGTATCATTTGTATGTCAACCGTGGAAATAAAATTGAAAAACGTAGCTTACAAGACTGTTCTTTTCTTCAAGATAATACCATTCCTGGAGGACAATATAGTTCCGTCTTTTTGGGTGGTCATACAGTAGGGAATTCAGGAATTGCGATTGATCAATGTGGGAACATCTACGTTGGATCAACTACAGGTGTCGTGAAGTACGACCAGCTTTTGATTCAACTAGCTTTTTATCCAACCACTTTCGCGGTATACGATGTAGAAATAAACACCAATGGTGAAATAATCGCAGTTGGGGGAACTGGTACTTCTACTTCTGGAACACGGAGTGGGGCCGTGCGCTCCATCGCTGTTGGTGCATGTGCGCCTATTGCTATCACATGCTGTGATGCAACGATTTGTCAACCAAGTTCGGTGTGTATTACCGACGCTCCAATCACCTTAGCTGCCGGAACCGCTGGAGGAACGTGGTCTGGTGCTGGAGTCAATGCAAGTGGGGTATTCAATCCGAGTGCCGCAGGAGTCGGAATTCAAACGATTGTCTACACACTTCCTTGTGGTGCTGATTCGATTCAAATCACGGTGAGTCCATGTGCTGGATTGCAAGTTTGTTTAGAGTCCAATGGTCAATTTACCGTTAATGGTGGCGTGGGACCTTATACTTGGACAAATTATGTTCCTGCAACAAATACACCTATTACGAATCAAACGGAATGTCAAAATTGCGGCTATACTTGGTTTTTTGGACAATGTTTAAATGGATTTACCCCAGTAACTGCATGTAGTTCGCCCGCAGCTTATGTGAATTTTGCCACAGGAACCACGGTTACTCCACCGGCGGGATCAACACAATTTCAAGTCACTGATAATACAGGAACTGTTTACACCTTCACTGCTGCAAACCTTGTTCCGTGTACAACCGCACCTTGTACCTCTTTAACGGTGAACGCCAGTGCCATTACGAATGTCCCATGTTTTGGTGGAAGCAACGGAGCAATTAGCGTAAATGCTAGTGGCGGAATCAGTCCTTACTCCTATTCATGGACGCCCAACATTGGGAATGGGGCCAACGTAAACAATTTGCCTGCGGGAACGTATTCGGTGTCCATTTTGGATGTAAACAATTGTCCCGGAAGTTTAACAACAACAATCACCCAACCAGTAGCACCTCTTTCTGTTACTACAAGCTCAAGCAGCACATTATGTGGTACAGCGAACGGATCAGTAACAGCGAATGGAATTGGCGGAACCGCTCCATATAGCTATTTGTGGACACCCGGAAATGGGAACACTGCAACTGTTTCAAATTTAGCAGCCGGAGTCTATTCATTGGTGATTACCGATGCGAATGGATGTTCGAGCAATGGAACTGCGACCGTGAGTAATTCGAACGGTCCGACAGTCAATTGTACGGTGTCGAATATCTCCTGTTTTGGCGGTACAAACGGTGCAGCGATGGCGCAAGTTTCAGGTGGAACTTCACCTTACACCTATGCTTGGACGCCAAGTGGAGGAACAAACGCCACAGCGAGTAATTTGAGCGCTGGAAGCTATGTCGTACAAGTGACGGACAACACCGGTTGCATTGGAACAGCAGGTGTAACGATAACAGAACCATCGCAATTAGTGATCACAGAAACCATTATTCCTTCTTCATGCACAACGGATAACGGTTCGGTGTCCGTACTTGTTACTGGTGGCGTGAGTCCGTATACGTATACCTGGAATCCAGTAAGCTCGAATGTAAATTCCATTTCAAATCTTGCTCCAGGGACAAGTGTTTCACTAATTGTCAGTGATGCCAATGACTGTGGGACATCAGAAACGTATCAAATAAATGGAACGGGATCAATTAACGTAACAGCGAGTCCTATTTCGATCAGTATTTTAGAAGGACAATCCGTTCCGATTAGTGCCAATGGTGCGCAAACGTATGTATGGAGTCCGCCGGATGGATTGGCGTGTGCAACCTGTGCGAATACGCTTGCTTCTCCAACCGTGACAACCTTGTACACGGTTACCGGAACGGCTGCCAACGGATGTACAGGACAAGCGCAAGTACAAATTTACGTCACGGAAGTTTGTGGAGAAATCTATGTGCCGACGATCTTTTCGCCTTCCAGTGCAAACAATGAAAACAAGCAAGCGTGCGTTTATGGGAATTGCATTGCAGAATTAGACTACGCTATTTATGATCGTTGGGGTCAACTGGTTTTTCAAACCACGAATCAAGACGATTGTTGGGATGGAAAATTCAAAGGCAAAGAAATGAATGCGGGAGTGTTTGCGTATAAATTGACCATTAAGTTACAAAACGGGGATTTTCAAATTCGTTCTGGAAACCTAACCTTATTGAAATAACCATGAAGAAAACACTTGTCGTTTTGAGTCTTGTCCTCTGTTCATGTGAGTTATGGGCAAAACATTTAGATTCATCGATTTCAAGCACCTCTTCACCCCTTTCCATCTCGTTATGTTTCATAGAACCAAGTTAACATAACACTATGAAGAAATCCCTACTAATCATTTGGAGTATTTTTGCTTTTCACTCGATTTTTGGACAAGCACCAGCTGCTTCGGGTTGGAAACATGAAGTGAAAAGAGCGAATGTTTTCATTGAAAACAAAGGGCAATTCAACCAATATGCCTCAAAAGAAACTGGAGAGATTTATTTCGGTATAGATTGGGGTAAGGCAAAAATACTATTCGGTAAAACCGGTATTCGCTATTACTTTTTAGAGGTCCACAATAAAAAAGATGAGCATGAAGAAATGACAGCTTCTTTTGAAGAAAAAGAAAAGAAAGCAGGCTTTCAAGATGGGCCGAATGGAAGAACCATTTACAGACAAGATGATGTTAGTTTACGTTTTAATAACGCAAATGAAGGCGTGATCATGAATGGTCAGAAAGTTACCTCTGATTATCATAATTATTCTGTTGCAATTGGAGATAGTACTTTTCAAGGCTATTCATTTGCAAAAGGATTTCAGGAATTGAGTTATGAAAATATTTATCCTCATATCGATTTAAAATTTAGTTTCCATCCTGAGCAAGGATTAAAGTATATGTTTATCGTCCACCCAGGAGGCGATCCAGCTATGATCGAATTTGCTTACAACAAAGAAATTCAATCAATAGATAATGACGTTCATATCCCCACCCTATTTGGTGATCTAATTGACCATAAACCTTATTCCTATCAAGGTAATTTTGACAATGAAATAGCAAGCTCATTTTCCATCAAAAAAAATTCCGTTCGATTTAACGTGGGATCTTATCGAAAAACAGAAGACCTTGTGATTGATCCTTGGATTCAATTCCCGGTGATATTTCTTTTTGTACATCAATCGAACTGGACCGTTTGGGAATGCGATAGGGATGATGCTGGAAACGTTTACGTTATTTGCGGTGATTCACCCATGCAGCTTCAGAAATACAGTCCTTCTGGAGCCTTACTTTGGACATACTACACACCATTTGATTTCCTTAATAGTTGGCTGGGCACTTTAGCAGTGAATCGACAAGGTATCTCATTTGTTACGTCTGGAAGTCTTGCAGGAATGCAAAAAATCAGCACTTCTGGCACCCTAATGAATTCGCACATAAACTATAGCTCTGGAAACCAACTCGAAAAAGAATTTTGGAGCATTGCCTTTAATTGCACACAAGATCAATTAATCGTTGGAGGTACGCAGTTAATTTCAAATTTTGGTCTTCGTCCAAACAGCGCGATATTTTACATTAATCCCTCCACCTTAAATATTACTAGTACTCAAGTAGTAACAACACAACCGGTAGGTTCTACAAATAGCTGCGATTGGAATGAAATTCGATCCATAACATCATCGCTAGGTGGTAAATTCTATTTTTTGACACATGACACCATCGGTTACGTAAATAGTTTTTCTCCGATTTGTGGTCCTGGAAACACAATGAAATTGAAACATGATATAAATTTTGCTTATAAAATGGATAATTATCGTGAAGATAACTCAGGAATCTGTGCACTTGCTGCCGATGAAAATTATGTGTATTTTAACAGAGGAGATCGTATTGAAAAACGAGATTTACAAAATTGTTCGCTTATAGCATTAAGTCCCTTAATTGGGGGTTCACAAATAACCCTTTCCTCCCCTACTTGTGATGAATTTGTCAGCAATTCTGGCATTGCTATAGACGATTGTGGCAATATCTTTGTTGGTGCAAGTACTGGTGTTGCTAAATTCAATCAAGCACTTGTTCAAATTGGCTTTTATGCTACCACGTTTCGGGTTTTCGATGTCGCTGTCAGTATGAATGGTGATATTATTGCTGCTGGTGGAAATTGCGTTCAATCCATCATTGGTGGAGCATGTTCTCCCTATTTTCCATCCTGTTGCAACCCAACTATATGCCAACCTGAAGAATTTTGTATTACAGATGGTCCTGTAACATTATTTACAGAAACCGCAGGAGGGGCATGGTATGGTCCAGGATTGAATGCAGCGGGTGTTTTTAATCCGGTTATAGCAGGTGTTGGTGTACACACATTGGTCTATACGCTCCCATGCGGTTTAGATTCCATTCAAGTTTCGGTCAATAATCCTTGCAATGTACTTGAAGTTTGTCTAGACTCCATCGGACAACTAAATGTATCTGGAGGAGTTGGACCTTATTCATGGGAGTACAGCCTTTCTTCTACATTTGTCAATTTTGGGTCTGGATCTGTAATTGTTCCTCCAATCAGTGCTACACAATTTCAAGTGACCGATAGTTCAGGTATCATTTATTCATTTAACATATCAAATATCTCACCTTGTATTACAATTTGTAATTCATTTATAAGCACTTATAACATCACAAATAATCCTTGTTTTGGGCAATCGGATGGGTCTTTTTCACTAGTGAATTCTGGCGGGACACCCCCTTATACTTACTCGTCTGTGCCTTCTTTGGGGTCTGGGTCCAGTTTTAATCAATTAAGTCCAGGCACTTATGTTGTTACGGTTGTGGATATGAATCTTTGTTCAATTACGCTAACTATTCCAATTGTAGAACTGCCGGCCCTCACCATTTCTTCGATAGCGAATAATACAATTTGTGGAACTGCCAGCGGATCAGTTTCCACTACCATTTCTGGCGGGAGCAATCCTTATTCCTATTTATGGACACCGGGAAATTTTACTACTCAAAATGTTTCCAACCTACCAACGGGAGTTTACTATGTGAGTGTAAGCGATGCTAATAATTGTTTAATCACGGATTCGGTTTCCATTAACAATATCAGTGAACCAACTGTTTCAACGAATTCCATCAATACCCAATGTGGAGTAGCAACTGGAATTGTATCTGCCACAGTGTCCGGAGGAAGCGGGCCATATTCTTATTTATGGACACCTGGAAATTTTACGACCGAAAATGTTGTTGGTTTACCAGTAGGGACTTACAATGTGATTGTGCATGATTTTAACCATTGCCAAAGTACGGCATCAGCAACCGTATCGAATGTATATCAACTAAGCCTATCAAATACCGTTTACAATATAACATGCTTTGGTGGTTCAAATGGAATGGCTGTTGCCGAAGCAACGAATGGCACGGGTCCATATAGTTACGTTTGGTCGCCATTCGGTGGAACAAACTCCGTTGCAACTAATTTACCTGCAGGAAGTTTTTCGGTTCAAGTTACCGATAGTTTGGGTTGTACAGATTCGATGCAAGTGAACATTACCTCACCTCCACAAATCGTCATTTCAGAAACAATTATTCCATCATCATGCACAGGAAATAACGGCGGGGTTGCAGCATACGCTTCAGGAGGCACAGCGCCATATACGTATTATTGGTCTCCTAGTGGACAAAGTGGAACGAGCATAGGTAGTTTAGCAGCTGGTGCAATAGTAAGTTTAAACGTGATTGATAGTTATGATTGTATGGTTTCAGAAACCTATGAAATTCCCGGATACGGCGGGATAAATGTGACTGCCTCACCGAATTCAACGAACATATTAGAAGGTGAGGCCATTGAAATCAATGCCAGCGGTGCTCTATCCTATGTATGGAGTCCATCAGATGGTTTGGCATGTTCAACCTGTGCGACTACCACTGCTTCTCCAGCTGCAACAACATTATACACGGTAACGGGTACAAGTGCAATAGGTTGTTTTGGCGAAGCGCAAGTACAAATTTACGTTACGGAAGTCTGTGGGGAAATTTACGTGCCGACCATCTTTTCGCCTGCTAGTTTAACAAATGAAAATAAGCAAGCATGTGTATATGGAAACTGCATTACAGAATTAGACTACGCTATTTATGATCGTTGGGGACAATGTGTGTTTGAAACCAAAGATCAAAATGCCTGTTGGGACGGAAAATACAAAGGCAAAGAAATGAATGCGGGTGTTTTCACCTACAAGTTAACCATCAAACTACAGAACGGCGAATTTGTCATTCGTTCTGGAAACATAACTTTATTGAAATAAGCTATGAAAAAAATACAACTGATTTTCTTGTTTGGCATCCTTACTTTTGATGTACAGGCACAAGATTTACATTTTTCCCAAGTGGATCAAGTTCCGATGATGCTGAATCCGGCTTTAACAGGCAGTGAAGGACCCATTCACACGAGTTTGAATTACCGCAATCAATGGAAAAGTGTCGCAAGTCCCTTTCAAACAATGGCTGCTGGCTTTGATGCTCGTTTGCAAAAAGCACGTCGAAATACAAGTGGATTCTTTGCCCTAGGATTGCAAGTATACAATGATCAAACTGGTGATTTATCCATCCGCACCGCGCAAGTTTCCTTGAATGGCGCTTATCACTTAACGCTCAATCGCAATTCAACACTAGGACTCGGAATCTATGCTGGATTAGGTCAACGAAGTATCGATGGAAACAATGGAAGGTGGGGAAATCAATACAATGGATTAGCATATGACCCAAGCATCATCAGTGGCGAAACACTAGCGAATGCACAATTTTCTTTCAAAGATGCAGGAACGGGAATGGTGTATCGATTCAGAAGAAATAATGGTGGAAGTCAATCATGGATGGTTCATAGTCTGACGGGTGGTTTTGGGGTGTTTCATGTAAATCGTCCGAGTTATTCCTTTTTAGCCAATGAGAAAGAACGTTTGTACATGCGGTCAACGCTGTATGGAAGTGCTGAAATTTCGATGAAAAACGCCAAAACGGCACTGGTTCCGGTCCTCTTTTACCAACAACAAAAAAGTGCACATGAATTCTTATATGGTGCATCGTATCGCTATTACCTGCAAGGAAGTTTATCCGGTAAAACAGCAAAAACCAATTATGTGTCCATGGGATTATTCAATCGCTGGAAAGACGCCATGATTGCTAAAGTTGGATTTCAACTTGACCAATACCAGTTCAATCTTTCCTATGATTTTACCATTTCAGATTTGTCTGACATCGCAAAAACACAAGGCGCATTTGAACTTTCATTTAGCTACTTATTCGGTAAATAAACCCATGTTAAAATCCACTGTCCACCAAGCCCTAACCGATGTACTTGTCCAAAAGCACGAAGAGTTAAATGCCATCCGTTTAGAAGCAACTGACGGAAAATCAAACGATGCAAAAAGTTCAGCTGGAGACAAACATGAGGTTGGTGTTGCCATGGTTCAATTGGAACAAGAAAAACTTGGGAAACAAATCCAGATCATCGAAGAACAACTCACTTTATTGTCTCGAATCGATTCCTCAAAAAAACACCTGAAAGTTAGTTTGGGTTCCTTGGTCAACTGTGAAGATCAATGGTATTATTTTTCGATTGGACATGGCCTTTTACATGTCGAAGATCAAGCGGTGTTTTGTTTGAATCCACAAGCGCCGTTAGGAACAGCACTGCTCGGTAAGTCTGCGAAAGACGAGGTCAGCTTTCAAGGAAGAAAAATGGTCATTCAATCCATATTTTAGGCTAATTTTGCCCATCATATGTCGAAACATCACATCATCATTATTGGCGGAGGAGCTGCGGGATTTTTTGCTGCGTTAAGCGCGAAAAAACACCATCCGCACGCACAGGTCAGCATCTTAGAAAAGTCATCAAAACTACTGTCGAAAGTAAAGATTTCAGGAGGTGGCCGCTGTAATGTCACACATGCCTGTTTCGACAATAAACAATTAGCCGGCTATTATCCAAGAGGAGAAAACTACCTAAAAAAAGCCTTCGATCAATTCAATGTGCAGTCCACCATCGACTGGTTTGCCGAACGTGGGATTCCCATGAAAACCTATCCGGATGGTTGTTTATTCCCAGAAAGCAATGATTCACAGACAATCATCGATTGTTTTTTATCCGAAGCAAATAAACGTGGGATTCATATTTTACTGAACCAAGGCATCAAGCGAATTGAAGCCGTTAAAAACGGGTTTAAACTTCACGCCGATCAGAAGGTATTCGACGCCACGCGTGTCATTGTAACCACTGGTGGACAACCAAAACGCGGTAATTTCGATTGGTTGGAACAACTTGGCCACGACATCGTTGAACCACTTCCGTCCTTGTTTACCTTCAATATGCCCGATAATCCGGTACGTGAATTAATGGGAACTGTGGTGGAAAAAGCAAGCGTGAGAGTCGAGGGAACAAAACTCCTCGGACAAGGTCCCTTGCTGATTACGCACTGGGGAATGAGTGGTCCGGCTGTACTGTTGCTTTCCGCATGGGGAGCACGAATTTTAGCGGATAAAAACTATCATTTTCATGTGTTAGTGAATTGGTTACACGAAATGAAGGAGGTTGATTTACGTCAAAAAATCGAAATGACCGCTCATTTACACGGCGCCAAAAAGGTACAGAACCTCAATCCTTTTCACATCACGAACCGACTTTGGCATTTTTTAATGGCGAAAGCGGAAATTCCGAGTGAAATACGTTGGCAAGAATTGGGCAAAAAGAACACCAATAAGCTGGTAAATATCCTCCTGAACGATCGTTACGAGGTTAAAGGCAAAACGACCTTCAAAGAAGAATTTGTGACGGCAGGTGGCGTTTCTATGACGAACATCGACATTCGAAATATGGAAAGTAAACGCGTTCCAGGTTTGCACTTCGCTGGAGAAATATTAGACATCGATGGAATAACGGGCGGATTTAATTTCCAAGCCGCATGGACCACTGGATTTATTGCCGGGAAAAATTGCCTTGATTAAAACTCTGCGTTCAATGGCGTGCGAGGGAAAGGAATGACGTCGCGAATGTTCGACATTCCTGTCACAAACATCACCATGCGCTCAAATCCAAGTCCAAATCCAGCATGCGGTACCGTACCAAATTTACGTGTATCCATGTACCACCAAAGTTCTTCCGCTGGAATGTGGAATTCCTCACATTTTTGAAGAAGTACGTCGTAACGTTCTTCACGTTGTGATCCACCAACGATTTCGCCAATTCCTGGGAACAAGACATCCATCGCTGCAACCGTTTTACCATCTTCGTTCAAACGCATGTAAAATGCTTTGATTTTCGCTGGATAATCCGTTAAAATGACTGGGCAATTGAATTCTTTTTCCACTAAATAACGCTCGTGCTCACTTTGAAGATCGATTCCCCATTCAACTGGGTATTTGAATTTCTTCTTTTTGTAGTGATTTGAATTCATTAATACATCAATTGCTTCGGTATACGTCAAACGTTTGAATGGATTTTCGATGACAAATTTCAAGCGTTCCAACAAGGTCATCTCGTTGCGCTCATTTTGCGGTTTTTGTGCTTGTTCTTGCGCATCGCGCTCACTTAAGAACTTCACATCCTCCGAACAATTGTTAAGGATGTACGAACAAATGTATTTTAGGAAATCTTCTGTTAAATCCATGTTGTCCTTCAAATTATTGAAGGCAACTTCTGGTTCAATCATCCAAAATTCAGCAAGGTGACGCGAAGTATTTGAATTTTCTGCTCTAAACGTTGGTCCAAATGTGTAGACTTGTCCGAGCGCAGTTGCCGCTAATTCCGCTTCCAACTGACCAGAAACCGTCAAGTTCACTGCTTTCCCGAAGAAATCTTCTTTATAGTTCACGGATCCATCTTCATTCAACGGTGGATTCTTCGCATCCAACGTTGTTACACGGAACATTTCTCCTGCTCCTTCGGCGTCAGAACCTGTAATGATTGGTGTATGTAAGTAATAGAATCCACGGTCATTAAAGAACTGGTGAATGGCAAATGCCACCGAGTGACGGATACGGAAAACCGCCCCAAACGAGTTCGTTCTAAAACGTAAATGTGCTTGTTCACGCAAGAAATCCAAACTATGGCGTTTTGGTTGCATGACTGTTTTTTGAACCTCATCCGGATGTGCATCACCTAGTATTTCGATGTGCTCCACTTGCAGTTCTACTTGTTGTCCTGCTCCTTGAGATTCTACCAATTTTCCCGTCAAGGATAATGCTGAAGCGGTGGTGATGCGCTTTAAAAGTGCTTCATCCCATTGTTCAAAATCAACAACAGCTTGAATATTTGCCATACAAGAACCATCATTCAATTGAATGAAACGGTTACTACGGAAGGCACGCACCCATCCTTTTACATTGATTTCTTCACCGGTTTTAAGTGGTGAATTTTCAGCTAAAATCTCGGAAATTCGGTATCTTTTCATGGATGCAAAGTTAGTTGATTTCAGCTAAATAGCCGAGAACCTCCTTCAATTCCTCCAAGAAATTCCTAGTTTTTGTAGTTCTTCCTCTGAAACGGTTGGTGGAAAGACGCCTTTTTCCAGTTTTTCGATGACCAGTTCCGCGACTTTTTGTGCATCTTCGGACGTTTGGAATCCTTGATTTCCGGGTACACCTGGAATGGTTTGTTGGTCGATTATTCGTTTTCCTTTTTCCGAAATACTGTAACCCCATCCCTCCGCTTGCAAATGGGTAAAAAAAGTAAAAATTGATGAAGATTTTGGTTTACTTGGAGTGCTTTGCTTTTGCTCTTTTTGTGAATGATTCAAGATTTTTTCCTCCGTCGCATTCACTACTTGTTCTGAAGCTGGTTTTTCGGAACAGGAAAAAAGTAACAGGAAGAAAGAAAATGTCAAAATCAATCGCATTTCACAACTATTTTTTGAGTTGGAATACCGTTGATTTCACAACGAAAAATATAGGTTCCTGATTCCCAATTTGAAACATCCACAGAAAACTGCTGGCTCGCGCCTGATTCTGTTGACAATTGTTTTCCATCCATGGAATAAACGGCCATGTTATCCATGAATCGTTCCGACTGAACCGTCAATTGATGTTGGACTGGATTTGGGTAAAGCTTTACTTCCAATAATTCGATGGAGTTTAAACCGGCAGTTCCAGAATATGCCCAAAAATCTTCCAGAAAAATACCATTGTATCCTCCTCCAACATACGAAACTCCATCGATGTAGAACGCAAAGGCATTTTTCCTTCCAGGCGCCGGAATGTTTGCGCGTTGAGTCCATGCATTCAAGTAATAATTGTACTCATAAAGGTCATTCTTAAAGTCACCGTTTAGGTCCTCCCCTGTACCCACATAAGCAACAGAAAGTGCTCCCCAAGCGACAGCGCCTGCGCGTGGCGTTCCTGGAAAGGATGCTTTATCAATCCATGTGTCCGATTGAACATCGTACATCCACAAGTCGTTTTTAAGTGTCCCGTCATTCCCCGTTCCAATAAAGCCATAACCGTTTAATTCAAATGCAACAGCATCTCGACGAGCAGTTCCAGAAAAATCAGCGACCTGAGTCCAAGTATTTAGATTTGGATCATAGGCATACACATCTTTTTTCAAGCCGGCCGCATCCTCACCTGTTCCAACATATGCTTTATTTGCAGCAGTAAAACATACGGCCTGCCTTCTTGCTGTTCCTGAAAAGTTTGCTTTTTGCGACCAAGTCTCTGTCTGTGGATTAAATTCCCACAAGTCTTTCATGAAGGCAACAGTTTGTGTTTGACCGAGACAGACATACGCCTTCTGCATGTTTTCGTGGTTCAACGTGAAGGCACATGCAGATGCACGTTCCAAGCCATCCCCAGAAGCTCCTCCAAGTGAAACTTCCTCATCCCAATCATCTTGAAAAGGCGAATAGGAATACATTTTACGCTTGAACCCAAAGTCGTCGAGTCCACCAATGATTAATCCAACTTGTGGCAAAGAGACAGCGCAGCTCGCAGATTTCGGGGAACCTTTCACGGTATCGCGCGGAAACCAATAGTCTTGTGCAGAAACTTCCTGTGCCAGCAAAAACAAAATGAATCCTAAAATATACTTATTCATATCCTATTCAATTATGATTTGTTTTTGAATATATTGTCCGTTTGAAACCAGGATTCTTGCGTAATATACACCCGTTGGCAAGTGTGTTAAGTCTAATTCTAAAAAGTTTGACTTACTCAACGTTTGACGGTAACAACCTTTACCGAAGGCATCAAGCAATTGAATTTCTTCCATGTAGGTTTCTGTGCTTACGCGAAGGATTCCTTTGCTTGGATTGGGATAAATCTGACAATCCAATTCCGTTTCGTTCAAATTTGCATAATTAGGCGCTGCATATTCCTGAATACTTGCTTTTTTACCAGAGTATCCTTTCCCAAGTCCAACAAAAGCGCGGTTATTGACCACAAAACTAATCGCGTTTTTGCGTTCACTGCCACCATAAGCACAGCGGACCTCCCATTCATTGATTTCTGGATTATATTCGATTAAATCGCCCAATAAGCCCCCGTTTGTACCCAAACAAATGAATCCACGGTTATTGATGGAGAAAGAACAAGCGCTTCCACGTTCACTGCCAATGAAGTCCGCAATTTGGGTCCATTGATTGGAGCCCGGATTATAGCGATAGAAATCTTTTTTATACACATCTTGATTTGCTCCGAGTCCAACATATCCTTGATTTCCGATGGAAAAAGAACTTAATTGATAACGAACGCCGGCAGGAAAGTTCGCGCGTTGAATCCATTGGTCAGAGCTTGGTTTGTATTCCCATAATTGACTCGAGTACAGACTTGGACCCCATTTTCCACCACAGATGTACCCTTTGTTATCCGCAGAGAAAGCTGTGGCGAAGTAGATGCCATTTCCCCCAGAACCTGGGAAGTCCGCTTTTTGGGTCCAGGAATTTGTAGTGGGGTCATATTCCCACAAGTCTTTCAATTTTGTCCCCAGCAAGGCGTTGGCATTGTCGATTCCAGTTCCAACATATCCTTTTCCATTCACAGAAAATGCGATTGCATCTCGTCTAGCGGCGCCAGGGAGGTCTGCCTTTTGCATCCATGTGTCGGTATTGGGATCATATTGCCAAAGGTCTTTCAATAAAATTTCGGCCGTATCAATTCCCGTGGAGACGTAGCCATAATCACCAATGGAAAAGGCAACAGCGCGTTCTCTTTTTCCTGCCGTAAATTCTGCTTTTTTCGTCCATTGGTTATATTGACTTAAGGCCAACATGGGTAAAAGACAAACGATCAACAAGTAAGTTCTTTTTTCCATATCAGAAGATGTTGATGTGTTTCGTTGTTTTCACTCCCTGATGTTGAACACAGAAAATATAGGTACCTGGCATGAGCGATTGGACATCTATCTCATTTTCCCCTGGAGTTAAGGTAAGACGAAGAACAGACTTACCGCTCAAATCGAGTAGTTCACCAACCGTATTTGGATCAAGGTCTTGGTTCAGTTGAATGTGGAAAAAATCCGCCGTTGGATTCGGGTAAACGTTCCAAGAAATCGGATTTTGTTCCTCTATTCCCGAGGTATTGATCGTTGGATTGTATTGCCAAAAATCATTCAAGTTAATTCCATTTGTTCCAGTTCCAAAATATCCTCGGTTATGAATGGCAAATGCCACGGGGAATCTTCTGTTCGTTCCTGGAAACGCCAATTCCATTTGCCAGGTATTTGTTCCCGGATAGAATGACCACACTTGATCGGTAACGGTGCTTAATCCACCGACATAACCACACGTCACAAAGCCACGTTGTAATATAGAGAAACCATAACTTCCACCGGTACTCGAGCCGGGAAAATCTGCACGTTGGGTCCACGTATTGTGAATTGGTTTGTACTCAAACAATTTTGTTCCCGCTTTTACATAGCCACTTCCTTCGATGGTAAAGGAGCAAGTCCAAGAACCAAAGGTAACGGGAGGCGTTGCTTTCAAACTCCAACTATTTGTACTTGGATCATATTCAGCCATTTGTTGGCCAACGTAGACATATCCCTTGTTGTTTACCGAAAATCCTTGCGTGTCACCCGGATTAAAAAATGGACAAGCCGCAATCGGATTCCAGGTGTTTTGTATGGGGTCGAATTTGAAAAATTCTCCATTCAATGCAGAACCTCCACCGACACATGGTTGATTATTCACAACGAAACTTGTAGCACCGTGGTTATTCATTGGATAGCTTGCTTTTTGAGACCAGGTATCCGAGGATGGATCATATTCCCACCAATCTTTATAGGAAATATCAACTCCGGAACCATTGACGTGTCCGAGTCCTAAATATCCTTTGTTTTCTGTGGCACATCCAACCGCACGGTGTCTTCCTACACCACCAAAGGATGATTTTTGAATCCAATATTGCGCTTGACTCCCCAAGGAAAATGCGCAAAAAATAAGTGTTACCAGCCACTTCATTTCACCAAAATAATTTGTTGAGAAACGTGACCATCGCTTGATCTCAAGAAGTAGCTTCCTGCTTGAAAGTCAGTTAAGTCTATCTGAAGCGACTCATCAGTGTCGTATGTGGCTAATTCTGTTCCATTCACATGGTATAGGGTCGCTTTTCCAATGGATTGATTCAAGCGCACACTTCCATTAGTTGGATTTGGGTAAACACGAATACTTGTTGACGGCTCCTCTTCTAAACCAACATACGCTGCATTGAGCGTCAAGGTATAATTCCCCATTTCACTTCCCCAACCTTCTACGATGATGTACAGAGATCCTAATCCAGCAGTTTCAAATGTCAATGCTGATTGACTCCCGCATTCGACAACATCGTCATTAAAGGCGATGACGTTTCCATTCATATCAACAACACTTAAAAAGGTATCGAAAGAAGCGCCACACAGGGAAGCGTGCACGGATTGAATGAGTGGATTCGGGGTTAATTTATAGTAAATATCTGGAGATGGATAGACGTAATTATTGTTAGAATAACAGAAAGAATTATCGCGCGAATCCGTGAATGGTAAGGCCGTAATATTGATTGGGTCATTCACATCGTCGCCAATATATCCCGTACAATCAATTCCATTTCCAATCGTTATTCCAAAGTCCATCACTGACCCCCATGTGTACGTCCCACAAGGATCCAAGGGTAAGGTTCCTGCTTCACGTTGCATGACGCGCATACGCGAGGTACCGTTTTGTGCATTTGCTGGAACAGAGAAGGTAAACGTGGAAACCGCAACTGGCGGTGTTCCGGTCCAAGATCCGATGGATTCATAAGGATCAAAGTTTCCATTTTGGTCAAAATCGATCCAAGCCTCACCTACCCCAGCGTAATTCCCGCCACAGGTGCCAAATTTCACATTGAGTACATAAGAGCCTCCAGCGTTTAAGGCAACCGATAAGGTGGTTAAATCCTGGACACCAACAACCGCCGGACAACCAATAAAGTTTATATTTCCGGAAGCGCCAGCAATTTGGACGAGTTCAACGTTTGAATCAGCGGTACTCGTTGGTCCAACATTTGAGGTGCAATATTGTCCATAAGAAATGGAAAAGAAGCACAAGAAAAAGCTAAGTAAAACTTTAGTCATGTAGTAGTAGATTTTATCGAATGTATAAAAAATCCCCCACTTAATAAAACCTTAACATTGGAATTACCTCCCGTTCCAAGTAGTCATGGTCATATCCAGACCAACAAAGGAGAAACTTTTAATGAATTCTGTTGCTGTTTGAATGCGCTCAGGCAGCGCTAATTGCTCGTCTTTGGACCACTCGCCTAGGACGTAATCCGCCTGTCGACCTTTGGAAAAATCGTTTCCAACGCCAAAGCGTAAACGGGTATATTCAACTGTCTTGAGAAGCGCTTGAATATCTTTTAATCCGTTGTGTCCACCATCACTTCCTTTTCCTTTCATGCGGAGTTTTCCGAAAGGCAATGCGATGTCATCTGTGATGACCAATAGATTTTTCTGATCAATTTTTTCCGCTTGCATCCAATAATTCACTGCTTTCCCAGAAAGATTCATGAAAGTAATGGGCTTAATTAGAATGATGGTTCTGCCTTTGAACTTGGCTTCTGCACGAAAAGCGGCTTTATCGAGTGTAAATGTTGCGCCTAGCTCACGTGCCATTTCGTCCACAACTTTGAAGCCGATGTTGTGGCGTGTTTCTTCATACTCTTTACCTGGATTTCCTAATCCGACAACTAAGAATTTCATGGCTTACCAATTTGGACATCCACCACACTTGTCACCTTGATTCAGGTAGAACAAAGCACCAATCACAATATTTCCTTCACTGTACAGAAACACTTGTTTAGCATGAGAATCGTAGTCGTTTGGTCTTGTTTTCACACGAACCTGATCAATGAAGCCACCCGCTAGATTTGTTTGAATATAAACGCGTCTAAAGAATTCAGCACGAAGTCCAGCATGGGCTGAAACACCAAATCCGGATAAAGAGACTGTTGCCACATTTTTTTGTCCGGCGAAGGTAAAATCGTTAAACGACAAAATAGGTCCCGCACCGAAACCATAGAGTGTCGTTAAAGCAAAGCGAGCCTTATCGGATTGATACACCTTAAATACATTGGACAAATCAGCATGAATGTAATTTAGTCCATTCGTGTTTTCGTAATGAAAGGTATTTGAATTGGTGACTACTGGCTCATTGTTGTACGTTCCTGACCAATTCGTTACCGGATCAATTCCTGGATTGATGGTGCCGCTTAACGAATATGTTGGTCCGGCTTTCATCACATACTTCATGTGGTCGTATCCCAAAGAAATTGCCCAATTTTTCTTGATATTGTATCCAATTCGAAAGTTGAATTGAGGAACAGTGAAATCGGTTAAGCTCACATACGTTTTAAAGTCTTCAGAAGGACGATCTTTGGCTTGAACACCTTTCAGTGTGAAGTCATACCCCGGGCCAATAAAGCGTAAATTACTTTTGGTGTAAGCGCTTCTGTTATAGCCCCAATAAAAGAACATCGCGCCCTTTGCGGTCGATCTTTTGTTATTTTTCGAAGGCTGTTGAGCGATGGAACCGAATCCTAGTAAAAGGAAGCAGATTAGAACGTATTTTTTCATCGTGTGATCATTTTAATCCATTCTTGTTGACTTAACACTTGTTCAAGACGGTAATGGACTTTTTTATTTAAACTATGCCATTCCACGAGGCCATATCCTTCAGAAAAATAGCTGATTCGCTGGACACTTTTGGAATTTTCTTTTCGGGTGAATGGGTTGAGAACTGTTAATCTCAAATCATCCGAAAAAACAAGCGTTTCTACCTCATCCTCGATTACGGGATGAGTGGTCTTTTTCTTAAACTGTCTTTTCACTTCACTAAGTAGAACGGTTGAATCCACCACTCCTCTAAACTTTGCTGCAAACCACGTTTTTTCCTTCAAATTCATTGGGAAAAGTTTGTCTTTGTACAGAAGTGTTTTTTCTTTTTGTTGGTTAACATCTACGACCATATAATCTTGCAAATTCAGGGAATCTACGTTGTAGTTATAGGCCTCTCGAATTCTTCCATCGCTTGCATAAACTTCGACAATTAAGTGTTCGCCCGCTTGATCTTTCAGTGCATAAATCCGGTGGAATTCCTCCTCGAGTCCACCTGTCACATCGCGGTACAAATAAATCTTTGGAATGGTATCAACGGGATAAAAATACGCTGCATTTGGATTTTTGGAAGCGAAGCCGTTGGAATCATTACATGAAGTAAAACCAATGATTAGGGTAGAAAAAAGCAGGATAAAAACACCGAGGCGCATCATTATTTTGTCATTTTTAAGAAAGAAACTTCTTGTTCTGTTAAATGTCTATAAAATCCACGAGGGAGGTCTTTTTTCGTTAATCCAGCAAATTGAACGCGGTCTAATTTTACCACGACATAGCCCAACGCTTCAAAAAGACGGCGAACAATGCGGTTTTTACCGGAGTGGATTTCCACACCAACTTCTGTTGAGTTTCCATTTTCAATGTACGAAACCTCATCCACACGTGCTTTTCCATCTTCCAAATCGACACCACGCATCAAATGCTCCATGTCTTCTTTGGTAACGGATTTATTTAATTCAACGTGGTAAATCTTTTTTGCTTGGTAACGAGGGTGCGTCAATTTCTTCGCCATATCTCCATCGTTGGTAAACAAGAGCAAACCAGTGGTTTCACGGTCTAGTCGTCCAACTGGATAAATGCGTTCTCGACATGCTTTTTTCACTAAAGTCATCACCGTTTTTCTACCTCTTGGATCATCCATTGTTGTGATGAATCCCTTTGGTTTGTTCAGTAAGACATAACGTTTCGTTTCAGCGTTGATTGTTTCTCCGTCGTATTGGATAACATCTTCTGGGGCAATTTTATAACCTAGTTCCGTAACAATTTTACCGTTTACAGAAACGACACCAGTTTGAATGAGGACATCAGCCTCTCTTCTTGAACAAATACCTGCGTTTGACAAGTATTTATTTAATCGAACTTGATCTTCGTTAAAAGAAGGCAATGGATCGCCTTTTTTTACTTTGATTTTATAATCAATGTATTTTCGTTTGTCACGATCTGTGACTGTTTTTTTATCCGTTGGACCCTTTTTATCCGTTGGTCCTTTTTTGTCTGTTGCTGGTCGTTTGGATGCAACGGGCTTTCTTCCAGCCGCAGCCGGACGTTTATCCGTTGATTGATTTCCTCTCGATGTTCCGCGTGTATTTCTCATAATTCAAGCAAAGATAGAGAAAAGTGTTCGGTATTCCTTTAAATCACTCTTTTTGCAGGCGTTTGATATCAGAAATGAGCTGATTTACTTCCTTTTGTGAGGTTCCGTCATAATAACCGCGGATTCTCAACTGTTTATCCACTAGAACAAAGTTATTTGTATGAATAAAGTCACTTCCCGCATCACCCAAGTTTTGGGCCTCCGCCGGTTTAAGCACAAAGAACGACTTTCTTGCTAGCGCATATAAGTCTGCCTTTTCACCCGTCAAAAAATGCCATTTCCCCGAAGTGGCTTGATGACCTGTGGCGTATTTTTTCATTTGCGGAACATCATCCGTTTCCGGATCAACCGTAAAGCTAAAAATCTGGATGTCTGAATCATTTTTGAACGCTGCATCTACACGTTGCATTTGTCTGTTCATGATTGGACAAATACTTTTACACGTGGTGAAAAAATATTCTACGACAGCAATTTTCCCCTTCATGTCAGCAGTGGAAATAAATTTAGCATCTTGATTTTGGAAGGAAAAGGCACCAATGTGGTGTCCGAAGCCTAAACGAAGCATTTCTGGGTCTACCATTTCTTCGTTTACGTCAATTGGATTAATGATTGGCAATGGTTTTTCCTTTTTCGAACTCGTGAAATGGTAGGCAATCGGAATGCAGATAAGTAAAAGTAAGCCTAAAAAGAAAATGCGTTTCATAGGGACAAAGTTACGGTTTTTGCACCTTCTCGAGTGTGACCTTGACTACATTTTGTCGGTCTTTCAAAGATCCTTTCAGCACCGTAAAGGGACGTTTCATTTTTATTAGTTCCTTTTCATAAAGTTCGAATAATTCCTGACGGTTCGAAGGGTTCTCCCTCAAAGGATCTGGTTCCCAAGGAATATCTGGAGCGCAGAGAAAGTAGTGATCAAAGTTTTGCGTTTCGCAGGCCTCTAGAATCACCATCGACACATGTTGATAGCGGAATTCCGACCATATTTTCATGACCGTCATTTCTGTGTCCGCTACGAACTGGCCGCCTTTTAACAGCCAATCAGCTAATTGTCCGAGGGTGATTTCATCGAGGTCGTTCTTCTCGTAGTCGATTCTATCTTCTAGGTATTCACGCGCAAATTCCTCGCTTAATGGAAGATCAAACTCTTGCGCGCACCATTGAGCCATGGTTGATTTTCCACAAGATTCTGGACCAGTGAACGCAATTCTCATGGTACTATTGGTTTTTTGTACCACTCACGAAGTCCATAAATACCAAGAAGGAAATAAGCATTATAAAGTATACTTGTTGCGTATAATTCTGCATTCAGGTACAAGACGATACACGCCAAGTTAATGAATAACCAATAGATCCAATTAGATTTTTCCTTGAGCGTACCAAGAATCGTCGCAAACAAGGAGAATAATGCTATGAACACATCCCAAACAACTGTTTGTTTATTAGCAAATTCCTGAAACGACCCTAATGTTAACCAAGAAATACCTATTCCGATTAACAGGATGCTCGGAATCGCAAACAAGTGCTTTTTCAGTTTCCACGATATCAACGTAATCTCATCTTCCTGATTCCAGGACCAAAAGGCGAAAGCGCTCAATAGGACATATGCCACGGATAGAAAGGACTGTGCGGGTAAATTGGAACGATAAAAAACAAAGACATAAATGAAGGAACTGATTCCACCGGATAACCAAGCCCATTTGTTCTTTTTTGCCACTAGAAAAAGGTATCCAGCGCCTGTTATTGCAGCTGTCCACTCTAGAAGCAGGTCGATCGTTGCCATTTAGTATAAAAGTTGCTTTTTAGCAGCATTTCTCCATCCGGCTTGATTCTCATAATCCACAAAGAAAATTTTCAAGTCCGCTTGATTCTCATAGGGAACAAAAAAAATAGATTTTTTCGCTTGGTTTTCATATTGTGTAAAAAACCATTTGCCATTATTTTCACCAGCCTGATTTTCGTATTTCACCTTGAAAACTTTGAGGTCTGCTTGGTTTTCATATTTCACCACGTATACTTTAACATCCGCTTGATTGGCGTAATTAACGGAGAACACTTTTTGGGAGAACGCTTGTTGAGTCAACAGAATGAACAAGCAGGAGAAAAAGATTTTTTTCATGGCGTTTTTTTTCAAAAATAAGGATGTTTTGGAATAAGTCTAGCGGATGACCATGACTTTACCAACTTTCTTATCTCTTCCATCGAAATTCGTTGCAGTCCATATGAAATAAACCCCTGTAGGAACCTTTTCACCATTCAGATTTTGAGCGTTCCATGTCGCTGTTCCGCCATTCGATGTCGTTCGGTAAATCAAGTTTCCGGCAACATCGGTTACTTTCACATCTGAATCATAGCGGATTCCTTGGATCGTCACAGGTCCAAAATAATTCGGTTTCACAGGATTTGGGAAAACAATAACATTCGAATATTCTGGGTCCTCGTAGGTCGCATTGGTACGGTAAGAAACAAGACCTTTATCTGTCACAATGTACAATTCACCCGTTTCTTGATTCAATTGTAAGTCAACAATGACATTTGATATAATCGGTGAATTATCTGTGGTGAATTGCTCTAATATTTCAGAACCATCTGCAGAAAGGAGGATGATTCCACCATTTGCGGTTCCCATCCACTTGCGATTTCCGCCATCCACTTCTATATCCGTGATGTGCGTTTTACCCAGCACATATTCTCCATTTCCTTCGAAATTAATCTTTATTTGCTGAGTGTTATAGTCTCCGGGTTGCGCATCAAATGCCGCCTCTGCATTATATAAAATGGCAAAACCAGTTTCAGTTCCTATCCATAATTCTCCATCAAAATCAGCAGCGAGGGCTGTAATGGCAATGGAGGGTAAATTCCCACTAAACTCACCTTCATCCAAAGAAATAACCTTATCATCACTTGGATCAGAAATAGTTCCATTGTGATTGTAACCAATAATTCCATCTGTTTTGGTTGCAAACCACAAAATTTCATCAAAATCTTGAATCATTTTGGTAGTGGATTTATTCTTAGCATTGGGCCCACAATCAAAACTATACCATTCTCCTGTTTTATCGCGCACCTTTAGTGGTTGGTCAGAATACCCGTTTAGAGACCATAAATTCCCTCGTTTATCGAAAAGGACATCGGAAACGAGGCTCCATCCATTCCCAATACTTGTAGGTTTTATTGGCGAATTTGCTCCCGTAAAAACGAGGGTATCGGAAGCATTCATTAAGGTCAAGGGAAGGTACGAATAGGTACACATGGCCACTTCTGATGTATCATTTGGATTAATGGCTACATCGATAAAATCCCAAATTTGAGGTTCTGGCCATTGAGATACGTTGGTAACATTAAGGAGTTCCCAATTCGCATTTTGGTAAAAATGGACACCATTTCTGGTGAAGCCTGGAAAGCCACCATTGATGCGTCCTGAGGCGATTGCTAATTTCCCATTTTGTGCGTCCATTGCAAAAAATTGGTTGTTTTTAGATCCTTCCATTGGATAGGACTTGTAGACAAATTCATTCGGATACATAACCAAACCATATTTCAAATCTGCGGACCAAAGTCCGGATTGATTTCTTGCGGTACGAGAAGAAGAAAACCAGGCATTAAAGTTTCCGGCTCCATAAGATTCAGGGATTTGCAGGTTATCGTTGTACAGGTAAATTACACCATCGACGTTCACTGATAGATAATTCTCCACGACATTAATGGAGTTAATTTCAATAGTAAAAGGCAAATTCGTCACAAGTTCCAAATCTGAAGCATTGATGCGATAAACAGAATCCGATCCGTAATCATCCGACTTTTTCAAAACAACCAAACGATTATTAAACAGATCCATTTCCGTGTATTTATTCGCTGTTTGGTAAGGCAAGCGAATGTCTCTTACCCATTGAGAGTAATCCGGTAAAATTGGATTAGGCAGAAAGCCTTTAAACAATTGTGTTGGAGTAAGGGCATAAATGGAATCTTGATAAATGGCCACATCAACAATTCTTTCGGTGGAATTTGTTGGGTAAAACGTTTCTTTTACTTCGTTTTTGACGGCATCTAGTTGTACGATAGAGAAGTCATTGGCAGCATAAACGTAGGTTCCATTTCTTTCGAAACGGTTAATTCGCTTGGAAACGGATAGTTGAGCTAGCTTAATAGCTGGAATATTGACAATTTCTCCATTTTTATATTTGTCAATATTTCCATTTTTATAACCGATATACACTGCATTTTGAACCTCGTCATAGTAGAGACAGGAAATTTCAATATCCGACAATCCATTTAATGCCGTCAACAGGCGGTGTTCCTCGGTGGCAATGGTATAGATTGACATGCCATTTACGTATGCCGTAAATACTTCTTTTTCAGAAGCAACAACATCGATCGCCTTGGAAGTTGAAACGTGGAGCTTCCAAGTACCCGTGCCTATCTGAGCCCTTGAAACAAAGGTGAAAAGGCAGATAAATAAGTAGGCGGTCCATTTCATGTTGTTCGTATAACGTAAGTTCTGTAATTAAATTGGCGTTGTAGTAGAATAATTCATGTAAAGTTAGCACCTTTTCGAATTAATTCTATGATTTGTTCGGTTTCATAAAGAAAAGAATCGTGATTTCTTCAGAGAGGGAAGAGCATTCTTTCCGAGGTAGTTAACAACCATACTCACGAGAGGAAAAACGCAAAATCAGCAGGTATTTCTAATTTTTTTTCGTCTATCTGCTGACTAATCAGTCGATTTCCTTTTCCGTAATCAAATATAGCGGGCGATTTTTACTTTGAATAAATAGCTTACCCAAATAAATTCCTAGGATTCCAATCATAATCAATTGGATTCCGCCAATAAACAATATCGAAGCGATGATGGAGGTCCAACCAGTAATTGCTTCCTTGGTAAATGCAGCAATGTAAATGGCATAAATCCCGTATAAAAACGCCAGCATCGCAAAAAACAACCCCATGTAGATGGAAAAATACAATGGTTTAGCACTCGAGGAAGTTATGCCCGTTAAGGCAAAACGTAGCATCTTAGAAAACGAGTATTTTGTTTTACCTGAAATGCGCGCATGAGGCACGTAGGGAATTCCAATTTGCTTAAATCCCAAAGAAGGAATGATTCCTCTCAAGAACAAATGTGACTCTGTGTATTTTTTCAGTGCATCCACCACTTTTCTGTCCAACAAACGAAAATCTGCCGTTCCTTCTTCCATCGGAATCTCTGCTAATTTATTTGTCAAACGGTAAAATGCTTTAGATGTCCATTTTTTCAACAAGGGAACTTTTTGGTCATCCTTGCGAATCGTATAAACGACTTCAAATCCAGCTTTCCATTTTTCAAAAAGCGTTGGAATTAATTCAGGTGGATGTTGCAAATCAGCATCCATACTAATTACTGCAGCTCCTTGTGCATGGTCTAGCCCAGCTTTCAGTGCATTTTGGTGTCCAAAATTACGGCTAAGTTGAATGAACTTAACACGGTTATCCTTGGCGCGTAATTCTTGAATGCGGAGTAAAGAATTATCCGAACTTCCATCGTCCACGAATACAAACTCAAAATTAGCTACTTGAATCTCGTTCATAACAGCCAACAAACGTTCATACATTGAAACGATGTTACCTTCCTCATTGCAAGTAGGAATGACTATCGAAAGCTCCATGAGTACAGAATTATTTTGCATGTAAAGCGAAGTTACACAATTATCTGAACGAATGCTTAACGGGCTTTGACCTTGCAGACAAAATCGATTCATTTTAGTATATTTGCCCAAAGCATTGAAAATGTCAGAACAAAATCGAATTTCCACAAATAAAGCGCCGAAACCAGTTGGATTGTACCCACATGCCAGACGCGTTGGAAACCTTCTTTTCTTATCGGGGGTTGGTCCAAGAGTTGCCGGTTCAGATGATACCGATTCAGCAGTACCGGGATTAAAATTAGATAAAAACGGGAATTTTATTGAATTCGATTTCGAAGCGCAATGCAGAAGTGTCTTTGACAACGTTCGCATCATTTTGGAAGAATCTGGATCTAGTTGGGACCAGCTAGTGGATGTAACCGTGTTTTTAGTGCACATGAAACGTGATTTTCAGGTTTACAACCGCGTTTATGCAGAATACTTTAAAGATAATTTGCCTTGCAGAACTACTGTAGAAATCAACTCTTTACCCACTCCAATAGCGATTGAATTAAAATGTATCGCTACGATTGACTAACTATTTGACCTATTAAAATTTACTTATGATTGCATTTATTATCCGCATTGTTTTAGCTTTAGTTGCTACTGGATTCAACGTTTATTTGTTTGCTACTGGACATTGGGGTTGGGGCATCACCTTTCTTTTCGTGACGGCTTTAATCATTCTTTCCTTTTTCAGAAATGAAAATGTATTATTGGCATTGAATCAAATGCGTGTCGGAAATACCGATAAAGCGAAAAAATACATTGATCGCATTACAAACCCTGAATTTCTTCCGAAAAGACAGCATGCGTATGTATTGTTTTTGAAGGCAGTAATGGGCGGACAGGAATTAGGTTTTGCAAACAGCGAGAAATTATTGAGAAAAGCCATGGACCTTGGCTTAAGAACTGGTGAAGACAATGCTGTTGCACGCATGCATTTGGCTGGAATTTGTGCGCAAACAGGACGAAAAAACGAAGCTGTGGCCTTGTTGGCTGAAGCAAAGAAATTAGATAAAAACGGAATGATGCGCGACCAAATCAAAACGATGCAAAGTCAATTGCAGATGGCGCCATCAAAAAATCAAATGCGCCAAGCTCAAATGATGGGTGGACGTAAGAAAACGCCTAAAATGCGCTAATGAGTGATATACCTAGAATTTATGCCGAACCATGGGCAGATTACGAACTATTAGATGCTGGTGGTGGTAAAAAATTAGAGCGTTGGGGTAAAATCATAACGATTCGACCAGAAGTTCAAGCCTATTTCCATAGTGGAATGCCCTTTACAGAGTGGAGAAATCTAGCTCATTGGGAATTCATTGAAGGAAAAGGGCAGCAAGGAAAATGGAAATGCTTGAAAAAAAATGTTCCCAGCGAATGGGCCATTAAATACCACCGTTTAAACTTTACCTTATCTCTGACGAACTTCAAACATATTGGTTTATTTCCGGAACAGGAAGCAAACTGGCGTTTTATTGAGGAACATATTTCAGCGGACGAACGTTTCCTAAACCTTTTTGCTTACACAGGTGCCGCTTCTTGTATGGCACGGTTGAAAGGTGCTGAAACCTTCCATGTTGATTCAGCAAAATCGACCTTGAATTGGGCAAAGAGAAACATGGAAGAATGCAAATTGTTAAACATCAAGTGGGTTCACGAAGATGCGTTAAAATTTGCCGCTCGTGAGGTCAAACGGGAAAACAAGTACAAAGGAATCATCATGGATCCGCCTGCATGGGGAATTGGAGCAAGTGGTGAGAAATGGAAATTAGAAGATAAGATTGATGAATTAATGATGACGGCATCAAGTCTGCTTGCAGAGGATGGCTTCCTCATTATGAATACATACTCCCCAACCGTGGACACCGATTTTCTTACGGAATTAATTGATATTTATTTCCCGAGTAAAAAGAGTTCCATTTCTCAGTTGTACATGGAGACCAAAACGGAAAAAACGATGTATTTCGGTGAATTAGTTCGAATCCAATAATACTGCTATAGTAAATCGTTTGCTAAGTTCGCCAATTCCGATCGTTCCCCCTTCTCTAATTTGACGTGTGCAAAAAGGGATTCTCCTTTTAATCGGTCGATCAAATAAGCCAATCCATTACTGTTTTCATCTAGATATGGTGTGTCAATTTGATGCACATCTCCCGTAAATACAATTTTCGTGTTTTCACCCGCTCTTGTAATAATGGTTTTCACTTCATGAGGCGTTAAATTCTGTGCCTCATCGATGATAAACATGATGTTGGATAGACTTCTACCACGGATGAAGGCAAGCGGAGTGATGATAATTTTTCCAGAATCCTGCATTTCCATTATGGCTTTGTGTTTCTTTTCATTTTCACCAAATTGAGACTTAATAAACTTCAGATTATCCCAAAGTGGCTCCATGTATGGACCAATTTTATCATTGGCATCACCAGGCAAGAATCCAATTTCTTTGTTCGATAAGGGAACAATTGGACGCGCTAAAATCACTTGATTATACAATTTCTGTTGTTCCAAGGCAGCAGCTAAGGCAAGAAGTGTCTTTCCGGTTCCGGCCACACCTTGTAAGGCCACTAATTTGATGTCGTTGTTGAGTAGTGCATGAAAAGCAAACGCTTGTTCAGCATTTTTCGGTTTGATTCCGTAAATAAATTCCTTTTCGATGCGGTCAACGCGATCCGTTAGGTGATTGTAAAAAGCAAGTGCGGAAGTTTTTCCATTTTTCAGGATATAGTAGCCATTTACTTCTTTTTTTTCTCCTAGGTTTCCATCTTCAGGTACACTTCCTTTGGTAAATATTTCACGTATGTAGGTCGATTCTAGTCCTTCAATGTTGTAAGTACTTGATGCTTGAATTTCATCCGAATGAACCTTTCCTGTCTGATAATCTTCCGCCACTAATCCGAGCGCTTTTGATTTAATGCGCAGGTTGATGTCTTTGGTGACGAGAATCACTGATTTTCGTTTTTCCTTTTCTTTCAGGAAGAGCGCCGCATTGATGATTTTATGATCATTTTTATAGGCTCCGTAAATATCCTCCGCATTTAATTGAGTGGGAGCATGTTCCATGATAATCTTGAAATTTCCGAGTCCAGGACCGAGGGGAATCCACTCTTGTAAAGAACCGCTCCCTGACAGTCGGTCAATGAAACGAATAACCTCTCTTGCGGAGAAGTTTTTCGTGTCGTTTCCTACCTTAAACTTATCTAGTTCCTCCAATACCGTGATTGGAATTGCGACAGAATGCTCATCAAAATTTGAGATGGAATCGAAGTCGTGTAGTAAGACAGAAGTGTCTAGGACGAATATTTTTTGAGATTTAGCCATTCGTTTTTTCTTTGAAAGTACCTTTTTTTGGATTTCAACGAATGGATTTGAATGTTAAATAATAAATAATTATTTCGCGAATAAGGCTTTCAAGGCTTTGTTGAGTTTATCCAATTTAAATTCAAATCCCGTATTTTTTATCTTATCGTTCGATACACGGAGGTCGGAAAGGACAAGCATAGAGCGCTCACCTAGAATGAATTTAAGGATTCCACTCGGAACAGGTGGCAAAAAGAATGGACGGTGCATGTATTTAGCAATTCCTTTCATCATCGTTCGATTTGTATCACAATCGGCAACAGCGTTAAAGGTTCCTTCCAGTTGTTGATCTATTCCGAAAACGATCATTCGACAAAGGTCATCGATATGAATCCACGGATGGTATTGATTTCCTGATCCTAGCGGTGAGCCGAGTCCAAAAAACACCGGTCGTTTCATTGCTGTAAGAGATCCGCCTCGGTTGGAAAGTACCATGGCGATGCGCAATTTCATGTATGGACAAATACCCTCAAAGCGGTCATGAGCCTTTTCCCAATCGTGTACAAGCGTACTTAGGAAATCTGTTCCATACTCGTCGGTTTCTTGAAAAACTTTATTTTGACCTAACTCATAGCAATTGACACCTGAAGCTCCAACATAGTAGCTTAATTTGGGCATTTTAGCAGCCAGTTCACTTAAAAATTCAGTGGATTGAACGCGCGAATCGATTAATTCTTGTTTTCGGGAGGCACTCCAATTTTTATCTCCAATATTTGCGCCAGCGAGGTTGATTAACACATGAATTCGACTGAAGTATTTTTCGTCGACTTGTTTTGTTTTAGGGTCCCATTGAATGTGACCTTGTTTACGTGCATTACGTGAAAGTTTATAAACGCGGTATCCACGTTCCTTAAAGACCTTAGTGAGTTGCTTGCCAATTAATCCAGACCCACCAGCGATTAAAACTGTTTTCGTTTCTTCCATCTTACTTACAATCTTCCCTCAATTTCAATAATTCCTCTCCATTTTTTAAGGCATACATTTCGCACATCTTATTTTTGGAAGCAATCAATTTTTTCAATTTCACACTATCCTCTTTCGTCGCTTGTTGTTGCCATATTTTTTCTGTTAAGGCATTTACTTCCTTACTTTTATCCATACATGAACAAAACTTCTCATCCGTTCTGTGACAAGAAACAAGGAAGAGCGTTACAAAGGCAAGGAGTACTGGTTTTTCTAACATTTTTTCGCGAAAATTTAAGAATTCAAATGTAGCATTAATTCAACTAAATCTATTAACTTCGACTCACTCTTTCATGCAAAAATTATACCTCCTTCTTGTTTTAACTATTCTGAGTGCATCTCATATAAGTGCGCAGGATTGCCTTTCCTATTTCCGCTATTCAAAAGATGAAATCAGTGAAGCAAAATTATGTCCAGAAGCCATGAAAGCGGACATTGAGCAACTGCACGAGCACATTCTTGAAACACATCCAAATCCAAGTTTGTATTGCGGTGTGGAGGCATTTGTCGGTGGATACAAAGAAGCTTTAAAGTCTTGTTCAACAGAAAAGACAATGATCGAATTCATTCAAATTGTCACACGTTATTTAGGAGTCATGAAGGACTCACACACCAATTTAAATCCAAGAGATTATTTGTATTTGGGGCCGAAAGACCGTGCTGTTCTCCCCTTTTTTGTGGCGAGAATCGACAAGCGGTTTTATTTGGAGAGTGTCTACAAAAATGATTTTCCTGTTGGAAGTGAAATTCTCCAAATCGATTCTTACAGTATGGATAGTTTATTCGCAATCAGTAAGCGGATGAGTTTTTCCGAAGGCAATGCAGGAAGTGCACAAGAAGAAATCGCTCAACGTATGATTGGAGCTACATTCAACCTACTACATCGAGCTCATTTAAGCGATAAAGCCAAATTTAAGCTGGTAAATTTAGCTGGCGACACGATTGTGCAGGAAGCGCATTATGTTAAATCTATTCAGTATTTAAAAGATCGAAGTCTTGATTTAAAAGGTCCCGTTCATTATTTTATTGACAAGGACAGGCGCTGTGTGTTGACCATTGAGTCCTTTGATCCCATCTCACTTAAGAAATTCAAGAAACATATTGATGCCTGTTTTACAGAAATAAAGAAACAAAATGTGCAAGAATTATACATTGATTTACGCGATAATTTAGGTGGAATGTTGCGTGCGCAGGAATATGTTTTGAGTTACTTAAATCTCAGTGGTGGGCCTTTACAGATGAATTACTTATACAAGCGAAGTCATTTCGATCGATTTGCTTTGCTTCCCTTTTACCAAGAGAAGCAATTCAAAAACAGAGCTGAGCGCGTTTATCCAAACGGACTTATTAGCCAGGAGTACGATTTTTACAAATCACCATTGGGAACAACACGCACGATTTTATATGCATACACGCCCCAGAATAACCTGAACTACACGTACCGTGGGAAATGTAGCCTAATTACGAATGGTTCGTCCATGTCTGCATCCGTTTTATTCGCCGGATGGTTTAAAAGCACGACAAGGGGAGAAATCATTGGAACTCAATGTATGGGAGGAATCGGCGGAACATTTGGAAACAGTGCTCCATATTCCCTGGATCATTCGAATCTTCATTTGATGGTATCTACCTTGAAGTTTACACCGAAAGATCGTTCCAGCATTGATTTAAAGGCAATCGATCCAGATCATGTCATCTCGATTAATCGTCAACAATTAATACAGAAAAAGGACCCTGTTTTAGAATATTTGCACATTCAAAAGGAATCAAAAAAGAAAGTAAAGTAAGATAACGATTGCGTAGCGCAGAATTTTGCCGACAGCAAAAAAGACAAATGTCAAGACTTTCGGTGCTCGAAAGAAACCGAGTACAACACCAATTAGGTCACCGATAAATGGAAGCCACGAAAACAAGGCGAGCCACACGCCGTATTTATGAACGCGGTCTCTCCATTGTTCAATTTGCTCCAAACTCACCCGAATTTTTTTCAGCCAAACTGGATTAGCCAGATAGCCGATGAAATAATTCAAAATGGCACCGAGTGTATTTCCGGTTGAAGCAACGAATAAACATATCAGTGGGTCATAGTGATATGCAAGCATTCCGATGAGAAAAGCTTCAGATGCAACAGGAAGTATAGTCGCTGCAAAAAAAGCGCTTAAAAACAGTCCTACGTATCCAATTTCGAATTCCCACATAACAAAAAAAGGCCGGTTAGACCGGCCTTTCAAGATTTCAATTAATCTATTATTTTTTAACGAATTTTTTCGTCAACACTGTTCCGTTAGAAGCAATATTCACAAAGTAAACTCCGCTATTCCATTTTGCTGATTCAAGTGCCACATTGTGTGTTCCTGAAGTCAATTGGTTTAATACTGTGTTTTGAACTTCTTTACCAGCAACATCCAAAACAGTAACTTTTACATCCGATGCATTCAATAATTCAAACTGCAATGATGCGATTCCATTTGAAGGATTCGGCATAATCACCGCTTGTTGAACTTGCTCGATTTCTTCTGTTCCTAAAACTGGATCAAAATTCAAACGAACGTATGGTGTTGATGTTTGGTAGAACAAGGTAGATGTTGTAATGTCATTTCCGTCTAATAAGAAAGATGTTTGTGCTGGTGAAGTACCTGCATTTGACACTTTCAAACCACTAGTATAAGAACCAACTACAGCTAAGTATGTAGTTCCAGCAGTAACATTTACATAAGGCTCAAGTTCTACAACCAAATTCGTATTTAAGTTATTCGCTGCTAATACTAATGGTGCAGATTCTGATTCATATACGAAGTCTCCAGTTACTGGATCAATAGAATATAATTTTGTATAGATTTCTGTTCCAACAGTTGCACCACTTGTTCCATTCGGAAGACGAACGTTAATTGCTTTTAGTAAAGCGTCTTGGAAAATATCATATAAGTTTCCTGTTTCGAAACCATTTGTTCCATTAGATGTACTTCCCGAAACAACATTGTTGTCACGTGCGTAAATAAAATTAGATACGTTGAACGTAATGTCAGACATGGCATTGTTAGCGGAAACATCATCTGTTGAATCTGCTGTAATATTGCGAGTTACTGTGTAAGAAGCTACCGTTGCAGCTGGTGTGAATTGTGTGGCTACTGTCACATTTAGTGTGTCTAAAGAAACGATTGTAACCGGCGCACTGGATCCAACGAAAGATCCACTGTTCACATTTACGTTTAATTTCACATTCGATTGATTATTTACACCACCGTTAAAGATGTCTGCAGAGAAATCAATTGGAGCAACTTGTGCTGTTGGGATTTGGTAGTAATGAAGTCCAACTGAACCCCAATCTGTACCCGTAACTACAAGATCATTTGTTGGGTTTGTCACCAATTTCACGTCATCAATATACCAACCGTAGGTAATCCATACATTTGGATTCGTTGCTGAGTTAGGGTAGTTTGTTGTCCATTGAAAACGGACCCAAAGTTGACTTGGAGCACCAGTTAAAAATGGAGCTAAATTCACGGATTTTGAATCTGGATTCGTGTATGCTGAACCACCTGATGCAGAAAGTACTGATTTATCTAAGTTATTTCCAACAGAAACCCATGTAGTACCATTTGTACTGATTAACATTTCTTGTAAATCATTAAAACGAGCGCCGTATTGTTTAAACTGCAAAGAGATTTGATTTGAACCTCCAAGGGCAGCGACATCAATTGGTGCAGCTGTAGTCAAGGTATAGACAACATTTAATGCTTGTGTAGCAGCTTGTGCATCACCATTTACTAATTCAGCATAGTTTCCACCAGAAGTTGAGTTAATTCCGGCAGTTGACCACCATCCGTCAGAAGTGTTATTAATGTTCCAACCAAAATCGATTCCGGTTTGACCACTATTGTCAACGGTCCAGTTTGCTGGTGTAGAGAAGTCATCAGACCAAATTGTAACACCTAAGGCTTTTTCGTTTGATTCCAACGATTCTGCATGAATTGGAGCTTTAACCAAATCTTGGAACGTTGCTAATTTGGGGGCTTTTTGAGCATGAGCAGCCATTGAAGACGCAAATACGACAGCCGTGAGTAGAACTTTTTTCATTTTATTTCTTTTTTCTTGTTATCAAATATACAAACTATTTTCTATCCTTCAAAAAAGGCAATTGAATACGCAACTGTTCTAAATCCGCGTATGATAATTTACGTGTTTGAACAGCTTCCTGATTATCCATTTCCAATAAAGTTGCACCGAGTCCATTAAAAACCGCGGAGGCTCCTGGATAAACGATTTCATTGCCATCAATACCAACGCGATTCACACCAACTGTGTAGCATTGATTTTCGATGGCGCGTGCTTGAAGTAAGGTGGACCAATGAAGAACGCGTTTTTTTGGCCAATTAGCGACATATAAGAGTACATCATAAGCAGATTGTCCATTTCCCTCAATGCGATTGCGAATAAGCTCAGGGAAGCGCAAATCATAACAAATTTGCAAATTTATTTTCCAGCCTTTATATTCTACGATTGTTTCGGTTGTTCCTTCCGTGAAAATCTGGTCTTCACCTCCGAGTCCAAAAGACCTACGTTTGTTATAGGTAGAAACGTTACCTGAAGGTTCTACAAACACTCCTCGGTTAAAGAATTGATTATTTTCACGGACCATCAAGGAGGTGTAAATCGCCGAATTTGATTTACTTGACCATTCTTTCAACACATTCAGCGCTTTATTATCCGTCCACTCATCGGCTAGGTCGGTGTTCATGGAAAATCCCGTATGGAACATTTCTGGCAGAACAAGTAGATCAGCATCCTCTGTTTGAGGTAATAACTTTTCAATTCGCTGATAATTCTCCGAGATGTTCTCCCAAGATTGATCGAATTGAATGATACTGATGTTTAAATCTTGCATAATCTTTGTGCTGCTGAAGAAAGCGTTTCTTGGTCTTTGGCAAAACAGAAACGAATCAGTTTACGATCTGCTAAATCTGCATTAAAAACGGAGAGGGGAATACTTGCTACTCCAAATTCTTTGGTCATGCGTTTACAAAATTCGACATCGGTTTCATCAGAAATATTCTCAAACGAGGCTACTTGAAAATAAGAGCCATCTGAAGGGAGCAATTTAAAGCGACTTGAAGACATTTGCTCACGGAAGTAATCTCTTTTCTCCTGGTAAAAGGTTCCAAGTTGATGTAGGTCGGTTTCGGGTAAGTAACATGCTAGCGCAGCTTGAGCTGGACTATTGACAGAAAAGACCATAAACTGATGAACTTTATGAATTTCAGCCATCACCTTATCCGGTGCTGTTAAATACCCAATTTTCCATCCGGTAATGTGGAATGTTTTCCCAAAAGAGGAAACAACAATAGATCGATCTTTCAATCCATCAATCTGATGCGCAGAAATATGCTTCTTTTCAAAGGATATGAATTCATACACTTCGTCCGATAAAACCCAAAGGTTCGGGAAATCATTGAGAAGGTTTTGTAATTCTACAAAATCACTATCATCCCATACCCTGCCGCTTGGATTATGCGGATTATTGGTGATAATGAGTTTCGTTTGATGATTTACCTTGGATCTGATGTGGTCCCAATCAGGTAGGAAGTTATCTGAAAGTGGAATGCGAATCGCTTTTGCACCTGAAAGTATGACCGGACTCTCGTAACAATCATAACTAGGGTCCAGAATGATCACTTCTTCACCTGGATGAACCAACGCTTGAATGGTTGCAAAAATGGCTTGCGTTGCTCCCGCAGTAATTAAAACATTACTTGGGTCTAATTCACGTTGATAATGTAGGTTGATTTTTTGAACTATTTGTTCACGTAACTCCACTATTCCGGTCATCGGAGCATATTGATGAACGTTAGTTAAAGAGTTTTCTTGAATTAAAGAAATGAGACGTTGATCGACTGGAAAATTTGGGAATCCTTGAGATAAGTTAATCGCTTGACATTCATTTGCCAATGCAGACATCACCGAAAAGATGGTTGTCCCTACATGCGGTAATTTAGATTTCACAAATGAAGATTAATGAATATAATTGACTATTCTTTTGTCAACTTCTTCGCTTGCTCAATAGTGATTCGTTTTCCGTTATCAAACGCAATAACGAATGCTTGTGCATATCCATTTTGACGCATTTTGTCTTGGAATGCTACAGCCTCCTTCAATGTTTTGAAAGCACCACCTAAACAATATTTGAATGCATTGTCTTGTTGGTATTCGTAAACATCCTGCGTTTTGTATTTCACGGTTGCATTCGGAATCTGAGCAATGCTAGATTCAACTTGAACACGGAAAATAACGCCATTAGGTTCTGTTTCAATTGGTGTAATTCGGAAATCCGCTTGATCGTCCGCATTAAATGTAAAGTTACGGTTACCCTCAGATGGCAAAGCGACACCAACTTTTGGCTTCACATTTTTACCTCCTGTTGAAATATTCAAACTTTTAATCGTGAACTCTGTGCGACGATTTAATTGGTTTTCCTCTTCAGAACATTTAGAACGTACTCTTCCTTCACATGGACAATCGACTTTCATCATTGTCTCGCCGTATCCTTTGTAAGAGATTCGGTCTGGATTAGAAATACGAGCTTTGATGTAATTCGCAGCAGATAAGGCACGACGATTTGATAAATCTAAGTTGTAAATTTTTGGTCCACGACAGTCGGTATGCGAACCTAATTCAATTTCAATTTTCGCATGTTTATTCATGAATGACACTACCTTATCCAATTCGATAATGGCGTCTTGTCTTAAATCAGCTTTATCGAAATCGTAATAGATCGATTTAAGTCCGAGTAATTCATTGATGATCATATCAATTGAAAGTGGCTCAAGATTTAAATCCACTAGATCAGCAACATTAATTTTGTTGGTGTCTTTGGCAGTAATAGAGAACTCAACATCTTTGGATACGTATCCATCTTTTTCCATGGATATTTTAAGTTTTCTCACAGCATTCAATGGAATACTATCCAGTGTTTGTAGGAAACTACCCAATTCATCCGTTGTTCCTTGGAAAAGAATCAATCCAGTTGAATCATCCACGACTTTTACAGAAACGTCTGCTATGGCTTCACCCGAATTTTTATCCTTTACAACGTAAGCCAATTGAACATCTACAAAAAGGTCGATTAACTTGAACTCGTAAATATCATCTGTCACACCATTGTTTGCACGATTTGATGTAATGTAACCCGATTTTTTGTCGTTGAACATAATCGCTAAGTCATCATATTTGGAGTTAAATTTCTCTCCCATATTTTTGACTTCGAAGTTTTCCATCACAAAAAGGTCATAACCACCAATTGTAGTGAACGCGTTTGAGGTAAAGTAAAGTTTATTGTCGAACATGAGTGGGAAGCAATCATGACCTTTAGAATTGACATAACGTACCAATTCTTTATCACCGAATTTTTTTCCATCGAAATTTGCACGATAGATGTCCATTCCTCCTAATCCTCCAGGCATGTCAGAAGCAAAGTAAAGCACTTTGTTCTTCTCATCATAAAATGGATGCGTTACATTGAAATTATCGTTATTAAACGGTACTGGAATCGGTTTGCTCCACTCCCCTTTATCATTCTTAGTTGAATAATGAATCGTTAATTTCTCATATTCATTTGATCCAAAATTGTTGGTAAAGAACAAAAGATTACCAGCTGCATTTGAACTTATTGGTCCATCAAAGTAACATGAATTGACGTTGAGTAAACCTTTCGTTTCAGCGCTCATTAATTTCGCGTCCTTCGTTTTACATCCATCAACCTCATATAAATCAGAATATGGTTTTTTGGTGTACGGATCCATCATGATGTCCTCACACGGATCTTTCGAAGCAGACAAGACATACAGTTTATCTCCTATTTTTCTTGTTCCAAAATCATCAAAAGATGTATTGAAACAAGCAGGCGTTAATTGTACATCATACTGTCCAAAGATTGACCCTGCAGCAAGAAAAACAAGAATGGTGGTTAAAACGAAGCGCATCAGCTAGTGTCTATTTATCAGTTGAAGAAACGAGGTCCTTGACAACGACTTGTGTTATTATTGAATTTCCAACGTAGAGCGATTTCGTGAGACTGAACGCTCACTTTATTTACGTTTGACATTGGGAAAGTATAAGAGTAACCTAAGTAGAAACGGTTATTGATATCATAACCAACTATTCCACCAATCGCACTATTTAACTGATAGCTTACGCCGAAATCTAAGCCCATTTTATGGCTCATGATTGCATTTAAATCTACTGTCCAAGGTAAACCTTCCATATATCTCGCAACAACGTTTGGACGTAATTGCCAAGTTGCGTTCAAAGGAATTGTTCCACCCATGTAACCAAGGTATCCACCGCGATTGTCAACATATAATAACATGTTTCTGTCAAGGAAGTCCATTTTACCAACACGTGGTTGAGCCGCACCTACAAAGAAGTTTTTATGATACAATAACACACCCCAACCAGCGTTGAATGTTAAACCTGTTGTTAGGTTCGACATCATGTCCGGGTCAAACGGTTGTGTGGTAATCAAATCTGTTAAGTTAACACTTGTATTACCTGCAATCGCACGAAGTCCAAGAGACAATCTCCATGTATTTGACAATTTCAAATGGTATGCACCATTGATGGCAAATTGAGTTGTTTTCACTGGGCCTAATTCATCCTGCAACAAGGTAGCGCCTAAACCAAAATTCTTTAGTATGTTAAAGTTTCCGGATAGTGTCATTGTTTTCGGCGCTCCTTTAAATCCACCCCACTGCGCATTCGCGAGGGTGGAGATATCGTTGTAAGAATTTGCCCCTGCTTGAGCAGGATTCAGCATCAGCGCATTGAACTGATTTTGTCTATAGTTTGGGTCTTGTCCTAGCGCTTGAAAAGAAGCTATTACAATTCCTAATGCGACGATTATGCTATTTGTCTTTTTCATATCAATTGTTATCTATGAATTTTATTTTTGAACGCGGTTGATGTAAACATATCCATTTACTACTACTCCATTATCGAAAGTGAAGATGTAATAATAAGTACCATCTGGAACTTGTGTAGATGAATTCAATAAAGTACCATTCCAATCGTTGTTGTACTCACTGCTTTCATATACAAGTGTTCCGTAGCGGCTGTAAATTGACACTGAACGAGTTTTGTATCCTTCAATTCCTGGGATCACGAAGTTATCGTTGAAGCCATTTCCGTTTGGAGTAAATGCTTCTGGAATAACCGGTCCACAAAGATCTGTATCTAAGAAGTCGTACACACCATCGTTGTCACAATCTTGACCAGCTTCACCAAGTCCACCGAAGTCCCATTCGAAGTCATCGCTGATTCCGTCTCCATCACTATCTGAATCTAAGTAGTTAGGAATTCCATCTCCATCGATATCTTCTGTTCCTTCAATTACTGATGGGATACCGTCTCCATCATCGTCAGAATCCAAACTGTTAGGAATTCCATCTCCGTCTGTATCACCAACTACTTCATCTACATCATTGATTCCGTCACCGTCATCATCTGAGTCACATGCATTCAACGAACCATCGTTGTCTGTATCTGTTCCAGACGTTACAACAGTCACAAGGATTGTCGTTGTAGCTACATTTCCGTTGTTATCTGTTACTGTTACCGTGATTGAGTTATCACCGATATCAGCACATCCGAACGTGTATTGACTTAATGTCATCGATGCGATTCCACAGTTATCAGTTGTTCCACCATCTACATCATTGAATGTAATTGTTGTTGAACCGTTATCGTTTACGATTACTGTGATATCGTTCACATTGATCGTTGGAAGGATGTTATCAACCACATTCACTAATTGTGTTGCTGTTGAAGTATTTCCTGATCCATCGACTACTGTCCAAGTTACCGTTGTTAATCCTAATGGGAAGATCGCTGGTGCATTATTGGATACCGTTGCCACTGAACAGTTGTCAGTTGCTACTGGTGTTCCTAAATTCACTCCAATTGCATCACATCCGAAGTTAGGAGCCATTGTAATGTTCGCTGCAGGAACGATTACTGGATTTGTATTATCACCGATGAATACGTTGATTGGTAATGAAGTAGCAGAACATCCACTAGCATTCGTTACTGTCACAGAGTAATCACCAGATTGATTAACTGTAATGAACGGTGTTGTTGGTCCATTTGACCATTGGTAGTTAGCGCCATTTGAAGCGAACAAGATTACCGTTCCACCAGGACACATTGTCGTGGCACCACTTGCAGTAATGATTGGAACAACTGGGTTGTTCAATACATTCACTACAGCAGTTGCTGAATTCGAACATGCACCATTTGTTACTGTGTAAGTAATCGTTGTTGTACCAGCGTTCAGACCAGTTACGATTCCTGAGTTAGAAACAGTTGCAATGAAGTTGTTTGTACTTGTCCATGTTCCGTTGATTGTAGAACTTGTCAAGTTGATTGTACCACCTTCACACACATTGTTTGCTCCAGTAATTGCTGCTACTGCTGGAATTGTACTCGTTGTGATTACAGTTGTTGCTGAAGTTGTTTCACAACCTGCTGCACTTGTACCAACTACAAAGTAGCTACCTGCTGTACTTACCGTGATACTTGAAGTGAAATCTCCCGTATTCCAAAGGTAAGAAGCAGCACCCGTTGCTGTTAATGTAACACTTCCACCTTGACAGAACAATGTCGGTCCGTTAGCAGTAACTGTTACCGCTGGGTTTGCATTCACTGTTACTGTTTGAGTAGCTGTTGATGAACATCCTGAAGCATTTGTTACCGTCACTGTATAAGTTCCAGCGTTGCTTACTGTAATGTTTTGAGTTGTAGCAGTAGTTACACCGTTACTCCATAAGTAAGTCAAACCAGCTCCTGCTGTTGCAGACAACGTTACGTTCGTACCTAAACAAATTGCTGTTGGTCCATTCGCTGTAATTGTTGCTACCGTTACTGGAAGAACCGTTACGATTGTGTTTGCTGCTGCTGAAGTACATCCATTAGCGTTTGTAACGTCTACTTGAATGTTTTCACTTGTTGACACCAAGATTGACTGAGTCGTCGCACCTGTTGACCACACGTAGCTTGTTCCACCTGTTGCTGTAAGTAACACGTTGTTACCTTGACAGAACGTTGTTGGACCATTTGCAGTAACCACCGCTGTTGGTAGTGCGTTCACCGTTACAGTGATTGCATTTGAGTTCGCTGAACATCCAGCAGCATTTGTTACGGTTGTAAAGTATGTACCCGCTGTATCAACTGTGATACTTTGTGTAATTTGTCCGTTGTTCCATAAGTAGTTTGTACCAGCCGTTGCAACTAAAGTCACAGAACCACCTGCACAGAATGTTGTCGAACCGTTAGCTGCAATAGAAGCTGAAGGCAATGCATTCACATTCACTGTTGCAGATACACTTGACGTACATCCGTTTGCATTTGTTACTGTGTAAGTAATGATTGATGAACCAGCAGTTACCGAAGTTACTAATCCAGCTGCGTCAACCGTTGCTACGTTATTGTTAGATGAAGACCAAACTCCACCTGTTGTTGCATCTGCTAATTGTGTCGTTGCTCCAATACACACTTCTGTTGAACCAGTGATTGCTGTAACAACCGGTAGTGGATTCACAATTACTTGAGTTGAAGCTGAAGTTGCTGTACAACCTGAAGCGTTCGTTACATTCACGTAGTATGAACCTGCAGTTGAAACCGTGATGCTTGGTGTCAAGTCACCAGTGTTCCACATATATGAAGCACCTGGACTTGCTGTCAATGTCACGCTTCCACCAGCACAGAACGTTGTAGTTCCAGAAGCTGATATTGTCGCTGTAGTTCCAGCATTCACTGTCATTGCTGCAGTTACTGAGTTAGAACATCCATTTGCATTGGTTACTGTGTAAGTCAACATTGCGTTACCAGCTGCAATACCTGTCACAACACCAGTTGAACTGATTGTTGCCGCAGCATTGTTGCTTGATGTCCAAGTACCACCTGTTGTTGTTGTTGCAAGAACAACTGTTGATCCTTCACAAACTGCATTGGCACCTGTAATCGCTGCCACTGTTGGTAATGGATAAACTACCAAGTTCGTGTTAGCTGAAGTTGCTTGACATCCATTAGCGTTAATAACCGTTACTGAGTAAGGTCCATCAACGTTTGCGATGATTGATTGAGTCGTTTCACCAGAACTCCATAAGTAAGATGCTGCTGCACTTGCTGTCAACGTCACATTTGTACCTTGACAGAATGTAGTTGCACCACTCGCTGTAATTGTTGGAGTTGGCAATGCATTCACTGTTACCACAGTTCCTGCTGATGTTGCGCTACATCCAGCCGCATTTGTAACAATTACAGAGTAAGTACCAGCTGTCGTAACAGTGATGCTTTGAGTAATTGCTCCGTTGCTCCATAAGTAAGAAGCTCCGGTTGATGCTACCAATGTCACGCTACCACCTGCACAGAAAGTTGTTGCGTTATTTGCAGTAACTGTTGCTACAGGTAAAGCGTTCACGGTAACCGTGATTGGCGCTGAAACTGCAGAACAACCATTTGCGTTTGTTACTGTCACTACATAGTTTCCAGATGCACTTGCAACGATAGACGCTGTTGTTGCTCCTGTACTCCATAAGTAAGCTGTTCCTGTACTTGCTGTTAAGGTTACATTTCCACCTTGGCAGAATGTCGTAGGTCCATTCGCAGTAATTGCTGATGTTGGAAGCGCGTTCACTGTGAAGTTTGTATTCACTGTATTCGTACATCCGTTAGCGTTTGTATACGTGTAAGTCAATGCTACCGTTCCTGCATCAACACCTGTCACAAGACCAGTTGAAGGATTGATTGTTGCAATTGCATTATTTGCACTTGACCAAGAACCACCTGTTTGTGCATTCGCCAATGTTGTTGTTGAACCTTGACAAACTGAAGCAGAACCCGTATTAGCAGCCAAGATCGGCAATGCATTCACTGTTACGGTTGTAGCGGCAGATGTTGCCGTACAGATGTTGTTAGCTGTTATCGTTACTGTATAGTTTCCAGAAGTTGAAGCTACGTATGTATTTGCTGTTGCTCCTACCACTGCCGTTCCATTCAAGTTCCATTGGTAAGCATACGTTGATCCTGCTGGTGCATTCGCAGCCAACAAGGTTACACTTCCACCTTGACAGAATGTTGTGTTACCAATTGAAGCGATTGTTGCAGTTGGTAATGGATTCACTGTTACAGTTGTTGACGCTGTATTTGAACAACCATTCGCATTTGTCATGCTGTAAGTGATTGTTGCTGTTCCAGCAGTCACACCTGTTACAACTCCGGTCGCACTTACGACAGCTACTGCTGAATTTGAAGTTGACCAAGTTGGATTCAAGCTTGTTGTCGCCAATGTTGTTGTTGAACCAACACATACTGAAGTTGTTCCTGTGATCGCATTTGCCGTTGGTAATGCATTCACTGTAACCACTGTTGCTGTAGAAGTTGCTGAACATCCATTAGCATCAGTTACTGTTACGGTATATGAACCTGCAGTTGATACTACCAATGATTGGTTATTTGTATTGTTATTCCATTGGTAAGAGTAACCAGATCCTGCGTTTGCATTCAATGTTACGTTACCACCTTGACAGAACGTTGTTGCTCCTGCAGCTGTGATTGTCGCTGTAGGTGTAGCGAAAATTGTTACAGCTACTGGTAATGAAGTTGCTGTACATCCGCTTGCGTTTGTCAATGTTACTGAATATGTACCTGAAGTTGTTACGTTAATAGATTGTGTAGTTGCACCGTTGCTCCATGCGTAAGATGCTCCCGTTCCAGCAGTTAAGGTAACGCTTCCTCCTTGACAGAATGACGTTGGTCCGTTTGCAACGATTGTTGCTACTGGTAATGGATTCACCGTTACGGTTGTTGCAGCTGATGTTGCGGAACATCCACTTGCATTTGTAACTGTTACATAGTAAGAACCTCCAGTTGTTACTGTGATTGTTTGTGTTTGAGCACCATTTGACCACAAGTAAGAAGCACCTACGTTTGCTGTTAATGTTACACTTCCACCTTGACAGAATGTTGTTGCGCCACCTGCTGTGATCGATGCTGTAGTTCCAGCATTTACATTCACACTTGCTGTTGCACTTGAAGTACAACCGTTAGTATTAGTCACCGTGTAAGTAATTGTAACGTTACCCGCAACTAAACCAGAAACAACACCTGTAGAACTTACAGTTGCTACTGCTGTGTTACTTGATGACCAAGTACCACCTGTTGTTGCTGTTGCTAATTGTGTTGTCAATCCGGAACATACATTTGTTGCTCCAGTGATTGCTGCTACTGTTGGTAATGGATTCACTGTTACTGTCGTTGCTGTTGATGTAGCTGAACATCCACTAGCATTTGTTACTGTTACGTAGTAAGAACCACCTGCTGTAACTGTAATGCTTTGTGTTTGTGCGCCATTTGACCAAAGGTATGTTGAACCTGCATTCGCAGTTAACACAACGTTAGCTCCTTGACAGAACGTTGTAACACCACCTGCCGTGATAGATGCTGTTGTTCCAGCATTCACGTTTACTGTTGCAGTTGCTGTATTCGTACATCCGTTAGCATTCGTTACTGTGTAGGTAATTGTTACGTTTCCTGCAGTAACTCCTGTTACAACTCCTGTTGCACTAACTGTTGCAACCGCTGCGTTACTTGTTGACCAAGTACCACCTGTTGTTGCTGAAGCTAATTGAGTTGTTAATCCAGAACATACGTTTGTTGCACCAGTGATTGCGGCTACTGTTGGTAATGGATTCACAGTTACCGTTGTAGCTGTTGAAGTTGCTGAACATCCACTTGCATTTGTAACTGTTACGTAGTAAGAACCACCTGCAGTTACCGTAATGTTTTGTGTTTGTGCACCATTTGACCATAAGTAAGAAGCACCTGTATTCGCTGCTAATGTTACACTACCACCTTGGCAGAAGCTTGTTGCACCTGCTGCAGTAATAGAGGCAGTTGTTCCAGCGTTGATTGTTACCGTTGCTGAAACTGAACTAGTACATCCATTTACATTTGTTACAGTGTAAGTGATTGTCGTTGTTCCTGCAGTTAATCCTGTTACAACACCTGTAGTAGAAACAGATGCCACTGCTGCGTTACTTGTTGACCAAGTACCACCTGTAGTTGCTGAAGCCAATTGCGTAGTTAATCCAGAACATACATTCGTTGCTCCTGTGATTGCTGCTACTGTTGGCAATGCATTTACTGTTACTACTGCTGTCGCTGTGTTTGTACAGTTGTTTGAGTTTGTATATGTGTATGTGATTGTCGCTGTTCCTGCGCTTACTCCTGTTACTGATCCTGTAGATGAGTTAACAATCGCTGTCGCTGTGTTTG
>CANGJM010000014.1 GCA_947454525.1 Flavobacteriales bacterium | reverse complement strand
CCTATTGATAGATAGTTATTACAATTGGGGCAAAAATAAAGGAGCATTACCCATTCACTTTCCGCAACATAACTCTCAAAAAATCATCATTACCTGTGGTTTGGAAACTCCCATTCCCATTCCACACCAACGCATACAGCTTGTCTGTCCGAGTGTAGAAGAGCAGAAGGTCATCATTGCGAATTATGGCCAAAAGTACCAGGAGATTCCACAAACGGTCATTCAGTTTCTTGCTGAATGTGGTATTTCCAACGTGAATGCACTCTATGGAATGCTCAATGCCTTGTACGCGGAATCCATTCGTTTGAATCGAAAAATAGACTTAAAAACGGCGAAAATTACGTTTGAAAATTTTAAATCATTCCTGTAAGAAAACAGGAAGTCTAAACCACGTTTAACCATTAATATCCAACTTATGAAAAAATCAGAAATCAATTACTTAATCGATGCGAAAATCAACATTTGCCAATTAAAGTTGAAAGAAGCTAAACTAGTAAAAGAGAAACAAGAGGTCATTTGGCGACAAGATTACCAGAAAGCCGCAATCCTAAGGGATGAAGAGAATGGCATTGAACAGGAACTGCATCGTTTGCATTCCGAAGTCAGTGAATTCATTTCTCTGATTCCAAAAAACAACTTAAGTGTCGAATTGCTTTCCTTGAGTGAAAAAGTATTGTCCGAATTCAATTTCCAAGATTCCGACCGACTCAACGCGCGTGAGGCATTCCTTTCTCACTTCGCAGAAGAATTCGAAGAACTTTCCAACCTGCGCGATCAACTGATGAAAGAACAGCGCTTCAAAGAAGCAAATGAATTGTTGGAGCAGCGGATCATGATTGGGAAGTTCTTAAGCAGTGTCAAATAATGATCAAACCGACAATAAAAAAGAAATAATATACAATTTGGAAAAATTATCCGTCCTCACGTATGATATTTTTATCGAACAACAACGAAAAAACAAGTCCCTCGGGAATTCCGAGGGACATTTACCGGAAAATGGGGGCTTGAACCGGAAAAATATGGGAATTTTATAGGAAAAACTTGTTAAAAAGGTGGAAAAGGGAGGGAATAATCACTGTTTCCTGTCGCAGATTTCGATATGATATCATGATCCTTCATGAATTTGATGTAATTCCTTGCCATTCGTTCCTTTACGTCCATCTCTTCCATGACTAGTTTTACTAATTCACCTGGTGAAACATTAGGTTTCTTTGCGAAAATGACTTTTGCAACCTCAGTAAGTTCAGAAAGCTTACGCGATTCGGAGGCTTCTTTGCTTTTTTCACCGAGAAATACATGTCGACCTTCTGTTTTACTCCATCCGAATTGAATTAATGGCACATCAAGTGGAGATCCATCGCGAACTTTTAAGGCTTTTACTACGCTGCAATTAACATTGGTCTCTTTTTCAATGAGTAATATTCCAGCTGCTTTGCGTTGAACCTCTGATCCAAGGTGTCCACGAAGTTTCATGCCTGATGGAGCCATGTGCACCACACAAATGATACACGTATTGTAAATGGCTGCCATTCTAAATAGTTCTTCAATAAGCTTTACAGAGCTCTCTTCATCATTAACACCATTTAATAAGTCAGCGATTCCATCAATCACTACCATGTGTATTCCGCCATGTTCATAATACAGGCGATCCATGGATTCCAAGATAAGATTCATTCGTTCATTTCGAGATATACCAACAAGTCCGAATGTTTTAAACCAAGAAGGTGGATTACTAAGCGTTGCGCGTTTAATGATGTATGAAAAATTCTTGTAGAGTTGATATTCTGATTGTTCCGTATCATATAGCAATACAGCTTTATTGAACTCGTTCTGTTTGACATATGTCCCGAGTGTATCAATAACTTCATCTTCCGGTTTAATAGCACCAGATAGTAGGCCGCCAAGGTAATTTGTTTTACCACTTCCTTCGGCACCAGCTACGCAAACCAAGTTTCCAGGTGTGCCAATTGTTACATCATTTATGGTAATAACCGGTTCAGGAGCTTTCGGTGGGTTATCAAAATCTATTTCGCAGCTTTTCATTACTGAAAGGGTTTCTTCGTATAGGTTATCCAACATTTCTAAAAAGAGCATCATCAGATCATCCGCCGAATGTCCCAGCTTAAAAAAGTCGGAAATGTCTTTTGATTTTTTTGTTCCAGGAAGGGGAAGAAGCAGAGATTTTAAATGGAAACTCTTGTAGTCTTTTGTGAGTTTTTCCATGGAATTTTTACCGGTTTCATCCGAATCGTACAATATGGTAATGTGTTTAAAACGATAACTCAAACCACGCAAAAGGTTTTTAGGAATATGGGCTGTTTCACTATTGAGACAAATCGCATGGAAGCCATGAGAAACCAGGCTCAACACGTCTTTTTCACCACCTGTTATGAAAATAATATCCCCTCTAACCGGCAACTGTTCTAATCCGAAAATGTAGTTTTCCGTCATCTCTCCGGTGTAGAGAAATCGAAACGGTGAATTCGGCCTATAAAGTTTCGTGTATCTTCTGCCTTGGTAACCGAATATCGGTTGTTCGATAGTGCTTTTTAGAAAGAATTCCTTATTCTCTTTGGAGACTCCAAAATAGGTGTCTATGGAACAAACGTTGAAGCGTTTTAATACTTCATCGCCAATTCCGTATTGCTTCCAAAATGCCAATTCCGTTTCATTGAACTCCTTGTATTGAATGGGAAGTTTGTTTTTTGCTGTCTCAAAACCGTCATGAATTGAAGGGATTTTACTGGCAACGGTGACAATACCTTTGTTGTCACGTATGACATGATCAACTTTCTGTCTTTGATCTTCAAGGCACAAACCAAGTTCAATATCAATTATTTCAAGAATACGAATGAAGTCAGAACGATCCTCACAGGAAATGCCAAAGATTTTTCCAACAAAGAAAAAACAGTCGCCGCTATATTCAGCATCTCCAAAATCTTTGAATTTATAGATGTTGGATTTCTTATCCAAATACACATAACAGGATGCCTGATTATCCTGGTAAAAAGGGCTTTTAAATGATTTACCGATCTTGTTAAAACGACTTCCCATGAAGTGTTTGAAAACATTAAGGCCTCGGTTTGTTGCGTGTAAAATGGAATCTTTGTTTAAAGACATGTTTGAAGATTTATGGATTAAAGGATACTGCCCAATGCAGCGGTTTTACGCTTATCGATATACTCCTCGAGTTCGCTTACCAGAATTTTTTTTCTTCTTCCGATAATCGTATAGCTCAGTTCGCCTTCTATCATAATGCGAAATAAGGAACGAGGACTGACACCTAAATAATTACTAGCGCCTTTAAGATCTAAATACTGCTCGCGTAATTTCCCCAATTGTAAAGATTCCTTAAGCTTAGAAATCTCACTTTCAAGTTGATTGATCCGAGCAACTAATTTTTCTTGGCTGCTGCTTTCATTGTCATTGTCTAAAAAACTCATAGTACATCCGTTTGAAATTGGATGCAATGCTAAAAAGGATTGAATTGTTCCTTGTGTAACTTACATGTAACTTACATAAGATTTTATGAAAATCGCTTGCTTGCCATTTCATTGTATATCTTACTAAGCTCCAGTAAATACTCGCTTTCGCGCTTAATTTTACGTTCCATGGCAGAATTGAGTAATCTTGACCATTGAGATATTCTGATATTAAAAAACCACATGAGAAGCTCTAGGAAATCTTTTTTAGAAACAGGTAAATCATTGTGTCCTAAAATGGCTTTGCTCTCATGTACGGATATGAAAAGTTCTACAAATGCCACTTTATCTCTGTTCCATTTAAGGGAGGTTGAACCACTTTCTTTTGGGAATAAGCTTAATTGTCCTCTGTGATATGCGGATAATTCCCTTGGAGTAGGTAGGGATATATCCCCAATATTAGGTACTTGTACTATATTTTTTGGGGAGAAGTACTTATCTAAATGTTGAATTCGATGATAAAAAAGTTGATCAAGCATCTCAATAAACTGAAATTGAATGCTGAAGAAACTTAGAATTTTTTTTTCAATCCCAAATCATCATTCAAACCCTTTAAGGTCGTTTTGACAAAATCAACTCGGTTAAACATTACTTGCTCGTTGTCTTTTGGGAAATTTCGGTTTTTAAATTCACGCACTTCAAATCTGTAAAGATCTAATGTCCTTTTGAGTTCTTCGGAATCCTGTTTGATTTCATTTAACTTCCTCTCTAAATTGCCTTTACACTGATCGTACAGAGCATCAAGATACTTGTGATAGTCAGAAGTGTGTTTGTAGCCATTAAAGCTAATTTCCGGGGTCGATTCGCTTTCAAATAAATTGACTTGCTTTCTTATCGACAAAGAGTGCACTTGCACTTTTACAACTTTCAGTTGTGTAAGAGTTTCAGTTAATAGTTTAAACATCAAATTCCGATTTAGTTAGAAAATAATTTTCTTTTATAAACGAATAAACTAGTCAAAATGATCTATCAATGAGGAACTGTTTTCGGTAAAATCATTCATGGCAATATGGCAATGGTATATATATACCCATTGCCAATTGCCTAAATAGATATGATTTTAAAAAGTGCATGGATTGCATCCCTAGTAGGAATAATAGATGAACCGAAATTACTAGATCCAGGAAACGGTGTTTAAAGCCATTGCAGAGACCACCTAAATGGAATTCTTTAAAATGGATTCGTTTTAAATGGATCAAAAAGAAATTGGTTCATTTGTAATATCTCCGATATTTTATTTTAATTTTAAAGCGCTAATTGGTTACCGTAGTAGTCTAGAGTTAAAGCTCCCGTCTTTAGCACTGGGTGTCTAACTAGTTACCCATTAGATAAGAAATTAAGAGAAATCTAGTAATTATAAGGGATGTAGGCTAATTGTTCGTAGCCCTCACTCTCCGCCAGGTATGTATACTAAAATGTACCAAAGCGTGTAAACACTGAGTTTACGCGCTTTTTTTATGTTCTTTTTTATCCTAAAATGTACCATTTTGTACCCCAGCTGGGTTGCAATCTGGTGACCACTTTTGAAAATCGAAAAAGTGGTAACCAGTGTGAGTACATTTTGGTACATAATAGTACTGAATAACAGTGTTTTATATTTGTTTTGTAAGGTGTAGTTATTGTAGTTTTGTCATCAAAATGGGGGCGCAATTAATACTTACGCCATGTCGTCAAGAACATCGTTTGGGTTGACTTTTTACATCAACCGAACAAGAGAGAGAAAAAACGGGGAATGTCCCGTGATGCTTCGCATCAATTTAAATGGAGATCGATTAGCTCTCCAAGTGCAAAGGTTTATTAAACCAGAAGATTGGGATCAGAACCGCTATGTCATGAAAGGACGAACTGAACAGGCTCGTGTTTTCAATAATTACTTAGAAGCGGTTCGATTAAAAGCTCACAAAAAATTCAATGAGCTTTTGTCCTACACAGATGATGTGACTCCGCAGATGCTCAGGGATGCAATCCTTGGCGTGAACACTGCCAAAACAAGACAGATCATCGATATTTGGGAAGGACATGTATCCGACCTGAAAAAATTAATTGGAAAGGAAAATTCTTATGCCACGTACCAAAAGTACAATACGGCAAAGAATCACTTTCAATCGTTTTTACAGAATAAATACCAATTGAATGATGTATCCATTAAAGCGGTGGATTATCAAATGATTCAGCAATATAGTATTTACCTGAAAACGGAAAAAGGATGCAGCTTCAACACTGCAACAAAGTTCTTACAAAACTTAAAAACGATCACGAGTATTAGTATTCGCAGTGGATGGCTCGTGAAAGACCCTTTTAATGGAATTAGCTTGACTTTAAAGGAAGTTGATAGGCCTTACTTGACTTTTGAGGAGTTAGAGCGACTGATTGAATTTAATTCTGTTTTCGATCGTTTAAATCGAGTGCGTGACTTTTTTGTGTTCTCTTGTTATACTGGCTTAGCATATATCGATGTGAAAAAGTTAAAAAGAGCTGAAATAGAAGGAAATGACGAAATGGGCTTCTGGATTCGTACAAGAAGACAGAAAACAGGTGGCCGTGCCAATATTCCTTTATTGGATATTCCCATGAGCATCATTAGAAATTACTGTCAGCTCGAATTGTTAGATGCCGAAGAACCCATTTTGCCTATACTCAGCAATCAGAAAATGAATGCCTATCTCAAAGAATTGGCTGATTTATGCAATATCCAAAAACAACTGTCGTATCACGTTGCGCGCCACACCTTTGCTACAACCGTTACCATGATGAATGGCGTGCCCATTGAAACCGTTTCAAAAATGCTCGGACATAAAAACATCCACAGTACCTAGCATTATGCCAGAATTGTAGACAAAAAAGTAGGTGACGACATGAAGCTACTTGCAGCCAAATTAAATGGCTCCAACGCCATTCATTTCAATAACACAAATCTAGAATCAATACCGGTCATATGATCAATGAACCTTTCAAAGTGCGAGCTTATGGCTTCGGTGAGCTCGCACAACTTTATTTTCCGAACATTACCAAGAAAAGCGCCTCCTGGCAACTCCGGCTATGGATCAACGCTTCAAAGGGTTTAAACGAAAAACTGGTCGGAACTGGATATGTTAAAGGGAGGAGATTGTTGACTCCGATGCAGGTGGGGATGATTGTGGGAGAGTTTGGGGAGCCGTGAAAAGTAGTTCTATCTTTTAAGTTCTTTTTATTTCTTCCGCACTAACAATTTCTGAAATATTTACAACGCTCTGTAATTGAAGTGCACGTGCATTGTCACCACGTTTACATGACTGCTTCCATTCAATCAGATCTTTAGATTGGATAAACATGTATTTAGTTCTAGAATTCCCAGCTTTTTGAATATTCATAGGGTCAATTAAAAGACCTGATAATTCCGTATTATTAGATAGCCTGAATCTAATATGGCGATTATGAAAGGGGGAAAATTCTAATTCGGTCATTGACTTTAAAATTATTGATGGCTCACTTTTTTTTTTGTTTTTGATCATCATTTAACATTGCTCCAATAAATTTTTTTATATAACTAAACGGTTGTTTTACAAGAAACCAACCATTCGGTTTATTAATTTTATGAAATCAAGCTTATTTTTATGATTCTATTGCTTCTTTTAAATGTTTTAAATTATTAATATCAAAATGATGAACTAAATTGATTTTTATTTCCTCTAAGGTTGGTAATGATTTTGAATTTTTAAACTGCTGTGTTTTAATAAGTAAAATTGGAATAAGATAGTCTTTTCCAGAGACAATCGTCAGTAAATTCTCAATATTGTTAGACCATTTTGTATTAAGTTCATTAAACTTTTTATTATAATTTTCTTCCCCATAATTAGCAATTATTTCATTTTTAAGTTTTTCTATATCCTGATCTACTAGATTGAAATCAAATGTATACTTTGCACCAATTTTTTTATGGTATTTGTTAATGTTATTTAATGTGAAATAACCCCCATAGAAGTTTAATATCGCAAAGTGAACGAATAATTGTATAAGTGACCCAGAATATTGGTGAAGCCATTTTTCATACTCAATTTCTACTGCTATTTCTTCTTTGGACCTGGTGCCACAATTTAAATAAACAAAGTTGCAAGTTGATTCTCTGTCAAATAAAAAATTCTCTATACAATACCTGTCTAGCACGAATAGATTTTCAACTTCAATTTTTTCACCGTTTACCAAAGCTATGTCACCATCAATGATAAATAGTTTTTTTCGATCTGATTTAGGTTCTTTTTTACAACGTTCTATAACTTTATTTTTACATCCTAAGGGTGTAATATCATTTATTTTAATTCCAGGTTTAATTAGTCTAGAAAATAAAACTTTGTAAAATTCCTTATCCTTTTCCTCATCCTCAGTATAGATATCAATATCATTTCTAAATGCTAAAAAGGTTGATAATAGGCGTTTAGATTCGTCTGTATATACTAGCATATATTATGAATTTAATTTATTAAGGTCTTGACAAAATATTTCTCTCTTAACCTTAGAAATTATTGATGGAGAATGTGTGGCTAGAATAAATTGAGTCTTAGGACTTGCCTCCATAATCGAATCAACAAATATTTCTTGCCACGCAATGTGTAAGGATAGTTCAGGTTCATCAATAATGAAAACGCCATTAGGTTTTTGGTCTTCTTCAAAAATCAGGTGCGCAATCATAATTATAATTTGCTTTTCACCAGATGAAAGCTCGAAAACATTCGCTTCATTTCCATTCTTTAATTTTACTTTTATTTCACCATCATCTGCGATTTTAATTTGCTTTCCACCTTCTTCTAGGAATTTTGAAGTTATACTCTCAAGCCTTTTGATTGGTGATCTCAGCTCTGAAATTTTTTCTTGATAGGTTTGGCTGTAATTTATTATTTCATCAATCTTTTTAATTTGTGAGTTATTGTTTATCCACTTCATTAGCATTTTAAAACTCTCTTGGTTCAGTGGGTTAACATTTTCATCTTTTACTGATTTAAAATTATTTTGTTTGTTTTTCAACTCTTCAATTTCTATATTTTGAGATATTAAAACGGACATGTTATCAAAAAAAGATTTCGCAGAGTTATTTAAGAAATTTATGTCTAAATCTTTTAAAGCTGTTAAAACCTTATCTCTTTTCTCAATTAAAAAACTGTTTTCTTTTGGTATTGTTTCTAAATTATGATCATAGTTAAATTTAAATGAAAGTTGAAAAATTTTCCGCTTAAATTCTTCACTAATTTTTGGCTGTTCATATGCAATTTTTCGGAAGTACTCAAAAATTAAATATTGAACATCTTCTAAACTACTATCAATTGCTGATGCGCCCGAATACCCTTCAAAGAACCTGCGTTTTGTTTTTTGATGGCCGTATACCCTTCTATTTCTGAAACGCATATCTATGTATTTTCCTTCGTATATTTTTCTATCCAAACCAAGGAATTTTGGTGTCGCTAATTCACGTATTTTTCTTGTAGTTTCGTTTATTTCAAATTGTTCTTTAAAACTTTGTTCTATTACCGATATTTCCTCGTTATCGTAGTTTTCATTTTCTGGCTTAAAATATCTTTGAAAAATTTGAGGTTCAATATTATATTTAGGAGACCTCATGCCCAATGAGAAAGTATTATTTTCTCTATTTTGAGTAGCAGTAATTATAATATCTTTCTCAAATTCATTTGTTGAACAAATTAGCTCAGCAAATTCATAATCAATCTGATTTAAATATTGAAAAGAGGGTGAAATTAATCCTAGAATCAATTTTAACGCACTAGTCTTTCCTGAACCATTTATTCCAATTAAAAAAGTAAGTTCATTAAAAAATTCAATGTTGTAGTTAAGATAGCCATGTACATTTTTTGCTAAGAAAGAGTTTATTTTCATTTGATCAATTTTAAATGTCTTTTGTATGAATTAGAATTTAATTAAACAAGTAATGGTCTTATTCCCAAATAAACAATCGAGATTAAAACCGAAAGTAGTTTGCCTCATTATCAAACCCTAATCATCATTTAACTAACGATGATTTTAGAATTCAAATGACTACTCCGCAAACAAACCCAAATCCACTCAAATCTCCAACCCCCAACCCAATAAATAAGAACACTTTCGAACAAAACTAGAAAACATTCTATTTTTTTCTATTTTGCACTTAATTTGATTTAAGATTATCAATTTTGCGCCGAAATTGAATTCTAATTTTGTCGCCTAACTTTAAAAATTTATATTATGTCTTTTAATGGAAATGAAGGTGATTTTATCACACTAAGAGAAGGGTCGGAAATGACAAAACGCTACAGAGATACTATTCAACCAGGTGAGGTTATTGGTGTTTTTATGGGTAAAGAAAAGATCAAAGCTATATTAGACCAAAGTGAATGCAAGGGAATAAGATTTTATTTTGCAGTAAATGATAAGGGGGAAAACACTTTAGTTTTGGTTGGAGCAGATTCGAATCAGAATGATATGGTAGATGGATTAATTGCTGATCGCTTAATAGAATGTCCAATTTTTTGTAGCAGTTCAAACCGTTTAAATTCTTGATAACACTCAACATTTATTTATTTTTAATTTTTTCAACTAATATTTTGCTTGTTTATCAGGTACTAATATTTCGATTGAAAAAAAAATATCTGGAAAAATCAATATTAGTTTGGTGTTTTCTAAGGTTAGTTTCTGAGGCGGTATCTTATTTTTTGATTTATAATTTTAAAGTTAATACCGCTTCAGTTTCACTTTTTTCAGAATTACTAGAAGGACTATTTTTAGTTTGGTATTTTTATGAATTGAAGCAAAAAGTCAAATATGTTTTATTAACTTTTTTGATTCCACCACTTTATTTTTACATGGAAATAAAATATTCTGGTTCAATTCATAATGTGAAAGGAATTTCATTTGCTGCATACAATGCATTATCTTCTGTTTTAATGTTGATATTGCTCTTAAAACATGAAAAAATTCAAGGATTTTCTGTGCCAATTATCAAAGCTTTATTTATAACTCATTCGGTTATATTTTGCTATTCAATATTAGAAAATGTAATGAGGCACCATGTTGATATGATGAAAATTGTTTATCCTTTATTTTTAATGTCAAACGTAATTTTTAATCTGTATTTGTCTTACTATCTATGGTCCGTTCGCAAGAGTTAGTATATTTTTTAGTATCAGTAATGCTTTTCACTTTTTTATTGTGCTTGAGTATTGTTATGCTTGTGAAAAAAAATCAACGAATTCAACAATTATCAGATGAACTGTTAAAAAAGACAGAGGAACAAAAAGAACTCGAAAAGCTCGAGGTAGCAATTACTACCCAAGAAAAAGAACGAAGTGAAATCGCACGCTTACTTCACGATGATGTGGGTGCGCGATTATCTTTAGTCCTTAAAAATCTTTCGAATGTTGAGGATAGAGCTGATCTGGGAGAGTTTGATTTGAATGAGGTGTCTTTAACGAAGGGTTATGTTGAAGATAGCGTTGAACAAATAAGACAGATAACCAAAGGCTTGGTTCCGCATTATTTGTTGAAGTTTGGCTTGGTGAAAGCTTTGGAAAGGATGTCGAAGCAGAAAACAGAATCTTTAATTGAAACATTTGTTTTTCTTTCAGAAATTCCAAATGATTTAGTCATACCAAATGAAATCAGTATGCATTATTTCTACCTGGCCAGTGAGCTGATGACAAACCTTTTGAAACATAGTTATCCTACTGCTATTGAGATGAGCTTGATCTTAGAGGATCAAGAATTGAAAATGAATATCAAGCATAATGGGATCGCATTAACTCAACGAGATTTCAATGTCCTTGCTTCTGAATCAGATAGTTTTGGACTAGAAAATATCAAATATCGTTTGAAAGTCATTAAAGGAAAACTCACCTTTAATCGTAATGAAAGTTGCGGTATGATTGAATTGAAAACTAAAATTCACTTAGAAAATGGATGATACTTCTCAGAAAATAAGATTAGCACTTGTTGAAGATTTAGAAATAGTTAGAATGGGTATCGGGAAAATGTTAGCTGAAATCCCAGGTTGTGATTATGTCTTTGAAGCTTCAAACGGACAAGACTTTTTGGATCAACTCGCTACCAAACCAATTGACGTTGTTTTACTCGATTTGGAAATGCCTGTACTCAATGGAATCCAAACGCTAGAAATTCTGAAAAAGCAAGAGTCCAAAGTGAAAGTCATCATTCTGACAATGCACAAAGATCTCGATATGGCATTTGAGTTGCTTGCTAGAGGTGCCGATGCCTACCTATTGAAGGAAAGCTCAACACGTGAAATGATCAATGCGATTACAACGGTTTTTCAGGATGGTAAGTACTCTAATAATTTCATGAATGAAGCGGTCATCAATTCCATAGCAACGGATCGAAAGGTTAAAAGTCGGATGAAGCATCTGGAACTAGATGAACGAGATTTGAAAATAATTAGATTAATCTGCGATGGTGTGAAAGGTCAAGAAATAGCCGATGCTGTTTTTACTTCCAAGAAAAACCTTGATCTTCTCAGAACGATTATCATGAAAAAGCTCAATGTTAAAACCGCTAATGAGCTTATCCGAGTAAGCATTATCAATGGATTTTATTCGCCGAGGTCAAATGAGGAAATCGAATTGGAAAAGGAAAGTGCTATTTTACTAAAGAGTAAACGAAAGCAAAATGATTTATTTGACGATTTACTTAACGATTCTTTTTTCAAAAATTAAAATTCCCATACTCTTACCATTTTTGCCTTGTTTCAATTCTAAATTCATCTAGAATAGATTCTATTTTATTCCCACCTCATTCTATTTTTCATGTTACTTTGAAACATGTTGTTTGTTTCTGGTAGCCTTGTAAATATTGGGTTTGAGAAAAAATAACTCAAGCTCATTAATTAAGCACATCATTAGTTGGCATTAAAAATTCGAACTTTTATACTCTAATTTAGCACTTGATTTTACTCTCCTTTGATTCATAATATTGGAGATAAGTATTTAATATTTGAATGATAAGAACTCAAGTTACCATTTGGCTTTTTATCAAATAAAACGAAAGTTCTAAATAATAATTTGAAAACAAAATGAAAATGGCAGCACTCAGATTTTACAGCGTAAATTTTCTTTACGTATTTTTAAGCACACTCTTTTTTAATAATGTTCTTGGGCAAACTCCTGCAATCGTTAACGATCCAATTATTGAGAAGATGGTAAGCCCATATTCTTCTTTCGAAAGTATTCAAAATGATGGAAATGAATTTTACACTCCTTTGAGGTCATCTGATGGAAGTCTCACCAAAGAAGAGAAAATCTTTAGGCGTTGGGAGTATTTTACCCAAAGTCGTTGCATGTATCCCGGAGCGCCAAAAGGTGGCAGTGTTAAAGGGGCAGATGAATATATGAAATCACTCAATAATTTCAACGTTTGCAATGATGGTTTTAGCTCATCGCCATGGTCATTTCAAGGTCCAAATCCTACTCCTTCAAGTCGTCAAAATATTGGCATTGTAATCAGTTTGGCTGTAGATCCTACGAATCAAAATATTATTTATGCAGGAAGTAATACTTCGGGAATTTGGAAAACTACAAATGGTGGAGATTCATGGGTGAATATTACAGATGATTTAGGAATTGCCGGTTTAGGAATTCATTCAATAGCGATTGACCCCAATAATACCAACATAATTTTAGCTGGAACAGGGACAAAATCGTATGGGTGGTCATTCGTAAATCATATGGGATTAGGAGTAATACGATCTACAAATGGTGGGGATTCATGGTCAATTGCAACTTTTTCAGGTTCCCCTACATTTCCTAGTGATTTTTTAAATATCGAGGTAATTAAACACGTTCCATCAAATTCAAATATTGTTTACGCGGCAGGAAATAAAAAAATTTACAAATCAATAGATGGAGGGCTAACTTGGGTTTTGAAATTTACTAATCCAACATTGGTTAATGTTGAATTTAATGATTTGGAAATCGATATTTTAAATAATAACATAATATATGCATCAACTAAATTTTCAGGAGACGGTCTAACTGCTATTCATGGATCTCAGTTTTTTGTCTCTACAAACGCAGGGAACTCATGGTTAGAAAAAACACCTCCAAATACCATTTCCACTGGTGTATCAGTTGCAAGTGCCATTTCAATTGATGTCACACCGGCGGATGCCTCCAATGTTTACTTATTATACGATAATGGGAATCAACATTATGTTGTGAAATCGAATAATAATGGCTCTAGTTGGAATTTAATAAACCAGTCTTCCAATATTACTTTGTGGAGATATTGGTGTAACGAATTTGAAGTTTCTAACACGAACTCGTCTGTATTTTACGCAGGAGGGGGAACTGTATTTAAAAGTACTAATTCAGGAGCATCCTGGACGTCTATTTCACAATATACTCCACAAGATCCTGCAATAAATAGTACTCATGCCGACATAAGAGCATTAGTTCAATTACCTTCTATTACAGGTGATTTGTTATTCATGGGGAATGATGGTGGGGTTGCTAAAACTACCAATGGTGGTTCTTTATGGCAAAATCTCAATGGAGACGGACTTAATATTACACAGTTTTATAGCTTCGGTTCATTTAATACAAATAATTATTTAGTTGGAGGCACTCAGGATAATGGCACAAGATTTAAAAATGGTCCAACCAACTATTGGACTCCGCCAGTATTAGGTGGTGATGGCGGATGGACGGAAGTGGATTATACTAATGATAACATCGTTTTTGCGTCCATTTACGATGCTATTTGTAAATCTTCTAATGGAGGTGGAGGACCTTACCCTGGAATATCAAATCCAGGAGCCAGTGGTGTACTTTGGCGAAGGTTTCATCTAGACCCATCGAACCATAATTTATTGTGGTGGGGAGCAAAAGATTTGTACGTTTATTCTCCAATACCTAATTCAAACCCTACAATTTATTCATGGTCTCCAAAATACACGCCTCCATCAACGTGGACTGATATTGACGGTAACACACGTAATGTGGGAAGCATTTCCGCCATAAATGTAGCGCCCTCAAATGGTAATATTGTTTATTTAGCATATTTAGGCCCAACTTGGGGACTGGAAAGAAAATATAAATTGCTAAAATCAACAGATGGAGGATCCAACTGGACTGATTTATCTGCTAACTTCACTCCGTACAATTGGACATACATAACTGATTTTGAGGTTGATCCATATAATCCAGATAGAGTTTGGGCAAGTTGTGCTGGTTATTGGCAAGGAGTTCCTACAAGTCAAGGATTGAATCGTGTAGTTTTTTCAAATAATGGTGGTACATCTTGGACTGATTTTTCAACTGGGCTACCTCCATTTCCAGTGAATTGTTTGGTTTACCGTAATGGTACTGATGACGAAATTTATGCCGGAACAGATGCAGGTGTTTATCGCTGGAATAAAGCCTTACAAACATGGGAATGTTTTAATAATGGTCTGCCCGCTGCTATAATCACAAAACTAGAAATAAATAATTGTAAAGGTAAACTACTTGCCTCAACTTATGGTCGCGGAATTTGGGACGCTCCATTGCCTCAGTCAACGGATTACCATGTAACAACTTCTCAGACATGGGATGAAAATTATTATCGTTCATTCAATAGTAATGTTGTTGTAGACCCGGGAGTAACTCTTACTATAAAGGGTACAGTTCAATTTGCCGAAGATATAAGATTAATAATAAAACCAAACGCTCGAGTTGTGGTAGATGGGGGAATACTTACTAATAGTTGCGGCGGAATGTGGGAAGGAGTTAATGTCGGTGGAAATGGAAATCAGCCACAGACAATTCTATCAAATGGTTTATCGCCTTATCAAGGAATTATCGATCTGAAAAATAACGCAACGATTCAAAATGCGAAAAATGGGATAAGCACAAGTTTAATTGACGTTAACGGCAATATTAATTGGACAAGTTTTGGTGGGGTCATTCGTGCAAAAGACAGTAAATTCATTAATAACCGAAGAGACGTTGAATTTATGTCTTATCCTAATTTTAATAATGTTAGTTATTTCTACAATTGTGTTTTTGAGATAAATCAATTACTGGTTAATGGATTGATTCCTACTACAAGAATAAGTATGTGGAATATAAAAAATGTCAATATTAAAGGTTGTGATTTTAAATATTTAGCAGGAAATGCATATCCAGTTTTAAGTCGTGGTAATGGAATTTATTCGGTTGATGCTAAATTCATAGTGAATGACTATTGCACCAACGGTACAGTTCCATGTTTGCCAAATAATATAATTCAATCGAAATTTCAAAATTGGGATTATGGTATTGAATCCCATAATTCAAATGTTTTCATGAGTGCGAATATTAATCACGTTAAATTTATAAACAACACCTCTGGTGGTGCTCTTCTTTCTGGAATGCATTATCCGGTATTTAACAATTGTGAAGTAGAGGTTGGGGGTGAATATCAAGCTTATGGTTTGTATTTAGATCGATGTAAGTATTATAAAGTTCAGAATAATTCATTTAATAATACTACGAATAACCAAGATGATATTGGAATTTTTGTTCGTAATTCAATGGAAGGGGCTCATCAAATTTATAGTAATTACTTTACAAATATGACAGTTGGTATCAACTCGCTTGATAACAATTCAGGTGAAAATAATTTTATTGATGGATTAAAAATGAATTGTAACATTTTTTTAAGTGGTAAATATGATATTGCTCAAATGTCATCAGGTAATATTCAACCAACCGTAAATTATGTTCAAGGTTCCAGTGGCGCTGTGACTAATTATGTTAGGAATTATTATTCGGCCATTTGTGGAAATGAAAACAAATGGTATATAAACAACGATAATTCTTTCCCTTCTCCTAATGCAGGAAAACAGGTAATTCATCATTCATATACTGGTGAACATTATTCACCACTTCCGCAACCAAGTTGCAGTGATTTATTAGTTCAAATTTTTAGTTATGACGGAAAGCCAGATCCTAGTGACTGCCCTTTAACAATGAACAAAAGTCTTGTAGAAATCAAATTAGAAAAGAGCACGTTAAAATTGGAATTAGCGAATCAAAAAACTTATTATGATAGTATTGTAGATGGTGGGAATACGGCTAATTTAATTTCCTCTATTAGTAGTACTTTAAGTTCCGAGTCATTGAAAAATCTCCTTATGAGTTATTCACCATTTTTAAGTGATGACGTATTGATAGCCTATATCAACAGAGTACAAACAACACCTTCTGTCGATATAAAAGATGTAATAATTGCAAATTCACCAATTACAAATAATGTTAAGTTGGCTATTGAAAATAAAAATTTATCTCAAACTTTAATTGAGCAAATAAATGCTTCTCAAACAGGTTTATCAGCACGTTTTGAATTGGAAGGACAGATAATTCTTAAGAATTTTGAAATCCAAAGTTTGGTATCAGAAGAAATCAGTAATTATCTTCATGACACATCCAATGTGAATGCGATAGATAGTATTTTATATTTAATCAAAATGGAAAACAGACCAAATTCTTCATGTGATTTGGTGAAAGTTAATATTTTTAAAGGGGATTATATTGAGGCTGATCAAATACTTGATACTTTGGAGCTAAAACCGCATTTATCAGATTTTTGTGCATTTCAACGAATGATTTTAGAGTTGAATGATGTATCTCAAAAATGTTATCTTTTAAGTAGTGATTCAATAAAGTTTTCAGAAATGTTAAATATTGCTGAAGATGAACAAAAAGAATTTCAAAACCATGCCCAAGCATTATTAATGCAGGTATTTAAGTATGCTTATCCTGAACTTAGACTACTTCCTATTGAGGAAAATAGCACTCGTTTTTCTCAAGCAACAGACAGTACTTGGTCTGAATCAGAGGATAATAACTTTATTTTTCAGTTGTTCCCTAATCCTGCATCAGATAATGTTACCTTATTATTTAAATCAGTAGAAAACTCTAAAGTGGCTTCCATTTACATTCATGATGTCAATGGAAAACTGATAGAAACGTTTAGAATGGGTGCGAACACGCTTCAAAACTTTTCGACAGAAAACCTAACGAATTCTTTGTATTTTGCTACACTATATGTAGATGGAAAAGCAATTAAGCAGCAAAAATTAGTTTTAGTAAAATAACGTTATGAAGATACTTACTTCGTTTTTTGTCCTCCTAATTAGCTTGTCAGCTTTTGCACAAGCTCCAGATCGTTTCGTTCAAAACTATTTTTTTCCACCGAATAGCAGTTCGCAAAGTTATGGTGTTGCCAACACCAGTTATGGGTATATGTTAGCAGGTATGTCTATTGATTCTGCAGGGGCTTGGGGATATACCGTTTCTGGTGTTGATTCAATGGGTAATTCTCTTTGGTATAAGCGATATCCGATGGCGAATAATCAGAACATGTGTATTGGTTGGTTTATTCAAGATTTCTTAAAAAAATCGGATGAAACCTATTACTCCACATTCTATACCCATGATATTGGAACGGAAAACTACACCAGCTATTTGATAAAATTAGATGATCAAGGCGATACATTATGGACAAAACACCTTCTTGGTGATTCAATTGACCAGACGTTAGAAACCAGATCGGTGTCAAAAACAAAGGATGGGGGTTTTTTAATTAGTGGATTAACAGGGCCTTTTATGGGAGATGCAAAATGTTTCTTATTAAAAACAGATTCGCTTGGAAATACCCAGTGGAAACAGAAATATAATTTTAATACTCAAAATGAAGTAGAAAATGTTTTTGCTGCAATCGAAGATTCTGTAACAAATAAAATAGTTTTGGTCGGTTACAGGAATAATCACAATAAATCTTTTGTATGCTTTCTCGATTCTACCGGAACCATACTTCAGCAAAAGTATTTTAATTCTTCAGATGGGGGTTGGTTATTTAACGTAAAGCAGTTGCCCGATGGAAATTTCATAGCTGTAGGATCGGAATTCACTGGGAATACAGTTGGTTCATTCGACATGCAAAAACCTATGACTATCAAATTTGATATTAACGGCAATTTAATTTGGAAAAATGTCACTGGACATGAGTCGATCGGCAATAGTTTTCATAGTGCCTTAATTGATGATGATAATACAATATTATCAGTAGGTTTTATGGATACTCTTTTCACCCAGAATATGGGGATTAATACAATGCTATGTATTGAAAAAACTTCATATTCTGGAAATGTGATCTTCAGACGAATAATAAATATTTTCGATTTGCATTCAAACGGAGAATATCAAACGATCATCAAATCTGACTTTGGGGGTTATGCAACAGTTGCCTATAATAGTATTGGATCGGCTCCGAATCCTTTTATTCTTGTCAAACTGGACGAATGGGCTTGTTTATCGGAAGGCTGTCAAACTGCAGGGATTGATGAAGTGAACAACGATTTTTTGGTCAACATATTCCCTAATCCGGCTAATGAAAACTTGATAGTTTCTTTACCTGAGAATACCTTAAATACAACATGTGTTTTGTTTGATAACCTCGGCAAAGTTGTGGCAAATTTTAGTGTTTCTGGGGGTGATAACAATTTGAATATTAAAGAATTGAAAAGCGGCATGTACACCATTCAAGTGCACTCTCAAAAGATTAAATTCATTAAAAACTAAGCCATGAAAAACCTCTTCTACCTTTTCTTGCTTTTTGCAAGTATTCAAACAGCACACGCGCAATACAAACCGCTGCCAATGCAAAATGCCGAGTGGTATCAATATGGAGGCATTGCCCTATTGAGTTGTCCGACGTGCACCTTAGTTGATTATAAATATTATACTGACGGTGATACGCTTATCAATTCGCAAACGTATGTCAAAATCAAGAAGCTTGAAGTTCCGAGTATCAATGATTTGAGTCTTTTTCCCACCTACACAGGAGCCATTCGCCAAGACACACTCAATCAAAAAATCTATGTGGTTTTGACTGACAGTACGACTGAACACATCCTATACGACTTCTCTTTGCAAGTAGGCGATACAAATAATTCAGTGCTCCATTCATTAGTATCAGATTGCCTTGGATTCAATACCGAAACCCTCTATCTGATTGATACCATTCAAGTGAATGGTAATGACCATCGTGTTTTTCATTTTCAAGGAAGTTGTGCAGGAAATGAAGTCAGTTATATTGAGGGTATAGGAAGTGATTTTGGTTTACTCTTTCCTGATTTGATCGATATCCGAGAATCACATTTGAGCTGTCTGAAAATCAATAATCAGTCTTATTATCCTTATTCAAATGCCAATTGTACATTGCCAGACACCGCGTCAGTCAATGACCTAGATCTACTTCAAGAGATCAGTATTTACCCAAATCCAAGCTTTGATATGATTACAATCTCAATGCCCGAAAATATTTTGAGAAATAATGCACTTCTATTCGATGCTAGCGGACGAGAAGTTCAACAGTTTTATCTCAATTCGGGTGAAAATCATCTGAAATTGAACGGTCTGGAGAATGGGGTCTATATGATTCAAGTCGGTAATCAAAACCTAAAGTTTTTTAAAAATTAAAAAACGCTTTAATTATTTCATTTTGAAATTTTAGATACCTATTCAACCTATTAGAACTTTTAAGTTCTCAACTTAACCTATTTAGGTATTTCCACACTTTCCAATTCCCGAAGTTTGTTTCCTAATCGAAGCAAAACTTCATGTCTCAACATTCGCATACTTCTATTTTTACAACAGCCTCCGGAGTTCTCGGAGGAGTAACTAAAGCAGTTACAGCTAAACCCATTCTTACTGAGATTACATTACCTGGACTTTCCAATGTGGTGATCTACGCGGCTGCTGGATACATCGTGAAAAAATCTATGGATTGTGAGGCTAAGCGACTTGCCGATTATTTCTTACGGAAATTCATTCTCACAATTTAGAGAGTGTTACCCCAACCTGTAACTTTCCACGTTCTTCATTTGTCTTATACTCAAAACCTATCCATGCTCAAGATTACTTATTTTCTTATTCTTCTTTTTTTCGTTAAGATCCTAAACGCCCAAACAAACAGCGAAAAAACAAAGCTTTCTCGATTGTCAGTTTCTTATTCCCTCGGATACCAGCACTTGCGCATGGGGGACATCAACCGTTATTACTTGGATACATTTGCGATTCCCAATAATCTGTTCACGCAGAACATTCGTCATTCCATGTATCGAAATTTAGAATTGAGTTATCAATTTAATCATTTCCTGGGATTTGGTGTTTCTGTTAAATCGAATGAACAAGTCATTGAACATGTGAGTCCGATTTACTTCATGGATGAAATTGGAAACATTACGGACACCATTTATTCTAACAATCGATTGGGTGTTCGGAATAATTCGTTTGGAATCTTTGCACAGCTAGATTGCGGACAGTTATTGGATCACTTCGCTAAAAGAAACGTCATGAAGAAATGGCAAATGCAGCTTTTGGCAGGAGCAACGCTGAATACCATGTATGTGAATTTATCGACCAACTCCAGTGTATACAACCACGAGAACAACTACTTCGCTCCAAGTATTGGTTGGAATTCACAAGTCAACATAAGCTATCCTATACTAAAATGGAAATCCTCCCAATTACGCCTGGGACTAACCCTTGGGTACCAACATGCGAGAACCAAGCAACTGAGAACAGATGCAGCAGATTGGATCGTTTTAGGCAAGTATCCGATGACGGCTGATTTCTCTGGTTTCAACGCAGGAATAGGATTGAGTTATGAAATCAATCACCATAAAAAACAGGAAAGTGTTTCTCCCTCGAAAAATGCGGTGTATTTAGACGTTTTCGGACAAAGTACCTATGGCTCCCTCGTTTACGAACGCATTTTAAACGTAGAGTCAACTAGGATTCAACATGCACTCTCTCTTGGATTTATGCGATTAAACCGCATTCCTTGGGATTATTTAGGACTTACTTCCATTCCAGTTGCATACAATGCTTATTTTGATTTTAATCAGACAAAAAATTCACCGAGCAAATTGGATCTTGGCTTCGGAATAACAGCCTTGGGGTTAACGCAATATGACTATGAACCAGCTAAAAAGGAACAATACCTATATCCAAGTTTGCGGATTGGCTATTGCTACCACAGTTACCGTAGTGGACTACTATTCAAGGCAACGTTTACACCTTTATTACCTGGATTTGTAAGAGAAGAATACTCGGGAATTCATTACACCAACTTTGGCTCAGCTGGATTCTTTGACCGTCGAGTAATGCCCTGGATTGGCTTCAGTATTGGAAAGACGTTTTAATGTGCTAATGTGCCAATGTGTTAATGTTCTGAATGGATAATCTGCGGTTTATTCGTTTTTGACCTTCACACCCCTTTACCTAAATTTTTGACGTTAACCTTACTAGTCATGAATCTTTCGAAACTTGTATGAAAAAATACCTACTCACATTTTTATTTGCTTTTTCTTTTCAATTGCTGTTCTCTCAAGAGTTTGAGCAAGCGCGTTTTTCAAGGTTCAACATCAACCTAAGTAGTGGATACCAACGTGTGGATATGAATGACTTAAATGCCTTTTACGGAGATACGTTTTTCGTCTCCTCAAAGGACTATGAGCCTTTACATCACGCTTTTTATAAAGCTTTGCAACTGAACTACCGATTGACACCCATGTTGAGTATCGGAACACAACTAAAAGTTGATCAAGCAAGTATGGTGGATCGTTTCACGGTCTTAAATCGCTCCATCTCTATAAGAGGTCAATTGGATGGAATGGCGCTTTTACAAAAACTGTTACGCAAACCAATAAAGGATGATTGGGACCTTCAACTTCAAGCCGGATTATCCTACAACATCATGCAAATAAAAAGATATTCCACAACGATGTTTTGGTGCTATATTCCCGAACCGTGGTATTATGCCAATCGTATCGGAGGGAGCGCGCAAGTAAAGTTGAGTTATCCAATCTTTAAGGGTTCAAATACACAGTGGCGACTAGGATTAAGTGTTGGATATCAATACGCCCAATCCAAAGTGGTTTCAGAATACGAACAATATGTAAGTGGTAAAATTCAGAAAGCCGTAACCTTAGGTTTTTCGGGAATTAATTCTGGTTTAAGTCTTACTTGTGAAATCAATAAACGCCAACCAAAAAAGCTCGTTGGACCGTCAAAAAATGCCATTTATGTTGACCTGCTCGGACAAAGTCTCTATGGTGCTGTCATGTACGAACGTAGCTTAAATGTTTCGTCGAATGGCGTTCAACACAGCATTGCTGGAGGTTATTTCTCTTTAAACTACGTTCCATGGGTAGAAATGAATCATCGCATGTTTTCGTTTCCTTTGTCGTACAATGCATCGTTTGATTTTAACAAAACCAAAAACCTGCCAAATAAATTAGAACTTGGAATTGGTGTTACTACCTTTCTCATTAAAGAATTTGGCACTTCAGAAAAATATCGTTCACAAGAAGTTTGTCCAAGTATACGTATTGGTTACACCTATCATAGTTACTGTAATGGACTACTGTTCAAAGCTACGATGACGCCTGTCGTACTCGGGATAGCTCATACGGTAAATAACGGGACCCGATTCCCATCGAACGGAATCTATGTCTTCCCTATGTTCGGAATCAGTATCGGTAAAACGTTTTAATGTTCTTCTTTGCGGCGGAGTGCTCATGGGTTAATGTGTTGTCTTAAATCTGGAAATGACTACCTTGCACCCATGAAAGTTCATACTGCTATCCAAACTACGTATCATTGTTCCTTAGAACAGGCGTTTAAAATGCCCATGCTTTGTGATGTAACCAAAATTCACACTGGATTTGGTGTCATGCCTAAAGTAACGTATTGTACGGATGATGAAAATTGGGGTCAAGTCCATTCTTCAAAAAAGGTCTTTGCTGCGAAGTCTTGGTCACAAAAAGGAGGATTTGTTTCAGTGGATCATGTGTTGGAGCGTAGAGAAAATGAGTATTGGAAGATTAAAGTAGATGATTTTCAATCATGGATGCTTGGATTCTATGAATTTGTGGGTGAATGGAAAACAACTGAAACTTCGCCGAATACCATTCAAATTGATTATTCCTATACGATGTATGCACATGGAATTTTATATTATCCACTGAATTGGTTATTTACAAAACTCTTTTGGAGGAAATACATGAAACAGGTTTTGAAGAACATCGAACAGTTGATTGAAAATGGCGAGCCATATAAATACCTTTAACTAGATTTCACAACTTCTTAATCTAACTCTCTCTTGAGTTTGCTTATCTTTGTCCCTCAAACTAGATCTTGCTCTTCATGAATGTCATCAATCCGAAATCGGCTTTACTTTTTATATTAGTAACCATCTGCCTTGACTCCATTGGTCTTGGAATCATCATTCCGTCTTTTCCAACCTTAATTTCAGAAACGGCGCATGTGCCATTAGGACAAGCATCTCAGTATTTTGGATGGGTGATGGGTGCTTACGCGTTCATGCAATTCATCTTTTCTCCGCTCATCGGAAACTTGAGCGATCGCTTTGGTCGTCGTCCCATTTTGTTGATTTCCGTACTCGGAATGAGCTTGGATTATATGGTGATGTATTTCGCACCGGATTTATGGTGGTTGGTGATCGGACGAGCAGTCTCTGGTATCTTTGGTGCGAGTTTCACTTCCGCTTCCGCATACATTGCAGATATTTCCACTCCGGATAAACGTGCACAGAATTTCGGGATGATTGGTGCTGCCTTTGGTATTGGATTTGTTATCGGACCAGCGATTGGTGGACTCCTATCGGACTTTGGTGCGCGTACGCCATTCTTAGTAGCAGCTTTCTTTTCCATGGCGAATTTCATCTATGGATTTATCGTTTTGAAAGAATCTTTACCCGTAGAAAACCGCCGCGCCTTCGAGTGGAAACGATCCAATCCTTTTGGTGCACTTCAACAAATGAAACGCTTCAAGAAGTTAAAGTATTTATTCCTCGTTTCTTTCTTGACGATTCTTACAACGATGTGTGTCCATTCCACATGGAATTTCTATTCGATGGAAAAATTCGGCTGGACCACCAAAGAAGTGGGGATTTCATTAGCCGTTGTCGGTGTTTGTTTTGGAGTCGTTCAAGGAGCCTTAACTGGAAAAATTGTTGCGAAAGTAGGGCAGAGAAATGCAGCTAAACTTGGCTTATTTCTTTCGATTTTCGTTTTAATGGGAATGGGACTCATCTACGAAGGATGGATGATGTACGCCATCATTCTACCATATGCATTCACTGGAATTGTGGATCCAGCGATTCGTTCTATAATTTCCGGACAAGTGCAAAGCAACGAGCAAGGAGAACTCCAAGGAATCTTCACTAGCTTGATGAGTTTGGCCGAGATTATTGGTCCACCATTGTTCATGTGGTTTTACTACAATTTCAAATCAAGTGTACCCAACTCCAACCTTGGACTCGGGACACCATTCCTAGTTGCCGCATTTATCGCGCTGTTAGCTTTCCTATTAATTTCATGGACGCTGAAAGGATACACGAAAACGGATGAAGTTGCAGAAGAGGAGTTGAAGTGACGAATTTGGGTTGAATCCTTTATTGGTAAAGGAATCGATCCATTTTATTTCGTATATTGATTCGTATATTTACGTATATATACGTATATTTTTCATCAATCATTTCGTATATCCAATCGTATATATACGTATAAATACGTATATTTTTAAGTTGTAAATGCGTATATTATTCGTATATTTGCGTATAAATACGTATATTTTATGAGCCTGAAAATACACAATTTGCACTTGGATCTTGGCATGAAAATCCTTACTGACCTGAACAAAATAGATCGGTTTGATGCTTCGTGGACTTCCATAGAGAAACGAGAGGGTACATCACTGAAACAACTAAAATCGATCGCAACAGTTCGAAGTGTCGGCGCATCAACCAGAATTGAAGGCTCTAAAATGACCGATGATGAAGTAGCTGTATTGATCGGGAAATTGTCTATTTCTAAACTAGAGGAAAGAGACGAACAGGAGGTAATTGGGTATTTTGAAGCGTTAGACACCATCGCAGAGAACTTTGATGCCATTCAAATTACGGAGGGTCAAATTAAAAACTTGCATAAAATTTTAATGCAGCATGGCGAAAAGGATACGTGGCATAAAGGAAAATATAAGCAAGTCAGCAATGCTGTTGAGGCGAACTTCGTTGATGGCACAAAACAAATTGTCTTTAAAACAGCAGATCCAGGAATAGCGACGGAAGACGCTATGAGGCAGTTGTTCGATTGGTATAAAACCGATAAAGAAACAATTCCATTGCTCAAAGCAGCTGTTTTTGTGTATGAATTTTTAAGTATCCATCCGTTTCAAGATGGGAATGGTCGTTTAAGTCGGTTGCTAGGTAGTTTGTTGCTCCTGAAAAATGGGTATTCATGGATTCAATACGTTAGTTTTGAGCATGAAATTGAAAATCGAAAATCTGAGTATTACAGAATACTCATGCAAACACAACGCGAAAGACCCGGAGAAAACATAACAGAATGGATTACTTTTTTTATCAGCTGTTTGATTCATATTCAAGATCAACTATTATACAAATTAGAAGAAAGTAAAATAGATGTGCCTGTGTCCATTCGCGAAAAGAGCATATTGTTTTACATTCAAAACCATTCAGGATGCGGATCTGGTGAAATCGCAAAGAAACTTGGACTCGCATTGCCTACTGTGAAAAAGAACCTAGGTGAATTAGTTGAAAAAGGAATCATCACAAAAGAAGGACAGGGTAAAGCTACAGGATACTATTTGAATTAAACTAATAACAGCTTTTTAAACAACTATTGACTACAACTTAATAATCATCGTTCCATAAATCGATCTTCCTTGCGATGGCAACAAGCCTGGACCTGGATAACCGCCGCTTCTGCGTGTAGCATAGATTTCATTGAATAGGTTGTTTGCGCCAATTTTTACTTGGTAGTTTTTATTGAATTTGTAACTCACAGACGCATCGTGAATGTCGTATGCGCTCAATTGTCCAACTGTGGCTGACGCATTCGCTGAAACGGTGTTCGCGGCGTCTGTGAAGACGGATCCCGTGTAGGAATACTGGTAATTAAAGGAGAATCCTTTGTAATCGTAATTTAATCCCAAGCGAAGGATTTGGGACGGAGCATATTCCACTTTTTTTCCTTGAATGGAATGCGTTGGATCTTGTGCTAAAGCAGGATTGTTCCATTTGACGTATGTGGCATCCTGAATGGTTCCACTCACATAGACAGATAGCAATTCGCTCGCTGCAGCGTTTTTAAAGAAAGGATTGAAAAAGGACCATTCCATGAATGCTTCGATTCCTTTGCTCACAACATCACCAATGTTCGTTTTGAAAGGCGCGTTGTTCACTAAATATGTTCCGATTTTTCCGTTGTAACGCAAATAGAACGCGTTGATATCAAAGGTAATTGGACCTTTTCTATCCATGAATACGCCTTTGGTACCTAGCTCGGAAGTAAATCCAGTCACGTCTTTCATTGCTTGATCAACGACTTCTGTTGTAGAAGAAGGTAATAATTCGGAGTACATCACTGGACGGTAGTTTTGTGTAGCATTCGCATACAAACTCCATTTTATTCGTTGTTTTGTATACAACTGAAAATTGCTACTTAATCCACCTAGAAGGATGAAACGTTTCTTTTCTTGGATTTCCATGATTCCACTTGCAAAGTTATTGGAGCGTCCAGAAAGTTGATTAGTCAAATACTCCGAACGGAATCCGGGAGTAAGGGAAAATCTTTTGCCTACTTTAAATAAGTGTTCACTAAACAAGGCAATGTTTTGCGTGCCTAGCAATAAGTCCTTTTGAAACAAATTCCCTGAATTGTCAGGTGAAACGATTAAATCTAAGTCGCTGTTTGTACTTCCGATTCCCTGTTGCAAGCGGTGGATTTCACTGTTGCAAAAACGTGCTCCAATGGTCCATGTTTGCAATTGTTGTCCCAAATTGTACTGTTTTAGGTAGCGAACTTCGCTCGATTGCGTCAAGTAATGATCGATGTCTACTTGACGTGGATTGTACGACCCTAACAAGGTGTTGAAGGTGTCCAAAGTCGTTAATGATTTCGTGAATCCAACGCTATTTCTATCGGAAAAGGTGATTGCGGTGTAGAAGTGTATTTTAGAAAGAGGACTGAACGCGTATTCTCCTTGAAGTGAAAGCGTATTCCATTTTACTTGAAACCAGTTTCTAGCACGGAAAGAAGTGTCCGGTTTGGCGTGCAACAAGGTATCGAAGATTCCGCCCGCTTGTTGACTAACGTATCCACTATTGGAATATTCAGCGGAGATCTTTCCTTTTTTGAGTTGATAGGTCACTTTTCCAAAGTAATTTGCTGTAGTGTATTGACTGTTTTGTCGGAATCCTTCGGCATTTCGGTGGTGAACAAATCCATAGTAAGACCAATTTTTCACATTTCCACCGAGCGCAGTGAAACTATTGAAAAGTCCGAAAGAACCGATGGTTTGACTATTTTCCAATGAAAAAGGCTGGTCGTTTAACTTGTCTTTGAATTGATAGTTAATCATTCCACCAAACTGTGTTCCATATTGTAAGGCGGATGAACCACGATGGACTTCCACTTTTGAAACAGCATCTAGGGTAGGAGTGTAATACGATTCTGGATACCCGGATGGATCAGCAGCGATGTCGTAGCCATTTTGACGCATGTTGAATTCCCATGATCGATTCGCGCTCAGTCCACGGGTGGAAATACTCGCTTGCAATCCGGAAGCATCGTGTTCACTCACGTAAATTCCAGGTGTACGTTTAAACAGTTGACGGTAATTATTCGTGCTTAAGTCCAATTGCTGCGCATTCAAAGAAATGATTTCCATCTTTTTACCTGATACAATTTTCATTTGGTAAATAGAATCAGGAAGTTGTTTCATGATTTGATACGTTCGCACAAGCACATCACTTTGTGTGCTGATTTTCAATAAACTATCTTGTGAAAACACGAAGTTTGTTAAGCTGACAATTAGAATGGATAAGAGCAGGCGCATTATAAGCTTTGTTTTTTTGTGCAAAGTTAGTTGCGTAACACAGCGTCATCAATACCACTTTTGAGGTATTTTAGAACGATTCTAAATAACAAAGGGGACATAAAAAAAGGATTTCGATGAACAAACAATCAACAAAATCCTTTTTGTCCTTTGAAAATGAATTATTTTTCATTCAACATTACGGGAAGTTTTCCATCCGTTAATATCACCTTCGCATTCGGAGAAGTGGAAAGTCCTTTAAGCATTTCGATGTAATTGTATTTTAATAATGTTTCCGTCAATGAGCTATTAATGATGTTTTGTGCTTTTTTAATTCCTTCGGCCTCGATAGATAGTCTTTCTGCTTCTTTTACGGCCTTTTGAATAACAAACTCCATTTGTAAAGCGGATTGTTCGGCACTTGCCTTGGATTGAATCGCTTGAGTCATTGCACTTGGCAAGCTGATTTCTTTTAAGAGAACGGCGTCAATCACAAATCCTTTGTCACCAATATCGGATGTCAATTCGTCGACCATCACATGTTCTACTTTTTTACGATCGACAGCGTATAATTCCTTCGCATCGTATCGTGCTGAAACTTGTCTTGCCGTTGCAATAAAGTTACTTTCAACGATGACTTTCTGGTAATTCAATCCGTAATTTTCATAAATCATCTTCACCATTAATGGATTCACGTGGTACAGTAAAATGATTTCCGTTTTAACGCTCAAACCTTCTTTGGTTGGCAATTCTAAAACTTGATACAACTCAACTGTTCTCACATTAATTTTTATCACTTTGGAGACGAAGGGGTTAAATACGCGTGGACCTGCATTTAAGGTATTTGCACGAAGTTTTCCAAACGTTTGTTTGAGTCCGATTTGTCCTGGACGAATGACTGTGCAAGATGCTAAGGCAATTCCAGCAACGAGTGCAAGGGAGATTTTTTTCATGGTATAAAATTTATTAAATGATGAATGAAGTACTAATTAAAAAGAGATGGTACATACGATTAAAACGAAACATTTTAAACAAGCAGTCCTAAAAGTTAATGTCACTGACATATGACATTAAAAGCTAAAGATTAATAGCAATTTATCCTATATGAGATAGGAACAATATTGTATGTATTTAGGGACAGGCTGAACAAAAAACAAAAATTGACATTTAGGTTCAATTGGATCAGAATAAGTTTCTAAAATCATTGAAAACGGCCAATGAATGGAAGAAAAAGGAAGATGATCAATTTTCTCAAGATCAGAAAATGAAACTTCATCATCTGAATCAAATGAATCCAAATCAATCAGTACTGATTCGTCATGGCTGCAAGAATGCTGATTGTGTTGTAATTGGGATGAACATTTTGTTGAATTAAGTCCAAAAAAGGAAAATACGCTTAATTCATTCCCGCAAAAATGCAATCGAACAGGACAACTCAATGCAACGCACAAGTAGACAGGAATCAACAAAAGATGTATGAAACGAATCAAATTACATTTTTAACGAATGTAATCTTTTAGTTCATTCAATTCATTGAAATGAAAGAATTTAACAAGTATTTAAGTTTTACTTCAAGGAACGACATGCCATTTTATAGCCCAAATAAGCCATTGGAATATAGGCGAATAGTAAATCCACCAGAACAAACCAAATGGGTGTTTCAGGCAACATGATCACCATGGAAACTCCACCTAAAAGAAAAAGAATTCCAACCATCATCGAAAAGACAAATTGTTGGCTTTTTAAGAAACGTGTAATCAATACTGCGGAGAGCAAGGTTCCAAGTGCATGTGCGAGGAAAGGAAATAAGAAATGTTCCGGACCCATGTGTGGCATCGCTGCTTGAAGTCCTTCTGCCGTTGTTAAGTCAAATCCAACAGGTGGTGGAATGATTTGACGGCTCACGTCAATCAATGCGCCATTTAACATTGCTCCTGCAAAAAGCGAAATGAAAATGACGAGTGTTCTTTTTAGAATGTGTAAAAAAGTGTTCATGCTTCAAAAGTATGAATTTGCTTGATAAACCTGGAGAAAATAGATATGATGCAGTTGTTTATCATACAAAATGTAAAATATATTTGTCATAATGTAAAATATACTATACATTTGATAAAACTTTAAACTTTATACCATGTTATTATTCACGAACAAATTTAAAAAGCCAAGCGCTTGGATTTTCTATTCATCCGTTATCCTTGGCATTTGCCATCTGTTTTTTTATGAGTCCATTTCTTCCCTGTCGTCAGGACTTGAATTGAATGTCCCGATGTTTTTTTCGGATCACTTAATACAGGGTGAGCAATTTTGGATTAAGAATAACCTGATGGATGAGATCATTTCTTTATTGCTTGTTGTTAGTGGAATCGTTCACGGTTTTTCAAAGGAGCCCGTTGAGGACGAATTGATTTCTAAAATCCGACTAGAATCACTCGCGTGGTCCGTTCAAGTCAACTTTATGTTGGTCATCGTGGAAACTGTTTTTATTTTCGGAATCCATTTTTGGGAAGTAATGATTATTCAGTTATTTTTAATTTTACTGCTGTTTAATTTAAAACAAAAAATTGCTTTGAACCGTTTTTACAAACAATCAGATGAAAAATAAAATTAAAATTTACCGCAGCATCAAAGGGGTTTCACAGCAAGAATTAGCCGATAAAATGGATGTTTCTCGACAAACATTAAACGCCATTGAAAATGGAAAATACCATCCAACGTTATTACTTGGAATGAGGCTTGGTGAATTCTTCCAATGTACGATTGAAGAATTGTTCGCGTTGGAGGATTCAGACAGATTGGAAATGTAACGACTACCCAGCAATCGAAACGCCAATCATGTGTCCAATTCCATAGGTGATGGCAGCAGCCGCAAGTCCAAAAATAACTTGACGCATCCCAGAGAAAAGAAGGCTTTTTCCTGTGAAAAGCGTGATGGATCCACCGATAAGGAACAATCCAACGGCACTTAAAATGGAACTAAAGAGAATCGCTTTCATTCCACCAATGAAGAAAAATGGAATCACCGGTAAAACAGCTCCTATGGCAAAAAACACAAAAGAGGCGAGAGCCGCTTCCATCGCAGATCCTTTTAAATCTTCCGGATTGATTCCTAATTCTTCTTTCACAAGAATTTGATGTGCGTGGTCTTTATTCGTCATGATTTCCTTTGCCATGGACATCGCTTGTTCTTCCGGAATTCCTTTGGAAATGTAGATTAAAGCCAATTCCTTTTCTTCTCCTTCCGGATTGTGTTCCAATTCTTCCATTTCGAGCTCCATTTGGTTCTCGAACAATTCTTGGGAACTTTTGACGGAAATCCATTCACCTAAAGCCATGGACAATGCTCCTGCAAGTAATCCAGCGATTCCGGTTAACAATACCTCTTGTTGTCCGCTTGATGCTCCAGCGATTCCCATGACTAAACTAAAGTTGGAAACCAATCCATCGTTTCCACCAAGAACGGCAGCTCTTAAGGCGTTTCCACCCACGGAGCGGTGACGTTTCTCGAAGCGCGCTAAATTGGAACCGGATACGTTTTTGTTGTGATTTAAAATGTTTCGTAGAATGGTAACGTGTGCTGTATCTGAAATGGAGGATGCAGTATTCGTTGTTTTACGTGCATTTACCACTGCGGATGAGATGCTTTTTTCGGTGTCCAGTAAAACGCCAAGAACATAGTCGTAACCAAGAATTTTACCGATGCGCGCCAATGTCTTTGCTCTCCAAGATGGACCTGGAAGATGATCCAGTGGAAGTCCGTTGCTATGTGCAAAAGCCTCTGCGTGACTTAATTCAATCGCACTCATTTGTACAAACACTTTCGTCACATTTTCGTCTTCTTCATGCTCCGCCAGCAAAGCGTAAAGAAAACTTGCGTCAATTTCTGTTTGAATGCTTTTTAAATTAATCATTGTGTACTGTTTTATTGAATTCTCAGTATGAAGGTACTGAATAAATCCCATTGATCCGTTTATTCGATTGGACCTGGTTTAAAAATGAGGTTTCTTGCGCGCTTGTAAGGAAGGAAATACTTGAAATCTACGGACAGATACGAACCATTGACATTTCCAAATACGACTTGTGAATCGTTGACATAGCGGTGTTTCGCCACTAAAAGAAAAACAGGGGCCATCGCCACACGTGCGGATCCACCTAGGTAAAATACGCCGCTTTTCTTCGTGCGGTATTCAAATCCAACGCTTGAAATTAAATCAAATGACATCTTTTTGTGGATGTCCACGACGCCTTGATGAAAGAACTCGTGCTTTCCTTGTGGATTCGTAATAATTCCAACACTCGATGGTTTGTTTTGCAAAGCTAATCCCAACGAAGCATTTGCATAGAGCTCTTTGGTCAATTTCACATTGATCACGGCAGAAACTGGAATGTCGTATTGAATGAATTTCATGTTGCTAAACGCAGTGATGGCTGAATCCGTTTCCGACATGGTAATTCCATAAATGCGCTGAACGTAGTTGAGTCCAGTTTCGATGGAAATCAATTCACTCAGTCCAAGTCGGACAACACCACCAAAGGTATAGCCAGTTTGCTGCTGAATCGTTGTGGTGAAGGCTTCTTTTGTTAATGTCAATGAATTAGGTCCAATCGCATCGGAAGGAATGATCATTCGAGTTTGGAATCCAAAGTAATTTTGAACACCAAATTTGTTTTCTTTCTGTGCGAACATAGAAAGAGGGAGGAAAAGGATGAGGATAAATCTACGCATACGGTCAGAACGTAAAAATAGAGAAACTTGTGTAGTTTAAGGTCAATTTATTCTGAAATCCACGTAGTATTGTACTCAATTGGACGTCGATGCGCTTGTGGCCATTCGACATCTGGATATCCTACATAAAAGATTCCCAAGCACTTATCGCGACTACTTAAACCTAAGAATGAAGTCATCTCTTCGCTGTAAATAACTTTTGGAGTCGCCCAGAATCCACCTAATCCGTAGGCTGTACAACTCAAATGTAAGTTTTGAATCGCGCAAGCTACTGCTTCAATCTCTTCAATTTCAGGGATTTTCTCTTCTTCTTGGCGCTTCATACTGACAGCAATCACCACGGAAGAAATCATGGGACGACGCAACATCTTTGCCAGTTTAGCATCGTTTTGCTGTTCTTTTGGTGTCAATTTCAAATACGTTTCACCCAAGAAAGTACTTAATTTCTGTAATCCACCATCAGTGAACACATGAAAACGCCAAGGTTGCGTATTTCCGTGTGTTGGAGCCCATTGCGCATTCGTCAAGAGCAATTCAATTTGATCTTTTTGCACTTTTCGGGTTGAAAATTGCTCAGGATAAATCGTTCTTCGACTTTTAATGAGTTCGTTGATTTCAGATAAATTAAAGCGCATATGGGTGTTTTTTGACAAAGATAAGGGATTTCGAGTAGGAGCAAGACACTCGGAAATTGTATCTTTGATAAAATCTGTTTATGCTCATGAAAAAAGTAACTTGGATTCTATTTCTATGCTGTTCAACGGCCTTATTCGCTCAAAAAACGAATCAAGTGGATGGCTATTTAACAAAAGTAAGTGGGGAAGTCCTGAAGTACTTCTCGCCTTTGCATGAATTTGCGGACAGTTCCCTTTTAACGCGTTGCAATGGAAATTCCATGATTACGATGCGTGCGGAAATTCCTCAAAACAAAGAAGCATTCACGCAATTTCGATTTTTAATTGGACATTCATCAGGAACGAGTGCCGCAAATCGTCATTTTCAAATCAACTTGAATGGCAAAGAACTGTTTGTGTTGGAAACGAAAGCGAAACGAAGCGGACTTTTTTTCGAAGATTCTTGGATTTCAAACGAAGTAGGTTACGAACTCCAATGCATTGAATACGACATCAATAAAGATGTTTTTGGGTATTTAACAATTAAAGTTCCGACGGAATGGGTCAAAGAGAACGCTGAATTTTCATTCACCGGGAAAGATGAAGGAAGTCGTGACTGGTTGATGGTTTTCATGCATCGAAGTGATTGGAAATTTCAGGTGGAAGCGAGTAATTTAATTCTGAAGAATGCCTTGAGTCGGGAATTAATTGTCCGAGTGGATCATCCTTACACGCAGAAAACACAGGGAATCCGTATCAAATCCACCTATTTTGAGGTAAAAGGGACGATTAAACCAGGCTACAATTCCTTGCGTTTTCCTAGCTATCCGAAGGAATTTGTCGGAACCGACAGTATTCACATTTCCATTGGTAAGCAGGTTTTTCATCAGTTGGTGACGGTTCAAGAAACGAAAAATTATACCTTTCACATCATTCACCATTCCCACAACGACATTGGTTATTCGCACCTTCAAACGGAAGTAGAACAGATTCAAAACCGAAACATTCGTTCAGCGATTGCGTGGATTCAACAGTCGGTAAATTCTCCTGAAAAACCTGTTTGGCACGTAGAATCCCTTTGGGCTGTTGAGAACTTCATGAAGGAGGCAAGTCCGACTGAAAAAGCCTTATTTATTCAATATGTTCGTTCAGGGAACATTTCTCTTTCAGCAAATTACGCGAACGTCCTGACAGGACTTTCTCAAGCCGAAGAGTTAAATTGGCTAGTTGAATATGCACAACAATTAGAGAAATCCTATGGGATTCGTATCTCCAATGCGATGATTACGGATATCCCAGGAATTACTTACGACGGATTAAACAATTACACGAGGAATCACATTCCATATTTATCCCTTGGACCGAATTACGTGGAGAATTTACCTGATCACGGCGATCGAGTAGGTGGAGTAATCAAAGAAACGGGAGATCAAATATTCTACTGGAAACCCAGCTTGAATTCGAACGAAAAACTGTTGGTTTGGACCGCTGGAAAAGGCTATTCGTATTTTCACAACATCCAAGACGGAGAGAAAGAAAGCAAATGGGAATCTCGTATTTCGGCGTATGTGCACCAGTTGCAAAGCAGCAATTATCCATATGACATGGTTCAATTGCGTTACACCAAAAACGCCGATAATGGTCCTGTGGATACGACCTTATGTTCCTTTGTTCATGCATGGAACGAGCGCTACGATTCACCGAAATTGGTCATCGGAAATGTCGATTCGCTTTACCAAAACTTCGAACAGCGCTATGGTTCAGAGATTCCAGTGCGAACAGGAGAAATCAGTCCATATTGGGAAGATGGCGCTTATTCAACGGCGGTTGAGGAGATGGCCAATCGAAAATTAGCGCTACAAACGATTGCTTTGGATGAATTTGCTCACAAGAAAAACGTGTACTCTGCACATGAAGTTGAATTTTATCAATTGCACCGAAACATCATTTTATTCCATGAACATACTTGGGGATCTTGGTGTAGTATTTCAGATCCAGCGCTTTTCTTCACGACGGAACAATGGCGGATTAAAAAGTCCTTCTTGGATTCAGCAGAACAACAGTACACACGTTTGAGCAAGAAACTCGGTTATGAATATCCTGAATCTCTGAATGTTCGAATCGTCAAAAAAAGTAAAATCACCAGTTTTGATGTCGATTTAAGCACAGGTGGCATCACGAAGATCCTTGTTGATAACGAGAACCTTATATCCGAAAAGGCTCCAAATGATTTCATGCAATTCATTTATGCCAAAGGAATTTCCCCCATGCAGTACTTTGGCCCAACAAACATCACGGTACTGGAAGATCGCGAGAACGAAGAAGAGAAATTTATGCTCATCCATTTTGATTTAGTGGGATTTGAAGGTGTACAAGTCAGCTATCTTTGGAAGAAAAACACCAATCGCATTGTCGTTCATGTCGAAGCGAATAAAACCGAAGAATTCGACAAGGAATCCTTGCATATTGCTTTTCCCTTCATGGAATCCAACTGGAAGTTAAACTATGGAGATGAAAACCATTCGTTGGTTTATCCAGTTGATCAACTACCAGGCTCCAACAAAGAATTTATTTGCGTGAGTAAGCAAGTAGAGTTAAGCGATGAAAAGCACACCCTCATCCTTCAAGCTCCTGCGTTTAGTTTGTTTGAAGTCGGTTCCATCATTCAAGAAGAAAAAGTAAACGGAGCCAAAGTTTGGACAAGAGAAAACGCCGCGGTTAATCCACTATATTTGTATGTGTTAAACAACTATTGGCACACGAATTACAAGGCTTCACAATCGGGACATTTATCCTTTGATGTGAGTTTGGAGATTGAATAATTGTATATTTTTACTAAAAATAAGTAGCATGAAAAAAATAATCCTTCAATTCGTTATTCCCTTTATCGCAGGTTGTGCTGTTGTTATGGCTTTTGGATACCCTCTTGGACAGGCGCTTGTTACGGGTATTTGCGCTATGACAGGTATGTACATAGGACAATACCTCAGTAAACGAAGAGCTGCGAAGAAAATAAATGGCTAGTAAAAAATAATTCATGAGAATTTACAGCGCCAACTTTCCTTTATTCAACCAAATCAATTGAACTTCAGTCGTTTCTTGAAGTCGTTCGGCTAATTTGAAGTAGCGTTCGGAAAGAGATGAAAGGAAATCTTGTGCTTTGTTTCCTTCGTCGCTGAGTCCTTTGAGTTTATCGATTGACCAGAATTTCACCAAGTGATCGATGATGTTCGCATAGTCATGACTTGTGTATACGCCAATCTTTTGGGTAATGGATGCGTAATTCACGTATTGTTTTTTATCTGTTCCAAAGTCCATTAAAGAAGCCGGCATGACAATTTTCTTTTTCATCATTTGAACGAAAGCAGCCAATGCACCATTTGGATCAGATTCGAACACTTTGCTCATGAAAAACTTGTATGCTTTTTCGTGCAAAGCTTCTTCTCCTGCGATGGTATTACATATTTTCGCGAGCAATTTATCCCCAGATTTGTAGGCGATTTTACCCGTATTTACATGAGATATTTTTGTTGCACGTTCTTGGAAAGATGTGTAAATCAATCCATTGTATGGATCTGCAGCTGTTTGCAAATCGATTCCGTTGTGAATCAAACGTTGAATCGTCATTTCTACTTCACGCATGTCAACGCGTCCACTTAGGTACAAGTATTTATTCAATAAATCACCGTGACGATTTTCTTCAGCTGTCCACAAGCGCGACCAACGCACCCATGCACCTGTACTTGCTACATTGCGTTCCACATTTACACCTTCTAATAAATTAAAAAACGTTTGGTAACTGGGAAGTGCTTCCTCGGTAATCATGTTTCCAACGAGGGAAACCATGACTGTATCAGGAACTTGCGCGATGCTTTCCTGAAGGGCACGAACTTGCTCCATGAAATCAGCATCCGCTGCGTTTGGAATGAAGTCCGTAGGTTGCCAACATTCTTCTGGAAGATTCATTTTATCCTCAATAAACGCATGTACATCTGGCTCGATTGATTTGAGTACTTCCATTTTATGTTCGAATGCCATGCTTATCTGTTTATTTTAGTTGAATAATCGAGGAGATTTCGAGTGCAAAAATAGCCTTAATTAAGGGAATTGAATTGTGATTTCAGTTAAAAAGTTATAACGATCAGAATATTAATTAATTAGTGAGTTGAATGATCCATTCATACCGATAAAAAACTCATGGGAAAACTTGTGCTTTATGAAGGATATTCGTAAATTTAAGTTGAAAAAAAATTGAATATGAGTATGATTCTTCAAGACAAGAAAGAGATTCGTAAATTGATTCCAAATGAGCAAACAAAAAGCCTGCATCGCATTAACGACTTCAAAGGAATCGGTTCTATTTTTTTAGAGTGGGGGAGTATCTTCGCTTGCGCATGGCTTTGTGAGCGTTACTTTTCCTGGTATTTTTATTTGTTTACCGTTATTTTTATTGGAGCACGATACCTCGCCTTGGGATTAATTATGCACGAATCTGTCCACCAACTCATTTCGAAAAATAAATTCTTAAACGATTGGTTATCGGAAATTTTCTGTTCTTGGCCTTTGATTATTTCCATGCGTTCTTACCGAGTAAAACATTTAGCGCATCATGCGAGATTGAACACCGAAGAGGATCCTGATTTTATTGCGAAGTTCGATCCGCATTGGCGTTTCCCCATGAATAAAAAGCAATTCTTCAAAGTTTTAGCGATTCAACTATCCGGACTTGGTGTTTTTGAAACGTTTCGAGTGATGTCCAGTGCTCAAATGAAAACCAAAAAGGACAAAGCGCCTCGTTGGTATACGTTTTTGAGAATCACTTTTTATTTGTCCGTTTTAACTGGATTCATATTTACTGGAAACGGCATGAGCCTAGTGCTTTATTGGTTGATTCCTTTTGTCACCTGGACCCAAATTGCCAACCGCTTGAGAAGAATAGCGGAACATTCAGGCATCGAAAATAAAAGTGCGGATTTGCAAACGAGAACCACCACGCATGGATTACTGGCAAGAATTTTCCTTGCACCGAAATTCATTTCATATCACAATGAACACCACATTTACCCGGGGATTCCTTGCTATAATCTGAGAGCAACTCATCGTGTTTTTAATGAGAACGAATTGATTAAACAAAATCTTCACGTTTCGAAGTCCTATTTTGATGTGTACAAGGAATGTGTGACAAAGGACTAATGCGGTTAGAATTTCTTGCCAGTTTTCGCTGAAGTTCGGAACACATAATCTTCCCCCTTCATGGACTTCGCTTTCAGAAACCATGTTTTGTAGCTTGGTTCCTTTGGTACGTTTAAATCAATATTTTGCAGCCAGTATGCCGGAACTCCAGGATAGACATGGTGTGTTTCATGGTAATTGAAATTGAAAAGAAAAAGGGATTCAAACCAAGAATTCACATAGAAACTTCTGGTATATTTCACTTGGTCAGCATAGGAAACGGGTTTAACATGCGAGCCATTCGCTATTGGAATCTCAATGTGGGAATGCTGGGTCATGATCACTAGTTCCTTCCATACAAGACTCATGAGGAATGCCGGCAAAATCAGTTGAAGAAGGAAGTTCTTAAAACTCAAAAACAAAACAATGTAAATCAGAAGGCTGATGCCAATCTGAAGTACTGCAACCCTAAATTTACGCTCATTCAAATGCCGCTTTATTTTAAAAATGTTCCAATAATTACTCAGCATATAGGACAAAAAGAAAATCGGAATAAAAAGAAACCAGGAAATATTGACAATCCATCGCATGAAATGGGCACCCTGCAGTTCAACCGTTTTCTCTGTGGTTGGATCCAAATCTCGCCATCCTGTCCACTTGTGATGCAAATTGTGCATGTGCGTCCAAGAATAAAACGGAATCATCGTCAAAAAACCGAATATCTGTCCAAAAAACGCGTTCAAAAAACGTGTTTTGAAAAAGTTTAAATGTCCACACTCATGCAACAGAATAAACGTTTGCAAGAAGAAGAATGACAAGATGAATTGACCTGCCCAATGAAGCATAACGGAATGCTCCAAGGATAAATACATACCAGTAGAACAGAGAATTACCGGGACCAATAAACTTAAAAATGCTTTGTCGTCACGGGCCTTTAATTGACTAATATCGCTTGTCATTTATGCTTTCGTTTTTTCACAAACAATGGTTTGCATGGATAGGTTCAGTACTTTTTGAAAAATTAACATCGGTGTTAAGAGCAATTGTCCTAGGAAATAAGGGAAGATGATTTTATTCAAATTCAATCCTTTTCCGATTAACTTAAAATAAGCTCCTGCAAAGATGTAAAAATAAGGAGGGAAGGCGCCCCATGCACGGTATTTCACAACTTTGAACCCGTTTTGTTCCATCATCTCCACAAACTTCTTTTTATCAAATAGGATGGTGTGTTGTGGTGCTTGGACACCTGGCCATTTTTTACCAAATAATCGGAAGGTAAAACTGTCCAATCTAGGGACTTCGATGATTAATTTTCCGTCATCTTTCAACACTTCTTTTGCTTTCTCCAAGGTTTTAATTGGATCATAATCATGTTCGAGGAAATGCCACATGGTTACAAGATCGTAACGTTTGTTTTCCATTACTTGCTCGTAGAAAAGTCCTTCGTAGAATTCGATTTTCTCAAATCCCGGGTATTCCAATCCTTCTTTGAAATCAACTCCACTGATCTGGCATTGATACTTTTTATTCATGTGTAGAAGAAAGGTTCCGACTGCGCATCCAACATCAAGAATTTCTGTTTTTGAATCAAAATTCACATGTTTGGAAACCAATTTATCTTTTTCACGATCGTGTTTGTTCATGGTCCACTCATAAAGTGGCGTGAGTACACCCCAGTTTTTTTTCTTGCGATGAGCGATGTATTCGCCGTCATAAAACTCTTTGATTTGATTCACCGCAATTCGTGGATTCTGATAAACCAAAGCGCACTTCTTGCATTTCACGTATTGAAACTCCCCATCTTTTCCTGTAAGGTCTTCCTCACCAATGAGAAATAAGGAATAATCATCCGATCCACACGAATAGCAGTTCACTTTTTCAAAGCGGTAATGTTCTGGGTTATTTACTTTTTTTAGGAATAAATCGTTCATGTTAATAATAAATTAATGAATACACATAAGGGATAATAAGCGATGGGTAGGTACTGAATGTACTTCCATCGGAAAAATAAAATGGACAACGCTAACGGAATCAAAATGAAAAGTGAAGCGTACGAAATCGACGAAAAATAAATGGAGAAGATTCCTGCGATTGTTAAAGAAATCAAGGTGAAAATACGCTTCGTCCAAGTGGCGTTTTTGTCCTCCAGAAGTTCATACGATAGCATGATGAAAAAAGAACTTCCGCATACAAACCATTGATTCATGGAAATGGGTGATACAACCACACAGCAGAGCAGGAAAGGGTATTTCAGTAAGGGAATGAGTTGAAGCAGTTGAAATCGATTTTGAAGTAAAAAGTACAACCCAATTGAACTGATCATTAAACTAATGACAATCAGCGCTATGTTTAATGCTAAAAAGAATAATGGCATCAAATAGCACAAAGAAATCAATGCCGTGAAGGAACAAAATTTAGGGAAGTTATCTACAGATAAGTAGATTCTATCTGGATGATGAATGCGGTCAGCACGAATGGAACCTGCATCGTCGATCAGTCGAAAAACTAAAAAGGACACCAATAAAAACACGCAGTTCCATAACGCCGTTTTCTGAGTTGAATCGGGCTCCAAAACCAGCAAGGACAAAAAGATGCTCAAAAGAACAAACGCCCCTGGTCTTAAACGTGTATGAAGGTAGTGTTTAATCATGATGGATGAGTTGAATTTTGCCCAAATTACCATCTAAAATCACTTCGTCATTATCCTTGAGGGAACGTGTAATGTGATCGATGCCAATAACAGCCGGAATACCGAATTCTCGGGCTACAATTGCTCCATGGGACAAAGCACCGCCACGCTCGACGATGAGTCCGCCGATTAATGGAAAAACCATGGCCCAACCGGGATCTGTTTGTTTGGTGACTAAAATATCTCCTTTTTCAATTTTATATCCTTCCAAAACGGATTCTAAAACCTTCACTCTTCCTTTGATTCGTCCGCCACTTGCTGCGAGTCCTCGGAACTCTGTCGCACCTTCTACGAAGGGAATTTCTCCTTCGATGAACTCAGGTCTTTCGCCAAAATTCGTCGCGAAATTACTCGGGAATTCCTTTTTCGATTCTTCCTTAAAATGGAGGATTCTATCCGCTATTTTTTCCTTTAATAATGCAGCATCCATCGCAGAAGAACCAATCAACTCTCCAATTTCTTTGTAGCTCAAGTACAAGATATCTTCGGAATCACTTAAATTTCCTTTGCTCACTTCTTTCGCCCCAATACGTTTTACGACGACTTTGAATTTATAATACATCTCCGCTTGTTTGTAGCGCACACGCTCTCGACTTGAAATCGCATGTTTACAAAGGCTTGCAATGAGATAAAGTTTCAGGATATCAAACAAAGCAAGCGGGAAGAGAATGTGTCGTTTTTTGATGATTTTCCACACGAAAGCACGCATTGCCTTTTTACGCTCTAGGTCTTTCTTTTGTATCACGAGCCTAGGATTCACGGCATCGTTTCGCATGTAACTTTGCACTAATTCTACAAACTTAAGTGGATCCTCGATGTAATTGCGTTTGAAGAACATTAATTCACCTGAACATCGGAATCCCCACGTTTTCAGGTACTGTTGAAAGCCAAATTGTACCGTTTTCCATTCAGAAGATCGATTGACGGTGTCCCAAACGAGTTCTGCAGGGTTTTCGAGGAAAAACGTTTTTCCTCCATCTATTTTTTCAATTTGAATCACTAGGTCCCAAATGTCATTGAGTGGCTCACTGCTGATTAATCCAGGAATGGCTTGAATCAAGGTGTTGTGTACGCCAACACTTTCCTCACCGTAGAAAGAATGCGTTATTTTACCCAATAATTTGTAATGAATCATGGAGAAAAAGTCCGCCAAACTCGCGTGATACCATTGATTGAAACGCAAATCAAGAAATTCATAAAACAATTTAGCATTGATTTGGTCGCCGTTTTCTTCATCTACTTTGCGAGAAAAATCACTCACTTTGCCTTCAATGTTTCGAACATGGCTTTCCAAGCGAATGTTCAAATACATCAAACGCCATAAGAGTTTCACTAGCGAAGTTCGATTGACACTAGATTGCGTAGCGACATCCTGGTCTGAATAACCAACGAATTGATTGAACGCTTCTTTGAAATAGGCGCGGAGTGGTGAACTAGACATGACGTTGTGAATATTCGTCATGTTGTAATAAATACGGTTGCCCCAAATCCCAACCGTATTGCTAAACGCTGATTCTAATGAACGCAACGTTTCTCCGTCAATTTGCAATAACTTGGAAATATTTTTAAAGTAATGATAGTAAGAATCCCGAGCAATGGAGTACAATAAGGGAGAAATCGGATCTGGATAATTCTCGTTTAAATTCGTATTCGACCAATAGATTTTTTTAGATACTTCAACGGTGATTGGACGTGCTTGAACAAAGTAAATTTGATTTCCTTTCGCTACCCATTCGATGTCCAAATGACACGCATATCGATCCTTCAATTGGAAACTTTTCGTAATCAATTGTTTTCCATTGAAAGGCAGATTCAATACATCTAATCCCGTTCGCTTTGCAGAAAAATTCTTTGGCGTGATTTTTCCAGCTACTAATTGTTCTCCAGCACCTTGGACATATTCTGTATAGGAACAAAGTTCGTCAGTAGGGGATTGTGTGAAAGTTACACCCGCATAATCCGCTTCTAAAAAGATTTGAATCACGACGCCCATTTCAGTCAATATCTTTCCTGAAATCTTTTCGTATGCTTTCACACGATCGTTTTCCAATCCTTTCCAGCACTGACGAATGGTCGCTTCTACAGCAGAGAGCTCATTTTCAACAACAATGGAATCCAGTTGTCCTGCGAAGGAATGATTTTCTGAATCCTCGCCGATTGCCGAACTTCTGACGATTAATTTGTCGCTATTCAAAGAGGATATTTCCTTTTGTAAATCGTTTAAAAATCCTTCCGGCCATTGCTGATGAATGAGGTAATCTTTCAAGAGTTGCTTGGTCAAAACAAATCCATTCGGTACATCCACACCGAATTCGATTAATTTGGAAAGACTTGCAGCCTTTCCACCAACCAACGTTTCGTTCAATGAATGCGTTAACTTACTTATATACATCAGATGGATCGTTTTATGTTAAGTGAAAATAACAACACGGAAGTGAGAAAGGATATGATCATGGCGCTGAAAAAAAGAATGCTGCAATCCAGGAAAGGACAATCCGTAACTAGGTAATAATACAAAAAGATAGCGACAAGCGAATCGGCTCGATCGATGATTATTTGCAGGACTTTGTATTTTTCCGAATGTCCACCGTTTGGAATGTTCAATCTTCGTTTGACATAAGAATTAGGCAGTTCGGCCAATAAATAAACGATTCCAAGGCCCAAACCAAAGAACACAACGTGCGCATTCGAACCAAGAAAAGGACCAAAAACATTGCTTCCAAGCAAGGCGAATAGCGCGCTTAAAAGTGGCAGTAGGATAAATCCCCTTAACGTTTTATTTTGTCCAAAAAGGCGCACAGAAATCGGTATATTAAACGATGCTAACAAATCCCACTTCACGAAAACCATGTGGAATGAATTCGCAAATATCATCGGGACAAAAACGAGGATGACATGTTGTAAAAGCTGTTCCATGTTAAACATTTTGAATGAATTGAATCATTTTCAATGAAACTTCAAATACTCGGTTGATAAATGGATAGTGTACCAAGGTGCTGCCGGCCAAATAAAAACTCACGCGTGTTAACAAAAACTCATCTCCGGCTAATTTAAAATCTTGTAAGTAGTCCTGATAGGAATAGTTTTCCGAATTCAATTCCTTCAACAAAAGGTAATGTTCCGCGAGTATTTCAGTTAAATCCGAAGAAGAAAAATCTTCAGATAGGGTAAAGGCTAAAAATTCAAACACATCTCTTTGTGGAATATTGAATGATGCAAGTTCCCAATCGTACATGCAAATACTCCCATCCAATCTTACGCCCACATTACGAGGATTATAATCATTGTGAACTAGCGTCAAAACACTTTTTTTAACTGGAGTACTTCGTTTCCAATCCTCTAAAACAGTGTCCAAATAATGAAAGGAATCCGTCCAATTCAAATACGCGTAATCCTTTGCATTCAATCGGTTAAATTGCCTGTATAATTCAAGCGCTTTCACTGGTTCGAACGATACCACCGATGAAAGTTGTTCCTTTGAATCGCTTGTGACAAATGCCGCATGAATCTTGTGAATTGCATGAATGGTTGTAAGAATGAGTTTCTTACTCCAGCTTTCAGGATTGTTTTCAGAATTAAAAAGGAGCATTTTGGCAGGCTCTAATCGCTCCATGAAGAGCAAATATGTTTCCGCTTTTTCCTCGATTTTAGCGCCATAAAATGCAGGGGTGCATTCAAATCCCATTTTTGCGAGCAGCTCATATACTTGAATTTCCTTTTTCTCACAATTAGCGTATTCTAATGATTGACCATGTTCGAATAGGGTGTCCGAAAGTTCTACATTTAAGTTGCTTGCCATAAAGCGCAGTCCATCAATAACTTCCGCCCCTAGCGCTTTGCTTTTTATTAAAACAGGGACAGTGGTATCATTTGCTAAGATTAAATCAAGTTCAATGAATCCAATTACTTTTTTTGAGACACGACTGGTTAGATCCATCAGAATTCCATTTTCCAAATTGGAATCATTTCGAAAAGAAAAGGAAGTGATTTTATGTTGAAACAAATTCATTCCTTTCGTAATAAACGGGAGGTCTATATCTGAACGCAACAACCAACTCACGGGTTTATTTCGACCCAACTTTTGATGTGCCCGAACAAATTGTCCGCTCACAATGGCCGCAAGGGTAGATATTTCAAGGGATAAAGCAAAACCTGCAATGAGTTTTGAAAAACGCCCCACTTTTCCAATTCCCTTGCAATCCATTAATTCTAGGATTTTGGTAAACGCAGGCAAATGAGTTCCACCACCGACCGTTCCGACCACTAAATTTGGCAAACTTAAAGAAATGTACAACCCTTCGTGGGTTTGCTCCATTTGCAATATTCCTGTAGAAGATTCATGGATACAGGCCAAATCTTGTCCGGTGGCAGCAAAAATTCCAGCAATGGTATTCGCAACATTAATATTGTATCCAATCATTCCATCTAAACGACTTATTGCCATGGAATGAATGTAGGATCGAAACATGTCATCCGCTGTTGTCCGCAATGTTTTTTCAATGATTTCATTGGTTAAAAAACACTCACTGATCACATGAGTTCCACGTCCATTTTGCATGGAGTAAAACGATACTTTCTTGTCAGATGCACCATTTCCATCGATAACAAAATGTAGGATTTCAATGTTTGTTTCCTTTTGAAAATGTTCATCAATCCACAAACAAGCATGCCAAGTACAACTAGTGGTCATGTTTTGTCCGGAAGCATCACTGGTAGAATAGATGAATTTGAGGTGCGTAATTTTACCGATGACAACACTTCTGATTTCGATTAAATCTGCGTAATTCGAATATTTGCGGGTGATTTGTTTGATTTCCTCAAACTGTTTTTTGATCCATTGATCAAAGGCGATCGCTTCGGACATTTGTCCAAAAGTGAACATGGGTGTGCGAAGCATTTTTTGATGGATCACATGTGCTTTAAATCCACCACATTCACTGATGGCCTTCGCTCCTCTGTTCATACTTGCTGCTAAAGCTCCTTCCGTTGTAGCTACAGCGGTGTAAACAAATTCAGCTTGATCAGTATCCATATATTTCAATGGTCCAATTAATCCCAATGGAATCTCAATGGTGCCGATGTAACTTTCAATATTGTTTTGAATGTGTTCCAGTCGAATGGATTTTGAATCAAGCACATCTTCCACATCCAAAAGTGTTTTTAAGTGTGCTATTCTCAGATCATAAGCCGTTTGACTCATTAATCCGCGTCCGGGTGCTAATTGGTAATCATTCTCCATCTTCTTCCGTATGTATAAGATTTGAGAGGGCATAATCCCTACAAATATTCGTCTCGTTTATCTTACAAACATAATTTTTATTCACGACTATTGGTAATCTGAATTCGCAATTGCCCGGAGGTCATTTGCGAAAATCGCAAAAAAAAGCACTATGAAATATAACTTGATTCTCATGAAATTAAATAATTTGTTCATTATCACAAGTATTTATTAATTATAAGGCGAAACATAAATGGTCTGAGCAACTCTAATTTGGATTTATACACCAAGCGGAATTGTGATTAATTGTTTGTGAATTTGAGTTCAAAATCAAATAGAATCACATTCTTTGGGAGGTGGATGCCGATTTATCTTTACGATAGGAATTTCAGGATTACGTCGGCGCGTTTTCCTAAGGGGAGTTCATAACATGTTAAAACCCAAAATTGCAGTGCAATTTGCGGGTGTTTTTGTTTTAATCGCTTGTCAATATGATCGTTAAACGCTATAAAAACAAAAAACCCGGCACTTGCGTGCTGGGTTTTTGCTTGTGACCTTGTCAGGATTCAAACCTGAAACCTTCTGAGCCGTAATCAGATGCGCTATTCAGTTGCGCCACAAGGCCGTTTCTGAGTGCAAAGATATACAATTTTCGATAATCGTTGAGTTTTTTCTGAAAAAAATGAAATGAAAAAGTATAACTAAGAGGTAAATACTTGATTTATTGTATATTTCACAGAAATAGAGTTTAGAACAAAACCATTACTAGTTTGTTTTGTTCTAAAAGAAAACACATGAAAAAAATGACCTATATCCTAATTGGTTTTGTTGGCATTGTTCTACTATTCGTAGTCTTTATGTCCTTCCGTTACTCCAACATCGAAATGCCGAAATATACGGTTCTTAAGTCCTATGAAAAGAACATCGAACTTCGACAGTATCCAAATATGATTGTCGCAAAAACAAGCGTTAAGGATAAATCCTTCGAGAATTCTGGAAGTGATGGATTCCGTAGCATTGCGGGATATATCTTCGGAGGGAATGAAAAGGAGCAGAAAATCGCCATGACTTCGCCGGTTGTGATGGAATTAAATGATTCAGCAACGATGTATTTCGTAATGCCGAGTCAATATAAGAAAGATGATCTTCCGAATCCATCGAACAAAAACGTAACGATTCAAGAAGAGGTTTCTAAAGTACTTTTAGTTGTTCGTTATGGGGGATACTCCAATGATGAACGCATCGATAGTCATATAGCTGTATTGAAAAACATCATTCAAAAACACCATTTGAAAGCTACTGGTGGATTCATGTATATGGGCTACAATGCTCCTTGGGACATCATCAATCGTCGAAATGAGGTTGCAATTGAAATCATCCCTTAAGTCCACGCTGTTTTTGTGCTAATATCTGAACGATTATTGCTACTTTTCCTATCATAGAAAACGTATTTTCGTTGAGTAAAAGCAATAAAACATGTATCCCTACCAACTAAACTCCCTCGAGGAATATCACCGCGCTTATGAAAAGAGCGTTAATCAACCCGAAGAATTCTGGGCGGAAATCGCTGAAAACTTTGTTTGGAAAAAGAAATGGGACAAGGTCTTGGAATGGAATTTCACAGAACCTTCTGTTCGTTGGTTTCAAGGGGGAACATTGAACATTACCGAAAATTGCCTCGATCGACATTTAGCTGACAAAGGTGATCACGCTGCGTTGATTTGGGAAGCAAACGATCCAAACGAATCTTCAATTACTTACACATACAAAGAGTTGCACGCGAAAGTCATGCAGTTTGCACATGTCCTTCAAAATAACGGCGTTCAAAAAGGAGATCGTGTGTGTATTTACATGGGAATGATTCCTGAATTAACGATTGCTACACTCGCTTGTGCGCGAATCGGTGCGATTCACTCCATTATTTTTGGTGGTTTCTCCGCTCAAGCAATTGCAGACCGACTAGATGATGCGAAAGCGCGTTTTATCGTTACGTGTGATGGTGCGTTTCGAGGCGCAAAGGACATTCCTTTGAAATCTGTAATCGATGATGCATTGGTTGGTAATCATACGATTGAACGTGTCGTCGTATATGAACGTACACGTGTGCCGGTTTCCATGCTGAAAGGACGCGATGTTTGGTGGACCGATGAAATTCAAAAAGTGGAGGAAGCGGGAAGTCCATTTTTTCCAGCGGCAGAAATGGATGCGGAAGATATTCTCTTTATTCTTTATACTTCCGGCTCGACAGGAAAACCGAAAGGCGTGGTTCATACAACCGCAGGATACATGATTTGGACGAACTACACGTTCGTCAACGTTTTTCAATACAAACCCGGACAAATTCATTTCTGCACAGCGGATATCGGTTGGATTACCGGACATAGTTACATTATTTACGGTCCATTAAGTGCCGGAGCAACATCTCTGATGTTTGAAGGAATTCCAACCTATCCCGATGCTGGACGATTTTGGGACATCGTCGATAAATTTAACGTTGACATTCTGTACACGGCGCCAACTGCTATTCGTAGCTTAATGGGATTCGGATTAGAACACGTCGTTGACAAAGACCTAAGTTCCTTAAAAGTCCTTGGTTCTGTTGGTGAACCGATCAACGAAGAAGCTTGGCAATGGTACAACCAACACATTGGTAAAAATAATTGTCCGATTGTCGATACCTGGTGGCAAACAGAAACAGCCGGAGTACTCATCTCAAACTTGGCTGGAGTCACACCAAGCAAACCTTCTTACGCAACCTTGCCTTTGCCTGGAGTCCAACCTTGTTTGGTGGATGATGCTGGGAAGGAAATCGAAGGAAACGGTGTCAATGGGAATCTGTGCATCAAGTTTCCATGGCCTGGAATCATTCGAACAACCTATAACGATCATGAGCGCTGTCGTCAAACGTATTTCTCCGTTTATGAGAATTATTACTTCACAGGCGATGGTTGTCTTCGCGACGAAAACGGAATGTACCGCATCACGGGACGCGTTGATGACGTATTGAACGTAAGTGGACATCGCATCGGGACAGCGGAAATAGAAAACGCCATCAATATGCATACTGGCGTCATTGAAAGCGCTGTCGTTGGTTACCCTCACGACATTAAAGGACAAGGGATTTATGCCTACGTGATCATTGAAAATCAACACGGAGATGCTGCTTTAGCGAAACAAGATATTCTGCAAACGGTTTCAAGAGTGATTGGTGCAATTGCAAAACCGGACAAAATTCAATTTGTTTCTGGATTACCAAAAACCCGCAGTGGAAAAATCATGCGTCGTATTTTGCGGAAAATTGCGGAAGGAGACACTTCGAATCTAGGCGATACAAGCACTTTACTTGATCCATCCATTGTTGATGAAATCAAATCTGGGGCATTTTAATCTTTAGCTATTTTTCAGTATAATGTACTGATAAGGAGTAAGATTAATGGTGCTATTTAAAGTGTAACTTGCGTTATTCAAAGCGTTGGTCCAATTACCAGTCAGTGGACTCGGCACAGAAAACGATTGATTCGAATTGCGTACATTCACAATGATCACCACATTCTCTGTTCCCAGTGTCTTCTTTAAACAAAGTACATTGGTGGAAATAGCGTAATTCGAAATACTTCCTTTTCTAGCTGCTGCTGATTCATTGTGAAATGCCAACAAGTCTTTATAGGCCTGCAACATGTCTTGATTGATGGTCCAATTGATTGGTGAATTCGTGAAGAATGGGGTAGTGGTGCTGCGTCCAACTTCTTGTCCCGTGTAAATCAACGGGACACCTCCCATAAATATCGTTGAAACAGAAGCGGCTAAAGCTCCAGCTTTCCCATTGAACAAACTCCAAGGTGAAGCATCCCACGCGGACTCATCGTGATTTGTTGTAAATCTAATTTTGTGTTTACCAACTGGCATGTTCGTATATTCAGCCAAGTGTGTATTGTATAAGTTGGTTATAGAAGCCGTTCCAGCCCATAAATTCTTCGCAGCTGTATAGAAATTCCATCCGTAGGTCAAATTGAATCCCGCGTTGTAATGATCTGCTCTTGTTCCTTCAGCCAAAAACAATAAATCCCTGTTGGGAATTGCATTTAAAGCCGTGATGGCTTGCTGCCAAAAGTCGAATGGAACACCGTCAGCATAGTCACAACGGAATCCATCTACATTCGCTTCGAGCACCCAGTATTTCATGGCGTCAATCATAGCGGATTTCATGTCTGAATTATTGAAATTCAGGTCCGCGACATCGTTCCAATTCGTTCCAGGAGGAATAATGATGTTTCCCGCTGCATTTTGCGAATACCAGTCCGGATGATCGGAAATCCATGCATTATCCCAAGATGTATGATTCGCCACCCAGTCTAAAATAACGGACATTCCCAACTGATGCGCTTGTGTTGTCAAAGTTCTTAAGTCCGCTAAGGAGCCATATTCTGTACTTACTTTCTTGTAATCTTTCACGGAATAAGGTGAGTGGACACTATTCAACACACCTTCTTCATAAATCGGCATCAACCAAATCGTATTGATTCCCAGTGCTTTGATTTCCGTCAAACGATTGATTACACCTTGTAAATCACCCGTAGAACTGAACGCACGCAGGTTTACTTCATAAACCACAGCATCCTCCGTTGCTGGCATAGAAGCATAAGGTGTTCCATATTGGATATATCCGGAAGGGTCCGTTGGAATTGGGGGCGATGTCGGTGTCGGTACTTTATCTTTTTCACACGAAGTCAAAAATAGAAGTGTTAAACAGGTGAAAAAGAAGTACTTCATAAAAGGAGTTTAGCCTCAAATATACACACAATAAAAGCTACTTAATGAACGAACAAGCATATCAGATAAAATATTTTATGAAAAACCTACGTTATGCTATTCCGTGGTTTTTTTTAAAAAAAAATTGGGTAATTGTTATAAAATGTAAACTAAATAGTTAACTTTGGAGAACATAAGAGAATTTAGATTTTATAAAGAGCGTTTTTTAAGCATTTACTTTGATCAATCACCGAAGGTTCAAACAAAAATCGATTACATCTTAGATTACATCCGTTTCGAAAGAGAAGTACCCGTGAAATTCTTTAAGAAACTTGTTTCAACTAATGGAATCTATGAAGTACGCGTGTTAACCAGTGAAAAGATTATCCGCATACTTTGTTTCAAAGAAAAAGAAGAACTGATTATCCTCACGAACTGTTTCGTGAAGAAATCTCAAAAAACACCAAGTAAAGAAATTCGATTAGCAGAAAAACTTAAAAAAGAATACAGCCATGGAAAAGATTAGCACATTTGAAGAATTATTGCAGGCCAAATATGGCTCTAGAGGCAGTGAAAAACGCGATCAATTCGATCGTGAGTCCATTGCATTTCGCCTTGGCGAACAACTCAAAGCTGCGCGAAAAGAAGCGAAGTTATCACAAGAACAATTAGCCGAAAGAACCGGCACAAAGAAGAGCTACATCTCGCGTATTGAGCGCGGGATGAGCGATATTCAATTTTCTACCTTTTTCAAATTGGTAGAAATTGGCTTGCAACGTAGATTACTCGTAGAGATTATCTAAACTACCAGAATATCGTGTAAAGCGACACAAGCAAGGAAAGGATCACAAGCATTCCAATGATGAAACCGTTGGACATTCTGAACATGCTTCGATCAATTTCCATGGCATTTGGAATAATTCCACGTTTCGTTTCTCTTAAGCTAATAACGATCATTCCAATTGCACAAAGTACAAAGACAAAGCCCATGCGGTCAATGAATGGAATTTCATAAACGCCATGCGCATTTTTTACCGCGAATCCCATTGGATTCAAGCTTCTCAAGGAAACAACAAGTGGAAGGAATTTGAGTAAAATGGAGAAAAGGAATCCGCCAATTGTTGCAAACAAAGCTGCATTCGACGTCGTTTTTTTCCAAAAGAAACCAAAGATGAACATCGCGAAAATCCCCGGACTAACAAAACCTGTGTACTCTTGAATGTACTGGAATCCACCTTTTTTATCGATTCCTAAAAACGGTGAAACAGCCATGGCAATTAACATCGCCACAACAATCGATATTTTCCCGACGTTTACCAAGGTTTTCTCCGTGGCTTCGGGTTTGATTTTCGTTTGGTAAATGTCCAACGTGAATATCGTTGCAATGCTGTTCGCTTTTCCAGCTAATGAAGCAACAATCGCAGCTGTCAAAGCCGCAAAGGACAATCCTTTCAAGCCAGATGGCAATAAATTTAGCAACACTGGATAAGCTCGATCAGGATTTAACTCACCACCTTGCAACATCTCGGTTTGAAAATGTCCGTTTTGATAAAGAACGTATGCTGCAATTCCCGGCAGGACAACAATCACCGGCATCAACAATTTTAAAAATGCGGCAAACAGGATTCCACCACGCGCTGTTTTTAAGTCCGCTCCCAAAGCTCGTTGGGTAATGTATTGATTGCAGCCCCAATAATTCAAATTAATGATTAACATACCGCCAATTAAAACAGACAAACCAGGAAGGTCCATGTAGTTAGAATTAGATTTATCGAATATCATATGGAAATGATCTCCAGCGTGACTTTTTAAATAGCTTAATCCATCGAAAACCCCTGATCCACCAAACTCTTTCGCAACCAAATCCACTGCCAAATAAGTAGTCACCAATCCTCCGAGGATCAAAAAGAATACTTGAATGACATCCGTATATCCAATCACTTTCATGCCACCAAGTGTAATAATTACGGCGAAAATCGCTAAGAATGCCATGCAGAAAAACAAGTTCAAACCGGAGATGCTGCTAATCGCTAAAGCACCTAAGTATAGAATGGCTGTTAGGTTAACAAACACATACAACATCAACCAAAACACCGCCATGATCATGGCTACTTGTCCATTGTAGCGCTTCTTCAGATACTGCGGCATTGTGGAGATTTTATTCTTCAAATAAACGGGCATGAAAAACACTGCAACAAGAATCAACACCGCTGCGGACATCCATTCATACGTTGCGATTGCTAAGCCCATTTTAAATCCACTGCCGCTCATGCCAATGAATTGTTCCGCACTAATGTTGCTGGCAATCAAGGACGCGCCAATTGCCCACCAAGTCAAGGACCCTTCGGCTAAAAAGTAATCTTGGCTATTCAAGGATTCTTTTTGTTTTCGTTTGTAAATCCAAAAGCCATATCCGACAATGATGACGAAGTAGACAAAAAATACAAGGAAATCAGTAGTAGATAAAGTATGCATGTTTAGGTCGTTTTATAATGTATCGTTGAAAGTGAGCGGAGTCTTTCCGCGCTTTGTTCTGGTGTAATGTCCCGTTGTGCTTCACCCAACATTTCATAACCCACTTGGAATTTCTTCACGCTAGCACTGCGTAAAAGTGGAGGGTAAAAATGCATATGCATGGTCCATTCTGGATGATTCTCTCCATCCGTTGGCGCTTGATGAATCCCAGCTGAATAGGGGAAGGAGCAGTGAAATAGGTTGTCGTATTTAACGGTTATACATTGAATCATCTCGGCAAAACTCAATTGTTGCGCTGGATTCAATTCAGTCAGATTCTCACAAGGAAATTTACTGACTATCATGGTTTCAAAGGGCCACGTTGCCCAGAAAGGAACCAACAAAACAAAGTGCTCGTTCTCTGAAATCAAGCGTTCTTGCTTCCCAGTTTCTTCTTTAACATAATCCAATAGCATTGAACTACCATGCTTTTTGTGATAATTCAAAAGCTGTTGGTGGGTTTTTGCAACTTGCGTGGGAATCGATTCTTGCGCCCAAATTTGTCCGTGTGGATGCGGATTGCTACAGCCCATTACGCTTCCTTTGTTTTCAAAAATCTGTACGTGTTTGATGTAATCCAAGGAACTGAGTGATTTGTATTCGTTCGTCCATGTTTCGACGATGGACAGCAATTCTTGAATAGACATTTCTGCCAAAGTCAAGGCATGATTGGGCGAAAAACACACCACTTTATTGATTCCTCGCTCTGCCTTGCTTTGAAAGAAATTCGAATCTGTATCTAATTGATCAACAGTTTCTTTCATCAATGCAGAGAAATCATTTTCAAACACAAAGGTCGATGCGTATGCTTCATTTCGAATTCCATTGGAACGCTGATTTCCCGGACACAAATAACAGTTTTCGTCGTGACTTGGGCGTTGTTCCTCATTCAACACTTCGGTTTGTCCTTGCCACGGACGAAATGCGCGCTGTGGAGAAACGAGAATCCATTCATCCAAAAGTGGATTGTAACGTCGGTGAGGATGTATGTCCTGATTAAACTTGTTCATGCCATGCGAGGTGTTGAATTCCTTGACTAATGTTGATTGGATACGCTTTTGCTTCGATTCCGAATTTTGCTAAAAAATCACGCGTAAGTGCTTTAATCACGGAATGTTGACTGTCCTTTTTGTGCAGAACCAACAAGCATCCGCCGAATCCACCACCCATCATTCGTGCGCCGAGGACATCTTTGTGATTTACGGCACTTTGCTGTAAAAAATCGAGTTCAGCACAACTGACATCGTATTGAGTGGAAAGTCCTTCATGTGTTTGATTTAATATGTTTCCGAGCAACTGTTCGTCCTTGTTTTTTAGTGCTGACATCGCTAAATGCACACGTTCAATTTCTGCAACGACATACGAAGCACGTCGAAAGGAGATTTCTCCCATTTGCTCACGTGATGATTCTAAATGTCTCATTTCACATTGACGAAATGAAGTGACTTCCGGAAAAGTTTGTTTTACGATTGCAAGCGCATGTTCGCATTCGGAACGACGTTGGTTGTATGCTGATTCCGCTAAATCGTGTTTCACACAGGAATCAATGAGTAAAAATGTACTGTTTTCCAATTCCGCATGAACGAAATTCAAGGACAAATCTTGACAATCCATAAGAATAAAGGAATCCTTTTGACCAAAAACGCTGGCAAATTGATCCATTAGTCCGCAGTTTACTCCGGCAAACTCGTGTTCTGTTCGCTGTCCGATGAGCGCCAATTCCTTTTTGGACTTCCCTGCTTTTGTCCACTCATTTAATGCGTAAGCGAATCCACAACTCAAGGCTGCAGAGGAGGAAAGTCCGGCGCCGATTGGAATACTGCTTCGAAAAACAAGTTGAAACGGTGGAATCTCCATTCCCGAAAATTGATGTAAGACTCCTTTGATGTAATTTGTCCAATGGTGTTGATCCGCCTGAAAATCTTCCTGCGCATCGAAATGAAATTCTTCTTCAAGGTCTTGAGCGAGTACGATGGATTTCTCGGTTGAAGAAGGTCCAAGTGCAAAGCCTACATATTTGTCAATCGCTGCTGGACAAACGAATCCGTCGTTGTAGTCGATGTGTTCACCGATTAAGTTGATGCGTCCTGGTGCAAAGACAAGTAGGGCAGGGCTCTTTCCAAATTGCGCTTTGAAGTTTAAACTTAATTCCCGGATGAGTGCAGTTGAAATATCCATCATTTTTCTGGTGCTAAAATGAATACCATCGTTCCTAGTTTGGGCGAACTTGCTTCAATCTGAATTTCATCATGGAATCCTTCTGTCTTTAGAAGTATCGATGCAATTCCCGCCTCGGACTTTACGGGATTCTCACCAATTAAGGTGGCATTTTTTCCTTTGATGATTTTGAAAGTGAATGCCTCTTCAGCGGTAGGAACGAGTATTTCATTTGATGTAACGAAAGCCCGCACAAAAACCATATCCATTTGATCTTTAGCAATTGGAATGCCTTCCGTTACGATATCCATGTTCATGCCATTTGGGATTCCTGGAGTAAACACTTGACGGAAAGCGACTTCTTTATTATTCGCATATCCAACAGCCGTTAACTTTCCCGGAACAAATTTCGAAACTTGAAAATGAAAAGGTGGATGATTTAAATGATCACTAAAGGAATTGATGGTCGGTTTTTGGCGTCCAATCAAGGAATCGTTTACATACAATTTCACTTCTTCTACGTTACTAAATACGGTCACATCAAGCGGAGATTCAGGAGTCCAGAAAGTAGCAAAACCTAAATTATAACCGGATTCTAAACGCGGATCACGCAATGAATCCATAGGAGATACTTGACTTTTGTAAAAATCGTAGGAGAATTTCGGAATCCTAAAGATATCCGCAATTCCAGAGGATTCCAAGTCCGGACTATAACCGCGGTTGTAATCGAACATCAACCAATTGGCTTCACCGATGATTCGTTCCCCTTGGTGATTTGAATTACTCGCTTCCTGAAAGTTGAACGCTTGCTGCAACAGACGTTTCTCACCATCGGAACGCAACTGACGCGATGTCCGTTCCTCTTCTTTTAAATCGGAAAAAGTACTTTGTTGAAATCCAGCGTTTTGTGCATAATATTCCCAATCGCCGTATTCCGCAACGAGGATGTGTTTCGTTCCATTTTGATAGGAATTCCAATAAACTGGAGCTTTGGCGTGTTGACGTGCAGGAATAAACAAATCGTAAGATGGATCATCAATCCAACTGCAACTAATCGAATAAAACGGCATTTCTTCGTCCAGAATGTCATTTAATTCTTTTGTAAATGATGGTTCCATCCACGTTTCATTCAAGGAATTCTCCCAAAACAGGACACAGGTACGATTACGGTCGCGTCGAACCATGTCGCGTAAATTCTGTTTGACGTTCACTTGAAACGTAGAATCTCCCATGTATTGCCAGCCAGGCAAACAATCCATGACAATCAATCCAAGTTCATCACAAGCATTCAAAAATGATTCCGACTGTGGATAATGGGAAAGTCGCACAAAATTGAATCCAGCATTTTTAATCATGACAGCATCGCGCCAGTTGGCATTATCCGAAAGGGCATAACCGACAAACGGGTATTCCTGATGACGATTCGTGCCTGATAGTTCGAATTTCGAACCATTTAAGTAAAAACCATCATCTTTTAATTCAAAGAAACGAATGCCGACTTTTTGGTGTTGTTCGTCCACCAATTTATTGTCTTTGAATACGCGAACAGTCAAATCGTACAAAAACGGATGACTCGGACTCCACAGTTCAGCGTGAGCAACATTCACTTCTGATTTGACTTGTTGACTCGTATTTCCTGCTAATTCATTCGTGGTAGAAATGGTTCGGTTAGAATATCCTTTTCCATCTGTAATCGTTGTTTCGACTCTGATCTTGGCTGAATGGTTTGATTCATTTTTGACATGAACAAGAACTTGTGCTTTCGCAGTGGATGCTTTGAAGGAATAAAAATTCACAAATAGGCCTCCAGAACCTGGGATGTTTTCATGGACAGCATCGGTGATGTGAATGTCATTCGTTTTGATGAGTTTCACATTTCGGTAAATTCCACCGTAATAATTGAAATCTAGGTCCTTTAAGGGTTTTCCCGGTGGGATTTGTGGATTATCTTCATTGTTTACACGTACTTCAATGACATTTTTGCCACTTTTTAATTCAGAGGTTAAGTCCACAGTAAACGGAAGATAACCACCTTCATGGGTTGTCATCCACGTTCCATTCAAGTAAACAGCTGCCGTCATCATGACACCTTCGAAGTACAAAAAAGCTAATTCATCTTTCTTGAGCGGACAATAAAAGGATTTGCGGTAAACACAGTCACCTTGAAATTGGGAAACCACTACTTTTGATTCCAATCGAGCGGTATGCGGAAGCGTTACTTTTTCCCAATTATGAAAGATCGGACTGTCTTTCACGTCCGCTCGCAAAAACTCCCAATCCGAATTAAAGGAAGTGACTTTTCTCGCTTGGCCAAAAGATGAAACAACGGAGAAAAGAAATGAAAAGAAGAATAAATTACGCATAGACTTAATTAAAGAAGGCATCTAGTGCCGTTGAAGGTTTTCCGTTGTTCTGCCAACAATTCAATTGATAATTACTCCATGATTTCGCGCCTTCCGGTTCCCAATAAATCACTCCGAGTCCTCGTTGACCTGGAATTCCACGCACGATTGAAATAACTTGAGTCAACATATCCTGAGTATTTTGAACCAACGTATAATCACCACCAACTTCCACAACCATGACGTCTTTATCGTAGCGCGTGACCATATCGTTCAAGTTTGTTTCTAAATCATTAATCGTTACGGTGTAGTCTGATCCTAGCCAATACGGATAGTAGGATGCACCGATGACATCGAATTTCATTCCATTTGCGACTGCTAAATCAAAGAACCAACGGAAACGAGCATTGTCATTTCCTTTGTCGATGTGCACGATGACTTTGATTGTAGGATCGATGTCCTTTGTTGCGTCGTATCCTTTATTCACAAGTGCGGACAATTGACCAAAATTCGTATACGACCCTTCCGGCCAAAGCATGCCACTAGGAATTTCATTTCCAATTTGAACCCATGTCGGAGTGACTCCGGCTGTTTTCAATGCGGACAAAACATCGTACGTGTGTTGGTAAACAGAATCCTTCAGTGCGGCAAACGTACAATTCGCCCAAGCGGCTGGTTTTGTTTGATTCGCTGGATCCGCCCAAGTATCAGAATAATGAAAATCAATCATGACTTTCATTCCTAAATTCTTGGCGCGAACAGCCATGGCAACCGTTTCTTCTTTTGAACAGTGTCCACTTTGTGGATTGTTGGACGGATGAACAAAAACGCGCAGACGGACCGTGTTCATTCCTCTGTTTTTCAAGATTTCCAAACAGTCAGTCTCTGTTCCGTCGGATTCAAAGAACTTAAATCCTGTTGCTTCCATTTGAGGTAACCAACTGACATCGCCACCCTTTGCCAAATAATCAGTCGCCACCGGTGGAGTAGGTGGTTTTGGTTTGTTTTTGTCTTTACAGGATGCCGAGATTCCAACGATGGAAAGCAGTAAAATAATGAGGAGTTGTTTATTCATGGTCTTGATTTACAAAGTGAAAGGTCGTATTATTTTCGTAGACTTCATCTTTTCGAAGGACGCTCGAAGGAAAATGTTCATGATTTGGAGCATCCGGAAAGTTTTGCATTTCAAAGCAAACTCCGCTTGCCGAATGATAGGAAACACCTTCTTTTCCTCTTAAGTTTTCCGGCAAGCCACAACCAATGAATAGATGCGCTGCCGGCTGGTTGGACTTCACCAACATTTTCCATCCGTTAGATGGATGCGTTAAGGTTGCTTGAATCTCCGATTGATCTGAAATAACAAAAGTATGATCTAATCCAGCGCGTAGTTCATGCGTTAGTTCTTCCTGCATAGGCCTTGCGCACCATTGCTCGAAAGTTCCTGTTGGAATATTATCTGTATTCTTTTCTAAGTAATGTGTTGCATTCAAATGAATGGATTGATGATCGACAGATTGATTGTGTCCACCTAAATTCCAATAATGATGTTGCGTAACATTGATGATGGTATCCTCTGTAGATTCGGCTTTGAAGCACATTTTCAGTTCATTTTCGTCTGTCAAAGAATAGGTGAGTGAACTCGTTAATTCCCCAGGAAAACCTTCTGTGCCAGCAGGACACATGTGTGTAAAGGTAATCTCCTGTTCAGAAGTTTGAAGTTCCGCTGTCCAAAGTGCACGACTGAAAGAATCGGTTCCGCCATGCAAATGATGTGCACCATGATTTCTACCTAGCTGATAGACTTTGTTATTCAGAGAGAAAATCCCTTCATGAATTCGACCAGCGAAACGCCCAACCATGCTACCAAAGTAGGGTGGATTCTCCATGTTCATGGAATTTAAATAATCTTCCAAGCAATCGAAACCGAGGACAACATCCAAACCTACTTTTCCGGGCAGTACGCATGTACGCATAACGGCACCGTAGGAAATAAACTCAACGGACATTCCATTCTTATTCTTCAATAAATAGGAATAAACCATTTGACCATCAGGTAATTGTCCAAATTCTTTTATTTCTACTGGGTTCATTTTTACGATTCAGGTGGATTCGAAGAGAAAAGTACAAAATAAACTTTTCACAACCATACCAGTACCTACCGGTTTAGTTGTATTTTAGCTACCAGTTTCATTCGATCATGCCTTTAATCAAAATAGATCCGCAATCTGCACAAACGAAGTACAAGCAAATCATCTTGTGCATTGAACGCGCATTGACAGAAAAGCGTTTAAAACTGAACGATAAACTTCCATCCATCAACAAAATCGCTTTAGCCAATGGGCTTTCCCGCGATACCGTACTTCAAGCGTATGATGAATTAAAGAAACGAGGCGTGGTATATTCCATTATCGGGAAAGGGTATTTTATCAAGAGTTTGGGATTCCAACACGAGCAAAATCTATTTCTATTATTTGATGAATTAAACTCATTTAAAGAATTGATATACAATGGATTTTACGAAGAAATCAATAAACGAGCAGAGGTGGATATTTTCTTTCATCACTTCAATCTACCCATGTTCGATAAATTAATTACTGAAAATGCGGGCAGGTATTCGAATTACATCATCATGCCATCCAATTTAGTAGGAACAGCTGAAATCATTGCCAAACTACCGAAGGAGGCAGTGTACTTATTGGATCAAACAAATGAATACTTGACTGAATATCCTGCGGTTTATCAAGATTTCTCAACGGACATGAAAATGGGCTTAAAGGAAGCGCATCCAAGTTTGAAGTATTACCGTAAATTGATTCTCATTTTCCCTGGAGCGAAGGAGCCCATTGGAATGGTCGAAGGATTTCGATCCTATTGCGAAGAAATCAAGTTTCCGTACGAAGTGATTCATGCTGTAGAGGATAAACACGTTCAAAAAGGAGCTGTTTTTATTACGCCTAACGACAATCAATTGGTAGAGGTAATCGAATTAGCCAAAGCCAAAGAACTAGCGATTGGAAAACATGTCGGAATCATATCCTATAACGAAATTCCTTTGAAAAAAGTCATTGAAAATGGCATTACTACGATTTCAACAGATTTTCATGCCATGGGAAAAACGATGGCGAAAATGGTGATGAATGGGAAAAAGCATCGGATTGCCAATCCTTCTAATATTATTTTAAGGGCAAGTTTGTAAGTTGCTTATTTACGAAACGAAGCAAACACAAAGTTTTGACTCGTACCAAAGGGTGTTTGATGATCTTCTCGTTTAGTTTCAATGCATTCAAATCCTTCCTCTCGAAATAAATCACCCAAACTTACTTCGTTGTACTGGGTAATTTCTAATCCACTGCATTTTAGTGGTCCATCTGTGGAAAATGTCCCTATGACCAGATTTCTTGCGTGATTCACTGCTAAATGCGCATAACGACTGATGTCCGATGGTGCGGTTAAAAAGTGAAATGCAGCGCGGTCATGCCATAAATCGTACGTAATCTCGGGTTCAAATTCGTTGATGTCAGAAACAATCCATTGGACCAATGATGCTCGTTCTCCCAAACGTACTTTAGCACGCTCAATTGCGTATGCAGAAATATCCAATACACTAAGATCGGTGAATCCAAGGTCGAGTAAGTGATCGACTAGTAAACTATCACCGCCACCAATATCGATGATTCGCGCATCTTTGTTTAACTGAAATGACTGAATGAAATCCAACGAAATTTGGGGGATTTCCTGTGTCCAAGATACCTCCTGTGGACTTTTTGTTTCATAAACCGTTTCCCAATGTGATTTCAAATTCTTTTCCATGCAACAAAGATGTACAATTTGCTAGACTATGAACGTAACCTAGGTTTCTTTGAAGAAAATTATTTACAAATCCAATTCCAAAAACGCTTGTGGATCTTTGGTAAAAATATCCCCATGATTGGAACGAGAATCAAAGTAAACACAAGTGTCTTCACCAATTGATGCTGTTCCTTTACAAGTGGAAAAACGATGGCAAACATCACGTTTATAAGTGGGTAAACAAACAACCATGATACCAACATGATTTTCCATTTTTTAGGTTTTTGCGCAGTTTGATTCATGATTTAAATTGATTTCTAATTGGTTAGAAAGTTTAATTTTCAAATATCCACCCAGTGACTAAGTTAAGAATGGATTAAGGGGACAAAATTACAAAAGCATTTTACAATTAAACTAAAATTCTTTTCGCAACTTTACCATATGCAAATCTGTGTTTACTGTGCGTCAAGTGCGCAAATCCATCCGGAATATTTCAAAGCAACGGAAACGCTTGCTCATATCTTCGCGAAAAATAAGGTTCAAGTCGTTTTTGGTGGCGGATCATCTGGTCTCATGGGTCAACTAGCAGATGGTGTTTTGACTGCTGGCGGACAAATCAAAGGAATCATGCCCCAGTTCATGAACGAAGTAGAATGGGGACATCGTGGTGTTTCCGATTTCGTGTACACAGAAACGATGCATGAGCGCAAAGCAAAGTTTTTGGAAGGAACAGATGCATTGGTTGCTCTACCTGGTGGACCCGGAACCTTTGAGGAACTGTTTGAAGCAATCACTTTGAAAAAATTGGCGCAATTTACGAAGCCGATTATTATCCTCAATACACGGAATTACTTTGATGCATTTCAACTCATGATGCAACAAGCGGTAGCGGAGAAATTCATGTCCGATGACCTAGGAGAATTGTATAAAATCGTACAAACACCAGAGGAAGTTTTGCCAGCGATCGAACGAACACAAGCATGGACAAAGTCCATACACGACGCAGCGAAACTACGTTAGTACTTACTTTATTTTCAGCTTCGCTAGGATTGGGAAGTGATCTGAAGGATAACTCACGCCAAATGACTCCACAATCGTTTCAAAGGATTGAACAGTCACGTTTGAATTGGTGAAAACGTAATCAATTCGCTTGGATGCAGGCGTCGTTAAATCAAAGTTATTGAAGGTTCGATTCATCTTCGTTTTCACTTGTTTTGATACAAGTAATGCATCCTTCAGTTGGGATTGTACAAACGTGATGGTTGGATGATCGTCGTTTAAATTGAGGTCCCCACAGAAAATCACGGCTTGATTTGTTCCCTTTGTCACTTCTTTGACTTTTTGAAGAATCAACTCGGCACTTTTCATTCGTGCAGTTTCTCCTACGTGATCAAAATGTGTGTTAAACACCCAGAAAGTATCCTTGGATTGAAGATCTACAAATTGTGCATACGTGCAAATGCGATTCAAGGCTGCATCCCAACCTTTCGATGGAATCTCGGGAGTGGGAGAAAGCCAAAACGTGGAAGAGACGAGGAGTTGAAATCGATCCGCTTTGTAGAAAATAGGGGAGAACTCACCTCCATCAATACCGTCATCACGTCCAACACCTACCGATGCAAAAGCGGGAAGGTCTGTCAACAATTGCTGACGTTGATGCACCAAAACTTCTTGCATGCCGACGATGTCGACATCGAAACGTTTGATTTGACTAGCAATAGCGGTATGTCGTTCTGTCCATGGACTCGCGTTCGACGTGGTGATGTCGTAGCGAATGTTGTAGGACATCAGCTTCAAACTCGTTTGAGATTGAAGGGAAATTATCCCGCAAAGGAAAAAGGAAAGACCGAGTATTTGAAGCTTCATCAATAAGGATCCTCCATGTTAGGAACTTTACTCGAAGTCTTTTTGTAATATCCATTAACGGCAATTCCTGCGCCAAATCCACAATCGAATCCGGATTGTATCACTTTAACAGCCTTTGCATTGAAGATAAATTTAATTTGGCAATCACCTGATTTGTAATTCGCGATACCATTTTTTATTTTCAATTCCTCCATGAATTCACCCATATTGTGACTCGGTGGTCCACCAACAACAAAAATGCTCACATTGAATTTATCCTTACTGATATTTTTGACTTTGACGATTCCATTGCCATTATCTCCGTGGTCGAATTCATATGTTCCTGTTGGATTGAAGTCATTGGTTTCTAACTGAAAAGAACTACTTAACACTAAAACACAAGCGCATAAAATTGTGCTGGATAAAAAAGATTTAATCATACGTTCAAATTTGAACTTGAAATTACATTTTTTTGGTATTCACAGATTCATTCATACTAGATAATTCTTGAAAATTACGAACAAAAAAAAGTCCCGACATTTCGGTCAGGACTTTTACGATTTTCATTCAATGAGAATTACTTCACATCAAAACGATCAAGATTCATCACTTTTGTCCAAGCGGCAATGAAATCTTTAACAAATTTCTCTTTCGCATCTGCACTCGCATATACTTCTGCTAGAGCACGCAACTCTGAATTTGAACCGAAGATTAAATCCGCACGTGTTGCTGTCCATTTGACATCTCCCGTTTTTCGGTCGCGTCCAACGAACACTTCTTTCGTATCTGAAGTCGCTTTCCATTCTGTAGACATGTCTAAAAGATTTACAAAGAAATCGTTTGACAATGTTCCCGGACGACTCGTTAAAATCCCGTTGTTTTCGTTGTTGTAATTCGCATTCAATGAACGCATCCCACCAACAAGAACGGTCATTTCTGGAGCCGTTAAGGTTAACAATTGTGCTTTGTCCACTAATAATTCTTCTGTCGATAAGGTATACTGTGTTTTCGTGTAATTTCTAAACCCATCTGCCATTGGCTCAAGAACGGCAAATGATTTCACATCTGTTTGTTCTTGTGTTGCATCCATTCTTCCAGGCGTGAAAGGAACAGTCATGGAATATCCTGCTTTTTTCGCTGCTTCTTCAATAGAAATACTTCCTGCTAAAACAATTAAATCCGCCATAGAGATTTTCTTCGTCGTGCTTTTCGCATTGAATTCTCCTTGGATTTTTCTCAAGGCTTTCAATACACGGTCCAATTGTGCTGGATTATTCGCTTCCCAGTTGCGTTGTGGCTCCAATTGAATACGTGCACCATTTGCTCCACCACGCTTGTCAGATCCTCTGTATGTACTTGCGGATGCCCACGCTGTTTCAATGAACTCATTCGCTGGAATTCCTGATGCAAGAATGCTGGCTTTCAATTGAGCGATGTCTTGTGCATTGACAATTTCGTGATTCAATGTTGGAATTGGATCTTGCCAAATTAAGTTTTCTTTCGGTGCTTCTGGACCTAAATAAAGGGAATTTGGACCCATGTCGCGGTGTGTTAATTTGAACCAAGCACGTGCAAACGCATCCTCAAATTGCTCTGGATGTTCCATGAATCGTTGAGAAACCAGGTTGTAAGCAGGATCAAAACGCATGGATAAATCCGTTGTCAACATGGTTGGTAATTGTTTTTTGGTAGGATCAAAAGCGTCAGGAATGATGGCATCCGTTGTTTTTGCTACCCATTGTTGCGCACCCGCTGGACTTTTAGTCAATTCCCATTCGTATCCATAAAGGATTTTAAAATAGGAATGTCCCCATTGTGCTGGCGTCGTTGTCCAAGTTACTTCCAAACCTGAAGTAATGGCATCTTTTCCTTTTCCTGATTTGTACGTGCTTTTCCAACCGAATCCTTGCTCTTCGATACTTGCATCTTCGGGATTTGCTCCAACATTCGAAGCTGGACCAGCACCATGAGTTTTTCCGAACGTGTGTCCACCAGCGATTAACGCTACAGTTTCTTCGTCGTTCATTCCCATGCGTCCAAAAGTCTCACGGATGTCCTTCGCTGCTAAAAGTGGATCTGGATTACCGTTCGGTCCTTCTGGATTCACGTAAATCAATCCCATTTGAACGGCTGCAAGTGGATTTTCCAATTGACGATTACCAGAATAGCGTTGATCAGCTAACCATTTCTTTTCCATTCCCCAGTATACATCTTTTTCCGGCTCCCAAACATCAACTCGTCCACCTGAGAATCCGAATGTTTTGAATCCCATGTTCTCTAATGCGACGTTTCCAGCCAAGACCATTAAATCTGCCCAGGAAATTTTCTCACCATATTTTTGTTTGATTGGCCATAACAAGCGACGAGCTTTATCTAAATTTCCGTTATCTGGCCAACTGTTCAATGGTGCAAAGCGTTGTTGTCCTGCAGAAGAACCACCGCGACCGTCTCCGGTACGATACGTTCCCGCACTATGCCAAGCCATGCGGATAAACAATGGTCCGTAATTACCGAAATCTGCTGGCCACCAATCTTGTGATTCTGTCAACACTTTTTCGATGTCCTTTTTCAAGGCGGTGTAATCCAGGGTCATAAACGCTTGACGGTAATTAAAATTCGGATCCATTGGATTCGAAAGTGTCGAATTCTGATGTAAAATCGAGAGATCTAATTGATTTGGAAACCATTCTCGGTTCGTATTCGGCGCTATTGATGTTTCATATTCTACAGGAGCGGCAGAAGTGGCTTCCGTTTTTGTAGTGGATTTCCCAAAGCCCATTGGACATTGTCCCGAACTCTTATCCGAAGTTTTTTGTCCAAGTACCATACCGGTAATGCACAAACTCATAGTCAATAGTTGCTTTTTCATCGTTACTTTATTGAATTTAGTTACGTTCAAATTTAACGCGAAGAAACCATAGAATTCATTGATATTATTTATAGTTTCATCAATAAAACTTATACATTTTCAAGATAGCACTCATTGCTATGAATTTAAAGTGATTATGTACTTTTGAGCTATGAATGGAATGGAGGTTTACCAGGTACCTAAAGCCGATTTACTGGCATTGCAAGAAATAAGTCGTCAAACTTTTTTCGATACGTTTGCGGAAGTAAACACCAAGGAGGATATGAGTCAGTACCTCGAAGTGAATTTGTCCTTGGATCAACTAGCGGAAGAGCTTAACAATCCATCAATATCCTTCTATTTCGTAAAGAGCAACAACGAAATCTTGGCCTATTTGAAACTAAATGAAGCGAAGGCACAAACGGAAAAACGGGAAGTTCCTTCGATGGAAATCGAGCGCATTTACGTTCGAAGTGAATTTCAGAACAGGGGGGTGGGACAGTTTTTACTTGATTTTTCTATTGAATTAACTAAAGTCAAACAATTGAAATTGATTTGGTTAGGAGTTTGGGAACACAATGTTTCTGCCATTCGTTTTTACGAGCGTAATCGCTTTCAATTCTTCGGAAAACATGCGTTTATGCTGGGAAGTGATGAGCAGACTGATCTATTGATGGAACGGCACTTGGATCAATAATCCTTTCCTTTTTCCATCAACAAGCGAAAGGCTTCTTCAGCGGTGGGAACAGTATCGGACTCATATCCATAGGTTCTTCCTGTTGCGATTTTGTGAAATTGTTTCATCGCCTCGAAGTGAGCGCCGCTTCGCATGAATTCCAACATTACTTCTCGACTTTCCCAGGATGTCACAGTGCATTGATAACCTTTAATACGTTTGGCGCTTAAGGAAATATTTCCTTTTGCCGTCTGTGCTTGACGAAAAGAGGGAACAGCGTAACGCCAAAAGCGAAAGAATGAAATGAAATTTTTAGGCTTAAGTCCTGTGAGTGAAATGTACATGCTCAAATTTACTATATTTCTTTGAAACGATGATTCACCATCAATGCGCTTTCAACTCTTTCTTGCGTTTTTCAATCATCGCATCGATTTCCAGAATTTGATCTTGCTGAAAGGACTCATCGACCGTAAAAAGCAACTCACGTTTTTTCGATGTTCCATTTGGATAGAAATACACGTTTTGTCCAACGTTTAAGGAAATACCGCTATTCGAGAGTGGATTCAAATTTGGATTCATCACACTGGGAATCACCAAGGGAATTGACTTCAAGGATCCGTTATGGAAGGTGAAATTGATGCTTTGGGCAAAACTTTGATGAGCAAAAGTTAAGCAAATGAAAGTGATCGAAAGTAAAAAGGACTTCATATATGTGTTTAGTTTTGTAACAACACATAATGACTTTTGTTTGCATTCCATCACTTCATCTGCGCTAGTCAATTTAACTAATCGTTCTTCAATAATCCCAAAAATTCAGCCGGTTTAAAATAAGGATAGAGTGGAAGGGTTTCGATTAATGCTTGAACCGCTGTTTCGTCCAATTCGTTGAATATGATGACAGCTCCATTTCTTCCCTGACGTAAGTACATGTCGTGAATGATTCCCTCTGATGTCCACTGAGCCACCATCTCTTGTTCATGTTTCAAAATTGCTCCTAGTTCAGAAACGTTTACACCTTCTTTTAAGGTTAAAATGACTGCTGTTATGTTCATGTTTTTTTTTCAAATGTAGTCAGATTGATTCGTTATGAAGATAAATCGTAGCTTTGTTTAGGTATGAAAAAAGATACCTGATAAAATGGAAGTAAAAACCAAACAACATGGAATTAAAGTCGTGGCGGATGTATTGGACATCATCGGTGGGAAATGGCGTGGACCCATTCTATCTTACATTTGCGACAAACCACGAAGATTCAACGAATTAAAGTCCATACTTGGGAGAATCACTTCGGCCACCTTGACTAAGGAATTACGCTATTTAGAAGAACTTCGCATGATCGAACGTGTGGAAATTCGCACAGAAACGTCCTCCACCTACGAGTACCGCATGAGTCAGCATGGAAAGTCGATTAAAACCTTGATTCAGCATGTTGTTGAGTGGGGATTGCAACACCGAAAAGTGGTTTTGGAGGAGGGGGTATAGAGCGAGAAGAGAAAGAGAAAGAGTCCGTCGCGATGGAGAGAGCGAGTCCAACGGTGCATAGAAGTAATTATTCATTATTCAAATGCAATAATTTTCTTTATTCACAAGTTATTTCTTGTATGAAAAGGAAAAATCAAATGATATTAGTGAAAGGTCATCAAATTGAAACATTCACTATTGGAGACCAAGACTTTATATCGTTAACGGATATTGCCAGAAATAAAAACCCACATGAACCAAAAGATGTTGTGAAAAATTGGATTAGAAATAGATCAACATTGGAATTTATTGGTCTTTGGGAGAAACTCAACAATCCAAAATTCAAAGGGGTCGAATTCGACTCCTTTCTATTTGATTCTGGTCAACATTCATTTACACTTTCCCCTTCGAGATGGATTGATCAGACAAACGCAATTGGAATAGTTTCTAAAAAAGGTCACAACGGAGGGACATTTGCACACGTAGACATTGCCTTCGAATTTGCATCTTGGATAAGTTCAGAGTTCAAACTTTATTTAATTAAAGAATTTCAAAGATTAAAAAAAGAAGAAACGAAGTCTTCAAAAATTGAATGGAAAATTCAGCGAATATTATCGAAAATAAATTATCAAATTCTAACGGATACAATTAAAATCAAATTAATTCCCAAAGAGCTAAATATAAATCAAATAAATTTTATTTATGCCGATGAGGCAGATTTATTAAATGTAGCATTGTTTGGGATTTCGGCAAAGGAATGGAGACTTCAAAATCCTAATTTAGCAGGAAATATAAGAGATTACAGTAGTCTAGAACAATTAGTTGTTCTCAGTAATCTTGAAAGTATAAATTCAATTTTTATCACACAAAATATATCTCAAAAAGAAAGGTTAATAAGACTTCATGATATAGCTGCTTCTCAATTAAAATCAATTCTTTTCAATCCGAATTTGAAAAAATTGGAATAAACCGATAAATTCGTAATTCTCTTTAACCGTTTGTTTTAATATTTTTCATCAAAACGTCTTGAGTTTAATTGTCGCCCAAGTATAAAATAAATCAATTGTTGAGTTGTTAATCAAGATTGTAGCTTCGTCTATGAGTAAATTTTCAGTATTTTAAAAGGAATAATATCTTTACAACGTTTTATTTTAAATCAATACACATGTCATTCCAAGCGTACCTTGACAACATCGAAGCAAAAACCGGACTGAATCCAATCGCTTTTGCACAAAAAGCCGAAGAAAAGGGGTTTTTAACGAACGGAGCATTAACTGCGGGAGTAAAAGCGACAGAAATCACAAATTGGCTCAAAGAAGAATACGAATTGGGACATGGTCACGCGATGGCACTATTTGCTTATTTCAAAGGAAAACGAGATTGAGGTTTTCCGCTTTTGCGAAGAGAACGAGAAACAGAAACAGTCAGCCGCGGCGGAGGGATCAGGAACGGTTTAATCTTTCGTTAATTGAATTCCTAAGCGAATCACCTCTTCGAGAACAGATAAATCCAAATCAGCAAGTTGTTTGAATTTGATGCAGTAGCCAGTAATTTTGGCTTTTCCGAGTTTAGATCCGAATTGTTTCTCAAGATCTAATTTATTTCGAATACCGATTAGGTAAATGGAGATTCCACTTGTATTTGCACTGATTCCGATTTGGAACATTTCGCGGGATTTTCCTTTTGCTAATAACATGATTTGCTGTCCGTAGCCAATCGTTGGATTCGCCACCACTTTTCCTTCTTCATTTTTACCGTCCTCCATCCATAATTTTCCGGTCGGAAGGATGTTACTCATCAACTCGTGCAAGGTCAACAAATCTTGTTGCTTGCTTTCCGCTTGCTGAGAAATAAACTGCTCAATTTGGGCTTTGATTTCCATTAAACGAAATTAAGAGAAAAATAAATGGGTTTTCCGAATTAGGAAAACCCACTTGTTTTTAGTTATTTTATCAAAAAATTAGTCCACATGAAATTATTCATTTTTATTTTGTTCCTCGGAATTACGGGAATCAGTCAAGCACAAAAGGCGAAAATTAAAATCGATGGAGATATTGTACTCGTTGATAATACTCCTGTTTTTCAGTTAGAAGAAAAAGGTTTTCCGAAATCTTATACGCTATATAGTATGCAAAATGTACAATTAGCTACTTTTGAAACCAATTTCATTTCCAAAATGGTTCGTCAAAGTGATGGTTCATATAAGGATGTTCGAAATTATTATTTTTTAGTGAAATTTAATGACTCGGAACAATCATCATGTGAAATGAGTTCCTTTGGAATTAAAAAACAATTTGCAAATTTCATTTTGACTAATTTATGGGTTCAAAATGGGGAGTTGAATGAACCAGTAATCAAGAACTTTTGTCAAGAAGCTGGTTTTCCATATAGTAATCCAAGAAAAAAGCCGACTACGATTAAAGGTCGTTAATCAACCCTTAATTTTATTGTTTCTACATGGAATTTAGTAAAACAACTTTTTTTTCTTTGTTTGAAACATTCTCATCTTTTTAATTAAACAAAAAATTAGTCCACATGAAATTATTCATTTTTATTTTGTTCCTCGGAATTACTGGAATTAGTCAAGCACAAAAAGCGAAAATTAAAATCGATGGAGACGTCGTACTTGTGAATGGTGAACCTTCTTTTATTTTAGAAAGTCCGGTATTATCCTCAAGTTACAACGTGTATAACATGCAAAACCAACTTTTAGCCGTTTTTAAAGAAACGAGTTCATTTAGGCAAATAAAAACATCTACTGGGTTTCAAACTCAACATTTTTCCTATTTAGCCGTAACGTTTAGCAATGAAGAACAGTCCAGGTGTGAAACAGGTACCTTCCCTGTAAAGAAACTAATGGCAATGATGATCGTGAAGAATGGACTTGTCGAAAACGGGGAACTGAATAATGACAATGTCCTTCGCTTTTGTGAAGAACGTGGATTTTATTATTCATCACGTCGTTAAGAATTCATTACCGCGCGTCCAAAGTGACTAACTTCACTCTATATTCTGATTGTTTCTCCTGGATCAACAGATCTAATTTCCTTATTATAACGAAAGAAAACCTTAAGTGCACTCGGGTTAAACACCATGTTGTTATTCATCGAAAAGCGTAGATTTTGAAAAGCATGAATGTAGTCCACTAGATCGATTTGTTTGCAATAATAGACATCGGAACGAGCGGACAAATACTTGAAAAAACGCTCTGTTTCAGTCCATTTCTTTGCATCACTGCCCATTTCCCAAGAATGTCCCCAGATATCGAGAACAGCTAAATCTTTCGTTTGTAAAAACGAATCAATGGTCTTGTAAAACAAGTTTATTTCGATAGAATCCTGAAGGGGATCATTGGCTTTCCAATACGCTTTTGAAAATTGATGCATGGTTGGATGCCATTTTAAAAAGTTTTCAGGAATTTCGAATCCGTAGGTGTCGTTTACTGTTCGTGCGTATTCAATGCCCAATTTCGAAATGACCTCAATCACTGTGTCGTTATGATTCCCAAATGGATAGGCCATTCCACGGACTGGATAAGTGACTAAGCGTTCCAATTCTTTGCGGTCCTCAACGATTTCATATTGAATTTCCTCAATCGATAATTTCGTTAATCCAGGATGATTAAACGTATGAACAGAAACTTCATGTCCCTTGAATAGTTTCTGAATTTCATCCTTCACCAAATAATTTGCCGTTCCAAGCTTATTTGCGTTCAAGTGAAAGGTACCGATTAAGTCGTATTTATTCATCAACTCAACTAACTGACGATCTTGCACACATCCGTCATCATAACTCAAAATCAACGCTTTTGACTTTCCTTTTGGGAAAAGCATTTCAATGTTTGCGGTGGTTTGACTTCGTCCAGCAATGCTGAAAATCACGATGTACATTAACGTCAACACTCGTTTCATTCCTTTTATTTTAAATATGATGCGTTCTATCTTAAAACTGAACTTTGTAAACAATATTAGGAAAAAATCCCAATTGGTAGGTCGTTTTAATGCTTTCAGATTGATTATCATAGCTTTCAGAGAAGACGTTTTTATGATTGGTGACGTTCTGTAAATCCAAGGAAAGGGTTTGTGCAATTTTTCGATTGGCGCTGTTTAAGGTGAATCCAGCTTTGACATCCAAACGATAATACGTGGCATAATTTCCTGAATTGACATCCGTTGATAATACTTCATGTCCAGTTGCGATGGATGCTGTCAAATCAATCGGTGTATATGCTCTTCCGCCGGCATTGGTGAATTTCACATCGACTGAAAAACGATTTCGTTTATCCTGGCCAATTTTCCATTCCTTTCCTCCAAGTACATTGACCACATATTTTCCGTTAAACGAAGTATTTCGTTCAACACCGTCACTCGCTACATATGTTGAGTTATAAAGGGAAGAGGTAAACAAACCATAATATCCCTTGCTGAAGAACTTCTCCACGGTCAGTTCAATTCCATAATTGGTTCCTGTCCCGTTATTCACCAAACTGTCCGTTAAATCCGTTTTGAATGTCGCACCGGTGTTCAACATGGAGTAAGCACTTGAATAGGCGTTAATCGGAACATTGAAGAGTGCTTGGTAATAAACTTCAGACTTCATTCTCCAATCGTTTGCTGGCTGTAAGTTGTAAGCCAAAACAAAGTGATGACTTTTGGTGAAATCTAAGTTTTTATTGTTGTTAGTTATATTCCCACTCATGTCTGTTTTCTGTAAGAAATACACGTTGATTGGTTGCATTTGCGCATGTAATCCGTAACCCAAATTGATGGAGCTTTTGGCATTCAAAGAATAAATCATTCCGAAGCGTGGTTCCAATGATTTGGATTCATTTAAAAAGAAATATTGTGAATGAACTCCAGCATTCAGTGTCAACTTCTCCGTCACTTGATACTTCAAATGCGCATACGCCTGTGCTAAATTTGTTCCACTGTTGTAATCCCAAATGATTCTCTCCGGTTCAAATACATTGTTTTTCGTTTGATAATACAGATCCAAACCAATGATTTCATCCTGAATACCCAATTTAAAAAATAAACGAGAATTGATTTTCAACTGATAACTACTGCTCAAGAAATACGTTTTCTTTGCCGTATTACTGATTTCTCGAACAAAACTGCTATCGGTCATATGGTCCACATCGTAAGCTGTTTGCTTGCTTTCAGAATAATTAATACCGAGAGTTGAAGTAATGTTTGATTTTGCATTGATCTGCTTAAAATGATTGATTCCGCCTAGTCCAATTTTACTAGCAAAATCTACTTTGTTGCCATTTCCATATAATGTATTCGCAGAACCACCGCCAATATTTATTGTGCTTGTAGCAAGGATTCCAAAAGCAGAAAACTTCCCGAATTTCGTTGTTCCACTCGATAATTTAAAGGATAAATCTTGGTAGGAGGGAGTAGCTGTTGTACCGATATTGACTCCCATTGCTTGGGCAATTCCTGCAAGGGAATACCGGTATCCAACCAAATAGGATGCTGCACTTTTCTTACTGAATGGACCTTCCGTTGTGAGTTCTAGTCCCGTGATGACTCCTGCTTGCAAAGTTGTTTCTCGTTTTTTCGTATTTCCATTTCGGAGTCCAAGATCAAAGACACCTGCTGTTGCATTTCCATATTCTGCCGGAAAAGCTGATGTGAAAAAGTCGGAAGTCTTCAGCAAGTTCGTGTTTAAAGCACTCACAGATCCACCTGTTGTTCCCACAGATGCAAAGTGATTCGGATTCGTTACATTCATTCCGTCGATTCGCCAAAGAACTCCTACAGGGGAATTTCCACGGATAACAATGTCGTTTCGACTGTCGTCCGGCGCACTGACACCTGCGAAATTCGCAGCCAAACGCGCTGGATCGTTTCGTCCACCAGCATAACGATTGACTTCTTCCATGGAAAATGTACGCACACTGACACTAGCCAATTTATTATTAGCGCCGCTTTTATTCTCCACTTTCACACTGATATCTTTCATTTGCTGAAATTTCTCTTCCAACGAAATATCGACAATGACTTCTTTTCCTGAAGTCACTATGACATTGGGTATCGATGTCGGTTTGTATGCGTCCGAAGAGACTTTTAACTCATAACGATCCGGTTTAAGTCCTTCGAAAACATAATTTCCTAAGGAATCGGAATAAACGGTCAATTCCAAGGTTGGAATCTCAATCATCACTGATGGAATAGGGGATTGGGTCCATTTATCGGTGACATTGCCACGAATGACTTGTGTATTGTTTTGAGCGAATAGAAAAACAGGAAAAAGTAGGGTAAACAAGAAAAAACGGGTCATATCTGAAGATGAGTTTGATGAGCAATGTCGCTCTGTTTCATCTTAGATAATAAAACCTACGTTTTCTTGTGGGTCGAACGAAGATCTCTTTGATTTATTGCATAAAAAAAGCCGATTATTAATAATCGGCTCCTTCATTCAATCTGTTTTTTAGTTGATCAACGGATAATCCGTATAACCTTTTTCTCCACCGCCATACATTGTTGCTCTGTCCGGTTGGATCAGTTCTGCGTTGAGTTCAAATCGTTTCGGTAAGTCTGGATTAGAGATAAACAATGAACCATAGGCAATCATCGATGCAATTCCTTTTTCCAATTCTGCTTCTCCGGATTCACGGGTGTATCCACCGTTTGCAATGACCATGTGTTTTGTCACTGGACCAAATACTCCCATCACATCTCTTGGATATTGAGGTAAGTCATCTGTTGGAAACATGGCATTCATCAATTGAACATACGCCAACGGCAACTTGTCTAGAGAATTCAGTAAGTAAGTATACAGCGTAGTTGGATCGCTATCTATGATGCTATTGTAAGGAATACTTGGCGAAAGTTTAATACCAACTTTGTCTGCACCAATCGCATGAACCATAGCTTCCATGACTTCTAATACAAATCGACTACGGTTTTCAACGGATCCACCGTATTCATCCGTACGTTGATTGGCACTTTCCACTAAAAACTGATTTGGCAAATAACCAAAAGCGGCATGAAGTTCAACACCGTCAAAACCTGCTTCCATTGCATTTAAAGCTGCCTGTGCGAATTCTTCCACAATATGTTTAATCTCTGTGTTCTCCAATGCGCGCGGCGTTTCATAGTCCTTTGGACCTTGAGAAGTAAAATGTTGCTGTCCTTGAATCGCAATCGCAGACGGCGCCACTGGCAATACGCCATTTTTATCGATGGAATGTCCTACGCGTCCAGTATGCCACAATTGCGCAAAGATTTTACCTCCGTTTTCATGAACGACTTGTGTTACCTTCTTCCACGCTTCGATTTGATCTTGATTGTAAATTCCAGGCGTAAAAGGACTTCCAATGGCTTGTTCCGAAATATTGATGGCTTCACTCATGATCAGCCCTGCACTTGATCGTTGCTTGTAATACAAAACCGTTAACTCGCTCACGATTCCATTGATGTCCGCTCGACTGCGCGTCATGGGAGCCATTGCCATGCTGTTTTGCAATACTAAATTGCCAATTTTTGTTTCTTTTAATAGTTTCATTTTGTATTTGTTAGTTGTTTAAAATTTATAGTGTCCCCATTTTTCCTGAATGGTAATCGTCCATCACTTGTTGAATTTGTTCCATATTGTTCATCACAAACGAAGCGTACCCAACGATCGGTTCATCCAAGGGTTTTCCTCCAAATAAGATGAAATGACTGTCCTGCGAGGATGTTAGCTTCAATTCCGAACCTTCTTTTTCAAATGAGGTCATCGTGGTTGGAAGCAGTTCTTTGTTGTCCACGCTGATGGAACCACTAACCATGTACAAGCCGAGGGTATTTCCTTCCATGAGGGGAATTGTCAGTTCCTCTTGAGCTGGAATGTTGATTTCAAACATAAATGCGGGAGATAAGCTTTGAACGGGGGATTTCTGTTCGTTTAATTCACCACACAGGACTTTCACCGTTGCTTTTCCCATTCCAATCATAGGTAATGAAGCAGATGGATAATGGAAAAAATCTGGGTCGATGAACTTTTGAGCGGAGGGAAGCGATATCCAAAATTGCAATCCGTGCACCACTTCAACTTCTGTTCTGTTTTCATTCATTCCTTCCGCGTGGACAATCCCTTTTCCTGCCTGCATCCATGCCATGTCACCAGCATAAACTATGGAATCGTTTCCGAGACTATCTTGATGGCGATTGCTTCCTTGAAACAAATACGTGATGGTCGAAATTCCAGCGTGAGGGTGAGGAGGAACGCCACCGCCACCGGGAGTTTTGTCCAAAGGCCCGAAATGATCAAGGAATACAAATGGATCAATGTGTTCAACCGCACTCGGAATCACTTGTCGAACGTGTGGCCCCATACTTCTGCTGCTGGGAGATAAACTGGATTGACTGATTTTTTTATTCATTTCATTTACTTGTATATACAACTATTTGTTTAATTTTTTTTTTAGTTCCCTCTTAATTTATCCAACAAAGCATTCAAGGTAGAAGCTTCATTTTCGTTCAAATGATTAAAGAGACTTACATTGCTTTTCAATGCTAACTCAATGTCAGTTAGAAGCAGAAGTCCGGTTTCTGATATCGAAATTTCATATTCTCTTTTATCCCGATCGGATTGAACAACCGTGATCAAATTTTTTTCCTTCAATTTTTTGATGAGTAGGGTCACATTCGAATTTGGTGCAATCATGCGCGAAAGAATATCCTTTTGACACATATTATTGGGGTGACTTCCTTTTAAAATGCGCAACACATTGAACTGCTCATGGGTAACATTGTGTGGCTTTAGGACATTCGATATTTTGTTGTTCAACCAGTTAGCTGTGTACAATACATTGATATTGGCTTTAATCAGCTCAGTATCAAAACTTTTTTGTTTTATTTCCTGTTCAATCGATGCCATAAATCAAATTAGAATACAAATATCAACATAATTAGTTATATATATAACTATTATTTCGGTTTTAACAAAAAAAACCTCGACGATAGGGCCGAGGTTTATATATTTAATCCGTTAAAACTAGTTATTTAGAATTTAATCCTCCTAAAACTAACATCCCCCAAAAAATCATCAAATGCAGGTATAAAATAATTCTATGCCAAGCCGGGCGGTCATACCAACTTGTATTTTGATTGAATGGATCGAAAGCTAATCCAATTCCAAAGGATGCAGCGGATTGCAAGTAATCCTTATTAAAAAATGCCTGATAGGTTCCTAGTAGGAGGAAACCAAGGTATAGGTATTTGTTGAAAGGAGTCTTCATCTTTAAGTTAAGTGAGTATGAAAAAAACTATTGATTGAAAAGTCTTGATCTCAATTCAGGGAAGCGGTATCCAGCAATGATCAATAACACAGCTTGAATGACACAAGGCGCAATGACTGATTGTCCATGTTCCAAATGCGTGGCGATTGCACCTCCCATGTACGCTGCTAGAAGCAAGGTTCCGAGCACTCCCGTTCTTGGAATGAT
>CANGJM010000013.1 GCA_947454525.1 Flavobacteriales bacterium | reverse complement strand
GCATTGAATTATTAAATTTATTTCCAGGAGAAAATTGTCCTGTTTTGGTAGATTAATTTCCTTAAATTTGCATCACTTTTTAAAAGATATAGAACATGAATATTTTGGTTTGCATCAGTAAAGCTCCAGATACCACTTCTAAAATTGCGTTTACAAACAACAGTACGCAGTTCGATGAAAATGGAGTTCAATTTATTGTTAATCCTTACGATGAGTGGTATGCACTTGTTCGTGCACTTGAGTTAAAAGAAACGATTGGCGGAAATGTAACCATCGTTACTGTTGGAACAGCGACAGATGAAGCCATTATCCGTAAAGCGTTAGCGATTGGTGCGGACGAAGCAGTACGTATCGATGCAGATCCAAAAGACGCCTATTTCGTTGCCATGCAGATTTCTTCTTACGCGAAAGCAAAAGGATTCGATTTAGTGATGACCGGAAAAGAAACCATCAATTACAACGGTTCTCAAGTGGGTGGAATGATTGCAGAAGCAATGGACCTTCCATTTGTTTCTTTGGTAACTAAATTAGATGCGAACGGAACGAAATTGACCTTGGAACGTGAAATCGTTGGAGGTGTTCAAGTTGTAGAAGTTCAAACTCCCGCAGTAATCTCTTGTGCTAAAGGAATGGCAGAACAACGCATTCCAAACATGCGCGGAATCATGGCGGCTAGAACGAAACCTTTAACCGTTATTCCTGCTGAAGCAGTAGAAGATTTGACAAGCTATGCAACATATAGCATGCCGAATGCGAAGTCTTCCGTGAAGATGATCGATCCTTCGAACATGGATGAGCTTGTCGCTCTATTACACAATGAAGCTAAAGTAATTTAAGAAAAGACACATGGTACTCGTATATATCAATTCAACAACTGGATTATCCAAAGCAGCTTTGGAAACAGTGACTTACGGTAAAAAATTAAGTGGCGATGTGACAGTGATCACAAACGGTTCCGCTTCGAATGAGCAATTAGCTCAACTAGGTGAATACGGCGCGTCAAAAGTATTGGTTGACCGTTCTGTGGATGGAGAAGATCCACAACAACTCGCGCGTTTAGTAGCGGCTGTCGCAGATCAAGTTTCTGCTTCAACGGTTATTTTCTCACATGATATTTATGGAAAAGCTGTCGCTCCAAGACTTTCTGTTCGCATGAAAGCTGGATTGGTAGCTGGCGCAATCGCTATTCCGGAAGCAGATGGTTCTGTGAAAGTGAACGTATTCTCTGGAAAAGCAGTTGGATACGTGAAAGTAGCGAGCGCAAAACAAATTATTTCCTTGTTGCCAAACAGCATCCAACCTGAAAAAACAGGAAGCGCATGTTCCGTGGAAGAAACAAGTGGATTAGCTGGAGCATCCGCGATTAGCGTACTAGAAACGAAAAAACCAGAAGGAAATATTCCATTGCCAGAGGCTGAATTAGTCGTTTCTGCAGGACGTGGATTGAAAGGTCCAGAGAACTGGGGAATGATCGAAGAATTGGCAACAGCACTTGGCGCAGCAACAGCTTGTTCGCGTCCAGTAGCAGACATCGGTTGGAGACCTCACCACGAACACGTGGGTCAAACAGGTGTGGCGATTCGTCCAAACTTATACATTGCAGTCGGAATTTCTGGAGCAATTCAACACCTTGCAGGTGTAAACGGATCCAAAGTGATCGTTGTCGTGAATACAGACACAGAAGCACCATTCTTCAAAGCAGCAGATTACGGTGTAGTTGGTGATGCGTTTGACGTAATTCCGAAGTTAACGGAAGCAGTGAAACGTTTCAAAGCAACTCAACATTAATCCGTATCTTCGTTAGAAACAAGAGTTATGCAGAAAATCAAGTTGGAAATAACAGGGATCGCCTACAGCCAAACACAGTCTGGCTCGTACGTCCTGACCCTTCTTGAGGTCGCAGGGAAACGAAAATTACCCATTGTCATTGGTGGATTCGAGGCGCAAGCAATTGCCGTAGAATTAGAGAAAATGGTTCCCTCTCGTCCCCTTACACACGATTTATTCAAATCTTTTTGCAAATCTTTTGGGGTCAGCGTGAAGGAAATCCTCATCTATAAATTTCAAGAAGGTGTCTTCTATTCGAAATTGATTTGTGAGAAGGACGGACAACAAACGGAAATCGATAGCCGAACATCGGATGCGATTGCCATTGGGGTTCGCTTTAATGCACCAATTTACACCCTAGGAATCATTTTAGATGAAGTGGGTGGAGCAGAAAATGCCACCGACGATACATTTGATTTTGACGAGGATGAGGAAGAAGAACACGTGTTTTCCGCAGATGGAAACCAGTGGAAGGATGTCAGTTTGGAGGAGCTTTCCAATCAACTGATGGAGGCGATTGAAAATGAAGATTATGAACTAGCCTCTAAAATACGTGATGAAATCAAACGACGCGATTAATACCTCTATTTCGACCATCAAGTACAAATTAACAGCGATGAGCTTTTTACAGTTCTTCGTATGGGGAGCTTGGTTAACAACCATCGGAACGTATTGCACCGTTGGAAAAGGTTGGACCTTCGGACAATTCGGAGCGATTTTTTCGACTTTAGCCTTGTCTTCAATCCTCATGCCTTCCATCATCGGAATCATTGCCGATAAATGGATGCGCGCAGAACGTCTGTATGGATTATTGCACATTTGCTACGGAAGTATTTTGTTGCTCATCCCTAACCTAAGCTTCGTTCAAAAAAACGTTCCCTTCTTCTCAAACATGCCGGAATACGATGTGCTGTATTGGGTGATTTTCGCCGGAATGATTTGCTACATGCCAACCATTTCTTTGTCAAACTCCGTTTCCTACCGCATTCTAAACATGTTCAACGGAAACGTGGTCAAAGATTTTCCTTCCATTCGCGTTTGGGGAACTGTCGGCTTCATCGCTGCCATGTGGACCACAAACTTGACCGGAAGCAAAGACAATTCCATGCAGTTTGTCATTGCGGGCGTGAGCGCCATCCTACTTGGACTCTACGCCTTCACCCTACCTGCGTGTTCACCTGAAGGAAAAAGTGCCGAGAAAAAATCCTTGGTTTCCATGCTCGGACTAGATGCTTTTCGTTTATTTGGTTCGTACAAAATGGCCTTGTTCTTCGTGTTTTCCATGTTGCTTGGTGCGGCCTTGCAATTATCGAATATGTACGGTGATGCCTTTTTAAGTGGCTTCCCTACGGGATCAGTGGTGGAAAAATATTCCACCATCATCTACTCCATTTCACAGTTTTCGGAAACAGCATTTATTTTAACCATTCCATTCTTCTTGAAGAAATTCGGGATGAAAAACGTGATGTTATTCGCCTTGTTCGCTTGGGTTTTGCGCTACGGATTCTTTGCCTTCGGAATGGTGCCAATGGGAAGTGTGTTCATCGTGTTATCGTGCATCGTTTACGGAATGGCCTTTGACTTCTTCTTGATCTCTGGATCCATGTACATCGAAACAACGACCGATTCTCGCTTGCGTTCCAGTGCACAAGGATTATTCATCATGATGACGAATGGATTCGGTGCGTACTTTGGAACCATGATCAGCAGCTGGGTGATTGATCGCTACTTTACGTTTTCAGACGGAACCATTAACTGGCATTTCACTTGGATCACTTTTGCAGGATATTGTTTGGTGGTAGCGGTGTTGTTTGCAATCTTGTTCAAACATGAACACCGTCCAGAGGAGATTAACTCCCCAACTCACTAAGAAACAAACTTGTATCCCACTCCTCGAATGGAAAAGAAATGTTGTGGAGTCTTGGGATCCGCTTCGAACAACTTTCTAAAAACAAGAATGTAATTATCGATGGTACGTGTCGTTGGAAACTGATCTGTTCCCCAAACGCGGTCCAAAATCTCATTTCTAGAAATCACTTTGCCTTCTTTCTCGTGAAACAAAGTCAATAATTCCATTTCACGCTTCGAAAATTGATGAACGGCTAGTCCATCCTCGTTTTGTACGCTGAAGGTGCTAAAATCAATGCGGAAATCACCAATTTTCATGTAGCTCTGTGCTTCAGCACTGACGAGTCCTTGGGTCAGAATCTGAACTTTCAACAACAATTCTTCGAGGTCAAAGGGTTTCGCCAAATAATCATTCGCACCTAGTTTGAGTCCTGCAACACGATCGGCAGTTGTTCCCTTCGCGGACAAAAACAAAATAGGCGTGGCATCGTGTTTACGGATTTCACGGCAAATGTCGAATCCGTTCACATGTGGCAACATCACGTCCAAAATAATCAGGTCAAAATGAAAGGGTTTCGATAAAACATCCAATGCGCGTTGTCCATCCGAAAAACACTGAACATGATAGCCCTCCATCTCCAGATTAAGGGAGATTAGTTCCACTAAACTTTGTTCATCTTCGACCAAACAAACACGCAACATACCTTTGAAAATTAAGAAAAAGTTCTATTTTTGAGGTGAAATTACAACAAACTATCAAACCATGAAAAAATTAGTACTATCCACATTGGTGTTGGTGTTAATGGTGAGCGCGAATTTATTCGGGCAATCCTACATGTCAAACATCAATAAATTCGAATTCTCCAAGGACATTCCCGTTCGCAGCGTTGAGGCACCAGACCGTGCACAATTAGCGGAAGAAGATGCATTGAGAGACCGCCAAGGCTTGCTTTACAGAATCGCCGTGGCTCGATTAACCAATGTCAATACCGCAAATAGCGGAATCTGGTCTACCTTATCCAATGGCGACCGTCAATGGCAATTAATCGTCAATGCTCCAGGTGCAGAAGCGATTAGTTTCTTGTTTGAAACGTTTAAAATCTACGGTGGGACAACCTTGCGCATTCAGAACATGAAAGGACAAGATGTTCATCCAATCATGACCGCTGCTGACGTGCAAGAACATTTTCGTCAGAACGCAGCCTTGTGTTTCGGAGATAAATTAATCTTGACCTTAACAGAACCTAAAAACACAACTCCGTCCGTGATTGACATGGATCGCATCATGTACAATTACCGTTCAACTGGAAATCCAAGTGCTCAAAAAATTAATGAGTCCGACGTTTGTGAAGTAAACGTAAACTGTACACCTGTTGGAGATCCTTGGCAGGATGAAAAACGCGGTGTGGCTCGTTTATACGTTGTGGAAGGCGCACAAGCTGGATGGTGTTCAGGAACCTTGATTAACAATACCGCTGCTGACTGTAAACCATACTTTTTAACAGCTCTTCACTGTGGGGTGAATGCAACAACGGCAAACATGACACAATGGAAATTCTACTTTGGTTACGAAGCACCGACTTGTACGAATCCAACAACAGTAGGCTCTTTGGCAAGTCATTTCATTACAGGATGTTTACGCATTGCAGATGCAGGTGACGGCGGAGGGAACTCTGGCTCGGACTTTTTACTCGTTAAAATGGGAACAGCTAGTAACGAAGCTTCAGTTATTACACAGTTAAAATCTACCGCTTTCAATGCGTATTGGAATGGATGGAATGCGAACACAGCGGCAACTACGGGTGGAGCAGGTATTCATCATCCAGCCGGAGACATTAAGAAAATCTCCACTTTTACAGGAAATACAGTGAGCACGCAATGGGGCACAGCTACTGGTTCACACTGGCGAGTAACTTGGACATCCAATACAAATGGATACGGTGTAACAGAAGGTGGTTCATCTGGATCTCCATTATTTAACAGTTCGCAAGGATACGTAATCGGAACTTTGACAGGTGGTGGATCGTTTTGTACCGCACAAACTGCTCCGGACCAATATGGTAAAGTTGCGTTCCACTGGACAAGCAATGGAACAGCGACTAATCGTCAGTTGAAACCTTGGTTAGATCCAACAAACTCTGGTGTTTTGCAACTAGCGGGATCAAATGATCCTTGTTCAGTGGTTGTTCCTACAGCTCCTGTGGCAAACTTTGTTGCAAATCAAACGAATGTAACACCGGCAACGACGGTTCAATTTACGGATTTAACAACAGGTCTTCCAACTTCATGGGCATGGACAGTTGCTCCAGCGACTGGATGGGCGTATGCAGCAGGAACAAGTGCTACAAGCCAAAATCCACAAATTACTTTCAATACGGTTGGACAATACACCATCACCTTGACTGCAACAAATGCACAAGGTTCGGATAGTGAAATTAAAAACAACTACATCGTTGTTGCAGCGATGACTGGACCTTGCGCAGGTTCTTCTGCTACATGTGATGAATACATCAATACCGTTACCTTGAATACCATCAACAACACGACAAGTTGTTCAACCGGTGGATACGGTGATTACACGAGCATCACAACTTCATTAGCAAAAGGAACGGCATATGACTTGACTATTCTACCAGGAATCATAGGTCAAACAGCACAAGCATACACTGACGACGAAGTTGCTGGGTGGATTGATTTCAACAATAACAATAGTTTCAGTGATCCAGGGGAGCAAGTAGCCTATGTGATTGTTGCTGCTGGATGGTCCAATGTGTTCAACTTTACCGTTCCAACATCTGCAACACTCGGAAACGTTCGTATGCGTGTTCGCATTTCATATTCTGTTGACGGTGCAATAGATCCATGTGGACAAAGTACATACGGAGAAGTGGAAGATTACCTGATCAATATTACTGCGTCAAGTGGACTTACGGAAAATCCTTTGGATGCTATTTCTGTGTACCCGAATCCAACGGAAAATGAATTATTCGTGGACATGCAAAACATTGATACGGATGTTACTAGCATTGAAATCCTTGACCTAAGCGGCAAAGTACTTCAAGTTGTTCCAGCCAATCAAGGATCTATCCTGAAAATGAATACAAGCAACCTTGCTCAAGGAATGTACCAAATCAGAATCCTCTCTGATGACTACGCCGTGACAAAACGCTTCGTGAAAAAATAAGAACCGAATTCATTCGTAGAAAAGGCTCCACTTGGAGCCTTTTTTTGTTTGTCACATTTTTAAAGCGGAGTGAAATGTGACACCTTGCTATTTATTCCGCACTATTTTTGCGTAGTAATGATTTGGAATGAGTTGAACGCGTGGTTTTACAAGATGACGTTAAAAGGCTCCCAAATAGGAAACAACGGCTTAAGTCCCAATAGATAAAGGACTAACGCGTTTCCAAAGTTCATTTCACTACAAAATAACGTGGCGATTTGCCATCCATTAACGACCTACAAAACGCCTTAATCTTGCCTTAACATTTCCTTCATTTTGAGCTCAAATAGCTAACTTTGCCCTGAAATAAAAGGATTGAAGCGAATGGACAAGATTTCATATGTGGGAAATGCCGATGTTAATGCCATCGAATATCTGTACGAACAATATCGTCAGAACCCAGAGAATGTAGATAGTAGTTGGAGTAAATTCTTCGAAGGATTTGAATTTGCTCAAACAAATTTTGAGGAGAAAGGCGCCATACCAGAAAATTATGTCAAAGAGTTTAAGGTATTAAACCTCATCAATGGCTACCGAACACGAGGACACCTCTTCACGAAGACTAATCCTGTTCGCGAACGTAGACAATATGCGCCAACTCTTGAAATCAGTAATTTCGGATTAAGCGAAGCTGATTTAAATGTCGTTTTTCAAGCAGGTGAAGAAATCGGTATCGGTGCAGCAAAATTGAGTGACATCATCGCTCATTTGGAATTAACGTACTGTCAGTCCATCGGGATCGAATACATCTACATGCGTGATCCAGACCGCATCGATTGGTTCCGCAACAAAATTGAATTAAATAATCGTCCATCTTTTGATAAAAACCGCAAGATTCAAATCTTCAAGAAACTCAATGAAGCATCTGGATTTGAAGCGTTTCTTGGTAAAAAGTTCGTTGGTCAAAAACGATTCTCCATCGAAGGTGGTGAAGCCTTAATTCCAGCCTTGGATACCCTTGTTCAAAAAGGATCAAGCCTAGGTGTGGAGTACTTCGTCATGGGAATGGCTCACCGTGGACGCTTAAATACCTTGACAAATATTTTCGAGAAACGTCCACGTGACATCTTCTCTGAATTCGAAGGAAAACAATTCGACTTTGAAGGATATTTTGATGGCGACGTAAAATACCACCAAGGATTTACATCCCACGTGAAAATGAACGGCGACAAGGAAATTGGACTCACCCTCGCACCGAATCCATCTCACCTTGAGGCAGTAAATACGGTTGTGGAAGGAATTTCTCGTGCGAAAATCGATCAAGTATTCCACGACGAAAGCAAAGTATGTCCGGTGTTGATTCACGGAGATGCGGCAGTCGCTGGACAAGGCATCGTGTACGAAACCATTCAGATGGCACAGCTCGATGGATACCGCGCAGGCGGAACCATTCACATCGTTGTCAATAATCAGGTTGGATTCACCACAAACTACTTGGATGCACGTTCATCTACCTATTGTACCGATGTAGCGAAAACGACTTTGTGTCCTGTCTTCCACGTAAACGGAGACGACATCGAAGCGGTTGTTCAAACCATCGAAATCGCTATGGAATACAGACAACAATTCCACCGCGATATTTTTATTGACTTGCTTTGTTACCGTAAATACGGACACAACGAAGGTGACGAACCAAAATTCACGCAACCGAAATTGTACAACATCATTGCAAAACACCCGAATCCGAAGGATATTTACCTAGAGCAACTCGAAAGAGAAGCGATTTTATCCAAAGATGAAGCGAAGAAAATCGAAGAAGAATACCAACAATTTTTGGAGGATGAATTCACTGCTTCTCGTAAGAATGAAAAAGCCTTGGTGTATGACTTTTTGAGTTTAACGTGGGATAAATACCGCCACGGAACTCAAAAGGACTTCGATGCTTCGCCAAAAACAGGTTTAGACAAAAAGAAATTAATGGAACTTGGCGTTAAATTGTCCACGCTTCCAGAAGGAAAAAAATACTTCCGAAAAATTGCCAAAATCTTTGAAGATCGATTGAATGCGTTCAAGGACGATAAATTAGATTGGGGTTCTGCCGAGATGCTTGCTTACGCAACGTTATTGACAGAAGGACATCCCGTTCGTATTTCCGGACAAGACGTTGAACGCGGGACATTCTCCCACCGTCACGCTGTCGTGAAAACAGAGGATACGGAAGAAGAAATCGAAACCTTGAACTTGCTTTCTGAAAAACAAGCAAACTTCTCGATTTACAACTCCCTGTTATCGGAATACGGTGTTCTTGGATTTGAATACGGTTACTCTTTGGCAACTCCAAACTCCTTGACTATTTGGGAAGCACAATTTGGAGACTTCTTCAACGGAGCGCAAATCATGATCGACCAATTTATTTCTGCCGGAGAAGACAAATGGGCAACACAAAGTGGACTAGTGATGTTACTTCCTCACGGTTACGAAGGACAAGGTGCAGAACACTCATCGGGAAGAATGGAACGATTCTTACAGCAATGTGCTGATTTGAATATGCAAATCGTCAATACATCCACTCCTGCGAACCATTTCCATTTGTTGAGAAGACAAATGAAAAGGGATTTCAGAAAACCGTTGGTTGTTTTCTCTCCTAAAATGTTACTTCGTTATCCTGCTGCAACATCTAGCCTAGCGGAATTAGCAAGCGGTTCCTTCCAAGAAGTATTAGACGATCCGACAGCAACAGCAAAAACAGTGGACACAGTGGTTCTTTGTAGCGGTAAATTCTACTACGAAATGAAAGTGAAAGCAGAAGAACTTGGCGTGAAAAACATGGCATTCGTTCGTGTGGAGCAACTTTACCCACTTCCTCAAATTCAAATTGATGCCATTTTGGCAAAATACAAGGCGAAAAATATCCTTTGGGCACAAGAAGAACCAGCGAATATGGGGGCATGGACACACATCGCGATGAGCATGCGTCACCTTCCAATTCAAGGAATTTGTCGTTCCGCTTCTGCAGCTTCTGCCGAAGGATCAAAAAAATTACACGAAATTAGATTAGCGAAGTTGTTCAGTGACATCTTTGCTTTCGCAAAATAATACGAGCTTAAAAAAAGAAATTATGGCTATGCTAGAAATGAAAGTCCCGAGTCCGGGCGAATCAATATCAGAAGTAGAAATCGCAACTTGGTTGGTTGCTGACGGTGACTATGTTGAAAAAGACCAAGCAATTGCTGAGGTTGATTCCGACAAAGCAACACTCGAACTTCCAGCAGAAGAAAGCGGAATCATCACGCTCAAAGCAGCGGAAGGCGACGTGGTAAAAGTTGGTCAAGTGGTATGTCTAATTGATACATCCGCAGCGAAACCAGCAGGAAGCACAGCCGCAACAGCAAAACCAACGGAAGTAACTACAGCAGCAGCTCCAGCTCCAGTGAAAGAAGAGAAAGCAGCGGCAGCTCCGAATCCAGATCCAATTAAAACGGATTCCTATGCAGCTGGTTCAGCTTCACCTGCAGCGTCGAAATTGATGAAAGAGAACAATGTTTCTGCGAATCAAGTGAAAGCTAGCGGTAAAGATGGACGCATCACGAAACAAGATGTCATCGAGGCAATGTCAGCCGGATTCTCCACAGAGGCAGCAAAAGTTTGGGGCGGATCTCGCAACCAAAGCCGTGAAAAAATGTCGATGTTGCGTCGTAAAATCGCAGAGCGCTTGGTTGCTGTGAAAAACGAAACAGCGATGTTGACGACGTTTAACGAAGTGGACATGAAACCTATCATGGACCTGCGTGCAAAATACAAAGATGCCTTTTCTAAACACCACGAAGTGAACCTAGGATTTATGTCCTTCTTCACGAAAGCGGTGACAGAAGCATTAAACTTATATCCATCTGTAAACGGACAAATCAGCGGAAACGAAATGATTTTCCACGATTACGCAGACATCGGTATCGCCGTTTCTTCACCAAAAGGACTCATGGTTCCTGTTGTTCGCAACGCAGAACAAATGTCCTTGGCGGAAATCGAACGCGAAATCAAACGTTTGGCGATCAAAGCACGCGATGGAAAAATCACACCAGAAGACATGACTGGCGGGACATTCACCATCACAAATGGCGGGGTTTTCGGATCGATGTTATCTACTCCAATCATTAATCCACCTCAATCTGCCATCCTTGGAATGCACAACGTTGTGGAGCGTCCGGTAGCAATTAACGGGAAAGTGGAAATTCGTCCAATCATGTATGTGGCCTTGTCCTACGACCACCGCATCATCGATGGAAAAGAATCCGTTGGATTCCTAGTGAAAGTAAAAGAAATGTTAGAACACCCAGAAAGAATGATCTTTGGTTCAAAAGATCCATTAGAAGTTCTTCTCGGTCTGTAAGACAAAATACCTATTGAAATCCTCGTAAGCGATTGAACAAACAATCACTTGCGAGGATTTTTGTTTTCCCTATTCGGCTCGTTTTCGTATATTTGTTTCCCTAAAATAATGGAATGTCGAAAATCAGAAAACAAGATGCCTTGGATTACCATTCTTCCGGAAAACCTGGAAAGATTGAAGTAGTACCAACAAAACCTTATGCATCTCAACGTGATTTATCACTCGCCTACTCTCCAGGTGTTGCAGAACCATGCCTAAAAATTGCCGAGAATAAGGCAGATGTCTATAAATATACAAGCAAAGGAAATTTAGTTGCCGTAATCACCAATGGAACAGCGGTTCTTGGTTTAGGTGATATTGGACCAGAAGCTTCCAAACCAGTGATGGAAGGAAAAGGATTGCTTTTCAAGATTTTTGCCGATATCGATGTGTTTGACATTGAGATTGACGCAAAAGATCCAGAGCTTTTTATTCAAACGGTAAAAGCAATTGCGCCAACCTTTGGTGGAATCAACCTTGAGGATATCAAAGCTCCAGAAGCCTTCGAAATCGAAAGAAGACTGAAGGAAGAGTTGGATATCCCCATCATGCACGATGACCAACACGGTACAGCCATCATTAGTTCAGCTGCCTTGTTAAATGCCTTGGAATTAGCGAAAAAGAAAATTTCCAAAGTGAAAATCGTTGTTTCCGGTGCCGGAGCAGCAGCGATTTCTTGTGCTCGTTTGTACCATTCCTTGGGCGTTCAATTAGAAAACCTCTACTTGTACGATTCCAAAGGATTGATTCATAAAGGAAGAACAGACTTGGATGAAATGAAAGCTTATTATGCGAATCATCCGAAGGATATTCCATTCGATCAAGCCTTTAAAAATGCCGATGTATTCTTGGGATTGTCAAAAGCTGGACTCGTTTCCAAAGACATGATTGCGAGCATGGCGAAAGATCCAATCGTATTTGCTTTAGCAAATCCGGAACCGGAAATTTCTTACAAAGAAGCAACTTCCGTTCGCAAGGATATCATCATGGCAACTGGACGTTCAGACCATCCGAACCAAGTGAATAACGTATTGGGATTCCCTTACATTTTCCGTGGAGCATTGGATGTTCGTGCGAAAAGCATCAATGAAGAAATGAAATTAGCTGCCGTGAAAGCGATTGCATCTCTTGCGAAGGAAACCATTCCGGAGGAAGTGATCGAAGCATACGGTGGAAAAAATATTTCCTTTGGACGTGAGCAAATCATTCCAAAACCATTGGATCCACGTTTGATTTACTACGTAGCGCCTGCTGTTGCACGTGCTGCTATGGAATCTGGTGTGGCTCAATTCCCTATTCAAAATTGGGAGGACTACGAAAATCAACTGAAAAGTCGCTTGGGCTTAGACAACAAACTCGTGCGTAACATCACGACAAAAGCGCAAGGAAATCCGAAAACAGTCGTGTTTCCAGAAGGTGACAACATTAAAATCCTTAAAGCAGCACAACAAGCTTACGAGGACGGAGTTGCTTTCCCAATTTTACTCGGGCGCAAACAAAAGATTCTCGATTTGATGAACGAATACGGCATCGAAATGCCTGAGGTTCAAATCATCGACTGTAAATCCGACGAGGAAGAAAAACGCAGAATTGCCTACGGATCAGAGTTCCACGAAAAACGCAAACGCAAAGGAATGACGGAATTTGAGTCCATTTCCTTGATGCGCGAACGCAATTACTTCGGAGCCATGATGGTCGACCAAGGTGATGCAGATGCAATGATTACGGGTATTACACGCAGCTACCGCTCGTCTGTTCGTCCTGCAATCCGCACAATTGGTATGCAAAAAGATGTCAACGTTGTGTCCGGAATGTACATTCTCAATACGAAAAGAGGACCACTTTTCTTGGCGGATACCACTGTAAACTTGAATCCAACCGCAGAGCAAATTGCCGAAATTACCGTTCACGTGGCGAAAATGATTCGTCGTTTGAAAATGACTCCACGCATCGCATTATTGAGCTATTCGAATTTCGGTTCTTCACCAGGACCTGATCCTGAAAAGATGTCGAAGGCAGCTGAAATATTGCACGAAACACATCCAAATTTGATTGTTGATGGGGAAATGCAAGCGAATTTTGCCTTGAATGGAGAATTAATGAATGAGAAGTTTCCTTTCTCTACCCTCGCAGGTAAAGAAGTGAACACCTTGATTTTTCCGAACCTTTCTGCTGGAAATATCGCCTATAAGTTGTTGCAACAAATGAACGAAGTGGATGCGATTGGTCCGATCTTAATTGGACTGAGAAAATCTGTTCACGTGCTTCAATTAGGTGCATCGGTTCGAGAAATTAATAACATGATTAAAATTGCGGTGATTGACGCACAAAATAACGAGAAATGATCGGCAGACTGAACGGACGTTTAATTGAGAAAAATCCAACAGACCTACTCATCGAGTGTGGTGGCGTTGGGTATGAAGTGAAAATTTCACTCAATACTTTTTCTCAATTAGGAAGTGATGAAGCTGTACAGGTTTTTACCAAGTTAATCGTTCGCGAAGATGCGCACATCCTCTATGGATTTGCCAATAAAGAGGAACGTGAAATGTTTAATCACTTGGTGAGTGTTTCGGGAATTGGACCAAATACTGCCATGATTATGCTTTCCTCCCTCGTTCCAGATGAAATTGCACAAGCAATCTTAACTGAAGACGTTGCTACCATTCAGAAAATCAAAGGAATCGGGACAAAAACCGCTCAACGAGTGATCATCGATTTGAAAAGTAAAGTGTCCAAAATGGAACTTTCTTCAGAAAATATTTTCACTTCAAACAATAGAAATCGTTTTGATGCGTTAAATGCATTGGTATCTCTCGGGTTTGACAAGAAATCCGCGGAGAAAGTATTGGATAAAATCGATACAGGTAACCAAAGCGTGGAAGAACTCATTAAAGACGCATTAAGGAATTTATAACAGAATAAACGTGCAGACATTGATACGATACCGTACTGGGAAAACAATTCATAAAGCGATTTACCTTGCTTTATTTATCCTATTGTATGCTGGAAACGTTCAAGCACAAAACGGTTTTAACCTTCCTTTTCCGATTTATAATCCAATGAATCCCTATCAAAACTTACCCCAAAGTTTTGATTTAGGTGATCCGACATCCATGCAACAATCCATCGTTTTTGATCCGGAAACTGGTCAATACGTTTTCAAAGAAACCTTAGGGAAAAGCGGATTGTACTACCGGAATCCTTCCAAAATGAGCCTAGAAGATTACCTAGACTACAACGAGAAGAAGTCGCTAAAAATGGATTGGCAAGAAATCATCGAAGAACAAACCGCAGAAAATCGCGCCTTCGAATTACCGATAAAAATTGGAAGCAAAGCATTCTCCAGCATTTTCGGTTCAGATGAGATTAAGATTATTCCTGGTGGAAATTTGGAGCTATCGCTTGGAGTTAACCATTCACGAGTAGATAATCCACTTTTACCACAAAGACAACGCAACATTACGCGTTTCGACTTCAACCAGAACATCAACATGGACATCACTGGTCAGATTGGGACCAAGATGAAGTTGAACATGAAGTACAACACCGCTGCGAATTTTGACTTCGAGAACATCTCGAAAATTGAACATACCGGTAAAGAAGATGAAATCATTCAGAAAATTGCACTAGGAAATGTCGCATTAGAACTTCCGACTTCCCTCATTCAAGGTTCACAAACCTTGTTTGGTGTGAAGACGCAATTGAAATTTGGACGCTCAACGTTTGATTTAATCGCCGCTGCATCAAAAGGAAAAAAAACGGAAATCAATGTTTCCGGAAAAGCACAAATCCAGAAATTTGAAATTACAGCGGATAACTACGAGGCGAACAAACACTATTTCTTAAACCTGTACCACCAACAGCATTATGATACGGCGATGTCCACCCTACCCGTGGTGAATTCAACGATGTTCATCACACGTATCGAAGTTTGGGTGACAAACCGCACGAGTAACACCGAAAACACGCGTAACATTGTCGCTTTCTCGGATTTAGGAGAAGCCCTACCGAGCAATTGCCAAGGAAATCCTGGTTCTTACGCAGGAACAGAAATTCCGGATAACCAAGGGAACGGACTTTATGAATGGGCAGCAAATCAACCGATGGTTCGAGGTTTTGTTAATTCAACAACAGCACTTTCCACACAGGTAAACGCTCCTGGTCCCTTTCTTCAAGCTGTCGACTACGAAAAAGTAGAAAATGCACGAAAATTAACCGAAGCAGAATTTACCTACAATGCCCTACTCGGATACATTTCCTTGAACAACGCATTAAACAATGATGAGGTATTGGCGGTGTCCTACGAGTACACATACCGCGGAGACACCTACCAAGTAGGAGAGTTTTCGACGGATGGTGCCAGCGGACAACAAGCGCTCATCTTGAAATTAATTAAACCAACCATCACCAACCCAAAAAACAAAATTTGGGACTTGATGATGAAAAACGTTTACTCGATTGGCGCATACCAAGTAGATCAACTTGGATTTAAAATCGACGTATTATACAACAACCAAGAGACTTCGCTTTTACAGCCGTTTATGCCTTTCCCTGGTGTGGACAAAAAGCAGATCGTTACCTTGTTGGACATGGATAAAATCAATCAAAACAACCAACCTTTTTCGGATGGTGTATTTGACTTTGCTCCATTCAATGTTGTTGGAAATAAAATTGACAATGGAGGAACCATCAACAAGAAGAACGGACGCATTTTCTTCAGCACTATTGAACCTTTCGGAAAAACACTAGCAAAGAAATTAACGGATTCCGGTGTTCCGCTAGTAAATGTAAACAAAATAGCATACACGGAATTGTACGACTCTACAAAGACAGCTGCACAACAAATTCCAAGTAAAAACCGCTTTGTGTTCAAAGGGGAATTCCAATCGTCGATTAGTTCTGAAATTCCACTCAATCAAATGAATATTCCGCAAGGCGCTGTTGTCGTAACCGCTGGTGGAATTCGCTTAATTGAAGGTACCGATTACACCGTTGACTATGCATTTAGCCGTGTGAAAATCTTGAATACCGGAATTCTAGAATCCAATACCCCGATTAAAATCACCATTGAAAGTAATTCAGTCTTTGGATTCCAAGCACGTTCCATGATGGGTGGACACTACCAGTACCGGTTGAATGAGAACTTTAAAATTGGTGCCACAGCGATTCGCATGATGGAACGACCAGTAACACAGAAGGTCGACTTCGGAAACGAGCCTTTTAAAAATACCATACTTGGTGCAGACTTCTCCCTACGAACGAATGTTCCACTCTTGACAAAATTAGTGGACTTACTACCAGTCATTTCAACGAATCAAATGTCCACACTTTCCTTGACAGGTGAATACGCACACTTAATTCCAGGTCAACCAAAAGCCATCAACAAATCTGGAACTTCTTATATTGATGACTTTGAAGCAAGTCAAAGTGCCATCGATTTACGCCAATTCTCTGCATGGAAAATGGCTTCTATTCCACAAGGACAACCAGATTTATTTCCAGAGGCAAGCTCGAAAAACGTTTCAGCTGGATTCAAACGTGCAAAAGCGGTTTGGTATACAATCGATCCAGTTTTCTACCAAAGCAATTCCTTGACTCCTAACCACATCAAACAAAATCCAGCGATGCTGACGGATAGCCGAATGCGTTTGGTGAACCAAGTAGACATTTTCCCGAACTTGCAACAGCAATACGGTTCCATTCAGAACATTCCTTTACTCGAGTTGGCGTATTATCCATCCGAAAGAGGAATGTACAATTACGACACAACGAATACTGTTGATTCCATCGGACGATTCATCAATCCGGAAAACCGTTGGGGTGGAATTATGCGTGGTTTAACAACCAACGACTTTGAAGTAGCAAACATTGAATTCATTCAATTCTGGGTACTAGACCCATTCAATGAAGACGCAGAAAACGAAAACCCAAATACCTTCCATACCGGTGGAGACTTGTACTTCAACCTAGGAAACATTTCGGAGGATGTCCTTCCAGATTCACGTAAAAGTTTTGAGAATGGACTTCCAGCATCAACGGCCGCTCCATTAACTGACAATATGGATACAACGGCTTGGTCAAGAATCTCGACACAACAAATCGTGGTGAATGCCTTTGACAATGATCCTGCCGCACGTGCAAATCAAGATGTTGGAATAGACGGATGGAAAAATAACCTCGAACAAAATTCCTATCAATCTTATGTGAATTGGGTTCAAAACAATACAACGCTCAATGCAGCGACAAAAGCGCGCATGATTGCGGATCCATCCAATGATGATTACACGTACTACCTCGACGATAATTACGACAACGAACAACTGAACATTCTAAAACGCTACAAGCGTTACAACGGTATGGAAGGAAACTCACCTACCACCGAAATGTCAGACACAGCGAATCAAGCTGGTTATCCAACTCAAGCGAGCAATCAACCAGACAACGAGGACATCAACCAAGACAACAACTTGGCGGAAAGTGAAAGTTATTTCCAATACCGTGTCAGCATGAGACCGAACGATTTACAACAAGTTGGGTCAAATTACATCACCAATAAACAAGTGTACCAAAGCGGAACAAAAACGGAAACATGGTACCAATTCAAAGTGCCAGTGAAAGATTTTGAAAAACGCGTAAATGGCATTCAAGATTTCCGTTCCATTCGTTTCATGCGTATGTACCTGAAAAACTTCGATGAAGAGGTGATTTTACGCTTCGCTCGTCTCGAATTAATTCGTGGTGAATGGAGAAGATATACGCAAGATTTGACACAGCCAGGCTTAAGTGTTCAAACGGATCCAAACTTAACATCGTTTAATATCGCGGCTTTGAACATCGAAGAAAATGGTCAACGTCAACCAATCAATTATGTCATTCCTCCTGGAATTACGCGTGAAATTGATCCATCACAAGTGTACCAACGCCAAATGAACGAACAATCGTTAGTCTTGGAGGTTTGCAACTTACAAGATGGAGACGCTCGCGCAGCCTACCGCAACGTTCAGTTCGACGTGCGTACCTACAAAAAAATGAAGATGTTTGTCCATGCAGAATCGGTGGTGCAAAATCAATTGAAGGATAACGAATTATCTGTATTTGTCCGTCTAGGAACAGATTACGTGGAAAACTACTACGAATACGAGCTTCCAATGAAGGTCACTGATTGGGGAACAACGAATCCAGAATCCATTTGGCCTGAAGCGAATAACATCGAAATTGTTTTCGACGATTTACTCAACCTGAAAACAGAACGAAACAAAAAAATAGAACAAGGAGCACCCGGTGTTTCCTACATCAACGAATATGAAATCGTCGATCCTCAAAATCCACAAAGAAGATTAAAAGTAAAAGGTAGTCCAAACTTACAAGGAATGCGCACCATCATGATCGGTGTCCGCAATCCATTAAAAACGGATCCAGATAACATTTGGCAACCTGATGCGGGTGATGCGGAATGTGTCAATGTATGGGTGAATGAACTACGTTTAACAGATTTCGTGAGTGATGGTGGTGATGCTGCCATTGGACAAATGCAAGTTCAATTAGCTGATTTCGCGAATATCTCCGCTTCTGGAAACTATTCCGGAATCAACTGGGGAAGTGTTGATAGTAGAGTTCAAGACCGTCAACGAAATCAAAAAATTGGATTCGATATGAACTCAACGGTTCAACTCGGACAATTCTTCGGAAAACAAGCACGGGTTTCCTTACCGTTCTTTTACGGCTATTCATTGGGTGTCATCAATCCGGAATACGATCCATTCAATCCAGATATCAAATTATCTAGTTATGATCTTGCGACACGTAAAGAACGTTCTAAACTTGGACAAGACTTTACTGAACGACGTTCATTCAACTTTACCAATGTCCGCAAGGAAGCAAAAGCGGGAACAAAAGCTCAATTCTGGAGCATTTCCAACTGGTCTGCAACCTATGCTTTTGCTGAAAACTTAAAACGAGATTTCAACATCACCGCGGACCGAACAAAAACATGGACAGGTGCCTTGAACTACAATTATACCTTCGCTGGGAAAGCCATCGAACCATTCAAAAAATGGAAACCCGTTCAAAAATCACCATGGCTAAAATTCATCAAAGATTTTAACCTCTTCTTACTTCCAAAAAACATCACATTTACCAACGATTATTCCAGAATCTATAACGAGCGTCAGGTTCGTAACATCATCGTGCCAACGTACCAATTCGATCCGATTTACTTGAAACGATTCGATTGGAATCGAAATTACCAAATTGGTTACGACTTAACGAAAAACTTAAAAACAACGTTCAGCGCTACCAACAAATCCATTTTTGTGGAAGGAAACAATGGGGTTGATCGCGTGACGAATCCAGAAGGATACCGTGAATTCATGGATACCATTCGTTCTCAAATAAGCACGTTTGGACGCACCATGGATTACACACACAACTACAGTGTTAGTTACAATGTGCCTTTAGACAAATTCCCTATTACAAGTTGGATCACTGCGAACGCGAAATATGCGGGAACATTCAACTGGCAACGTGCACCACTCGGACAAGCGCCATTTGGAAATACGGTTCAAAACAATCGTTCCATCAACATGACCTTACAAGGAAACCTTGTGACACTCTATAACAAAGTGCCGTATTTCAAGCGGGTACTTTCCGATGGGAAAGGAATGAAATCCAATGTCAATTCAAAAGTTGGCAACGCAGGAGAAGATGGCGGTGCTGCCAAACCGAAACCTGGACCAACAAAATTACCGGAATTCAAACCAGAGAAACCGTTGGAAGAAATGACCGCGAAAGAGTTGAAACAATACGAAAGACAGAAAAAACGCTTCGATAAAAAACAACTTCGCCTTCAAGAAATTAAGGACAAGGAAAAAGAAAAGGTAAATCCAATCGGTGGATTCATTGCACGATTAATCATGAGCGTTCGAAATGTTTCGGGTACGTACGCCTTGACAGATGGAACCATGTTGCCTGGCTATAATCAGGAATCGAGCATTCTTGGGATGAACGGCAGCAGTTTGGGAATGTCTGGTTTCGTCTTTGGTAAACAAGGGTATGATCTTCTTGGTCGAAGCAATGGATACAACGTAGGAACACTTGCACGCGATAATAATTGGCTTGTCCAAAATGAAAACTTGAACAAACAATTTACAACGACACACACAGCGAATCTCCAAATGAAAGCCACATTAGAACCTTTCAAAGATTTTAATGTCAATTTAAATCTGAGTCGCAATTACAGTACAAATTCCGGTGAGTTCTACCGTTGGAATTCGTCAACAAGTGCCTTTGAAAGCCAAAGTAAATTCGAGACGAGTACGCTTACGTACACGACGGTAACGTGGGGTTCCGCGTTTATCAAAGAAGGAAAAGATTTCTCCTCTTCCGTTTTCCAAACTTTGTTGAATAACCGCAAGGAAGTTTCAAGTTTACTTGGTGCCCAAAACTCCAATTCTACTCTTTTACCGAACGGATACTATAGCGGATATTCAGGTTCACAACAAGAAGTCGTGATGGGAGCATTCTTAGCAGCTTACTCCAACACAAGCGTGTCAAGTAAATCGATTAATCCTTTGTCGAATCTTCCATTGCCAAACTGGACAATCAACTACAATGGACTTTCAAAATTTGCTTTTGCGAAAGACGTGGTGAAATCGTTTAAACTGAATCATGGGTATTCTTCTTCGGTAAGTGTAAACGGAATGCAGACGAACTTGAATGCAGTGACAGATGCAAACGGACAGGCAACGGCTTTGGACATCAATAACAATTACATCGCTGGAATGCAGGTTCAAAACATTACCATCTCTGAACGCTTTTCACCACTTATTGGAATGTTGGCGACTTGGAACATTTTAGGGAAAAACATTACGACTAATTTTGAATATAAGAAAGACCGTCAAACAACCCTTTCCTTAAACAACAACCAGGTAACAGAAGTGCTTGGTAAAGAGATCGTGGTTGGAACAGTCATCAACATCCCGAAATTGAAATTGCCAATTCGAACATTAAAAGCAAGTGACTTATTGATTAACGTGAATTTCTCCTTCAGAGATAATTCCACCGTGATCCGCAAAGTCGTAGAAAACACAAATCAAGCAACTGCCGGACAAACAACCGTAAGTTTCAAATTAGATGCGAACTACAAGTTGTCAGAACATTTGAGTGCAATTTTCTATTACGAGCAATTCCTGAATACACCTAAAGTATTCATCAGTTATCCAACTGGAAACTTGAAAACAGGAATTACCTTACGCTTTGACTTGAACGGATTGAAATAATGAGTCCGATTATTCGCAATGCGCAACGAACAGATGTAACAGCCATTTTCGCGCTGATTCAAGAACTTGCCCTTTACGAAAAAGCACCTGAACAGGTCTCGAATACCTCTGAACAATTGTCCATCGATTTATTTGACAAGCACCTTTGTGAAGCGATTGTTGCAGAACTTGATTCGGAAATTGTGGGATTTGCCTTGTATTATACCTCCTACTCTACTTGGAAAGGCGCATGTCTATACTTGGAGGACTTCTACGTGAAAGAGGACAAAAGAAAACACGGCATCGGACAGTTGTTATTTGACGAAATTCTTCTCATTGCAAAACGTTCCAATGTCAAACGCATGGATTGGCAAGTACTCGCATGGAACGAACCAGCAATTCAATTCTATCAAAAACAGCAAGCGCTTTTAGACCCAGAGTGGTTGAACGGACGCTTATTTTTTGAGTGATGCGCAAGTTTTTCTTCCACTTGACATCATAGGAATACTGTGTCCAAGGAAATAGATATCACCGCCCTCCAAAGTGGAAACATCCAAGCTTTCGAGCAACTCGTAAACCTGTTTGAAAAAAAGGTCCTAAACATGTGTTGGCACATTCTGCATAACCGAGAGGAAGCAGAAGATGCCACACAAGATGTCTTTATTGCCATTTATCAATCAAAACACCTGTTTAAAGGCGAGTCACAACTGTCCACATGGATTCATCGCATTACCATGAACAAATGCCTAGAATACATGCGACGTGCAAAACGAAAAAAACGCTTTGGAATCAAGGTTCCCATTGATGAATCGTTCTTTGCTGTAGAAAATGAGTCCCAACTCAATCCTGAGCAAGTACTGATGGAACGAGAGAGGTCCAAAGCATTTTTTACAGCGGTACAACAACTTTCTGAAAATCAGAGAGCTGCTTATTCCCTGCACCACTTTGACGAGTTTAGTTACAAAGAAATCAGCGAAAGCATGAACCTTTCCCTTTCGGCCGTGGAATCACTGATCTTTCGAGCCAAGCAACAATTATTAAAACAATTAAAAGATCCAATTCTAAAAAATTGGATTTAACACGCAAGAAAACTAACTAATTAACATCTAAGCAATTAGAATATAGTATGAAAAATAATCGAACGATTCAACAATTAGAAGTCAGCTCTTCACTTCATGATAAACTCATGAAAAGTCCAGTGTATGCTCAAAAAATGAAAACGCGCACCCTGACGGTAAGTGTTATCACGACTCTTTTAATTCTCATAAACATCGTTTATTACATATCCAACCAAGAAAATTTAGCAGAAAATCAAATTCTAGAGTCACAATACGCTAATTTTGGTTCCGACCTTTCTATTTAACACTGAAAAAATGAAAGCAAATCGCCTCTTACTCCTTTGCATTGGAATTTTGATTGTCATCAATGTGTTTTTACTACTTGAATTGAACAAGCGTGGACAAGAAGGACCACCACATCCACCAAAATTGTATTTAGCACTCGGCATGAAAGGTAAGGAAGCACAATGGGCAGACAATGAATTTAAACGTCATGTTCGTGAAAAAGACCGGCTTTTGAACCAACAAAAATCATGGAGGAGAAAGGTGAGTCTAGATCCAAAAAAATCGGACCAAAACCAACATGTTTTTGCTGTTGTTAGCCGTATTCAATTTCAAATTGATTCTTGTACCTTCGATCACTTCATTCGGTTGAAAGAACATTGCACGAAAAAACAACAAAAAGCACTAAATCGTGTGGTTCGCCGCATGATAGACCGGGCAGGGAAACCAGGTCCCAAAGGAAGACCATGAAGCAACTTGTCACATTCATGATATTCATGGTGTTTTCCCACCAAGCTCACACGCAATTGAATGTGTCCATTCGTTGGGGAAATGAACCAATTACGTTAGAAAAATACTACTTCCTCGGCAAGGACAGTTTGATGTTTCACGAATTGAAACTGTATCTTTCAGACTTTCAATTTGAAAAAGAAACGAGAAAACAGGTGCTCGTTGGACCACATTTTATTGATCTTGAGGACCCCAGTTCTCTCCGCTTATTTCCCGATTTTCCTGTAGCAGAGTACCAATCGCTCCGTTTCCATTTTGGACTCGATAGTTCCTATCACGTGTCTGAAAGTGTCGATGGACCCTTGAATCCCATGAATGGTATGTATTGGGCATGGAATTCTGGTTACATTCAATTCAAATGTACTGGAACCTCATCCGCTATTCCCTTAACTGATAAAACTTTTGAATACCACTTGGGTGGATACCGTCAGCCATTTGAAACGCTTGAATATATTCAAATACCCATCAAGGGGAACACCCTCATTTTGGACATCAAACCATTTTTTGAGCAGACAGTCGATTTTCCCTTGGTCCAACGTGTCATGATTCCGGGGAAACTAGCCCAATCCTATTGCCGAGAACTGTCTAAATCCTTTCGCTCCGAATGAAACGCATGGCTATCATTTTCGGGAGCTTTGTTTTAAGTTGGATTTTCCTGGCGGGAATTCAAGATGAAACACCTTTTTATATTCCCGCCAAATGGCCAAAACCTCACTACGACTTCACACAAAATCCACTTTCGAAAGAAAAATTCGAATTGGGACGCACCTTGTTTTACGATCCGGATCTTTCTAGAGACAGTACCATTTCATGTGCGAATTGTCACCTTCAATATTCCGGATTTACACACATTGATCACTCCTTAAGTCATGGCATTGATGGAAAAATCGGAACACGAAATGCACCTGTGCTCATTAATTTGGCTTGGCAGCAATTTTTTCACTGGGATGGTGGCGTGAGTTCTTTAAATAAACAAGCCATCAATCCACTCACGCATGCGAAGGAAATGGACAATCGACTAGACGAAGTGCTTCGCAGGTTAAACCAATCGTCCTTTTATCGAAATCGTTTTTACCTTGCTTTTGGCGACAGTGTGATTGAAACAGCATCCCTATTGAAAGCACTTGCCAGCTTTACGGTCTCCCTCGTTTCGGCGAATTCAACATATGACCAGGTGAAACGTGGTGAGTCCAGCTTTACTAATCAGGAGGAGTCTGGATACCAACTGTTTAAAAAGTACTGTGCTACATGTCATCAAGAGCCATTGTTCATGAAGAATGAATTTAAATCCAACGGGATTGCGCTAGTCCCTGCACTCAATGACTACGGAAGAATGGGTATTACCAACCGAAAGGAAGATTCTCTCCTGTTTAAAATTCCAACACTCCGTAATGTGGAGTTTAGTTTCCCCTACATGCACGATGGACGCTATAAAACCCTAAAAGACGTACTCAATCACTATGGGAATTTGCATGAGCAGCAACCTTACTTTAGTAAGGAACTTAAAAAATTAAACAGAGTCCTTACCTCCAACGAGCAAAAGGATCTCATTGCCTTTTTAAAAACATTAAGTGACCAAGAATTTCTTTTCAATCCCTTATTTAAATACCCGAAAAATGAGCGGAACGCAAGTTTTCAAAAGAATTAACCTCTAACTTTAAACAAGTCAAAAACTATGAAAAAAAACCTATTCATCTTGCTTATTGTTTGCGGTCAGCAAGCAATGGCCCAATTAAATCCAGCGATTGAACATTGGATGATCAATTCGACAGGCATTACGGGAAGACACTATGTTCAAGGGAATTCCACGCCGATCAATGAAACAACCTTGGCGAATGTCCAAACAGTTCAATATTCGAACAATTGGGTTTACGTCACTGCAACAGGCGTACCGTCTTACATTACTGGTCCATTCATGGATGGGAATCCATCGTTAGCGACCAATCAAAATGCCATCTTCAAAATGCCACTTAATCCAACTCAAAATACTGGAACGTTAACAAACACGACTGGTGGAAACATTGGGATATTCGTTAACGGTGTTGCGTTATTTGACTACCGTGACGGTGTGGCTTGGAATTCAAACTCGAATTCGTTATGCGGTGGTTTGCCTGGAATGTCTCCTTGTCCGGGAGGACCAGGTGCATCGTTTTCTTGGAACCGAGATGCCATTCGAGCAGAAAAAGCAGGTTTCGATTGTTCCAAAGGACATCCAGCAATGGGGAATTACCACCACCACCAAAATCCAAGTGCGTTTAAATTGGACCTTACTGTCATTTCCAATGTATGTGATTTATACGATGCCGATGGACTCTACGTCATTGATTCAACGGTTCATTCACCTTTAATTGGTTATGCATATGATGGCTTTCCGATTTACGGTGCATATGGTTTTAAGAACGCCGATGGAACAGGTGGAATCACCCGCATAAAATCCAGTTATCAGTTGAGAAACATCACCGCAAGAACTGTCTGGGCAGATGGAACAGACGTTCCAGATGGACCAACGGTAAGCACAACCTATCCCTTAGGTTACTTTCGTGAAGACTACGAGTTTATCAATCATGCTCAAGCAGATTACTTGGACGTACATAACGGACGTTTTTGCGTTACTCCAGAATATCCAAATGGGATCTATTGTTATTTCGCGACTGTGAATGAGGAATGGAATTCAGCGTATCCGTACGTGGTTGGACCAACATTTTACGGTGTGAAAACAGCATCCAAAGTGACTTCCATCACTGAAACAGTGACAACATATACGTCATCAGCTGGTATTTCCGAGTTAACAGATAATCAGTGGACAGTATATCCAAATCCAAGTAATGACATCATCATGGTACAAGTGAATGATTTGACCAATCAATCGTACACGGTGGAATTATTCGACGCACTTGGGAAACTAATCCAATCTCAACAAATTGTTCAAGGAAGTACCATCGCTTACTTCAACGCAGATACACTTTACAAAGGTGTGTATCACGTGAAAGTGAAGGGACAAAACGGATCTAAAAAAATCGTGATTCAGTAATCTGACTTCAAATAGTACTGGAAAAAAGGCACATTCATCATGTGCCTTTTTTTGTGTCCATAAAACGAAAATTCCTGATTTCACTCAAAGTCAAAATGAAATATTCACAAAAAGGGGCACAATGTTCATTTGGTGCTCAAGGATATTCATTTGATGGATTCAACTCCAAACTTAGTTCGTAGTTTTAATATGAAATAAGGAGAGAAACAGGATTCTTTTTATATGTAGAAGTTGACAGGCTGCTTGGAGAGGCAGTTTCATTTTCTAGTTTGATAAGAGTTTAATAGTTTTTGTTGACGTCCCTCGGGAATATATATAAAAAGAGCCTGTCCTTATTACTTAAAACGTACCACTCAGACTTTAATGTCTACTACTAGGAAGGGCTGAAAAGCCCTTTTTTTATTGTATTTTGTAGAGAACAGGTCTGCTAGGACTCGCATCATTATGAAAGGCAGCCAATTGTATTTCTAGAATATACGTTCCATCCGCCACTTCATTGGGGACATAGATTAATTCGGTAATCGTGCGTTCAAAATTTGGTTGCTCCGGCACATTCCAAAATGCATGGTGAAAGGCCAAGGCTCCTCCATCCTCTTCTCGGTCAACCGATGGTTGGTCGACCAAAAAATGCTTCACGCCATATTCGTTCAATAAGGCAACGATTTCAATGTCAAAATAACAGGGGTTTGTTCCCGAATATTTCATCGATTTTTTGTCAAGTCCATTCGGCAAGGTGCGAATCAACACTGCATCACTAAAGTCCTTCTGTAAATATGGAGCGATTTGTTCGGCCTGAACAACAAAATCACCGTTTTCCAATTGTACGGGATCCACCGTAATTAAGGTCGCTCGGTAGAAATACTCTTTCAACACATCGTTTACGGCATATACTTCCTGCGTAATGTGTCCACAACATTCGGTATGTGTTCCATGTCCGTGTGGATTAAAAAACACATCGCGAAAGTTCACACTTCCACCCTCTTGAATACTTCCAATAAATCCATTCGCCCGAACGATTTCCATTCTGGGTGGATCAACATACCATGCTCTCACGTTTTCTGGGGAGGCTTGAAGTGACATTGATAAATCAATTGCTTCACTCGTTTCGATAAATTCGGATTTGGAAAGGTATAAACGCATGGAGTAAAAGTAAACATTCGCGACAATCTTTCAAAAATGACTTGTTGAAATTGTTTTCAGATTTTAACGCTCAAATCTTTAGAAGGGCTAACTTTGTGGCATGGATCAAAATCAAGACAAACTCAAGGACATTATCTCGCATTCAAAAGAATACGGATTTATTTTTCCTTCATCGGAAATTTACGACGGACTCGCTGCCACATACGACTACGGACAATTAGGATCCGAGTTGAAAAACAACATCAAAACGTACTGGTGGAAAGCGATGGTGCAAATGCACGAAAACATTGTTGGAATTGACGCGTCCATTTTCATGCATCCAACTACCTGGAAAGCTTCAGGTCACGTAGATGCATTCAATGATCCATTGATTGATAACAAAGATTCCAAAAAAAGATACCGCGCGGATGTGTTGCTCGAAGAACACATGGAGAAAATCCGCCAAAAGATTGAAAAGGAAGTAGAAAAAGGAAAAAATCGCTTCGGAGCTGATTTCGACGAAACACAATTCCGAGCTACAAATCCAAATGTCCTCCGAAACGCAGAGAAAATTACTTCCATTGAAGGACGCATGCGCGAAGCATTGGAAAACAATGATTTAGAAGCTGTTCGCAATTTAATTGTCGATTTAGAAATCGTTTGTCCCGTTTCTGGTTCGAAAAACTGGACAGATGTCCGTCAGTTTAATTTAATGTTCTCCACAGAACTTGGTTCCGTTGCAGGTGATGCATCTACGATTTACCTTCGTCCAGAAACGGCGCAAGGAATTTTCGTGAACTTCTTGAACGTTCAAAAATCTGGGAGAATGAAAATTCCTTTTGGAATTGCCCAAATTGGAAAAGCGTTCCGAAATGAAATCGTTGCCCGTCAGTTCATTTTCCGCATGCGCGAATTCGAACAAATGGAAATGCAGTTTTTCGTTCGTCCAGGTGAAGAGATGAAATGGTACGCATACTGGAAAGATGCACGTGAAAAATGGCATAAAAACCTCGGACTTGGAGCAAATTTGTACCGTTTTCATGACCACATCAAATTAGCGCACTATGCAAACGCTGCTTGTGATATCGAATACAATTTCCCTATGGGATTCAAAGAATTGGAAGGAATTCACTCACGCACCGACTTCGATTTAAAGCAACACGAACAATTCTCGGGTAAAAAATTACAGTTTTTTGATCCAGAATTAAATCAAAGTTATGTGCCATATGTCGTGGAAACATCCGTTGGACTCGACCGCATGTTCTTGTCCGTTTTGAGCGCAGCATACCAAAATGAGAAATTAGAAGATGGATCGGAACGTGTTGTTTTACGCATTCCAGCTGTACTAGCTCCATACAAAGCTGCCGTTTTACCGTTGGTGAAAAAAGATGGACTTCCAGAAAAAGCTCGTGAAATCATGAAGCAGCTTCAGTTTGACTACTCCATTCAATACGATGAAAAAGATTCCATCGGAAAACGTTACCGCAGACAAGATGCGATTGGAACACCGTTCTCTATTACCATCGATCACCAGACCTTGACAGATAATATGGTCACGGTTCGAGATCGCGACACCATGGAACAAATTCGAATTGGCATTTCAGACATCGAAGGACTTTTAGCCGAGAAAGCGAGTTGGAAAAGTGTGTTAAGCACCTTATAAATCAAGGGTGAAAATCGCTTTTAGCATCCTCTTTCTTTTTCCACTCATCTGTTACTCGCAAATTCTGCTCAATCAGGAAGGCGAAGCGTTTACAGAAACACCATTTTTTAATGGTGATGTCATTCGATCCAATCACATCAAGTCCATTGAAGGGAACTACTCTACAAAAAAACCCGGTGAAGTCATTCGGGAAAGTACCGATTGGTTTCGCTACCGCTTCGATGAACAAGGTCGTCTCTTGGAAAGCCTAGATATTCGGACAGTCAACCGAAAAAAAGACACGACTTTACATCAATACTGCTACAATTCACTGAATCAACTTACGGAACATCGAAAAACAGAAAACGGCGGATTCACCACCAGTAAATATGTATACGATTCCTTAAATCGACTTCAAACGGAATTGACCTATCGCGAGGTACTTCATGCACAGAGCAACCAAGTTCTTCAATCCAATTTGGTGAACACAGAGTGTTTTCAATATGCTTTGCGTCCGAACGAACGTGAACAAGTGCGCTACAATTCCTACAAACTTCCCTACATGGACGAAGTAAGCTACTTCAACAAGTATGGCTACCTCGTTGAGAAGAGAACGAATTACCGCATGAGCTCCATTGAGCATTCCACAAAATTTTCCTACGACGAGCATGGACTTTTAGCATCAAAATCTCATTTTAACGATCAAGATGCAATCGCCGAACAAGAGTGGAAATACCGCTATGATCAGTTTGGAAATTTAATCGAGGTACTTTATTTCCGCTACGGGCAACTTCAAAAAGACCTCCAAATTGTTTTCGATACCAAGACACAATTACTGGGCTCGACCATTCAGCGTGATGTCGAAACAAATTTCCTACTCATCCTTCGCTTTACAAAATTTACCTACTTCAAATAAGCGAGACAAATCATCAACTTCAGTGCTTGATTTTTTTTCTCCTCGATTTTTTCGGAAATTTGGCATGAAAATAGGTAGAGCACCTAAAAAATTCCGACTATGAAAAAATTGTACATTCTAAGCATACTCTTACTAAGTCTCTCTTTTACTCACGCTCAACGAATCAACTACGACATCAGTTCGAAATGGTTTTTTGGCTTAAATGCAGGTGTTACTTGGAATTCAAATGATGTGAAAAATGTCAATAGCTCCGGTTACGGTCTCATTCTCGGACGATCGTTCAACTATAACTACGGTAAAAATATTAGTTTCGACCTTCGTGGACGTTACCTCGCTGGAACCTGGGTTGGACAAGATACCAGCGCCTTTTCATTGGCTAATTATCAAGGTGGCCCACTCGATAGTTACAACGTAGATAGCAACTCAATCTACGTCAACAATTTCCAAACAGATGTACGTAGACTTGCACTCGAACTTGTTTTACACATGAACGGAATCCGTGAAAAAACGGGAATTGATCCATATGTGTTTGGTGGAATTGGCTTGACATGGACTCAAACCTACGGTGATTTACTGTATACAATTGACTCTAGTTCTTTGTACGATTATACTGCTTTACAGCAAACTGGACCAATTGGACCACAGCTGCCATCGACTTTAGATGGCTTGTATGAGACACGACTTGATGGCGGAATTGACAACCAGTATAAAGTAAGATGGATGCCAAGTTTAGGTTTTGGACTCGGATACCAAGTTGGAAAACGAACAAGTTTGGGAATCGAACACAAAACAACATTTACCAGAGGAGATTCCTTCGATGGATTTATTTCGGAAAGTCCTAGATTGAAAAATGATTGGCACCATTACACTTCCGCTTACTTGCGCATTCATTTTAAATCCCGTGGTGGCAATACCTCAGAGAACTCCTCTAGTAATGTAAACAATTACACTTCCACAACGAATTGTCCGAAACCCATTGTTACATTGGTTTCAGGAAATAATAGAACCGTAACAAATAGTCAATACCGCATTGAATTTAAGGTAAGTAACTTATTAAATGCCAGCGGAGCGACCTTCCTGAACGACCAAAATCAACCAGTACTTTTTAATTACAATGCCTCCACAAATGTGCTGGATGCGATGGTTTCTTTGCACGAAGGACAAAATAGATTTTACCTGACGGCTAGCAATAATTGCGGCAGTGAAACAGCGAACGTGCTGGTAACACTCGTGAATTGCGTCACTCCTACAGCTACTTTTACAAGTCCAAACGGTGGGAATATCACCGTGAAAACAAATGACTTTGCGTTTAGCGCTGTCGTTCATGGAACGGTAAATGCAAACGGAATCAAATTAATGATGAATGGAATGGCGCTAAACGGCGCGACGTACAATCAAACAAATGGCTTGATTCAACGTGCCATCACTTTGGTTGCTGGTGTCAACACAATTCAATTAACGGTTACAAATGATTGTGGAACGAATACATATACGGCTACCATCAATTACGACAATTGCGTTCCAGTAAGCTTGCAATTTTTAAACCCAAGTGCTTCGGGAACAACGACCAACTCCGCAACTTACACGATTAGTGCTGCGCTGACGGGAAGTTTGACAAATGCACAAGTGAAGGTATTCCAAAACGGACTTCAAATTCCAAATGTGGTGGTTCAAGCGAATGGACAAATCCAAATACCAACAACATTGATTGCCGGAATCAACACCTTCAACATGGAGGTTAGCAATGGCTGCGGAAACGATGCGGAACTGACCACTATCAATTATCAAAATTGTATAGCTCCAACGATTTCAATCCAAAGTCCATTGCAGAATCAATCACTGACGGCAACAGCAAATGCGATTCGCTTGAAATCAACAATCAGCAACGTTGCTACAAAGCAAAATATCAAAGTGATTGTAAACGGAATCGAGCAATCAAATTTTACTTTTAATGCAACAACAGGAGCCTTAGAATTGGGATTAAATCCAGTTAATGGTGCCAATAGCATCACCATTACCGCAACGAATAACTGTGGTTCAGATGTCGAAACGATTCAATTTACTTACATCAATTGTACGGGTATTACACCGAACGTCAGCATCCTTTCCGCAGGAGGAACAACCAATTCAGCGATTTATGCCTTATTGGCGAGCACAATCAATACTGGAAGCGTAGCACCATCCGGACAAACGATCACGGTGACACAAAATGGTTCTCCCATCGCTTTCAACCAAATTTCCGGTCAAATCAATGCCGTGACAACCTTGATTCCAGGTGTAAATACCTTTGTTGTAACAGCAACCACTGCTTCTTGTGGAAGTGATTCCAAAACAATCACCGTGAACTACAACAACTGCATTGCACCACAAATCACCTTGATTCAACCAACGACTACCGGCGGAACAACCAATAACACTACTCTTCAATTTAAAGCAAGTGCAACGAATATTGCTCAATCACAAAACATCCAGTTGGTTAAAAACGGACAACAAATTCCCTTCACTTTCGCAAACGGAATCATTGATGCAAACATTACTTTAACAAATGGCATCAATACAATTACCATTTCCGTGAGCAATGCATGTGGAAACGATGCAGAAACGTTTACGGTGAACTATGTTCAATGTATTCCACCAACGATTCAATTAAATTCTTCGATTCCATCCGGAACGACCGTTACAAATGCAAACTTTGCGTTTAGCGCGAACGTACTAGGCGCAACGGCTCTAAACATGAGTTTGAAATTAAATGGTGTTTCTACTGCGTTCAACAATGGAAATGATGCGGTAACCGCAGCGCTCGTTCTTGCTCCAGGTATAAATACCATCATCTTCAATGCCAGCAATGACTGTGGAGTGGATGTGGAAACGATCACCGTTACTTACGATAATTGTATTGCTCCTGCCATTTCAAACTTCTCAAACAATGCAAGCACAGTCGTTTCATTTGCCAATGCTTCACAAACCATTACGGCAACTATTGCTCACGCAACTGCTCAGAACATCGTCTTTACACAAAATGGAATTCAACGTCCGTTTAGCTTAGTGAATGGCCAATTCAGCGCGACAGTAAATCCTGTTTCAGGAGTGAATTCCTTTGTTTTAACAGTGAGCAACAATTGCGGAACCGATCAACATAATTGGGACATTCAATTTACACCATGTACAGCACCAATGATTGGAATAACAAATCCAAGCAACAGCGGTACCTCTGTGAATGCGGCAAGTTTTGCTTTTCAAGCGAACGTGCAAAACATGACAAGCGCTCAAGGAATACTCCTCAGCCTCAATGGAACAAGCATTTCGAACTTCAGTTTCAACAGTGGAACGGTCACAGCGAACCTTACTCTTCAAAATGGATTGAATACAATCGTTTTGAAAGCGACAAATGCATGTGGTACAGATATTAAAACCATCACGATTTTCTACACCAATTGTACCGCACCCGTCGTAACTATTTCGAGTCCCGCAAATGCAAACGGTACGGTGGCCTCAGCTGCCTACACTTTTACAGCGGCTATTCAAAACATGTCAAACCAACAAGGACTGATGTTGAGTTTGAATGGTTCAGCCGTGACAAATTATACGTTCACAAATGGACAACTCTCCGCAGCGGTAACCCTTGTTTCCGGAATGAATACGTTTGTGATAAACGCTACGAACGCATGTGGCACGGACATGAAATCACTCAATGTAAATTACGTAAATTGTACTGCTCCGATCGTGCAAATAACGAATCCACTAGTCAACAATGTTTCTGTAACAAATGCCTCGTATACATTCCAGGCAAACGTACAGCACATGACAAGTTTACAAGGGATTTCCTTGCATAGAAATGGTTCAGCCGTTTCCAATGTATCCTTGGTGAATGGAGTTATTTCTGCGAATGTGACGCTGAGTATTGGCATCAATACGTTTGTGTTATCCGCAGCGAATGCGTGTGGTACGGATGAAGAAATACAATCGATTAACTATGTTCCATGTACCGCTCCGCAAGTTACGATTACGAGTCCAGCCAATACCAATTTCGGCGTATCGAATCCAATCGTTAATTTTCAAGCGACTGTTTCTAACATGAATTCAAATCAAGGTATTAGCCTCAACTTGAATGGGAATCCAATCACGAACTTCGCGTACCAAAATGGACAAGTTTCCGCAACGATCACCCTTTCGAACGGAATGAATACCATTTCCCTTTCTGCAACGAATACCTGTGGAAACGATGCACAAAACCGAGTGATCCGCTACGAACCTTGCGTTGCACCCGTAGTGACGATAAACAATCCAAGCGGCTCTAACTACACAGCAACAAGCAATTCCATTTCTTTCGCGGCATCCGTTCAAAACATGACGAATGCACAAGGATTGAGTTTAACCGTGAATGGAGTGCCGGTAAGCAACGTGCAATTCAACCCAACGTCTGGACTCGTTTCCGCGACAGTTTCTTTATCAACCGGAAACAACAGCATCGTCTTAAGTGCGAACGGTTCTTGTGGTTCAGACAGTAAAACTGTCAATGTTGCCTACAATCCGTGTGTTGCTCCAATCATTAGCATCAGTAATCCATCGAGCAACAGCATCACGGTAAGTACAAACAATTTTGCCTTCACTGCGAATGTTCAAAATGCGACACTTCCTCAAATCAGTTTAAGCTTGAATGGATCCAACGTATCTAATTTCAACCTGTTAAATGGAACTGTTTCAGCGAATCTAAATCTTTCTAACGGCAACAATGAAATTACTTTGACCGTCACCAACGCTTGTGGAACAGACACAAAAACGGTTTATGTGAAGTTCGAAGAATGCCTTGCACCGGTTGTGAGCATCAGTAGTCCAGTGACAACAAACACATCGGTAACCAATGCAAGTTTCAATTTCACCGGAATGATTCAGAACATCGGAAATGGACAAGGAATCAGTTTAACCTTAAATGGCAACATCATTCCAAATGCCAGTTTCGCGAATGGACAAATTTCTGCCAACTTAAACTTAACGAGTGGAGTGAATCAAATTGTACTATCCGCGGTGAACAATTGTGGATCAGATAGTCAAACAACGAGCATTACCTTTGAACAATGTATTCCGCCTGTTGTAAGTATTCAAAATCCACTAGATTTATTTTACGGAGTAAATAGTCCAATTTTCCCTTTCCAAGCGACGGTGTTGAACATGCCTGGGACACAAGGAATCAACTTGACAGTTGCCGGAAGTCCAGTGAACACATTCAACCTAGTCAACACTAATTTCACTTCGACATTAAACTTACCAGAAGGAGTAAATGAAATTGTATTAACAGCAACCAATGCCTGCGGAACATCCTCACAATCGCGCACAATTCGCTACCAAAGCTGTATTCCTCCGGTGGTGAACATTACCACTGATCCAAGTTCTGGAAGTACGACAAATGCCACAAACCTCAATTTTACGGCAGGTGTGACAAACTTTGCACCAAGCACCATCATTCAGCTGATGTTCAATGGAATCAACCTAACAAATTTCAGTAACTCGAATGGCGCAATCAATGCAAATTTGACACTTGTTCCAGGAAGCAACGAGGTGATTTTAACGGCGATTAGCGCATGTGGTTCGGATTCAAAATCTTACCTCATCACCTTTGACGATGGAAGTCAAAACGGAGGTTCAGGAAATTCAGATGGAATGAAGCAACAGAATAATCAGCCGACACAGAACAAAGTACCTGGACAACAAGGACAAACACCAACGAGTCCAGTGAAACCAACGCCAACACCCGCAAAACCGGTAAGCACGCCACAACCCGTTAAGCCAACTTCAACACCGGCACCGGCGAAACCAGTAACCACTACACCACCACCGCCACCAGCGAAACCAACTTCAACGCCACCGCCACCACCGCCTGCGAAACCATCCCCTGCGCCTGCGAAACCAACTCCTGCGCCAGTGAAACCAACAACGACTTCAGCACCAGCAAAGCCTACTCCTACTTCAACAAATGGAACACCGACTACGGGAGGTGGAAACAAACCTTCTACTGGACAACAAAGTCCAACAAATCAAACAAATCCAACTACACCGAAAGGTGGAACGACACAAAAAGGAGGAGGCAAATAAGCCTCCTTTTTTATTCAAAATAGTAGTAATTTTCATCATTTCTTGCTATATTCGCAATCTTAAAATTTAGTGAAATGGCAATTATCGGAAAAATACGTGCGAAATCGGGATTACTTGTTGGGGTTGTAGGACTTGCGTTAGCAACTTTTATCCTATCAGATTACCAACAAATGTTGGGAATTAATGAAGGTCAATATGGAATTGGTACTGTTTACGGAGAAAAAGTTGATCCGAAAGAGTATTCAGTTGCAAGTGTCAAATTTCAAGAGCAAGGTAGAAACCAAGCGATGCAGAACAACAAAGAGTTCACAGATGCAGACATGGAATCGGCAAATGACAATAGCTGGAACTATTTAGTAGATTCAACGATTCTAAGCAAAGAGTACGCAGCTTTGGGTATTTCTGTGTCGGAACGTGAGTTCAATGCTTACCTAATGGCAACGGATGGATTCAATATTATCCAAGATTTAAATCAATTTTTTGTTGATTCAGTAACTGGCGCTGTTTCTCCTCAATCGATGGTAGAAGGAAGAAAAAAACTTCAGTCTACATTGACGAAATTGAAAACAAGCAAAGAGCCACAAGCTGTTCAACAGTGGAATGGAACAAAACAATATTACACGGATACAAGAAAACGCGAGAAATACTTTGGTCTTCTTGATCAGGCTGCTTACGTAACAAACTTGGAAGCAGAAGATAAATATTATGCAGCGAAAGAGACAAAATCAATTTCGTTTGTTTTCCGTCCATATTCAGACATCGCAGATGCGAACGTAAAAGTTTCAGACAGCGAATTACAAGCGTACTACGAAGAACATAAAGCAGATAAAAAATATGCGATTCGTTCTTCTTCTCGCGAGGTAAAAGTATTTGATGTAGTTGTTGCTCCATCAAAAGCGGATACAGCGAAAATGAATTCAACATTAAACGAATTGAAAGCTGGATTCATCACATCAACAAATGATTCATTGTACGTTTTGCGTAACAGCGACGTGAAAGTTTACTTCAATAACAAACGTTCAACTGCTGTTCCAGAAGGGAATCCAAAATCAAATCAATACCAAACGTACCCAATTTCTTACGACACAATCTTCAAATTAGCGTCGATTGGTCAAGTCGTTGGTCCATACGCAATGAAAGAAAACATGGTGATTTCTAAAGTGATTGGTTTTACACCATCTCGCTTGAAAGCACGTCACATTTTGTTATCGACAGGTGGATCGAAAGATGCGAAAGTAATTGATGCGAAACGTAAAACTGCAGATAGTTTAGTGAAAGTGATTAACAAAGATAACTTCGTTGCACTTTCTGATAAATTCTCAGATGATACGCAATCCAAAAAAGCAGGTGGGGTTATTGATAATTTCCTTGAAGGCGACATGGTTGCGGAATTCGGTTCTTATTGTGCCACAGCTCCATTGAATAAATTTGGAGTAGTGAAAACAGAATTTGGTTTCCACATTGTAGAAGTAATGGAAAGAGACGCTTCTAAACTTCCTGTATTAGCATCGATTTCAAAACAGTTCAAGGCTTCTGAAGAAACCATCAGTAACAAGGAAAGTGAGATTAATAATATCCTTTATAAATTGGATAGAAAAATTGGTAAAACGACAGATCTATTGAAAAAAGTAAGCTTGTTCGATACGATAGTTCGTCAAGCAAACTATGTTGCTCGTTCAATCACGTTAGAGGACAAAGCACCGAAAACATACGGTTTCATGACATCCATGGCTTCGGATAAAATTCTTGAATTAGCGTACAGCGAAGGTGTAGAAGTTGGATCATTGACAACTTACCCAATCAAGGATAAAGACAAATACATCATCGGAATGGTTACGTCTATCAAAGAAGAAGGCGAGCCAACTTTTGAGAACGCGAAAGCTCAAATGGAAAGCGAACTCATTATCGAGAAAAAAGCAAAACGATTAATGAACCAAATGTCTAAAGGGAATTCATTGAAATCAGTAGCTAAAAAATGTAATGTAATGGTTCAAACAGCCGAGATTACTTTTGCAAATCCGCAAATTGCGAATGTTGGATACGAACCAGAAATCATCGGTATGCTTTTCTCTTCTGTAATGAAAGATGGTAAACGTACCTTGCCTTTAAAAGGAAAAAGCGGCGTGTACATGATTCAAATCATGAAAACAACAAAAGCACCTGCTTCAACTGTATTTAAAGTTGAACGTGATGAAATGACAAAAACCTTGAAAGGTTCATTCCAAGGTCAAGCTATCGGGGCTCTTAGAAAAACAGCTGAGGTAGTTGATAACCGTAAATTAAATGAATTAAGATTACGCCTGTAATCTCCCCCTTATTGATTTTTTGATGCTCAAATCGGAAATCAGATCCTTTTATAAGGAAAAAAGATCAGGACTTAGTCCCAACGAATTAGAAAGAATCTCATCACAAGTCACCGCACTTGTGAGAGATTCTTTTTCGTTTAAGGACAAATACGTTAGCTTGTTTTTACCGATCGAACGCCAGAAAGAAATCAATACATATAAACTGCTGGAGAATATCCTTCAACAAGGCGGACACCCAGTCGTAGCGAAATCCGATTTCTCTGATCTCAGCATGAGCCTTTTTCTATACGAATCAGCACATCAATTAAAATTAAACGACTTTGGTATTCCAGAACCTACAAGTGGAACAGAAATCCAAGCAGAACAACTAGACGTCGTCTTTGTGCCACTATTGGGGCTTGATGATAAAGGATTTCGTGTTGGCTATGGAAAAGGATTCTATGACCGCTTATTGAAGCGCTGCCAACCGGAATGCCTGTTTATTGGCTTACACCTATTCGACGAATTCAAGAATGTAGATGACCTACATCCAAACGATATCGCACTTCATATGTGCTTTACACCATCAAAGAAATATGATTTCAGATAAAAAACTACAAGGAAGATTTCATTTGTTGGCTATTTTATTAATCCCAGCCAACATGATGGCCATCTTCCTATCCCCAAATTGGTGGATAGAACTATTGGTTCATCTCGTATCTATTCTCGCAGTTATTTTTGTTTTGAAGAAGAAGTAGGAATAAGCACTCCGTCTGCTAGAAAATTCAACTCAATTTTTGGAGCGACAATCTTGTCAATTTCAGATTGTGGTGCGTTACCATCCTCCAAGAAATGTTTTTGAAGTTGAACGGAAATCGTATCGTAATATACCGTTCCATGAAAGTAAGCTACATTACCGGTTTCTGTTTTCGGTGGAATGCCAAAATGATCCTTAAATCGAATACGAAGTAAATCTCCATCTGATTTTTTCACATTCACCCAACAGCCTGCGCTTTGACATACATTCACAATGGGAGCTGAAAACGTGAAGGTGTCTTGTTGTGGATTCTGGTTGAATTGTTTTACCATTTCATCCATGGAAATCGCCTTTGCACTATCAACCGCTGTAGGTCCATAATGCTTGAACGCTTCCTTCTCTGTCCCACAACTTTGAAGAATTAATCCAATGCTTAAAATCGATGCGAAATACGTTCTCATTTTTCAAGGAAATTTTGATAGAAGTCTGCTAATTGGTATGATTTTCCATCAACCAAAACTGTTTGAATTTGATTCGCAGATAAAAAACGTAAAATCACTCTACGCGAATCGGGTGTGTTTGAAACCATTTGAAACGTTGCAACGTGATTTTTTGAATTAAAATCAACAAAGAAAAACGGCTCGTAATACTTTGCGTAACTCGCTACGTCTTCTGGAGTTAATTGATTCGGTAATGTCACCTCGATTTTTCCGGAAATAACTCCTTCTTTCAAATTTTTAGATGAGGGGCAATTAGCCGTGTTTGCTGTTTGTGCGAAAGAAATTGAACCCGTTAAAAAGAAAAGGATTCCAAAAAGTACATGTTTCATAGCGAGATGGTTTAATATCGTATCGCTAATCTACAAAATATTTTGCAATTTTGAATCCAATGGCAAATTTATTAGCATACTTTGAACTCGGACGAACAGAAGGTGGCTGCGATGAAGCAGGTCGCGGTTGTTTAAGTGGTCCCGTTGTTGCTGCTGCCGTGATATTAGACCCTGCAAAACCAATCGCCGCGCTAAACGACTCAAAGCAAATCAACGAGAAAAATAGGTTGCTTCTCCGTGATCAAATCATGAATGAAGCCATTGCCTACGCCATAGGAATTGTGACACACGAAGAAATTGACGAAATCAACATTCTCAATGCAAGTTTTTTAGCCATGCATCGTGCCGTGGACCAATTAACTGTTAAACCCGCATTTTTACTCATCGATGGCAATCGCTTCAAAGCTTATCCCAACATTCCACACGCATGCATCATAAAAGGTGATGGAAAATACCAATCCATTGCCGCAGCATCGATTTTGGCAAAAACAAAAAGAGATGAAATCATGGAGCAATTACATGAAGAATTCCCCGTTTACCAATGGAAAAAAAACAAAGGATATCCGACTATTGATCATCGTTCAGCTATCGCCGAACATGGCCCAAGTCCACATCACCGCATGACTTTTCGCCTACTTCCCGACAAAAGTCAACTTGATTTATTCGAGTAAACATTCCCTTGTTAATTTAAATCGCTAAACGCATTCAGAGCACCGTAAATTCAAGCTAATTTTGAATAAATACGTGAAATGATGAAACGTTTGCTTCTTGCCATTTTTGGCTTGTTCATACTTACTTGGATTAGTTTTGTTTCCTACGACTTACTCCAAAAAGAAAATACCCATGATTTCAGAACATACTTTCACCATTCCGATGGAGCGATTTGGGCTATCCATCAACCCAATGAGGTAAACTGGGATGATCATAACATTCAAACATTATCTCTGAACCAAGCACTGTACTCATCCATTTCCATTCGGATGAACGAACCATGCTCCTACATTTTTAGTGCTAAAAAAGTGCTTTTCCTTTTAGAAAAAAGAAGCTCCTGGTCAAAAAAAGAAATTCAAGAACTTTTTAAAAACGGTTTGTTCCCTTTCGAACTAGGGAAGTTGAATTCATTTGAATACGGCAAACTCCATGGGATTTTTAAAGGGAATCAACTGTTAATTTACGATGGTGAACTTCTTGATCCAAATGACCAGGTATTTCATCTAGACACAAAAGCAAGTTTGAGTCGTGTTGTACTTTCAAAGGACCAAAATAGTGGGCGAGTGAGCGACATGTACCTAAAAAAGGGACGCATTTACACGTATACAAAGAGTGCCATCGGAAAGAACGCCATAAACGAAATTGATGACAGACGCATTTTCGCACATGTAGTTCCGTCCAATATCGATAGTTATTCCTTTTATGAACGATCGTACTTGGCAAAGATGGATCCTGTTTTTGCTCATTCTGTCTTTTCAAAACAAATGATCTCTAACGGCGTTGTTTTTGTGACCAAAGACGACCGCTCTGCAGCCATTTTTGATTACCAAGAAGACTACAGTCCAATTGATATTCTAAATGAGCATCTTCAAGTGGAAGGAACAAATGAACTTAGTGCCGAATACAAGCACCTGCGCTTTGCGAAGTTGCTTGAGGAATTCGAAGACAGTAGTTCGCAAAAACCTTCCTTACACATCGCCTTGATGGATGGATTTGCAGTAGTTTCAAGTTCGAAAGAATTCCTGGACTACGTCCTTTCTGAAGCAGAATTATCCAATACCCTTTCACAAGATGAAAGAAAAATTGCTCAGGTGTATGGGAACCTACCAAGAAAAGTAGCCTTTCGACAAGTTTCCAAATCCAAGCAAAAAGCAGTGAGCGTCTACGGAAAAAAGATGTTGGAAACGAGCTGCCGCATGATCGATATCGTTGACCGTAAAGAAAATCAGAAAATAAAAGATTACTTCGTGATGAATCCAGGTGTGCGCGTGATTGACTTCGCGGCATTTCCAGAACGCGGTAATGTGATTGCGCTCACAGAAAACCACATGCTCGTTGGATACATAAACGGTTTGAAAAAATGGGAGAAACCATGTCCACAAGAGGTCCTTTCCATGCACCTCATCGACATGGGTCAATCGTATGTTTCTGTGCAATTCGCGACAGAAACCCAACTCTTCGATAAAACAGGACGTCTTGTTTTTCGCATGACCTCACAAAACGACATCACTCCAAGCGCGTACTTCGCTAAAAACAAAATGGAGTTTGTGGTGGCAAATACCGATAAAAGTGTTCAATTACTCAACGACAAAGGGACACTCATCAAACCTTTCCAAGTGAACGGAACGATAAAACAAATCGCTGTGACATCCCAGGCGAAAAAACCGATACTCGGCGTACTCACCTCAACGATGTACTACACGATCGACTTAGAAAAGCGTAAAACGCTGAGCAAATTGAACATAGACAGTACGTATTGCCTCATCAATACAGGCTTGGATTTAATCCCAACATCCGTGCGAAATGCAAGCCTAACGATGATCAAAAATGGCAAGCCAACACAATTTTCTACCAAAAGCAACGTTAAACTGCTCGGGTCTTATCTCATCAACAAGGAGTTAACGATGATATTATCCCGCGGAAAAGAATTATACGCGTACCAAAACGGAAAAATTATTTGGGAAAAAACGATTTCCGCACAAGAAATAAGTGGGTTAAGTATCCAAAAATCAAAAAATGGAACTCCCATCCTATGTGTGCTTGACGCCCTTGAAAATGAATTGTATATATTTGACCAACTCGGACGCGCTAGTGACCAAAATGAACGCCATGGTGAAATGAAAGTACAGGTAAGTCCTTTCGGGGCCAACGCCTATTCCATCACAACGTTCTTAGGTTCCTACCTCATCCAATATACCAAGCAATAAACTATGAAAAAACTACTCATCTGCCTATCCCTATTTGCTGTTCAAGCAAAATTTCATGCACAGAGCTACCTCGGACTTGGTTCTAGTAACTATGCCGGTGTCATTGGAAACCAAGTGAATCCAGCTAGCTTTGTCGATGGACGCTACAAATTTGACATGTTGTTGTTCGGGACCAACATGAATGTTTACCAAAATTTTGGATACTTCGATGCAAATGCCATGCGTGCTGCGCAAGGTGGAAATGGATACGGCTGGTACAAGTCATTTTCAGATCCAAACATTCTAAATGCTTGGTCTAAACCAGATTCTAGTTTTATTGATCGTTTCGTGGTGCACAACTACGATGAAACCTCCACGAAAACACTAGGAGCGAACATCAATTTCCAAGTGGATCTTTTGAACACGATGTTCCATATCAACGAGAAAACTGCGATTGGATTTAATGTTCGAAATAGAACAATCGTGAACGTCGATAACATGGATCCAAAATTAGCTGTGTTATCGGAAGATGGCTTAGAACACCCAAGTTTATGGAATGCCGTTTACAACGAACAATTATTCAACGTAAACTACATGACTTGGTCGGAAGTAGGATTCAACTATTCACAAGTTTTAATCGATAACAAGGAACATTTCTTGAAAATAGGTATCGCACCAAAAGCGTTACTCGGACACGCAGCGGCGTACGTGTACACAGATAACTTCTCCTATAATCTAGTGAATGAAGACACCTCGCAATACTTAGCAGGTACTTTTGATTACGGTTACTCCAACAACATTAATGGAATCATTAATAACGGAATGGCTGGAAACAACCCAACTGCTTCAGATCTTATTGATCCATCGTCGAAATTAGGTTTTGGTCTGGATATAGGAGCAGTTTACGAATGGCGTCCAAACTATGCGAAATTCAAATACGACATGGACGGCGAAACAAATTTATGGCGTCGAAACGAAAACAAATACAAACTGCGTGCTGGATTTTCCATTGTGGATATGGGAAGTATGAAATTTACTAAAGGTGGGTTAAGCCGCAATTTCGCAGTCAACACTTCAAATTTGTTTAACCTGCAAACCTTTAATACTGCAACTAATTTGGAAGGATTTGATGGCGTTATCGATAGCCTTATCAACCAATCCACTGCAGCTGGAAACCAAGAATGGGTATCCCTTCAAGATCCATCTCAAACGTTTAGAATGCGTACGCCAACTGCGGTAAGTTTTCAATTCGACTATCAGATTTGGAAAGGTTTTTACATAAACGCTACTTCCATGTTAAATGTAATCCCTCAAGGAAAGGATACCAAAGTGAAAACTGCGAATCAGTTCTCCATCACTCCTAGTTTTGATAGTCCATATTTCGGTGTTTACATGCCTATTTCTATGAATCAATACAGTGGAATGAAATATGGTTTAGCAACGCGTATCGGACCACTCATCATAGGAATTACCGATATGAAAACACTTTTGGCGAAAAACAATGTGAGTGGAGTTGAATTGTACGCTGGTGCACGTTTCCCAATCCTTTATCACCGAGTAAAAGACAAGGACAACGATAAGGTTTCGAATCGAAAAGACGAGTGTAAAGATGTTCCAGGAACTTGGGCGTTTAAAGGATGTCCGGATACAGACAATGATGGAATTCCTGATTCAGATGATGAGTGTATCAATGAACCTGGCACGGCTGAATTCAAGGGATGTCCAGATAAAGACGGAGATAAAATCATCGACAAAAAAGATGCGTGTCCAGATGTCGCTGGATTAAAAGAATACAAAGGTTGTCCAGACACGGACGGTGATAAAATCATCGATTCTGAGGACGCTTGTCCAACCGTTGCAGGCTTACTTGCGCTTAAAGGTTGTCCAGATCGCGATGCTGACGGTGTGCCAGATGCGGAGGATGCATGTCCTGACAATGCTGGACCAAAAGAAAACAAAGGTTGTCCGGATAAAGACGCTGACGGAGTTTATGACTTCATCGATGAATGTCCAGATGTCGCTGGTCCACAAGAAAATCGTGGTTGTCCATACAAAGACGGAGACAACGATGGAATCTTAGACAAAGATGATGACTGTCCAACGTTAGCTGGTCCTGCCGCTAACAAAGGTTGTCCGTATAAAGACAGTGACAAAGATGGACTTCTCGACAAAGACGATGACTGTCCAAATACACCTGGACCAAAATCAAACAAAGGTTGCCCAGTGATTGAACAGGCCATTATTGAAGTATTGAAAACAGCATTTGATAACTTAGAGTTTGAAGTGTCAAAAGACGTCATTCTAGAGGGATCGAAAGTATCTTTAAGTGAGTTAGCTGAAGTCTTGAAGAAAAAACCAACGTGGAAACTAGAAATTACTGGACATACTGATAGTCAAGGTGACGACACAGCAAACATGTTACTTTCCAAAAAACGTGCTGAAGCAGTGAAAGCGTACCTCGTTACACAAGGAATCGATGTTACACGCATAAACACACTTTATTTTGGTGAAACAAAACCTATTGCACCAAATGACACACCAGAAGGACGTCAGAAAAACAGACGTGTGGAAATGAAAGTGGTGTTCGATTAAAAGAACAACGTCAAGGAATAAAATAAAAAGGAGGGCTTCGACCCTCCTTTTTAATGTTACCTTATTGTTACCTTTCTATCATATTAACTTAACATATTTTTAATCTTTCATTAATTTAATCATCAAGCGTCTTACGTTCCTTTGCGGTGAATTTTAAAGCTATTCATATGCGTTTGAGCAAAAGTCTTATTATTATTGGTTTTTTTCAATTTTTCTCCTTTTTTAGTTTTGCCCAATTAGGGATTATTTCAGGAAAAATAACCATTGAAGGGACAGATGTTGCCGTACTAGATGCAAAAATTACCGTACTTGGAGCAGCGAAAGGAGCATATTCCGACCTCAATGGAGATTATGCGGTTCGCGATATAAATCCTGGAACCTATACCTTATTAATTAGTGCTGGTGGTTATCAAAAAATGGAAGTTTCCGCTGTCGTTGTGAAAGCGAAAGGAAATACCATCGTCAATGTGTCCATGGTGAATTCGGTTTCCACGAAACAAGAAATCATCATTAAAACCAAGGTGAACTCGGAATCAAACCTTGGCACCACTCAAATGCAATATAAGAGCAATGTCATGATGGACATTATCCCTGCCCAATTAATTCAACGAAGTCCAGATAAAACGGTTGGAGATGCCTTGAAAAAAATAAGTGGTGCTAGTATTCAAGATAATAAATTTGCTATTATTCGTGGGTTAAATGACCGATACAATGCCGCTTATTTAAATGATGCGCCACTGCCGAGCTCAGAGTCTGATAGAAAAGCATTCGCTTTTGATATTTTCCCTGTCAATATGTTGGAGAATTTATCTATTGTGAAAACGGCGTCTCCTGATCTACCTGCTGAATTTGCCGGTGGGATTATTCAGATTCGTACGAAGAACATCCCCGTTGAAAATTTTCAATCAATTTCTATTTCGGGAGGATACAATACAATCACCACATTTAAAGATCGCAAATATGCGAAAGAAGGTAAATTAGATTGGCTAGGGCTTGATGATGGATCTAGAGCAATGCCATCGATACCATCTGTTTTGGATTACCCATCCTTAATGAGTGATCAAGCAGCTTTAGCGAAATCATTCCAGTCCAATTGGAAATTAAGCGACGGAATATTCATGCCTAATTTCAGTCTTCAATATGCAGGTGGCTATCGCAAAGAATTTAAAAACAAAAAGGAGTTTGGATTCATTGGTTCACTTTCTTATAACAGAACAAATAATTACAACGAGACCACTAGAAAATCGTTTACAGACAATACTGGTGGATCAGGAACATCTCAAATTGAAAATGAATTTTTAGATAAGGTATACTCCACACAATTGCTAACAGGTTCTATGTTGAATTTCTCTTTGAAATTGAACGCTAAAAACAGCATTAGCTTTAAAAACTTGTACACGATTAATACAGATAACCGCATTATCAATCGTACAGGAGAAATTAATCCATTAGATCAGAATCCATCTTTGTTACGTTCAAATGCAAATTGGATGACAATCAACCAAATTTTCTCATCACAATTAAGTGGTCAACATGCACTTGATCCACCAGGAAAAATGAAAATTGATTGGATGGTTGGTCTAAGTAATATCCAACGTATCATTCCAAACTTGCGAAGAAACATTTATTCCCGCATGAAATATGTAAATGACCCAAGTAGTCCAGATTACCACGATACTATGTATGTAGCAAATATTTCCCAAACAAATGTGGGGCCTGACTATGGTGGAAACATGTTCTTTTCAAATAATAAAGAAAACATGTCGAGCTACAAGGTGAATTTCACAAAGGAAGTTTACCAGCAAGATTCAACCAAACAAGAGAAAAAATTAAAATTGGAATTTAAAACAGGTGTTTTCGTTCAATTAAGAAATCGTGATTTTCAAGCTCGTCAACTAGGATACACCAAATATGGAGCAGTCGGAGGGTCAACAAATTTCAATACAAACCTACTTTATTTACCAGAAGATTCCATTTTCCAAGTTCAAAACATGGGACTTCTTTCTCCAGGAGTTGGTGGATTTAAACTATCGGATGGTACAAAAGCTTCTGATTCCTATACTGCCAATTCTCAATTATATGCTGCCTACTTTTCGTTGATGCAACATTTTGGCAAGAACAAATTACTTTACGGAGCACGAATGGAAGATTTTACGCAAAATCTTGATGCTCGTAGAGCAGATAAAACACCATTAGCTGTACACATGCACAACTTGGATGTTCTTCCTTCTGTGAATTTCATTCATAACTTTAACATGCAAAAAGTACTTCGCGTGAGCGCCTCACAAACATTAAATAGACCGGAATACCGAGAATTGGCACCATTTGCATTTTATGACTTTAATACACAATTCGTTTTATCTGGAAACGACTCTTTAAAAAGAGCGAAAATTACGAACATGGATGTTCGATATGAGTACTACCCTGGAAAAGGACAGGTAATCTCCATTGGTTCATTTTACAAATATTTCGTGAATCCAATTGAGCAAATAACACGTCCTGATGTTATGAATGAAATTTCATATAAAAACGTTCCTTCCGCATTCAACTATGGATTAGAAATGGAACTTAAATCAAACATCGGTGCATTATTCAAAATGGACACTATGTCGAAATGGAATCAATTAGAGTTTTTCACTAACCTAGGTTTGATTCACTCTGTTGTGGACGTTTCTAAAAATATCGGGACACCGTACGATTCTCGTCCACTTCAAGGACAATCACCTTATGTATTGAATTGTGGTGTAATTTATAAAACATCCAATAATTTAACGATTGCTATGAATGTGAATCGTGTTGGATCAAGAATGTACATTTTAGGTAGTGTCCTTCAACCAGATATTTGGGAGAAAAGCCGTACTTTCCTTGATTTACAAATAGCTAAATCTTTTAATGATAATAAACTTGAGTTGAAGTTAAATTGTCAAAACGTTCTTGCGCAAAACTTGATTTTCTATCAAAACAATTTCAACTCATCTACAGATAACAATGTCATTCAAAAAGTAGGTAATTACCTGTTTACTGGAGAGTCAAGCGGACAAAATCGCTTTGATAAAAATCAAGATGACTTAATTTGGAATACAAAATTCGGGAGAACGATTAGTTTTTCTCTTACCTACAAATTCTAGTTCTTAACATTTCCTTTTTATTCCCTTCATTTATTCATAATTTCTTAACGATTCGTTAGCGTTATCATAGGGTTATGCTAACGCTAAGTCTACATCAAACACTGAACTTTGTCTTGATAAAAAAAATTAAGAAAAATGAAAAAATTTACGTTTACCGCGTTAAGCTTCTGTGTAAGTCTTATCGCTTTTGGTCAGAGCTTCTTTCAGCCGACTAATTACAGAGGAGCATTCGCTCCTGCACCGTCCTCGCAATGGACAGATTCATGGACAAACTGGGATCCGCAAAATACGGTTTACCAAAGTTCAAACGTAACGGTTACCGCTGCGATCACAACAAACACTACATGGACCTCAAACAATGTCTACTTGTTACAAGGTCAAATCTACGTGAAAAATGGAGCGACATTAACGATTCAGCCAGGAACAGTTGTAATGGGTGATAAAAACACCGCTGGATCTGGATTATTCGTAACTCAAGGTTCTAAATTAATCGCTGATGGAACAGCGACAAACCCAATTGTTTTCACATCAAATCAACCTGTTGGACAACGTGCCTTAGGTGATTGGGGTGGAATCATTATTATGGGTAAATCTACCAACAATAATGCTGGTGGAATTGCAAATATTGAAGGTTTAGCACCAACATTTGATACACAATATGGTGGAGGACTTAACCCTGACGCAAATGATAATTCAGGTATTCTTCGTTATGTACGCATTGAATTCCCTGGATATGTTTATCAACCAAATAAAGAAATCAATGGGTTAACATTGGGTTCTGTTGGACGTGCGACAACAATCGATTTCGTTCAAGTTTCTTTCTCAAATGATGATGCTTACGAGTGGTTTGGTGGTACAGTAAATTGTCGCCACTTAGTGTCTTACCGTAATCTAGATGATGATTTCGATACAGATAATGGATTCTCTGGATTGGTTCAGTATTGTTTGGCTGTTCGTGATCCATTGATTGCTGATAATCCAACAGTTTCTACCTCAGAAGGCTTTGAATCAGATAATGATGCTTCAGGTTCTGCAAATACTCCACAAACATCTGCAATGTTCTCTAATGTTACATTTGTTGGTCCATTAAGAGGGAATACTGCTGCAACCGTTGCTTCTGGTTTTAGAAGAGGTGCTCGTATCCGTCGTAATTCTGGATTAAAAATCTACAACAGTATCTTTATGGATGGTCTTCGTGGAATTCACATCGATGGAACTGCTTGTGAAGGGAATGCTACCAACGGTATTTTGAAATATAAAAACAACCTAGTTGCTGGACATTTAACAAATTACTCCGTTGAGAAAAATACTGGAAGTACTTTTGGTATTTCAACTTGGTTTGGTGCTAATAACAATGACTCATTAGCTTCATCTGCAAACATTTTAACACTTCCTTATGGAGTGAATAATACGTATTTGAGCCCGGATTTCCGTCCAGTTAGTGCTTCAACTGCCTTATTAAATATTTCTTTCCTTGATGCATCGATTAACCCCGTAACTATTCCTGCGCCAACAACTACCGCAGCAATCAACATTTGTCAAGGTGCTACTGCATCAGCGTTAACAGCTTCTGGAAACCAAGATTGTACAATCAATTGGTATACAACAGCGACTGGTGGTACAAGCATACCTGCTCCAACACCTTCAACAACGACAGCTGGAACATTTAACTATTATGTAGCGCAAATGAATGCTGCTGGATACGAAGGTCCACGTGTAATGGTGACTATTACAATAAATGCATTGCCTTCAACACCAGTAATCACCGCAAATGGAGCAACAACATTCTGTACAGGTGGATCGGTTGACTTGACTTCAAGTGCTGCTACTGGAAACGTTTGGTCTACAACAGCTACTTCTGCTTCCATTACCGTAACTACTTCTGGTTCTTACACGGTAACTGTAACAGATGTAAACGGATGTGCTGCAACTTCAGCTGCAACAACTGTAAACGTATCTAATGCTCCAGCTCCAACAATCAATGCAACAGCAACTCAGGCTTGTGAAGGTGATGTGGTAACAATTACTGCTTCAACTTCTGATAGCTACTTATGGTCAACAGGTGCTACGACTCAAAGTATCGATGTAACTGCAACTGCTACAAACGTAAACGTGGTAACAACAAATGCAAATGCGTGTAACGGTGTTGGTGCTTCTGCTCCAATTAGCGTAACATTCAATGCTACTCCAACAGCAGCTGGAACAATGACATTAGCTGGAAACGTTGCGACATTTACCAATACATCTACAGGTGCTACTTCTTACTCTTGGGATTTCGGTGACTTCACAAACTCATCTGCTACTGCACCAGCTCACGCGTATGCTGTGAACGGATCATACACAGTGGTGTTAACAGCGATCAACGGTAACTGTACTGATACAACGATCTTCTTGGTTGACGTAACGGTTGGATTAAACGAAGTTGCTACAAGCTCAAACTTGACAATCTTCCCTAATCCAGCAAACGAAACAGTAAACGTTTCTTTTGAACAAAACACAAATGACCTTATCCAAATCGAATTAATCGATGCTACTGGTCGTGTAATTGCTCAAGAGAGCTCTTTAGAAATCGGAACAAATAACGTTTCATTCGAAGTAACGAATCTTTCTTCTGGATTCTACACAGTTCGTTTGACTAACGCAAACGGTTCTGAGAATCAGAAATTGATGATTCAAAAATAATCTCACTAACGGCTGCTAAACTTCGGTTTAGCAGCCATTTTTTTTAAATCCCATGGAAAACTCAAAAGGACATACCATTTTAATCGTTGACGATGAACCAGATATTCTTGAGTTCCTTTCCTACAATATCCGTAAAGAGGGATTTAAAGTCTATGTTGCTTCAAACGGACAAGAGGCCTTGCGCATTGTTCAGCAAATAAATCCATCCTTGATTCTCTTGGATGTGATGATGCCTGTCATGGACGGAATTGAAACCTGTCAAATCATTCGAAAGGACTTAAATCTGAACCAACCCATCATTGCTTTTTTAACTGCGCGAACAGAGGACTACGCTCAAATCGCAGGTTTTGAAGCAGGAGCAGATGATTACATCAATAAACCAATCAGACCAAGATTGTTGTTGAGTAAAATTGATTCTCTACTCAGAAGAACAAAGAATTCAGAAAAACAAATAGAATCAAGCATTCAAATTGACCGTGATCGCTTCCTTGTAATTGTAAACGGTGAATCTTTGACATTACCAAAAAAGGAATTTGAATTACTCGAATTGCTTGCCAGTAGACCAGGTAAAGTCTTTAATCGAGATCAAATACTTTCAGTCGTTTGGGGTAATGAAACCATCGTTGGTGAAAGAACCATCGATGTTCATATCAGAAAATTGCGTGAAAAGCTTGGAGATGATTATATTCGTACCATAAAAGGTGTCGGATATACCTTCAAGGATAAATGAAAACAGCAAGACCAAGCATTTTAATTTTTTACGGGAGTTTAGCTTTTATGCTCATTAGCTTCCTGTTGACTCTTCTTGTACACAATAGTATCCTCGCCTTGAGCACAAACCTCATCATTGCCATCCCACTTATTTCAGGCGTATTTGCTTACCTCGTTTTCTATTTTCTACTAAAAGGTTTTATTCAATACCGACTTTCCCTCATCTACCGATCCATTCAGATCAAACAACCAGAGAACATCACCTTTGCTAAATCCATTGATTCCCTCATGGAAGATGCTGAAAAGAATGTGGCAGAGTGGAAAGAAAATAGCAGCATCGAAATCTCTAAACTAAAGGAACAAGCCGAATTCCGAAAAGAATTTCTTGGCAATTTAGCTCACGAACTAAAAACACCCGTATTTTCGATACAAGGGTACTTGCTCACCCTCCTTGATGGCGGACTAGAAGACCCAACAGTCAATCGAGCTTTTTTGGAAAGAGCATCGAAATCAACAGATCGCATTACAGGAATTCTGGAAGACCTCGATCAAATCACCCGCATGGAAACGGAGAACCTTCGTCTCGAAATTCGGTCATTTGATATTCTGGAATTATTGAAAGAATCCTTTGAGACCTTCGAACTTATCGCCAAAGAAAAAAATTATCAACTTCATTTTGAAAAAACATTCACTTCCAAATACGTAAACGCTGACCGCAATAAACTCGGACAAGTATTCACAAACTTGATTTCAAATGCCATCTCATACGGAAAGGAAAATGGAACTTTACTTGTTTCCATTTTGGATATTAATGACCACTACCTATTAGAATTTAAAGATAACGGTCCGGGAATTGAACCTCATCATTTGTCTCGCCTGTTTGAACGCTTTTACCGCGTGGAAAAAAGTAGAAACCGAAACGAAGGGGGATCTGGACTAGGACTCGCCATCGCTAAACACATCGTCGAATCTCACAGTCAATCCATTCAGGTAAAAAGTCAAGTCGGAATCGGAACAACGTTCGTTCTAACCGTGGAGAAAAGTAAAAATACAGGTCCAGTAAGCTCACGTGGCATTCCTTTGAAATAATTAGCCGGATTTTATTCCTACCTTTATTTCCCAGTGCCTTCAACATGAGTTCATCCGAAAAACAAGTCTTCTCGCTTAAACAAGTCGTTCAATCTATTCAAAAGACCATCGAAGAACGCTATTCAACGAATTATTGGGTGAAAGCAGAAATGCATAAGATGAATCGCTACCCTAGTGGACATGCATTTCCAGAACTTGTTCAAAAGGAAGATGGGAAAATCGTCGCTCAAATTACAGGGACTATTTGGAAACAACAGCTCGAACGAATCAATGAAGCCTTTATTCGTGTCGTGAAAGAACCACTTCAAGATGGAAAAAACCTCTTGCTTCTGGTGAAAATAAATTACCACCCAACCTTCGGACTCACCCTCCAAATTTTAGACATCGATCCTTCCTACTCTCTCGGTGAATTACAGCGCGAACGTGAGGAAACCTTGAAGAAACTAGAAGCACTTCAATTAATCAATTCGAATCAATCCAAAGAATTTCCACTTCTACCGAAACGAATTGCCATTATTTCTGGGGATTCAAGTAAGGGACTATCGGATTTTTACCAAGTATTACAAGAAAATCCATACAATTATTTCTTTGAGACGACACTTTTCGAAGCCTACGTTCAAGGCGACCTTGCAGTGAATTCGATTGTCAATGCCTTGGGAAAAATCAAAGAAAGCATTGATCAATTCGATGTTGTCGTGATCGTCCGTGGTGGTGGTGCCGAAGTCGGAATGACCTGTTACAATCATTTTGATCTATGTAAATCCATTGCTTCTTTCCCGATTCCAGTACTCACCGGTATTGGACACTCCACGAACTTAACTGTTGCCGAGTTGGTCGCGTTTCGAAATGCCATCACACCGACAAAACTTGCTGAGTTCTTGGTCATGACGTTTCGTGAATTTGACTTGGAAATTCAACAACTCACTCAACAACTTTTCCTAGAAAGCGAGCGTTTACTCGCGATGAAACACCAGAAACTTGTTGCGCGAGCAAATGGACTCACCCAAGTAGTGCAAAAAAGAGTTCGGAATGCGAAGGAACGTTTTTTATCCCTCCAATTTCAAGTACAGCATCAAAGCAGAAGTCAAGTGGTTAAGCACCAACAATCGATTGAAAACCAAGAAACACGCTTGAAACCTCAAGTTCAATTTTTCCTGGAAAAACAAACGCAAAAATTACAGCAACTAGAAGAAAAGGTTCATTTTTTAGATCCCATTCATGTACTCAAACGTGGTTACAGCATTACACGAATCAAAGGAAAAGCGATTGATGAACATATGCTCATTCCTGTGGATGCAGAACTCGAAACACAAACAGTTCAAGGAACTATTTCGTCAAAAGTTACTGCGGTCTCGGGAAAACCTTAATGCGTTCGGGTCATCGATTCCGGAACGCAAATAATAAAGTCTGCGCGTCCAAGGTGTTCTTTGTCCAGTTTGCGTACATCCTCTTGTGTGACCGTGGAAATCGTTAAAACACGAATGTTCGCTTGTTTTTGTTGAACATACCATAGAATTCCTTGGTGGAAATCGGAATGAAAGGCTCCGTTAAAATGCAAATGAACAGTGCCTTCTTTTCTTCCCGGATTCGCCATGATAAATTGTGCCATTGTTGCATCTTTAAATGCTTGCGACTCCACCATGTTCTTTCCCATGTTTACACCCATATGTCCACCCATCGTGTACACTTCCTTGTATTGAGAAAGCGTCGTGTCTACGATGAAATCAATCGGCGCCATTTGCGATTTGATCGTCAAACTTAAGGTGTCCAAGGCTTTTCTTCCCTTTTTGAACAAGAGTGACGCATATTTTCGCTGCACATTGGACGCCACACAAAACAATTTATTCGTTTTGGCGAAGTCGATGATTGGCGCATAATCCGTTTCGTAATTTGGCCAAAGTCTCATCGTATCTTTAAACTGCTTCGCTGTTAAATTCCCGAGCAAATATTGACTAAGCAACTCCTGTTGGTCCTGCTCAAACATCTCAAATCCCAACTGCAAGTTTGAGCCAGCTTCCGCATACATTTCTTTCGTTAATTCCAATTGCAACCAATGCGAAATTGGATTATCATGAAACTCTCCAAACAAAACGAGCTCTTTATTTTCGGTGGATTCAACTAGTTTTTCAAATGTTGTTTTCTTACCATTGGCAGTGTAAATAACGTATGCTGGTTTGTCTTGAGAAAAAAGTTGGCTTGTCTGAAACAAACACATGAGGATAAGGATAATACTAAGTTGTTTCATTTGAAAGGATTAAGATTTGTTCGACTAAATTTAATATATTTGGTACAACCCAAGCTTAAATTGTGAAATCTTTCTTAAATATTTCGTGTTTGTCCTTTGTTCTTGCAGCCGCATTATCGTCGTATGCACAAGGATTTCAAGTCAATTTTCAGGGACAAAAACAACAAGGAATGGGATGCGCGGGAACAGCATTAAATGTAGATGCTTCCAGTTTGTTTTTTAATCCGGGGGCAAGTGCTTTTGCGAATAAATCAGAAGTGAACCTCGCTGGAACGCCCATTTTTGCACATGTCCTTTACACTGATTCAGCAACACAAACGAGTTATCGCACGCAAAATCCTGTTGGAACTCCCTTTTCGGCCTACGGACTTTACCGATGTAAAAAATCCTTAGAGCCCCTTTCGTTCGGACTAGCCATTTACACACCATTTGGGAGCACGGTTCAGTGGGAACCGAATTGGATTGGACGTTTCGCACTCACAAGACTTTCGTTAAAAGCCATTTTCATCCAACCAACTTTTTCCTATCGCATCAGTGAACGACTCGGAATTGGCGCTGGATTTGTCATCAGTAAAGGAAGCGTGAACCTACAAAAAGACATTCCTGTTCAAGACAGCCTAGGAAATTATGGCCATGCTGAACTCGCAGGAAAAGCCATTGGTTTTGGATACAACGCAGGCATTCTTTACCATGTGAACGAACGATTTTCCATGGGATTAACCTACCGGTCAAAAGTCTCGATGTCCGTAGATAATGGAAATGCAACCTTCACTGTTCCAAACGCGTTGTCCTCAAGTTTTCCGAATGGAACTTTTTCTAGCCAACTTCCCTTGCCAAGTGTACTTACACTCGGACTTAGTTTTAGCGCAAATAAAAAATGGACTTTCGTGCTGGACCTAAACCGTGTAAATTGGAAAGTGTATGACACACTAGCCTTCGATTATGCTCAAAATACCAGCGCATTGAGCGACACAAAATCCGCAAGAAACTACGAAAGTATTTTTGCCTTCCGTGGTGGGGCAGCATATACCGCTTCAGAAAAATGGACCTTCCGCTTTGGTGGTGGTTTTGGCTTCTCCCCTGTTCAATCAGGATTTGTCACACCGGAAACGCCCGATGCAAATCGACTTTATGGCACTACTGGATTGAGTTTCCGTGCCAACGAACATTTTTCTTTCGATGCTTCAATGTATGTGACTCGCATGCGACGAAGCGACAAAAATCTAGAAACACAATTGAACGGCACATTCACCTCCATTGCACTCGCGCCGGGAATTTCTTTAAACTATCGTTGGTAATGAATAAACGTCACTTCTTCCTACTAACAGTTTTTACGGCATTGGGCTTGCTTTCCTGCGAACCAAAAGTCAAAAGTCCACTTCCCTCGAAAGGTGAACTTGATGTGTCAAAAATCATTTTTATCGGTGACGGACAAATGGGCGGTTATATGGATGATGGCCTCAAATACCAAGGTCAGCAAAATTCATTAGCGAATATTCTAGCCGGACAATTTGAATTAATTGGTTCTAATCCAGCAAATATCCCATGGATAAATAGTGCCTCCGTCGGAATCAGTACCACCGGACTCGCGCCTTTGCATTTGGGATATAAAACCGATTGTCAAGGAACGGTTTCGTTATCACCTATCCGAGATGCTAGCACCGGGGATTTAAGCAGCATCAATCAATCGTGTTACAATGCCAATAATCCATTTACCGTTTTTGGTATTCCTGGACTGCGATTAAATCAATTTACAAATGCAAGCTTGGCAGGAATAAATCCTTTTTATAACCGAATGTGCGCTTCTCCAAACACACGTTTACTAGATGAGTTACTCGCGCAAAACGCCACGTTTTTTCAATTGTACATAGGACTAGAGGACGTTTTGGATTACGCTAAATCTGGCGGGACTCATGAAACCTTGCCTTCGGATCTTCAATTTCAACAAAACTACGAACAAGTCGTTCAGAATTTAACCGCAAACGGTGCAAAAGGCGCGTTGGCAACCATTCCAGACGTCAGTCAAATGCCTTATTTCACAACCATTCCATGGAACGGATTAACGTTAGACAACAGCAACGTTGGAACGCTGAACAGCATCTATAATCCACTTGGATATTACTTTCAATTGGGCGCGAATCCATTCATGATGGTCGATTCTACTGCGAACATGTTTGCTGTTCGTCAGATTCAATCCACAGAATTACTGCTACTCAGCTTACCCTTGGACTCCGTAAAATGCAATCAAATGGGTGTCCTTTTTCCTATACGCGATGAATTTGTATTAGATGCTGATGAACTTTCTGTATTAAGAGGAAGAATTCAATCTTACAATGATTTTATTCGTCAAATGGCACAAACGTATAACCTTGCCCTGGTAAATACGGATCAATTCATTTCAAACGTAGCAGATGGATTCACCTACAACGGAGTGAGCATGAGTTCGAAATTCGTTTCCGGAGGAGCGTATTCTTTAGATGGAATATACTTGAATCCACGTGGGAACGCGCATTTTGCCAACGCTTTCATTAAAGCCATTAACCAAAAATACCATTCAACAATCCCCGAAGTGAACGCCAATAAATTTGATGGAGTCCGCTTCCCTTAAACACCATGTAACTATGAAAAAAATTACCTTCATTTTAACAATCCTCATCAGTCTAACGAGTTACGCTCAATCGCCTTGTAGTAATGGTCGCTATGCGAATGACGTTTTCACCAACTTTACCGTGACAAGTGACGTCATCTACGGACAAAACAATACATGGAGCGGTGCAAACAATCAATTGAAACTCGACTTTTACGAGCCAACTGGCGATACAGAACTTGCTAGACCCTTGATTATCTGGGTACACGGTGGAAGTTTTATCGGTGGATCAAAAACCGACAACGATGTGAAAACATGGTCCGAAAGTTTTGCGAAAAAGGGATATGTGTGTGCAAGCATCGATTACCGCCTTGGATTCTTTCCCTTTGATTCCGCTAACGCCGTGAAAGCAGTGGTTCGTGCTGTTCAAGATTTAAAAGGCGCTATTCGCTATTTCTACAAGGATTGTCAAACATCAAATCTCTACAAAGTAGACACCAATCACATTTTCATCGGTGGAAGTTCTGCTGGTGCCATTACCGCTTTACACGTGGCTTACCTCAACGATCCATGTGAAATTTCAGATTATTTGAATGCAAGCACCATCAATACACTTGGTGGACTAGAAGGTAACAGTGGAAATCCAGGTTATTCAACGAAAGTGCATGCAGTGATTAATGGTTGTGGTGCATTAGCGCGTTACAGCTGGTTAGAAGCTGGCGACATTCCACTTTGTTCCTTCCACGGAACAGCTGACGGAACAGTCAAATACAACCGTGGAGTCGTGAATCCAGGTACGCCATTAATGTACCTAGACGGAAGTCGAATGCTTCACGAACGTGCCTGTGCTGTTGGAGTTGAAAATCAATTTTACACATTCCCGGGAGCGCCACATGTTCCATACTTAAGCAATGCTGCATATATGGATACGAGCATTCGTTTCGTTCGCGACTTTTTAGTGAAACAAATGGGCTGTACCGAAACGGCGCTACAACCAGCAAATAATCCACTACAGACGGCAACACTTTACGCGATTAATTACTGTGATGGAAGTCCAGTCAACGAAGTGTGTTCAACATCTGGACTAAAAGAGGATCAATGGTCCTTGAATATTTATCCAAATCCGAGTACGGGACAACTATACATCTCCGTGGACGGTGTTCAAATTGATCAATTGCATGTCACAGACCTGTTAGGCAAAACACATTTATTCATGGAATCGGTTCAGCAAGAGGAATTTGATTTTAGTATCTTGCCAAACGGAACCTATTTTGTTTCGCTTCGTTTATCGAATGGACAAGAACACATGAGACCATTTATTATCCAACATTAATGTGCTATGAAAAAAATTAGTTTTCTACTCAGCTTTACTTTTTACCTATTCACGAATGTATCGGCCCAAACTTGGAGTGGTGAAGTAGCGCAAATTTTCTACAATAAGTGTACGAAATGTCATCATCCAGGTGGTGCAGCTCCAAATTCACTCATGACCTTTAATGATGTGAGTCCAATGGCTTCACTCGTATACCAATGCATCAACACCAACGAAATGCCACCATGGCCACCGGATAACAACTACCAACAATATTTACACAATCGTTCCTTAAGTGCTGCAGAGAAATCGACTATTCTTACTTGGCTGGACCTAGGTTTTCCTGAAGGAAATGCAGCGAATACGCCGCCTCCACCTGTTTATTCAAGCAATTCTTTCCTAGGGAATGGTGATTTGACGGTTCAGATTCCAACGTACATGAGTAAAGCACTTTCTCATGATGATTATGTTTGTTTTTCCATCCCAACAAATCTCACACAAAACAGAATCATCAAAGCCGTTGAGGTAATTCCTGGAAATCGAGAAATTGTGCACCATGCGCTAGTGTTTGTCGATCCAACTAGTGTGGAAAGTACTGACACGCTCGATGGTAATTGCGCGAGTCCAAGTAACGCTTCAACAAAATTAATTACGGGATATACACCGGGAGCAACACCCATGATCTTGCCGTCTGTAGACCCATTGAAACTTGGAATTGATATTGGTCCGGGATCGAGCATCTACTTTGCCATGCATTATCCCATGGGAAGTTACGGCGCTTTTGACAGCACCAAGGTCATCATCCATTTTTATCCACTTGGCACGACTGGAGTCCGGCAAGTCTCCGCAGGACCACTCATAGCGAACAACAATTTCTCGCTGCCCGCCAATCAAGAAACATCTTTGACCGCTCAATTCCCACCGAGTGGAGGAGGACTTCCATCCAACTATTCCGTTCTTTCCGTTTTTCCGCACATGCATTTAATCGGTAAGAACATTAAAGCATATGCATACAAGCAAAACTTGGATACCATTCCGTTTATCAATGTGCCGAAATGGAATTTCATGTGGCAGGATTTTTATTTTTTCCAACACATCCAGAAAGTTCCAACGGGCTACAAACTCAAGGGAGAAGCAACCTTTGACAATACCCTGAATAACCTGAACAATCCCAATAATCCTCCTCAAAATGTCTACAGTGGATTTAACACAACAGATGAAATGTTTCTTGTTTACTTTCATTACATGCCCTATCAAAATGGGGATGAAACCTACGACTTGAATCAATTTGTGAGTGCAAGTGTTGGCGAGTACATTCCAAATGAAGAAGGTTCCATACAAGTTTTCCCAAATCCATTCAACAAAGGCTGCAACATTCATTTACCAGAAGAGCTTGGCATCAATGACCAAGTGTATGTGTATTCGGTATCGGGAGAATTAATTCGAAAATTAACCAACCTGAATGGCGTTCAAGACCTCTATTGGGATGGAAACAATGACCAAGGAGACCAAGTATCAAACGGACTTTTCTACGTTTCCGCTAGAATTGGCAATAAATTGTTGTCAAAAAAGATAATGAAATTCGATTAATTTGCTCGAATTAGCAGAATTTTCATATTTTTGCAACCCTGATGGTCTCATGGCCGAGCGGTTAGGCACCGGTCTGCAAAACCGTCTACAGCAGTTCGAATCTGCTTGAGACCTCAAGAAAAAAAAGCCCCGACGAATATGTTGGGGCTTTTTTCTTGCCAATAAATTCCCGTCTCAACGAAATCAACCAAGGTTAAGATTCTGTTAAGTTTTTTTTGTTAGAATTATGGATTTTCGACGTTAAAGCATCTGTATAAGTGAATTCGGATTAAAAAATCAGTAAAATGAAGGAATTACGAAACTTTCTGTCCATAGGATAGTTTAGGAACTAACAAAAGTTTTATATATTTGGCATTCGAAAAATTTAAAAATTAGAAACACTAAAATCTATTTATCATGAACAAAAACAAAAAGACGGCAGGAGGATTTTCAGCAATCGTTTCGTTTCTCGCTATTGCTATTGCATTAGTAGCAGGAGCATTGATTTACAGTAAAGTTTTTGGAGATCCAAGTAACTTCGTTGATAACGATCCTACAGGAGAACCAATGGAAGGGAATTTGTACGGAGTAATCTACAAAGGTGGATTCATCGTACCAATTCTAGTAGCAATTAACTTAATCATTATCATTTTCTCTATCGAGCGTCTAGTTACGTTACTAATGGCAAATGGAAAAGGTAATACAGATAAATTCATCGCGTCTATTAAAGGACACATGGAGAAAAAAGATTACAAAGCAGCAATCGCACAATGTGACAAACAAAAAGGTTCTTTGGCAAACGTTGTTCGTGCTGGACTTGAGAAATACGAGCACATCAATGGTGATTCTAGCTTAACGAAAGAGCAAAAATTAGAGTCTTTGAAAAAAGAACTAGAAGAAGCAACATCATTGGAGTTACCAATGCTTTCTAAAAACTTAGCAGTTCTTTCAACAAGTGCATCTGTTGCAACCTTAATCGGTTTGATCGGAACAGTACTAGGGATGATCCGTTCGTTTGCTGCGATGTCAAAAGGTTCGCCAGATACAGCTGCACTTGCAACAGGTATCTCTGAGGCCTTGATCAACACGGCATTCGGTATTACCGCTTCTACATTAGCGATCATCTTGTACAACTTCTTCTCTACGAAGATTGATACAATGACGTACAGCATCGACGAAGCAAGCTTCACAATTGTTCAGGATTTCTCTGCAACAAACTAATTGTTGGTCTAACATTTAAAGGAACAAGCAATGCCTAAATTAAAAATACCTAAAAGTTCTCCGTCCATAGACATGACGCCTATGGTGGACTTGGCATTCTTGCTTGTTACATTCTTTATGTTGGCCGCTTCATTCCGCGCAAGTGAACCCGTTACGGTAAATACACCTTCAAGTATCAGTGATAAATTTATTCCTGAAAACGTAATTATGGTGACAATTGACCAAGAAGGACGTGTGTTCTTTAACTTGTCTGGAGCTGAAGCAAGACGTGAAATGCTTACGAGCATGATGGGTAAGTATAAAATGAGCCTTTCTGAAGAGCAAATCGAAAAGTTCACGTTCATGTCAACATTTGGTTGTACCATGCAAGAATTACCTTCTTACATTGATACAGGTGCGGATGACCGCATTACATTCCAAACAAAAGGTATTCAAGTAGATTCAACAAAAACGAATGAATTGTACGACTGGATTAGTTACGCCGGTGTTGCCGCTTTAAACTCTGCAAAAACAGCGTTCGAAGAAGCAAAACTAAAAGGCGAAAATCCAGTGGCGGATGATTTTAAACCGAAATTCATTCTACGTGTTGACTCTAAAACTAAATACCAAAAAGCGGAAGATGTCATCAATGTGTTCAGGGAATTGAACTTAAATAACTTGAATTTCATAACTTCTTCGGAGCTCGCTCCGATAAATTAATCAGACATGGCAGAAATCGCAGAAGGCGGTGGCGGTGGCCACGGCAAAGGAAAGAAAAGAGCAAAGAAAAGCTCGACTCGAGTAGACATGACGCCTATGGTTGACTTGGCGTTCCTACTCTTGACATTCTTCGTCCTCACATCCACTTTTAGCAAGCCTAAAATGTTACCATTGGCTTATCCAGCTAAAGTAGAGGAAACAGAAAAACAGAAAGGTCCTAAAATGAATAACGGGATTACCTTCCTTCTTTCTGAAGACCGTATTTTCTATTACCAAGGTGAATACTACAACAAAGATCACCGCGATAAAGATGGTTCCGTAACCGAGTTAAAAGAGGTTGATTTTGGAACTGGAGAAAAAAGTGTAAGAAAATTGTTAGGAAAGTTAAATAATTACGTTTTAGTTAAAAAGCAAGGTCTTGATGAAAAACTAAAACGCAAGGAACTTGATGATAGTACTTACCTTAAAAAGCTAGACGCACTTAGAGTCAAGAGAGAAGCACTGAAAGTACTGATCAAAACAGATGAAGAAGCGTTATGTAAGAATTTCATTGATCTTGTGGATGAGTTAAAAATTGCAGAGATCGGGGTAATTGCACCAGTTGACATTACACCAGGAGAACTGCAGTTGATGAAAGAAAAACTTAAAAAATAATTCGTATGCAAGTCCTCTATGTCATCGTTGCTTTAGTCACTGGGTTTTCTCTCCTAGACTATTTAACTGCCCGCAAATGGCAGCAAGTAACATCAAACACGAGAAATGAAGTCGTTTTTGCGCACAGAAACAAAGCCTATGGTGCTTATGTCCTGAGAAGCAGCTACAACAAGCGCATGGTCATGATTATGGCTGGCTTGGTTCTTTTTGCAGCCTTATCGTTTGGGATTTCTGAACTCATCAAACGCTTGCCAAAAGAAGAGGTAGAACTTCCAAAAGCAAACAAGACAAATATTACGTTACAACCACCGGCAGATGAAGTTCCTCCACCGGTAACACCTCCTCCTCCACCACCTCCAAAATTGGAGCAAATGACGGCTTTCTTACCGCCAGTGATTGAGGATGATGTAGTAACCGATGTGCTACCAACGCAAGCAGAATTAGAAAATACACGTGCAGGTGATCAAAACATCGAAGGCGGTGACGAAGGCTGGGTATTGCCGACAGACGAGCCAACAGGTGGACCAGCATTGACACAAACAGTTGTTGAACCTATCGAAACATGGGTAGAAATAGAAGCAGAATTCGTAGGGTTAGATGAATTTATCAACGATAACATTCGTCCACCAGCAGAAGCTGCAGACCTTGGAGTAAACGGACGTGTAATCATTCGCTTCGTTGTCGAAAAAGATGGAACAGTATCCAACCCAGTGATCGAATCCAAATTGGAAGAATGTCCAGCTTGTGATAAAGAAGCACTGCGTGTTGTGAGTAGAATGCCGAAATGGAAACCGGCTTCCAACGCAGGTCGTGAAGTACGTACCTATGTGCGACTACCGATTAGATTCGAATCTCAATAGAAAGAACCTCATTTATAGATCCCCAATAGAATTTTCGATTGGGGATTTTTTTTGTCAATATGAAAACAAACATCATTCAAAACATCACTGGTGGACTCGTAGTAATCGTGGCCATTCTATTTGCAGGTATGCTTACGTTCAATGACATTCTGCCCTACCTCAACGGCTGGAAAAGAATCGCGACCATTGTCGTTCTTGTTCTTTACGCCAGCTATCGCTTTTCACGGATATATACTGATTTTAAAAAAGATAAGCACCAAAACGAACGCTCATGAAAGGTCAACAAATTTTTCTTTCCCTATTTCTAATGGGAACTCTCGTTGCTTGTGATTCACCTCAGAATCCACTTGCCTACGTGAAAGAAACACACGGACGCGGAAAAGCAGTTGTCTATGTCGAAGAGTCTTTTAAACCGCTATTTGAAACGTCGATTTCGACTTTTGAAAGTTTGAATCCAAAAGCGGACATCACGGCAAAATACCTTCCAGAAGGAAAAATCATTCAAGCCTTTTTTGATGGACAAGTTAAAACCATTACTATTACAAGGGATTTCACCAAAGCAGAAAAGAAATTCCTGAAAAGCAAAAATGTAGAAGTGAGCAGTGACCGTATTGCATTAGACGCTGTTACTTTGATTGTCAATCCAGAAAATACAGATACCACCATCAGCATTCCGAGACTTAGAAAAATTCTTACCGATAAAAACAGTGTGTGGCCAACATCCAAACAAGGTATTTCAGTGGTGTTTGACCAAATGAACTCGGCGAATTTCAATTACATTACCGACATGCTTCAAACGGATAAATTGTCCAGTAATGTTTTTGCTGCCAAATCAAATGAAGAGGTAATCAATTATGTCAAAAACAATAAGAATGCCATTGGCATCATTGGATTAAATTGGATTTCAAATCAAGAAGATTTTGAAGTGTTAAACTTTTTAGACGGTATTCACGTGATGGACGTAAAACTCACCGAAGAAAGTGAATCCTTCAAACCAATTAACGGTGTCATCTACACCAAAGAATACCCGCTCATTCGCGATGTTTGGATGATCAATAAAGGAAGCAGGGCTGGATTGAATTCTGGATTCGTCAACTTCATGATGGGCGAGAAAGGACAAATCATCATTCACAAGTCAGAACTAGTCCCAGCTAATAATCCGGTTCGACTGATTCAAATGAGTCCTAAATAATAAATCTCTATCATTTATCACAGCTTTTTTTTGCCAAACCATAAAACAAAGCTATTTTTGGCAAGCAAATTGATTAGCATACAAAAACACACAAAATGAAAACCTTATTTTTAATCGGAGCAGCATTTTTAAGCAGCTTGACATTTGGTCAAACCTTGAAAGATGCGATTTACAAAACGGATAACGAACGTTATGCTGATGCAATTAAAGATTTCGCAGCGTTGGTGAAAGCCGATCCAATGAATGGTGAATTATACTTTTACTACGGTGACTGTTATTTTGACAAAGGTTTGGTAGATTCAGCGAAAATGATGTGGAACAAAAGTTACGAAGTAGATAAACTTCGTGCGTTACCATTCGTTGCTGCAGGACGCGTACTTTGGATTGATGGTAAAAAACCAGAAGCAAAAGTGGAGTTTGACAAAGCGTTTGCCTTGACTAAAAAAGACAAGTTAAAACGTGCAGAAGTCATCCGCGGAATGGCAAAGATTTTCATTAAATCTGATGTAAAAGATTACGACCAAGCACTATTAATTTTAGAAGAAGCTATCGTAAAAGATCCAAAAAATGAAGACAACCTTTTGTTGAAAGGTGATGCGCTTTATGCGAAAACACCAGATGACGCGAGTATGGCGATTAAATCTTACTTGGCTGTATTGGATATCAATCCAAAATCTCCACGTGGTGTTGTGCGCGTAGCAAACATCTACCGTGCTGCACAAAATCAAGAATTAGCAAATCAAAAATACAAAGAGGCTAAACTAATTGATTCTACTTACGCACCTGCTTATCGCGCGAATGCAGAATTAAACATGCGTTTCGGTAAGAAAAAAGCAGCGATTGAAGATTGGCAAAAGTATTTAAGCCTGAACAACAATTTGGATGCGCGTTATTTATACGCAACTGCTCTTTTCAATGCAAAAGAATACTGTGAAGCCATTGCTGAAGTGAATACGTTAAACACAATGAACTTCTCTAATTTCTATACAGAGCGTATGTTGGCATTCTCTTATTTAGAATGTAAAGAGGATAGTACTAATATCAAAAAAGGATTGGATGCTTCCGCTCGTTTTTTCGCAGTTGTTCCAGCAAACATGATTAGCTACATGGACTACAAAACAAAAGGAGCGCTTTTAATGAAAGCAGGAATGGATTCACTCGGACTTGTTGAATACGAGAAAGCGATTGCTGTGAATGAAATCGCTGCGAAAGAATTGACAAGTGAAGTGGCGAAAATGTATTTTAAAGCGAAAAAATTCGATAAATCGATCGAGCTTTATACAAAACGCGCGCAACTTGTAGTTTTGACTTCAGCAGAAGAATACGAACTTGGAAAAGCGATTTACAATGGTCCAAAAGATTACGTATTGGCAGACTCAGCTTTCGCAAGAGTTCTTCGCTTATCACCAAACTACACTCCTGGATATTTGTGGAGAGCTCGTTGTAATTACAAATTGGATTCAGCAAATGAGCGTTGGGCAGCACAGCCATACTACGAGAAAATCATTGAGTTAGTAAAACCTGAGGAACGTGGTTTGCCAGCAAATAAACCATTGGTTTTAGAAGCTTGTCGTTACCTGTGTGACTACTACGCAAAATCAGCAGCGAAAGATTTGGCTAAAACGAAATCGTTCTACGAAATCATTTTGCAAATCGAACCAAACGATGCTACTGCAAAAACGGCATTGGGAATTAAATAATTTTCTTTTGAAAATACCTGAAAGGCGGATGAGTGATCATCCGCCTTTTTTATTTGGGGGACTTTTCAGCAGAAATTGCTTATCTTTCTTAAAAATTCATCAGATGAAGTACCTACTTATCGTTTCCATTTTCCTTTCCTTATCCATGGTTTCCTGTAAAAAGGATGTGCCCCAGCCGCCAAATACAAACATCCCAAATGTTGACACTTTATTGGTTGTAGACACCTTAGGAAAGCTCAAAGTAGACTTGTCAGGAATGCAAAACATGAACGGAACCATCAATTTTGCTTTGTATAACAATAGCGCCAGCTTTAACGATCCAAATCAAGTATACAAGTCGCTTAGTTTTATCCCAACAGGTGCAAATATGTCCTTTACGATTGATAGCCTTCCTGAAGGAACTTATGCTTTTGGAGTTTTCCATGATGAAAATAACAACCAAGCCATTGACCAGAATTGGCTAGGGATTCCAACAGAAGGATTCGCCTTTTCAAATAATGCGATGGGAAGCTTTGGTCCACCAACATACGTACAAGCGAAATTCGATGTGCTGAAAAACCAAACGCATGTGCAAACGATTGCCCTAAACTTCTATTAACGGTTCATCAAACGAGCGACATACTTTCCGATAATATCAAATTCTAAATTCACCTCAGCTCCGACAACGAGCGTATGAAAATTGGTATGTTCGTAGGTATACGGTATAATGCACACGGAAAAAGCTCCATCTTCAGAATCAACTACTGTTAAACTTGTGCCATTTATGGTGACAGATCCCTTTTCTACTGTAACGAAATCTGAATGGTATTCAAAACGATAACGCCAGCTGCCATCTTCATCTGTGATGGAAACACAACGCGCCAATCCATCTACATGTCCTTGGACAATGTGGCCATCTAAGCGTCCATTAAAGCTCATACAGCGCTCCAAATTGATTTTTGAGCCGAGTACCCAACTACCGAGGTTCGTTTTCTGTAGGGTCTCATTTATAGCCGTCACCGTATGTCTTCCAGGTTTCAACTCGACAACTGTCAAACAACAACCATTGTGCGCAACACTTTGGTCAATTTTCAACTCGTCACTCAACTTGGACTCAATGGTAAAGTGAATGTTTCCTGCCTCCTTTTGGATATCAGTAATCACTCCTATTTCTTCAATTATTCCTGTAAACATAGTGTCCAAAATTAAGGGAATTTTCATGAATCCGTCGCACGGATGTCTTTTATGTTGAATTGCAAATTGGTTTTTCCGTTGAATTCATTGGTTTCAAGGGTATAAGCCATGTCAAAAGACATTCCTTTCAAGGTGTGCTCTTCCTTGTCCGCGAGATTAAATCCTATGGCATCGAAAGCCAAGCTAGAATCCGATTGAACGACGCGCAACTTGAGGTGCTTTTCTTTGAGGATGCGTGCATCCGTTGCAAATAATTCTTTGGTACAAAAAACCGGTTTCATATTTCCGGGTCCGAATGGTTCAAACGCATCGATGATCTTTTTAATGCGTGGCAGCTTTCCGTTCCACACCGTTTGAATATCATTCAAGTCGATGTTTAAATCGATGGTCTGCAATGCTTCCAATGGAGCGCCGTTCAAACGTTGTTTTACTTCCTGGTCAAACGCTAAGCGAAAGGCCTTTAAGTTTTCCTTCGGCATGGTTAATCCTGCTGCATAATGATGTCCACCAAACTGTGTCAAGTGTTCCTTGCAAGATTCCAAAACATCATACAGATTAATCGAACCTACGCTTCTTGCAGACCCGGTTAATAGTCCATTTGACTCTGTTAACACAATCGTTGGACGATAATGCGATTCAATAATCCGGGAAGCAACAATCCCAACCACTCCCTTATGCCAATCTTTCTGAAACACAAGATTCGTACATTGAGTTGGATGTGCTGCATCCATGGTAATTTGATACAATGCCTCTTCCGTAATGGATTGATCAATCGTACGTCTTAAAGTATTGTCGTCGTGAATTTCTTGCGCCAATTGTTTTATCTCTTCATCATTCGAAGAAAGCATCCAATCTACAGCCGTTTTTCCACTTCGGATTCTACCTGCTGCATTCACTCGTGGAGCAATCACAAAAACGACATCGGTTAAATTGAGTGGGAGTTTTTTTCCGGCCAAGATTAATAATTCCTCAAACGCTTTTCGGGGATGTTGATTCAATTGTAGGAGTCCGTGGTGACAAAGAATGCGGTTCTCACCCGTCACATCGACAATATCCGCTCCAATACTCAACGCGAGTAAATCGAGGCTTTCGAAAAGTGAATCTACCGAAACGCCATGATCAATATGCAAGGCTTGCATTAATTTAAAACCAACTCCACAGCCAGAAAGTTCCTTAAACGGATACGAACAATCCACTCGTTTTGGATCGAGTACAATGCCCAAGGGCAACTCTACACCCGGTTGATGGTGGTCACAGATGATGAAATCAATGTTCAGTTCTTTTGCTTTCGCAACTAATTCATTCGATTTTATGCCACAGTCCAGTGTGATAATCAGGGAACATTGCTCTGAGTGAGCATAATCGATTCCTTGTTGACTTAATCCGTAACCCTCTTTGTAACGATCGGGAATGTAATAACGAACATTGGAATGAAACTTTGTTAATCGCTCGTACATGAGTGCAACTGCGGTGGTTCCATCGACATCGTAGTCACCAAAAAGCAAAATTCCTTCTTGACTTTTGATGGCTTCATTGATTCGATTGACCGCAGCCTCCATATCTTTCATCAAGAATGGATCGTGGAGCTCATCCAAGCTTGGACGAAAAAAGCGCCTTGCCTCCATTTCGGTGCGCAGTCCGCGCTGAACCAATAATTCAGCGACGAACAAATCGACCTTCAATTGTTGACTTAATACAGTAGCGACTTCCGCATCAACTGCGGGTTGAAACATCCATTTTTTTTCCATCTCACTTCTTCTTTACTTTAAGTTACGCATTATTTTTGAGATGGACTTTTCCAGTAACTTAATCGACGTAACTTAACTTCAACATATTCGAAGCACCGAGATCCTCCAAAGGAATAGAAGCAATATTAATCACCAAATCACCAATATTCAAGTAACCTTCTGATTTCATGAAATACTTAATATCAGCAATGGTGTGATCCGTTGAAATTCGTTTATCGTAGTAGAATGCACGAACGCCCCAAACCAAATTTAATTGCGCTAAAATATTTCGGTTGCTTGTGAAGACATAAATTTGACTATTTGGACGCTGTGAAGCAATCTTGTACGCTGTATATCCAGAAAAGGACATGGTAATAATCGCATCTGCTTCCACACGCTGAGACAAACGACACGCATTGAAGCAAATCGAATCGGAAATAAAGCGTTCGCTGTTTTTAACCGGCAATTCCTCTTTATTGTACATCGCGGAGTGTTTTTCCATTTCTTTGATGATGTTTGCCATCGTTTCAATGACTTGTACCGGATAATTACCCACGGAAGTTTCTCCGGATAACATCACGGCATCAGCGCCATCGAGAACAGCATTTGCTACATCATTTACTTCCGCACGACTCGGTGTTAAATTAGCAATCATGGACTCCATCATTTGCGTAGCCACTATGACTGGTTTCGCAGATGAAATACATTTTGAAATCAACATTTTCTGAATCGAAGGAACTGTTTGATACGGAACTTCCACTCCTAAATCTCCACGTGCAACCATGAGTCCATCACTTTCCGCGATGATTGCATCGATATTTTCAAGCGCCTCTGGTTTTTCAATTTTGGCAATGACTTTCGCGTGGTGATTCTTTTCAGCAATTCTCGCTTTCAAATCGATAATATCCTCTTGAGAACGAACGAAAGACAAGCCAATCCAGTCGACTTTATGTAACAAAGCGAATTCTAAATCAGCAATATCCTTTTCCGTTAAAGAAGGCATGGAAATTTTCGTGTTTGGGAAGTTAACCCCTTTTTTAGAAGAAAGAATTCCACCTTGAATAATCTCACAACGAATGGTCGAGTGTCCATCTGTCTCGCGAACTTCTAGTACAATTTTTCCATCATCCAACAGAATTCGTTCTCCTGCTTTTACCTCTTTTGGTAGAAGTGTGTAATTGATGGAAAAACGTTCTTTGTTTCCAACAACCTTATCCACCACCAAAAGAATTTCTTCGCCGTTTACTAATGGAACACCATTGTTTTCCATTTCGTTTGTACGAATTTTCGGGCCTTGTAGATCCGCAAGAATCGCCACATTTAACCCAAGTTCTTCATTCAACGATCGAATGAGTTCCACTGCTCCTGCATGATCATCGTATGAACCATGTGAGAAGTTCAATCGACACACGTTCAATCCTTCCAACATCATGTTTTTGAGTACATCTCTTTTCAGAGACGCAGGCCCAAGTGTTGCTACTATTTTTGTTTTTTTCATCTTAACTAGTTAAATACGCAATCATATCAAATTCTTCTGCAGGGAAATCAAACACTGCCACGATTCCATTGATTTTTCTTAATTTCAAAATAAGCTCTTCTTTTTCGAAGGTGAAATTCTCTCGTAAAACAAAGAAATAATCAATCATCGGTCGTTCAGGATGAAAAATACCGTGTTCTTGTTTATTTTTTATCAAGTAATAACGAGTTAAACACTCCTCATCGAAGAAGGTAAAATGACGAAATGGAACCGTCTCTTTTGCTTTATTTGGACGAAGTTCATAAACCTCGTTCGACTTCGTTAGGTTCAAATCCAAACATTGATTTAGCTCCCAAGCCAAGCGGTAATCAGCAAAAGCACATGAAACACCGTAGACCTCTAAAGTTGTTTCATCTTCCAGTACCAAATCGTATTTTTTGAGCTTTGCCATTTCTCTTTCAAAATTAGGCATTCTACTTGAATGAGAAATGCACAATTGCTTGTCAATTGAAGGATTTCAACAAAAGTTTTTCGCTTTAATTTTTAACTACTTTTGTTTTAGCAACAACAAAAAATGAAAATTAGCACCATCTCCTTCCTCCTCTTTCTTTGTTTCTACGGAAATAGCATCGCGCAACCGACAAAGAAAATCACAAATCAAGACAATTATGCTTGGCAATTTGGGGCTTCTTGGTTGTTAACGGACGATGATGGATATGAATTAAATCCATTTTCTTCATCGAAACTGCATAGTGCACCCTACCCAACGCGCATTTTCATCGATAAATACATCTATAACGGGTGGAGTGCTGACGGAGCACTTGGCTTTCAAAAATACGATCCAACGAAGCTCGTGAACGACTCCATTGGAATAACGGGTAGCATGATTTCTACGGATTTCGCCTTGAAATATTCGTTCTACAAACAACTCGGACGTGGAATCGTGGATCCGTATATCGGCGCGGGAATTGGAGCTACCCTAAGAACTTCCGATAAGCGTAACACGGCCAAAACTCTTTCTCCAACGTGTAATTTCACCGTTGGCTGTACCTTTTGGATGAGCAGCAAACTTGGATTGCAAGTTCAAGGCACCATGAAATTAGGCTTAACAGATTTGTTCAAAAGTTCAGATTACATGCAATACAGCGTTGGACTGACCTACCGAATCCCGAAAACGGATGGGTATAAAAGTGATTTTGATAAGTCCAAATACAAGATTTCAAGTCACAGAACGCGCATCAAAGTGAAGAAACCAAAAAGTGAGTCCTAATTCTGGATGCTAAATCTTTTTTGAGATTTTTGTTTGCTCGTTTCAATACCGAAATAATACGTTCCATTCGGTAATTCAGTAGTTTGAAATTTGAGTAAGTGTCCGCCCTGTTCGTATTCCTTAGCTGTCAATTGCAAAACAACCTCATCCGCTTTCCAAATCTGAAATGTGACATGAGTCGTGCTTGGACAAACAAAGTAAAAACTTACCTCTCCGGACGCAGGTTCATGATCTAACGAATACAATTCACAAAACTGTGCTTGATCGACATTGCCTTTCGATAAATACCTCAGTAAAAATCGGTAAGCGATAATTGCAACCAAAATTATCAGTGTAGCAATTAAAAACTCTATTATCATTTCCATTATAACGAAATTACCCCTTTAATTTGAGCCGCTTTTTCGTAGATTTCAATGATGGAATCCACAGTTAGCATGACCTCTTTTACACTTACACTTACATAATTACCTTTACCAGACTGATGATAAGTGATGTCCGCATGTTCATCGAACAAGGCGCTTACCAAAGCCATGTGTTCATTGTCATTTGGGACAATAAACTTAAACAAGTACACATTGGGCCAATCGAGTTGCTCTAATTGAGCCCTTAAATTATTAAATACACTCACGGGACAAAGTTAAGCAAGCATTTTCATTCTCAGCTTGAAGATCTTTTTAATTTTGTAGTTACATGAAATTATTTTCTTTTTGTCTTTTAACTATCAGTTTTGTCTTAGTTGGTTTCGGTCTTTTGAATCCAAACGAGCCCGAATATCCAGTAAAAAAGAAAGACAACTCTGAAAATTCCTTCAACTTTGCCCAATTTGAATCTTCCAACTATAGTGAAAAACTGAATAATCGACTCTGTGAATACATGGATCGCTCGGTAAAACAAGGCGTTAAACCTTCGAAAGATAAACGAGGCATACAACAAAACATTCGCGTTGGAAAATTGCAGTTAGTGGAGGCAAATACTGGTTTTGTGTTGGACACTTTTGAGTACTCCTATGCCGCACTTACACCCTATGCTAAAAAGATTCTAAACGAAATCGGACAGGCTTTTCACGACTCACTGCTACAAACACCACTAGCAGGTACGCAATTAATTGTAACGTCCATGACTCGAACGCATTATACGGTATCTAGACTTGTTCGACGCAATCGAACAGCCGTTAGGAAAAGTCCACACTTAAACGGAAATAGTTTCGATTTTTCCTTTTCGCGCTTTGTGAGTCCGCGCACCTTGAGTGATTGCGAACTTCATTATTTGCAAGAATTAAGCTCCTCCATACTTTTTCACATGAAAAAATCCTGTAAAATTTGGGCGACGTTTGAAAAAAATGAGGAATGTCTGCATGTCGTTGCGCGCATGGGAAGATAAAAAAATGCTTTACTTTTGCACCGAATGAAACACTTTATTCTCCTCTTATTCTTACTTCCTTTCGGACTAGCATTTAATCAGACGGCAACAGAACCCATGGCTGGAATTTCTGCACAGCGCATCAATACTGAATTGGTCATTGACGGCAAACTTTCCGAAAAAGAATGGAAAACTGCTCCCGAAGCAAACTCCTTCACACAACTCAAGCCTTATCCTGGAAACCAGGCTAGAAAGCCAACGGAAGTAAGAATGCTTTACGACGATAACGCCGTTTACATTAGCGTCATCTGTTATGATGACCCAGATTCTGTATCCAAGGTATTATCTATACGCGACGACTACAATCCCAATTTGGATATTTTTGGGGTATACCTTGATACCTACAATGATGATCAAAATGGATTCTATTTCGGTGTCACAAGTCGTGGGGTACAAATTGACGCGAAAATTCAAGGTAGCAATTACATCGGCGAATTAAACCTTGCCTGGTCAAGTGCTACTCAATTGATAGAACAAGGCTGGACACTAGAAATCCGAATCCCTTACAGTGCCATTCGCTTTCCAAATACCGAAGTTCAGAAGTGGGGAATTAACTTCTCTCGAGAAATATCAAGATATCGAGAAGAATCTACTTGGGTGAAAGTGAACCCCGACTTGGAAAACTTCCTGATTGAAAGCGGTGAAGTTGTCGGAATTAAAGGCATCAAACCTCCGCTTCGTTTGGCCTTGATGCCTTATGTATCCTCCTATTTAGATCGCATTCCAAAAGGCGATGGCACGTTCGGCTGGACACGTTCACTTAACGGTGGAATGGACATTAAATACGGAGTGAATGAAGCGTTTACCCTAGATGTGACACTTGTCCCTGATTTTGGTCAAGTTGTATTCGATCAACAAGTCTTGAATTTGAGCCCGTTTGAAGTACAGTTCAACGAAAATCGTCAGTTTTTCACGGAAGGAACAGAATTATTCAACAAAGCCGGACTGTTCTACAGCCGTAGAATTGGAATTCAAGCACCATACAAAGTAGTCACAACGATGTTAGGTCCAGATGAATATTTGAAAAATGTTCCAAATGGGTCAAAATTGTACAATGCAACAAAGCTTTCGGGTCGCATGAGCAATGGACTCGGTATTGGCGTTTTTAATGCCGTAAATGCCGCGCAATATGGAACAGCTGTTAACTATGATAGTGGACTAGAACGTGAAGTCATGATTTCACCACTAACGAATTACAATGTTTTTGTCCTCGATCAAAACTTAAAAAACAATAGCTCCGTTACCTTCACCAATACGAGTGTTTTGCGCTCCGGTGAGTTTTACGATGCCAATGTGAGTGGATTAAATTTCAACGCAAACACGAAAAATAATAAATTCAATTTCAATGGTAAAACGACAATGTCCGTTCAAAGAAGTGCCAATTCTTCCATTGGGTATAACTATAACTTCAATTTTGGCAAGCAACGTGGAACGTGGGTTTATGGCGTTGGATACCTAGAAGAATCAGATAAATTTGATCCAAATGATCTAGGTTTTAACTACAATAACAACAAGCGAATCATAGAAGTGTCCGGAGCATACCGTAATTTCAAACCAAAATGGAAAGAACTGACGAAAATTATTTTAAGTGGATCCGTATCAAGCATGAGACTTTATGCGCCAAATAATTATGTCGGAACTTATTCAAATTTAGGGTTTGTTCTCGTTTCTAAATCCTTTAATGCAACTGGATTTGGTAATAACAATACACTTACAAACAACTACGATTACTTTGAACCGAGGGTTTGGGGAAGTTTCTTTGTTCGACCGAAAAACTACAGTTTTAACTATTGGATATCAACCAACTATCAAAAGCGATTAGCACTTGACGCTGGAACGAATTACATCATCGTACTACGTGACAATTGGAAAGAATATGGATATTATTTTAGTCCAAGAATTCGTTTTACAGACTTCATTGCTTTCAGTTACAATTGGAGTCAAGATTTCGAACGAAACAGTGAAGGATATGCCGTTCCCTTTGATGAACCTGTAAACTTGCCTGCTGGAATCATCTTTGGAAATCGAGATCGAATCAACACGACTCAAACCATTTCCATGGAATACATATTGACCAATCGCATGGGGATCACCTTCCGTTTAAGGCATTACCGCTCCGCAATCAACTATCACTATTTCTGGGCTTTAAATGAGCAGGGATTAATCGATGCCATTCCCAATTATCAAGGGTTAAATAATATCGGAGAATCAGCATATAACATCAATTACAATGCCTTCACGATTGATTGTCAATACCGATGGGTTTTCCAACCGAATAGTGAATTCAACATTGTTTGGAAAAACTCCATTTTCAGTGCGGACAAAGATGTGCAATCCATGTACTGGTCCAATCTGCAAAATACCTTAGCAAATGGACCAGTAAACAGTTTGTCCTTCAAGTTAATTTACTGGCTTGATGCCGGTAGTATGATTTCAAAAATCAAGTTGTAATTACCATTTGGAATACTCACCATCATTGGAGATATATCCATGTTGGTAGGTCTCGGTTGTGGAATCACTTTCTTCAATGAAACTTGGGTATACTTGGAGTTTTTCGTAGAAAATCTTTCCTCCCGATGGAACGGCAATCATAAACTTCACATTTTGATCGCGGAATTTATCCGATGTGGGAAAAGAATACATCGTTTCTAATAACATGCGATTGGCCTGGAATTCGTAGGCACAACGAATGTTTCTCGCTTTTTTCAATGCGGATTCATGCGTGCGTCCTTGTGAATCATTGATTTGTTTGATGTGAAACAATGAATCACTGGATTGTGAATACACCAATTCAATTCCTTGTAGGTAAACACGTCCATTCTTAATGGTTATTACCCCTTCATCCCCATTGCTTTTAATTTTGAATCCATCGATCAATTGACTTTCAATGGATTTCTTTTCGATGTTCAATTCAAGACCTGGAATTGTGGCAATTTCTTTTTCCACTTCTCCGTAGATCGCCATTGAGCGTCCGATTTGTACACCTCCCAACGAAACGAGAATCACACCAACAACGAGTGTCACTCCGAAAATGGCTGTCAAAACTTTTAAATACGTGGCTTTGTATTGGGTGATCAGTCGGATTCCGAACAAATAACTTTGTGCGACTACGGCGATGGAAATCAAGGCAATTCCTAAATAAAAATAGGACTCATGCGAAGCGGACTCAAACAACAATCCACCGAAATCCTGGAAAGACATAAAACGTCCATTCAATTGTGCCGGTATGATGTCTGGATTGATAAAGAAGAAAATTATAGCAAGGACGAAAATTCCCGAACCAAAAAGCAATGCCCAAATCCCTATAATCACAGAGATGATGCGGAGAATACCAGATATTGAGGATTGAATTCCCGAATTTGACTTTAATTCCTTTGCGCCTTTTTTGATGCGGTTGGCTGCGTCGCCGAGCTCCGATTTCATGTTTTCAATGTTCACATGTTGTCCTTTCATGCGCAGTTTATCGCTACTTGTTTTCGCCATTGGAATAATCGCCCACAGTACAATGTAAAGTAAGAATCCAATCCCAAAAGTTAAAAAGGTAAATATGTAAATCGCACGAATGATGACAACATCTATGTTGGAATAGGCCGCAACTCCTGCACAAACGCCGCCAATCATCGCTCTATCGCCATCTCTGAATAAGCGTTTTTCAATTGGTTCATCCGTTACCGCAGAAGTTTCGTTCGTACCAGTGGATTCATCCGTAAAATCTTCTGGCTTACCTAGTTTACCAATGATTTGTTCAATCACAGAAAGTTCAACTACCTGTTTGAAAGGTGTCAATTGCTGTTGCAGCAATTCGACCATCCGCAATTCAATGTCCTGAAGTATTTCATCACTCCCCTCCTCTTTTTGTAGGACTTGCTTTAATTGCTGTAAATACGTATTCAAACGATCAAAGGCCTGCTCCTCAAAAATGAATGGAATTCCTTGTAAATGAATGGAAACTGTTTTGTTCATAATCTTTGTATTATAAGGTTGTAATATGACTCACCGCTAATTGCAGCTCTGTCCATGTGCGTTCTAATTCGCTTAAAAAAGCTTTGCCGTCTTCCGTAATGGTGTAATATTTTCTGGGCGGACCAGACGTAGACTCTGCCCAGCGATAATCCAACAACTTCATGTTCTTCAATCGTGTCAATAACGGATAAATCGTCCCCTCCACTACCTTCAACTGCGCCAAATCCAGCCGCTCCAAGATTTCAGAAGGATAAGCTTCCTTCTTGTCCAATATGCTCAAAATGCAATACTCGAGTATTCCTTTGCGCATTTGGGACTGTGTGTTTTCAACATTCATTTAGAAATATTTTATACAAAGATATATGTTTTACTTTGTATTATGCATTACATAGTAGATAAAAATAAAAAAAAAGTACTTGGATTATTTTAAGCACTTAAAATAATCAAATGGTTCTGAGCAGATTAAGCACTGATAATGCGCTTTACAAGCGGTGCTTCCAAATTGACTGACCATTTTTGTTTCGCGAGAATTGCATCTTGGACAAGGAACTACCGTTGGAGCGGCAAAGAGTACGCTTTTATCTACCTCATTTTCTGGGGGAGCAATGCCAAATTCCTTCAGTTTTCTTCGTCCTGACTCCGAAAGCCAATCCGTTGTCCAGGCTGGAGAAAGCACCAAATGAACTTTTGCTACAACACCATGTTCTTTTAACTTGAGTAGGATATCGTCCTCCATGGTTTTCATGGCTGGACAACCGCTATACGTTGGAGTGATGGTAATCTGCCATTCATCGTTCAGGTACTCTACTCCGCGTAGCACACCAAGGTCCGCAAGTGATAATACAGGGATTTCAGGGTCACAGACCTCATCCAACCAAGAAAGAATGGATTCTTTCGTTACCATTTCATATTTGGATAGGCACGTTGCATGTATTGCAAGTCGGCCAACAAGAAACCTAAATGTTCGGAATGAATTCCTTTTCTACCGCCTTCAAATTGCCAATTGTTGGTTGGAATAACCAGCGTTGCTTCTTCCAAAACGGATTGTACAGTTTTCGCCCACTGCGTTTTGATTTCATTCATGGAAGGAACTATTCCAGATGCAACCAACGCTACATCATCTGCTGTTTCAAAAAACAATTCATCTGTATAGCGCCAAAGTAGATCAAGTGCTGTTTGCGCACGCTGATGTGATTCATCCGTACCATCACCTAAACGGATCACCCATTCGGATGTATGTTTCAAGTGATACCTTGTTTCCTTCAAAGATTTTTCAGCTATGGCCGCAATTTGTTGATCCGTTGAATCAAGCAATTTTTCATACAATGGCTTTCTGAACGCATCAAATAAAAATTGGCGCATCATTGTATTGGCAAAGTCACCGTTCGGCTGCTCCAATAAAAGCGCATTTCGGTATTCGTTTTCAAAGCGCAAAAATGCTAAGGCATCGTGGTCCTTCCCTTGTCCGTCTAACTCTCCAGCGTAATCCAACAAACTCATCGCTTGTCCGATTAGGTCCAAAGAAATGTTGGTCATGGCAATGTCCTCTTCTAAAATAGGACCATGTCCACACCATTCACCTAAGCGCTGACCTAAAATAAGGCTATCGTCTCCTAGACGAAGAACGTAATTGTACAAAGCTTCATTCTTCATCTTACATGTGTTTGATGCCGTCTGGCACTTCGTAAAACGTAGGATGACGGTATACTTTTGTGTCCGATGGCTCGAACAAAGAGTCAGCATCTGAAGGATCAGAAGCATGAACATTATTTGATTCGATGACCCAAATACTGATTCCTTCTGATCGACGTGTATAAACATCACGTGCGTTTGCCAATGCTAATGTAGCGTCAGGCGCACGTAAACTACCAACATGTTTGTGATTTAATCCTTGTTTGCTACGGATAAAAACCTCCCAAAGAGGCCATTCTCTGTTTGACATAGTTTCTAAATATAAATGTGTTATGCTGTTTTCTTCAATGCGCGTTTTTCCGCGTAGGCCATAGCTGCTTCACGCACCCACATTCCTTCTTCCTTCGCTTTTGTGCGTGCTTCAATGCGTTCTTTGTTACAAGGACCATTTCCATTGACAACTTGCCAGAATTCATCCCAATTAATTGGACTGAAATCATAATGTCCTGTTTCCTCGTTCCATTTCAAATTAGGATCTGGAATGGTTAATCCAAGTATTTCAGCTTGAGGAACTGTTGCATCAACAAAACTTTGGCGAAGTTCATCGTTTGAAAAACGTTTGATTTTCCATTTCATCGATTGAGCAGAATTCGGAGATTCATCATCACTTGGTCCAAACATCATTAATGCTGGCCACCAGAAGCGATTCATCGCATCTTGTGCCATTGCTTTTTGAGTCGGCGTTCCATTGCAAAGTGTGACTAAACTCTCAAATCCCTGACGTTGGTGGAAAGATTCTTCTTTACAAATTTTCACCATGCCGCGTGCATATGGACCGTAAGAACAACGACACAAAGCAACTTGATTCATGATGGCAGCACCATCAACCAACCAACCGATTGTACCGATGTCTGCCCATGTAACAGCTGGATAGTTAAATATAGAAGAATACTTTGCTTTTCCAGAATGTAAGTCATCGATTGTTGCTTCACGGTCAGCACCTAAAGTCTCGACAGAACTGTATAAATAAAGTCCGTGTCCAGCCTCATCTTGTACTTTCGCTAACAATACCGCTTTACGTCGCAAATTTGGAGCGCGTGTGATCCAATTTCCTTCAGGAAGCATTCCAACAATTTCAGAATGGGCATGCTGAGAAATTTGACGAATCAACGTTTTACGGTATTCATCTGGCATCCAGTCGTTTGGTTCGATTTTAATTTCTTTATCAATCTTTTCCTGGAAGCGCTTTTCTAATTCTTGTAAATCCATTGTTTTCATGTTCTCAGTGCTTTTGACAAATATACAAAATATCAATATTTACTTAAAACAAATATCGCAGAACATTGTTCCTAAAAACAGACAAAATACTTAAGTATTGTGTAAATTTGAATCCAATTTAAATTTCAACTTGAATGACGCCAAAATTTCATTCTCTTCAGATAAAAAACATACGCAAAGAGACCAAAAACTGTGTTTCCATTAGTTTTGAGATTCCTCAAGAACTGAAAGAGGCTTTTCGCTATCAATCCGGACAATACTTAACCCTACGAAGTCAAATTAACCAAGAGGATGTAAGAAGATCTTACTCTTTGTGTTCTGCGCCTTCAGATGAAGAATGGCGTGTTGCCATCAAACAAGTGGAAAACGGTGTTTTTTCTACGTATGCACTAAACGAACTCAAAGAAGGAGATTTTTTAGATGTCATGAATCCCATGGGGAATTTCAAATTGGAAACAGATCGCAATCATTCCAAATCATATGTGTTATTTGCAGCTGGAAGTGGTGTTACACCAATCTTTTCAATAGCAAAATCCATTTTGAGAGAAGAGCCAAATAGCCATGTAACTATGTTCTATGGCAATCAAGGATTTTCAGAAGTCATCTTCAGAGAAGAATTGGAAAACCTCAAAAATGAATATTTAAATCGCTTTTGCCTCGTTCACCTTTTCTCTAGAGAAAACTTAGGGAATGCCATCCAAAAAGGACGCATTGACGAGCAAAAGTGCTTGGACCTACACAAAGCCTTTTTGACTAATGAACAAATAGATGACATTTTTATTTGTGGTCCAGAGCAAATGATCTTGGATGTCAAAGCTGCTATGACTACCAAAGGAATTCCAGCGAACAACATACACTTTGAATTATTTCATTCAGGAGCTGCCAAAACAGCCAAGCCAAACGTTGTTGTTGGGGAACAACTCTCTACCAATGTAACGGTGGTGATGGACGATGATTCTGTTTCATTTGCCTTAGATTCAAACGGCATGACGATTCTTGACGCTGCGTATAAAGCAGGTTCGGATGTTCCATACGCATGTAAAGGTGGCGTTTGCTGTACGTGTAAGGCGAAGGTGCTGAAAGGAACCGTTCGCATGGATTTAAACTACGCTTTAACTCCGGAAGAAGTGGAAGCAGGATATATATTAACTTGTCAAGCTCATCCTACTAGCGAGGAAGTACTTGTCTCATTTGACGACTAAACATGGGAATCTTCGATCGATTTAAAAAAAGTGATAAGCCTGAAGCGGTAAGCCGTGGTTTTCACGCCATTCAGGTGAAGGAACTAATTCACCTAAACAAAGATGCCGTTCAGGTTTCATTCGAAATTCCTGCGGACTTACAACAAGAATTTAAGTTCATTCCAGGACAATACATCAATCTTGAATTGCTCATCAATGGAAAGAAAGAGCGTCGTTCATACTCGATTTGCAGTGGTCCAAATGAACCATTGGCAGTTGCCGTAAAACGCGTGGACAAAGGACTTGTTTCTAACTTTCTGAATGATCAATCGTTCACAGATTTCCCCATTTGGATTTCAAAACCTGAGGGAAACTTCAAACTGGATTCGGCCGCGAAAAATATTGTTTGTCTAGCTGCTGGTAGCGGAATTACTCCGATGCTTTCAATGGCCAAACACTTGAGCTCCGCAACAAAAATGCACCTGTTTTATGGCAGCCAATCCAAATCGACCATCTTATTTGAATCGGATCTAGCAGCACTTAACTCGGTTGAATGCACCCATTTCTTGAGTAAAGAAGAAGCTGATGGATATGAATTTGGACGTTTAACGAAAGACCGTTTTACAGAAAAAATCAAGGAAAACCTACAGCTATTGCAAGCCGATGCCTTTTATATTTGTGGTCCAAGTGGACTTGTAGAAGACATGCAAGAATGCCTGCATTTTTTCGGTGTTTCCAAAGAGAAAATTCACATTGAATTGTTCACTGCAGTGGAAAGCAAAGAAGTGGTTGCGAGTAGCGATTTTATTGGTGAAAGTCAGGTGAAAGTGATGATTGACGGTGAAACGGCATCCTTTACCATGAAAGGCGAACAACACAGTGTGTTGGAACTTGCTGAAAAAAATGGACTCGATGCACCCTACTCTTGTCGTGGTGGTGTTTGCTGCTCTTGTCGTGCGAAAGTACTAAAAGGATCTGCTAAAATGCGTTCAAATTTCTCCCTAACCGATGAAGAAGTGAAAAATGGCTACATTTTAACGTGTCAAGCATTCCCTACAAGTTCCGAATTAATTGTGAGCTTCGATGAGTAAGCACATTGTCGTTATTGGAGCAAGTCGAGGAATTGGCACCGCCTTGGTGAAACATTTCGCTGCAAATCCCGAACATCAAGTGTATGCGTTTGCGCGAAACATCGATCGCATGAACACGCTTTTTACAGAAGAAAACGTTCATTGTTTTCCGTTAGACCTGGAGTCAAACATTCGAGAACAATTAGATGCTATTTCCGATCAACTACCATTAATCGACGTACTCATTGAAAATGCTGGGTTTTTAGTAAACAAACCATTTCCAGAATTAAGTCACGAAGATATATCCGTATCTTATCAGGTGAATGTGATTGGTGTGATGGAAAATATCCAGTGCTTTTTGCCAAAATTAAATCCGGCAGGATCACACATCGTGAACATCAGTTCCATGGGAGGTTTTCAAGGCAGTATGAAATTTGCTGGACTAGCAGCTTATTCGACGTCAAAAGCAGCACTTTGTTCTTTTACAGAATTATTTGCTGAAGAGTACAAAGAAACAACGATTAAAATGAATTGCCTTTGTCTGGGTGCAGTTCAAACAGAAATGTTGGAACAGGCATTCCCTGGATATCAAGCGCCATTAACTCCAGAGCAAATGGCCTCGTTTATTGCTGATTTTTCTTTGAACGCTCATCAGTATTTGAATGGGAAGATCATTCCGGTCTCTTTAACAAATCCATAATCGTTTTCGACAAGCAAATTTCGTATATTCGTCAAGCCTAGCTTGCTATGAAACATGTTGTAATCTTCTTTTTTTTGTTACACGGTTCCTTTTTAATGGGACAAGATATTCATTGGACACAATTCAATGACAATCCCTTGTTTCAAAATCCAGGGAACGCTGGGGCTTTCAAAGAAGACTTGCGCGTCATAGCTAATTACCGCAATCAATGGCGGAGTGTGACCGTCCCGTTTAGCACGAGTTCCTTTTCTGTTGACACCAAGTATAAACAATGGGGACTGGGATTTTTAGGATTCCACGATCAAGTAGGTGATGGGAAATTAAGTACAGTAGAAGGACAAGCAAACATCAGTTATTCATTGGAATTTGATCGCTTGCCTAATCATTCTTTTCGTCCAGGATTAAACATCGGATTTAATTACCGTCAAGTAAATTGGGACTTGCTCTATTTCGACAACCAATATAACGGATATATTTTTAATCCAAATGCACCTACTAACGAAACCTTTCAAAGTGATTCAAAAATGAACTTATCCTTAGGGTTAGGTGTGATTGATGATTGGAAATGGAATGATCAATGGACTTTTCATTCCGGGATTGCTTGTTTTAATTTGAATCGTCCGAACCAAGGATTTTACAACGAAGTGGTCCTCCGAGATGTCCGCTGGACACTCTTCACCAAGGCCAGTTACCTCTTGAACACTGACTGGACCATTCAGCCTAGTTTTCAATGGAGCAAACAAGGTGCATATCAAGAACTTATGTTAGGTGGACTAGCTCGCTATGCATTTTCACAACGCGATAAAATCCATCTTTATGGTGGACTCTGGTGGCGAAACCGGGATGCCATTGCCCTAAATGTGGCTTACGAAAAAGGTCCGATGTACGTCGGAATAAGTTACGACGTCAATTATTCGAAATTGGTTCCGGCCAGTAACGCTCGGGGTGGCTTTGAACTGTCATTCAAGTATGTATTCAGTCGCTTTAAACCAAAACAAATCATTCACCGAGTATGTCCAGATTTTATCTAATCGGTCTTATCTTCATACCGCTTTTTAGTTTGGGTCAAGTCAAATTAAAAGACGCATTGGCGTTTGGTGATCAACAATATCAAAAAGGCGACTACTACTACGCACTCGATTATTACCAACAAGCCTTAAAATTGGACCCGGAAAACATCGAATTGGTATGGAAAATTGCCGAAACGAATCGCGCGTACAAAGATTATGTTCAAGCAGAGAAATACTATTCCATCGTTTATTCCAAAGATGAAGATGCCGAACGATTCCCGGATGCCATTCTGTATTTTTCCTTGATGCAAAAGCAGAATGGGAAATACAAAGAAGCTTTAGCAAACTTTAAAACCGCAAAAAAATTATTCGCGGAGGACAAATCAAGTTTTCGTTATAAAAAGGCCGCGCAAGAAGTCGAATCGACCAATTGGGCGATGAAACAATGGAAGCTAGGTCCTGATTTAGGAATTCAACTTGCTCCAATGACGGAAAACATCAATTCGTTCGATGCCGAATTTGGACATTCCGTACTAAACGGAAAATTGTATTTTTCTTCCCTTAAGGCAGATTCCACTGATGAAGAATTACAAGAAGTGTACGCGAAGAGCTACCACACCTCACTTTACGAAGTGTCGCTTCAAGATAAGGACAGTGTGGCAAAAAAATTAAACGAATTGATTCCAGCTGGACGAAGCATCGGTAATAGCAGCTTTTCGAAGGATCAAAGCATTTATTACAGCGTCTGTACCGATCAAGATTTTAATTATACCTGTGCCATTGTGTACCGAAAAAAAGATGCGAACGGACATTGGACAACCCTCGATTCCTTGAATACACTAGTAAACGAAATTGGAGTAAATACCAGCATGCCGCATTTATCAAAATTGGATGGTCAAGATGTACTGTTTTTCTCTTCCAATCGAACCGGAACAAAAGGTGGAATGGACCTTTGGTTTGCTCAACTAGACAAGGAAGGGAATCCTGTTTCAGTAAACAATATTTCCTCATTAAATACACTTGAAAATGACATTTGTCCGTGGTACGATACCGTAGAAAATCGTTTGTTCTTTTCATCGAGTTGGCACCAAGGCTTCGGAGGACAGGATGTGTTTTACAGCGAATACAGAGCTGGGAAATTTGGAGCGCCTGTCAATGTGGGATTGCCCTTAAATAGTCCGGCTGCCGATCAATACTATTTTCAGAGTGGCGATTCAACTTTTGTTTCGTCCAATCGACTAGGTAGTTTGTACGCAAAGAATCCTACGTGTTGCAGTGACATTTATATTGCTGAAATACCGAGACGCAAACAACTGAAATTGACTGAAGCGCAACAAACAACGATTGAGATTGTCAAATTACCCATCAGACTTTACTTTGAAAATGATCAACCTGATGCAAATACGACCTCTGATTTTACCGAGTTAAGTTACACGGACTCTTATCTGAAATACGCCGGAAAGTTCCAAGAATACCAAACGAAAGTTGGCTTGCAGCGAGATTCCGTTCAAGCAAAAAAAGCAAGCGGGGAATTAAACCAATTTTTTAGCGAAGAAGTACAAAAGGGAAAAGAAGACCTTGAACGTTTTACCAACCAAGTTTGGCTAGAGCTTCAAAAAGGGAACCAAGTTCAATTAATGGTACGAGGATTCGCGAGTCCATTGGCGAAGACAGATTACAATGTACATTTAACGAAGCGACGCATTCAATCGTTAAAAAACTACTTCGAAGAAGTCCAACAAGGACGTTTCGGTTCGTATATGCTTGGTGATCATCCCCATTTAGAATTCATTGAAGTACCTATGGGCGAATATCAAGCAAATAAAGAGACGAGTGACGATTATTACGATCAAAAGAACTCCGTGTATTCAAAAGCCGCTTCGCAAGAACGTCGAATTGAAATTATTGAATTACGAATAATCGAACAATAAGTGGAAGAAATTAGACAACAATCAAGGGTTCAATTCATCGATTTCGGAAGAAGTGTGGCGATTTGTATGATGTTACAAGGTCATTTCATCTCCATGAGTTACGGGAACTATGACTTTTACATGGCGGAGATATTCAAAGATGGTCACTCCAGTAACATCCTTTTTAATGCGTGGGGATTTATGCGAGGATTAACAGCTCCGCTCTTCTTTACCATTTCAGGAACTGTTTTTAGTTTCCTATTGCATTTACAACTAAGGAAAAGTGAAGACCTGCGTTTTTGGCAATTGAAAAGAGTTAAAAAAGGACTAAAGCGTGGCTTGATGTTGTTGCTTATTGGCTATTTAATTCAAATCAACTTCAAATACATTTCCTACTATTTACATGGAAACATCAATCCCCATTTCTTTACCTTTCATGTGCTTCAATGCATTGGCTTGAGCATTTTAGTATTGATTTTCGTTACCTATCTAGGATTAAAACTGAAGATTTCCTTTCATTGGTTGTATGCACTTCTTGGGATTGTCATGTTTACCGGTACCTTCTTTATTCGTTCAACGGAAGGATACTTACCTCCACACTTTCCAGAAATGATTCAAAATATCATTCAAGGACCAGAGACAGAATTTTCCATTTTCCCTTGGATGGGATTTGTTTTCATGGGTGGCGCTTTTGGTTCATTACTCGCTCGGTATTCTTTTCACGAAGATAAAAAACGACTTATGAAATTCACCATCATCTTCGCCATTGCGAGCTTTGCTTTGGGATGGGTATTTACAGTTCTTTCATGGTATACACCTCAATTCCAGCAGGCAAGTCATCCTCAAAACTTATGGTATTTTGACCGCTTAGGATTTGTATTCCTACTTTTCACCTTGTTTATTCCTTTGGCAGAATGGGAAACGGCAAAGAATCCGCTTTTCCTAGGTATGGGTCAGAACACCTTTTTTGTTTATGTTGCTCACGCCATATTGTTATATGGAGCGTTCATCGGTTATAGTTTAAGAGATCTTTTACAAGCACGATTATCTGGATTCAGTTCGTTCGTTGGAGCAGTCCTATTCCTGGTGTTTTTTGCTTTACTCGTGAAGTATTTACCAAACATTAGCGCATTCTTTCGTAACTTTCGCACGAAATTAAGATCATGAGTCAAGCCATTACTACGGAAAATAAATCTACTAAACAGCGTCTGTATTTTATTGATATAGCGCGTTCCATTGCAATCCTGCTCATGCTTGAAGGTCATTTTGTTCATGACAGCTTGGCACTTGATTTACGCGATGAGTCTAATTCCATCTATTACTACTGGAAATTTATTAGAGGTTTTACCTCCCCAGTATTTTTAACCGTTACCGGCATTGTATTTACCTATTTGCTATTAGGAAATGATCAAACTGCATTTTGGAAAAATATGCGCGTGAGAAAGGGACTGAAACGTGTTGTAGAACTACTTTTTTGGGGATATTTGTTGCAGTACTATGCCTTTCATGTGCTTCAATGTATTGGCGTTGGAATTTTAACGATCATCTCCATTTATGGAATTTCACGTCTGATAAAAGTCATTCCGCTATGGATCTACTATGCGGTAGCCGGAAGTTTACTTTTTATCAGTTACTTGTATTTCGGACTTTTACCAGAAGGCCATTATTGGCCGAGTCAAGCACCTGCTTTTGTCCAAAACATTTTCCACGGGAAGCACTCCTTATTTCCGCTAACTCCACACATGGGGTATACGATGTTCGGGGCGATGATTGGCGTTATTTTGTTTAATGCAAAAGAAAAAGTAAAAACACCGCCATTTATCTTGAGCGGATTTTTTACAGGGTTCTTTTTATACGTTTTTAGTAAAAAGCTCTTGCTAGCGATTGGTGAAACTTCCATGCTTCAAGGTACAAATGTATACCGTATGGACTGGCTATTCGAAAAACTGGGGATGGTATTTATGGTGCTCAGTATTCTTTTAGCATTGGAAACATATGTGTTGAAAATCAAAAAATCCAACTTGTTTTTGAAAATCGGTCAAAGTACCTTGAGTATTTACATCATACATATGATTGTCCTTTATGGAAGCTTGACCGGTAGAGGATTAACCCATTACTTTCACGAACGGTTGAATGCCTATCAAATCGTTCCGTATACCTTAGCGTTTGTTGTGACATTCGTAGTCTTCGCCTATTTTCTAGATCAGATACGTGCTGCTTTAGGCTTTATTCTGATTCCATTAAAGAAAATGACTAATCGACTATTCTTTCTTTTCGATTAAGCTAGAAAACGACTTTTTTCTTGAGAACTCGTTCACCACAAGAATCTTGAATGGTGATGGTAATCGTGTAAGTTCCCGGTTTGGAATAAGCATGTTGTGTTTGAAATAAATTCGATGTTTTTCCGTCACCAAAATTCCAAACAATGCTTTTCGCTTTTGGGAAATTTGCTGAACAATCCGCTTTATATTTTCCATCCTTACTCGTGGACTTTACATTGATAACGTTTCGATTCAACAAATAGCGTGTCATGTTTTGATCAACAATCGTAAAAGATGTGTTTTGAATATATTTTGCTTTCTCGGGACTTAACCCGTCCGTGAAGGTAGTTGTTGGGTTTTGCTTAAATATTGCCGCATAGAAGCTGCAAGCGGCCAAATACGAGCCATATTTAGATGGATGCTGTAAGTCTTCTTGGTACAATGGAATCGACACATTATTTTCTTTCACCGTTTCCCACACTTTTCCAACAGGAACTATTGGAAAATCAAACAACTTCGACAAATAGAGATACCCTTGGTGAATGTGATCACTCATGATCTGATAAGACGTGTTCACGGAATCTTCCGGAAAACCCTTTTCATAGCCCCACGTTTCGTACAGTAGAATCGTGGCGCATGGATTCTGTTGGTAAATGCTATCTGAAATTCGTTTCACGTAAGGAACAACCATGGAGTCTATCGTTGCAATATCGGTGGACAATTCACGGCTAAATCCTTGTAAGATGACATAGTCCCATTTTTCACGCTGAATGTCTTGGTACAAATCCGGACGTTCACTGTGCATTTTAAACGTATGGCTTGACTTCGCACTCATGTGAACATCCACATTGATATTCTTTGATCCTGCGATGTCCTTGAATAACTTCGGCATGTTATTGTAATGTGTGTAACTATTACCTACAAATAACACACGCATTGGCTGACACCAAGTGATCGAGTTTATAAAAATAAAAAGAAAAAATAGGATTGATTTTCCCATAGTACAGCATTAGAACATCTTCAACTCGTCCGCTATTGTTGTTAATTCTTCGGGACTTAACGATAGTTTCTTGCGATTAAAATTCATGTCATCCATTTCATTCAATGGAATGAGGTGAATGTGTGCATGTGGAACCTCTAGTCCGATTACAGCAACACCGATTCGTTTACACGCTATGTGTTTCTTTAATTGTACTGCAACATCTTTTGCAAACAAGTGTAGGCCAACAAATGAGTCATCCTCCAAATCAAACAAGTAATCTTGCTCTTGTTTCGGAATAACTAGGGTATGTCCTTTCACAAGTGGATTTACATCCAAAAAAGCCAAGAAATTCTCGTTTTCAGCAATTTTATAACAAGGGATTTCGCCTTGAACAATTCGTGTGAAAATAGAAGCCATTAACGCGAAATTGAAATTACTTCAAAATTCATTGTTCCACCAGGCGTTTGTATCTCGGCAATTTCACCAACTTTTTTACCTAGCAGTCCTTTTCCAATCGGTGATTCAATTGAGATCTTACGCAATTTGATGTCCGCTTCATTTTCAGCAACCAGAGTGTATTCTATTTCCATACCGTTCGTTTGATTTTTAATCAACACTTTTGATAAGATAAACACCTTGCTATTATCCATATGCGTTTCGTCGATCAAACGCGCATTAGAGATAATCGTTTCCATTTTTGAAATCTTCATTTCAAGAATACCCTGTGCTTCCTTTGCAGCATCGTATTCCGCATTCTCCGATAAATCTCCCTTGTCTCTCGCTTCCGCGATTTGTTCAGAAATAGCAGGACGCTGAACCGTTTTCAACTGATAAAGTTCGTCCTTTAGTTTTTGCAATCCTTCTGGAGTATAGTAATTTAATTGTGACATGTGATAAAGTATTAAACGCAACAAGAGAGCCCATTGGACTCTCTTGAACGTTTACAAAAGTAAGTAAATTATTTTAAACTAATCGTAGCTCCTACAGTATGAATAATTCCGAAAACACCCGCAAAACGCGTTGTGTATTCAAAACCTAATGCACTTTTATTTTTTCCTACTAACGCATCAATTGAAAATCCTGCAGTTGGACCAACCAATGCATTCGAACGGTTGTCAGCATTAAATATTCCAGACTCATAGCAATATCCTGCGCGGAAATTGAAAGCCATGTTTTCATTTGAGATTCCGTAATCCAAACCTAGTCTGAATTGATCTTTCATAAATGAATTCGCCGTAAACGCTGCTGCAATCACTAATTTATTGCTTTCGTTAAAGATTACGTCATAAGAACCACCTATACCTAATAATGACGGTAACTCATACGTAGCTGAACGCTCTTCAAGAGAAGCGATGTATCCACTAGAAACATAAGTTGCTTGCTGAGCTAAACCATCTCCTCTGAAACGCATTACTGGTCCGATGTTTTTCAAGGTAATACCAAACTTAATTTGATCTTGTTCTCCTGATACATAACGAATACCCGCATCAATCGCTATTCCATTCGATTTCAAATTGGAAATACTTTCAGAAACAACTTTAAAGTTGATTCCTCCATATATGCTCGAAGAAAATTCCTTCGCATAACCGACATTGAAGATATTCGCACGAGGAGAGAAGAAACCAATATTTCCTTCAGGATTCGCAACCGTCGTAATTGGAATATCTCCAAAATTCATGGATTGAACACTAATTGAAAAAACTTCAGAATCTGAAATTCGTTGTGCGATACCTGCTGAGTTGAAACCAATTGAAGCTGTTCCCATCCAATTCGAATAGTTGAACTTAATCTGCGTTTTTTCAGTGAATGCCAATCCGGCAATATTCGTAAATGTTGCCTCCAAGCCATTTGTATTGGCAATTCCAGCATCAGCAAAACCTGCACTGCGAGACCAAGGATTCACTAATAAGTGAGATGCCCCGGCAGAACCAACACGGTCTTCATTTCCTGCATTCAAAAGAAACGAACTTCCGATACAAATTCCTAGTACTATTTTTTTTACATCCATTTTCATCTTGTTGTAATAAAAGCTTATTAAATACCTTGTAAATCCACTTGACGCATACCACCGAAGAACTTAAGTACTCGTTCTCCAACACCTGGTACTTCGACATGGATTAAATAAACACCACCTGCAACTGGAATCGCTTTCGCATTCGTTAAATCCCAATCCAATGAAGTCACCGGACTGTCTTTTTTGAAGGTACGAACCAATTTACCACTCACAGTGTAAATACTTACCGTACATCTTTCTGGAAGATTCGTGATTTTCACTTTCGTTTCAATTCTTGTGCGCTCATACTCAGAGAACGCATAGTAAGGATTCGGAACGACATTAATCATCGCCAATGCTTCTTTCAATTGGTCTTGTGAACCAACTTTCGTTGCGATGTCATCCATGGACCATCCATACATTGGTTTTCCACCGTTTTCTCCAGAGCCAACAAAGTTTTTGTATTCCTTGTTGATGCGCAATTTGATGGTCACATCTGTTGACATCAAGGTTTGTCCGAAACGTAACATTGGGTAAGATACCCAAGTTAAACTTCCGTACATTTCACGTTTTGCCGTGTTGTCATTTCCTTCTACAGCCAACCACTTGTTGTACAAGAAGTTTGTGCTTGTAAGTTCTCCTTCAGATGGAACATATGCAGGGAAATCAAATCCATTGCTAAATCCGTTGATGGTTTTCTGTTTGTAGCTGAATACATACACTGGATGCATTCCTCCCATCAATGGTGTTCCAACGTTACTCACCATTCGGTCTGTTGGATTCCAAATCATGTCCGCTCCGTTTTCTCCACCTAAGAACGAGTTCTCACCAAAGGCCATGTACAAACGTGCACCTGATTCGATGTCAATCGCATATCCTGGGAACCAACCCATTCCTGTTGTTCCTGTTCCGTCCGGATTACCGTTTTTGTCCACACTTGGACTCTTACGCATTGCTCCTGGAGCACATCCGCCGATATTCAGTCCTGCGTTGCGTCCAAGTTCAATGACTGGAACACGTGTCCATTTGCTCTTATCAGATGTAATAACAATGTTCACACTTGGCAAGAAGCTAATCGATGCATTTTGCTTACTCGATGCAGAATAGTTTCCATAATAAGCCATTGGCATGTAATCTGCTTGATGTCCAACCAAACGATGTGGGGCAATCG
>CANGJM010000012.1 GCA_947454525.1 Flavobacteriales bacterium | reverse complement strand
TTCCGATTGTAACGGTTAACAACTGGGATGGCTTTAATGCCTACTTCGATTGGTATTCATCCGGTTATTGGCCGATTCAAGCACAAGTGAAGTTCATTAAGCTGTTCGAAAAACCAAATAAATGTGGCGTATACAGCACTCCAGAGGATAAAGAAATGCAGAAGCAATACGAAATGCAATAAGCGCTTTCTATGACTTCCAGTCCTTTGTGATGGTTTTAGGTAATTTCTTTCTAAATCGTTTCATCACAGAATCACGATCGGAAACATTACCACATTTCAATAAACTTCGTCCAATCAATTGATTGTTCAAGTCAAAAAAGGTGAATTCAAAAGTAACGGAAGTCGCCTCATCCCTGTAAATGTGGTAGATACTCGTCATATCTAACATTTCCTTCAAAGTCGTTTTCGTTTCGGAGGATTTGAATTTACGGTCATATCCACGAACGTTCAACACAACATATGCATCAATTCCCTTTGCTTTTAAGATGTTTCGTGTAGAATCATTCAATAAATTTCCTAATGCTTCTCCTTGTTTCAATAGATTGAAGGAGGGCATGGCTTTGTAACCGTTTTGTTGAAGAATCTCCACTAAATTCAATTCCATGGCATAACGATCCTCAGACTTATCGAATTGACCAATAACAAGCGCATTTTTAAACGCGATTTGTTGACCGTAAACAGAAAAGGTGAACAATATAAATAAGCTAAATAATGCTTTCATAGTTAATACATTAAAATACTTCACGCGCAATTTTTTGAACAGAAGTTGAATTGGACATCGTGTAATAATGAATACATGGAACACCATGCGCTTTTAATTCTTTTGATTGTTGAATTCCCCATTCAATTCCAACCTGCTCCACAGCTTTATTATCCTTGCATTTGATCAATTCATTGGACAACTCAACCGGATAATCAATGTGAAAGAATTTAGGTAAGAATGAAATATGAGTTAAAGTTTTCACGGGTTTTACACCCGGAATAATCGGAACAGTAATTCCAGCAGCACGACAAGCATCAACAAAACGGAAAAACTTCGAGTTATCAAAGAACATTTGTGTTACAATGTATGACGCTCCCGCATCTACTTTTCGTTTCACATTCAATAAATCCGTTTCCAAATTCATTGCTTCAAAGTGCTTTTCAGGATATCCAGCTGCTCCAATGCAAAAATTTGTCGGTTCTAATTGAACATCGTCCATCATGTAGTTACCCTTATTCATATCGCTGATCTGATGAATTAAGTCAACAGCAAATTCATGTCCCTCCTTGTGTGGACGAAAAGAACTTTCCGTTTTTATGGAGTCTCCACGTAAGGCCAACACATTGTCAATGCCTAAAAATTGCAAATCAATTAAAGCGTTTTCTGTTTCTTCCTTGCTGAATCCACCACAGATTAAATGCGGAATCGCATCCACATCATATTTGTTCATGATAGCGGCACAGATTCCAACGGTACCTGGACGTTTGCGAATGGCGATTTTTTCTAACAATCCATTCTCGCGTTCCTTGTAAATAAACTCCTCGCGGTGATACGTAACATTCACAAATTTCGGTTTGAATTCCATCAACGGATCAATTCCCTCATAAATAGATTGAATACTCTTTCCTTTCAATGGAGGTAAGATCTCAAAGGAGAAAAGTGTGTCTTTTGAGTTTTCTATGTGGTCTGTTACTTTCATATTTCTTTTAGCGTTTGCAAAGATAAGGCTTTCGAAAGAAACGGACTAATCAACATGTGTTTCTTCGATTGCTTGAAGGATTAAATCTGCTGCCAAATTAAATTCATCTTCCGTGATGGTCAATGGTGGCGACAACCTAAAACTATATGGATGAGACAAAAACCAAAAAGTAAGTAGTCCTTTCTCCATGCAACGGGAAACGACGCGCTCTACTCGTTCAGCACTGACCATGTCAAACGCGAACATCATTCCTACGCGTCGAATTTCAATCAATTCCGGATGATGATTAAATCGTTCCTCAAAGCGTTGCGCTCGTTCTTCCAACTCTGTCCAATCTATTTCTGACTTCAAGACTTGAACTGCTGCTGCTGCCGCTGCACAAATAACGGGATGTCCGCCAAATGTTGTGATGTGTCCAAGCATCGGTGCATGTGTGAATTCCATCAATTTCTTTTGCGACGAAACCAATGCGCCAATCGGCATTCCACCTCCCAGCGCTTTTCCCAGCGTTAAAATATCCGGAACAATGTCGAAATGTTCGAAGGCAAACAACTTTCCTGTTCTCCCCATGCCACATTGAATTTCATCTAAAATCAACATCGCTCCTACTTCATCACATCTCTGACGCAGTGCTTTCATAAACGTTACACTTGGTCTTCGCACCCCTGCATCACCTTGGATGGTTTCCAAAATGACACCGGCTGTTTTTTCAGAGATTCGTTCTAAATCTGACAACTGATTGTGCTGTAAAAATTGTACATCCGGCAACAAGGGACGAAACGCTTGTTTTTTGACTTCATTTCCGGAAACACTCATAGATCCATGCGTACTTCCATGATAGGAACCACGAAAAGAAATCAGTTCCGTTCTTCCCGTTACTCTTTTGGCCAATTTCAAGGCCGCTTCAATGGCTTCTGTTCCGGAATTAACGACATAAACGCCGTCTAATACATCAGGTAAGACTGTAAGTAATTCTTTGACCAACAATTGCTGTGGATCTTGAACAAACTCACCGTAAACCATGACATGTAAATACTTGTCAATTTGATTTTTTAAAGCTGAAACTACGTTCGGATGACGGTGTCCAATGTTATTGACCGCAACACCTGAAATCATATCCATGTAGGCTTTTCCTTGCTTATCGTAAATATAAATTCCTTCCGCACGTTCCACTTCTACCAAGAAGGGAAAAGGAGTTGTTTGTCCGAGGTGGGAGAGGAAAAAATCGCGTTCTGACATGGATTATTTTTGAAGTATTTCTAAAATCGGTGTTCCGGTCATCGCTCCCGTACGTTGTAAATTCATCAGGTGAATCAAGGTTGGTGCAATGTCCACAATTTGAATGGGGCGGTAACAGTTTTGTGATGGAATGTTCGCGCCGTACCACAGCAATGGAACATGCGTATCGTAATTAAAGGCTGAACCATGTGAGGTTCCTGTATGTGCTTTTGGTTCGTCTACTGATTTAGCCAAATAGCCCGGCTGCAACATGAAAATCACTTCACCACTGCGTTCAATGTCAAATCCCTTTTGAATCATTTGCCCCCATTCATCTAATGTTTCATTTCCCGATAAAAGGGAGGATTGGGTGATGGCCAATTTCACTTCAGGCCACTTTCTAATTTGTCCAGCAATATAATCCGCCACCTCTTGCTTCGCTAAATTCAATGAATCCAAACGATTTTGATTCAAATAGATGTTTTGATTCTCTTCTGCCTCGATCACATCTGCTCCATATTTTTGTGCTAATTCCTTTCTTAATGTGGAAAGTCGTTCATTCAAAAACAGGTATCCACCGGGCATTTTACGGTCAACCAACATTTGCGGGACTGGAACAACGGCATGATCTGCTGTTAGAAAAACCACAAATCCATCTTTGCCGTACATCGATTCTAAATGGGAAAGTAATTTCTCTACTTGACGATCCAAACGCGCATACATGTCCTCCATTTCCAAGGAATAAGGTCCAAATGCATGTCCTGCAATATCCGGAGTAGAATACGAAATACACAACATATCCGTTTTATTGTCCAAGCCTAATTGTTCTCTGGACATCGCTTCGATTGCCAAATCAGTCAATAGTTCATTCGCAAATGGAGAGATGGTAAACAGCTGATGCGCATTATTGGAAACCGCCGACATTTCTTTGAAATCATATGGAAAAGTAGCGCTTGTTTTGCCTCCCAAGACAACTTCATACGGACTTTCATCCTTCGATTTGTAATTGGTTTTTGGATACAACAAATCCCATTTCTTCAAATACTTATCCGCGTTTTTCGTCGCATTAAACTGCTGAAGCCATTTAGGTAATTCCGATTTGAAGTAAGTACTCGTGATAAATGTCCCACTCGCGTAATCATACCAATACGAACCATCGCTTAAATGTCCGCCTGGCAAAATGGAACTGCGGTCCTTAATAGAAATCGAAATAACTTTTGATTCCGGAGACGCCAATTTTAACTGATCCGTAACGGTATAGGTTCTTAAATTTCGTGGCGACGTTTGTCCTTCGTTGGAGGTACTTCCCACGGTTTGAACGGTTTTATCAGAAACACAATTAACAAATGTTTTGCTCGAACGTTGATACCATTCATTCGCAACGATTCCATGATTGGAAGGAGTTGTTCCCGTATAAATAGAGGCATGTCCAGGTCCAGTGTAAGTGGGGACATAGTTGTAAAGCGTATTGCGGCAATTCAATCCTTTGTTTAAAAAGCGATTGAATCCACCTGCAACAAAATGTTGTTGATACCGATATAAATAATCGTAACACATCTGATCGACAACAATTCCAACGATGATTTTGGGTTGTTTTTGAGCGTTTAATTGTCCACCAAGTATACAGAAAAGGAGTAAAATCCTAAGTGCTAAGTTTTTCATGAATCAAAATTAAGCAATACACAAGGATTTATAAGCAACCTTTCGTAACTTCGGGTCGTCTAAACACAAAATTTTCATTATGAAAAGAATCTTATTTTTAAGTTTTATCCTTTCTAGTTTATTGACATTTGAAGCGAAATCACAGATCATTGTGAACATTACAAATGTGAGTGCACCCGGACTATGCGATGGAACAGCAATGGTTGATACGAATAACTTCGTTACAGCTGCAAGTTTAACATGGATGCAAGGAAACACCGTTATCCAAAATGGTGGCTACATGATCACGAACTTATGTGCTGGTCAATACAACCTAATCTTTATGGGTAGTGGATTTACGTCAACATCCACATTTACAATTGGAACAAATATCCCTAATCCATGTGCTGGATTTTCCATCTACTGTGGAAGCACCCCAACTTCTGCGGCAAATGTATGTGATGGATCCGTTTCCGTGACTGCGGTTGGCGGATCAGCACCATATACATATCAATGGTCAAATGGTGGAATGATGACTACTACACCAGCTTTATCTAATCTTTGTATTGGAACTTATTCTGTTACAGTTGTTGATGCAAATGGTTGTTCTGGGACTTCAAGTGCAACGGTTATTGTTGATTCAAATGCCTTGAATCCGTGTTTTGGATTTAACGGAAACATTACAAGTACAAATGCTACTGGAGCAACAGCATGTGATGGTGTTGCAGCACTAACCGTTAATGGCGGAACAAGTCCATACAGTTACCAGTGGTCAAACGGAACAAACAATCAAAATGCGACAAATTTATGTGTTGGAACCTACACAGTAACTGTTTTTGATAACAATCAATGTTCGTTTACATCTTCTTGTACTATTGGAAACTCTTCCACGAATATCGACTCTGTTACTGTAATTGGAAGCCTTGCAACGGGATCAAATGTGATTGGAACGATGAGTTCAGGATGGATTTACAACTGTACGATTGATTTAGCGGCTTTAGACACAGCATATATGGTGTCAGCAACTTTTGGAAACACGATGTTTACGCAAGATTCATTGTACACAACTTGGTATTTGGTTGACACAAATGGAAACTCCATGTATGTCAATTACAACTACTCCATTCCTTTTGGAACGACAGGATTGTATAATTTAATTTTACAATTGTATTGTCCAATCAAATCTCAACCTGTTTATTACAACATCATTTCTGTACTTAATTTAGAAGAAGCGGGTATTCAAGGCAATAACTTGTCCCAAATGAACGTTTATCCTAATCCTGCTCAAAACGAATTGAATATTGGAAACATCACAACATCGTTCGACTTTACCTTAACGAACATGGATGGAAAAATCATTCAAAGTGGTCAGGTGAGTCCTTCTAATTCAACAATTGATTTGACAAATGTGGCAAATGGAACATACCTTGTACAATTGAAAAATACTCAAAATGCGTTTACCTACCGAGTAATTAAATAATCGGGTGAACTCTTATCAGGAAAAGGGCGGGGAGAAATTCTCGCCCTTTTTTGTGTCATCATGTGAATGAAAAATGAGGGGCCTTAACAAACGTTTTCTGTTTTCTAGTATGTGATGCATGAACCTTTCCCTTATCTGGTCTGATCTTATGAATAGTAGGTTTTGTTTCAATGGGAAAACCATCAAAACGCGTGTACTGAGCGTTTAATTAACTAATCGATAGAACGCTTTTATCAGGAAGTTGGCGGGAAGTAATTCTTATCCTTTTTTGTATCAAAATTGGAACAAAAAAAAGAGGGACTTAAAAATCCCTCTTCTACTATATAACAGTTAAATGCCTTAACCTTTCCCTGATTTCACCGTTGGTACAGCCGGTTTAGCTGGACTCGACGGCATTGGAGTGTGTGGCGGTTTAGCCGGAGTGGTTGGTGCTGGATTTGCAGGACGTGGATTCACTTGAACAGGCGTATGCGTTGGCTTATTCACTGGAGCTTCTGGTCGAGTACTAAATCCATTTGGTCTTGTTTCGTTCTCGCGTTCAGGTTTTTCTATGGACGGGTTCGGCTCTTCTCGATTCATGGTTGGATTCTTTTGTTGCATTGGTAGTGGTGCGTTCCCTCCTACTGGTGCTAAATTTTCCTCCGGAAAAACAAGTTGATTCGTATGCAAAGCCGGACGATTAATCGTTCCTAACACCGTTTCTGTTGGATTTGGTTTTGACGGCAATGGAACTTGATTTGGCGGAATGTTTAAATACCCTTGATCAAAGATACATCCACCCATTTCATCGGCTGGAATTCCCATTGCTTGACAACGTGCACGAGCATTATCTTGCTGTGTTTGATTTAAATCAGCAACGGTTAAATGAACCATCGGAAATCTTCGATCCGTATAGTATTCAGTGGACGTTCCAGGAGCATAGTCAAATAGCGTGGTTTGAGTAGTCACTCTCCAATCTTCTGCGAAATCTTTCGCTAAAAAGGAAAGATATTCCTTCTCTGCAAATGCAGATGCTTGCTGTAGAGATGAATTTCCGAACGTTGAAAACGCCATGTAACTTGGTCTTGGACGATCGATGTTACGTCCCTGAAAATCATCATCTGCGATTCCATTAGCATTCCCCAACAAACCTTGGAAAGAAGAACGTTCACATTCAAAGACATGCACAGTGGTATTCAAGAAGCCACCAAATCCACCTGAAGAACGAACGTCTAAAATAACCATCTCACCTGTTGGCCATGCAATGGTGTAATTTCGTCCCTCAAATCGAACAACGCCTCCATTCGGAAGGAAATACGTTCTTCCTTGAAGTTGAATCGGCATGCCATTTAAGCGTAAATTCCCATTCAGCTGATCTGGTTTCGTACTCGCATAATAACAAACACGGTCTCCAGCAACATTCATGGCAACAGCTGCATTCAAGGAAAAATTATCGGATTGAGCACGTTGACGTGTCTGAACTTCGAAAGAAGTTTTCTCTGATTTAGAGAGAACAAATTCACCTACTGTTTGAAAAGAATACGTGGCTTGATCAAAAGACTTTAAATGTGGATCACCATAACTGCGACCAATAATCTGACTGCACATCGAGTGTGTTACAATTAAATCTACCGTTTCCCATTGATTATTTGAAAAGGAACCATTTGGAGTTCTATTTTGCTGCACCATCGATTCAATGTCTCTTCGCTCGGATAGAGGAACCATCGTCAACATTTCATAAGGAGTAAAATCCTCAGGAAAGGTGCGGTCTGGAACGTTTTTACGTTCAGATAATGCAATCATAGAAAGCGCCAACCAATTACCACGAATGGGATCCCAACGTTCTAATTTTTCCTTCACTGGCTTAAACTGATCTTCAAATGTTTGTGCGTGTGCCCACTGAAAAGAGAGCAAAGCGATAAAAAAGTAAACTGTTTTCATAAACTAATTTTTGTGAATGCTAACAAAGATTGAACCAAAACTATCTATTGAACTTATAACCAATTCCTTTCACCGTTGAAATAGTGTGTTCGCCAATTTTCTCTCGCAACTTGCGAATATGAACGTCAATTGTGCGATCACCCACCACGACTTCAGAACCCCAAACCTGTTCTAAGATTACTTCTCGTTTAAACACGAAATCAGGTCTTGAAGTTAACAAGGCAAGTAATTCAAACTCTTTCCTTGGTAACTGAATTTCCTTTCCATCTTTTTCCACAAGGTAGCGTTCTCTATTGATTTTTAGTTCGTGAGAAATAACATCTTTGACTTCCGTTTTTGTTTTGCGGCGAAGCAAGGCATGAATGCGACTCAATAAAACTTTCGGTTTAATCGGTTTTGAAATGTAGTCATCTCCTCCGGCTTCGAGTCCAGCAATCTGACTATAATCCTCACTACGTGCCGTTAAAAAACAAATGATGATGTCTTCATTTTCCTCATTGTTCTTTAATGCTTCACATACCTCAATTCCATCCATCATGGGCATCATGACATCCAGTAAAATGAGGTCCGGTTTTTCAACCTCAACAGCTTTCAAACAAAGACTTCCATTTTCAAAGGTAGAAACACGGTGTCCGTCTTGAATCAAATTGTAACGCAACAATTCCCTGATATCCTCCTCGTCGTCAACTACAAAAATAAAAGCCATATCGTTTTTTTTATACTTCAAAGATACACTATAGCAAGAAGCAAATTCCTGTCGAATCGCAATGATTTTATTATTTAGGAAAAAATTAACATAAACTATGTAACCTAACATCTGAATTTGACTTATCTTTGTGTGAACTAGTAGTAGGTTTAGGTTAATAGTTGAGAGCTTTGGTTTTTCCAAGGCTCTTGGCTTTTTAAGACGTTTCCATGAAAATAAAAATCCTCATTGTAGAAGACGATATCAACCTTGGAATCGTTATTTCCGATCAATTGCGTTCCGATGGATACGCGGTAACTCTTTGCGAAAACGGATCCGAGGGATTACGTCGCTTCAACGAAGAACCTTACCACCTATGCATTTTTGATGTAATGTTGCCTGTCAAAGATGGATTTACTTTAGCGAGAGACATCCGAAAAGTAAATACGGATATTCCCATCCTTTTCTTATCGGCAAAATCAATGACCGAAGATAAAATCGAAGGATTCAATGCCGGTGGTGACGATTACTTAACCAAACCATTTAGCGTAGAAGAACTTCAATTACGTGTGCGTGCTCTGTTGAAACGTGTGAAGGTAAACGTAATTCAACCGGAGGAAAAAATCGTTAAGTTGGGAATCTTCCTTTTCGATACAGAAAACTTCACCTTAACCTCTCCGACAACCAAACAAACCTTAACTAAAAAGGAAGCAATGATTTTGCGAACCTTGTTTCGATTTAAAAATCAGTTGCTTGCACGGGATATTATATTAAATACCGTTTGGGGACAAGATGATTATTTCGTTGGTCGAAGCTTGGATGTTTTTATAACGAAACTGAGAAAATACCTCAAAGAAGATTCAACGATTCAAATTACGAACGTACATGGCGTTGGATTCAAATTTGAACTTGGAGATGAATAACTACATCCTTCATCTTGAAACAGCAACGAAAGTTTGTAGCGTGGCTATCTCTAACAATGGAAAGGTTATTTCCATCAAAGAAACCGTATCCGATGGATATATTCACAGTGAGTCACTCACGCTTTTTATACAAGATGTGCTGAACGAAGCTCAACTTGCTTTAGCAGATCTTTCGGCTGTGAGCGTTTCAGCAGGACCTGGTTCGTACACGGGACTTCGCATTGGACTTTCCACAGCAAAAGGACTTTGCTTCGCGCTGAACATCCCGTTAATTGCCATAGATACCTTAACCGCCCTTAAAAACGTCATTCCATCCGGAGAAATGCCTGTCATTCCCATGCTCGACGCACGTCGCATGGAAGTGTATGCCCAAGTCTTTGAAACTAATGGAAAAACACTTCAAGAATTAGACGCGATCGTTTTAACTGAAGACAGTTTCTCGGATTTCGAACCGTTTGTTGTTCTTGGTGATGGTGCTGCAAAATGCAAAGAAATGTGGGGACATAGAAACATTACATGGAACGAAAACGTGCTTTGCAGTGCAAAAGGTCAAGCAACGATTGCATATGAAAAGTTTCAAAAGAAGAAATTTGAAAACTTGGCTTACTTCTCCCCTATTTACCTAAAGGATGCTAACGGGGTTCGTCGATAACATTCATCACTTTCGACCACATTTGAACATTCCCACAACGATCTGTTACACGAAATTCCATGGAAAGCACCTTTTCTGAGGGAGGTCCAATAATCGATGCTCGTCGGTCATTTTTCCACGTCACTAAGTTGCTTTTTTGATCAAAATACACGGTCGTCCATTCACCATTTAACAAAAGCTCGTATGAGGCAATTCCAGCTTGACCATCAGAAATTTTCCAATAAAATTGACTCGGAATAACGACATTACTAGAAGTTGGCATAAATACAATTGACGGTGCAATAGTATCGACTTTGATTGAAAATATCCCCAGCTGCTTGGACTCTACAGCGAGCCATCCGTTTTCACGTGTCGTTTCTAAGGCATCTCCATTGACTGCTACATACTGTTTATCGACCTCAGGAGTTTTCTTTGCCTTCATTTCCACACAAATTGGTTTTTGAATGACCGTTTTTGAGTTTCCAAATTGGCCCAAGGATAGGTTCATCGATTTTTTGATGGGTTCATAAAAGGTAGTTGGATCCACAAATACCTTCATGTTTTCAGAATGAAAAGTATACAAGGAATCCGGCATGAAATAATTGCGTGGATCGAAAAATGTGCGCTGAATTTTCTTGAGTTCATAAGGATATTGAAGCACAATTTCATGTTGACTTACATTTCCGTTAACATCTTCCAAAATGATCGAACAGGAAAGAGAATCAAATCCATTCAAGGAGATTCCTCCACGGGAGTCTAATTGATAAATGGTAAGTGGATTGTGTTTATTTCTAAAAAGTTTCTGGTACTTGATTCCTTTTGACTTGTATTCGTCGTAATCCATATGGTTATTGACATACCTCGAATCATCAAATGAAATTTCCGCCATTTCAAATCCAAATTGTTCGTGATTTGAACTCACAACTTCCGCTGAAAATAATCCGAAGCCATGTCCACCCGACTTCATAGGATCTGTCGCAGAAATGGTCATGCCGACTTTCTCTGTTCCTTGAATAAAGTCCTGCGGAAGCTTCACTCGATGAATATTCTTGGTTAATGGTACAATCAATGATTTACCGGGGATGACATAGCCATTTTCATCAATTGCCAGCAAACGAATTCCGTGTAAACTTGGTGGAGCAACATCACTGACATGAAATCCATGCAAAAGTGGATTCAAGGCATGTTCGGTTTTGGTGTCCCGCAACTCAAAATGCAAATGAGGCCCTGTCGAATTTCCACTATTGCCTGAGAGTGCAATTTGTTCACCCTTGTTCACCGGTAACTCATTCGGACTAAATTTCCAATCTAGTTCATTTTGTTTGAATTGAATTTGAGTCGGTAGCACAAAGGTATTAATCCGATCAGAAAATTTAGAACAGTGGGCATACACCGAAGTGTGTCCATTCGGATGATCGATGTAAATCACACGTCCGTAACCGCTGGGTGAAATTCGAATACGGGAAATATAGCCATCCGCTATGGCATAAAGTGGAATTCCTTCTTTTCCATCCGTTCGAAAATCTAATCCCATGTGAAAGTGATTTGGACGAATGTCCCCAAAACCCGCACTTAATTCGGGTTTAGCTGTTCCAATGGGCACACACCACATTGAATCCGAGGTAATCACCTGTGACCAAAAAGTAAAATGAACACTGAATAAAAGGAGGAATGTAAAGGATTTGAACATAGACAAAGATACACTTTCAAAAAAAATGCAAAATAGATTGGTAAAAATGATAAATGTAATCGAATGCTTGTTAACTTTGTACAAAGTCAAAAGTAATGACTGAAAAGATTCAAGACACCATACAAGAAATTAGTCGAAAAGCGGTTCGAATTGGGGAAGCCCTTCGTTCTGAACGTTCGAAAAACGAGATTCTTCAAGAAGAAATCGATCGTAATAAGGAGGAATTAGCCAAAGAACTGACGGCTAATACCCACTTGAAGGCCGAAATTGAGTCCTTAAGGTCAGCTTTGCATTTGGCTGAAAATAAAGTCGTTGAAGTTCCTGCTCCGGTAATAGGGAGAACTGAACAGGAAATTGATGAACTAGTGAAAGAAATTGAATTCTGTATCGAACAGTTGAAGCAATCATAATGAGCAAAGTATCACTTAAAATTACCATTGCAGGAAGAACTTACCCACTAAACGTGCCGGAAAGTGATGAAGAGAAGGTAACGAAAGCTGCTGCGGATATTAATAAAGCAGTGGAAATGCTGCGTAAAAATTATGCTGTAAATGATCATCAAGACTTGATCGCTATGTCTGCTTTGCAACTATTAGCCAAAGCGTCAAGTGAGCATGCACCAGTTGCACAAGTGCCTGTAGACTATAGTGAAATTGAGGAGGCATTGCAAAACCTTTCAACAGATTTAGACGGAATTCAATAATTTACGTTCGTTTCAACGACCAATATTCATACATAATTAAAAGAATATGTCGTCAGTAGGATTAATAATAGGTTTGATAAGTGGCGCAGGAGCAACCGTGGTTGCACAGCGTTTTCTCATCAAATCTAAAAGTCAAGAAATCATTAAAAATGCCGAAATCGAGGCAGAAAACATTCGTAAGGAGCGCGCGCTTCAATCCAAAGAGAAATTTTTAAAACAAAAAGAAGAACACGAAGAATCGATTCGCGAGCGTGAAAAACGCATGCAATCTAACGAAGATCGTTACCGCGCTAAAGAAAAAACACTTAATCAAAAACTGGAAGACCTCAACCGTAAAGAGAAAGAAGCGGAAAAGTCAAAAGCTGATTATGAAGTAAAAGCAAGTGCGCTTGAGTTACGTCAACAAGAATTAGATAAAATTCAACAAAAACAAGTCGCTGAATTATCGAAAATTAGCAACCTGAGTCCAGAGGATGCGAAAAAAGATTTGATGACTGCCCTTACAGACGAAGCGCGCACCGCTGCCATGTCTACCATCAAAGAAATTACGGAAGAAGCGAAATTGAACGCAAATAAAGAAGCGCGTAAAATCGTGATTCAATCCATTCAACGTGTAGCCACTGAGCAAGCTATCGAAAATGCTGTTTCTGTCTTCAATATTGAATCAGATGAGGTAAAAGGAAGAATCATTGGTCGTGAAGGACGTAACATTCGTGCCTTAGAAGCAGCAACGGGAGTGGAAATTATCGTTGATGATACGCCTGAAGCAATCATTCTCTCATGTTTTGATCCGGTTAGACGTGAAATCGCTCGTTTATCTTTGCACCAACTTGTTTCTGATGGACGTATTCACCCAGCTCGCATCGAGGAAGTGGTGGCAAAAACACGCAAACAACTGGACGAAGAAATCGCAGAAACTGGACGCCGAACGTGTATCGATTTAGGAATCCACGGATTACATCCAGAATTGATGCGCATGGTCGGAAGAATGAAATACCGTTCTTCTTACGGACAAAACTTATTACAACACTCGAGAGAAGTAGCGAACCTTTGTGCAATCATGGCCGCTGAACTTGGATTGAATGTTAAATTGGCGAAACGCGCTGGATTGTTACATGACATCGGTAAAGTTCCGGACGAAGAACCAGAATTGCCTCACGCAATCTTAGGGATGAAAATCGCTGAGAAATTTGGTGAAAAAGGAGACGTTCTAAACGCCATTGGAGCTCACCACGACGAAATCGAAATGACAACCTTGATTTCACCTATCGTACAAGTGTGTGATGCCATCTCTGGTGCACGCCCAGGTGCAAGACGTGAAATCGTTGAAGCATACATTAAACGAATTAAAGAACTAGAAAACCTTGCCTTGTCTTATGAAGGCGTTTCTAGTGCTTATGCCATTCAAGCCGGAAGAGAACTTCGTGTGCTTGTAGAAGCAGAGAAAGTATCTGATCAACGTTCTGAGGAACTTTCATTCACAATCTCTCAGCGCATTCAAACCGAAATGACCTATCCAGGACAAGTCAAGGTGACCGTCATTCGAGAAAAAAGATCTGTTAATTACGCTAAATAATCATAAGGGGAATTCGTTCCCCTTTTTTGTACACGATAAAATATGATTCCAGTAAATTCCTTAGTGATTTCTGGTCCGTGTAGCGCGGAAACCCGAGAACAAGTTTTGGAGACAGCCCTAGGATTGTCCAAAGTTGGCATTGATTACTTCCGAGCTGGAATATGGAAACCGAGAACGCGTCCAGGTGAGTTCGAAGGAATTGGAGACATAGGAATTTCGTGGATGTGTGAAGTGCGAGAAACGTACGGTTTGAAAATAGCCACAGAAGTCGCAAAAGCTGAACACGTCGAATTGGCACTCAAGAATAACTTCGATATGATTTGGGTTGGAGCTCGCTCCACCGTTAATCCTTTTACCGTTCAAGAAATTGCAGAATCACTTCAAGGAACGAACATCAAAGTCATGGTGAAGAACCCGGTGAATCCAGACCTGAAACTTTGGATCGGAGCAATCGAACGCATTTGGAAAGCCGGAATAACAGATGTCAGTGCCATTCACCGTGGATTCTCTGTTTATGAAAAGACACGCTACCGAAATGACCCAAATTGGCAAATTCCAATTGACCTAAAACAAGAATTACCGGGAATCCCATTAATTTGTGACCCCTCTCATATTGGTGGAAGAGCACATTTGCTGATGCCGTTGGCTCAAAAAGCAATGGACTTGAATTATGATGGATTGATGATAGAATCTCATGTTGATCCTTCACAAGCTTGGACCGACGCCAAACAACAAATTACTCCCGCTGAATTAAAGGAATTATTGAATTCACTTACTATTCGTAATCGAGCAGCAATTGACGAGGACGCCATGCTTGCCTTTCGAGAGCAACTGACGCAAACCGACGAATCAATCATTCAGTTATTGAAAAACCGCATGCGTATTTCAGAACAGATTGGGGAATTCAAGAAGGACAAAAACCATGTCATCCTTCAATCGAACAGATGGGAAGAAGCACTCCGCAACAATGTACTAAAAGCAAGCGCGGAAGGGATTTCAGAAGAATTTGTTACGCAACTTTTTAAATTGATTCATCAGGACTCCATTCGTATTCAATCTGATATTTTATCAAAAGATGACCGCGATTAATCCATTTCAGGTTCAACACGTCATTCACTCAAACGCTTCCAAAAGCGATGCGCAACGCTGTTTGATTCTTGCCGCTCTCTCTAAGAAACCTACTAAAATACTTGGCTTAGATCAATCAGAAGATATTTCGGCGATGTTGGCCTGTATTCAAGAATTAGGTGCGAGCTACGACGAAGAAACTTCAATGGTACATCCGTCGTCGCGCAAATTCAGTGAACGCATTTGCTTAAACGTCCAAGAAAGTGGCTTTGCCCTTCGGACTTTAGCATTCGTTGGAATGGCCTTCACGAAAAATCTAACGCTGAACGGGACAGGCAGCCTTCTTCAACGCAATCATTCGCAATTATGCCACATTCTTCAACAAATTGGCTTAACTGTTGAGTCAAATGAGTCTAAATTGCCCATACACATCAGCGGAAGTGCCAGCTTTAAACCTATTACTGTAAATGGAGAAGCCGGATCCCAAGCAATCAGTGGTTTGTTTTTACTCGCTCCATTTCTAGAACAAGATTCTTCAGTATCCATTGAATCATTAAAAAGTAAGCCCTATTTAGAAATGACCATTGCGCGCATGCGTGATTTTGGTATTTTTCTACATAAATTAAATGACGACAGTTATCAAATTCCGGGAAATCAACTCATCCAAAAGGACGAAGTCCACATCGAAGGAGATTGGAGTGGCGCAGCGAATCCAATCGTTGGAGCGGCAATTTCAGGAAAGCTTGAACTACATGGATTAAACAGGTATTCGTTGCAAGCAGATCGACACATTCTTCAAGTAATTCAAGATTTCGGCGCGACAATTACCTGGAATGACGATGTGCTTTTCGTTCAGAAATCCGAAACGAACAAAGCATTTGAAGCAAACATATCAGATTGTCCAGATTTATTCCCCATTCTAGTCGTTCTTGCATGTGCCGCATCAGGGACCTCTAGAATCATCGGCGTGAATCGACTCCAGAACAAAGAATCAGATCGACTTTCAGTCATGTGTGAGGTACTAGAGAAATTTGAAATAGCTTTTCAACTTGGTTCAAGTGAAATTTTGATCCATGGAATCGGTCAAGTTGCAGGCGGTGAAATCGATACCCATAACGACCACCGTATTGCGATGGCTGCAACGATAGCTGCGTGTGTCACAAAAAAACCTATTCATCTCACGGATGCATCTTGCGTTTCAAAATCCTATCCGAAATTCTTTGCAGATTTGGGATGTTGATTTACTTTCCTGTCATCTGGTATTGACTGTACTCAAAAAAATCCATCTCAATGTGCTTGATTCGCTTTTCGATATCCCTGCGTTTCGTCGGCTTGATGTTCTCCTTCAATAAAAGCTCATAGTAATATTGCACTTTTTCTGGGTTACGTGGTTCGATTAGGACATCGTACGTACTCGCTAAACTTTCCAATAAAAAGTCTTTATTCGCATAGTTCGGAAACAATTGAATCAAGGTGTCTCCGTAAGCAACCGATTGTTCGTATGCCTGCAAATCACTGTATTTGATGTGTACTTTAAATAAACAATCCGCAGAAAAAGAATCCTCTGGATAAGCGCGGTAGTACGCTAACAAACGATTAATGAGCTCAATATTGGTTAAACTCGGCATTTTAGCGGCTTGAACCGGGTCCTTTTGAATAGCCATAATGGAATCTTCCATTTGCTTAATGCTCGTTTTTAATTCTGTTTTTTTATCCGCTTTTGCGGGTCCGCCACATGATTCAACAATCAGTGCAAAACTCAGGAGTACAATTAACGTGTATATTGATTTCATATCATTTTTGGTTTTCTACCGCCTGGAAAGGACATTTTGTAATCGACGTCGATTCTCCCTGAGGTAATGTTTTGTAGTCGCTTCGTTAACATTTTCTTTTTCAACGGAGATAAGTGATCTGTAAATAAAACCCCTTCGATGTGGTCGTATTCATGTTGAATGATTCTTGCCGCATATCCATCAAACGTTTCCTCATGGAATTTCCAATTTTCATCGAAATACGTGATGAGTACTTTCTCTTGACGAGAAACGTTTTCACGAATAGAAGGAATCGACAAACAGCCTTCCTGAAATGACCATTTTTCACCAGATTCTTCTTCAATGATCGGGTTAATAAATACCTTTTTAAAATCGGAAATTCCCTCCGCTCTCGGATCTGGTTCATCGTCCTCCTCATCCGCAAACGGACTTCCATCCACGATAAATAAACGAATGCTTTTGCCAATTTGAGGTGCAGCGAGACCAACGCCCTTTGCATGATACATCGTATCAAACATATCTGCAATCAACTTTGATAAGTCAGGGTATTTTTCATCAATTTCCTCAGCTTCTTTTTTTAGAACTGGGTCTCCGTAAGCGACAATAGGTAAAATCATGTTGCAAAATTAGTGAATTCCTTATTGAAATGATTGTTGTGAGAGGTAATCTTGTAAAATCAACGTGGCTGCAAGTTTGTCCACAAGTGATTTTTGTTTCATGTGCTTTTTCTTTCCAGCAAGGTGTATCGTTTCCATTGCGCGAGAAGAACTGAAACGTTCATCTTGCAAAACGATGCCGCATTGAGGAAATTGTTTCGCTAAGACTTCCTGTAATAAGCGGACATTCTCCGTAATATGCGTATCTGACCCATCCAATCGCGTTGGAAAACCAAGAACAATCGTTGAAATGGATTCCTTGCCAAATAATTGGAGTAAAAACTCCATCAACGCACTTGAATCAACAGTCGTCAACGGACTCGCAATGATCGCATGATCATCTGTGATGGCTAGGCCCGTACGCTTTAATCCGAAATCAATTGCAAGTATTTTTGGCATCGAACAAAATTACGAAACAAAATCAGATACATAAAGATTTTACATAGAGTATGACAAATTGAAGATGATTGCTTAATTTCACGGAGCTATTTTTTTACTGACCGATGAAAGTCAACTTTTCGCACCATTTTCTCCTAAGCTTTTCCTTGCTACTTCTTGTATCCTGTAAAAATGAACAGGGTAAATCTGTTGCATCCAATTCAACAAAAAAACGCATTGCTTTTACGGAAGAAAATAAGAACCTCGCGGTATTTGAAAAATATGCATTAAAAATCGACGGCAACAAATCTCTATCCAAGATTCAAAGCTTGTTTTATACAGATTCTGACGGCAATACAACAGAGGCTTTCGCTTGGATTGACGAAAACATGGAAGTACTGAAACTACAGCAAAATGAAAATATGGCTTCCGGAAAAAAAATAGAGCGCATTTTTTATTTCTTGAATGGGCTAAAAACGATGAGTCGTCAAATCACTTATCATTATGAATTGAAAAAACCGTATTTCTCCGAGCAACGAAGTTATTATAGTTTAACCGGTGCCGTTATCGCCACGTTTAGTCGTTACTCGTCAAAAGAGGAGTTAGATTTGATTGATCTGAAAAAAACCGACAAACAAGAACTAAATCATCAACATGCCTTGTCCATTATCAAACGTACTGGAGATTTCGAAACACGATTTCGTGGGTTTGATGAAGCTTTCGGACGAAAATTCATTGTGCTAGGAACTGAAAACCAAACGAGTACACTTGCCTTTAACGTGGAAAGTCCTATTTTGAAGCAGTTGATCAGTGCTGAAAACAAACATAAAAACGAACGTTTGGAAGTTCAGTTTTCTCCAATCACTGAGCCAGATGGATTTACTTTTCAAGCATTGGTGGACTTAACTTATTCATCAAAGGAGAATTAATGAACATTTTTCCTTTTTAAGCGTATTTACAACACAACAAACTATGACCGTTTTGATAAATAAAAATACTCCTTCTCCAAAATCGATGAAATACCTGTATCTTCTTGGTTTCATGTTCCTTTTCGGATTCCAGTCCGCTTGGTCACAACAAATGAAATTAAGTGGAATCATTTACGATACGTCGAATGTTGTTCCGTTAAAGAACGTTTCTGTCATGGCGCTTCGACTAAAAGACTCTGTTCTTTTAGGTTTTACGCGTACAAATCAATTAGGTACTTTCGTTTTAACCGGATTTCCAATTGATACGTTTCAATTAATCATTGAACACCCAAAGTTAGAGACCCGAACTTTTTACATCATCGGAAGCAAGGATAACTATGACATCCAAGTTCCACGCATTCATTTGTTACAAAAGACTCAAAATGTTCGCGAAGTTACCGTACTAACAAACCGAAATGCGATTTACTTCAAAGGCGACACACTGGTTTATGTAGCCGATTCATTTAACGTCGGTCAGAATGCGGTCGTGGAAGATTTGTTAAAAAAACTTCCTGGAATAAAAGTAGCGGATGATGGAAGCATCACATCTCAAGGAAAAGAAATCAGTAAGGTACTAGTAGACGGCGATGAATTCTTCGGCTCCGACCCTACTATCGCGACTCGAAATCTTGGCGCAAAAGGAGTTGAATCCGTTCAAGTCTACGAAAAGAAAAACGAAGATGCCGCGGTTGGTGAGGATGATAAAATCCAGGTCCTCGATCTGAAACTAAAAGACAGCGCCAAAAAAGGGTACTTCGGTAAGATTTCAGGTGCTTCGGACTTTGGACTCGTTCGGGACAATCCCTTCTACGAATCCGAAATCCTCTTGAACAACTTCAATAAAAAACAAAAGATTTCGGTCTTTATGTTAACCTCGAACACACCAAAATCAAACTTTGGATTTGGTGACATGAATAAGTTTGGACTAGAAAACGAACGCAACAGCAGTGGAATGACGATGTGGGACCAATCGAGCCGAAACAACTCTTCCGGAATCCCTCAAACCTTAAAAACAGGAATCTATTATTCTGATAAAATTGGTAAAACAGGGAAAATAGGCTTCAACTATTCGTATATCGAAAATCGATTAAATGCTGTTTCTAGCAGTCAATCGCAATACTTTTTACAACAAGATAGTTCTTATTTCACCAGGGATTCCTCGGCGAATGTTTCTAAAAACTTGTCGCATCGTTTCAACTTAACGTATTCCGTAAATTTAGATTCGCTTACCTATTTAGAACTTCGTCCTAATTTACATATTGACATGGGTGAATCCGATAATTTTAGTCAGAATAATTTCTTGACAGATTCACTCGTTTCCTATTTAGGAACAGGTGTTCGCAACACGAATAGCTCGAAAGGAATGAGTAGTAATTCGGAAGCGATTTTGAGAAGAAAATTCAAAAAAGTAAACCGTGAATTAGAATTGAAATATATTCTAAGTGCTAGTTCTAATCAATCTGACGGGTCTTTGTTTACCTCAAAAAGTGGCGCCTTGTCTGATACCATCGACCAAAGTAAAATCAACGACAATGCGAATACAACGAATTACGGAATCCTGACATATACGGAGCCCTTCGCGAAAAAATGGAAATTCCAATTAGAGTATTATTTGGAATCAGGAAAATCGAATCAAACCAAGCAAACATTTGAAAAGGATGCTAGTGGGAATTATTCACAAGCTGTTGGATTATACACCAATCAATTTGATAACACGCGCCTTCAACAACGTGGAACGGGAATGTTGATTTTCGAACACCGTCAACATACTGTTACGGGTGGAATCGGTTTTAGAAACATTGATGTTCAAAGCACAAACTTGATTACTTCTGTTGTAACCAATCAAAACATCAACAATTTCCTGCCGAAATTCTCCTACCAATTTAAACCAGGAATGAGTAAACGTATTTCCTTGAATTACTCGACGGCCTCATCCCCTGCTTCCATCAATGATTTGCAACCAGTTCAAGACAATACCAATCCAAACAGAATTCAAATTGGTAATCCTGACTTGAAACCAAATTATGTCCACAACTTGCGTTTAAATGCCAATGTTTGGCAAGCCTTATCTGGCCGATATTTCTGGTCAGGCGGAAATGCTAGTTTAACAAACAACGCATTTGCCACTTCAACAACATATGACCAATACGGACGAACTGTCGCTCAAACAAAGAACGTGGACGGTAATATCTTCGCGAATGTATTTGCTGGAGGAGGTTTCCCGATTTTCAATCGAAAAATTGACTTAGCGCCAAATATTAATGGTTCATACAACAAATACACGAACTTCATCAATGGACAAGCCAATGTGACCAAAACAACAGCAATAACAGGGGGATTAGACATTGAATTGAAATTAGATTCTTTAAACATTACAATTGGAAACTCTTACACGTACAATAATCCTATAAGTTCCTTGTCTAGTATTTCGAATCAACCATATGCCACACAGAAATACTTTATTGATGGTGAATGGAGATTACCTCATCACTTCTTAATCAAATCAGACGCTACGTATACGATCAATACGGGTAGAGCGGCTGCCTTTAATCGAAACATCTTCATCATTAATTTCGAATTAAGCAAAGCCTTTTTACCGACGGAAAATGTCATTCTTGCCATCTCAGCAAATGACATCTTGAATCAAAACTTGAATTTACAGCGTCAAATTAATGGCAACGTCATTACCGATAACTACACCCAAATTATTTCTCGCTATTTCTTAGTGAAATTAACCTACAAATTCAACAACAATAAAACAAAAGAAGATGACTTTAAAGGCTGGCATTAAACTACTCGTATTGATTCTTTGCCTTGGATTCAACGCAAACAGTCAATACATTTCCTCAGGGAAAATTACATTCGAACGTAGAACGAACTTGGAGAAGAAATTTACCGAAGAACGTATGCGCAGAATGGTCACAGAAGAAAATAAAATTCGTACGGAACTTTTTACCTTATATTTCAATGATACGGCATCCGTATTTAAAGCAGTCCCAACAGATAAGGTAGATGACATGGCATGGATGACAACTAAAAATAGTTATTATCAAAACCTGACATCTGGTAAACAATTAACCGTTCTTGGACTCATGGGACAAAATGTATTTTTGCAAGATAGTTTACCGGCACGAAATTGGCGAATTACGGATAGTAAAAGAAGTATCTGTGGTTATGAATGTAGAAAAGCAGTATATCAGAAAAATGACAGTACTCGTATCTATGCATGGTATACAACTGCGTTGGTTCCTTCTGTTGGCCCAGAAGGATTCTGTGGACTTCCAGGAACAATTCTAGGCTTAGCAACAGAGGATGGTGGCATCATTTACTTTGCGAAAAAAGTAGAGGAAATGAAACCAACAAAAGAAGAAATGTTGATTGAAGTAGGGAAAAACAAACTATTTACCCCAAACGAATTTCGCATGAAAATTGAAAAAGATTACGGGAGTACACCTTGGGGTAAGCGCTTATTTGATGACTTATTCCGTTGGCTATAAAAAATTAAACGATCAACAATGAAAGGAATTATCTTAGCAGGAGGATCTGGAACCAGACTTCATCCACTTACTTTGGCTGTCAGCAAGCAATTAATGCCGGTTTACGACAAGCCGATGATTTACTACCCACTTTCCATTCTGATGAGTGCGGGTATCAAAGAAATTTTAATCATCTCCACACCACATGACCTCCCCCATTTTGAAAAATTATTGGGTGACGGACAAAACCTAGGTTGTCAATTCTCCTATGCTGTTCAAGAAGTGCCAAACGGACTCGCACAAGCATTTGTTATTGGAAAATCCTTTATCGGCAACGACAAAGTCGCACTAATTCTGGGAGACAACATTTTTTATGGTGTTGGAATGGATACCCTTTTGAAAGAAAATAACAATCCAGAAGGTGGTGTCGTTTATGCCTATCACGTAAGCGATCCAGAACGTTATGGTGTGGTGGAATTTGATGATCACATGCATGCTGTTTCCATCGAAGAAAAACCGATACAGCCAAAATCGAATTACGCTGTTCCTGGACTTTACTTCTACGACAATAGCGTCGTTGAAATTGCAGAAAATTTAAAACCTTCTCCACGTGGGGAATATGAGATAACCGATGTGAATGCAGAATACCTTCGACAAGGAAAGTTGAAAGTGGCTGTTCTCGATCGTGGCACTGCTTGGTTGGATACTGGTACATTCGCGTCATTGATGCAAGCAGGTCAATTTGTTCAGGTAATTGAGGAACGTCAAGGATTGAAAATTGGATGCATCGAAGAAGTTGCTTATCGAAATGGCTTTATCAGCAAAGATCAATTAAAACAAATTGCTGAACCACTTGTTAAAAGTGGATATGGATCCTATTTGCTCCAACTGTTAAAACAAAAATGAATACACTCGAAACATACAGCAAACTGATTGAAAAAGAAATCTCTTCCTTTTCATTTCCTGCTAGTCCATTGAACCTATACGACCCACTTCGGTATTTCATGACCTTGGGTGGGAAACGAATGAGGCCAATGTTAACGCTGATGTCCGCGAAATTATTTGACAAATCAGTGGAAGAAAGTATTTCCGCAGCGCTTGCTGTGGAACTCTTTCACAATTTCTCCCTCATTCATGATGATATTATGGATGATGCACCACTTCGAAGAGCCAAAGAAACGGTTCATGAGAAATGGAATACCAATATTGCCATTTTATCTGGCGATGTATTATTTGTGAAAGCTTACGAAGAAATTTGTAAAAATCCACCACATTTAATTCCTGCGCTTTTAACGGTATTCAACAAGACAGCGATAGAAGTATGTGAAGGTCAACAAATGGATATGGACTTTGAAACCCGAAACGATGTTGCGAGTGAAGAATACATTGAAATGATTCGCTTGAAAACTTCTGTCCTTCTAGGCTGCGCTTTGGAGATGGGCGCAATTATTGGTGAAACATCCCTTGATAACCGCAAAGCATTGTATGATTTCGGAGTACACCTTGGCATTGCGTTCCAAATTCAAGACGACCTTTTGGACTTATACGGAAATCCAGAGAAAGTTGGGAAACAAGTTGGAGGCGACGTTCTTGCGAACAAAAAAACGCTGCTTTCTATTTTAGCAAAAACACTTGCTTCAGAAGATCAACTAAACAGGTTGAATTCCCTTCAAAACGAAGCAAATCCAACAGAGAAATTGACACAAACGATTGCCATCTTCGAATCCCTTTCTATTCAAGAGCATTGTAAAAACGAAATGTCCAAGCATTATACGCATGCAATGAATGCCTTGAAAACTATGTCAGACAACATTTCTTATCAAGAATTAGAGGAACTTGCAGAATATTTATTTCACCGCGATTATTAATCGAAACTATTTGTAACCATAAGAATTTTTAGTAAATTCGCTCCACTTATAAATTAATTAATTATGAAAAAAATCTACTTATTAACTGCTTTGGCATTTGCTAGCCTTGGAGTTTCTGCACAGAAACAAAAAGTAGCAGCAAAAGAAATGAATGTGGAAGTCATTCAACAACCGACTGTAAAACCTTCTTCTCAGCAAAAGGTGACAATCTGGTCTAATGATTTTTCTACTGCTTCTCAATGGGCGTTCTCTAACGCAACAAATGATAACCAAGACTGGGTTATCTCAACAAGTACTTCAACGTCACTTGGATACAGTACAGGCGCATGGGTTGACCCAAGCAACACAGTGACAAACGAAAACGGATATGCATTATTCGATTCAGATTTAGTTGGAACAAGCACTGGTACACAAGATGCGTTTATGACCTATACAGGTTCAATTAACCTATCTTCCTACCCTAACGTGGTTCTTGAGTTCAATCAAAGAGTACGCATGTGGCAAACAACGGAAACAATCTTCGAAGTAAGTAACGATAATGGTGCTACTTGGATTCAGTTTCCTGTAAATTTAGATAAAGCTACAAGCACGCTTTACCAAGAAAATTCTCAAATTAACATCACTTCAGCTGCAGGTGGACAAGCAAACGTAAAATTGCGTCTTCGCTACATCGGTGCTTGGGATTACGCATGGTTAGTTGATGACTTGAAAATTGTTGAGCAACCAGCTTACGACTTACGTTCATTAACACCATTTGTTGCTGGAACAAACAATATTGGTATCGAGTATGGTAAAACACCAGTTGCTCACTTAGATGCTTCTTATGACATCGGAGGAAGTGCATTCAACTTTGGTTCAGCGACAAATACAAACACTGTTGCTAACGTAAACTTTGGATCTGGATTAACATACAACTACACAATTGGATCAATTTTAACGAACGATACAATTGCATACGGTGGTACAGAAACTCCAAACTTGACTGTAGGTGTTTACAATGGAACTTACACAGTTTCTTCTACTGAGGAAGCAACTGGAAGTGCTTTATTTGCTAACAATGTTGGTAACCGTAACTTTGAAGTAACTAACAGTGTATACGCTTTGGATGGTATTGGAGTTAATCCAGCTGCATTGCAAACAACAACTACGCTTGGTTCAAACTCATTCAACACGCCAACTGGAACAATTTTCGCTAACATGTACCATTTACGTGGCGGAAACACAAACAACGTAGTTGTGTCTTTGGAAATCGGAATTTCTAGCGCTACTACAGCAGGAACTTCTATTCAAGTTGCCATGATTGATACTGCTACTTTCTTTGCTGACGGATACCAATCTTTAACTGACTTAAACGGAAACGTTGCTGAAAGTGATTACTACACTGTTACAGCAGCTGACGTTGCAGCAGGAAAAATCACTGTATTCTTCCCACAACCAGTAGCTTTGGCTGATGATGCTTACTACGCAGCCGTTTTAACAGAAGTTGATGCTTCTAACACGAACATCATCCGTATCTTGAATGACGAAACAGTTCTTCAACCATCTTACGCTTCTATGATTCACTTAATCGGAGATGCTACATACTCTAATGGTAATGCATTCGCAATCCGTATGAACATGGGTGTTTTAGGATTGGACGAAACTGCTAACGCAAACCTTTCTGTTTACCCTAACCCTTCTTCTGAGGTGGTTACAATTGAAAGCAATTTGACTGAAGGTACAATTCAAATCATTGACTTGACTGGAAAAGTTGTTGCTAATCAAACAGTAAACGGTGTTGCAACAGCGTTCAACACAACAACATTAACAAACGGAATGTACACAGTAATCCTTACAAACGGATCAACTGTTGAAACACGTAAATTCATCGTTCAACACTAAGAACCTCGAATTAACTAATTGGGAAACCGCTCAGAAATGGGCGGTTTTTTTTATCTCAAACAAAATCCAAGAACACAATCAACAAAGTCATCTGGCGCTTCAGCATGTACCCAGTGACCAGCATTTTCAATGCTAACTAAGGTTGAGTCTGGAAAATAAGATTCTATGACAGGAATGTCTTCATCCAAAATATAATTGGACAACGCTCCACGAATAAACAAGGTGGTAATCATTACCTCATCTTCTGGAAGAGCACTCAATATCTCTGGCATCGCTGCCTCCAGTACCGGAAAGTTTAAGCGCCATGAAAGCTTTCCTTTTTCTCTCCAATAAAGGTTCTTCAACAAAAACTGACGAACGCCTTCCGAATCTATAAATTGCTTCAATATCTGTTCTGCTTCGCTTCGAGCGGAAAGCTTATTCAAATCAATGCGATTAAAGGCCTCAAGTATGTGCTGGTGATGCATCGGGTAGGATTTAACACCCATGTCCACTACAATCAGTTTCTCAACGTATTCCGGGTATCTCTGCGCAAGATGCATCGCAACTTTTCCACCCATAGAGTGTCCTAGTAAAATAACCTGCTGTAAATCCAACTTTTGAAATAAGCGAACGAGGTCTTCCACCATTATTGGATAAGAAAAATCTGAAGACCATGGCGAATGTCCGTGGTTTCTTAAATCCACCAAGATTACGCGGTAATACTCTGAAAACTTCTTTGCTTGTGTTTGCCAATTATCCGAAAAACCGAAAAGTCCGTGTAAAATGACTAGAGGTTGTCCCTCCCCTATTTCTCGATAATACAATTCCATTATAGAACCTTTTTAGAAATGAGGCTCGCTTTGAATTGTCGGTCATTGATACTGTTTAAAATCGCAGTAATTTTCTGAGTTGTTATCAACGTAGAATCATACTGAACATGAACAACTTGCTCCTTTTGTTCTTCCACAAAATTTACTTCAACTCGTTCAACGGAACCAGTCATTTTAAGTTCTTTTCGTATCGATCCACCACAACCCATTTGACAAACCATTCCTTCAACCGCAAAGTCAGCCTGACTATTTGCTTGAACTTCAATGGCCTTTGTCTTTTTATCAGATAATGGTTTTGACTTTTCATTTGTTTCTTGACAAGAAAAAAGCACAGCAACGGCAAGAGAATAGATGAACATTTTCATTCTACAAAATTACGAAGTTTATGCTGAAAATTGCAGTTTGTTTAGTACATTTGAAAAAAACTGAATCATGAGAATCGTACTTGCAGCCCTTTTTATCTCGACTTTGTTATTTTCTTCTTGTAATAAATACAGCGAAGGTCCTAATTATTCTATGTTAACAAGAAAAGCACGTTTGTGTAATGATTGGGAATTGAAAGCATACTCCGTAAGTGGAAACAACGCATTTGACGCTGATTACACCACAAAACTTAGCATTGATAAAGATGGAACCTATTCTATGTCCAAAACCTTCAACGCTTTAGGACAAATTCAAGGTGAATATTCAAATGGTCGTTGGGAATTCGCAGAAAAAGATGAAACACTTTATTTCTACGAAGACACGACATCGAAACCGACGCACGAATACAGCATCAAAGAATTGCACAATAAAGAATTAGTGATTGTAGAAGATATTTTCCAAACGGGAGAGTCTCACCGCTATACGTACCAACCTCAATAAGGTAAATCCAACTTTTATTTCTAGACGAAATTTGGATCAACGTCCATGACGTGAGAACAATTATCACATGTTCTCATTTCTTCAGATCCATAAAATTCCTTGAATCGAGGAATAAAATCCTTTTCAATATTTTCTAAAGGAAAACGATACGTTTTTAAGTGATGATTGCATTTTTCACAGAACCACATCAGTCCATCTTGCATATCCGTTCCCTTACGCACTCGTTCGATAACTAATCCAACCGTGTTTTCTCCTCTCGATGGAGAATGTGGCGTGTTCGCTGGGAGTAAAAACATTTCTCCCTCCTTGATGATTACGTCTTTCGCTTGACCATCTTCCTGAACACGCACGGTAATATCTCCTTCTATTTGATAGAATAGCTCCTCCCCTTCATTGTAGTGATAGTCCTTTCTGGCATTAGGGCCAGCAACAACCATCACAATAAAATCTCCAGCCTCTTTGTATAAATTCTTATTTGATACAGGTGGTTTGAGTAAATCTCTGTTTTCATCGATCCACTTTTGAAGATTAAAAGGAGCTAACATATGATGTTTATTAAATGAATTAATCTGCTAAAAGTCCGCGAGAAATAACGATTTTCTGAACTTCAGAAGTTCCTTCGTAAATCTGTGTAATTTTCGCATCACGCATCAAACGTTCAACATGGTATTCTTTCACAAAACCATATCCTCCGTGAATCTGAACTGCCTCAACGGTTTGTTCCATTGCGACTTTCGATGCATACAATTTCGCCATCGCACTTGATTGGTCGTAATTTCTTCCTGCATCTTTATCAGCAGCAGATCTGTATACAAGTAAACGTGCAGCTTCAATTTCAGTCGCCATATCTGCCAACTTAAAGGCAATTGCTTGGTGCTTGTAAATTTCTTTACCAAATGCCTTACGTTCCTTTGAATAAGCAAGTGCCAACTCAAGTCCACCAGCGGCAATTCCTAAAGCTTGAGCAGCAATTCCGATTCGTCCACCACTTAAAACTTTCATTGCGAAAGTAAATCCAAATCCGTCATCTCCAATGCGATTCGCTTTTGGAACTTTTACGTCGTTGAATAACAAGGTATGCGTATCACTTCCACGAATTCCCATTTTGTCTTCCTTCGCTCCAACGATGAATCCTTCCATGCCTCTTTCGATGATTAAAGCATTGATTCCTTTGTGACCAAGTTCTGTATTTGTTTGTGCAATCACTAAGTACGTTGATGCTGATGATCCATTCGTGATCCAGTTTTTTGTACCGTTCACCAAATAGTAATCTCCCATATCAATCGCCGTTGTGCGTTGAGATGTTGCATCGGAACCAGCTTCTGGCTCTGATAAACAAAATGCACCGATTTTTTCTCCTGTAGCTAAAGGCACAAGGAATTTTTGTTTTTGTTCTTCTGAAGCGTATTTCTCCAATCCCCAACAAACCAATGAATTATTCACAGACATACAAACAGATGCAGAAGCATCTACTTTAGAGATTTCTTCCATTGCTAAAACATAGGACATCGTGTCCATACCGCTTCCGCCGTATTTCGGATCAACCATCATTCCCATAAATCCAAGCTCAGCTAATTGCTTGATTTCTTCAGCTGGAAAACGCTGATTGTTATCGCGATCGATAACTCCAGGTTTCAATACGTTTTGTGCAAAATCTCTAGCTGCTTCCTTTACCGCTAATTGTTCTTCTGTCAATTCAAAATTCATGTTGATTGATTTTTTAATTTTGAACAAAAATAATCGAATTCTGCCAAGCATGAAAGAAATGAATAGGAATAAAATGGAGATTTTGGGACTTATGTCTGGTACCTCACTCGATGGATTAGACATTGCTCATGTTTCCTTTGAATTTCAAGGTGATAAAATTCACTATGAATTGAAGCATGCACGTACCTTTGAGCTCCAAGATGCGCTATTGAAAAAACTTAATCTTGCGACGAAAATGTCTGCTGAACAATTGTTCATTTTGGACAAAGAACTGGGAACGTTCTTTGCCGATTGTGTCCTGCAATTCATGAAGGAACATCAGTTGGAAAAAAATCACATTGATGCGATTGCCTCACATGGACAAACGATTTTTCATCAACCGCAAAATGGATTTACACTTCAAATCGCCTGTGGTTCCACCATTGCTTTTCATACTGGGATACCTGTCATCAATGATTTCAGAAGTTTAGATGTCATTGCTGGCGGACAAGGAGCTCCGCTAGTGCCAATTGGGGACTTTGAATTATTCACTGATGAGGCTGACTCCTTCTTGAATCTTGGTGGCTTCGCAAATATTAGCTTCAGAAAAAACAACACCATACAAGCATTCGACATTTCACCGGCCAATTTACCTTCCAATCTCTTTATGCAACAAATTGGAAAGCAATTCGACCTTAATGGAGAAAAAGCAAAATCTGGGGTGCTCAATCAATCCATATTGGACGCATTGAATTCTTTGCCGTTCTACGCAAGCAAAGGACCAAAATCACTCGGGACAGAGTGGTTGTTGCAGGAATATATGCCTCTATTGAATCAAACAGAATCATTAGAAAACTTACTTCGAACGCATACCGAACATGTCGCCATTCAAGTAGCACGTGTTTTAAACGAAGAAAATTTACCTTCCGTATACATCACCGGTGGTGGAGCAAAAAATGCTTTCTTCATCGAAACTTTAGCTCATCACTACAAAGGAAAATGTGTGATTCCACGAAAGCAGATCATCGACTTTAAAGAAGCCATCGTATTCGCCTTTTTAGGCGCTCGATACTTAAGGGGAGAATCGACAAATGTTCCAAGTGTTACCGGTGCTTCAAAAGCACTTTGTACAGGAGTATACCATCGTGGTGGATAGTCCTTGTTGAATTGTTGGAAAATAATTTTAAAAACCTGCTTTTAAAGGACCATTTTCCTAATTTTGCAACCTATACAACGAAAGAAATGAAAGATTTACTCCAAAAATTTGAGAACAAACGACCTGAAATCGTTTTTGAGTGGAAAGATGCGGAAACAGAAGCAGAAGGTTGGGTTGTGATTAACTCACTTCGCGGTGGTGCTGCCGGCGGTGGTACACGTATGCGTGTCGGACTCGATAAACGCGAGGTAGAATCCTTAGCTAAAACAATGGAAGTGAAGTTTACCGTTGCTGGACCAGCAATTGGTGGAGCGAAATCTGGAATTAACTTTGATCCAAAAGACCCGAGAAAAGAAGGTGTCTTGAAACGTTGGTTCGCTGCTGTGAGTCCTCTTTTGAAGAATTACTACGGAACTGGTGGTGATTTAAACGTGGATGAAATTCACGAAGTGATTCCAATCACCGAATCATGTGGTGTTTGGCATCCGCAGGAAGGTGTATTCAATGGACACTTTCAACCGAAGGAAGCACAGAAAATGAACCGTATTGGTCAATTGCAACGTGGGGTATTAAAGGTAATTGAAGACGAAAGTTTAACGCCGGACGTATCCAGAAAATTTGTGGTTGCCGATATGATAACAGGATTCGGAGTTTCGGAATCCATTCGTCACTATTTCTCCTTGTGGGGTGGCGATGTGAAAGATAAAAAAGTGATTGTTCAAGGATGGGGAAATGTAGGGTCCGCAGCGGCCTATTACCTTGCCTTGAATGGAGCAAAAATAGTTGGAATCATTGACCGTGTCGGTGGAATCATCAAAGAAGATGGACTTAGTTTCGAAGAAGTAAAAACATTGTTCCTTTCTAAAAATGGAAACGAATTAAAAAGTGACCAAATGCTTTCGTTTGACGAAGTCAATGCGCGTATTTGGAGCACACCTGCAGATGTCTTTATTCCTTGCGCTGGTAGTCGAATGTTCTCTGAGGAAAATTTAAACCAACTCCTCGCTGCTGGACTACAAGTAATCTCCTCTGGAGCAAATGTTCCCTTTGCTGACCAAGAAATTTTCTTCGGACCAATCGCAGAGAAAGCAGATGCGAACCTTTCCTTGATACCTGATTTCATTGCCAATTGTGGGATGGCGAGGGTGTTTGCTTACTTAATGAGCAACGATTTAGAAACAATTGAGGATAAATTAATTTTTGAAGATACGAGTTCAATTATCTACAATGCCTTGAAAGAAGCCCATGCATTAAACTCCGCAAAAACAAACATTGCTAAAACAGCCTTCGAAATTGCCTTGAAGCAATTGGTGTAATAAATGAACTTAGCGATTTTCTTCATTTTCATTATTGGGTATGCTGCAATTACCATGGAGCATACACTGAAAATCGATAAGTTGGTCCCTGCCCTACTTATGATGGTTCTTTCGTGGGCCGTGATTTTTATTGGTGTTCCAGCACTTTGGCTCGATCCAAGCATCGGCTTGCTCATTGATCCAAAATGCGGACAATTGAGCATTCCTGAATTAACGGGTTCCATCGTTCAAAAGCGAGAACTCATCGAAAGTACCTTACTACACCATTTTGGGAAGACCAGTGAAATCCTCATCTTTTTAATCGGTGCAATGACCATCGTGGAAATCATTGATCACTTTGATGGTTTTCAAGTATTTAAATCGCTTATCAAAACCAAAAGTAAGTTAGTCCTTCTTTGGGTCATTTGCCTGCTTGCCTTTTTCTTATCTGCGTTAATCGATAATTTAACCGCAACGATTGTTCTCATTAGCATTCTCAGAAAAATAGTTACAGATTCCGACTTACGAAAATGGTACGCTGGATTTATCATTATCGCAGCAAATGCTGGCGGCGCGTGGTCTCCCATTGGAGATGTGACAACAACGATGTTGTGGATGAACCATAAAGTAAATGCAGGAAGTCTCATTTCTCATCTTTTCTTACCTTCACTTGTATCCATACTTGTTCCTTTAGTTATCGCTACAAAAATGAAGGCTTTTAGAGGGTCGATTCAACAAAGTGAACAAAGTGAAAAATCGAAAAAACAAAGTGTCGTCATCTTAGTTCTTGGTTTATTTCTGATCATTCTTGTACCGATCATAAAAATGACAACACATTTACCTCCTTACATGGGAATGATGTTTTCATTAGGACTGATTTCCATTGTTGCAGAAATTATCAGTAAAAGACAGTTTTCATTAACTGATATTAACGCAACTAATTCCCACACTAGCCCAACATTCAAGGCCCTTACTAAAATCGAACTACCAAGTATTCTTTTCTTTTTAGGTATTCTGATGACTATTGCCGCAATGGAGTCCATGGGAATGATTTACGGTTTTGGAGTTCAAGTTCAAAAAAGCATGGATGTGAATGTATTCGTCACCTTACTGGGTGTCGCCTCGGCTATTATTGACAACGTTCCTATTGTCGCTGCATCCATGGGAATGTTCCAATTCGCTTTAGACCATGAGATTTGGCATTTCATCGCTTTCGCAGCAGGAACAGGTGGATCGATGCTCATCATTGGATCTGCGGCTGGAGTCGTAGCCATGGGAATGGAGAAAATCTCCTTTTTCTGGTACTTAAAACGCATAACCTTATTGGCTGCACTTGGTTATTTTTCAGGTATTGCCGTATTTTTAGTCCAATTGATTTAGGGATGAAATTCGAAACGTATACACAGGCCGTTTCCTGGCTTTTTGATCAGTTTCCATCCTATCAGAACAACGGTGCCAGCGCGTATAAACCGGGCTTAAAACAAACCACGGACTTACTTCAATTTCTAGGAGTTTACCCTGAAAACATGTCCGTCATTCATGTTGCTGGAACAAATGGAAAAGGTTCAACTTGTTCTTATATGAGTTCCATATTGACCGAAAACAACGAGAAAGTCGGCTTGTTTACTTCGCCACATATTTTCGACTTTCGAGAGCGCATTCGAATCAATGGTGTCCAGATTGACGAAGCCTCTGTGGTGAACTTTTGTCAACGAGTGATTGATCTTCACCTCGGTTTCGAACCTAGCTTCTTTGAGGTGACTTTCGCGATGGCCATTGACCATTTTCAGCGAAACAATTGTTCCTATGCGGTAATCGAAACGGGAATGGGTGGACGACTTGATTCAACCAATGTACTTCAGTCCAAAATTGCTGTCATCACAAATATTGGACTTGACCATACCCAATTCTTGGGGGAAACACTTCCAGAAATTGCCATGGAAAAAGCCGGAATCATTAAGTCAAGTCAACCCGTTGTTATTGGACAAACACAGAAAGAAATTGAAGCACTTTTCATAGAAAAAGCGAACAGTTTTAGTGCACCGATTTCTTTTGCTGATAAAGAAAATTGGAACATCATTGAAAGCCTTGAACTTCCGGAACATCAAAAAACGAACTTGAAAACGGCGCTTTGTGCGCTTCAAAAATTAAACGTCCCATTTTCAGAAGAAACTATTCAAAAAGCACTTCAAAACCTTCATTCAAATACGGGCTTATTTGGCAGATTGACCAAAGTGAGTGAAAATCCACTCATTTACCTGGATGTATCGCATAATCAAGATGGAATTCAGGCAACACTGATGGACTTGAGAACGATACAATTTGATCAATTGCACATCGTTTACGGAGCTTCTCAGGATAAAAATGTCACATCCATTTTATCGCTTTTTCCGGAGGAGGCACTTATTCACCTTTGCGAATTTCGCAATAATCGAAGTTTAAAAGTGGTTGATTTAGTTACACTTAAAAAATCCGAACCTCGTATTTCCTCGGTGTCCAACAATGTAAATGAAACAGTGAAGAAACTCATGTTGGAAGTGCCAAAACAAGACCTCATACTTGTCACGGGAAGTTTCTTTCTTTTAGCAGATGTAGATTTAGCTGCATTTAAGTGATAAAAATTTCATCTGCACATCATTCAAACATAAAATCCCTTATCTTTGTCTTAATGGAAAAGCAAGTCATTCTGAATCCAACACATTTGGACCTCACTTTGAAACGTCTTTCCCATGAATTAATTGAATCCCACAACGACTTCTCGGATACTGTTCTCGTTGGTTTACAACCAAGAGGAATTCACGTTGTGACAAGACTTAAGTCTTATTTGGAATCTATTCTTGGAAAAGAAGTTCAATGTGGAAATCTGGACATTACGTTTTATCGCGATGATTTTCGTCGACGAGAAAAACCCATGATTCCGAGCATCACAAACATCGATTTTAGCATCGAAAACAAACGGGTCATTTTAGTTGATGACGTTTTGTATACCGGAAGAACCATTCGTTCCGGTTTGGATGCATTGTTGACATTTGGACGTCCATCCAAGGTGGAGTTATTAGTGCTGATTGATCGTCGCTACAGTCGTGACTTACCAATTCAAGCGGATTACATCGGTAAAACAGTCGATACACTCATTTCAGAACGCGTTTCCGTTGAGTGGAAAGAAACAGAAGGAGAAGATAAAGTGGTTTTGTTTACAAAAGAAAGCAATGAATAATTTAAGTGTTGATCACCTTACGGGAATTAAAGATTTAACGCGACAAGATATCGAGTTAATCTTCAAGACAGCAGATAGCTTCAAAGAGGTTATCAATCGTCCCATTAAGAAAGTTCCGTCCCTTCGAGATATCACCATCGCCAATATTTTCTTTGAAAATTCCACTCGAACTAGGCTTTCATTTGAACTAGCAGAAAAAAGACTTTCCGCAGACACCGTGAATTTTAGTGCTGCAAGTAGTTCAGTCAAAAAAGGAGAAACATTAATTGATACGGTAAATAACATTCTCGCAATGAAGGTGGACATGGTAGTCATGAGACATCCTAATCCAGGTGCTGCCCTATTTCTTTCTCAAAAAGTAAAAGCACGCGTCATCAATGCAGGTGACGGAACACATGAACATCCAACACAAGCTTTACTAGATGCATTTTCCATTCGTGAACGTTTGGGAAGTGTGGAAGGAAAAAAAGTAGTGATCGTTGGAGATATTCTACATTCTCGAGTAGCCTTATCAAATATTTACTGCCTTCAAAAATTAGGTGCAGAAGTAATGGTTTGTGGTCCAACTACACTCATCCCAAAATACATTGGCGATTTAGGAGTCAAAGTATCACACAACCTTCGCGAAGCATTGGAATGGTGCGATGTAGCTAATATGTTGCGCATTCAATTAGAAAGACAAGACATCAAATATTTCCCATCCCTGCGTGAATACACCATGTTGTTTGGCTTGAATAAAGAGATCTTAGACGGACTTTCGAAAGAAATCATTGTGATGCACCCAGGTCCAATTAACCGTGGGGTGGAAATTTCAAGTGATGTAGCCGATTCCAAGCAAAGCATCATACTTGACCAAGTAGAAAATGGAGTTGCGGTTCGCATGGCAGTAATTTATTTACTCGCATCGAAGATTGAACGCTGAAAATTTTTACATTTGACAAAACGATAGTGATGAACTTTTCAGTAGACCCTCAAGGAAAAATAGTAGTTGTATCTACACATGTTGAAAAACTCGACGCCAGTAATGCACCTGAATTGAAAAGTCATTTCCTTCAATTGAATAAAATTGGAAGTAATTTCATTTTATTAGACCTTTCCAAAACCAAATATTGCGATTCATCCGGATTGAGTGCGATTCTTATTGCAAATCGTCTTTGCAAAGATACCAACGGAGGATTTGCCCTGTGCGGACTGCAAAGCAACGTTCAGAAAATGGTTGAAATTGCACAATTAGACAAAGTTCTAGTCATCACCAATTCCGTAGATAAAGGAATTGATGCACTTATTGCGTGAGTTTCTCCGTTTGCATCTTAGGTAGTGGCGCGGCGCTTCCAACTGGCAAGCGAAATCCAACGGCACAATACGTCGAATGTAATAACAGACATATTCTCATTGATTGTGGTGAAGGAACCCAACTGCAACTGCGTAAGTTTGGCATTAAGTTGCAACGAATAACACACATCCTCATTTCGCACTTGCACGGAGATCATTTTTTTGGACTACCTGGATTAATTTCATCCATGCATTTATTAGGCAGAACCCGTGGATTAACAGTATATGGTCCACCGGAATTACAACAATTAATCACTTCGTTTATTGAGGTTGGTGGACATAAACTTTGTTTTGACGTTCAATTCGTTCAACTTGAAACAAAGTCACTACAAACGATTTTCGAAGACCGACTGATTGAAATTAAAAGTTTTGCTTTAAAACACCGTATTCCAACTTGGGGATATCGGATCGAAGAAAAACCCAAACCCTTACATCTAAATGCTGCTGCCATCAAAGAAGCTGGATTGCTTTTGGAAGACTTGCCGAAATTAAAAGCAGGCTTAGATTTGGTGAAAGATGGACGCGTGTTAAAAAACAAAAAATTCACCTCTCCTCCATCGCCTTCATTAACGTATGTATACTGTTCCGACACCAAACCTTGGACAGGATATGAATCGGCAATCGAAGGTGCGCATCTCATGTACCACGAAGCAACGTTTACCGAACAACATGCAGCCCGCGCAAAACAAACTTACCACAGTACGGCGAAACAAGCAGCGCTCATGGCGGAAAAAATGAAGGTGAAGCACTTAGTAATTGGACATTTTTCCTCACGATACGATACGAGTGAACAGCATTTAATAGAAGCGCAAAGTATTTTTCAAAATACCATAACTGCTGAGGATGGCGAATGGATTGATTTAGAAAAGTTGCCTTATTTCTGAGAAAATCGATATAATATGTATGCCGCAAAAGCAAACATCATATTAGGCATCCAAACAGAAATAATTGCCGGTAAGCCCACGTTCATTGATGCGACGGTTAACATCTTCATCGAAAAGATGTAAACAAAAACGATTGTGAGACCGATGGCCACGTTAACACCTATTCCTCCACGTTTCTTTCGCGAAGAAACGGATACACCCATAATCGTTAAAATATACGCTGCAAATGGATAGGATGTTCGTTGGTGAAGTTCTATTTCATAGGTGGGGACAAGCGAAGAACCTTTAATTTTCTCTCGTTCAATCAATCGCGTCAACTCACTATAAGTCATGGTTTCCGCAACATTTTCGCGCTGAGCAATTTCCTCCAACGTAAAGGAGAAGGTGGTGTCCTTCTTAGATCCATGCACGAGTCTTCCTTTCGGGAATTCATAATTTTTCTCGTAATAATCCTTGACAGTCCAACGATTTGTCCCTGGGATACTTTTAACAGTCCGCGCCCTAAAAAAATAAATGGGCTCGTTTTCGTCATTCCACTTTTGAATGGTTAAATCGTGAATCTGATTTTCCGAGGAGGTGTAATTCGAAAAATACACCATTTCATTTCCAGGATATTCTGCTTGATAATCCTCAACAGACAAGATATCACGGTAGTACTTTTCTTCAAATGCCAAACGAACCTTAGACGAACGAGGAACAATGAAGTGATTCAGCACAAATGAGAGAATCATTAAAATCGTTGCACCAATCATGTAAGGTCTTAAAAACCGTGTGATTGGCCGACCACTAAACCAAATGGGAATGATTTCTGTATCCTGGGCCATTTTTGCGGTGAACCAAATAACAGATATGAAAATAATCATCGAAGAAAAGGTGTTCCCATAAAATAGAATGAAATTCACGTAATAGTCAAAGATGATCTCCGACATAGGAGCTTTATTCGAAATAAACTCGCTGAGTTTTTCGGAAACATCGAAAACCATGGCTAGCAACATGATAACTCCCAACATAAAAAAGAATGTTGAAAGGAATTTCTTGATGATATATCGATCAATGATTTTCAGCATATCATTCTAACGTCGAATTGACAATTTTGGTGTCACTTGATTTTTCCAAGCAACAAAATCTCCGGCTTGAATATGCTCTCTAGCCTGTTTTACTAATTCCAAGTAGAATGCCAAATTGTGAATCGTCGCTATTTGTATACCCAAATACTCTCCAGACTTCACCAAATGACGTAAATATGCTTTTGTATAGACTTGATCCACCCATACACCGCTGGTCTCATCTAAGGGAGAAAAGTCCTTGGACCATTTTTCATTTTTAATGTTAATTGTTCCTTCCCATGTGTAGAGAAGTCCATGACGTGCATTTCTACTTGGCATGACACAGTCAAACATGTCAATTCCTAACGCAATGCATTCGAGAATATTCGTCGGTGTCCCAACTCCCATCAAATAGCGTGGCTTATCTACTGGTAAAATGTCACAGACTAATTCCGTCATTTCATACAAATCTTCATCCGGTTCTCCAACGGACAATCCACCGATCGCGTTACCAACCGCATCCCAAGAAGCAATCGTTTCCGCGGACTCTTTACGTAAATCTTTAAAGACGCTACCTTGAACGATTGGAAAAAGTGCCTGTTCGTAACCATATTTTGGTTCAGTGGCATTCATCGCCTCAAAACAACGCTTCAACCAACGATGCGTCATATCCATTGATCTTTTCGCATAGTTGTATTCACATGGATAAGGCGTACATTCATCAAAAGCCATAATGATATCTGCACCGATAGAACGTTGAATATCAATCGCTCTTTCCGGTGTAAAGAAATGATAACTTCCATCAAGGTGAGATTGAAACTTAACTCCTTCTTCAATGATTTTTCTTCTTCCTGATAAGGAGTAAACTTGATAACCGCCACTATCCGTTAACATTGGACGTTCCCATCCAATAAACTGATGCAAACCACCTGCTGCCTCTAATACTTCGATTCCGGGACGCAAAAACAAATGATAGGTATTCCCTAAAATGATTTGTGCGTTAATATCATCACGTAATTCCTGTTGATGGACTCCCTTTACCGAACCTACCGTACCAACAGGCATAAATATCGGAGTTTCAATGGTTCCGTGTTCAGTATGAAGCCGACCCGTACGTGCTTTTGAGTCAGAATTTTGCGTCAGAAGATCAAAGTGCATAAAAATGTTGAAAAATAACTGCAACAAAGATACGTGTATTTGATTTGAGAATTCATCTTTGTACTGAAGTTATCCTATGAAGTTTATACCTACGTTTGAAATTAGTTTTTTCTCCATCGCATTCCTTGCATTTGCATTGTTTGTCGTGGTGCAAGTATTGTACGTCTTGTTTATCTACAGCCGACTTGCCTTTCATAAAACCAAGCCTATTGATGACCATCAAAATTGGATGCCCATCAGTGTCATCATCGCGGCACGGAACGAATCGGACAACCTATACGAGAATCTTCCGGCTATATTAAGCCAAGATTATCCCGTTTATGAAGTAATCGTTGTAAATAATCAATCCATTGACGACAGTGGTTGGATTCTCACGGCTTTCGCACGACAGTTTCCAAACCTTCGCGTCGTTGAGTTGAGTAAAAACAAACACTTACGTCCTGGAAAGAAATTACCGATTACATTGGCCATAAAAGCAGCGAAATATGAACATTTTGTGCTTACGGATGCGGATTGCAAACCAACCAATAATCAGTGGATCAAACAAATGGCAAGTCAATATACCCGTTCCAAACAAATCGTTATTGGCTATGCTCCTTTTGTGAAAAACAAAGGATTTCTAAACCGTCTGATTCGTTTTGACACCGCTTGGATTGGGGTCAATTATTTCTCGATGGCCTTAGCAAAACTACCGTACATGGGTGTTGGGAGAAATCTTGCGTATACAAAAAGTGTCTTTCATTCCGTAAACGGATTTAAGTCGCACTATTCCGTTCCAACTGGGGACGATGTGTTATTTATTCAAGAAGCCGCAAAAAAATCAAATTATTCCATTCAATTAAATCCCGATTCGTTCTGTTACTCACAAGCACCAACTTCCTGGTCCAGATGGATGACACAAAAGACTCGTCACTACGCTACATCAGGGAAATACCGCTTTATTAAGAAACTCTTGTTAGGAATATATCCACTCTCCCTCGTTTTGATGTGGGGATCTTTTATTACTTTGCTGTTCAGTAAAGAATTCATTCTGCTAAGTAGCAGTGTTTTTGGATTTGTCTTACTGTTAAAATGGTGGTTACAAGGACGTTGCCTCTCTCAGTTGAAGGAAAAAAGTTTTATTCGCTTTTTGCCTTTCTGGGATTTGTTTTATGCCTTGTTAATGCCCATATTGTTTTACATATCAGAACGTCAAAAGTACTATAGATGGTAGAGAACGAACATTTATCGGATAAAGCTAAACACGACCTCGTGTTGGTTGAAGCTGCGCGAAAAGGAAATCAAGCAGCGTATGCCGATTTAATGGATCGTTACCGCGATTCGATTTTCTACATGATGTTGAAAATGGTCAAAAATTCTGATGATGCAGATGACTTAACCATCGAAGCATTTGGAAAAGCGTTTAGCCGCCTCGATCAATATTCTCCCAGTTTCGCTTTTAGTACATGGTTGTTCAAAATCGCTTCCAATAATTGCATCGATTTCATCCGTAAAAAACGCATTGAAGTCACTTCCATCGATAAAGGAATGATGACCGAGGATGGCGGACGACTTCGCATTGACGCACGTTCAACAGGACTAAATCCTGAAGAAACAATCATTCATGGTCAACGAATTATTCACATGCGCCTGCTCGTGAGTAAATTGAAACCGAAATACCGAGAACTTGTCGAAAAACGATATTTTGAAGAATTAAGTTACGAGGAAATTGCTGAGGAAATGAACTTGCCACTAGGTACAGTGAAGGCACAACTGTTTCGTGCTCGGGATTTTCTTGCTGCCATGATGGACAAAACAAAAGATACAATTTAGCCCTTTGGATATCCTCACAAAATACTTCCCAGATTTAAGTCCGATTCAATTAAAGCAATTTGCTCAATTGGAAGAATTATACACTTTTTGGAATGCACAAATCAATGTGATTTCAAGAAAGGACACTGAAAACTTTTATACACACCACGTTTTACATTCACTTGGAATCGCAAAAGTGTGTGCATTTAAACCGGAATCTTCTGTTCTCGATATTGGAACAGGTGGTGGATTTCCAGGTATTCCTTTGGCTATTTTATTTCCAGAAACTTCCTTCGTGTTGGTTGATTCCATTGGCAAAAAAATTAAAGTCGTTACAGAAGTTGCTGCAGCCCTTGGACTCACAAACGTCAGTGCACATCATGCGAGAGCAGAAGAAATTAAAGGTGATTTTGATTTCATTGTGAGTAGAGCAGTCACCCAAATGCCTGTATTTTTAACGTGGGTAAAAGGTAAAATGAAAAAGAAATCAGAGCATGACTTGGTGAACGGAATTCTTTATTTAAAAGGTGGTGATTTAAGCGAAGAAATGAAACCGGTGAAACATTTGCACAAAGAATTTTTACTTTCCGACATTTTCGAAGAATCCTTTTTCGAAACGAAAAAAGTGATCTACGTTAAACTACGATAACAAAGCCGGGAACTCCAGCGTGAAAAGTGGAATAGGAACAGAAAATAGTTGTTCTGTAGATAAATCTTGAAATGTGTAAAATCCACTCATTCGTCCAATGGACATCCAAAATTCACAGCCACTAACGTACTCAAATTGAGCTCCTGGTTCAATAATTGGCTGTTCTCCGATCACACCAGGACCATCCACATGTTGAATGCCAAAAACCAAGTGCTCGACCATCCAATGGCGATGAAGTAATTGAATGGATTCGCTTCCTTTATTTTCAATGAAAATTCTATAGTTATAGAAATATTGATTATCCTCCGGATTGGATAAATCCGCACGAAACCATGTTTTAACATGAATGTTAACCGTAGAAATGATTTTATTTCTCATGATGTTCGATTCAAATGAAGGTTAGATATGAAACAACTATCAGACTTTATTTCTGTAGCAAACAACTCGAATAGGCTTTTATCGCACGTCTTTCCCCAAAGGAATCCACTAATTCGTGCGTGGTAGCCTTAATGGAAACAGCATCTATGTCGACACGTAAAATTTCAGCAATAATCTGACACATTTCAGGAATGTGAGGATTCAACTTTGGACTTTCTAAAATAACTGTTGAATCAATATTAACCACATGATACCCTTTTTCGCTGACAAGTTTCATGACTTCTGCTAGAAGTATTTTTGAATCGATTCCCTTGTATTTCGGGTCTTTGTCGGAAAAATGATAACCGATATCACGTAAATTTGCGGCTCCTAATAAGGCATCACAAATCGCGTGTAACAATACATCAGCGTCCGAATGACCAACCGCTCCTAAATCGGATTCTATTTTCTTTCCACCGATAAAGAGTTCGTAACCTTCAGCTAAGCGGTGAACATCGACACCAAATCCAATTCGAATCTGCATGTTATATTCCACTTGGTGTTGATCCACCAGTGCGTCCTAGATTCAATCTAAGCGTGAAACGCAAGGTGTTTGCTAAAGGACTTTGTCGGCCGCTTACAGAAGCTAGGTAAGAGAAATCAATTGAGAACATGTTGTATTTCAAACTTGCACCAAAATTCAAAAATTGACGGTTACCTTTATTTCTGTTTTCATAGAACATTCCGGTTCTGAAAGCAAGTACGTCATTGTACCACCATTCAATACCACCCGCAATATTAATTTCCGCCAATTCCTCTTTCAATTTTGTCCCTTTCACGGTCGCATATGAACCATCGTTGTTCTGTATGTAATCACCATTCGCATCTTTCGCAACAACTCCTGGCGCATCATAAAACGACTGTAGAATTCCATTGATAATACCCACATCACCATCCATTCCGGATAACATGGTATAGCTTCCATTAACGTTTGCGAAGTATGCAGGTGTTGGAACAAGCAACTTTTGAAGATCCAACGCAAAGGTTACTTTATTGTAATCGTCAAACTCTGCTTCAAAGGCATTTCCAATTTTCAAATTCATCGGAATAAAATCGCGTTTTGACAATTCCGAATAAGCCACTTTGTTTCCAAGGTTATTCAAGGTTGTAGCAAAGGTGTACGTTCCATCAGTATTTCCAATTTTCGCATCATCGTTTCTATACGTAATGGAGAAATCTGCCGCTCCAACGACTCCTGCTTTCGTATTTACTCCCCCAACAGTCAATCCGCCAGTTAAATTCGAATAGGCAAACTTTCCATTAATTCCAATGCTTAGTTTCTTAGCCAAACGGAAGGCATAAGCTCCTGTTAATTCAAATTCACTTGGTTTATCGTCACGAAGTACATTTCCACTTACGTCCGTAAAGGTAATTTCACCCAAACTAAAATAACGCAATGAACCGCCGATGGTATGTATTTTATTGATGCGATAGTATCCAGCCAAATAAGATAAACTGATGTCATTGGTTAATTGACGTAACCAAGGAGTGTAGGACAAACTTAGTTCGGACTTCTCTTTAGCGAAGCTTAGCATGGAAGTATTCCAATAGACAGAAGTAGAAGTTGGACTTAAAGCAGTTCCTGCATCCCCCATTCCACCTGCCCTAGAATCCGGTGTGATTGCCATGAATGGCAAGGCAGTCGTAATGGTATTTAATTGCAAGTCATTGTCCGTTACACCTGATCCCCCACCGTTCGGTTGAGCATAGACTAGAAAAGAAGAATAACAGAATGATAAAACGATAAAAACGTGCTTCATAAATAACAGTACTTAATGGTTCGTAAATATACGAAAAACTAGGTTTTTTATTGTGGGATCACTTCAAAATAACCAATTTCTCTGTTTTTTCTGCTGTTTGACCGTCGATATTTTTCACTTTTAAGCGATAAACGTAGACTCCTTTTGCCAATTGATCTCCAAAATCATCCTTTCCATCCCATTCGATTCCTTCAGATCTAAATCCTTGCGTTTGGACTTGTTGCTGTATTGTTTTAACAAGTCTGCCAGAAATGGTGTAGACTTGAACTTGTACGTCAAGTTGGTTACATGATTGATTGTGCTCAAACATAAACTCTGTGCGCGTAGTAAATGGATTCGGGTAGTTGTATACATGATCTAAAACAGGAACTTCCTTTTCTTGAACGATGAAATCAATTTTTGCTGTCCCAGAATTGTTGTTTACATCCCAAACTTTCAATTCAAGCGTGTGTTTTCCTTTAGACAATCCTTGAAATTGGTACCTCACTTCTCCGTTTTGATAATCGTTCAGTCCAGCTGAATAAAAATCATTTAAAACAAATGGATTGCTCGATTCGCCATCTAGAACAGCCACGATGTCGTGACCGATTCCATTTCCAACCGTATTGATTCCGTTTTCATCAAAAACTTTGGCAAACAACACTGGATTTGCATCGGTAATACTTCCCGAAATAAATGCTTCATCATTCATAAACAATTGAATCGTTGGCGCAATTGCATCGTTAAGTCCGTTAGGATTAATACCTCCAATGATTAACATCGTATCAAATCCCTGTGCATCGGTAGTTGCGCTGTTGCCATAGTAACTAATTTTTCCTAATCCATAATTTAACGCAATGTCCTTTGGCACGATGAACTCAAAATCAAAATATCCGTTGACAATACTTGCTTTTCCGCGGTATATTTTATTTCGCTGTTGTTGAAAACTCAACACTTGCGGCGGATCTTGTCCGAGTGTTTGTTGGGTTTTAAACTTGTCGAAAATCGTAGGGGTCAACTCACCATTCCATGAGTTCAAGACTGCTCCATTCCAATCTTCCATGTGTCCTTTGATTCGAACTTTACTTAAGGCATTGATGGTGTCAATTTGAACTTGTGGACTAATTCCATTGATGCTATCCGTCACGATGCGGTATCTTGGGAGCGCAATGCGCAAAGCTGGATCACCAATCAAGGTAAAACTTCGTTTGTTTCCACTTGACCCCGAATTGTTCTTTGTTAACATGGAGATTTCACCAAACGTCTTTGGAACTCCTGCCGCATCTCTTTCAAACACCTGCTGATAAAAAGCATCTCCAGTTACCTCGTTCACAGTAATAAAAACAGCTCTTGTCGTCGTCATCAAAGCTATGGATGAACCAGTTGGATTCAAAAAGGCCCATTCACCAGCTGAAACACGTTTTGGATCATCGTACCGAGTGAATTCACAAGTTGCCGAAACAAATAAGTTCAGCGCATTAATGTTATTCCATGATTGAATTTGTGGAATCGTCACAATGCGCTCCTCTGCCAAACCAACCTCGCCTCCATGTCCAACGTAGTTAATCATCAAAATGCCCCGTTGAACCCTGTCAGTAATCGATTCAGTTAATGCTGGGAATCGTATTCCACCAGTTGAAATAACCATTGGAAAGGCATCCATGTATAGTTTCTCACCATTCATTTCACGATGATGTAATTTAACATAATTATATTGTGGCTCCGCATTACCAACAATAAATTGATTCGATGGGTCATTATCTGCGATTTGAATAAATTTCAGTCGCCAATCACCAAATGTTGAACTCAGGTCGGTTGAACCCAAGCAGCAAGAGGAGTTATTAGGATAAAGATTTGAGCCGTTTTTTAGGTAATGCTCGACTTTGTCCACTTGTTGTTTCGCTTGAATGTTATCACTTACGATAAAGCGTCCAACACCAATATCCATCAAGTCTGTACTTGCAAATCCTTCGTTATCACCTAGAATCCCAAAGTAATCATCGGATACGAGTGCATTAATATGGTCTTCACTGATGACAGCTTGATAAGTTGGGATGAAATTATTGTTGTTGTCCAAACGGTTTTTCGGGTCATACGTTCCATCACCAAACAACAATAAGTACTTAGGTTTTGTAGTAGGGTCGTTTTGTAGCGCCCGATCGTAAAACATTTTCGCGAACATTCGAATAGCCGTTGCATCTTGCATTCCAGAACTAAATTCATTGTACACTTGCATGACATTAACCACATGAACTATTAATCCTTCCGCACGGTGCAGGTCCGCCAATCTGTTCGCTTGAGAAAGAAAATCAGGATGAGATACAATTAAGTAATCCGCTTGCTCAAGTCCATGAAGATCTTGATTATTCACTGCCCCAACTCTATCTGGAGTAAAAAATGAACTTCCATTTGATGCGACAAATTCTTTGAATCCACCATCAGTTTTGAACGATTTATAGTTTCCATTTGATGTAACAAACATTTTTTTAGGAACATGTTTATCCGTAACATCCCAAACAAATCCACTTGTTGGCAATCCAGTTATATCATACGAGACCAATTGATTACCCGGTATATTCTTCACCCTAAATCCAAATTGCGTTCCATAAAAAACCAATTTTCTTTTGGTGCTTAGGAAGATTCTATCCAGGTAAGTTAATGTTAATGGTGATTGACGTGTTACACTTAGTTTCAAGGCTATGGAAGATGGTGGATTATTCATTGAAAACTTGTATTCACCTCTTGAAAATTCCTTGGAATTTATAGGTAAAATATTGGTGAATAAATTCTGACCATTGACACTCGCTTTAATTGTATTCAACAAGTTGTTATTGGGGCAATTAGAAGCAATATCTAATTTAAAATCCAGTTTTACAGTGTCCAAGTTTGGTATCGAAAAATTGAAGGTTCTTTCCAGTTCCACATCGAACAATTCACCATACCATCTTTGACCTCCTTCAACAAGGTTCACCTCATCATTTTCATAGCTTTCTCTGAAGTCATACGAACTTATGGTAGTATCGGCAGGATTATCATTTTGAACTTCTGTTTGAATGCGTAAAGGCGCTTGATTTCCGTTAATATTGATGAAATAAGTCGACACATCACTGTAAATATTTCGAATTTGAACATACGGAAAAACGGTTTCTGTACTAGACCAACAATGAGGTCCCCAAGCATGAAATAAAACGTAATCATTATCATTAAAAACACCGTCGGATTCTCCCTGAACATAGATAGCATTTTCAGCTAAATCATCCGTTCTGGGTATGTTGTTTTTCTCAGGAAGCAAACCATCACCATTACCATAAATATGTATGTGAGCTGGATTTAAACCTGTGGTGTTAATCCCACAAGACTCTAAAAATGCTTTATCGATTTTATAAATTCCATCCTTTGCAACAGAGATTTTATACCAAGTTCCAGATCCAGATTTCATGACCGAATTTTGAACGAAATCCTTTTGGTTGAAACTTAAGGATGGACTGAGTTGATAGGAGAATTGGACGATTCGTTCGTAAATTCCATTTCTCAAACGAACAGGAACTGCGTGAATAACCACAAAAGAAAGTCCTGCCTCGTCTGTAACGGATGCATCCACTAAAAAATCCTCCGCAACTTGAACGAACGCTGCTTTGTAATAGGTTAAATCTGAACTTGGAATCTGTTCTGTAACGATGTCCGAAATCACCACTTTTTGTTGTGTGGAATTCGTTTTTGTTTTACTAAAAAAGTAGGGAAGCCCATTATCGACTCCTTGATTCTCAATAAAACGAATGGGATAAACTTTTCCTTCCACCTCATGACTATGCGTTTGAGACCACTTCAAATCGACTTTCACGACTTGAGAAAAAGAAGCGTTTGCTGTAAAAAGAAGAAGGAATAAGAAAATAATTCGGTTCATGTTCATGTTTTTTCAAAGATTGTGTAGAAGAAAAACGTCAATATATTTATTTTATTTGAATAATTATTCGATATTTGTAACCTTTCAAACCTAAACTACGTTGAGATTGTTCGTGCTAAAAACAAAGTTTGTGAAAACATTCGGAACTCTAGTCATTGTAATAGCAAATATATTTGTTGTTTCAATGTCAAATAATTCTTGGTCTCAGGACCCTACATTTACTCAGTTCTATTCGAATCCTGTGTATTTGAACCCTGCCCTTGCGGGAGCAACTGGTTGCCCAAGAATCGCCTTAAACTATCGTAATCAATGGCCGCAACTGACCGGTAACTATGTTACTTACAGTGCAGCGTTTGATACCTATGCTAAAAACGTTTCAGGTGGAATTGGTTTAATTGCTACTCATGACCAACAGGGACAAGGTACCATTCAAACGTCGATGATTGGAGGAATTTACTCTTACAACTTAAAGGTTAACAGAAAATTCTCCTTGATGTTTGGTGCAAGAGCAGCATATTATCAAAAGTTTTTAGACTGGGATAAATTAACGTTTGGTGACATGATTGATCCAAGAAGAGGATTTATTTATCAAACAGGTGATGTTATCCGTGGAAATGGTCGTCATGGATTCTTTGATGCATCAGCGGGATTAGTCGGATTTACAAAGAACTTCTATTTCGGCGTTGCAGGACACCATTTAAATCGTCCAGATGAATCAATGATTTTAGGTCAATCTCGTTTGCCAATTCGCATAACTGGTCACATGGGAGCAACGATTAAAATTGGTCAACGTGGTCGTTATTCAAGCAGCACGATGTTGATGCCGAATATCATTTACCAATACCAAAATGGATTTCAAGAGTTTAACATCGGAGCATACTTACGATACGAAAGCTTTACGATTGGTGCTTGGTACCGTAACAAAGACGCATTTATTTTAAGCTTAGGAATTAGTACAGATAAATTTAGAGTTGGATACAGTTATGATTTAACTGTTTCAAATTTAGGTGGTGTTTCAGGAGGTTCACATGAGATTTCCATGGGAATTAACTTGAAGTGTAAGAAAAAACCGAAGAATTTCAGAAAAATTTCTTGTCCATCATTTTAAGTGTAACTAAAACAATTAATAAAGATTATTATCGTTAATAAAACGCAAAGTAGAATATGAAGCGATTGATGAATAGATTTTTAGGAGTATCAGTAGTTGGACTATTGGTACTTTCCTCTTGTTCTCCAGAAAGATCAAGTTCAACCGGTTGGGAATACAACAACTATAAAAACGGTGGATTTGAAAAATTCGATGCTCAAGAGCAAGAAACAGGTCCAGGATTGGTCATGATTGAAGGTGGGACGTTTACTATGGGTAGAACGGAACAAGATGTTATGCAAGATTGGAATGCACGTGCAGCACGTGTAACAGTTGCTTCTTTCTATATGGATCGTACAGAGGTAACTAATCTTCACTGGTTAGAATACATGTACTGGATGAAACGCGTATACCACAAAACGTATCCTCACGTTTACAAAAAGTGTTTGCCTGATACATTATCTTGGAGAACGGCTATGGGATACCGTGAGAAATACGTGAATTACTACTTACGTCACCCATCTTACGCAGATTATCCAGTAGTTGGTGTTTCTTGGTTACAAGCTAATGATTTTTGTAAATGGAGAACGGATCGTGTGAATGAAGCAATTTTAGTGAGAGAAGGAATCCTTAAGTGGCATTTTGCAGACGAAGGAAGTACTGATGTTGGAGCAGCAAATGATGCAAACTACGACAAAAGATATGCATCTGTTCCTCAAAACATGTTCAGCACTGAAAATTACTTAAACGGAAACTACACGGTAGAATCTGAAGGTGGTTATGTAATGAACAAGGATAACAAACCAAAAGCGAAAGTTGATGCAAAAACAAAACGCTCTGTCCCTCGTGACCCATACCAATTAGAAAACTACGATCCAATCTATGCAGACCTTGATAATGGTCGATTAGGTACAAGACCAGTTCGAATGGAAGACGGTATCTTATTGCCAAGCTACCGCTTACCTACTGAAGCTGAATGGGAATTCGCTGCACTTGGATTAATTGGTAACCTAGATGAAGGTTCTGAAAACATCAACGACCGTCGTATCTATCCTTGGGATGGACACTACGTTCGTCAAGAAGAAGAGCAATTTGCTGGAGCAATTCAAGCAAACTTCGTTCGTGGAAAAGGTGACATGATGGGTGTTTCTGGAAACTTAAATGATGGATCAGACATCACTGCTCGTGTAGATGATTATTGGCCAAATGACTTCGGTCTTTACAACATGGCTGGAAACGTTTCAGAATGGGTAATGGATGTTTATCGTCCAATGACAAGTGAAGTTTCTGAGGAATTCATGCCTTTCCGTGGAAATAAATACCAAACACAATTGTTAGTTCCAAACGGTCTTTACGATCGTCCAGTGAAAGCAAATGAAAACGTTTACGACGTTCATGGAATGAAAGAGTTCGTGAATGAATTCGCTCGTGTTAAGTATTTGGCATATGCGAACAAAAAATACGGACAAACAGCTGGAACAAACTACCAATCTAATTTTACGAATGGTACAGTTGATACTACAGCTAACGCAAATGCTGCAGCAGCTCCAAAACCAAGTGGAGTGAACAACAATCCGATGAATTCAAGAATTTATTCGAAACAAGATCCTAGAGGATACCAATTCAACTCTCCTTCTAGCTATTACGTTTCAAACAATTCTCAATTTACTTCGCAAGAGCGTTTACAATTCGAATTTTTGGATACGTTAAACATCATGCTAGATACAGCTATTGCTTTGTACAATCAAGGACGTACAATCGCTGCCAGTGCATTTATTGAACGCGTATTGTTCAACAAAGATTTACCAATGGAAATTCAAGATGGATCAAAAAAACAAGACATCCTTGAATTAATGGGAATTGCATTCGATCGAACAGATCCAAACGCATACTTAGGAATTGATACTGCTTTATTCAGTAAAGATTATTTAGAGCGTAAATTCCGTTCATACAGTACAGACCCAACGATTACCACTTGGATCATGACTTTACGTAATGGTTTAACTGAATTCATTACGGAAACGAAAGGGAAACAACGTTGGAGAGATGTAACTGTAGAAGAAAACGCTGGACGTTTAAACTACCGTAAAGATGACTACATTGATTACATGGACGGTGATTTAGAATCTTCAATTTTCTACAACAATACGAAGAGAAAAGATGATATAAATAGTGGTTTACGTGATTCTAAACAAGTCATGTATCAAAACCAACATGAGAACTTTAACTTGAATAACGACATGATTAATGCTGGTGCATCTGGATGGCCAACGACATTAATCTCTGATAAATCAAGAGTATACAAAGGTGGCTCGTGGGCTGACCGTGTATATTGGTTATCTTCCGGAAACAGAAGATTCCTAGATGAAGACAAAGCAACGGCAACAATTGGTTTCCGCTGTGCGATGGATCGAGTTGGAAGTTCCAGACCGAAAAGTCCGAAAGAATAATTAAAAAAGCCCGAGCAATCGGGCTTTTTTTTTGCATTTTTGTATCATGAAAAAATTGGTTGATTTATTTTACGAGTGCTCCGGAATATCAACGGACACGAGAAATATTCAGGAAGGATCACTGTTCATTGCTTTGCGCGGTGATCATTTCAACGGGAATGTATTTGCAGCGAAAGCAATTGAATCTGGCGCTTCCTATTCCATCGTAGATGAAGAAGAATATGCCAATGACAAGAATATCTTTTACGTTGAAAACACTTTGGTATTCCTCCAAAATCTTGCTAATTTTCACCGAAATAAATTTGACATCCCCTTCATTGGGATTACTGGCAGTAATGGAAAGACCAGTACTAAAGAACTCGTTAATGCTGTATTATCTCAGAAATACAATACACTTTGTACGATAGGGAACTTAAACAATCACATTGGCGTTCCTCTTACGCTTCTACGTTTAAATGCTTCGCATGAAATAGCAATCATTGAGATGGGTGCGAATAAGCCCGGTGATATTGCGGAATTATGCGGAATTGCTGAGCCAACTCATGGAATTATAACGAATATCGGAAAGGCTCATTTGGAGGGATTCAAAACTTTCGAGGGAGTATTGCAAACGAAAACAGAACTCTATCGATCCATAGAAGAAAAATCAGGCGTTCTTTTTGCTTGCATGGACGATGAAATTCTGATGTCAACGTGCAAAAATTATCCGCTTCCGCTTGTTACCTATGGAAGTACGGAGGATGCGTTAATTGTTGGCGAACTAAGTCATTTGGATCCTTTTGTTCACTTCAGCTGGCATAACCACGCTTATCGCTCACCTGTTTTACGCACACACCTTGTCGGAAAATATAATTTCAATAATTTTCTTGCAGCGATAGCCTTTGGAAATATTTTTTACGTTCCTGTTGAACAAATTAATCAAGCAATTGAAGGGTATATTCCTCAGAATAACCGAAGTCAAGTGACAAAAACAGCGAATAATACGTTGATCATTGATTGTTATAATGCGAATCCATCTAGCATGAAATCGGCCTTGGAATCCTTCAATGAAATCAAAGGAATGGGAAAATTAGCCATTCTTGGAGATATGTTGGAGTTAGGTGATGAAAGTTTAACAGAGCATCAAACAATTCTAGACTATTGTCAACAAAACAACATTCCATTCTTCACCGTTGGTCCTATTTTCAAAGCACTTCATCCAAACGGATTCGAAAACCACGAAGAATTTCGAGTAAACGCTGTCAAGCTGAATTTGAAAAACCAACTAATCCTACTTAAAGGGTCAAGAGGAATTGCCTTGGAAAAGTTAATCGATTTATTCTAGGAACCGTACATCATCAGGAAGGATTTTAAGAATGGATCTAGTCCACCATCCATCACTGCATCCACATCACTCGTTTCTGTTCCGGTGCGTACATCCTTCACCAACTTATATGGCTGCATGACATAGTTTCGGATTTGACTCCCCCACTCTATTTTCTTTTTGCCTGCTTCAATTTCGCTACGTTTCTCCATTCGTTCACGCAGTTCCAATTCGTATAACTGAGAACGTAGCAATTGCATCGCTTTTTCTTTGTTCGCTAATTGTGACCTAGACTCCGAGTTTTCGATGATAATCCCGGATGGTGCATGTCGCAATCGAACCGCGGTTTCGACCTTATTCACGTTTTGTCCACCCGCACCACCGGATCTAAAGGTTTCGAAGGATACGTCTGCCGGATTAATGTGAATATCAATGTTGTCATCAACTAATGGGTAAACGTAAACAGAAACAAACGAAGTATGACGTTTCGCGTTTGAGTCAAACGGGGAAATACGCACCAAACGATGCACTCCGTTTTCTCCTTTCAAATATCCAAACGCAAATTCACCTTCTAGTTCTAACGTAACCGTTTTAACCCCGGCAACATCCCCTTCTTGGAAATTTAATTCGGTGATTTTATATCCTTTCTTTTGTCCCCACATGAGGTACATGCGCATCAACATGGATGCCCAATCACAGCTCTCCGTTCCACCAGCACCTGCTGTTATTTGAAGAACAGCACTTAAGGCATCTTCCTCACCTGAAAGCATGTTTTTCAGTTCTAATTCTTCAATTTCCGTTACGATAACTTGAAATTGTTCGTCCAATTCCGCTTCGGTTGACATTCCTTCTTTGACGAATTCCATGACCACTTCTAAATCAGATACGGCAGATTGAACACGATCAAAAGTATTTACCCAAAACTTTAATCCACGAATGGATTTCATTTGAATTTCTGCTTTTTTAGGGTCATCCCAAAAAGAGGGGTCTTGCGTTTTCAGCTCTTCCTCTCTCATTTGCATTCTCTTCTCTTCGATTTTCAAGTAATTTTGAATGCCTTCAACGCGCTTCAATAAGTCTTTATACTGATCAATAGTCATGGTGCAAAGGTAATTATAAAGTCTTTCCCAAAGGCTTGAAACAAATGAACAAAATTGCTACATTTGTAAAAATCAAAATTGACATGAATATTCCAGCAGAATTAAAGTACACAAAAGACCATGAATGGGTAAAAATCGACGGAGATGTTGCCATTGTAGGGATTACAGAATTTGCGCAAAGCGAATTAGGTGATATCGTATATGTTGAAATCGAAACAATCGGTGAAACACTTGACCAAGAAGAAGTTTTTGGAAGTGTTGAAGCAGTGAAAACTGTTTCTGATTTATTTATGCCTGTAAGTGGTGAGATTCTTGAATTCAATGAAGCATTGGAAGGGAATCCAGAATTAGTAAATTCGGATCCTTACGGTGAAGGTTGGATGATCAAAGTAAAATTAACAGACGCATCTCAGTATGATCAATTATTAGATGCTGCTACATACGAAGGCTTGATTCATTAATTAAGAATCAAATAAGAAACTGAAAACCGCTCAAAAGGCGGTTTTTTTTATGGCCAACATGTTTTACAAACAGTTGATTCCAATGAATTCTCTAGTTTATCCTCCAATTGATAGAAGAAATCAATCTTCGTTATTTTCTCTAAATCATTAATCGTTAAAGCAAAGTCCATTAAAGGTAGTTTGGAACCTTCATTAGGAAGAAGAAAGGCAATTCCTTTCGATCTGGATCCTTTGAGGTCAATAATTGCTTTAAAATAGTATTTTGGTATACTTACTTTGTTTATTCCAATACTTTGGAGATCCGCGCTTAACACTGGACCAGTAACAATTAAGATCGAATCAAGTTTTACTGCCCAATTGCGCACTTCCTCCTCCAACTTTTTCCAAATACCTCGATTAAACGAAGGTATTTGTGGACTCATATTGCTGTAGTAGAATGACTCCTCCATGCTTTGAACTGACCAACGCATGTCCGCCGCTGGAGCTAAATGTCCACGGTCAAAACCACTTTTCGCATAATCAACGTCAGTAGCTGTTCCGGTGTTAACAAGTGGATCTTCTTTAAAGTTATCTGATCGTTCCAAAACGCCCATTGCTTCAGATTTTGTGAGGCAATACGCAATCCACTTTGCTTGTTCATGCGTTTCATCGTAAACGAATCCGTAGGCAAGGTGATGGAGATAGGATTCACCCTCCATAAGGCGAGGAGTTTCAATGGGAAGATGCTGTGAAGTTGAAAGGTTCAAATAGAACCCATAGGACACAAAAAAAGCCAGTATCATCCGAATGAACGTCGATACTGGCTTAGATTGTTTAAATCGCATCCTACGCGTCGATTTTAGCGTATTTCGCGTTTTTCTCGATGAATTCTCTACGAGGTGGAACATCATCCCCCATTAACATGGAGAAAATCTGATCACATTCTGCTGCATTATCAATGGTAACTTGACGAAGCGTTCTACTTTCAGGATTCATTGTTGTTTCCCAAAGTTGTTCTGCGTTCATCTCTCCAAGTCCTTTGTAACGTTGAACGTTTACAGAAGATTCAGAACCACCACCTTTTAAATCGGTAATCAAACGATCGCGTTGGTCTTCATTCCACGCATATTCTGATTTCGTACCTTTTTTCACTTGGTACAATGGAGGAGTTGCGATATAGATGTATCCATTTTCGATCAACTCTTTCATGTAACGGAAGAAGAACGTTAAAATTAAGGTTTCAATGTGGGAACCGTCGACATCGGCATCACACATGATGATGATTTTATGGTAACGAAGTTTTTCTAAGTTTAATGCTTTTGAATCTTCTTCTGTTCCAATTCGAACACCTAAAGCTGTGTAAATATTTTTAATCTCCTCATTCTCGAAGATTTTATATTGCATGGCTTTCTCTACGTTAAGGATTTTTCCACGTAAAGGCATAATTGCTTGGAAATGACGATCACGACCTTGTTTTGCCGTTCCACCCGCTGAATCTCCCTCGACGAAGTAGATCTCACAAGCTGCAGGATCTTTTTCAGAACAATCAGCCAATTTACCTGGAAGTCCAGATCCAGAAAGAACGTTCTTACGTTGAACCATTTCACGTGCTTTTCTTGCAGCGTGACGTGCTCTTGCAGCAAGAATCACTTTCTCAACAATTAATTTTGCCTCAGCTGGGTGTTCTTCCAAGTAGGCAGATAACATTTCAGAAACTGCCTGACTCACAGGTGCAGTTACTTCACGGTTACCCAATTTTGTTTTTGTTTGTCCTTCGAATTGTGGCTCTTGAACTTTCACCGAAACAACAGCAGTTAATCCTTCACGGAAGTCATCACCATCGATATCAATTTTTTCTTTCGCCAACATTCCTGAATCCGTTGCGTATTTCTTCAAGGTATTTGTCAAACCTCTGCGGAAACCAGACAAGTGCGTTCCACCTTCATGCGTGTTGATGTTATTCACATACGCCTGAATGTTCTCAGTATAAGATGTATTGTATGTTAAAGCTACTTCCACTGGAATGTTCTCACGTTCCCCTTCGAAGTAAATCACATCAGAGATTAATGCCTCACGGTTTCGATCTAAGTATTGTGCAAATTCTTTTAGTCCACCTTCTGAATGATACATCGTCGTGGGATGTTTTCCGTCGTCATCCGTTACACGGTTATCCGTTAAAGAAATCGTAATCCCTTTATTCAAGAAGGCTAATTCACGCATTCTTGCCGCCAACGTATCAAAATTATATTCGGTAGAATCGAAGATTGTTCCATCTGGCTTAAACGTAACCTCTGTTCCTGTCTCTGTCGATTCACCTACAACTTTAACATCGTATAATGGCTTACCAATCGAATACTCTTGTTGAAACACTTTTCCTTCACGACGAACCGTCGCTTTCAACGCAATCGATAAGGCGTTTACACAAGAAACCCCAACTCCGTGGAGCCCTCCAGAAACCTTGTACGTATCCTTGTCGAATTTACCTCCAGCGTGGAGAACCGTCATAACAACCTCCAAAGCAGATTTTTTCTCCTTGGTGTGCATAGCAGTTGGAATACCACGTCCATTATCCACAACAGTAATGGAATTGTCTTCATTAATAAAAACATCGATTTTATCACAATGACCTGCTAACGCTTCATCAATTGAATTATCCACCACCTCATAAACTAAATGGTGTAATCCCTTCACTCCAACATCTCCAATGTACATTGCGGGACGCTTACGCACCGCTTCTAGTCCTTCTAATACCTGAATATTATCAGCAGAATAATTATCCCTTCTTTCTTCTTCAGCCATATCTATTTTAATTTCGTTTTATCACTTTTTTCAAGTCAAACAAAAATAAGAAAAAGCAAGGCTTTTAGGAGGGTTTTAAGAGGCTTGAGAAGCCTAACTTATCAACAAAATTTCAACGATATAAACTATTGTTCAATCCATGAAGTAATGGACTCATCGTCAGGTTGAATTCTTGGTGAAATCACCTTAGCTAAGTGTCCGTTTTCATCAATCAAGTACTTTTGAAAATTCCACTCAACCTTGTTGTCTTCTAATCCATTTTTTGCTTTTTCCGTCAAGAAATGATAGACAGGATGCATGTCTTTTCCTTTTACAGAAATTTTTGACATCATTGGAAAACTAACGCCATAATTCATTTTACAGAAACTTTCAATTTCTTCGTTTGATCCTGGCTCTTGAGACATAAAATCATTTGCTGGAAATCCAACAATGACAAAGTTCTTGTTTTTGTATTTTTCGTACAACAGCTCTAATTTCTCATATTGAGGAGTCAAGCCGCATTTAGACGCTGTATTGACAATCATGATTTTTTTACCTTTCAAATCAGCAAAGTCAAAGGTCTTACCATTGATATCTTTAACCTTAAATTGGTAAACATCTTGTTTTTCCGCAGTAATCATCAGACTTAAAATTGAAATGAATAAAAATAGTGTTTTCATACTTGTTTTCTTTTTGAAACATTCAGAATCGAAGATAGTTCGAATTTGTGGAACATTTTTTGAATTATTACGAATAAAAGAGAATGAAACGTTTCCTCCTACTTCTTTTCATTTTGATTTCGATATCGTCCAACGGTCAAAAGTTATCTGGAACGTGGCAGGGTGGTTCTTTTGTCACAAATCCATCCAATCCTCTTACAGTTTCAACATCTTGGGTATACCTCGACATCACCATTGTAAAAGGAATGATTGACGGAAAAATGAGGCATGAAAATAGCGAAGGTCAATACTACATTTATGATATTGTTGGAAAAGTACTCGAAAACGGACACTTAGAAATCAATGAAACAAGACTTGGTATTAAACCAAAAAATGCCGTTCCAATTGAAAAACAACAGTTTGATTTTGAATACGATGCTAAAAAAGGGTACTTACTTGGCAAAACTACCGACGGAAAGTCCACGTTAACGCTGTATCGAGCAACCTTCAATATTTCAGAAAACACACCTAACATTTTACCCATCAATCAATTGGCAAAATTCCAACAAGAACTTCAAGATGGACTATCCTCTCCCGAGAAACGATTGGAAGAACTGCGCGCCTTTAAATTTGAGCCTATTTATTTCGAGTACGACAAGGATAACATTCAGGAGCAATACGAAGCGTATCTCATCGAAATGATTCGCATGGTGAAGAGTCATTCAGATTTGCGCATTCTGATTACCGGACATACCGACTCAGATGGTTCAGACGCATACAACATTGATTTATCTAAACGAAGAGCAGCAGCACTTGTTCGCTTTTTCGAAAAGAACGGATTGGCAAAGTCACGCGTGGAAATAGATTTCAAGGGAGAAAAAGAACCTGTCGATCGAAATGACACCGATACCGGTAAACAAAAGAACCGCAGGGTTGATTTTCGCTTTATTTAATTCATCCTTTTAGGGAAGCAAGCTTCTCTTCCAACAATTGAATTTTACCTAATGCATCTGCTTCTTTCTTGCGTTCTAATTCCAAGACTTGCGCAGGTGCTCCAGCAACAAAACGTTCGTTCGATAATTTTCCTTGCACACTTTTCAAGAATCCTTTGGTATACCCCAATTCTTCCTCCATTTTCTTGATTTCAGCTTCCACATCAACAGTGTCACCAAATGGAATAAAGTACTCCACTCCTTCTACAATGAAGGAATTCGCTTGTTGCATTTTATCAGCTACGTATTCAAACACGGAGAGATTTCCCATTTTTGAAATCACCGCATCGAAATCCGTTTGCGTAGATGCATCCGCACGAACGTACATTTCCAACTTCACTTTATTGGCGATATTGTTGTTTTTACGAATCGTTCGAATGTGTGAGATAATATTTTCAGCTTTTTCGAAAGCGGTCAAATAACTTTCGTCAATGTTTTTCACCTTCGGCCATTCAGCTATAACGATATCCTCTCCCTCTTTTCGCTCGTTTAAGGCATGCCACAACTCTTCTGAAACGAATGGAGTAAATGGATGCATCACTTTCAATAATTCCTCGAAAAAGAATTTGGTTTTCTCCAATGTTTGACGGTCAATCGGCTGTTCATAGCCTGGCTTGATCATTTCTAAATACCACGAACAGAAATCATCCCACACCAACTTGTAAATAGCCATTAATGCATCTGAAATTCGGAATTTATCGAATTGATCATTGATTTCCGTCAGAACTTTCTGAAAACGATTTTCAAACCATTCAATTGCCACTTTTGAGGACAATGGTTGCTCAATTTCACGAACTTCCCACGAGGAAACCAAGCGATATGCGTTCCATACTTTATTCGTGAAGTTTCTTCCTTGCTCGCATTGTGACGAATCAAATGGAAGGTCATTTCCTGCCGGAGAAGAAATTAAAATTCCTACTCGGACACCGTCTGCTCCAAATTTCTCAATTAATTCAATTGGATCAGGTGAATTCCCTAGAGATTTGGACATTTTACGTCCAAGTTTATCTCGAACAATTCCTGTGTAGTATACATTTTTAAACGGTAAATCACCTAGGTATTCATATCCAGCAATGACCATACGTGCCACCCAGAAAAACATGATTTCAGGTGCGGTAACTAGATCGTTTGTTGGGTAATAATACTTGATTTCTTCATTTTCCGGTTGTGTCAAGCCGTTAAACACCGAAATAGGCCATAACCAACTTGAAAACCACGTATCGAGTACATCTTCGTCCTGATTTAACTCAGATTCAAGGATTTCTCTTCCCGCTTTTTCACTTGCCAAACGCAAGGCTTCCTCCTTTGTTTTAGCGACAACGAAGTCATCTGGACGGTTTCCAAAATACCATGCTGGAATTCGGTGTCCCCACCAAAGTTGACGAGAAATACACCAATCCTTCACATTTTCCATCCAGTGACGGTAGGTATTTTTGAATTTATCCGGGTGGAATTGAATGTTTCCATTCATCACGTTATCAAGTGCTGGCTGAGCCAATTCTTTCATGGAAACAAACCATTGCATGGATAATTTGGGCTCAATTACCGCGTTGGTGCGTTCCGAGAAACCAACTTTATTAATGATGTCCTCCGTTTTAACCAAATATCCTTTTTCGTCAAGTTCTTTTTCAATTTCTTTTCGAACATCGAAACGATCTTTTCCTGCATAGTGTGCACCATGATCATTTAATGTTCCATTGTCATTGAACAAGTCGATGGAAGGCAAGTTGTATTTTCTTCCTAATTCGTAGTCATTTGTATCGTGAGCCGGTGTAACTTTTAAGCAACCCGTACCAAAATCTTTATCGACATAATCATCGGCGATGATTGGAATCTCGCGATTGATGATTGGAACCATTACAGACTTCCCTACTAGCTTTTTATAACGTTCATCATCTGGATTCACACAAATGGCAGTATCCCCCAAAATGGTTTCAGGTCTTGTGGTGGCAATCGTCACCCATTCATCTGTTGTATCCGTGATTTTATAACGCACATAGAAAAGGCGTGAATTCACTTCTTTGTAATTCACTTCTTCGTCAGAAACTGCGGTCAATGCTTCTGGATCCCAATTCACCATGCGTACGCCACGGTAAATTTTTCCTTTTGCATACAAGTCCATAAACACATTAATCACTGACTCGGAATACTCCTTGTCCATCGTGAAATGTGTACGTTCCCAGTCACATGATGCTCCTAATTTTTTTAGTTGTTCCAGAATGATTCCACCATGCTTGTCTTTCCATTCGAACGCATGTGCAAGAAACTCTTCCCTGGTTAAGTCAGATTTTTTAATGCCTTCTTGACGAAGTTTTTGAACAACTTTCGCTTCCGTAGCAATCGATGCATGATCCGTTCCTGGAACCCAACATGCATTTTTTCCAAGCATTCTTGCTCGACGAACAAGTACGTCTTGAATGGTATTGTTCAACATGTGTCCCATGTGCAGGACACCAGTCACATTTGGTGGAGGGATTACAATGGTATAAGGTTCACGATGGTCAGGAACAGAATGAAAATATCCTTTATCCAACCAATGTTTATACCATTTATCTTCCGCTTTTTGCGGTTCGTACGTTTTCCCTATTTCCATGACACAATCTTTGCCGCAAAGATAACAATTATCTCTGCAGCACAATCCTTGTTAGGAGAGAAAAAGCTTGACTAGTTAGTCGTTGGAGAATCTGAAGGAGAGAGAACTGAACCTTTAATTGTCAATACAATTGGCTCGCCTCCATCAGAAAACACGGTAATTGTTTTTGTAAAAGCACCTACTCTTTTCGTATCGTATGTTACTTTAATTGCTCCTTTTTTACCTTTTTTAATAGGCTCTGTTGGTTTCTCTGCTGCCGTACAACCACAACTTGTTTGCACATTGCTTACCGTAATTGATTTTTTAGAAACATTTTTGAATTCGAAGACGAACATGTCTTTTGAATCATATGGAATGTTTTCACGAACGATTTCGAGTGTTGTAAATTTTAATCCAGTTGACGGTTTCGTTTCTTTTTGAGCTTGAGCAAATCCAACAAATAGAAAAGCGAATGTAAGTAAAGCGTATTTCATGGTTTTAATTTTTTTACAATGGTAACTTGAATTTTTATTTAGAAATCAAATTTAACATAAAATTAGGATTCAAATGCATGTAAAATAACTTCTTGAATAGATGGGTATGTTTGAGAAAGGCAATTATCGAAAGCTTCTTTCTTGATCCATTGCACTTCTGTGATACTTTCCTCCTCTTGAGGCTTTGTGTTTAAATCACCTTCGTATTCCAAATAATACCAGTTATTTTTTTTGAGAATGGACTTGTTTTTGAATTCATAAACATGGTATGTCGAACAAATTCGATGTTTCAGCTTGAGTTTCCCTGTTAATCCACATTCTTCGATGATTTCACGAATGGCAGCATCCTTCGAGCTTTCTCCTTGCTCGATTTTTCCTTTTGGAAGATCCCAAAGTCCCAGGCGTTTTATCCACAAATAAGCATCACTCTGTGCATGATAGACAAGTCCACCCGCGGTTTTAATCTTGTTAAAATGAATAAAGAATGATTTCAAGGCTGCTTTCGCATGGGGATGAACCGCTTGAATTTCTTGATTTTTGAACATTTCTTGAAGGGCTAAAACATTCAGGGGCATCGCATTTTCTACGATTTCCACATGTGGAATTGGGACAGAAGTAAAATGAATTACCTGCTTATCCATGAAAACTTTATATTTTTGTGGCATGGCATCAAATCAAGAACAAGCGCTAAAGGTAGCAGAATTATTATTGAAAACGAAAGCTGTTCGTTTACAACCCAATAAACCATTCACTTGGGCTTCTGGCTGGAAGTCTCCGATTTATTGTGACAATCGTGTCACATTAAGCTTCCCAGAAGTACGCACACACATTCGTCAAGCATACGCTCAACTCATCCTTGATGTTTATGGTAAACCAGATGTTATTGCTGGTGTTGCAACGGGTGGTATTGCTCAAGGAGCGTTGGTTGCACAAGAACTTGGTTTGCCGTTCATCTATGTACGTGCTGCAGCTAAAGGACACGGAATGGAGAATCTTATCGAAGGTGCATATGAACCAGGACAAAAAGTGGTTGTCATCGAAGATTTGATTTCTACTGGAGGAAGTAGTTTAAAAGCTGTGGAAGCATTGCGACAAGGCGGACTTGTTGTCAAAGGGTTATTAGCGACATTCACCTATGGTTTTTCTCAAGCTGACCAAGGTTTTCAAGAAGCTGGTTGTCCGTTTGAAACCATCACCGATTACGCAACATTGATCGACGTCGCTGTTAAAACAAATTACATCAATGATACGGATTTAACGACGCTACATGAGTGGCGCGTGAATCCAAGCACTTGGAATCAATAATATTTTCATGATCATCCAGAGCACATCGGTTTCCATTCATACAAGCTTGACTTCCGTTCGTGCTTTTCTTTGCGACGCGCGCAACCTCAATTTGTTATTGCCCCAAGAGAAAATTTCCGAATTTCAAGCAACAGAGGAGCAGTGTTCCTTCAAAGCGCAGGGTGGAATTTTGATTAATCTTTTGTTCGCTGAACAAAGTGAAGAGTTGGTCCGGTATCGTTCTGGTGAGGGAAGTCCATTTTCTTTTACATTAAGCATTTCACTTCACGAAGATGGGGAAAAGTGTCATGGCCAAGTCGTATTTGACGGACAAGTCAACGGATTTATGAAAGTACTGATTGAGAAACCATTAAGAGCTCTTTTCGAACAAATGAGTATTCAAATGAAGGCTCATTTCGAAGAAAACTGAAGTTCTTTCAGCGAATAACAACGTATTTCATCCACTACTTTCAAAAGAATTCGACCATCCTCTTGCACTCCGAGGATTTCGCCTTCAAAATTCCCATTGACATCCGAGTATAAAGCGAGCTTTCCTTTTTGATACAACAAGCTTTCGTAATCAGATTTGAGCGAGGACTCTACCGTATTCCAGTGAAGCAAATACCCATTCAGAATATCTGTCAATTCGTTTAAAATTGTTTTGATACGAATGTCTGTGTTAATCTCTAACTTGATGCTTGTCGCATTTGGTGTTTCGAATTGACATTGATTGACATTCAGTCCGATTCCCGCAATAACCCATGAAATTCGATTCCCTTCGATTTGATTTTCGATGAGAACACCAGCGATTTTTCTGGATCCCACATAAACATCATTCGGCCATTTCACAGAAGAATCGATGCCAAAGCGTAGCAGTACTTTGTGAAGGGACAAACAAATCATCCAATTTATTTTGCTTTGATCCTGTACTGACAGATTGTCGGGCTTCCAAACAAACGAGCAAAGCAGATTCTCAGAAGGTGCTGATTCCCATATGTTTCCCATTTGTCCTTTACCAGCGGTTTGTTTATCTGCCAATATTACCGAAGCATTTTGACAAATATGGTCGTTAATTAATTTGGCAGCAAAATTGTTGGTGGAGTCTACAGAATCAAGGTGGTATATTTGTTTTCCAATCGGTGTCATATCGGTCATTAAGGAGCAGTAAAATTAAAATTTATCACGTAGTTTTGTATTAAATATTTGAAATGCGAAAAAAGACAGGAATTACAGAATCAGAACAATTGTGCCAAGCCATTGTTGAAGGAATGCAAGATAACAAAGCGAAAGACATTTCGGTACTAGATCTGAGACACTTGCCAAGTGCGGTTTGTGATTTCTTTGTCATTTGTAGCGGTGAATCGAACACACACGTTGATGGTATTTCAAATGCTGTGACACGTTTCACAAGAAAAGAGTTAAAAGAAAAACCTTGGCATATTGAAGGTAAAACAAATAGTGAGTGGGTCCTACTAGATTACATCAATGTTGTGGGACACATTTTTTACAAAGACGCTCGGTCATTTTTTGAAATCGAGGATTTGTGGTCGGATGCTGTTCGCACAGACATCCCAAATTTATAATTAGAAACAAGCGTTATGTCGAAAGAAAATAAGAAAAGTCCATTTTCCATTTATTGGATCTATGGAGCATTAGGAATCGCATTGATCTCCTTCAACATTTTCATGAACACCACACCTTCATCTACGATTAAGTACAAGGAGACCTTGATGGAGTTAGTGGACAATAAAGGTGTTAAAAATGTAAAAATTATTAATCAATCGAAAGCTGAATTTCAACTGAAAAATCAAGGTGTAGCTTACGTTAACCAAACTAACAAGCTTGATTTTCCGAAGATGAAAAAGATGCTCAAAGCGCGCAAAGGAAAACCGACTGAAGTAACATTTGAACTCGAAAACATAGGTAGCCCTACGAATTTCGAGAAAGCATTGGATGACCGTGGATACCATGATTATCAAAATGCTACAGAAGTAAATTACCTTGGAGACATCTTGGGTTACCTACTTCCATTCGTGATTATCATTATTATTTGGATGTTCGTAATGCGCCGCATGTCAGGCGGTGGTGGAGCTGGAGGAGGCGGAGGCCAAATCTTCAATATTGGAAAATCACGCGCTCAAGTTTATGAGAAAGGAAAATCAACGAACGTTACCTTCAAGGATGTCGCTGGCTTAGTTGGTGCCAAAGAAGAGATTGTTGAAATCGTTGAATTCTTAAAAAATCCAAAAAAATACACCGAACTAGGAGCAAAAATTCCGAAAGGAGCCTTGTTAGTAGGGCCTCCAGGAACTGGGAAAACCCTTTTAGCAAAAGCTGTTGCAGGTGAGGCAAAAGTTCCCTTCTTCTCTTTGTCAGGTTCAGATTTCGTGGAAATGTTCGTTGGAGTTGGTGCGTCAAGAGTTCGTGACCTATTCCGTCAAGCAAAAGAGAAAGCGCCGTCCATTATCTTTATCGATGAGATTGATGCGATTGGACGTGCACGTGGAAAAAACAATGGATTCAATTCCAATGACGAGCGTGAAAACACCTTGAATCAGTTGTTGACTGAAATGGATGGATTCGGAACAAACTCCGGTGTCATCATTCTTGCCGCAACGAACCGTGCTGACGTATTAGATGCAGCCTTAATGCGTGCCGGACGATTTGATCGTCAGATTTACGTTGACATGCCCGATTTAAACGAGCGTAAAGAAATATTCCAAGTTCACCTGAAACCATTGAAACTTGTAGAAGGATTGGATATCGACTTCCTTGCGAAACAAACACCTGGATTCTCCGGTGCTGATATCGCTAATTTGTGTAACGAGGCAGCGTTAATTGCTGCTAGACACAATAAGAAGCACGTAGAGAAACAAGATTTCTTGGATGCGGTTGATCGCATTGTAGGTGGACTCGAAAAGAAAAACAAAATTATTACGAAAGTTGAGAAGAAAGCAATTGCCTTCCACGAAGCTGGACATGCAACTATTTCTTGGATGCTTCAATATGCTCATCCACTTGTCAAAGTAACCATTGTTCCTCGTGGACAATCACTTGGAGCTGCTTGGTACTTACCGGAAGAACGCAGTATTACTACGACGGAGCAGATATTAGACCAAATGTGTTCGGCATTGGGTGGACGTGCAGCCGAACAATTAACGTTTGGGAAAATCAGTACCGGAGCCTTAAGTGATCTGGAGAAAGTAACCAAACAAGCGTACGCAATGGTTTCTATTTACGGATTAAACGAACGTGTAGGAAACATTTCTTACTACGACTCACAGGGACGTGATTCCTTCACGAAGCCTTATTCTGAAGACACTGCACGCATCATCGATGAAGAAGTTTCAAAATTGGTTGAAGGACAATACCAACGTGCATTGCAGGTGTTGACTGAGAATCAAGATAAGTTAAATGCGTTAGCAGAACAGTTATTGACCACAGAAGTCATCTTCAAGGAAGACTTAGAGCGCATTTTTGGAAATCGTCAGTGGGAAAGTGATGAATTAGTGGAGCAAACGGAGGTTCAGAGCGGAGAACAGAACGAGAATCAGAACGAGAGCGCAGATCAGAGCGAGAACGAGAAAGATAGCGGAGTTCAGAGTGAGAATCTGAACGAGAGCGAGAATCAGAGCGAAGGCGGAGATCAGAACGAGAGCGGAGAAACGGAGGCAAAATAATTTGGAAAGAGTACTCGTTTTCAAGTCACGTGAGCAATATTCCTTCGCACAAGCGAAGCTGATATTATCTGACCTAGATATTCCATTTCAAGAACGGAATACAATGGATTCGATGTTTAATGATTTCGGTAGTTTTGAAATATACGTAACTTCGGAGTTTGAAAGCGAAGCGAAAAAACGATTAAACGATGCCTTTAGGTAATTTAGCATTAAGAAGCATTACTGGAGCAATCTTTGGCACTGTTGTCATTGGTTCTATTCTTTGGCATCCGTATGCGCAGATGGCCGTTTTTTCGGTATTCATGGTCATAGGACTTGCAGAGTTTTACCGTTTGTTTAAAAATCATCCAGTTGTTGAAGTGAGTTCCGAAATCGGAATTTTTATTGGCTGTTTCATTTATGTTTTACTAATAGGACTGAGCTTAGCGAATCTTCCAATCATTGTCATCACCATCCTTTTCCCCTTATTTTTCACTTTGATTTTAAATGAACTGTGGGCAAAAAAGGAACATCCTTTAATCAATATTTCCGTTTTGGTTTTCGGTATTGTTTATGTCGTTATTCCATTCTATTTAAGCATTGACTTAAGTTTGAGAAATACTTCCTATCTGCCACATGTAGTGGGTATGTTCTTGTTGATTTGGACCAACGATTCCTTTGCTTATTTCAGTGGTAGACTCTTTGGAAAACATAAATTATTCGAGCGTATTTCTCCGAAAAAAACGTGGGAAGGCACCATTGGAGGAGTCATCTTTACCTTGATATTAGGATACATTATTGGAACGTATATTAATGAAGGAGAAACCTTATTCTGGGTTGTCTCTGCCATCATCATTGCGCCTTGTGCCATTTTTGGAGATTTATTGGAGTCTCTGTTCAAAAGAAGTTTAAACATAAAAGATTCAGGCACCATCCTACCCGGACACGGTGGCATTTTAGATCGATTCGATGCGGCATTGTTTGCGATTCCGTTTTTTTATTGTTGGTCGATGATTTATTTATTTTGGTAAACTATGACATTACACAGAGAAGGTAAAAATATTATGTTGTGGAGTTTAATCTTCACCATTTTATTGAGTGGGATAATACATTATTTTTTGAGTGCATGTTGTCCGATTGTCTATTGGATCTTGCAAATTGGCTTCCTTGTTTTACTTGGATTAGTCGTTCAGTTTTTCCGTGTTCCTAATCGAACATGTAAGGGTGAATCCAACGATATTATGTGTCCAGCAGACGGAAAAGTGGTTGTTATTGAAGAAACAACAGAAAGTGAATACTTCAAAGATCGTCGCATTCAAATTTCCATCTTTATGTCTCCACTGAATGTTCACGCCAATTATCATCCGATTAAAGGAATTGTCAAATACATAAAATACCATCCAGGATTGTTCTTAGTTGCTTGGCATCCAAAAAGCAGCACAGATAACGAACGCAGTACTGTTGTGGTGGAACATGAGTCGGGAAAGGAAGTCTTGTTTCGTCAAGTTGCTGGTGCAGTAGCCCGAAGAATCTGTTATTATCCAACCGAAGGACAATATGTAGAGATGGGATCAGAATTTGGATTCATTAAATTCGGTTCAAGAATTGATTTATACCTTCCGTTAGGCACAAAAATTGATGTGGCCATTGGAGATGTTGTTAAAGCAAAATTAACACGTATTGGAGAACTTAATTAATTTGTATATTTACCTTATAAAATCAAACATCATGAAAAAAGTATTTTTAGCATTAGCTTTATTCACTTACGCTGGGTCAATTGCGACTACTACGTATGCTGCAGTAACTGGAACTGAAGTTGTCAAAAAAGACGACGATAAGAGAAAAAAGAAAAAGAAAAAAGGTTCTTGTTGTTCTGCTCAACAAGGTAAATCTTGTTCGACTACACAACAATCATCTTGTTGTTCTAAAAAAGCAAACTAATCCATTTTAATGGAATAAAAAAAGGCCATCTTACGATGGCCTTTTTTGTTAACTGAATATTTTCTGATATCCTTCTTGGTATTTCTCTAGAATTTTCTTTCTCTTCAATTTGAGTGTTGGTGTAAGTTCCCCACCGTCAATCGTAAATTCAGCTGGAAGCAAGGCGATTTTCTTCACCTGTTCCCAATTTCCAAATCCCTGATTTATTTCAGCAATCTCCTGATCCATTCGATCAATAAACGCCGTTTGTTTAATGATTTCTTCATTGCTCATGGATTCGAACTGCAAACCATGACGATGTGCCCATTCCTTTGCAAAGGCGAAATTAGGAACGACAAAAGCGGCTGGGAATTTCTCTCCCTCTCCAATGACCATAATTTGTTCAACAAAACGTGATTCTTTGAAACGATTCTCCATCGCTTGAGGAACGATGTATTTTCCACCAGACGTTTTAAATATTTCTTTTTTACGGTCCGTGATTTTTAAGAACTTTTCCTCTTGAAATTCACCTATATCTCCCGTGTGAAACCACCCTTCACTATCCATCACTTCATTCGTCGCCTCTTCATTGTTGTAGTAACCCATCATCACATTGGGTCCTTTCACCAAAATCTCTCCGTCCGCTGCAATTTTCACTTGAACACCTTCAATCAATGCACCAACTGTTCCAATGCGGATTCCAGAAACGAAATTATTAACTGTTACTACTGGCGAAGTTTCTGTCAATCCATATCCCTCTAAAATTGGAATATCTGCGGCAAGGAAGATGCGTGCCAATCGTGGCTGAAGTGCAGCACTTCCCGATGCAATGGCTTTCACATTTCCACCCAAAGCTTCTTGCCATTTAGAAAAAATCAGCTTTCTAGCAATGCCCAATTTGAATTTGAAAAAGGGTGTCGCATGAACGTTGTCATAATTTTCAGCTAGGATTAATGCCCAATAAAATAGTCCTTTTTTGATACCACTTAACTCCTCGCCTTTGGCCATGATCTTATCAAAAACCTTTTCAATCAACCTTGGAACTGCTGAAAAAACATCAGGTTTAACTTCTTTGATGTTATCACCAATTGTATCCATTGACTCCGCAAAATAAACCGAACAACCCAGATACATGTAGAGGTAATGCAACATGCGTTCATACACATGACAAATGGGTAAAAAGGTTAAAACACGTGAATGATTATCCGCAGGAATTGGTTCAATACACCCCTCTACATTTGATAATAGATTTTGATGAGAAAGCATCACCCCTTTTGGATTACCCGTTGTTCCTGATGTATAAATAATGGTAACGAGGTCTTCATTTTTCACATCTTTCATTCGGTCATAAACAAGATCTATATCTGTATGCGTTCGTTGTTCCTCAATGTGAGACCAATGTGGTACAGAGTCCAGTTTGTCAAAGGAGAATAAGTGTTCCAAACTTGGAACGTCTTTACGTATATTCGATATTTTATCGGCTAATTCTTGATTGGATACGATGCAGATTTTCGCCGAACAATCGTTTAGAATGAAACGGTAGTCATTTTCTGAAATATTCGGGTACAATGGAACTAAAATCGCTCCTGTTTTTTGAACGGCAATATCCAAAATATTCCATTCCACGCGATTCGAACTCGCTACCGCCACGCGGTCTCCTGCCTGAATGCCCATAGAAATTAATCCACGTGCTACATTCATGGTGCGTTCAATAAAATCACTCGTTGATATAGGAACCCAAATTCCAGCAGTTTTTGTGACAAACATGGCTGAATTCGGATAATTCTTTAATTGATGATCAGGGACTTCAAAAAGTCTTTCAGCAGTAATCATGGTTTAGTTTTAAGGTTATCGAAAATAAGAATTATTCTCGAATTACAAAAAAAGGATGGCGAACAAGGAGATCAATGCGATTCCAATCACATTGAAAAGAAAACCCATTTTGACCATTTGATGAATTTTCACATGTCCAGATGAAAATACAATGGCATTGGGCGGTGTACCCACCGGCATCATGAAAGCAAGACTAGCACCGAGCGTTAAGGAGAAACACAATTGAAAAACATCATATCCGGATTCCTTGGCAAAGCTTGCGATAACCGGGACAAATATGGTCACTAAAGCTAGGTTGGACATCACTTCAGACGCAAACACAGAAATGACAACCACCAACAAAACGATTGCTGGAACCGACATGTTTTCATAGGACTGAAATACTTTTGTCAGTGATTCAACGACTCCATTTTTCTCAAAAATTTGAGCAAGTGCAAGTCCACCACCAAACAACAATAAAATTCCCCAAGGCAATTTCTCAGTATCCTTCCAATCGAGCAAAGGTTTTTTATCGCTTTTACCCGGGACAATGAACAACAGGATGGCACCAAAAATCGCAGCACTTTCGTCCCCGTAGTTTAGTCCAGTAGCTGAGGTAATCAATTCACGAAAGGACCATAAAATGACCACTAATCCAAATATTGACAGAGCTCTAAGTTGTTCGTTTGTCCAAGGAACATTCGGTAAATTCACATCGTGTAGTTCCTTTCTTTCCTTTCCAAGTGCGACGTAAAAAATGCCATACATGACTAAAAGCATGGTAATCGCTAGCGGCATTCCGATTTTCATCCAATCAAAAAAGCTCACCGTGATGTGAAAATTCTTTTGAAGAATGGCAGCCATTTGCGTGTTAGGAGGCGAGCCTACAAGGGTCCCTACTCCACCGATACTTGATGCATAAGCGATGCTCAACATTAACAGCAAAGAGAATTTTGATTTTTGATGCGCAACCGGCATGGCATGAATAATGGCGATTGCCATTGGCAACATCATCAGTGCGGTAGCGGTGTTGGAAATCCACATACTGAGGAATCCGGTACTTAAAATGAATCCAAGTAAAATGCGTGGTTTTGAATCACCTACAACATTGATGATTCTTCGAGCGATTTGCTCATGAACTTTCCATTTTTCCAATCCAAGAGCAAGGACAAATCCACCGAAAAACAGGTAGACATTATTGTTTCCATAACTTGCAGCAAGATCTGCTGTGTTGAGGAGTCCGAGTGGAATGGCAAAAATAAAGGGGAATAAGGCTGTAATGTAAATGGATATCACCTCAAATATCCAAAAGAAAATCATCAGTCCACCAAGCGCAACTGCGTTCCAGTAGGAATCAGTTGCGCGGGTAGTAATGAGAACCATTAGAAAAGAAAATGCGCCAAATGCTGCGAGCATGCGCTTCCAATCTAACTGAAGCATCTAATTATTTATTCAATGCATTTAATGCATCAACAAAAGTTAACGCTTTTGCTTCAACTTCAGCAACGATTGCACGAAATTCAGCTTTACCTTTTGCTTTGTGCATACGTCCAAGAATAACATCTTGGAAACTTGCTGCCTCTGTAATTAATTTTTCTGTTGCTGGAGCTTTAGACTCATCCAACATTTGGTGGTGAAAACACTCTTCTACCACATCAAAAACCATCTCATTGATGTTTCTCTTAAGAATTCTTTTATTTGACATATTTCAACTTTATTTAGGTCAAAAGTAAGTCGAAAATAGGACTTACCCTACAAAACTCCCTATTTTCTGTGCAGATGCGTGTGATACTTCCGCAAGTTTGACAACGGATTGTGTAACTTTGCGTCCATGACATATCCTATACTACACATCCGCAAAGGCAAAGAACAATCATTGATGCGCAGACATCCTTGGGTTTTTTCAGGAGCCATTGAATCTTCTACCGAATCCTTAAAGGATGGTGACCTAGTGTGTCTGATGACACGAAAAGACCAGTTTTTAGGAATTGGGCATTTTCAACATGCAACTATTTCTGTTCGAATCTTAAGTTTCGACTACGAGGAAATAGACCAAGCTTTTTTTGATCGAAAAATTAAAAAAGCGGTTGATTCCCGAATAAACATTGGACTTTTATCCAAACAGAACAACATTTTCCGTGTATGTCACGGTGAAGGTGATGAACTTCCCGGACTTGTTATTGATTTTTATAACGGGGTCGCTGTGATTCAATGTCATTCCATTGGCATGTACTTTTCAGTTGAGATGATTGCTAACGCATTGAAAAATGCATTCGGGAAAAAATTGACAGCGGTTTATTCGAAGTCAACCGATACCTTACCGAAAAGAACCGACGTAACAGACGCCTATCTATTCGGAAGTTGCGAAACACCACATGTTGCATTAGAAAACGGCGTGAAATACAACATCGATTGGATTACTGGACAAAAAACGGGATTCTTTATCGATCAGCGGGTGAACAGACGTATTCTAGGCGAATATTCGAAAGGAAAGAAAGTATTAAATACTTTTTGTTACTCCGGAGGATTCTCTCTTCAAGCGTTGAATCATGGGGCCTCTTTGGTGCATTCCTTGGATAGTTCAAAAAAGGCGATTGCCTTAACCGACGATAACATCATCTTGAATAACTATACCGAGAAACATTTGTCCATTTGCGCAGATGCCATGGATTACATGAAGGATTTGCAAGAAGATTACGACATTATTGTGTTGGATCCACCTGCATTTGCGAAGCACCGCGAAAAACGTCACCAAGCCATTCAAGGATACAAGCGATTGAATGCGCATGCCATTCGTCAAATTAAACCTGGAGGAATCATCTTTACGTTTTCTTGTTCACAGGTCATCGATAAAGCGTTGTTTACCAATACCATTATTGCTGCAGCGATTGAATCAGGAAGAAATGTGCGTATTTTGGAGCAAATCCATCAACCAGCAGATCATCCCATTCATGCATTTCATCCAGAGGGAGAATACTTAAAAGGATTGATTATCCAAGTAGATTAAGATGCTTGCACTCAATTACAAGGCGATTTTAGGAATGGCACTTCCGATGATGGTATCCGGATTTATTCAGTCCATTGTTTTAATAACGGACGCCTCCTTGATCAGTCGGTATTCTACCGAGGCTTTCGACGCAGTGGGTAACGGAGGACTTTTATACGTCACCGTATACATGTGTTTGCTTGGAATGGGAGATGGTGCACAGATCATCATTGCCAGAAGAATTGGTGAAGAACGTATTTCGGCAATTGGAAGGGTTTTTGGAACATCCTTTTTAACCAATTTCCTGTTAGCGATTGGATTCTTCATCCTTTTGCATTGGTTTCTTCCATCCGCAATTGTTGGTTATTCCAAAAACCATGAAATTGCCCTCTTACAAGGTGATTTTATTCGGGTTAGATCTTTCGCCTTGTTTTTTGCGATGATTACCATTACCATACAGGCTTTTTTATTGGCAAAAGGAAAAACGATGATTGTATTATATGCCGCCTTAATCACAGCAATCAGTAATATTTTCCTTGCTAATTCCTTGATCTTTGGTAGACACGGCTTACCAGAAATGGGGATCGAAGGAGCCGCGTTAGCCAATACCATTGCAGATGCTTTGGGGATGTTATTTCTTGTGATTTATTTGATTTTTTCAACGGAAAGAAAAGAATACCAACTATTTGCACATTTCAAGTTTGAACTTGCTTCCATGAAAGAATTGTTGAGAGTAGGGAGTCCGCTGATGTTTCAGGGATTCTTTGCGTTGGCAACTTGGACACTCTTTTTCACTTGGCTAGAGCAAAAAGGTCAATTTGATTTAACCGTTTCACAGAATATTAGAGCCATCTATTTTCTTGCCTTTGTCCCTATTTGGGGATTCGCAGGAACCACGAAAACGTACATTTCTCAATACATAGGCGCTAAGAAATTTGATGAAATTCCTACAATTCAAAAACGGATACAACTCATGACACTTTTGTTCTTGTGCGTCACTTTCCATGGAGCCATTTTCTATCCGGAAGCATTAATTCGACTGATTAATCCGGCGGAATTGTATGTACACAAGAGTGCTCAAATCCTCCGACTCATTTCCGTATCTATTATGTTGTATGGATTTTCCTCTGTTTATTTTCAAACAATCCATGGTTCTGGAAACACGCTGCATTCGATGTTCATTGAATTTGGCATTGTGAGTGTTTATGTCGTTTTTTGTTACCTTTTCATCAAAGTGTGGAATTTGGACGTATATTGGATTTGGACGGTAGAGTACATCTATTTTATTTTAATGGGATTAGCTTCCATCAGCTACCTCCGTTTGTATGATTGGAAAAAGAAAATTGTATAATGAAAGAGAAATTACGCATTGTTTTTATGGGGACCCCCGAATTTGCTGTGGGGATTTTGGATGCTTTGATGCAATCCAAACATGAAATTGTTGGTGTTGTTACCGTTGCGGACAAACCTGCGGGACGTGGGCAGCAAATTCAGCAAAGTGCTGTCAAACAATATGCCCTTTCGCATGGACTTACCATTTTGCAACCAGACAAATTGCGCGAAGAATCCTTTTTAACGGATTTAGCTTCCTTAAACGCAGATTTGTTTGTCGTTGTCGCTTTTCGCATGTTGCCCGATGTCGTGTGGAAAATGCCTGCATTCGGAACGATAAACCTACATGCGAGTCTCCTTCCAAAATACCGAGGAGCAGCGCCAATCAATTGGGCCATCATGAATGGTGAAGTGGAAACTGGAGTGAGTACATTTTTTATTAACGAAAACATTGATACCGGTGCAATCATTGCACAAAAATCCATTTCATTATCCAAAGACATCAACGCAGGTGAGCTACACGATCAATTAAAATCGATGGGGGCTGCATTAACAGTAGAAACCGCTGATCAAATTTGTTCGGGTGCTGTTTCAACCATTGAACAAGATCCATCGGATACAAATGTACCCTTTGCCCCAAAAATATTCAAGGCAGATTGTGAAATTGACTGGAGTCAAGTGGCGGAACTTAACCACAACCGCATCCGAGGCTTATCCCCCTACCCTGCAGCATGGTGCAAACTTTGGTCCACCAAAAAATCTTCTTGGATCACGTTTAAACTCTTTGATTCAACTTTGGTAAACTTGACTGAAGCGACTCGAAACAATGGTCCGTTTGCTACACTTGAAGGAATTGTTTTCCCAAGTGGAAATGGCTTCGTGCTATTAAAAGAGATTCAAGCCGAGGGAAAAAAACGCATGGATTACAAGTCCTTTTTGGCTGGCAACGATTTAAATGATCTTTCATTTAAGCCTTGATTTTTAATAGGTTAAATTGATCTTGTACGTTTAAAATGCTATCTTAGTAGTGAATCTGCTACTATGAAACATGTATATTTTCTACTTTTTTTCCTGCTTTTGGTAAGCGAAGGACAGGCACAAGTAAATAAATCTGCCATTTGGACCTTGAAATCTACTTGTGTAAATCCCGAACTAGTTGACCGTGAAAATGTAGTCACTTATGATCAAAGTTGGAAGGAAGTCAGAGAAAAACGAACCCTTTATGCTTCCGTCTATCGCAACAATAAAGGCGACATCAAAGCACGTTACAGTTTAAAACCAATCCACTATTACTCAAAAGAAGGTGAGCTCGTTCCCATTGACTTTGGCTTGAAACAATCCTCGGAGGGATGGACCGCTTTGCAGCAAGATTTCCCCACTTATTTGGACAAAAACGGTAGTTTTTCTCTCAGTTCAACGGACTTAACTAAAATACAGTTTGGCACCAAAACAATCATACAGGGAGTACCAGCAAACAATGACTTTTCTCTTTCTCAAAACATCGGGTTCTTTGAGCAGATCGTTCCTCATGTAGACAAGCAAGTTGTTTTTTTGGAAAATGCCATCAAGTTTAGTTACCGACTAAATGAACCACTCGCTCATTCGGAAGCCGAACTTCTTATTGAGGAGAAGCTTGACATTCCAAGCTCTTTTCGCATTGTAAAAGAACTCGATGAAAAACAGCAACTATGTCAGCGACTAACCATTTTGGATGAAAAAGGTAGAATTGCGGCGCAGTTAGACCCCATCATTTGTTATGATGCATTAGGTCAAACAACGATTGGTCATTACGACATCGTCGATAAAAAGGAAGGTAAATTCCTTCAACTATTCATCTCTACCAATTGGCTAAATGAGTATACACGTACCTATCCTGTCTATATTGACCCAGTGATTTCCGGTCCTTTGAGTACTTGGTCAAACGGATACATGCCTTCTTGTTTCATGCCAACTTACAATAAGGATAGCATCCAAGTAACCATTCCAGCAGGAATAACTGTAACAGGAGTATATGTTTCCGGAAGTTTTTATGCTGATCCTTTCACCGGAGCAATCATGAGTCAAGGCGCCATGTTTTACAGTTCTTCTTGCGGAAGTTCTCAAATATTTACGGTTACAGGTGCGACCGCTACCTTACCCGGGACTGCCTATTTGGATAGTTTTAATTTAATGAATCCTCTCAGTTGTTGCGTTGGTGAATCTTGTTCAGATGTGAGCTTTTGGGTACGCATGCACATCGGTAGAAATGCGTTGGGTTCTGGGTGTAACACCACGTATATTCGATACGATCCATTTGCTTCAATATACCCGTTCGAAGTCATTGTTTATGGGAAAACACCTGAATCATATGGAAACGAATGGTTTGTCAATCAAACCCCTATCTGTTCGAACAGCTGTACCTTCAATGCCACAGCCTATGCTCGTTATGGTGTGGCGCCCTATACCTTTACTCATCCATGGTCAACTGAAGTGGTAACGGTCGGACAAAACGTTGGTTGTTCGAATGGTTCAACAAACCATATCTTTACTTTAACAAATCCAAATTGTCCACTGTATTGCGATAGTTTACAAACAAGTTTAGCTGTTCCCCCACCCATCATTATGGATGCCTGTGGCAATCAAATACTCAATATTCCAGTTGGAAATAAACCCTTGATTCCAGCCGCGGAGCCAAGTCTTATTTACGATTCTGTTTTATGTGCAGGAGAAGCGATTTCCATTTTGAACACCTCCTGTTTGACGGGTGGAATCAGTCATTATTTTGGGAATTCAACGGGAACAGGCAACATCTCTGAATTCATTCCGAATGTGAGTGATACAATGATTCAAGTTAACTATGCTGCCTATGCCGAGATCAATGGCTGTGTATCAGACACACAACAAATAACCGTTAGCATTTACCCCAATCCAAGTGCTCAAGTGACGGTTAATCCCAATCCAGTTGTGGTCACGAATTCGTTCATTGTCCAAGATGCATCGCTTTCACCGGGTGGAAACCTCGTTTTTTGGAATTGGACTGTAGCAGATAGTTCCTTTACTCAGAGCACCTCATTTTCTGGATCTTATGCCGTGCCTGGACAATATCCATTGTGCTTAACCATTCAAAACAATCATGGCTGTATCGATAGTCTATGCACGAACATCACGGTTGTTCCAGCTGAAATCACGAACATCAACGTCATCACTTCGGATGGAGATGGGATTAACGATCGTTTATCCTTTGAATACTTGTCCTTTTATCCCGATAATGAAGTATTTATCTTTAACCGATGGGGACAACTTTTGTACAGCGCGAAAAACTACGACAATTCCTGGGATGGAAGTGAATTCGATGAAGGGACCTATTTTTACGTTTTAAAAATCTATGAGCTTGATCAGACCTTACACAGTTTCTTTCATTTAGTTAAAAACTAAATTCCAAAAAGAACATTGAATCCTATGCGAAATGGATAAACAGCGACAGTGTGTCCTGTTTTAAACATGGAATTCAACTGATAGCTAATGAACATTCCAAAATGGCCGTAACCAATGCGTGTCGTTGCATCTAATGTCCATCTATTCATGTTAAATGCTGAAATAGTAGAGTTTACAAATTCATCTCCATTTGCATAGGTGCCTGTTACACTTTGTTTGGTTCCGTAGTTATATGTACCGATGACACCAACAGCAATAAAGTAACTTTTTTCAAAGTTTTCATTGAACGAATAATCCAATAACAATGGAATTGAAATCGTTCCAACTTGTAATTTATTGGTCTTGAAATTGAAAATGGTGTCCTGAATAGCAAATATCGTATCCGCCGTATGCGCCAAAACGTAGTTATTTCTGAGGCTATAATTGTGGTATCCAAAACCTAATCCTGTAGTTATTCCCAATTGCTTTCCAGCGATTGGAAACTTTAAATCAAACATATTGTAATTCAATCCAAACGATTTCATTTGATTGATTTCCCAATATGGATTTTGGTCAAACGTAACATCGCCCATTTCGTTGGCAAATTGAGAAAAATAGACATCAAATCCAGCATAGTGTCCGTTTCCGAATTTGCGGTTTGACCCTTCATCTTCAAAATCTTCTTCTGACCATTCTTCGTCTGAGAGTATATCATCCGGACCAATAATGGCGTCATCAATGTTAATTGGTAAGCGCATCAACGAACGAACTGGAACGCCGTCTTTTTGAGCAGGAATCCATTTTGGCATTTGTTGAACAACAGCCACACAAATGGAATCATATAATTCACTTGCGCCTTTTTCCACCACGATGTTATTAATAGAACCATCTTTTTCAACAATGAACGAAAGGTAAACACGTTGGTCCCATAATACTTCAGAAGTATCATCTGGCAAAATAAAGTTCACAAAAATAAACTCAGCCAAGGAATCTGGTCCACCGGGGTATTGAGCTTCCGTATCGGGGAAATTTACTAAAGAATCAGGTGGCGCAATGCTCACCAGCATTGGTTCAGGTGTGCCACCAACATTAACATCCACTTGTGCAAACAGCGTGGAAATACTCAATAAACAGCTTAAGGAAAGTAGAAATTTCATCGTTCTAAGTTTCCTCAAAAGTACAATTAAAACTTTAAGAGCACACGTGCCATGAAATTTCTTCCCGCTTGAGGGTAGTAAAAATTCTCGGTGGTCGTTTGTCCACCATACGCATATGAAAACGTGTAACCGTTATTCACGTACGATTGATTGAATACGTTATTTACCATGACTCCAAACTGAATTTCCTTACAAAGCTTATCAAAAATCGAATAGTTTAGTTGAAGATTCGAGAAATTATAAGGGTCGATACTGCGATTGACATTTCCGGTGTTGTCCAAGTACTGTCTGCCCACTAATTTCGTCATCCATGCGATGTTGAAATTGTCAATCGGCATCCATTCAAATCCAATGTTCCCAATCATATTTGGCGAAAAGGACATGTCTGTATTCGTATGAGTGATCACTTGCTGCGTATAATATGGAAGTGTATCTAAATAAGTATCCACGAATTCGTTGAATTGCGCAATTTTATTTTGACTGAGGGTAATTCCACCTGTCAATTTCAGTTTTTTATCAAAACGATAAGATCCATATAGCTCCACACCCATTCGGTAACTTTTAGCCACATTGGTATGAATGTATGCTCCCACATCGTTGATTTCTCCAGTTAATAACAATTGATTTTGGTAATTCATATAGTATAGATTCGTCGTTAAACTGAATCTATTTGTATTGATATGATGTCCAAACTCCACATCTTGCAAGGTTTCAAATGTTGGACGATTTTGCGCTGTGCTCTCTACAAAATCTGCACGAACGGGCTCTCGGTGACTGATTCCACCATTCAAGAACAAGGTTTGATTTGTATTTAATTTAAAACTTGCTCCAACTTTTGGATTGAAAAAATTAAATTGAACTGCTTGAGTCACGTCGACTGGAATTCCATTCACGAGTTCTTTTCCAATAAAAGTGTAATCCACGTGTCTAAATTGTAAATCCGTGTAGATATCAAATCGGTCCCTTTTGTATACAGCTTTTAGGTAGGAACTAACTTCTGATTTTCTGGAATCGTTGCTGTAGTAGCGTTGGTAAATTTCACTATTCGATGCATATTGTGCCCATACCAATTCACCGAAATGTCTTCCAAAATATGTGTTTGCTGATCCGCCCAAAACAAAATCCAAATGAGCTGTTGGTTTATAGGTAAGTCCATAAACTGCTCCAACAAAATCATTGTCCAACCATAAGCGACGAATCAAATCTGTTTGTTGAACCGTATCTAATCCAATGACAACCGGATTCAAACCATAATCAGCTAAATTTTCGCTTTTGCGGTATTGTTCATAGTAACCACGACCGTAGGTATAGTGACCGGCTAGGTTCAAAATCAATTTGTCATTGAAGGTATGCGTGAAATGGATTTGATAGTTATCTTGCTGATAATTATCCACTTCATTTTTATAGGTGTAAAAGTTATATGTTCTTCCTGCATTCAGCAGATTTTGACGGTCTTCCGAACTTAAACCATTGCGATCAGCATAAGCATTCATGGCAGCTGTATCGCCCTTCACTCGGCTTTCCGGCGTTCCGTACCACGCTTGGTAGGTGATTTCTTTACCACTGAAAACAACCGCCTTTAACACAGACTTTTTTCCAATATACGCACCGGAAATGAAATACGATTTCAAATCAGAACTGGCACGATCGAGGTAACCGTTGGATTGAATACTAGACATTCTGGTTTCCAAGGAAAAATGTTTGTTGATGATCCCTGTTCCAGCTTTGATCGTCGTTTTAAACGTTCCAAAAGAACCCACAGATTGGTCGATTGAACCGAATGGTTTTTCAGAAATATCCTGGGTTTTAATGTTTAAGGAGGCTCCAAATGAAGCTGCTCCGTTGGTGGATGAACCTACGCCACGTTGAATTTGTATGTTTTCAATGGACGAAGCTAAATCAGGCATGTTGACCCAATAAACCGCATGTGATTCTGGATCATTCACTGGAATTCCATTGATTGTCACGTTGATTCGCGTCGCATCCACACCACGTATACGGAGTCCTGTATAGCCAACTCCAGCTCCTGCATCCGAAGTGGTCACCAATGACGGTGTGGCCTCCAAAAGAATGGGGATATCTTGACCGAAATTCTTACGTTCCAATGGATTGGTTCGACGAACTAAAATCCACGATGTGTTAAAATCAGACAAACGCGTGGTATTCACTTGTACGTCCTCCAACGTTTTCATACTAGAGAAAAGAAGAATCTTCACTTCTTCCCTAGTCGTTGCAGAAATAGTTATCGATTGGGGTAAAAATCCTGGTTTCTCTACCATTAGTGTATAGGTAGAATCGGAAACAGGTAATTGCGTGAATTCAAACTTTCCCTTTACATCTGAATTGACTAGAACATTGGTGTTCAATACAGAAACTTGAGCCGCTTGGACAACTGCTCCTGTTCGATCTTCAATGACACCATGTATGCGCTGTTGAGAAAACGCAAGTTGACAAATACTTAAAAAAAGGACACTGGTAATAATTCTTGTTTTCATTTTATAAAAAATTAAACAAGAACAAGGGGCTAATTCTTGGTGAATAAATAACAATTAGCTCGGTCATCTTCCCTGCGCAGGCATTATCCTACAGGTTCAATGGGTGTAATCTCAGCCTTTCGGCACCCCTTAGAGACGGGACAAATGTACATAATCATTTTAAAAAGATGATAGAGAATAAAAAAATTCAATTAACCGGTTTACAGGAGCTCATTGATTTTTTTGAATGATGATCTTTTTTTTGTAAATTGGTAACAGAAAAATGGTAAATGCTCTCGACGAAAGGTAAATTATTAAATCAACCGCATTTGACACACGAATCTTCCTTGAAGACTTTGGTGGAAAATCGTACGATCTTTAATTTAAAGGATTGCGAGTTGAATTTGTTCGAAACCTATGAATCGACAGATAAGGTAGCATTGAAATTCAATGATGTCGTCCTGACGAGTATGTTACGTGGTAAAAAAGTCATGCATCTGTATGAAGACCCTGAATTTGAGTATCTACCTGGTGAAACGGTGATTTTACCTTCCAACGTGGAGATGAAAATTGATTTTCCTGAAGCATGTGCGGACAATCCAACCCAATGTTTGGCCTTAGAAATAGATCGAACAAAAATTCAACGAATCATTGATTTCTTGAATAATAACTATCCAAAGGAAAACAAGGAAGAATGGTCCTTGAATTTCGAGCATTATTTATTGTCCAACAACGAAGAAATTGCCGGAACATTAAACAAACTCATGAGCATTTGCATGAGTGCTCAAATCACAAAAGATGTTCTAGCGGATTTAACGCTACAAGAATTATTGATTCACCTCATCCAATTGCAAACACGCAGTTCTCTTTCATCGGTAAAACAACTTGATTCTCCCATCGGACATTTGATTGACTATATACGAGGAAATCTGACCCAGAAAATAAGCATGAAAGAATTAACGAATAAAGCCTGCATGAGCAATGCAACACTTTATCGTTACATCAAACGAGAAACAGGAATGAGTCCGGTTGAATTACTCCTTCGAGAGCGCATTCGACACGCAAAACACCTCCTTAAAAACCCAAATTTACTCATCACAGAAATTGCTTTTGCCTCCGGATTTGATGATGCGAATTACTTTACACGTGTCTTTAAAAAAATGGAGGGATTGTCACCTAGACAATACCAAAAAATGGCTGGACATTAAAAATCCTCTTTGGTTCGCAAAGGTTCTAGATCTATTAATTCCTCTTCCGTAAATAGGCGTGATTGAATAACAAATCGAAATCCATAAGGAATTTCAAGTGAAAAACTCGATCCTCGTCCTGAAACAACATCTATGGTTAGATGTGTATGTTTCAAGTATTCAAATTGATCCTTGCTCATCCAAAATTGACAATCTTCAATAATCCCAAGACAAACATCCGACGAACCTAAGTAAAATTCGCCTTTTTGAAAACACATGGGTTGTGACCCGTCACAGCATCCTCCCGATTGATGGAACATCAAGTCTCCATGATCTTTTTTTAGCGTTTGAATTAATTCTTTCGCTTTTTCGCCTGCAATAATTCTTGGAAATGGCATATCTAGATAGATAAAAAAACCCGGGCAAAACCCGGGTTTTCAATGAAATAATATCAATTAAAAGAATCCAAGTTTATTTTTGTTGTAGGAGATCAACATGTTCTTTGTTTGACGGTAATGCGCCAACATCATTTTATGAGTTTCACGTCCAAATCCAGATTTTTTGTATCCACCAAACGGCGCATGAGCCGGATAAGCATGGTAACAATTCACCCAAACACGTCCTGCTTGAATCGCGCGTGGAACTGTATACAACTCATGTGCGTCACGCGTCCAAACACCTGCACCTAAACCGTACAATGTATCGTTCGCGATTTCTAAGGCTTCCTCTGTTGTTTTGAATGTTGTTACACAAACAACTGGTCCAAAGATTTCTTCCTGGAATACACGCATTTTATTGTGTCCTTTGAAGATCGTAGGTTTGATGTAGAATCCATTCGCTAAATCTCCGTCCAAGTGATTTGCATCGCCACCAGCAAGTACTTCCGCACCTTCTTCTTTTCCTATTTTCAAATAGGACTGAATTTTCTCGTATTGATCATTCGATGCTTGTGCACCCATCATCGTGTTTCCATCAAGTGGATTTCCACACACAATCGCATTGGTACGAGCAATCACACGCTCCATGAATTTATCATAAATCGATTCGTGAACCAAAATACGAGATGGACACGTACATACTTCACCTTGATTCAAGGCGAATAGTACCGCTCCTTCCACTGCTTTATCAAAGAATTCATCGTCGTGATCACACACAGATGGGAAGAAAATGTTCGGTGACTTCCCTCCTAGTTCCATCGTTACTGGAATTAAATTCTCAGAAGCATATTGCATAATTAAGCGCCCCGTAGTAGTTTCTCCTGTAAATGCTACTTTTTGAACACGTGGAGATGTTGCCAATGGTTTACCTGCTTCTGGACCAAAACCTGAAACGACGTTTAAAACACCTGCAGGTAATAAATCTTGGATTAACTCCATCCACACCATGATGGATGTTGGTGTTTGCTCAGCTGGCTTAACAATAACACAGTTTCCTGCCGCTAAAGCTGGAGCAATTTTCCAAGTAGCCATCAATAATGGAAAGTTCCAAGGAATGATTTGTCCAACCACACCAAGAGGCTCATGTAAGTTGATGCTTACTGTATGTTCATCGTGTTCTGAAATTGTTCCTTCCTCTGAACGAATAACACCAGCAAAATAACGGAAATGGTCGATACAAAGTGGTAAATCCGCTGCACGTGTTTCACGAATTGCTTTTCCGTTGTCAATGGTTTCAACCGTCGCCAGATATTCCAAATTCGCTTCCATAACGTCTGCGATTTTCAACAGAATATTGCTTCTTGTCGTTGCAGAAGTTTTTGACCATGTTTTAAACGCTTCATGAGCTGCATCCAATGCTAACTCAATGTCTTCCGCGGTTGAACGTGCTGCATTTGCAATTAATTTCCCGTCGATAGGAGAAATGTTTTCAAAATAATTACCTTTTACTGGTGGAACAAATTTCCCTCCAATAAAATTGTCGTAGTGTGACTTGAAAGTCGGTCTGTTTGCTAAATTGCTCATAGTTAATTGTTTTAGTTCTACAAATGAACAAATCAATTTCTATGATTTTTAGCACTTTTAATTCATCCTATAGCACGTTTGAATCAATGTGAATTTGGATGTTGTAAATGGATGTTTGATTCCTAACGTGAAAATTATTGAAGTAATCCCTCTACGATTTTCGCAATTTGAACAGCATTTGTCGCAGCGCCTTTTCTCAAGTTGTCAGCTACGATCCATAAATTCAAGGAATTTACTTGACTTTCATCCCGACGTATGCGTCCAACAAAGACATCGTCTTTTCCTTGTGCGTATTTCGGCATTGGGTATGTATAAGTGTCCTGATTGTCTTGTAAGGTGATCCCAGAAGTTTCGTGTAGAATTTTACGAACCTCATCCAAATTGAAGTCTTTTTCAAACTCGATATTCACCGCCTCCGAATGTCCACCAACAACTGGAACACGCACAGCGGTAGCCGTAACGAGAATGGATGGATCCAAAATTTTCTTGGTCTCATTCGTCAATTTCATTTCCTCTTTGGTGTATCCATTGTCTTCGAACACATCACATTGTGGAATGCAATTTTTATCAATTGGATATTTGTAGGCCATTTCTCCAGATTGTCCTGCACGCTCATTTTCCATTTGTTCTACCGCTTTAACACCTGTTCCGGTAATCGACTGGTAGGTTGAAACAATGACACGTTTGATTCCATATCGTTTGTGCAACGGAGCGAGTACCATCACTAATTGAATCGTGCTGCAATTTGGATTCGCGATGATTTTGTCTTCTTTTGTCAAGGTGTGTCCATTGATTTCAGGGACAATCAGCTTTTTACTTGGATCCATTCTCCAAGCGGAAGAATTATCAATAACAACCGTTCCAACTTCAGCAAATTTAGGTGCCCAAATCAAGGATGTCTCCCCTCCTGCGGAAAAAATAGCAATATCCGGATGCATATCCACAGCCGTTTGTAGTCCAACTACCTCAAATTCTAGTCCACCAAATTCCATTTTTTTTCCCACTGACTTCTCAGATGCAACGGGGATTAAGGTGGTAATCGGGAAATTTTGTTCCTTTAAAACTTGCAACATGACATGTCCAACCATACCTGTTGCTCCAATAACTGCTACTTTCATTCGTTATTAAACTATTTGATTTTGTAAAATTAATATATTTGATAGCTATGAAGTGGATTCCCCAAATAATATTGTTTTTTTTATGGTTGACTTCGGTGAATGTCTATTCCCAAGTCGTAGATGATTTCTCAGACGGAGATTTCAGCGCTAATCCATCGTGGAGCGGAAACACAGCGGAGTTCGTGGTTAATGCCAGTCAACAGTTGCAGTTAAACAATACGATTGCAGGAAGTTCATATCTGAGTTTAGCTCATGGAATCAACACTTTGCAAAATCACGAATGGCACTTTTGGATGAAACAAAGTTTTTCTCCATCCTCGAGTAATTATGGAAAAGTCTTTTTAAGTGCAGATAACAGTGATTTGACAGCTGTTCAAAATGGCTACTACGTTTTGTTTGGAGAAGCCAATGCGGTTGACGCGATTCGCCTTTTCAAATTAGAAAATGGAATTCCTACGCAACTTTGTTCCGGTGTGGACGGACAAATTTCGAACAGTTTTACGGTTGGGGTTAAAGTTGTTTTAAACGCAAGTGGAACCTGGGAATTATCAGCAGATCTGAACGGTGGAAGCAATTACATTCTTCAAGGAAGTGCCTTTGATTCAAACATTCTACCTGGATCCTTTTTTGGTTATTTGTGCACGTATACGTCAAGTAATGCGAATAAATTCTACATGGATGATGTCTACATTGGAAATCCTATTTTAGACGTTCAAGCTCCTATTCTTCTCCAGGCTTCGGTTATTACTTCCAACCAAGTGGATGCCCTGTTTAATGAAGCCCTCAGTTCCACTTCTGCTAATGATGTGGCTAACTTTGCCATTCTACCTTTCAACTCTTTTGTTTCTGTTCAACAGGACAATGTAAATCCTGCATTGGTGCATTTGACGACCATGTTTCCATTGACCAATGGAAATACCTATACGCTGATGTCCGCCAATCTATCCGATTTGGCTGGAAATGTCACGGGAAATCAATCGGTGAATTTTGATTATTTAGTTGCGGATACTGCTGTCAAAGGAGATGTGATCATCACAGAGTTCTTTGCGGATCCAACACCTGTAATTGGGCTACCCGAAGTGGAATTTGTAGAGATTTTCAATAAAACCGGGAAGGTTTTTCATTTACAAGACTGGAAAATAACAGATGGTTCTTCCAATGGAACGATCGGTGATTTTTGGTTATTGCCCGGTTCCTACATTGTTTTAACGGCTAATGCAAACCTTGGACTCTTTACGAACGTGGCGGGAGTCACGAGTTTTCCTAGTTTAAACAACGCTGGAGACCAACTCATGCTAAATGATAACACAGGTTTGCTGATTGATCGACTGACCTACACAGACGAATGGTACCAAGACCCTATCAAACAATTGGGCGGCTATAGTTTGGAACGAATAAATTTAGGCGATCCATGCTCAAACTACGATAATTGGTCTGCATCGAATGATCCATCAGGAGGAACACCGGGAACGATTAATTCCATTTTTAGTGCCGCGCCGGATGTCCAAAATCCAAATTTACTCTCATTGATTGCTTTAAGTCCGAACTTCTTGGAAGTATCCTTTTCCGAAGGAATGGATTCGAGCAGCCTTGCAAACACTCAAATCACTGCGAGTCCTAATTTAAGTGTGCAAGCAACGTTTATTCAAGTGGTGAACGATAATCCAAACGGACCACCGCAGTTCATCATTCAATTTAACGAGAATTTCCTTCCTTCCACGACATATCAAATTCAACTTGGACCTGTGAGTGATTGTTGGCAAAATGATACGACATTCATAGGTCAATTCACCTTGCCAGAGCAAGCACAAGCAGGCGATATCGTGATTAACGAGATATTAGCGAATCCACTGAATGGCGGACAAGATTTTATTGAATTATACAACCGCTCAACGAAAGTGATTGACTTGAAAGACTGGCAAATCGCGAATTATTACAACGATACCATTTCCAATTTAAAGACCATTTCGAATCACTTTATTTTGGAACCGAATTCCTATGTTGCCATTAGTGAAGATACCAGTTTTCTTCTCGAGAATTATCCCGCAAGTATTTCTGGCCGACTGATTCAAATGGATATGCCAAGTTATAACATCGACTCAGGAACGGTTTATTTATTTTACAATAGCGAACAAATCGATCGTGTTTCCTATTTGGAAGATTGGCAATTTTCCTTGTTAGACAATTCGGATGGCGTAAGTTTGGAGCGTATTTCACCGAATGCTTCTTCCAACCAAAAATCAAACTGGCATTCCGCTGCAGAGTCTATTGGTTTTGCAACACCCGGACGAGTAAACTCCCAGTATCAATTTGTTGGAACGACAGAATCTATCAGCTTACAAAAAGATGTTTTTTCTCCCGATCAAGATGGATTTGAGGATATTCTTGTAGTCAATTATGCTTTTTCAGAAAGTGGATTATTAGCTAAAGCGAGAATCTTTGATGATTTCGGTAGAGAGGTTAAAACATTATTTTCCAATGAATTAATGGGGACATCTGGTTTTTTCACCTGGGATGGTGTGAATGCAGATCAAGCAAAATCACCTATTGGAATTTACGTATTATTTCTAGAAGTTTTCTCCGTTGATGGAGGTGTTATTTTAGCAAAAAAAATCCCCTTCACTCTAGCTGGCAAATTGTAACTTTGTAAAAACAAAACGATGAAATGTTCACTGCTCGCATTTAGCCTATTTTTTTCCTTGACGCTATTCGGTCAGCGTTATTCCAATTCAGTTGGACTGAGATTTGCCAATATTGGCTATACTCAGATCAATGGGAAGCATTTTATAAATGCAAATAATGCCGTGGAAATAAGTTTAGGTGGTAGTTCAAACTATGTTTGGATGCAAGGGAATTACGAGTGGCAACATCCATTGGTGGACGATGTTGATTATTACTTTGGTGCAGGCCCCGGATTGGGCATTGTTTCCGGAAATCCCATTATGCAAAATTCAGCGAATGACCGATTTATGTTAGGGATGAATGGTGTTGTCGGTGTGGAATACACACTTCCTGACTACCCGTTTACCTTCTCATTCGAGTCAGGACCATACTTACAAATCATTCCAAGTTTAAACTTGGGTTGGAACTTTGGACTAGCCGCACGTTATGTCCTCCCTTAAAAACACTTTGTCTCCTGGATCCAAAAATTGGATTCCCAAGTTTTTTCAGCTCTTGGAAAAAGGAGTTATTTCCTTGGATTTAGAGCTCATTCAAAATGAAGAAGTAGATTTAACACATTTCGTATCGCATCGAACTGGACTTGTCTATGGGAATGCTTTACACCTTTTGTTTTCGAATCAACTAGACTCATCGAAATATACCAACGATGAAAAACTGAAATTGCTCCTTTTTGAAACGCTTTTATTCACTTATTTACGCAAAAACCAAGGTGAATTCGATAAAGATGCGTTCATGGAAAACCTCATTGATTTTTATGGAAACACGAGCGAAGGCGGCGTTTTCGCATGGTTTGATCGAATATTCACTGGGAAGAACAATCAAAGTATTGAAGAAATATTAGCACACCGTATTCAAGTGAAAAGCACCTTTTTTGGCGCTAATTATTGGTTAAATCACTTGTCGAACGCCTTTATTTTTCTTGATGTCGTTTTATACCGTGCTTTTTTAGAAGGAAACATTCAATCCTTTTCACGTCACTACGCTGATTACGCTAGTTCACTGATGAATGGAATGATCTATGCGGCATACACCGACGACAATGCGGAGGACAAAGAACAACGAGTCTTGTGGCACTTTTTAGCCTCAACTGAATTAGAAAAATCGAAAAAAGCACGTTTTGAGAACCGAATTTTGACGGGCGTCACAATGCGCGTCTTAAAAAAGGAACACGTCGTCGATAAATTACTTTCAAAATTTACAGTCGAACTTGGACTTTTCCTCATCCAAGGTACACATCAACCGAATGAAGAAGAACAAAAGAAATTAGCATCACTCGGACAAGCGCTGGATTTATCCAGTAAAGAAATTCAAGAATCCATTGAGATGTGTAATGCCTACATGCTTCAAAACCAAAATGAACTTCTCGTTTTTCAATCCGAAACTGAAACCGGTTATGTTTTTAAAGCCTTCAGCAAGCGATGGATTCGAATATTAGGTCGAAACAAGGACAAACTTGTTCAAGAAATGCGTGAAAGCAAGGAATTGATGTCCTTGATTCAGAAATCGACCAAAGAAGAATTAAGTACCGAGGAAAAAGAACAAGTACGCACCCAATTCCTTGATTTGATTAAGACCATGCCTTCTTTGGCACTATTTCTTTTACCCGGAGGAAGCTTACTTCTCCCTTTAATTCTTAAACTTGTCCCTGAATTAATGCCATCCGCCTTCAAGGTGAATGAAATAGAAAAAAACAACGATAAAAAATGAACTGTAAGATCCACATATACCTCCTAAACGATTTATATTCACAAGAATTAGCTGATGCAGAACACGAAGGGAATCAATCCATTGACAACATCAAATACGAATGGGAAGATGAATTATCCATTTCGAGTGATGTAACTTCCGTGACAGAATTATCGGATGTCGATTATCCTCTTGCAGGAATGAATGAGAACAATGAACCCTTTCAATTCGATATTCCAAACATGCATCTTTTTGAAATCAGTTCTTCTGACGCGCCAAATGTTTACGTGGGAGCTTCGGAAAGCATCGTTTCATCAGCAAAGTTTGAAAAAACGGATGAAGCTTATACGATCGAAATATTCTTAAAAGATTATGAGCCAATGTCCAATCCAACACCCGGAATCTTCATTGCGGCAAAATCATTCCCAAAAGAGTTGATCCGTTTATGATTGTATTAAAAAACATACAATTATCCTACGCTAAACCCATCATCAAACGGGCCAATTTAACTGTGCATCAAGGAGAAATTCTCGGTCTTGTTGGAAAAAGCGGTGCTGGAAAGTCATCGTTGTTAAAAATAATTGCTGGATTTATTGATCCAGATACGGGCGAAATTTCCATCGATCAACACGTGCAACCTCGGGTTCATCAATTATTGATTCCCGGATTTAAGCGCGTTGCCATGGTTAATCAGGATTTCAAGTTGGACGTTTACCACACAGTCGAGGAGAATCTTCGCGAAGCTGTTTTGCATCTGTCAAGTCCGAAAAGAGATAAGCGTGTTCAGCAATTACTTCGCTTGTTTGATCTTAAATCCATTTCAGCAACGAAAGCACACTTAATCTCGGGGGGAGAACAACAACGCTTGGCGATTGCTCGAGCGATTGCGGATCAACCGGAAATTTTATTGCTCGATGAACCATTCGGACACCTTGACGCGAATCTGCGTGCTCGACTAACGGAGCATTTAATTCGATTACGAGAAGAGGAAAATACCACGATAATTTTGGTTTCCCATGAAGGTCAGGATGTCCTTGGACTTTGCGATTCCATTTGCATTTTGAAAAACGGAACCTTAAGTAAAAAATACAAGCCTGAATTTTTGTATTACCATTATTCCAATATACAACAGGCACGTCTTTTTGGACCTGTGAACGCGATTAAACAGGAAGTAGAAACCATATTATTTCGTCCAGATGAATACCGAGTTTCTTCGGCGAAGGACGCTCTTCCCGTTGAATTTATTCGCAGTATTTTTGTGGGTGGACTTTACCACAACTACTTTCAAACCGAAACAGGAGAAACGATTGTACTTTATCAATTTGAACGCTTAAATGACACCAGAGGAATCGAAATCGTTAAAAAAACGCAGTAAACTTACTTGGTATTGGGGTTTCACTGCGTTCAAAGAAGCACTTGTTACGTATGTTAGGGACGGTGCGTTTTACCATGGTGCCGCACTGGCTTACTATACCCTATTCGCATTTATTCCCATTATCTATTTAACGAGTTCAATCTTTGGCCGCATCCTTGGTCCAAAAAACATCAAAAACATGGTTTCGGATGTACTCCAAAATCAGATGGGTATGGAAGATAGTTCTTCCATCATGGAGGTCGTAAATGGCATGTCGCTGCACAAACCAAGCTTTTTCATGGAAATGATCAGTGTTGTTGTTTTGTTATACAGCTGTTCCGCCTTCTTTGTCTCCCTGAAACGCAGTTTGAATGAGTTCTTTATGGTTACGAAGAAAAACAGACACGAAGAAAACCTATTCATGGACATCATCGGCTTTCGCTTTATTTCCATGGGACTTTTAGCGGTTTTCGCCTTGATTATTATCCTCTTTTACTTTGCACAAGTATTTATCTTTTCAGCCATTCAAAATTGGAATCATTACCATAATGGTTTTATCGATTTTTCGATAACTATCCTTCAGAATATTCTAACTGTAGGAAGTAATTTAATGATTTTCACCTTGGTGTTTAAATTCATTCCAGATGCAAAAGTCCAATGGAATGTTGCGTTCAAAGGCGCGATTTTCACTTCTATTTTACTTGTGCTTAGTCAGTTTATCATCAACTATTACTTGCATAATTATTTTGTGCTGGGAAAAATCGGGATTGCAAATTCCTTGTTCGTAGCATTGGCATGGGTGCATTATTCCGCGCAAATCGTCTTTCTTGGAGCAAAATTCACGTACGTGGCTGGAAAAATGACCGGCCAGAACATCAAGTAATTCCTACAATAATGCGGGTGGTTTTCTGATTTCAATCTTCGCGTCTTTAAATATCGAAGAAGTGTTGCGAATGCTAAATAAGAAACTTTTGTTTCCACCGACTGGAACATAGTAGAAGGACAAGGCCCAACAGTGTAGGTTTCTGTTTAAGGAGAAATAGGCGTTTGTCAAGCGGAATTCCTGCACATTAAAATTCAAGTTCCCGGACACATTCCATCGTTTCGTCATGCTAACATCTCCACTGACAACAAGTGTTTGAGCGAAGGTGTTTTTCGCCGGATTCGTGCTGGAAATGGATTGATTCACATTGATTGAATACACATGAGATAAACTCATTTTCCATGGGATATCAAAGTAAATGGCACGTTCAGGATGCAAAGCATAGTAATTAAACTCTGAATTCCAATTTTGCTCATTGACCGTCGTTGTACTATTTGCTACTTTTTCACGTGTTTTTTTCGGAGCAATCGTAATGGAAGTTGTGAGGTTCGTTCCTAAAAAACGGCCGAGTCCCTGCTGACTTGAAAAGGCATACTCCTTCAATGTTTTTCCCGTGCTCGCATCCCATGCATATGGACTAAAATTGGCGCCTGAAACAAAATTTATCCAATCCGTTGGACTGATTCTCAAGTTCAAAGAAAGATTCGATAAACGCATGGAATCCTTCATAAAATCATAATTCCCATTGATGGACAATTGATCGATCAAACGAATTTTACGGAATCCCGTTAAGGTGTCTTTGTCCGACTTTACTTTTAATTCCATGGTATTATTGATGCCGAAATTCAACAGTGAAGCTTTCTGATTATTCCCCACGGTGTAAATGGAATTTTCAAAAGGAGAATATTTAACGAGTGCTTGATTGACCCCAACATTGGCTTGTGACAATTCATTTAACTGGGGGACATAACGGAATCCAACGGAAGGGGTAATCAAATGACGCAATTTAGGTTTGTTCTTCCCAACGAATTGGTAATACGAATAAATAACACTCGTCATGCTCACACTGAAATTGACTTCATGAGCCATTCCAAATTGTTGCAAGGTGTCATTTTGAGACTTGTTAGCAATGGGATCGTAGAACTTTTGAATCTGTTGAAAGTTGATTTTATTACCATAATTAATCGATGGATTGATCTTGATGGCATTTCCAAAAAGTCCACTTGTTGTTTGAATGGCCATCGACTGAGAAATACCATTCATGAATTGTTGCGAAATACCGTTGAAATCACCCACAGATAATAGTTGATCAGAAAAGTTTGATCTGTTTTGTCCTTCGAGGTTGTAGGTGACCCCTATGCGTTCGATGGTCTTTTTCCAATTCTTATCACTAGTTTTAAAGGTATTTTTAAACGGAAATACACGCGTTAGATTGGCATTCAATACCGGACTCACCAGCGCAATATTTTTCGCGATGGAATTTTGACGCATCGAGATTTTCATACCCATGTTGAAGGGTTTTCCCGGGAATGATCGATTGACATTGATGTCTGAATTGAATGAATTGGTAAAATATTCCGGATTGATTGGATCCAAATTATTCTTTGCCGTGTTATCCGAAATGAAATTCACATTCGATGAAAAGCTCCAAAATGGATTCGACTTCGGTGCTTTTCGGTGGGACCATTGAATGCTTAATTTATTGTTTTTATCCTTCGTTGGGAATCCTAAATTAAACTGCTGAAATCCAACGGAAAGGCGACCGGAGAACCCATAACGTTTCGAGTAATCTAGGTCGTTTCGTAAACCCCAAGATCCTCGGCTATACAAGTTTGCGTAAACGGCTGTTTGGAGGTTGTCGTTGATTGGAATATAGTAGCCTAGGTTCTGGATACCAAAACCGTAATTCGACAAAGGAACAAACTCCGGAAAGAGCAGTCCATTCGTTTTTTGTTCTTTTGTTGGAATAAACGCGAAGGGCAATCCGAGCGGAGTTGGAATGCCATTCACCCAAAGATTCATTGGTCCGGTGACAATGCGTTCATTTGGAACAATCACACCTTTACTCAATTGAAAATGGTAATGCGGTTCATCCAAATCACAGGTAGTCAAACGTCCCTTCACCAAATGGATTTCTTCGTTCGGATGTCGTTTCGCCGTTTCCATGTGGAAATAAAACTCATCCTGCTTAATGGCTAATTCTTCTAAAAATCCTTTTTTTGTTTTCGTGTTGTACTTCAAAGTGTGGCAAGTCACTGATTCCCCTCCATCGGTAAACACCGGGAACTCTACTTTAGTGCTGTCTTTATCGTACCGGTACTTTGCCCAAATTTCGTTTGCGTTTAGATCCAGTAAAATATATCCTGCTGTAATCAGTAGTCCTTCCATTTCGACCCTTGCGTTTCCGTACAAATGGACTTGTTTTTTGTCCACATCATTGAAAATTCGTTCATCCGCGGAATAGGTGATGATATTCTGCATGCTTGAGTCATTGACAAACAAGGTGTCCTGGGCTGTAACCACAGACAAATTGCACATTATTAACAATGTGACGAAGAAAAGTTGTTGTATCAATGTTCTTTTGGTCAAAGTTGGCTCTTAATTTTGTCGAATGCGCCTTAAACGTACAAAGCTACCAAAATTCAAGTTGTTTGAGAAAAACGAACAAAAACTCCATTTATTTGCTTGGATGGTTCTTTTTCTTGTTTCCCTAAATTCCTTCGGACAAAGTCCAACAAAACACGGCATCAAAACCGTTGTCATTGACGCTGGTCATGGAGGAAAGGATCCGGGTTGCCACGGTTCGTTCGCTCATGAGAAGATTGTTTGTTTAGAAATGGCCTTAAAACTCGGTGCGAAAATTAAAGCGAAATACCCTGAGATTAATGTCGTTTACACACGCACTACCGATGTTTTTGTGGAGTTAATTGACCGAGCGAACATCGCAAACAAGGCAAATGCGGATTTATTTATCTGTATACATGCCAATGCGGGTAGTAGTTCCGCCTATGGAACAGAAACTTATGTCTTAGGATTACATAGAACAGAGGCTCAGCAAAGAGTCATGGAACGAGAGAACTCCATTATTGCGTTGGAAGATGATAAAGGAGCCAAATACAAGGACTTTGACTTATCACCGGATGCCATCATTCAATTGCAGCTTCAAGGATCCGTCTACTTGAATCATTCCATCGAATTTGCCGAATATTTACAAAAGGAATTTAAGAAAATTGGTCGTTACGATCGTGGGGTGAAGCAAGCTGGATTTTTAGTACTCTACAAAACGACGATGCCGAGTGTTCTTATTGAAACGGGCTTTTTACCGAATCCAACGGAAGAAAAATTCATTGGTTCTTCTGACGGACAGGAAAAAATGTCCTCCGCTATGTTCCGTGCTTTTGAGAATTACAAAAATCAAATGGAAGGGAAATCGGTTTCAAAAAGTCCAGTTGAGCTTGTCGAAAAAACACCGGATCCAAAACCAAAAGAACAGATTAGTCAAGTAGCCGATTCATCTGGACTCGTATTCCGTGTTCAAATCGAAACGTCCGATCGAAAAGTCGCTTTAAATTCCGCGCGTTTCAAAGGACTTGAGGTCTATGAATATGAAGAAAATAGCATTTTCAAGTATTGTACTGGAACCTTCAAAAATGACTTAGCAGGGGCCAAAAACTACAAAAACGAGCTCATTGAAAAAGGATTTAATCATGCTTTCGTTGCAGCCTTCCTCAATGGAGAACGAATTAGTATCGAAAAAGCTATTAAATTAGCAGAAAAAAAGTAGTTTGAAGTTCACAAAAGAAATTAAAGCCGCCCTTATTGCGATCGCATCCATTGCCATTTTGTATGCTGGAATCAACTTCCTAAAAGGGAATAGTTTTCTAGGCGGAGACACTGAATACACCTCCTATTTCCCTAATACTGGGTCAATTATGGTGTCTAGTAATGTAACCTTAAATGGAGTGACTGTTGGTAAAGTAACCGGTATTCAATCCATGCCAAATGGATCCATCAACAAGAAAGTGAGAATGACCTTTAACATCCAAGAAAAGGGAATTCGCTTGCCAAAAGGTTCATTTGTAGAAATTGGCTCCCTAGATTTTATAAATAAATGTTTAATAATTCACACACCTGAAGACATTTCCAAAGGCTATTACAAAGCGAATAGTGTCATTCCAGGAAAAGTTTCCATTGACATGGTTACGCAGGTAAAAGCATACGCTGATCCAATTTCACAAAGACTTCAGAAAATGATGAGTTCCATCGATCGAATGGTTATTTCATTGTCCTCTTTTTGGGACACAACTGCCACATCGGAGATTGAAGGAAGTTTGAAAGAAGTGAAAATTACCATCAAACGTTTAGGACGTGTGGCAAACGAAATTGAGGGATTTGTTGCCGCAGAACGAAATCAGTTTACGAAAATCATGGCGAATGTGGAGTCCATTACATTGAACATCCGACGTAGCAATGATGAGTTGTCCAAGATTATTGGAAATACACGCAAAATTACAGATGACTTTGTTAGCGCTGACTTCAAGTCCATATTGTTAGACGCACAGACGACCGTCAAAAAATTAAATTTAGTCTTGGAAGATGTCGAGAATGGACATGGAACTCTTGGAAAACTTATTCACGATGAAAAACTTTACAACGAGTTAGTTGTTACCAATAATGACCTTCAAAACCTTGTGACCGATCTTCAAGCAAATCCAAACAGGTACATTCATTTCTCTGTGTTCGGCAAGAAATCAGAAGGACTTATTTTAAGTGAAAAAGAAGAAGTGAAATTCAAAAAATGGTTAGATACCATTCCAGATTAATTTAAACGTTCATGGAAATCATATTATTTGCCATTCTTTTAAGCGCGGGAGTCGGGTTCTTCGCGTACAACGCATGGAAAGTGCGCTACAACATTTTACTTGGACAAGACATTGACCGCTCCGACCGCAAAGGGGAACGTTTAAAAACAATGATTTTGGTTGCTTTTGGACAAAAGAAAATGTTCTCTAGACCCATTCCTGCATTGTTGCATTTAGCGCTTTACGTAGCTTTCATCATCACCCAAATCGAACTCATCGAAATTGCCATTGATGGATTAAGTGGACATCACCGATTCTTTTATTTCAAACTAGGTGGATTCTATACCTTCATGATCAGTTTCATTGAAATTCTTTCGGTATTGGCATTTGTTGCCACGCTGGCATTCTTAATTCGAAGAAACTTATTGAAACTTCCTCGTTTCACCATGAAGGAGCTAATGGGTTGGCCTACGAAAGATGCGAATCTTATTTTGCTGATGGAAATTGTATTGATTTGCTGTATTTTCAGCATGAATGGTGCAGATGAAGTATTGTATAGTCGTGGCGGTTCTCATGTTGAATTTGCAAAAGGTCACTACGATTTCGCGATCTCTTCTTGGATGGGGCCGTTGTTCTTCCAAAACTTAAGCATAGATGCACTTCACATCATTGAACGCATGGGTTGGTGGGGACATATTTTGATGGTCTTTGCGTTTTTGAACTACCTGCCCTACTCTAAACATTTCCATATCTTGTTGGCTTTCCCGAATACGTTTTACTCAAACCTTGAGCAAAAAGGAAAGTTCACCAACATGGAATCCGTTACGAATGAAGTGAAGTTGATGTTGGATCCAAATGCCGATCCCTATGCTGCTCCGGCAAATCCAGAAGAAACACCTAAGCGTTTTGGTGCGAAGGATGTCACTGATTTGACTTGGAAAAACTTACTCGATGCCTACACTTGTACCGAATGTGGACGCTGTTCCTCTTCTTGTCCGGCAAATGTAACTGGTAAACTTTTGTCTCCACGTAAAATCATGATGGACACCAGAGACCGTTTGGTGGAAGTAGGAGAAAATTACCGCAAACATGGAAAAGGTTACGACGATGGAAAAAGCCTGATTGGTGATTACATCACGGAAGAAGAACTTTGGGCGTGTACCAGTTGCAATGCGTGTGTGCAAGAATGTCCGGTGAACATTGATCCATTATCCATTATCGTTGATTTACGTCGCTATTTAGTGATGGAAGAATCGAAGGTGCCAAGTGAGTTGACAGGAATGTTAACGAACATTGAGAACAACGGTGCACCATGGCAATTTGCGCAAACAGAGCGTTTAAATTGGGCAAACGAAGATTAAGACAAGCAGCTAATTAAGCAAAAATACTGACTATGAGAGTTCCTACAATGGCCGAGAAAATGGCAAATGGCGAATCACCTGATATTTTATTTTGGGTTGGTTGTGCTGGAAGTTTTGATGACCGTGCTAAAAAAATCACCAAGGCAATTGTGAAAATCTTGAATAAATGTCAAGTTGATTTCGCCGTACTTGGAACGGAAGAAAGTTGTTCTGGAGACCCAGCTAAACGTGCAGGAAACGAGTTTACGTTTCAAATGCAGGCCATGATGAACATCGAGGTCATGAACGCATATGAGGTAAAAAAAATAGTGACGGCTTGTCCACATTGTTTTAATACCCTTAAAAACGAATACCCAGAACTTGGTGGAAACTATGAAGTCATTCACCATACGCAATTGATCCAAGATTTGATCAATACGGGTAAACTCGCTTTAGAAGGCGGGGAAACGTTCAAAGGAAAGAAAATTACCTTCCACGACCCATGTTATTTGGGACGAGCGAACGATGTCTACGAATCACCACGATCTTTGATTGAAAAATTGGATGCTGAATTAGTTGAAATGAAACGTTGCAAGACCAAAGGACTCTGTTGTGGAGCTGGAGGCGCCCAAATGTTTAAAGAAGCAGAGAAAGGCAATAAAGAAATCAACATAGAACGCACAGAGGACGCGTTAGAGACACAAGCAGAGATCATCGCCACTGGTTGTCCGTTTTGCAATACGATGATGACAGACGGCGTAAAAAACTTCGAAAAAGAAGGAGCTGTAAAAGTGATGGACGTAGCCGAATTAATTGCGCATGCAGCAGACTTATAATATTCCCGCACACTTTCCCAAGGATGCTCGTTTATGGGTATTTGTTGGTGATCGAAAAATGTCCGAAACGGAAATTTCATGGTTAAATGAGTCCTTGACGCACTTTGTCTCGTCGTGGCAAACACATGGGAAATCACTCGATGCAGTTGGATTCGTTTTACACGAAGCGGCAATTGTGATCGTTGCCAATGAAAATGCCGTGAAAGCGTCAGGATGTTCGATGGATAAAATCAATCACTTCGTGAAAGACGCTGGTGGACAATTATCGATCGATTTCTTCCACCGCATGAATGTACTTAAACCCAATTCGAACGGAGACTATGAACTCGGTCGCTATGAAATGGGGGCTGAAAACATGATTCATTCTGCTATGCAAGAGTGGAAGGATGTTGCTGAGTTATTTTAGCAACAAAAAAGAGGCCGAAGCCTCTTTCATTATTTTTCTTTTTTCACTTCCACTTTAATGGAGTAACAGGAAACAATTCCACCGGTTAAACCAGTGATAAGTACATCACTAAATTTATACTTTGTGACTACTTGACAATTTCCGTTACTTGGAGTATTGACATGGGTTCTTCCAACTGGAATTAAGCCCCAAAATACCCAGAATTGTTTTCCTTTGTCGAAAGTTACTTCTTTACCTGGTGTTTCTATGTAAGCACCTACAGGAGTTTTAGTCATCATGCATGAAGTAAGAACGGTAACTAAAACTGCTATTAATATAAATTGTTTTTTCATTAGTAAAATATTTCGTAAGTATTACAAGTACCAGCAATCATATTATATAAAAATGAATCAATCAAATTTCCATTTTGGTCTTTAAATTCAAGAGTGATATATTTTGTATCATAATTTCCCATATCAATCGTAGTACTAAAGTTTCCCGTTTGTGAACAAGTTGGTTCCGCAGTAAAATAATTTGTACTTACAAATGATCCAGAAAGTTGCCCGTCTATGTAGATTTGAACTCCGGTTATACCGTCAGCTTGTTCTAATAATGCAGTGGCTTGACTTTGCCAAATAACCAACTTCTCAGAATAATTACATGATCCATCATCTTTTTTTGCTTTTTCTGAATAATTTGTCGCATCGATATCCGTACAACCGGGTTTTGAGCAGCTGGATGAACCGAGTCCTACTAAAACCGCAATAATTAATAAGGTTTTTTTCATAATATATAATTTTTATCAAAAATAACTATTGAAAAACCGCATATTCGTGGATGTTAATTGCTAAAATGTTACTTTTGATTCATAATTAATTCTTTTGAAGAAGTATGGACTTAAAAATCGGAAACCGCATTCGCAAAGTCAGAGAAATCAAAGGCTATAGTCAAGAAAACCTTGCTTCAGAATTAGGGATGTCTATCACTGGATATGGAAAAATCGAACGTGATGAAGTAAGTGTCAACATGGATCGTCTCCAGAAAATTTCACAAGTGCTTGGTGTAGGTGTGGAAACCATCATTGGCTTCGATGAAAATGTTGCTTTCAATAACTTTAATAGTAAAATTGAACAACAAATTGGCCGTTATGACATGCCCTTAGAAATGAAGAAATTGTACGAGGAAAATATTCAGTTGTTAAAGGAAAAGATTTCCTTATTGGAAGGAGAAATTGCTCGTTTAAACGCGAAAAAATAATTATTTTTTAATCATTTTCCTCCAAGCATCCCTTACCCATTTCAGCCAAACAAAAAATAGAATCGGGGCAACAATCACCACCAACTTGTTGTAATTCCATGCTGTTTGAAAATCAAAATGAATGGCGTGTTGAATGGCTCTTGTAATTCCACATCCATAACATTCTTTGTCCAAAAGCAGAACTGATAAACAGAGTGATTGACCGTGATCAAAAAAAGAAGCGGGCAATAAGCACAGCACAATCGGCATGATTATTAACCCGCTAAAAACAATATATTTCAAGGCTTAGGTGTTTCTACTAACAATAATCAATGCATGGATGACTCCAGGGATCCCGCAAAGCAATGTCCACAATAAATTAATTAAAACCGATGGAATATCCCAATCAGTCACAATCCCTACCACAATAAAAGGAACAAAAAAGCATAAAACATACAATAATCCAATAGGAACGTCATCGCTTTTCTTTTGTGATTTCACCGCTTTTTTCAGTGCTTTGATTTCTTGTTTTGTAATTTGCTTCGCGTCTTTGATATTTTGATTGACAGAAATCGTTTGATCAGCCATTCCTTTCACGTTAACAATTGGTGCTATTGTCGCGATCGATTTTGATTGAATAGATGCTTCGTCATTCTGCGCAACTGTGATTACTTCTTGAGTTGGCATTTCATATACACTCGCTGTATTGCTATTGTCCTTTGAAGAAACAACGACTTTAGCAACCGTTTCCACTTCTTCTACTGAAGAAACCTCCATGTTTTTGTCTTTTTTTGAATGTCCATTCATGGCATGCCATTGAACGTTGAATCCATTTCTATACACTCTTTTCTCAACAGTACACGAAGCAACCAAAAATAAAATGGAAGCAGCTACAAGTAAAATCTTTTTCATAATTATTGTTTTATAAGTTTAACTAAAGATACATAATTTTTGATTGTTCCATAAAAAAATCAATCTAATAGGAACTTGTTGCTCCCCCTATTTGCTCAATTGGATGCCAAGTTGTTTTGATCTCTTGAAAGCTGGATATGTAGCTGATTCCTTGTGCGTTTTCTTGGGTCCAGTCGTCATTTTTTACGATCACACGTTTTAAGTTGTCAACAGCGGAAAGTTGTGTGCTTTTCTCCATATCATTATCCACATTGGACAAGAAAATCGCATTGACATCCATATGTTCTGCTAAAGTTGGAAGCATTTCTTCTGGAGATCCTGTGAGGATGTTTACAACTCCTGCAGGTACATCAGACGTTTGCAATACTTCTGCAAAGGTTATGGCGCAAAGTGGCAACTGCTCTGATGCAATGAGTACCGCCGTGTTTCCTCCGGCGATAACTGGTAATAATTGAGAAACGATTCCTAATAATCCAGTTTTTTGTTCTGCTAATATCCCAACGACACCTGTCGCTTCGGCCATGGAAAAATTGAAGTGCGAAGAATTGACCGGATTTACCGAGCTCAAAATCTGCTGGTATTTATCGCACCATCCGGCATAATAAACAATTCGGTCCATGCAAATTTCGATTTCCTTCGTTGCGGATTCCAAACTTTGACCCTGCTGTGTGAGTTCTTCTATGAATTGTGTTTTGCGTCCTTCTAACATTTCCGCAATGCGATACAGAATTTGACCGCGATTGAATGCACTGCGCTCTGACCATGATCCAAATGCTTTTCGGGCAGCTTGAACAGCGTTACGAATGTCCTTTTTAGATGACTGACAAACATTGGCGATTGGATTTCCGTTTGCGTCTTTTACAAGGTAGGATCTTCCTGATTCCGTTCTTGGGAATTGTCCGCCGATGTAGATTTTGTATGTTTTTATTACGTTGAGTTGTGTCATGTTTATCGTTTTAAAATTCAAAATTGTCAAATTACCATAGTTTATCGTTTTGGCGTTGAACGTTTTTTAATTCAAAATTGAGAATCGTTGGTCGTTTTACAGTTAATCGTTTTTTTAAGACAAAATTGTCAAATTACCATAGTTTATCGTTTTGGCGTTGACCGTTTTTTAATTCAAAATTGAGAATCTTGGTCGTTTTACAGTTAATCGTTTTAAAATTCAAAATTGTCAAATTACCATAGTTTATCGTTTTGGCGTTGACCGTTTTTTAATTCAAAATTGAGAATCTTGGTCGTTTTACAGTTAATCGTTTTAAAATTCAAAATTGTCAAATTACCATAGTTTATCGTTTTGGCGTTGAACGTTTTTTAATTCAAAAACTGTTTTTCGTAGATCCTTTTGCCATTTTGAATTTATTCATTTTGTAATTTTGAATCCCCTCATTTAATCATTTTGAATTTGATCATTTCGCCATTTTGAATTTGATCATTTCATCCTATTTACTACTAATCATACCACGCTTAGTATTTACAATAATTGTACTTAAAATTAAATGTATCTCATTAGATTCTTTAATCATTTTGTCAATTTCGGTTTGATTCGATGTAAAGATTTCCTTCATAATTTCAAACCAATAAATACTTTCACCACATTCCTTTTGTGCAATTGCAAGTTTATGAGTAAAATCCTTCTTGCTTTCAGCGTTTTTTGCCTCCCTAGTGTTTGCGCCTACAGAAGATGAAGACCTATAAAGCTGTTTTGTTACAATAAATTCATTTTCTTCTTTACTTATTTTCCTACATAATTTAATTGTTGCAACAGCAAACTCAAATGTTCTCTGGTAGATGTCGAAAGATTTTTTCATTTTTAAATTTTATTAGAAAAAACGATCGATTTACATTTCTATTTTATTAGCAGCACAATTAATTTCAAAATTATCTAATTAACTATGGTTTATAGTTCTGCGGTTAAACGTTTTTTAATTCAAAATTGTCAAATGAAACTATGTTAGCAGTCGAATTGTTCATCGTTTTTTAATTCAAAATTGTCAAATTACTATAGTTTATTCGTTCATAGTTTTTTAAATCAAAAACTGTTTTTCGTGGATCCTTTTGCCATTTTGAATTCCCTCATTTGATCATTTTGAATTTGTTCATTTGGAAATTTTGAATTTAACATCCCCTACTTCAAATACGCTTCAAGTCCATGGAGTCCGCCTTCGCGGCCAAAGCCACTTTCCTTGTAACCACCGAAGGGTGATGCCGGATCGAATTTATTGTAGGTATTTGCCCAAATGACTCCAGCGCGAAGTTTTGACGTTAAGTTAAAAATGCGTGAACCTTTGTCTGTCCAAACACCTGCAGCGAGGCCGTATGGTGAATTGTTTGCTTTTTGAATCACCTCATCGATGGTTCTGAAGGTTTGAATCGTTAATACTGGACCAAAAATTTCTTCTTGCGCAATGACACTTGATTGAGCGACATTCGTGAAAATCGTTGGACGACAATAGAATCCTTTGGATGGAAGTTCACATGCTATTTGAAACATGTCTGCTCCTTCTTTGATGCCAATAGAAACATATTTCTCGATGGTCTCCAGTTGTTCCTTGGAATTGATGGCACCAATATCTGTGTTCTTGTCGAGTGGATTTCCTACATACAAACTTTGCATGCGTTGCTTCAGCTTGCGCACAAGTTCGTTCGCAATGGACTCTTGTACATACAAGCGTGATCCAGCACAACAAACGTGTCCTTGATTGAAGAAAATTCCATTTACAATTCCTTCTACTGCCTGATCGATTGGCGCATCTTCGAGTACGATGTTTGCCGATTTACCACCTAGTTCCAAACTGACTCTTTTTTGCGTTCCGGCAACCGCTTTTTGAATCAATTTCCCAACAGCCGTCGATCCTGTAAAGGCAATTTTATCGATGTCCGGATGATTCACAATCGCTGCTCCTGTATCCCCGTGTCCCGTAACGATGTTCACCACTCCGGCTGGCAATCCAGATTCTTCAATGATTTCCGCTAGTTTCAAAGCAGTCAGTGAAGTCGTTTCTGCCGGTTTCAACACCACGGTATTTCCTGCTGCGAGAGCTGGAGCAATTTTCCATGCTGCCATCAACAAAGGAAAATTCCAGGGAATGATTTGTCCGGCCACGCCTAACGAAGCGACTGATCGATTAGGAAAGGCATCTTGCAATTTGTCGGCCCAACCTGCATAATAGAAAAAATGATTACATGCCAGTGGAACATCAATGTCGCGTGATTCTCGGATGGGCTTTCCACCGTCCAAGGTTTCGATCACCGCAAATTCTCGAGCGCGTTCTTGCATGAGCCTTGCGATGCGAAAGATGTATTTTGCGCGTTCGGATGCCTTCATTTGGGACCACACTTCCACGTATGCTTTTCGGGCCGCCTTGACAGCCAAATCCACATCTGATTCAGATGCCCAAGCAATGTCCGCCAACTTTTCCTCATTTGCAGGATTCACGCTGACAAAATAGCGTCCTGATGATGGTTTCACCCATTTCCCATCAATGAAAAGATCGTATTTATCCTTTAGTTGAACATGTGAGGTTCCTTCTAACGAAGGCGCATATTCCCATTTATTGTTTGAATCTGTCATAATTAATCGATCGTAAAATAATCAGCGGATTGATATTTACCGGTTACTTGTTTCATATATTGCATCAACACATCATTTGCGAGGCTACTAGCACCGAAGCGAAACCATTCGTTTGTCAACCATGCTTCACCAAGGATTTCATTGACCATTACTAAATTATGTAGTGCCAACTTGGAGGTGGAAATACCACCCGCAGGTTTCATTCCAACCATTTTTCCAGTGCGATCAAAGTGATCACGAATGGCCATTAACATGGTGTAGGTCACTTGCATCGTTGCAGCCGGTTGAATTTTTCCAGTGGATGTTTTGATAAAATCTGCTCCTGCATGTATGGCGATATCACTCGCTCGACGCACTTGATCAAGCGTTGCCAACTCACCTGTTTCCAAAATCACTTTTAAGCGTTTCGCTCCACAAATTTCTTTGATGGCAGCAATTTCGTCGAACACAAACGCATGATCTCCTGCAAGAAACTTACCTCGCGAAATCACCATATCGATTTCATCTGCGCCGGAATCAATGGCAAATTGGGTGTCCATTTTTTTTACTTCAAACGGAGCTTGTCCGGATGGAAAAGCCGTTGAAACAGAAGCAATTTTAATGGGACTATCCTTCAATGCTTCTCTAGCTACAGAAACCATACTTGGATATACACACACTGCAGCAACGGTTGGTAAACCTTCGTGAACATCATGTAAATGCTGTGCTTTGTAGCACATTTGGCGTACTTTATTCGGCGTGTCTTTTCCCTCAAGTGTTGTTAAATCAATCATGGAAAGCACCATGGAAAGTCCTTGCATTTTACTGGGACCTTTAATGCTTCTGGATTGAAATCTAGCCACACGCTCCTCTACTCCGACCTTATCAATCGTTGGGGAACTTGGGACTTGAGAAAATTTAGTGTGTTGAGCTGTCATAATGAATACTTAGCTCAAAAGTAGAAAAAAAGCGAGATGCGCGTCCTTATTCTTCGTCAGATTCGTCCTCATCAGAATCATCATCGTCAAATGAGTCATCGAAGTCATCTTCCTCCTCCTCTTCCACTTCATCATCTTTGATATCTGAAACCTCATCGAAATCATCTTCATCGACATCAGCAACAGGTTTCGCTTTCGGAGCAATTTTATTCACTTTTACCAAGTAAATGACTTCATCGGTTTCCCAAATAAGTGCATCCAAGGTTTCTCCCGTTGGCGTTTTGATCGTCGTTAAATGGTTGATGTACCCATCTGGGTAATCCCTGAGAATTTGTTTTTTCTGGTCAATGGATAATTTATCGTAACTGATAATAGCTCTTCTCTTCGACATAGTTTGATGAATAATTATAAGGCAAAATTAAATTTTTTGTTTTTCTAAAAATCAATCTTGACTAAATTATTAAAAATATTTTTTTGAATTGAAAATGAACTAGATATTAACCCTCTGTTATTGAATAAACAAGCTATATTTTTGATGCCGAAAAAATAATGAGAACTTGTTCCTACATTTGCATGCGAATCCTTATCTTTAACTTATGTCCAAAACAAAATCAGCCTTTTTCTGTCAAAATTGTGGTCACGAAACTCCGAAATGGCTCGGGAAGTGTCCATCTTGTCAGGAATGGAATACCTTCGTAGAAGAGATTTTGGAGAAAACGACGAAACATGTTGTTTCATTTTCGAAGGACACGAAAGCGAGTAAACCTTTGTTGATTCAAGATGTCGAGCAAAGTGAAGAAAACCGCATCTTTTTACAAGATTTTGAATTAAATCGTGTGATGGGTGGAGGAATCGTTTTAGGTTCCATTTCACTATTAGGTGGTGATCCTGGAATCGGAAAATCAACGCTTTTACTGCAACTGGCGATTAAAGAGCGATTAAAAGTTCTCTATGTATCTGGGGAGGAAAGTGATCAACAGATTCGCATGCGTGCGGAGCGACTCGGATTGGAAAACGATCAATGTTATTTGTTAACAGAAACGAATCTTCAACAAATTTTAATCCAAGCGAACGAGGTTCAGCCACAGTTATTAGTCATCGATTCCATTCAGACCTTGCACACGAATTCCATCGAAAGTTCGCCTGGAAGTGTTGCTCAAGTAAGGGAATGTACGGCGAATTTATTGCGCTTTGCCAAGCAAACAAATATTCCTGTGTTTCTGATTGGGCACATTACCAAAGATGGAACCATTGCAGGTCCAAAAGTACTTGAACACATGGTGGATACGGTTCTGCAATTTGAAGGAGATCGTCACCACATATACCGATTACTTCGTTCGATTAAAAACCGTTTTGGTTCGACAAATGAACTTGGTATTTATTCCATGCAAGGACAGGGACTTGTTCCAGTGGAGAATCCGTCTGAAGTACTTGTTTCTGGAAATGAATCCTTGAGCGGCGTTGCTGTTGCTTCGATGGTAGATGGAATTCGTCCTATTTTAATCGAAGTTCAAGCTTTAGTGAGCTCAGCGGCCTATGGCACTCCACAACGTTCTTCTACTGGATTTGATGTCAAACGCTTAAACATGTTGTTGGCCGTTTTAGAGAAACGATGTGGCTTTCGTTTAGCGGCGAAGGATGTCTTTTTGAACATCGCTGGTGGAATTAAAGTCGATGATCCTGCTATCGATTTAGCGGTTGCCATGGCGATTTTATCTTCTAACGCAGACATCGCCATTCCAAAAACGGTTTCATTTGCTGCAGAAATTGGTTTATCTGGTGAGCTGCGTCCGGTGAATCGCTTGGAGCAGCGTCTATCCGAGTTAGAAAAAATGGGCTACGAAAAAATCATTGTATCCTCCTATTCTAAAGGAATTGAAAAAAAACACAAGCACATACAAATTGTTCCGTGCGCAAAAATAGAAGAAGTGGTTCGCGCCGTTTTTGCTTAATAATATTCAACTATGCCAAGACTCGTACTTGTTCCCACACCCATTGGTAACCTCGAAGATATCACCCTGCGAAGTTTGCGTTATTTGAAGGAAGCAGATTTACTGTTTGCAGAGGATACACGCGTAACACACAAGCTTTTAAAACATTACGAAATATCGAAGAAAGTCCTGGCTTTCCATGCGCACAATGAGCATCGCTTTTTAGAAAAAAGCATTGACATCATCGAGCAGCAGAATTGTACCGTACTTGTTTCGGATGCTGGAACCCCCGGGATTTCCGATCCTGGATTTTTATTGGTGCGTGCGTGTATTGAGCGTGGAATCGATGTAGAATGTTTACCTGGTCCAACCGCATTTGTGCCCGCATTGGTTTCTAGCGGTTTTCCATGTGATAAGTTCATTTTTGAGGGATTCCTTCCACATAAAAAGGGACGTCAAACACGTTTGAAAATTTTAGCACAAGAAACACGAACAATGGTTTTGTATGAGTCTCCACATCGTTTGGTGAAAACATTGGAGCAAATGATGGAGTTTTTCGACCCAGAAAGACAAGTTGTTGTCGCTCGAGAAATCACCAAACATTTTGAGACGTACCACCGCGGAAACGTTCAAGAACAACTTGCTTATTTTAAAGCAAATCCCCCAAAAGGTGAAATCGTTTTACTAATTAAAGGCTTGGAGGACTAAAATCGGTCAAATTCCATTAATTTTGAAAGGTGCAATTTAAAAACGTCATAGGTCAAACCGAATTAAAAAAGGATTTCATTCGTGAGATCAAACAGGGCAAAATTGCGCATGCGCAGTTGTTCATGGGTTCCTTAGGACATGGTGGGCTCCCACTCGCTTTGGCTTTTACTCAGTATTTATTTTGCAAAAATCCAACAGATACGGATAGTTGCGGTGTTTGCCCGTCTTGTTTAAAAGTGCAAGATTTACAGCATCCTGATGTTCATTTTGTGTATCCCGTTGTTCAGGCGATCAGCAAAGTTTCTGATTCCTTTTTAGCTGACTGGAGAACACAATTGAAAGAAGAACCGTATTTCGATGCATACTCCTGGACAAAAAGAATTGATTCCAAGGAGCGCAAACCCATCATCGGTACTGAAGAAAGTGTTGAAATCATCCGAAAATTAAACTTAAAATCTTACGAAGGCGGATATAAGGTTATGTTGATTTGGTTACCCGAGGAGATGAATTCAACCTGTTCCAATAAACTGTTAAAAATCCTTGAGGAACCGCCGAAGAACACTTTGTTCTTATTGGTTTCAGAGGATCCATCTAAACTTTTAGTGACCATACAATCACGGACACAGTTTATTCGCATTCCCAAAATAGAAAGTGAACATTTGACGAACGAATTAAGCGCTCGTTTTCGTTTAGACAAAACTCAAGCAGAGTCCATAACGGCCTTTTCCGAAGGGAATTTCATTCAAGCGTGTGATTTCTTGAATGCCTCGGACGACAAAGGTGTTTATCGGGAACATTTCATTCAGTTGATGCGCACCTCGTACAAGAAAGATGTGTTGGGTATGATGAAATGGGCAGATGAACTTGCAACGGAGGGTAAGGAACGTCAAAAATTATTCATCCAGTATGCATTACACATGTTCCGTCAGAGTTTATTGTCCAATTACATGGGTGATGTACTTCTTCGCATTTCCAATGAAGAGGAGCAATTTTTAAAAAATTTCGCGCCATTTATTTCCGGAAATAACATTCGAGAATTCATCGAAACATTTGATGACGCTTATTATCACCTTGATCGCAACGCGAATGCGCGGATTCTTTTCACGCAGATGTGTTTTCAAACCATGCGATTCATCCATCAAGCATAATTCGTTTCACTGAAATGATTAACTTTACCTAAAATTAAATTATGGGTTGCTCATCATGCAGTAGTGGCGGTGGAACACCGAAGGGTTGTAAGAACAATGGTACTTGCAGCAGTGGAGGATGTAATAAATTGGAAGTGTATGACTGGTTGGCGAATATTGCGTTACCAGCAGGACAAGCCCCGTACGACATTGTTGAGGTTCGTTTTAAAAATGCGCGAAAAGCATTTTACCGAAATGCGGCTAACTTAACTTTACAAATTGGCGATTTAGTGATCGTTGATACTGCTCCTGGATATGACGTAGGAGTTGTTTCCGTTGTTGGAGAATTAGCGCGTGTACAGGTCAAGAAAAAAGCACCAAACTTCAAGGCGATGGAAGCGCGTAAAATCATGCGCATCGCCAATCAAGAAGAAATCGATAAATGGATTAAGGGAAGATCACTGGAAAAAGACCTCATGACACAGTCTAGGGTACTTGCAATGAACTTGAAACTGGATATGAAAATATCCGATGTGGAATACCAGGGAGACTTGAGTAAAGCCACGTTTTACTATACAGCCGAAGGACGCGTTGATTTCCGTCAGTTGATTAAGGATATGGCGGATAAATTCAGAGTGCGCATCGAAATGCGTCAGATTGGAAGCCGTCAAGAGTCCTCCAGATTAGGTGGAATTGGTTCGTGTGGACGTGAATTATGTTGTTCAACGTGGTTGACAGATTTCAGATCAGTGTCTACATCTGCAGCACGTTACCAGCAATTATCGTTAAATCCACAGAAACTTGCCGGACAATGCGGAAAGTTAAAATGTTGTTTGAACTACGAATTGGACATGTATTTGGACGCGATTAAGTCCTTTCCAAAAACGGATACCAAACTACATACAGAAAAAGGCGATGCCTTTCACATTAAAACAGATGTATTCAAACGCATTATTTGGTACGCTTATCCGGGTGAAATGGGAACAATTGCCTTGAGTCCAGAGCGCGTTGCTGAAATAAAAAAATTGAACAAAGACGGCGTGAAGCCTAAAGACCTATTGGAATTCGTTAAAGTTGAGAAGGTAGTTGAAATGGGGTATCAAAACGTTGTTGGACAAGACAGCGTGAATCGTTTTGAGAAAAGTTTCGTCAAGAAAAAACGACCGAACAACAAAAAACGCAATCCAAATAGTCCAGTTGCAACGGCAGAAGCTGGAGTACCAAAAGGAAATAGACCTCCAAATCAAGGTCCAGCTAAAGGAAATAATCCACAGGCAAATAAGGGAAATAACGGAGGAAATAGACCGAACAATCCTGGTCAAAATAAAGGAAATAACCGAACGAATAATCCACAAGGAAACACGAATGCGAATAGCTAGTTACATAGTATTTTTAACACTTTTCCTGTTTTCGTGTAAAGAAGACTCCTTTTACACGAAGTCCTATTCTTTTTCCAATAAGATATGGAAACAGGATGTGAAACCTGTTTTCAAAGTAGACATTCAAGACACCAGTGTACTGTATGACTTCGTGGTAACCGTTAGAACCACAACTGATTACGCCTACAATAATCTTTGGGTATTCCTGAACACCAAACCACCACATGGTAAGGAAGTTCGAGAGCCGTACGAGATAAAAACTACCTATCCAGATGGAAATTGGATTGGAAAAAAAACAGGTACAGTAGTCGAGCATGAATTAATCTTCAAAAGACGAAAAGTGCCATTCAAAGGGATCTATACCTTCACATTTGAGCAGGCGATCACGCAGAAAACTGTGGATGAAGTGCTTGACATATCTATGGAAGTCAAACGAGCAGTTGAGTAATATGCGCTTTAGACGCTTAAGCACAGAGGAGTTATTTTCACTAGAAACAGAGTTCAAACAGTTTTTGGTGATTCACGAATTGTACGATGAGGAGTGGCGCTTATTAGCTGAAAAGGAACCTGAAAAAGCAGAACAAATTATCCTTCAATTTAGTGAACTTGTATTAGGGAAAGTGTACCAACAAATTTCCTTTCTTGTGCATTTTAGCAGCACCATGGTTTCGTTTTTCGACATGAGGGATAATCCACTTAAAGCTTACCACATCAAGTGTTCAGAAGGACTTTTCCTACAAAATGAAAAGGACTTACAGCAAGCGTTGAGCGTTCATTTTAACAAATTACACTTCTACAGGGGAGAAAAGCAACTTCAGCAAGAGAAAGCAGATGAGGTATTTGATTTGATTCGAAAAGGTAGTGAAAGCTGCGAGGAAGCGTATTTCCTGAAATACACCCAACTATTTGAGGGAATTTAAAAAAAACAAAGGAGGAAGACATCTTTTTTTGTTTTTCTGCGTTAATAAACATAAATTTGACTACTAATTGCCTAAACTATTGTCAACTATGAAAACATTCAAGTTCGCCTTTATTGGATTCACGCTTGTAACATTATTGAACGCTTGTATTGAGCACGAAGTAATTCCACCGCCAACAAACAAAGTAGATTTAAATGCTAGTTTGGTTGGATACGTGAATGGCACACAGTTTGAATTAACGCAAAATGTCAATGGATATAACGCTACGACTTGGGATACAGCAGTAGTTATTGCTTCACCAGCTTTGTCAAAAGTGATTTATACTTCCACTATTTATTCAAATCAAAACTCACAATCATTAAGTTTAATGTTTGGAACTTTGGATTACGATGCTTCTGCGAATACAGAACCAACATTGTCCATGTTCAATGATTGGACCATGACAAATTCTGGGATCCCAATCTTGTTTAAGGACAAAGCTACGATGGTCGCTCAAAGTGTTGACGGAGTTCAAGTAACTTACACAGACAACACTGGAAAAGTTTGGTATTCAAGAGAAACTGATCCAGGACAAGTAGCAAATTTCACGATTTTGAAACAAGCATCTGATGGAACCGGAGACTATTCTTTATTTGAAGCAACGTTCTCATGTAAAGTTTGGTATGTTGATCCACAAACAAGTGTAGAGTCTTTTCTAGACATTACCAACGCCAAGTACCGCGCTTGGTTTAAAAGGTAGATCTCTGTATGAGTGAAGTCCTCAAAATAGCTATTATCGGCGATTACAACTTCACCTACAACGCGCATCACGCGACGAATTTATCTTTGGATCACGCATCTGATTTTCTAGAAACAGAGGTTAACTATTACTGGATAAAAATCAACGAAGCCATTCAGCACAAACGTGTTTATTTTGAGCAGTTTGATGGTATTTGGATTGCACCTGGACCCTTTTTAAATCATTTCTTTCTCAACGGAGTATACAAACTTGTTTTGGAATCAAATGTCCCTGTTTTTTTAACTGGGGAAGGATACAAGTACTTTTTTGAATACCTCATCTCTACGCATCAGCTGAATCCATATGGAGAAAAGTTGATTTCTGACAACCTAATTGAAGGGAATCAATTTGAACGTGTTACCATCTATCCTCAGACAAAAGATGCGGAGAAATTATACGAGAACTGCAATCATACAGAACTCAGCTCCTCTCGTTTTAGTCTGTATCCACAGCTAACTGATCAATTGAATGGGTATTTAATCGATATTGAAGCGACGAATCAATTCGATGACCCAGAGATTGTCACACTGAAAAATCATCCATTTTTTATGGCATGTAGTTTCTGTCCACAGATTTCCTCTACCAGAGATTTACCGCATCCCTTGATTTACACCTTTTTGAAAATGGCACGTGAACTTTCGGACTCAAAGTTCAGTCAATTGGTTTAATGCGGAGTAATACAATAAACAGCGTACAGGTTTTTTAAAGATTACTTCGAGAAGTTTGCCATAGGCAACAACCTGTTCCATATGCTTTTGGTTGATTTTCCCTGTTTTAAAATCTATCACAAGAACCTCATTGGCCTTCACCAAAACTTTATCTGGCTTTTTCACATCATTTTCTCCTGCTAATACCACCTGTTCATTTAGGGATTTTTCGACATTATTCAAGTAATCTCCCTCTTCCATTTTTTGCCAGAAAGCTAAAGCTGAATCACGCAATTTAGCTTCGTTTTTTTGCTCAATTTGTCCTTCACGGAGTAAGTTTGACAGTGCAAGCTCCGTGTCCAATTTAGACTCACAAAGGGACATCAGTAAGTGAAAGTCATTTCCGAATCGCTGTTCATCCAATTGAACTTCGGATTCTTCTTGAAATACTTTCCTGAACACAATATCCGGGTACCATAAACGCTGACTGAAATCATTCGGGACGTATAAATTTGTGTTGGGGTCTTCTTTTTTAACAATGGTTTCCGTCTGTCCAATTTGTAGCAATCCTTCGTCATTCATCCCCAAATTCATTCCCTCCAATTGCTCATGAATCATGGCGCCAAATTTGTCTTTTTCAAAATCATTGATGGCATATAATCGCAACTCTGGACGCGTCATTCCGACATAGAAGAGGTTCATTTTATCCAAAAGTATGAGGTTATTTTCCTCTTTTGCAAAGGCATCTAATTCCGGTATTTGTTGTTTTTTTGCCGGGAAAGTATAGAGAATTTTATCGCGAACTTCCATCAAGTACTTTCCTTGCGTATTCATGGTAATCGTGAAATCCATGTTTGGAATAATGACAACCGGAAACTCCAATCCTTTCGATTTATGAATGGTCATTATCTTCAACGCCGATTGCGTATCGGGCATTTGAAGGGCAATCTTATCTTTTTGTGCGTCAAAGAAGTCCAGGAAATGATGGATATCTGTTTGACGAGCCAGTTGAAAACCGTAAATCACATCCATGAAATGATGCAGGTATGGTTCCTTCGTTTCTTGCCAATTCATGAGAAGCATGAATTTTTGAACTAAGTCATAAACGCTTTCATACGTCGTGAAGAAGGCTGATGTTCCACCGAAATGTTCTGCTAAAAACCGTGAATCGTTGAACACCCGAATCGACTTTCCATCCTTTTGAATCACCTCGAAATAAGAAAGGTAGTCGGCAGTCGAGAAGGATTCTTTCATTCGAAAATACAACTCCGCAAAACGTTTTGTTTCGGTCGTTTTTCGAGGCGATGCACGTCTCCTTAAATACGAAAGAATCAGTTGAACTTGCGCGTCCTTCGATACGAGAAGTGAATCCTGAGAGACCACCTGGTATTTTCGTTCGGTCAGTCCGATGGCCAGTTCATTTCCAAGTCTATTCGTCTCTGTCAGGATACAAATATCCCCGGGTTCGAAACCTGCAGCTAATGTTTCCTCCACAAATCCAATTACTTTTTCCAAGCGTTCCTCGAAAGTCAATTTCTGCTGAATGGACTCAATGTGAATGTATCCGTTTTTCGTTCGTTGTGCTTTTTGTTCGAGGTCCTGGTAGAAATGTGCCATGGAAGTAGGCAAGTTTTGGGCAAGACCTTGAAAAAGTTGATTGTTGAATTCAACAATTTCTTTCGCAGAACGGTAATTGGAATCCAGAACGCGTTTCAACCCTCGACTGGCTAATCTAGCGCTTTTGTAAGCAATCTGCGGATCGTTTTCCGGGTTGTAAATAGCAGGTAAACTCACAAATTGTTCCGCTAGTCCATTGTTGAATCGGTAAATCGATTGTTTCGCATCACCAACGATTAGATTCCACCGATTGTGTCCCAAGGACTCTAAAATAAGTGGGATTAAATTCAACCATTGTAAGCGCGAGGTATCTTGAAATTCATCCAAGAGAAAGTGCTCAAAACGGACTCCCAATCGTTCGTAGATGTAAGGTGCTTCCTCGTCCCGCACGAGTTTACTGATTAACTTGTTAAACTCTGAAATTCGAATCAATTGTTCATCATTCATCATCAATTGCAATTGTTTTCCAACATGCTGCAAAAGCGCCATATTGAAAAAGTTTTTGCGGTAAAGTTCAATTAAGTTAATGGATGCTAAATCCCTCATGTAGCGATCATTCAACTCAATAACATCCTGTTTTAAGGACGAAGGAATATTCAATTTTGATCCATCCTCCATGAGTTTTAGAAACGATTCCGTAAATAATCCATCGTCTTTAGATGTACCTTTTGGCAGTTCATTTTGTACATTTAATTTCGCGAAGTCTTTTACCGTTTTTCCTTTCCCAGCAATCGTCTCATGATTTATATCCAATCCAAAGAAATCATCGTGAACCCGTTTCGCGTCCACAAGAAACGCCGTAATTATGGCATCGCGATCTTCTATTAAGCGCTTATAATTTCCATTGGTCAGTTCCAGTTGCAATAATTGTTGGATTTTATCCGAATTTTTTTCTTGGCTGAGCATACCAGAAAACTCGATTAGTTGCTTTCGGAAGTTCCAACTATTTCCTTCCGCCAAATTTGCTTTTGCATAGGTGTACATCCATTCTGACACATCCTCTGCCCCTGGAGCACCAAGTTGATTCATGAGGAGGTCAACTACATCTTCCGTGATTTGTTTTTCATTTAAAATCACCTCAAAATCAGCAGGTAAGTCTAGATCTCTTGAAAAAGATCGAATCAATCTTAAGTTAAATTTATCAATTGTTGAGACGTGAAAATCCTCGTATGCATGTAAAATTCCCTCCAAAGCAAGTTTACTGCGTCGGGCTAATTCCGCAGGTGATAATTCCGTTTGCACGACCAAATCATTTCGCATATTTGCGACTTTGGTATTCGAAGGATCTTCATAGGCAAGTCCAAAAAGGGTGGATAATATCCGTTCCTTCATTTCACTTGCGGCCTTGTTCGTAAAGGTCATGGCGACAAGACTCTTGTACTTGCGTTTAAACTGGGAATCTTTCAGTAAAATACTCAGGTATTCTAAAACCAATTGATGCGTTTTTCCTGACCCAGCCGAGGCACTTAAAACACTGAGGGGATGGATATTTCGATCAATTTTCTGCATGTATTTTCCGACGATTTATTTTTAATAGAAATGTTGTGAGGATTTTTTAAAATTAAGAACAAAATTTGATTGTTTTGGGTTAAATTTGTTACATGAAGAAAATCCTCTTTTTAGCCCTGCTTACACCGATTCTTTGGAGCTGTGATCCAGATCAGCCTAAACCAGTTGATCCAGTAGCGGAAACCGTGAAGGTGACAATCAATCCAACATACGGAACGCAAGCGTTTTACATGGATTCTGTGTATACAACCGCAGAGGGATACAAGGTGAAATTCACAGAATTAACCTGTTATTTTACGCTTTTGAAAAATGGAACGAATCAATTAATCGAGGCGGCATTATTCAATTTCCGCGAAACCGGTTCCTTGTTGACTTCTGGCCCAGGCAATCACTTAAATTTCTCGAATATTTCGGGTAAAATCGGTGTGGACTCTAGTTTAAATCACCTAGATCCATCAGCGTTTCCAAATGAAAGTCCATTAAACATTAGCAATGCCGGTCCAATGCACTGGGGATGGAATCCAGGTTACATCTTCATGAATGTCGAAGGAAAAGTGGATACAATTATTGATGCGACAAATAATTTAGATTTAAGTTTCAGCTTTCATGTAGGAACAGATTCGTATTTACAATCGTTTAATTTTGATAACGTTCAATGGCAGGACAAAGGAAATAATGTTTGGGAATTACCTTTGAAATTGGATTTAGCTTATTTCTTATCCAACCCAACTAGTTCCATCAATTTGAAAGACGAGCACTTAACACATACAGCTGCGGGACAAGAAACATTGACACAGAAAGTGATACAAAACTTTAAAAACGCGCTAACCAGCAACTAATGAAATTTATTGGTGTCTTTTTTATTCTGTTGTTATTTGTTGCTTGTCGAAAAGACAAAGCGGATTACACTCCCACACCATATCAATTAAAAATCCCTTCTCATTTTCCGGATATGATCATCCCAGCGGATAATCCCATGACGGTAGAAGGCGTTGAACTTGGACGCTTTTTGTTTTATGAAAAGCAATTAAGTGGGGATAATTCCATGAACTGTGCATCTTGTCACATGCCACAACATTCTTTTTCAGATAACAATCAATATTCAGTAGGAATTGATGGTGTATTTGGAAATCGTCAATCGATGGCGCTGATTAACTTAGGTTGGGAAAATTACTTTTTTTGGGATGGACGAAAAACCACCTTGGAATCTCAAATCATCGAGCCTGTTTTAAATCCAATCGAAATGCATCAATCTTGGAAAGATGCGATTCATAAGCTCAATGCCGATGTCAAATACCGCAATCGCTTTTTCAAGGCTTTTGGCGAGGAAGGAGTTGATTCTGTAAAAGCAGCGAAGGCCATTGCACAGTTTATACGCACCATGATTTCTAGCGAATCGAAGTTCGATGTCATGTATAAATATGAGAATAATTTGGCGTTGAATGCTTCAGAACAGGCCTTGCTTTCCTCCATAGATTTGGACGAATGGGCTGGTTACGATTTATTCAAAAGTTTAAATGGTGCCGATTGTTTTCATTGCCACAACGGACCATTGATGCGCGTTAAGAAATTTAGTAACAACGGACTCGATGTCACGTTTAGTGATTTGGGAAGAGGTTCTGTGACACAAAATCCAGAAGAAAACGGGAAATTTAAAGTCACAACCCTACGCAACATTGCCTTAACAGCTCCATACATGCATGACGGACGTTTTTCCACACTAGACGAAGTGATTGAACACTATTCCAGTGGCATTCACATGAGTCCAACAATTGATCCGTTAATTGAATACGCCAATCAAGGAGGTGTTCAATTAGACACTCAAGAAAAGTACTTATTGAAGAAATTTTTATTGACCCTAAGCGACTACAATTTCATCAATAATCCATCATTTAAAGATCCGAATTAATGGGAGAAAATACAAGACTAACGACCGAAGAAAAAGCACTTAAAATCAACTTAACACCAGATATTTACGGGTGCTTTGCGGAGATTGGAGCTGGTCAAGAAGTCGCTGCGAACTTTTTTAAAGCCGGAGGTAGTTCAGGAACAATTGCGTACACACAGTCAGCGTATGACATGAAAGTTTCGGATTCCATGTACGGAGAAACCATCCGTTACGTGTGTGAGGAACGACTTACCACCATGTTGGAAACCGAGTTTTTACATTTACAAGATATTCTACCTGTTAAAAATCGTGAAGCACGTTTCTTTTCGTTTTGCAATACCGTGGAATCCTTAAATTACCACAAAACAAACCAAGGACAAGGTTGGGTGGGCATGCGTTTCCAATTGGGAATTGACACGAAACCGAATACGGTTATTTTGCACATCAAAATGCACGATAACAGTCACAAGGCGCAGCAAGAAGCCTTGGGTATTCTTGGCGTTAATTTGGTTTACGCCTGTTATTTCCAATCGTCAAATATCGATGATTTCATCGACGGAATCGTTCAACGATTACCAAGAGATCGCATGGAAATCGACATGCTTCGAATTTCAGGTCCGGACTTTGAGGAAATGGACAACCGCATCATTGCCTTGAATTTAGTGAGACGTGGAATTACCAATGCAACGATGTTTGATTTGGCTAAAAACGTCATGCAGCCATCAACGGCATTGTATAAAAAGAACATTTTATTGATGCGTGGACGTTTTCGTCCCGTAACGAAGGTACACATCGATATGATTGAGAAAGCTCGCAAAGAGTTTTTGAAAGAAAACCGAGTGAAAGAAGAGAATTTGGAAGTGGTATTCGAGTTGACCTTAAAAGATTTGACAGCAGATGGAAAGATTTCAGACAAGGATTTCCTTGATCGTGCTGAATTACTTGGTTCACTTGGATATACGGTAATGATTTCTAATTACCTGAAGCATTACAAGATGCTGGAATATTTATCCGCCATCGCCAAAGGAAATTTGGTTGGAGTCATTATGGGCGTGTACAACCTACACATCATTTTTGACGAAAAATACTACGACAATTTACCTGGAGGTTTGTTAGAAGCTTTCGGTAGAGGATTTGGTCACAATGTCAAATTGTATGTTTATCCTGCCATTAATGTCGACAGTGGCGAATTGTACGGATTAAACAACATCAAATTACCGGAAAACTTAACTGGATTATTGACCTATATGCAAGCGAACGATAAGATTGCTGCCATTCCAGAATACAACGAGCGCCTGCTTCACATTCTTTCGGATGACGTATTGAGTAAAATCAAAGCTGGAGCTGCTAGTTGGGAAGATGATGTTCCATACGAAGTGGTGCAAGCCATTAAGTTTTTCGAATTGTTTGGCTACCAGAAAAAAGCAGTCTTGAACTAATGCCACACATTAAAAATGCCTTGATTCGTTTTCGCATCATCGATCGGATGTTGCGCAATAAGTACAAGCCATTTCCGAGCAAACAAGACCTGCGTGCTGCATGTGAAGAATCGCTTTATGGTTCTGATGACGGAAATAACATCTGTGATTCAACCATTGAAAAGGACATGTTCAACATGAAGATGGAACATGATGCGCCAATCAAATACAGTAAACTTCACAAAGGTTATTTTTACGAAGACCCCAATTTTAGCATTAACGACATTCCACTTTCTGAAGACGAATTAAGTTCAATTAAATTTGCCGTAAAAACCTTACAGCAATTCAAGGAGGTTCCTTTTTTCCAGCAATTTGGTAATGCCATCGATAAAATCGTAGACCGCGTTTCCATTGGTGGGAATCCAGAAGATGAAGACATTCAAAAATTCGTTCAATTCGAGTCCGTTGTTTCCAGTGGTGGAAATGAATACTTACCCATGATCCTTGAAGCGATTCGAGGAAAAAAAATGCTTTGGTTCGTTTATGCGAGTTTTGTGAAAGGAGTCGAAAAACC
>CANGJM010000011.1 GCA_947454525.1 Flavobacteriales bacterium | reverse complement strand
TCCTCGGGAAAACGCGGTAGCGTAATCCTGCCGTTCAAAATTCATTTTGATAAGCGCATAAAAACAAAAATACCCGTAAACTGCGCAGCAGTTTGGGTTTGAGCTTGCGATGAACAAATCCTTAGGAAAACGCGTTAGCGTTATCCTGCCTAGATCAAGAAATACATAACAAATTGAAGAGCGAGATCCATTCACTAGTTCTTCGCTCTCTTTCTCTTTCTCTTTCTCTTTCTCTTTCTCTTTCTCTTTCTGCTTCTCTACCTGATCTTCTCAAAAGATACGTGACACACAATCGGTGCTACGAACAAAAAATCTTCCTTTCTGGGTCCACAGCAAATGTTGTGAACGAGGAAATACCGATTGGTTCCGGGAACTTTTTCATTCGTAACAACTCCTACATGTCCGCGGGCAATGTCCCAAAAAATGATGTCGCCTGGACGATAGTCGGTTTCGTCTGTGCTGACTGGTACGCATTGGTTTTTGCGCTTGAAGTAAACGATTAAGTTCGAACACCTGCGGTGATCAATGCTCTTGTCCGTCTTTGTAATGCGGTAGGACGATGGCGCGGAAAGGATGTCCTCGTGGACCAATTTCTGCAAATCAATGCCGATCTTACGGAGTCCACGGATGGGCACGTCGACACAAACGCCTTTGTTAGCGGGAACATCTCCATTGGGATACGGAATACTGAAATAGCTAGGATCGTAGCTCACGTCTTGCGTACTTTGCCAAAGCACATGCTGGACAAATGTCGCACAGGAGGAAGAAAGTGGAAGGGAATCTTCGGTGTTTGCCAATAAAGACTGTTTGTCGCTATCCTGCTGATCTGCTTGAAAATGAATTGCCGCGCTATCGATGGGGAAGATCCATGGACTCACCCCGACAAGCAAAACGATGCTCAAAAGTACCCCTTTCATTTATTTGGGAATTTTTAATAATTGTCCGATCTGAATGGTATCCGAACGCAGGTGATTGGCTTTCTTGATGGTTGTGATAGACACGTGTTGTTTCCGTGCAATCTCTGAAAGGGTATCTCCGGACTTTACTCTGTAAGTCGTGTAACTTGGTTTTGGAACCGTTTTGACGACCGGTGGGGGAGAAACTACCACGGTGGAATCTCTTGTCGCGATCGGACGTGCAGGCATGGACAGAAGTTCGGTGTCCTCAACAGGTGGGATTTCCACATTCGGCGGAGCGGAGAATTTGTAGAAGTGTTGGCGAATATTAATTGTTCCGTTAAAATCGCACAACTGATTTCCATGCCAGTCGTAGCAGACTTTGACGTTTTCATTGAATTCCATCAACTTGTGTGCTTGGAAATTGGGATGCCTTTTCATCATACGTGGCAGCTGTTTCTGCACAGCGGACAATCCTCCTCCCGCGGAACCACGACTGTCGATGCGCACGTAGGAGTGTCCGTCTGTACTTGGACCCACCACCGCGAACCAATAGACTTTCAGGAAAACGGGATCAATTTGAATGTAGAGTTTTTTTACATCTGACGGAAATCCGTTGTTGCGAACTTGTTCCAATGCCAGATTGACTTTGATGTTTAAATATCCACCAAAACGATCCGCAATGCGGTAGTTGAAGGAATGTAAGGCGTCGTAAGTGGAAGGTAATCCTTGTGCGCAAAAAGAATCGCAAACGAGGATATCGTTCGTTTCCAGTGTAATCGTATCCTTGTCAATTTTGTGAAAGCGAAACTGATTGATTTCCGGAATTCTCACTTGTTCTGCCCCAATACTCGCCGTATCCTCGAACGAATATTGCGCCCACGAACAATGTACGTTCAGGATAAACGTGAGAAGTAGGAGAGAAATAATGCGCAGGAAATTCATCGTTCTAGTCAGATACTCAAAAATACAACGAATTATTTTGTGTTTAACTTGTTACATTTCAAGTATTGCTTAATAATGTATTTTTTTTAATACTTTTAACTATCTAACGAATCGTATAAAATCGGATTTTGGTTTTTAGTTCTCAATTTTTTATTTTTTTCTTTCTACCAATATCGTTGGTCGTTTATTATATCAGTCCAAAATGGATTAGAAATACGGTATTACTATTTTTTAGTTTTTTGTTTTATGCCAGTGGAGAAATTAAATTTCTTTGGGTTGTCTTTATATCGATCTTCATTAATTACCTGCTCGCTTTGTTGATTTCAAATTTCCGAAAACAATCAAAACAATTGCTATGGTTGGGGATTTTAGTGAATTTATCTGCATTGATCTATTTCAAATATGTTGGCTTTATCGTTGATACGTTAAACATCCAGACCGATCATTTTAAAAATGTGATCTTACCTTTGGGGATTTCATTTTATACGTTTCATTCCATTTCATACTTAGTTGATATCTATCGAATGAAATCCTTGCCTCAGCGAAATCCGTTTACGATGGGACTCTATATTGTCAATTTTTCGCAGTTAGTTGCTGGACCAATCATTCGTTATCATGATGTTGAAAAACAATTGAATCATCGTTTACACAGTTTTCATCGTTTCCATAATGGTGTGAAGTTGTTTATTTATGGTTTAGCAAAAAAAATGTTGATCGCCAATGTTGTGGGAGAATTTGCAGACAGCTGTTTCAATCAAACGTATGGACACATTTCTCTTAGTTATGCGTGGTTGGGTGCAATGGCTTATACTCTTCAAATTTATTTTGATTTCAGTGGTTACAGCGATATGGCCATTGGTATTGGACGAATGTTTGGTTTTGAATTCAAACAAAATTTCAACTTGCCTTACAATGCAAAATCGATACGTGAATTTTGGCAAAAATGGCATATTTCTTTATCTTCTTGGTTCCGCGACTATGTTTATATACCCTTAGGAGGAAATCGTTTTGGGAATTTTAAAACAAGTATCAACTTAATGACCATATTTATTTTGTGCGGTTTTTGGCATGGGGCTAACTTCACTTTTCTAGTTTGGGGATTATTTCATGGATTGTTTATTATTCTGGAGCGAGTCATATCCTTTCAATCTGCAAAGGGGGTCTTTCTGAATTTCCTTTCACATGTATATGTTTGGATTGTTCTTTTGTTATCCTGGGTATTTTTTCGTGCTGAGAACATTGATTTGGCATGGAGTTATTTACAAACGATGTTTTCGTTCAAGGAGCATTACACGATCTCTCCAGACCTCTCCTCATTTACTTCCCCATACTTTATGTGTGTCATGTGTTTAGGGTTCTTGATTTCAATAGGTGTTTTTTCCAAAAACCTAAAGCGATTACTTAGAACTGGTAGACTGGCAATAGCTCACTATAGAATCGCTGAAACAATTTTACTCATCGTTTTATTTTACTTGAGTTTTATTCAGATCATGACGAGTCATTTTAATCCGTTCATTTATTATAGATTTTAATGAAGTTCAAATACATACTCACGTGGATATTCCTATTTTTTCTATCAATGCAATTGATCTTTTTCTTTGTATTGAAAAAAGAAAAGATAGATTCCATTTTAAAACGAGAAAAAATCACACTCCGTAATTTGGGGCATCATGAAAATAAAAATGTCTATCAACATTTAGATGCTTATGTTTCGGATCACTTCCCGTTCAAAAACCAATTCATCGCTCAGTCGAATTGGTTATTTAAAGGAGTTTTCCATGAAGCCAATGCCAATAATCAAGTTCTTTGGGGTGAAAATGACTGGTTGTTTTATAATGCCACAATTAATGACGAGAATGGGATGAATGAGGCTTTCGGATACAAAGCGTTATCGAATCGTGAACTGAAGAAAATAATCAGAAATATTCACACCATTAAAAATTGGTGTCATAGAAATCATATTTATTTTGAATTATTGATTTGTCCAAATAAACATAGTGTTTACCCTGAAAACCTACCTTATTCTTATCAAAATAAACAACAGAAAAGTCAGTTGAATCAGCTTGTTTCACATGATACTAGTATCATAAACTTAATTAAGACACTAAGAGATAGTAAAAAATCAAACAAGGATTTGTATTATCGATGGGATACGCATTGGAATCAGTTCGGGGCATATTTAGCGGTGAAAGAAATGACTCATCGGCTTCAAAAAAAATATCCTTACATAGAGCCATTCGAAGCAAAAATGATACAGGTAAATAAATATAGGGAAATGGATTTGGCCAATATGATTGGATTAAATGGCTATTTTCAAAAGTCTGACGTTCATCTTTCTTTCACAAAAGTACCGACTCAGAGAATTCCGAACTTGATGATTGTTCATGATTCGTTTTTACATTCCATGATGCCATCTTTAGAAAAGATCTTTAATAAAATTACTTCAAAGACTTATTCTACTGATGGACTTTTATCTCCGGAAATACTTTTGAGAGAAAACGTTGATGTGTATATCATTGAACTCGTTGAGCGATACAAAGGAGTTTTGTTTGGTGACATACATCCAGATTTTTATAAATAATGGGGATAGCCAAAATCATTGCGCTTGTTGCACGTAACAAAATCAAAGCTGTATTTGTAAAAAAGAAAAAGCGAAAGTCACTAGTGTCTTGAGATCACAGTGAATGTACGAATCTATCTATTTAACTTAAAACCCACTCAATAAACTATCGTACGCATCATTAAAGGAAAGTCCGTCCGTTGTGCGCTTTTTGGAAAGTTGCTTGAATTCAACCAAGGCCCACAAGATAAACTCCATCAAAAACGGTGCGTCAATCGATGCGACTTTCGGTTGGTATTTCTGTAAAAGAGCGACTAATGGCTGAATGGATAAAAGCGCTGTTTCATACGTTTCTTCATTGGCGTCATCTGTTAATTCGATGGCATCTGCTTCAAAGAACCATTTCAGTACTTCGTCATATGGTGTCTCTTGGTCTTGTTTTTTTAGTTTTTCCACTTTCGGGAAATATTGTAGGAACAAGGTTTTTGTTGCTTCACTGATCAGGTGTTGAGCCACAAAGGAAGTTCCTTCTTGTTCGCCTTCGTACACAAGTTCCATTTTTCCCGTAATGGATGGAATCATTCCAATGAGGTCACTGTAACGGACCGTTGTTTCTTTTTCGTTGTTCATCAACGCGCGTCGCTCCGCCGTACTGATCAAATTCTCGTATGCGGTGATGCTCATACGTGCACTCACGCCACTTTTGTGATCGATGTACTCACTTTCACGTGCCTCAAAAGCAATTTGTTCCAAAATGTCTTTCGCCAATTCAGGCACATGCACCTGACACATACGATTGTCCATCTTTTCAGATTCCTGCTGGGTGATTTTCTTCGCTGTTTGAATATCCGCGGAGTAATGCGTTAAGATTTGAGATCCGATTCGGTCTTTTAGCGGTGTGACAATGCTTCCACGATTGGTGTAATCCTCCGGATTGGCTGTGAATACAAATTGTAAATCCAAAGGTAAACGCAATTTGAATCCACGGATTTGAACATCGCCTTCTTCAAGGATGTTAAATAATGCTACTTGGATACGCGCTTGCAAATCGGGTAACTCATTGATGACAAATAAACAACGATTCGCTCTTGGAATCATTCCGAAGTGGATTACGCGTTCATCGGCATAACTTAATTTTAGGTTAGCAGCTTTAATCGGATCGATGTCCCCAATTAAATCGGCAATCGTTACATCTGGTGTCGCAAGTTTTTCGAAAAATCGTTCCGATCGATGCAACCAAGAAATCGGTGTGTTGTCTCCATGTTCAGCAACCAAGTCTCTCGCGAAACGGCTAATCGGATGAAAAGGATCATCGTTCATTTCACTTCCTGTCACAAATGGAATGTATTCATCTAATAAATTCACCATCAATCGAGCAATCCGTGTTTTCCCTTGTCCACGCAGTCCCAATAAATTGATGTTGTGCTTGGATAAAATTGCTCTTTCCAACTGCGGGATCACCGTATTTTCATAACCATGCATTCCCGGGAAGGTTTCTTTTCCTTCTTGAAGCGCAGCAATTAAGTTGTCTCTTAATTCGGTTTTAATGCTTTTTGATTGGTAACCTGCTGCTTTCAGGGCGCCAAATGTGGAGATGGATGTATTCATTTTTTCTTAGTTAATTCGTTTTTTTCTGTTCGTTTCGTAATCATGAAAAATCATTTCACCAAGTCCTTTCAAACCAGTGAAAAACGCCTTTCCTTTATTGGATGCTGTAAATTGTTCGACAAAGGACTGCAAATATGGATCCTGCGCAATCATGAAGGTGGTAATGGGAATGTGCATTTTTCTGGCTTGCGCGGCCATCGTGTAGCATTTCTCGACAATCATTTGATCGAGACCATTGCTGTTTTTGTAGTATTGTCCGTCAGGCATGCGCAAACAACTCGGTTTCCCATCGGTAATCATGAAAATTTGCTTGTTCGTATTTCGTTTTCGACGAAGAATGTCCATGGCTAATTCGAGTCCAGCAACGGTATTGGTGTGATACGGACCAACATTCAAATAGGGGAGGTCTTTGATTTTAATTGGCCAAGCATCGTTTCCGAAAACAATAACATCCAAGGTGTCTTTCGGATAGGAAGTTGTAATCAGTTCCGCCAAAGCCATTGCGACTTTTTTCGCCGGCGTGATGCGGTCCTCACCGTATAAAATCATGCTGTGACTGATGTCAATCATCAATACGGTACTCATTTGAGATTTATGGTGCGTGTCCTCAACAACAAGGTCCTGCTCTGTGAGTCTAAATTCCCCAACTCCGTTATTGATTTGGGCATTTTTTAAACTTTCGGTAATGGAAATGTTTTCAAAGGAATCACCGAATTGAAAGTCGCGAAATTCTCCTGTGGACTCATCACCTTGTCCACTTTTTTTCGATTTGTGATTTCCAGTACCATTTTTTCGGATGTTCCCAAAAATTTGGTCCATGGCATTTTTACGAAGGACACGTTCTGTTTTTGCCGTGATGGACAATTGACCATTTCCATCCGGTTGAATTTCCTCTCGCAGGTAACCTTTTTTCTTGAGGTCCTCAATGAAATCCTCCATCGTGTATTCTTCGGTGGTCAGTTTGTATTCTTTGTCCAGGACATCTAGCCACTCCAAAGCTTCGTCCACATCACCCGAAGTGTGCGTAATTAATTCACTAAAAACATCAAACAATTTCTCGAACGGAGATTGATTTGGTGCCTCAAATGGGGTAAAGACATAACCTGATTTTCGCATGGAATGGATGTTTGTTATCTAACACGAAGAAACCAAAAAAGTTCAGAAGTTTATCCGAAAGAAGTAGGGGAAAAAGTTGTAAATAAGATTTTACTTTCTTTTTTTCAAATGGTGCACATAGAGTTGCTCTACTTTTTCACGCGCCCAAGGCGTTCTGCGGAGAAAAACCAAACTAGATTTAATGGATGGATCGTGTTTAAAGCAGTTGATGTTTACTTTGAACGCTAAATGTTCCCATCCATAATTCTCCACCAATTCCTCCAAAATGTTTGCGAGTTTCACTCCATGCAACGGATTATTGGGCTGGGGGATAGGGTTTTGTTCGGTCATTCTTGCTTTTTGGTTGGATAAAGGTACGAATGTTACAGATTGTTGGATAGAAATAGTTTCTAAAATCGACGAGTTAATTTTTCAATTTTGGTGAAAATTGGGTGTAGTTGATCCAATCCGTGATAAATCGTTGATTGTCCATAGCCGAGCCAATGCGTGTACTGAAGGATCAATCGATACCTTTCTTCAGGATAACTTAAATCCACTTCGTCATTCGCATTAAAACACAAAGGTTGGTGGTGGGCAATGCGATTTCGAAACTGTCGGATTTTATCCAATTCATTGTTAATCCTTCTCTGATTTATACCAACTGGACGATCGGTAAAAATCGTATGAATCTTTTGTCCACCAGCGCGAAAAGGAGACCGGTCAAATAAGGTTGTCCAAAACCCGAAGGATAATTCGGAGATTAGTCGATCGTGTGTGTACTGATTTTTTGCTAGGAGTTTTTGATAATGTGCTTCTATAATGGAAGCGCTTCTTAATCCATGAAAGGCACCACCAGCTCGGCTTTGTTGCAAAAGCCAATCAGTTTGTTGGAAGTGTGCTCTGTAATGGGCATCAATTTTATTACGCAGAGCAATTTCAAAAATGTGCATGACGCCAAACATCCGTTGTGATAAATAGATGTTATAACGATACAGTAAAATAGTTTTTTGTCGATCATGGTTCATTGCTCGCGCAAAGCGACCAATTCTTGCTGGGGACAATAGTTGTTCAAACTCTTGATACTTCATAGTACCATAACCAAACTTTGCTGATATTATTGTTTGTCGTGTTTTTTTTTTTTTTTTTTTTTGAGTTTGTGTTTTGATTAAAATAAAATACCTATTTTTGTAAGGTAATACCCTGTCGTCCCTGCGAAAGCAAACTTCAGGGTTTTGTTTTTTATAGACCTTTCGTTTACACCAAAGCCAAATTTTTCCTGTTATAATACTTTTGTTAAGTCGGAAGTTTAGTGAGGTGTTTTTCTTGTAGCATTTTTGACCCTGTTAAATTCTAAAATACATATCCGTCGAACAAACAAATTCTACCTACCTTTGTTTAATGACTATGATAGCAAGATTAACAGGTGTTGGAAAAGAGTATCAAGTGGGAGATCAAACCATTGTTGCTTTGAAACCTGTTGATTTAGAAATCAACGAAGGTGAATTAGTGTTGATTATTGGTCCTTCAGGATCAGGTAAAACGACCTTGCTTTCGTTAATTGGTTGCGTCATCTATCCAAGTTATGGTGAATTGTTTGTCAATGAGCTGTTGGTAAACGAGATGTCCCAAAAACAATTAGCCGCACTTCGCTTGAATTCCATTGGATTTGTCTTTCAAAGTTTTAATTTAATCGCACCACTGAACGCGTTTGATAATGTGCTCATGCCCTTGCAATTGAAAGGGATTCCAAGTGCCATTGCAAAGAAGAAAGCAGAAGCCGCACTAGATTTAGTTGGGATGCTCGATCGAAAGAAAAGTTTACCGAAACAATTATCTGGTGGACAACAACAGCGCGTTGCTATTGCACGTGCCTTGGTGACTGATCCAAAATTAATTTTGTGTGATGAACCAACCGCATCCTTGGACGCATCATCCATTTCAACAGTTATGAACGAACTTGTGTCATTAGCGAGAAGTGGAAAAGGAGTGTGTGTGGTAACACATGACCCGAGGTTGATTGCCTATGCAGACCGTGTCATTAAGGTCGATGGTGGTCAAGCCACAGAAATTTCAAAAGAAGGTTTAACGAATACGTTTTCAGTACATTAATTATGAAAAATACCGCACTATTTTTATTGCTCATCTCCGTTCTTTCTGCTTGTGGTGGAAAAACAGAAGAGACAAAAAAGAAGAAAACAGATTATAAATTGAGTAAGATTGATCAATTAGTTGGTATCGCACGCATCGAACCAGAAAGTAAAATTTGCCCAATTGGTTCTGAAATTCCAGGTCGTATCGTTTCGATTTTAGTTACCGAAGGACAAGCGGTGAAGAAAGGTCAACTCATCATGTTATTGGATGAAAGTTCGGAGGCAGCGCAAGTTCAACAAAGTTCAACGAAAATAAACACGCGTCAACAACGCGTGAAAAGTTTGGAGGCTAAAATTGCTGCTTTGGGAATTAAATTGAAAGCTGCAGATGCAGACCGCAAGCGTGATCGTTCGTTAGCAGATGCCAAAGCTGGGACAGAGAAAGCGGCGACGGATTCCGAAACAATCTTTAAAAACTTGGAAGCTGATTTGATCATTGCCAAAGCTGACTTGGATGAAGCTATTGCAAGCGTGAAGGAAGTAAATGCGGAATCGAATTACTTGACGCAACTGAAAGATAAAAAACGTGTCTATGCGCCAGAAGATGGTATGATGTTAAACTGGGATGTGAAATTGGGACAAGCTATTGCAGCTGGAACAAAATTAGGTGACTTCGCACCAGCTGGTAATTTAATGGCCATTACTGAAATCGACGAATTGTATGCGTTAAAAGTTAAAACGGGACAAAAAGTATCGATCAATTTGCAGGGAACGAACGATAAATTGTCGAGTGGAACGGTTATTTACTGTGCACCTTACTTATCGAAAAAATCTATTTTTAGTGATAGAGCGGACAATCTAGAAGATCGACGTGTAAGAGAAGTTCATGTGCGCGTGGACAATCCAAAAGCGGTATTGATTGGAAGTCGTGTTGAATGCATTATTTCTTTGTAGGATGCAACTGTTTTACACCGCCCTAAAATTTATGAAGTTTGATAAACCTAAAAGTGTGGGAGCGCTTTTTGGTGTCATTATTTCCATCTTTTTAGTGGGACAACAAACCGGAATCTTTACTTTCTTAACGAATGCCATGTGTTATTACGTTCGAGTAAACGATGGATATGTTTGGGTGACAGATAACAAAACGGAAAACGTAAATGCATTAGCACCGATTGATGTGCGTCTTGGATTTGAAATTGAAAGTTTGCCCTATGTAGAAAAAGCGCACCAATTGGTGATTTCTAACGGTGCTGCTCGTTTCACGGATGGTACATCAGCGGGAATGAGTGTCGTGGGAGTGGAGTTGCCGGAGTTTAACGGTATACAAGATGGAATCATTTTTGACGGTAAACATGCGGACCTTATTCCAGATGGAGCGGTTTCCGTGGACTTTTTTGATGCGAAGGCGCTTGGGAATCCAGAGAAAGGAAATTACTTTGAAATCAACGGAAAGCAAGTGTACATTGCTGCGGTAACGAAAGGAGCGCGCTCATTCGGTGGTGGACTCATTTCGTATACAACGATTGCACGAGCGAGATTTTTAGGAAATGTTCCGGTGAGCAGAACGTCCGCATTTTTGGTAAAAGTGGATGATGACAAACATATGGAAGATGTGGTCAATTACATCAATACCAACATTCCTGGTGTCAAAGCATGGATGCCGACGGAATTCAAAAATCAAACCATACTAACCGTCTTGAAGTCCAGTGGAATTGCCTTTTCCTTTGGAACATTGATCATCTTTGCCTTGTTGTCGGGCTTCGTGATCATCGGTTTGACACTTTATTCCGCAGCAATTGACCGAATCAAAGACTATGGAACTTTAAAAGCGATTGGAGCAACAAACGGATACATACGGAGGCTTATTCTTATGCAAGCGATCATCTATTCCATCATTGGCTTTATCATTGGCTACGCGTTGATTGAAGGATTTAGAAATGGAATTGCGAACGCAGGAACTTTATTTACCTTCTCTCCAATGATCAAGGTTGGATTCTTCGTCATCACAGCTGTCATCTCTATTTCAGGTACCTTGTTCGCAATTCGTCGCATTACGAAATTGGAGCCAGCTTCGGTGTTTAGGACGTAGTACTTTCCTACCTTTAAGCTATTTGGAGTAAAAATAATCGTTAATTTCGCACTTGAAATGCGTATCCTTAGTTCCATTCTTCTCGTACTTGTTTTGCTGAGTAAAACGGCTTATGGAATTTTCTGGCAAGTGAATTTCCGTATAAACCAGCGCGAAATTATTCGGATGGAATGTGAGAACAAGAATCGTCCAGAAATGCACTGTAATGGAAAATGTTATTTAGCCAAACAATTGCAAAAGGCAGAGGAGCAATTGGATGATAAAAAACAAGCATCTTCTCGCTCCTTGGAAAACTTGAAATGGATGGAAACATGTTTGTTTGCTTGTCCGGAAAAAATGCTTATCAACATGGAATTAGCTTTTCTTTCTAAAAAAGAAAAACATCATTTTCAAAAGGTTAATTTCTATCGTTATGAAAATGACTTAGGCTGTTTTCATCCTCCCTGTAGTTAAACGAATACTTTCTTAGTTACGTTTAATTAACAATAAATCAATGAAATACATCATTTTATTGGGCATGCTTTTAAGTTGTGTCCAAATGTCGGCATGTGACCTTTGTGGCGGTGTCGGAAGCAATGCCTCTATAGGTATTTTTGCTTCCAATCGCTTTCATTTGGTTGGTTGGCGTCAAACATATCGTTTGTTTGATTCGTACTTGTATGGCATCAAACATTCGTCTGAAGCAATCTGGCAGTCGGACCTTAATTTTCGTACACAGCTTGGAAAAAGGATTCAAGTTTATGGAGCTATTCCAATTCAAGTAGCTCGACAAAAAACCGATTTTACTACAAGTTTCGTGTCGGGTTTTTCAGATCCAAATGTACTGTTCACGTATTCTTTGATCGATAAAAAAGATTCCTTGAATGTGACGCATGACTTTCTGAACATCGGATTAGGTGCTAAATTCCCATTTGGTAAATTTCTTTCCTATCAAAATGATTTGAAAAACCTTGCTCCTGGTACGGGATCATTTGATGGATTGATTCTCGCAAATTATACCCATCGTTTCCAAAAAGGATGGTCGTTTCAAGGGGAGGCAAGTCATGCGCTCAAGGGCAAAGATCGCGAAGGATATCAATTTGGAAATTCATCACAACTTTCTAGTTCGATGATTTACAACCGAAAAATTCAAGGTTATCGATTGATTTCTTCCCTTGGATTGCAATTTGATGAGTATCAAGCTAGTCGATTAAATGGTGTCCAAATGGTCGGTCAGACGAATCGTGGATACATTCTAGCAATGAAAGCAAGTGTCAATCTCCTGACGAATCGATTCCTCTTTTCAGCTCAGGTGCAAGCTCCAATCAAACAAGAATTGAATCAAGGTTCTATTCAACAAAAAATCGTCTTCGGACTTAGTTTAAATTATTTAATTCAAAAAAAACAACATGAAAAAAACAATGCTTAATATGGCTGTTTTTGCCATTTTATTCACTTCTGCTTCTTGCCATAAAGGCGATGCAACAATGGCCACAATTGACATTATGGAGCCCATTGCAAATGATACCATTTCTTATGATGATTCTTTACATTTTGAAGGAACAATTGTTGGAGATGGTACGATGTACGGGTATCAACTAACGTATGCGAATGCCTTCACGGGTGACGAATACTTGAAAATGGAATCAGAAGAAAAAGCAAAATCGTACGCTTTTCATGAACATTGGCACAATCAAGTGACCGATACAACCATGGTTACTGTCAAAGTGGAAGCAACGTTAAATCATAAAGGATTAAAAACAGAAAAGTACCTTTATGTATTGTGTTTGCCTCAATAAGTAAATGTTAAAACTAGGCGTCAATGGAATTCCATTGACGCTTTTTTTATCTTTGAACAGTATATTTGATCAATCACTGATGATGTTTAACAATTGCCTCAAGATACTTTTTAGTTTTTTTATTTTTTTCCCCACTCTTGTTTCTGCCCAAAACTGGGACATCGATTTATTGAAGGAAATCAATTTAGAACGAAATAAATCCTTGGATCCAAGTTTCAAGTTCATTACGAATAGTGTGAGTCCAATGAGTATTGGAGCGCCCATTGCTGTCTTGGGTATTGGAATCATACAAAAGGACAGCAGTTTGAAAAGCAAAGGGATCTTCATGGTGGAAGCCTTTTGCGTGAATGCCTTCACGACGACAGCTTTGAAATTAGCATTTAAGCGTGATCGTCCGTTTGTGACGTATCCGTTTTTGGATAAACAGGCAGAAGCGGGATCGTATTCTTTTCCATCTGGACATACTTCCACTGCGTTTACGTTAGCGACTTCTTTGAGCATGGCTTATCCAAAATGGTATGTGGTGATCCCATCGTATGTGTACGCTTGTGCTACCGGATATTCGCGTATGCATCTAGGAGTTCATTATCCGAGCGATGTGCTCGCAGGAGCAATTGTAGGTGCGGGTTCGGCTGTTCTGTCACATTACCTACAACGCAAAATAAGTGCGCGTACAAAGCAAAAAGTCAAACTATAAGTAGAACTAACTTATTCAATCAGTGTTTTGTATTTTGCTGGGGAAACTCCCATATGCTTTTTAAAGTGTCGGTAGAAGGATGTTCGTGAGTTAAAGTGGCATTTTTCCCCAAGAGTTTCGATGGTGTAATTTTCAAGATATCCGTTATTTAATAAAGTCAATGCATAAATAACCCTCATGAGATTCAGGTAGTCACTTTGAGAGAATCGACAGTGGTATTTCATCGCAAATTTCAAGTGGCTTTTGGGATGGTTTAAATGAAGCGCCATTTCATGAATCAAGTTCGTGCTATTGGATTGAATGATTAACTCTGGTTTCAGATTCCTTAAATCTTCAATGAGTTTCTCTACGTTTTTTCGAATGATTAATTCAATAGCTACATCTCGCGTGTCTAATTTTTGCAATGGTTTAGAATTCCAAATGCTAAATTCTTTCAGGAAATCTCTCTTGGGATCTTTCTTCTTGAATACCTCATTAAATAGGATGGAAGGGTTGAAGAATAAATAAGTTACGAATAATATCCATACAATGATGGTGCTGTGAAACATGCCTTGTATTGCGTCGTGCTTGTTGGAGTCACTAAAGAAAATAAAATAGGTGCTGAAAATGAAATTATTGATGGATAATGCAAAAATCCACACAATCAACTGTTTCACTTTAAATAATTGTTGTTTTGTGTAAATGGATTGATGCTGCCTTAAATATACCAAGGAGATTTTCGTCAGTAAGTAGTAATAAAAGAGTGTGTAGGTAAAAAACAAAACGCCAATTATCTTAAGGTCAATTTCTCCAGTGAAAAGTCGAACGGTAAGGATAATGATGAAAAATGAAAAGTGTTTTAGAATGGTTTTCCAACTCGCTTTTCCGTAAATAAAGGATTTGAGACAGAGAAAATAGGTTGGAGGAAAAATAAACAGAAAAATAAAAACCCTTAAAATCACGGGCTTGGATTCGTGAATAAATCCAAGCGAAACCAAACCAAACTGAAATCGTGAAATACCCGCAATAAATATTAGTAAAAAAAAGAAAAAATTGATTTTATTAATTTTAAAATAGTTCAATATAATTGAAAATGAAATTAAGATTAAACTAAATCCAATAAGTAGGTTGAAAAGGTTGATAATCATAATCAAATATACTTAAAACGATTAAAATATTCAAGATATGAAACATGAAAAATGTGTTTCATATTTGTTAAAAATAGCTCAAAAAGACGCACTTTTAGTTGTAAGGACCATAAGTCTTTTTCCCTTCTCGTTTATTTCTGCACATTTGTCTTAGGTCATTGAATTAATCATGTTTTTCAATCATTCTTTATCCTTTGCTATGAACAATCTGTTAAAAGTCAGTAGAACTATTTTTTATTTAAGGTTATCCGTTTTCGTTTTAGCGAGTGTAGGATTCATTTTTAGTTTGTATGTGTCTTATCTTCGAGATTCGCCGAGTTTATTTATTGAGGTCGGTTTGGCCAGCTTTATTTTACCGTGGAGTTTCTTTTCTGCTTTGAGCGAATGGGATAAATCGAAAAAACAATTTCAACTTTTAACTATCGAAAAAGATCATCTGCTTTTTGCACATCTTCCAATTCAAGGAGGAACAGCAGCAAGTGCGCAGATAGATTTCAAGAATATTGAAAGTGTCCAAATTAAAATGACAAGCATTCATATTTTATTTGTTCGTCGATACGAATGGGAAGGTGCGCAATGCGAATTTATCACACCCAGTGGGTTTGTGCCCAAATTACAAATCTTTTCCCTAGCGATGAATAAACGAAATAGACGAGAAATACTTGATTTGTTGAAATCCAAAGGAATCAGATTAAAGGGAAAAAGTTAAATGTTGTTATCCGAAAGTCATATATACCTTATATTCTCTTTCTCCATGAGCTTGGTGGGGTCCGTGCTAGTGATGCCGCTCCTTCTTTTATTTGCCCAACGAAATCAGTTATACGACATTCCGAATAAGCGAAGTTCACATGTCTTGCTTGTGCCGCGTATTGGAGGAATTGTTTTTTTTACGGCATTCACTGTTTATGTAACGTATGCAAATAACGATTTTGATCCTTGGCTATTGTACTTCATGCTTTTTGGTGCTACTTTTTTGTTTGTTGTTGGTTTGTATGATGACCTGCGTTCCGTTAAACCTATTTTAAAACTGCTTTCTCAAATGCTTGCACTACTAGGAATGGTTTATTTTTATCATGATGCCATCGAACGTTTTAGACTTCACACCAACTTTGAATTCATCTCTGCTGATCTGTTTAACATTCTCGTATTTTGTTTTTTCTTAGTCCTAATTAATGCTGTTAATTTAATGGATGGCATTGATGGACTGGCTGCTTTGGTTTCCATCAATTTTTTCTCTGTGATGGCTATCATTTTTTTTCGTTCTAACCACCATCATTTTTCTATTTTAAGTTTGGTAATCATTGGGTCATTAATGGCCTTCTTGTTTTTCAATTTTTCCAGGAAGTTCAAAATCTTCATGGGGGACTGTGGTTCCTTGTTAATGGGATTTTTAATGTGCTGTTTTGCTTTACAACTCATGGCGTCTTCTTGCTGTGATCCTGCCATGGATCAACTTTCAGGTAACCAATTAACATATGTGTTTGCGGCATTATTTAGCCTACCCATTATTGATATCTTTCGTGTTATTATTTTACGTGTAGCAAAGGGTAAATCTATTTTTCATGCGGATAGAAATCATATTCATCACATTTTAATCGATAAAAAGGGTAAAACACACTTGTTTGCAGCTACGGTCTTGTTTTTTATTCATTTAACCATCATCATTCTAGCGCTTGTGTTTTTGTCATGAATGATTCAATGCAATCTAATTACTTTGTTTTTTCACCTATAAAAGAATGAAACCAGAAAATACATCCGATTTCAAAGTAATCATGCTTCTCTTGATTCATTTGAGTATTATTTTGATAGCGCTATTCTCACCAATTTAAAGAGAACAGATTAATCAATTCATTTATTTCGATACCTCAATCTTCAATTTCTTTCCTTTGATTTTTTCTGGACATGTCAGAAAACATTTTACCTGTTTTGTTTTCCTTGCATTAATCATTTAGGCGTTTGAAAAAATCTTCAAGTGTCAGATTGAAATACTTGGACAAAGCCGCTAATGTACTTATGGAAATATTGACTCTTCTTGTTTCTATTCGTGCAATATGTATTCCTGTATCGTTGTATACATCTTCTTGCGTTAAGCCATTCTCCTCCCTTAACAGTTTCAAAAATGAAACGATTTGATTGATTAATTCTTGATCTTTTAGTTGCTGTGAGCCCACTTTACAAATGCACAAAAATGTAAGGTGAATAATAATGACGAATATGTCATTATTTGTATATTTACATCAAAAAAAACTAGTAAATAGTTATCAAAAACAGCAAAACGTTAGAAATACACGATTGCGAGCGGTTAAAGGAGCATTGTGTTGTAGTTTTTGACTCGTTTCACACTTTTTTCTAGTTAGAAGTTGAGATGTGAAAAATTTACAAGATAGTAAGTGACGCTTGGTTGTTAACCGCAATAGTAAAAACAAATATTATGAATAGAACTTTATTCGTTAGCTATCAGAATTTTTATAAAAGGCTTGCCTTGTTTGCAGCCATCGTTCTGTGTTGTGCAGTTGGAATTTATCTTTTGATTTACGGTCAATTATCCACATTGATTATAGGAATAGGTATTTCAAGTTTCTTAGTTCCATGGAGCTTTTTCCATGCGATTTCACACCTGGATAAAGCGAAAAGACAGTTTCAAACGGTTACTTTTTTAGAAGAGTGTCTTCTTTTTGAAAATCTTCCAATTCAAGGTGGTGAGAAAGTGCAAGTAAAGATCCTTTATAAAAATATAAAATATGTAAGGATTGCAAATAATACATTCTACACCATGTTCGTTCCTAGGTATGAGTGGAGTGGTGATCAATGTACGTTTATTCATCCAAGTGGATTTGTCCCTAAACTTCAAGCTTTTTCATGGTTTTTTGTGTCAAAACAAAACAAAAAGGAAATTTTAGAGCTACTTGAAATGAGAAGCGTTCCAATTGAATAATGTCATGAACAGTCTATTTTCTAGATTCAAAAAATCAAAGTGGTTAAAGTCAAACGAAGTATTACAAAAGAAATAGCGGTATTCATGCAACCGGATAAAGAATCCAATTTCACCTTAGGTATTTTTCTGTTCATTCATTTATGCATTATCCTGATTGCACTTTTTGGCGATATCTAGATGGTAAATGAACAGGATCTCACTACTTCGACACCTCAATCTTCAACTTTTTTCCTTTGATTTTTTCTGGACGAATCTTTGCTAGCAAATCACGAACATTGTGACGTTTTACTGCAACATACGAACTGAAATCCTGAACGGTGATGAGTCCAATTTCTTCTTTGGCTATACCGCCTTTTTGACCTAGGAATCCAACAATGTCGATTTTATTGATTTTGTCTTTTTTTCCACCGCTAAAGTACAAAGTGATCCATGGACTCTCAACTGGAGCGTCCATTTGCTTGGGTAGTTTGAACTCCTCGCGTGGAACGTTTACATAATCCGGTGTGCGTTCATCTGGATTCATGAATAAGTAGGAGGAGCCATTCGCTTTCATACGCGCTGTTCGACCATTGCGATGAATAAACGCTTCCTCACTTTGGGGAAATTGAAAATGAACGACGTGTTGAATCTCCGGAATATCTAATCCACGGGAACCTAAGTCGGTACAAATCAAGGTGTGAAAACTTCCGTTTCTGAATTTGATTAACGCACGTTCTCTTTCGTCCTGCTCCATTCCACCGTGATATACGATAGCGTCATAACCGTTTTCTTCTAAATAAGTGCACACACTTTCTGTCGCTTCACGGAAATTACAGAAAACGATGCTTAACTCACCTCGAAAGGAACAGAGTAAATCAAACAATCGCTCAAACTTATTTTGATTGCGAACAGGAAATTTCCAAAAGGTGATGTCTGGATCCTCGGATAAATGCAACTGATTAATCACAGATGGATGCTCGAAGGATAAGTAATTAGGGAATTCTTTGTGCTCCGTAGCAGATACCAAGGTCACTTTTTCTAAACAACGGAATTCTTCGTTGATGTAGCTGATTTGGTCATCAAATCCGAATTCTAAGCATTTATCGTATTCATCCACAACAAATTGTTCCACCATGGATAAGTCAATGGTTCCTCGCGAAATGTGATCACAAATTCTTCCAGGTGTCCCAATTAATAGGGCAGGAGCCTCTGTTAAACTCTTCTTTTCTGTCGAGATGGAATGTCCACCGTAACAACTCAATACTTTGAAATTGGTTTTCATCGAACGCCAAACATCCTCAATCTGCAAAGCTAACTCTCGTGATGGAGCCAAAACCAAGGCTTGAATGTGCTTCGCTTCTGGATCTAAATTTAAAAACAAGGGCAAAAGAAAGGCAAAGGTTTTACCGGAACCCGTTTGTGAAAGGATGAGTACATTTTTGGATGTGACACTTTTTTCTAGGGTTTCTTCTTGTAAGGAATTTAATGAGTCAAATCCAATGGACGAAAGTACCTTGGAAATCTTAATTTGATGTTCGTTCATGTTACAAAGATACGTCTACTCGTTTGATTTGGTTCTTAAAACCAAACCCCAATACCAAAGTTAATTTCAGTTCGCACTTTTGACATTTGATCTTGATAGGAAAAAATATGTTGATTATAATTGGATAATGCTCTTGCTTCTAATCGAAGGTAACTATTTGGAATTGGTTTAAATTCAAATCCAGCGGTGCATCCAACGATTTCTAATCCAACAATGGCATGGTTTTCATTTAATACAGGACCTGTAAGGATTTCATTTGGATCGTGAAATAATTCACCTCGAACATAACAGGCTGTTTTTGGTGTGAAACGGTATTTTGTCGCGAGTAAAGAACTGAACATCGTCGCGGTTTGTAATGGATACACTAAACAAGAATGTGTTTGGATTCCATAATTTGCTTCAAATCCGACGATCCATTTGGTGGATTTAAAGGTCAAGCAAAGGTTATTGTAAAATCTCGTTTGTTTTGGATTTGATGAAACAGTTGACTCGTCACATAATAGATTTGAATAGGTGATGAACACTTTTTTCGTCGGAGCAAAGCTCAAGGAAAATCCAAGTGCTTTATTTTTATTGGTTTCTACAAATTGATTGAATGAATTAAAAGCGTTTAACTGAAAGGTCAATCGATCAGAATGTTGCCATGTCAATTTTGCACCACTTAAGTAATAAGGTTCGAAATACGTTGTCGTCGCTAAACTCATGGTCATGTTTTCACGTGGTTGAATGGATTCTAGTCCGATGTGCGTACGAAAAAAGCCCATGTCCAACCAAAGTTTCTGATACACGTTAAATCCGAGATTTGCTTCTTGAATGTAATTGTAATCGTTGGACCAAGCAGCTTTTGGACAATCTCCACCAAACAAGGTAATGGTTGAACGAAATTTCGCGGAAGTATATTTCGCGGATACTTGAATCATGTTCAAGCCAAATTGCTGGTTTCGTGGACTTATCGTTGGGAATTTCTGGAAGCTATTTAAATTACAGGAATCACTATAGTGCGAATAATAGGAATCGACGTAGCCATTCACTTGCCATTTTCCTGTGGAATCAAATTCTTGCTGATAAGGGTTGATTTTTGTTCCACTAAAGGTTAAATCTGATGTGTCCTTGTGAAGGTGAAATCTGCCGTGCTGACCAAAAACATGTTGGCCTAAAATGCAAGTTAAAAGAAATACAAGCCATTTTTTCATGGCTGAAAATTAAGAAATATTTAGCGAATGCCTCCGAAAGTCCTTCATTCAATGAAGAATCGCTCTTTTGTACTTATTCCTTAATGAACTTCGCTTGAAGAATTTCTCCACTGATGGTTTCCATGACACAAAGGTACATGCCACTTTCTAATGGTGAAACGTCCATGTTTGCAGCTGTCATATCCGTTTGAACAAGCATGTTCTCACCTGTCAATGAATAAATTTGAAGGGAGGACAAATTCTCTGGATGCGCTATCGATAATTCGTTTTGAACAGGATTCGGGTAAAGTTTCATTTCGTTTGCCTGTATCGTTTCGATTCCTGTGACAACATTGTGAAACAATACATTGTCTACATAAACGACACCACTTCCACTTGGATTGCCAGAAAAAATCAATTGGGCAATGTGATTGTTGGAAGCCAGGTTCAGGAAGTTCGTTAAAGGAATATCCAAAGTCATCCAGCTTTCTAAAATAGGCGTAAAGGTCAATTCATGTTCTGTGTCGTCGCCACCAGCATAGGATAAATCATTGCCAAAGTCGACAAGTTTAACACGGAATTCCGTCATGTTGGCTGTCCAAACGTTCAGGTACAAATGCGTCATATTGGAAACATTCAAAATATTGCTTCCGGTTGTTTCAACTCCAACGAAGTTCAATCCAGCATATTTTTTTGTGTCGTTTCCTTGAATTTGGATGTCGTTCAAGGTTCCTTGTGACCATGCAGTTTGCCATGTGTTCACGGGAACATCTGAGTACACATTGCTGAACATCGAAATCACATCCACTGCAGCGAATGTTGGATCTGGAGCAGGTGTCATTGGAGTTGCCAATGGTGGACCAGGAGTTCCAAAGGTGATGTTGTCGATATAACAGATGTTCGTAGATGTACGGTTTTGAAAATCAGGGAAAACAATCACTTGGTTGATGCCACTAGATGTTGGTAAACCAAGAATCGGTGTGAAATCGAAGGTTAATTCCTCCCATTTGTTGATTTGCGTATTTGCAACCAGTAATTCGCCTGTTGACGCACCAGATCCTGTCGCAAATTTAATTCCTACGTTACTGATAACTGGTTTGTTGACCATGATTTTCACGATGCAATTCGCGGGAGTTAAAGTAAACGTTCCTACTTCGCCATGCGCACATTCCACTCCTGCATAAGGCATTCCTCCTTGAAGAGCGGTGAACTTTGCTACGTTTGAAGATGTGTTGAGTCCAGTGACATCTGGATTAACCACAATTTCCAATGGTGGATTACCTACGTTTTCAAAAACTGTCCAAGACCATGTTGAACCGAACTCTCCTGGTTCAAAAGTAATGGGAACATTTTGAGCGATAGAGAAGAGTGAATTCAATAAAAAGCAGGAAAATAGTAATTTACGCATGATGTATGTTTTGGTTAAAAGTACAATAATTATTTTTCTAAATGCACTTTTAATTGGATATCACAAGAATTACTTTCCTTAAAACACTTTGCTTCGCTGCAGTTGCACTGCTGCGAAACCATCTTTTTTTTAAAGTAAAAAAATCATCTTACCTTTTTTAATCGTGGAGTCAAACATTGCACCTCTTCCAACAAACCTTCACCGTACCAATAATTTGAAGCTGAGGAGTATAACCACTCCTGTGGATTTTTCACATATTTTTCTTTAACCGGGTTATTGTGGATATAATTTATCTTTTCCCACACAAATTTTTCAGTGAATAGTTCTATTGCATGATTACCACTTTTCCAAAATTTGTACGTTTTATTTCGGTCAGTTTTATCTGCTGCTGCTTCAAATTCTCTAATCATCCACTCTCTTCGACTTTCGGGCTTATTGATTATCTGATCGATGATTGTCTTTACCGTATGTCTTTTAAAATCTCTAATCACATCTTTAAGTTGAAAAGGCTCATTACAGTTTAGCACCATGTGTAAGTGGTTAGTCATCAGACAATATGCGTAAACATTTAGTCCTTTATTTTTTATACAATACCTTAGGGATTCGATAATAGCATCTTTATGACTATGTCGCGTAAATACATCTACCCAACCAACGACAGTTAGTGTTAAGTAATAGCTTGTATTTTTCTTAATGTTGTGTTTGACACCTTGTTGCATAGATTTAAGATAAGAAAAAATCTTATCTTAAACAGTGATTGTGTTGAAAATTGTTCTGCAGCAGTGCAGCTTGAATTGTACCGTGGCAATGCAGCTTGAATTGTACCGTTGCAATGCAACTGCAAATGTTCCGCAGCAGTGCAACTGCAGCGGAGCGGGGTTGAAAAACACAAGAATTACTTTCGTTAAAACTCAAATTCTCCAAGGTCAACCACGTCGTCTGTGACGTTTAATCTGCGCGTAATTTCTCGTTTGTACTGCAAACTAGTTCCATACTGCTTGAACAATTGGATACTTAAGGTCGCTTTGCCATTTACCGTCGGACGATGATCACCGTAATAATGCGCTTGAATGCGGTATGTTCCGTGCTGTGCAACGTGAATCATGTATTCTTCTGGACCATAACCTTGGGTAAAGTCATTGGAAATGCGTCCACCATTTGCGGTCAGCGGGTACGAATACATGCATTTTTCGCCATCAGGTTCCGTGATCCATAGATCGACATCGGTATCATCAGTATCCCAATTCAAGACGATGCGAATGTCCACTGGCATTTTGCGAATAAACACTTTGTCGATGTAGTCATACTTCAAGTTTCTCGGATGACTGGCAATGATGTTGTTGATTTCATTCAAAGCAATGCAGTGAATTCCAGCAAAGCGTCCATCGTATGGTTCTTTGACCACTTTGTATAAATAACGAATGGCTTCGTTGTAATTGCCGGTTTGTTCGAACGCGAGTCCAAGGTCACGGTAGGACTGTGGTTCCTCCGGACGAAGTTCGATCAAGTGTTTGAAAAGCGCTAAAGCCAATTTCTTTTCACCTAATTGCAGGAATCGTTGTGCGACAATGCGCAGTAAACTGTGATTTTCCATGTCCAATTCGGCAATGTTCGATAGGACACGAATTCCCTCGGCGTAATGTTTTTTGAAAATTAAGTAATCGCTCACGTCCAAATAAAACGATGGTTGACTAGCGAACTTTTTACGTTCTTCCAAATAAACACGATAGGCTTTTGATAGCGGAACGGTTTTGATGCGTTTCATATACGGAGATTTCGGATCCCATGCTTTCACCTTTAATGAACCACGCGTTACAACATTTGTGGTGCTGACACCATTCAAATCCGAAACGCTTATCGTGTAGGTTCCTGCTGAAGCCATCGTACTGGCCATAAAATTGGAACTAATACCGCTAGCCCATGAATAACTTACCGCGCCAACGGAATTACCTAAACCATATCCAGCTGATAATTGAATTTCTGCTCCTTGTCTTAAAGTGTCTAATGGTTCATTCGCCACTACATCGTTTTCTACAACGGGAGGAAGGAAAGCAGTACTTTGTTCCGTTGAATTAGCTGAAACACACGAAGTAGGTGGAGGTGGAGAAGATTCAAAATTAGAACCTTCAACAATCATACTTCGCGTTTCTACATCATCACCTGGCATGGGAGCACGTTGTGTATTGTGTCGATTTCTTTTTTTCTTCGGTTCTTTTCGATGTGATTTCCACCAGGCTTGTTGCGTTTTCCATTCCTTTTTGATGGCACGCATGTGGTTATAACTGCTCTCTTTCTCTTCTTTTTCTGCAGCCTTCACTTGTTGGAAGTATTCTTTTTGCAAACTTTTTGGAGGAAGAATACGGTGTTGAACATAGTCCTCCACTCGGTCGAGAATCAATAAGGAAGAGAAATCAGAAACCAACCGGTATGTTAATCCGGTCTCTAGAATTTGTTCTTCGTTTTGTTTGGAATTTTCTTGAAGTTCGTTGAGCTTGTGAATCGCCCACATTTTTTCTAGGTTGGCATGTGCTTTTTGCTTGTTAAGCTCTAGCGGAATACGTGTTTTTAAAAGGACTTTCGTTCCGATTCCGAATTTCGCTGTGACAAAAGGACGCACTTTCGTTAACCTTCCAGAAACAGAAAGAATGCCGTTGTTCCCCAATCCGGTACTTGGATAATAATTTTCCAATGCGGAATCCGGTTCAAATCCCATAAAGTGAAGCGATTTTGAATTCAAGCGCTCCAAGGCTTCCTTTTCACTCAATGAACAAAGGTCGATGAATTCACCGTGAGAAGTCCGTGAGAGATTTTTCAGGAATCCATTATCGGATTTAATGGCGCTTTGAATGCAGTAGATTTCTTTCGAGGTTAAGGGACTCTTTGAGCTCCCTAGGTTTTGAAGTCCGTCGGTAAACAACAAGATTTCTTCGCCTTTGCAGGAATTCCAAGGAAGTTGATTTAGGGTCGTTCCACCATCGTACTCAAGTTTCTGAATGGCTTGAAGCAATTCGGTGCTTTGTCCATTTTTGATGCGAAAGGTTTGACTAGGTAGCGCTTTGAATCCAAAAGGAATGAATTCCACTTCTCCTTTTTTCATGGTGCTTAAATACTTCCTCAACAAGCTGATTTCCTTTGGAATTTGGGATAGGAATCGAGAACTAGAAACGTCCCACATGACCGTTATTTTTTTAGGCTGCTTTTTGCGTGCGTACTTTTGAGGAAGTTTGAGATTCGTATGGAAGAAGATTCCGTTTGACTTTTGTTCGCAAGCAGCCACTGCTTCAGATTGACGATTCGGTAGGCGAATCACAATGGGTTTGTTCGCTAAAAATTGTTTTTTACGCACAGATGCTTGGTAAATTTTCGATACTTCAGAAAGCTTGAAATCATCGGAACACGAACGAAGAATATTTGGGTTTTCTGCTTCGCCAACGATGGAAAGGTGGTAGGAGAAAACAGGAATTTTTTCTTTAAAGAAAAGCGGGAGATAGTAATAGGCATGTTTGACATCCATCGCAAGTTCATGCATGTACTCGATGATGATGTGCTTTGTCCCTTTTGAAGGAACAGGGAAGACGCGTAATTTGAAATTATTTCCTTGGGTTTTTTCGATTAATCCAGGATCGATTCCTTGTCGAACCGTTGCCTCGTATGCCATGCGTGCTTTTACTTTCTCAACAGCTACTCCGGATCTCATTTCACCATTGACGTCCATCGCGAAATAGGAGATCGTTTGTCCGTCGGCGAGTGGAAATTGCAATTCTGCTTCCAAATCTCGGTTTTGCTCATTGTAGAAATACATGTCGTAGCGCGTGCGAGCGACACCATTTTCAATTGTGGAGGAAATCGATAATTTGGAAAGTTGGACGGTTTTTTCTCGTTCGTTCGAGATTTTCAATACGGGAACCGCCTTGTTTGCCAGTAAGGTTTGTTCCTGAATCAATCCGTCTGATTTACGATTGAATAGTCCAGCGTAGGGATCTTTCTTGTTTGTCGGTGTTTCTGGTCGATTCAAGTAATTGAAAAGAAATCCAGCGATAAGGGCAATCAATAAGATGAGGCCAAAACGGATGTGTTTTTTTGATACGCTTGGGAAAGAAATATTCATAAAGTAGACGTTTAGTGAGCCTCTGTACAACTAAGTTAAGACTTGGTTCATCGGCCGACAAAAAAAACGTAAAGAATGTAAATTTCTAACGAGGAAAATTAAAAATAGAATTTCAATGCACATTCAAGTCCCAGTGAATTTGGACGAAGCGTAGATGATTTAGAAATCGATTTTAAGGCATGGCTATAGGATGGCGAAAGCATCAAAGAGACATGAGATGACACAGGGAATTCAGCCCCGACCTGAAAAAGTTGATAAAAGGAATTAGAAACAAGTTGTGATTGTACATTTGTTCGAATGGCATTGAATCCACTGATGTTTAGCACTTGATTCGCTTGCGTAATGTGGTTGAAGATGAATCCGGTTTTCAATGTGAACGTGTATTTGTTGACTTGAAAAACAAAGCCAGCTGTCACTGGTACTTGAATGCTTTTTATTGTATTTGAAAGTTGATAGTTCAAATGGAACGAAGTCGAATCTTCAAAATTCAATTCGTTTTCTTCTTGATCCTCAGGGTCATCGTGCAAATGATCTTCGTGTATTTCAAAAGAACTGATGGAGGATTCAAAATTCAACTGATTTATGAGTGGATCTATTTCCACGATTTGATTTTGAACCGTTTGTTGCGTTAAATAGGAGTAAGTTCCGAAGCCTGTCCCAAGTTCGAAATGACGGCCCAATTGTGCCTGTAATCCAAGTTTTACATTGAGTGTGGATAGTCCTATTTCGTTGCCCGAGAATTTGGATCCAGTACCGTAAATCCGATCGATTTGAAAGCGATTGTTTTCAGTTGGTTGAAATCCTATGCTAGCGGACAAAAACGTAGGGAAATGTTTTTTATAGGGCGACCCTTTTGCCATCGTGGTATTCGAGGAAAGTAAAGGTGGAGATTTACGGAGTGCAAGTTTTTCCAATGAAAAATCATCGAATAGGTCATGTTGTTGTGTTGACGGAATGACGGATGATTCAGCGTTCATATTCGCATTTTCAATCACATTCGATGACGGAAGTGTTCGGATATTTTCTTTGGTATTTACTTGAGCTAGATCAATAGTGTAAAATTCATCCTGATTCTTGACAATTGTTAAGGAGCTATTTCTGTTCAGCTCATTCTTGGAAAGCGGTACAAAGGTGCTGGTTTGTTTTCTTTGAAGATAATTAACCGTTTCCTTTTTTTGCAGAGCTTTGATACCAGTTGATTGTTTCGAAGGTGAAACCGAATGAAGTCTTATAGGAAGTTTAGAAGCAGAAGATGCCGTATTTACAGCAAGATTTCTGGAAGCTTCTTGACGAACACCGATGAAATAACCTGTCCCAAGAGAAATGAACACAAGTAACGCTGCACCAAGAATCCAGTAGCGATTTTTTGACGCGACTTGTTGATCCGAACGAAGGAGTTCATCGTTCAATCTTTTCCATAGGATGTCCTCCGGGAACTGTGCTTTTCCCTGAAGTTTTTCCTTTAGTTTGGACTCGAATGGATCTAGTTCTCTTTTCATTGCTTAGCTGACAATACTAAATAATTTGGCTTCTTTGATTAATAATTTCGATTTTAATATGTTTTTCGCATCGAATAGGTGTGACTTTGATGTCCCAATGTTTATACCTAATTCCTCCGCTATTTCTTTATGTGAATATCCCTCAATGACAAATAAGTTGAAGACAATTTTTGCTCGTGGTGGTAATTCTTGCACCAGTGCGAGTAAATCTTCGTGAGCCATTTCATCAATAATGGATGGTTCAACATCCGAAAAATGTTCAATGACATGTAGATGTTCGTTTGATTCATATTTGTTGTTCAAACGAATATTATCAATTGCTGTATTAACGAACACGCGTTTGATCCAACCTGGAAATTGATTTTTGTTCGATAGTTTGGGTAAGTTCTCAAATACCTTAATAAATGCATCCTGAAAAATATCTTCTGCTTGACTTCTGTTTTTCGCATAGCGCAAACAGACATTAAACATTTGAGCAGAAAATAAATCATAAAGTTCTTTTCGTGCCTTTTCGTCTCGTTGAATACAACGATCGATGAGTGCCTCGAAAATTTGAACTTCTTTATGCATTGACCTAAAGACGTTTGAATATGTAATTAGGTTGGTAGAAAATAGAAGAAGGATCTTATTTTATCAATAAAACCAACCATCCACCAAGAACTCCTGCTAAACAAAGAACCAAAACAAGCGCTTGAATGGCTGTCATTTTGATTTTCTGCCCTTCTCCCTCGCGAGATAGCGAAATGACCATTAAACGCAGGTAAAGGTATGCTCCGATCAATGAAGCGATGATTGCCAAGACAACGAACGGTAAGTAATTCGCAAAGGCACTGGATAACAATAAGTATTTACCGAAGAATCCAGTGAAAGGAGGAATTCCAGACATGGATAAAAGGGAAATAACCAAGGTGATTCCGATCAGTGGATTTGAATAGCCAATTCCTTTCCAGTTTGTCAGTTCGTCCGTGTCTTTTTCGACAATCATATTGATGGTTACCAATGCAACTGTTGAACATGCGTATCCAATCATGAAGATCCACAAGGAAGCTTCACCAAATTGTTGGTTTAAAACAGCGAACAATGCGAATCCAGTATTGGCAATACTCGAGTAGGCCATCATTCTTCGGAAAGATGTTTGTTTCAATGCGGAAATGTATCCTAGGAACAGGGAAACAATGATTGCGAAAAGCACCAATCCAGAAACAAATGGCGTTAATTGATTGAAAGTGAAATTAAACAAATGAACAAACGCAAATAAGGCAGCTAATTTCACGACGGAAGCCATATAAGCCATCACTGCGTTTGAAGATCCTTGGTACACGTCTGGACCCCAGAAATGGAAAGGAACAGCTCCAACTTTGAACATGAAGGCTGCCATCATCATCAATACGCCAATGTTTAACATCGGTGAATGTGACATTCCCATGTCAATTGCCATGCGGATTTCATTTAAATCGAAAGATCCTGTTGAACCATAGATCAACGCAATACCAAACAACATGATGGCTGTAGCAAATGATCCAGTAAAGAAGTATTTTACGGATGCTTCAGATGCCAATGAATTTCCTTTTTGAATTCCAACAAGTACGTAAATCGGAATGGATAAAATCTCTAAACCTAAGAAGAACATAAACATGTTACTGAATCCGATTAAACACAAAGCTCCTGTTAATGAGAAGAGAATCAATCCGTAGTAATCTGCTGTGTGCTCGTCTTCTTCTTTGTAGTAAACGTAACCCATCAACACGGCTAATAAGGTCAGTCCTATTGCTAACAAAGCAAACATTTGCTGCGTTCGAGAGAAGGTAAGTCCAGCATACGTGCTGAAAATCGATTCGTAATCGTTAATCAAGAACATGGAAATAAATCCGCCGATTAATCCGATAGAAGTGACAGCAAGTGTCAATTCACTCTTTTTTAACATTCCAACAAACAGTCCAATTAGTCCTGTGATAAATATGATAATTACTGCGTCCATCTTATTTTTTTGTAAATGTTAAGTCTCCCGCCATCAATTCTTGTGTGAATTTGATGCTAGGTTTAATGAAATCGATGATTATTTGTGGATATAATCCAAATCCAACTGCTGCCAATGTTAAAATCCCGAATACCGCGTATTCGTTCCACGTTAAATCTTTAAATACGGTCACCTTTGTTGGACCAAACATAGATCCTTGGTAGGCACGTAGCATGTACACTGCTCCGAAAACTAAAGTCGATGCTGCGGTAATTCCAATCACCCAATGAGCGGTGAACAATTCTTTGATCAATACAAACTCTCCGATGAATCCAGCTGTAAAAGGAACAGAAACGGAAATAAACGTCATTACTGCAAACCAAAATCCAAAGTGAGGAGCTACTTTCGCAATTCCACCTAAATCATCGATGTTTCGTGTATTCAAACGGTCTTCAATGATTCCAGCACAAAGGAACAAAGCTACTGCAACGATGCTGTGGTTGATGATTTGAACCATTGATGCTTCAATCGCTGAAACGGTAAACAACATGATGCCAGCTGCAATTAATCCAAGGTGACTAATAGAAGCATAAGCGAACAAGGTTTTCAAATCTTTTTGTTTCATGGCGATAATTGCACCATAAACGATTCCAATTCCACCAAGTGTGATCACAGGCCATTTCAAATAAACCAATCCTTCAAATCCAATTGGAATCATCCATTTGATCATTCCGTACAAGGCCATTTTCAACATCAATGCTGAAAGCAACATCGTTCCAGCCATCGGTGCATTCGTATACGTCGGCGCCTGCCATGTGTGGAAAGGAAATAATGGAATCTTCACAGCAAATGCAAAGAGAATTCCTCCCATGATCATTGCTGCTTCCACAGCTTTTCCGTCGAAGTTCGCTTGAACTAATTGGAAATAAGAGAAGTTTGGTGAGAAGTAAGCCAATCCGATAAAGGACAATAACATCATCAACGATCCAAGTAAGGTATACAAGAAGAATTTGAACAATGCGCGGTTGTTGTCCTGTTTTCCAAACCAGTAAAGAATAAGGAAAATTGGAATCAAGGTTAATTCCCAGAAGGTGTAAAACAAAATTCCATCAAGTGATGTGAACAAGCCCAACAAAGCACATTGCATCAAAAGAACCAATCCGGTAAAACGGGCATTGGAAGAAATTTCTCTGTTCCAATTCGCTAACAAAATAATGCTGATGACCGCATTCGTTAACAAGACCATGACTAAAGCCAATCCATCGTAACCCATTTTAAAGGTTAATCCCAATGGAAAAACTTCCGCTGGATTCAAGATGAGTACATAGTTCGCTGGATCAAAGTTCATCAAATGAACAATGGAAACTGCTAGAACACTAAGGCTTGCTAATAATCCAAATGGACGAACCCAATTAGTCGGAAGAAAGAAAGCAATGATTCCAAGAATAAGTGGTAAAATGATTAGTTCCAAAATGTAGATTTTATGATGTAATAACTAATAAATCCGATGATACCCATAACCATCCAGAATAGATAACTTGACAAGAATCCTGATTGCCATTTGCGTGTGTAATTTCCACTTGCTTCGATGGCGCTCGTCAAACGGAAAATTCCATTGTTCAATACGCGTTGCTCGAATTGACTTCCTAGGGTAGTGGATAACCACAAGATCGGTTGAACAAAAATCGTTTGGTACAATTCATCGATGTACAACTTGTTGCTCGATAATTTCTCCCAAGCATTCATGTCTGCATCTTCTTTTGCAACAGCTTGCTTCTTCACGTAAGTGATGTATGCCCATGTCATCACGGATAATGCAACAACACTCGCAATGCACATCAAAATGATGGATTGTTTTCCATCCATGTGTTCCGTTTCAATTTGATTCAATCCGTAGGTGGTGCTTTCTAAAAAGTGCGACATCCAATGTCCGGCGTTGTGAAAAACAATTCCCGGTAAATTCAAGATTCCACCAAAAACAGATAATACGGCAAGAACCATCAATGGAATCGTCATAGATAAGCCGCTTTCGTGCACGTGTGATTTTAATTTCTCTCCACCTCTAAAACTTCCGTGGAATACCAAGAAATACAGGCGGAACATGTAGATGGCTGTCATGGTAACAGCAATCATCAAGATGCCATACACGATTGGACTTGACATCCACGCATGTGCCAAGATTTCATCTTTGGAAAAGAATCCAGAAAGGAAGGGGAATCCAGCAATGGCAAGTGTTCCAATTAAGAAAGTGATGTGTGTGATTGGTGTTAACTTCGACAATCCACCCATTTTACGGATGTCTTGCTCGTCGGACATCGCATGAATCACGCTACCAGAACCTAAGAACAATAAGGCTTTGAAGAATGCATGTGTCGTTACGTGGAATAAAGCAACGGTATATGCTCCCATTCCTAATGCGACGAACATCAATCCAAGTTGAGAAACGGTGGAGTAAGCCAATACTTTTTTAATGTCGTTTTGACGCATGGCAATAAACGCAGCGACAACCGTCGTAGCGATTCCAATCACCAAAATAATGTCTTTCGTTGTTGGTGCTAATTCGAACAAGAAATTCGAACGAACAGTTAAGTAAATTCCGGCAGTTACCATGGTTGCCGCGTGAATCAAAGCAGATACCGGAGTTGGTCCCGCCATCGCATCTGGTAACCAAGTAAACAATGGAATTTGTGCACTTTTTCCAGTCGCTGCTAGGAATAAACACAAGGTAATGGCACAGGCAATTCCCGTATACAATTCTGGACTAGCAGTAATCATTTTTCCGATTTCGACAAACTCGAGTGTGTGGAATTTGTTCAACATCATGAAGAGTGCGAACAACAATCCAGCGTCACCAATACGGTTCATGATAAAGGCTTTACGCGCAGCTAAACTGTTGGCAATTCCTTTTTCAGCATCGTTGTAGTGGAATCCGATCAATAAATACGAACAAATACCAACACCTTCCCAACCGAAGAACAATACGAAGTAGTTACTTCCCAATACCAATAAGAGCATCGAGAAAATAAACAAGTTCAAATACGTGAAGAATTTGTGGTATCCTTCGTCATGACTCATGTATCCCATCGAGAACAAGTGAATCAATGATCCAATTCCCGTGATGATTAAAGTCATCCAAATGGATAAGGAATCAATTTGAAAGTTTGCATCTAACGTGAAATCATCAAATTTCGCTACTTGAAACAAATGAACGATGGTCGTTTTATCTAAACCTGAAAATAAGGTCAGACCGATGAGGAAAGAAACGAAAACCATGATAGTCGCTAGCGAACCAACGATTAATTTCGGCATCTTCTTTCCGAGAACGCCATTGATTGCCGCACCGATTAAAGGCAAAGAAATCAAGGTCAATAATAATAGATCTTTTCCCATTTTCTTAACCGTTTAATTTGTTGAACATTTCGATGTCGATGGATTTGCTGTTACGGTATGCCATAATTAGAATGGATAATCCGATAGTCGCTTCTGCCGCAGCAACGACGACGATGAAGAAGACAAAGATTTGCGCTTCACCGTTTCCAAAGAAGGTGGAGAATGTTACCAAAAGCAAATTCACGGCATTCAGCATTAATTCGATGCACATCAATAAGACAATCATGTTTTTTCTTGTGAGCACACCAATCGCTCCAATGCTAAACAAAGCAATGGATACGAAAATGTAAAAATCTAAGGATGCCCCTATGTTGTTTAACTGTTCCATATTTAAGTTCTTAATCGATGATTTGTTTTTCTCTTTTCGCTAGTAATACAGCTCCCACCATCGCAGCGATGAATAGGATAGAAGAGATTTCAAATGGCACGAGGTATTTGGAAAATAGTAATTTACCCAACTGTTCTACGAGTCCAGCGTCCTGCACTGGAACTTGAACGTAGCCTTTTCCATATTGGAAAGTGTCTCTTAATGCGGTAATCATCACAAGAAACAGTGTTCCACCTGCAATCACAGCCGTGAAGAGACTCATTCGTGTAGTCTCGGGTTCCATTTCCTTGTTCAAGTTTAATAACATTAAAACGAATAAGAAAAGGACCATAATTGCTCCTGCATAAACAATCATGTTCACGATTGCTAAAAACTGTGCATTCATCAAAATGTACATAGCAGAGATAAAAAAGAAGGTAATTACTAAGTAAATTACACTTCGAATTGGGTGTTTACTTAAAACGACCATCAATCCTGATGCAATCGTTAAACTTCCCAATATCACGGAGATCATTTGTAAACTCATTTGTCAGTTCTTTTTCCGGTGAATTGTCTTTTTGTAATATCGATGCGGTCATCCATTGCTTCGACTAACTTGTCTTTCGCATAAATGAATTCGTCACGTTCAAATTCGGTTGTAACGATGCGGTCCGTTAAGAAAATCGCCTCTTTCGGACAAGCTTCCTCACAAAGTCCGCAGAAGATGCAGCGCAACATGTTGATTTCGTAACTTGAAGCATATTTCTCTTCGCGGTATAAATGTTCTTCACCTTTCACGCGTTCAGCAGAGGTCATGGTAATTGCTTCCGCTGGACAAGCAACAGCACATAGTCCACATGCAGTGCAGTTTTCACGACCTTGCTCATCTCTTTTTAATACGTGTTGTCCACGGTAAACTGGTGCGAATACACGCGTTTCTTCAGGGTATTTAATCGTTTTACGTCGACGAAGCATGTGTTTCATCGTTGTCATCATACCACCAACAATCGCTGGAATGTAGATTTTCTCCCACAAGGTCATTGGCTTGTCGGAAACGACTTTCTTTCTATTTGTTAAACTTTCCATTTTTTCGTTCTTTTACATCCATCCTTGATTCCAAGCTACTACTAAGCCGGTAATCAACATGTTGACAATCGCAACAGGAATTAATACTTTCCATCCAAGGTGCATCAATTGATCAAATCGGAAGCGAGGAATGGTCCAACGAATCCACATGATCACAAAGATGAACAAGAATATTTTCAATGCAAATGCTGCGATACTCAAAATCGCTAAAGTGTTTCCGGAGAAGGCATCCATTCCTGGGAAGTTATATCCTCCGAAGAATAAGACAGCCATAATGGCAGAAGAAACGAACATGGATGTATATTCAGAGAATAAGTACAATCCTAATTTCATCGAGCTGTATTCTGTGTGGTAACCACCAATCAACTCTGATTCACATTCCGGTAAGTCGAAAGGTGCACGGTTCAATTCTGCAAGTGAAGTGATGAAGAAGATGAAGAACGCTAATGGTTGGTAAAAAATGTTCCAATTCATTCCATGTTGACTTTGAACGATATCATTCAAACTTAAACTTCCCGTTAACATCACAATCGTAATTGCGGAGATTCCCATCGCTAATTCGTAAGAAATCATTTGTGAGGATGCACGAATCGCTCCGTAAAGCGAGTACTTGTTATTCGATGCCCAACCACCGATCATGATTCCGTAAACTCCAATGGAAACTACGCCAAAAACAAAGAGGATTCCAATGTTGAAGTCCGCCACTTGCAAGCTGATGTCACGTCCAAATAGGTTCAAATTTGTTCCCCAAGGAATCACAGAACTAGTGATAAGTGCGGTGAACATCGAGATTCCAGGTCCAATGATGAATAACCATTTATCTGCTTTCGCGGGAATAAAATCCTCTTTCAAGAACATTTTTGTTCCGTCGGCAATCGGTTGAAGGATTCCGAAGGGTCCAGCACGATCCGGACCTACACGGTCTTGAATCCAAGCCGCTAATTTTCGTTCAAAATACGTTTGATATGCTGCTACTCCAAGTGAAATGAGGAAAAGCAATAATACCAAAGCTGATTTTTCTATGAGCATTGCTGTATCCATTATCCAATTTTATTTAGTCCTTTATCAATTTTTGTAGCGTATTTCCCTTGAGAAATTACCGAGTGACGATCGATTTTACGTGGACCAGTGATGTTCCATGCACCCGGATCTTTTTTATCAAAACGACATTCGTTACAAATCCATGCTGTTTTATCTTCGATGTCTTCTACTTCTCCGTATTTGTCCTTGCGGGCAGTCACACGGTAAATTTCGTTTCCGAACATCCAAACAACTGCTTTTCCTGAACATTTTGTACAAGAACATTCTGCTTCCATAGGTTTCAAGAACCAAACACGGCTTTTGAAACGGAACGTTTTGTCCGTCAAAGCTCCAACTGGACAAACATCAATCATGTTTCCAGAGAAATCATTGTCCACAGCATTTTCAATGTATGTACTGATTTCTGCGTGTTCACCACGGTGCATCACACCATGAACACGCGAATCGGTCAACTGATTGGCTACATGCACACAACGGTAACACAAAATGCAACGATTCATGTGCAATTTGATTTTGTTACCGATATCGATTGGATCAAAGGTTCTTCTTTCCTCGCGGTAGCGTGTTTTTGCTGAACCATGTTCGTAACCTAAATCCTGAAGGTGACATTCACCAGCTTGGTCACAAATCGGACAATCTAAAGGATGATTGATTAATAAAAACTCAACAACACCTCCACGGTTATCGTGAACACGTTGACTTGTTTTGTTTTTTACAATCATTCCATCCATAACCGTTGTCGAGCAAGAAGCCATTAACTTCGGCATTGGACGTGGGTCAGCAGTAGATCCCGCTGCAACCTCTACCAAACATGTTCTACATTTTCCTCCAGTTCCTGGAAGTTTACTGTAATAACACATTGCAGGTGGAACAACTTCGCCACCAATTTGACGAGCGGCATTCAGAATCGATGTACCCGGTTCTACTTCTACTTCAATATCGTCAATCGTTACTTTAATCATAGCGCTTTTATCTCTTCAACACGAGGTTGGATTAAACCATAATTTCTTGTTTGTGCTTCCGAAGGATGCGTCACGTGCCATTCGAATTCCTCACGGAAATGACGAATCGCAGCAGCAACTGGCCATGCAGCAGCATCACCTAATGGACAAATGGTATTTCCTTCAATTTTTTTATTGATTTCTTCCAATAGGGTAATGTCCTCCATTGTCCCGTGTCCATTTTCTAAACGGTGCAATACTTTCTCCATCCATCCTGTTCCTTCGCGACATGGTGAACATTGTCCACATGATTCATGCGCATAAAAACGAGCGAATGTATACGTATTGCGAACGATGCATTGATCTTCATCAAACACAATGAATCCACCGGATCCTAACATGGATCCAGAAGCAAATCCACCGTCAGCCAAACTTTCGTACGTCATTAAACGATTTTCACCTGCAGCCGTTTTTGTCACCAAATGTGCTGGTAAAATTGGAACGGATGAACCACCAGGAATGCATGCTTTCAGTTGTTTTCCATTAGCAATTCCTTGGCAATAATCATCGCCATAAATGAATTCCTCCACAGAAACACCCATTTCAATTTCGTAAACACCTGGACGAACCAAGTTTCCACTCGCTGAAATCAATTTGGTTCCTGTACTACGTTCGATACCGATTTTCGCGTATTCTTCGCCACCGTTATTCACAATCGGAACAACTGCAGCAATTGTTTCTACGTTATTGACAACCGTTGGACAACCCCAAAGTCCTTTAACTGCTGGGAATGGTGGTTTCATGCGTGGATTTCCACGTTTTCCTTCCAATGATTCTAAAAGTGCAGTTTCTTCACCACAGATGTAGGCACCACCACCGGGAGCAACAACAAGGTCCAAGTCGTAACCTGATCCCATAATGTTTTTACCTAGCATTCCATTTGCTCTAGCTTCAGCGATTGCTTTCTCTAGTATGTGAAGGATGTACATGAATTCCCCTCTAATGTAGATGTAGGAAACATTTGCACCCAATGCGTAACTAGATGTAATCATTCCCTCAATCAATAAGTGAGGAATTTTTTCCATGAGGTAACGATCCTTGAATGTTCCAGGTTCGGACTCATCTGCATTACACACTAAATATCTTGGAACTCCTTCTGGTTTCGCCAAAAATGACCATTTCATCCCCGTTGGGAATCCAGCGCCACCGCGACCACGAAGTCCTGATTTCTTTACTTCTTCGACTACCTCGTCCGGAGTCATTTTTTTCAAAGCTTTCTCTACAGATGCGTATCCACCATTTTTGCGGTAGACATCAAATGTTTCGATGCCTGGAATATGTACGTTTTCGATAAGTAACTTTCTACCTGCCATAATTCCTTAATTTACAAATTGAGCTGCACGATAAGCCTCAATGATTTCGTCCACTTTTTCTTTTGTCAAATGTTCATGAAACTTATATTGACATTGCAATACCGGTGCATAACCACATGCTCCAAGACATTCAGCAGTTTTTAGGGTAAACATTCCATCAGCGGTTGTTCCACCAACTTTCACGTTTAATTTCTCCTCGATGTACGCAATGATGTCATCACTTCCAACAATCATACATGGTCCAGTTCGACAAACTTCAAATACGTAATTCCCAACTGGATTCAAGTGAAACATCGTGTAGAACGATGCAACCTCGTATACTTCAATTGGTTGAATGTTTAAAATTTCTGCAACGGTATTCATTGCAGGGACACTTGTCCACCCGTAATGTGTTTGAACAATGTGCAAAATTCGGATCAACGCACTTTTTGATTTTCCTTCAGGAAACATAGCGATTACTGCATTGATTTCAGTCATCATTTCTGCACTGAAAACAATAGGAGTGGAGTCTTGAGTAATTGGACTTTCTATCTTCATATTATGCATCTAATTCACCTGCAATAACGTTCATGCTACTTAACGTAAGAACGGCATCACTAATGGACATACCGGAAATCATTTCAGGGTATGCTTGGTAATAAATAAAACAAGGTCTTCTAAATTGTAAACGATATGGCGTTCTTCCACCATCGCTAATCAGGTAAAATCCTAACTCGCCATTTCCACCTTCAACAGAGTGATAAACCTCACCTGGAGGAATTTCTGTTTCTCCCATGACAATTTTGAAATGGTAGATTAAGGCTTCCATGTTGTTGTATACATCCGCTTTTTCTGGAAGGTAAAAGTCAGGTAAATCTGCTTTGTACGATCCTTCGGGAAGGTTTTTGTAAGCTTGTTCAATGATGCGAACACTCTGACGAATTTCTTCTTGACGTACCATGAAACGATCATACGTATCTCCATTTACTCCAACGGGAATAATGAAGTCGAAATCTTCGTAGGAAGAGTATGGATGCATCGCACGAACATCGTAATCAACACCGGTTGCTCTTAAGTTTGGACCAGAGAATGAATACGCAAGCGCTCGTTCTGCTGAAATTGGTCCAGCTCCTTTTGTACGATCCATGAAGATTCGGTTACGCGCCAACATCGAGTCGAATTCCTCGAATGCTTTTGGAAACGTTTTCAAGAAGGACTGTAATTTCGTATGAAAAGCAGGAGTGAAATCACGTTCGAATCCACCAATGCGTCCAATGTTTGTCGTTAAACGAGCACCACAAATTTCTTCGTACAACTCGTAAATTTTCTCACGTTCCGTAAATGGATAGAAGAAACTCGTTAAAGCTCCAGCATCAACACCAATAACGGAGTTACAAATCAAGTGATCCGCAATTCGCGCTAATTCCATGATGATGACACGCATGTACTGCACACGTTTTGGAATCTCTGCACCAATTAATTTCTCAACAGTCATTTCCCATCCCATGTTGTTGATAGGAGAGGAGCAATAGTTTAATCGGTCCGTAATCGGTGTAATTTGATTGTATGGACGACGTTCTGAAAGTTTTTCGAATGCACGGTGGATGTATCCAACTGTTTGTTCCGATGAGATAATTTTCTCCCCGTCAACCTTTAGTACGTTTTGAAAGATACCGTGTGTTGAAGGGTGAGTTGGACCAAAGTTAATGGTTGCAATGTTTCCGTCAATCGTTTCCGACGATTGTGCGAAAGCTTCTTTTGTTTTTAGTTCACTCATCATTATTGGTTATTACGTCCAAAATAGCGATCATCTTTATCTTCACGGGTATCATCCTCTAAAGCGTATTCTTTACGCATTGGGAAATAGTCCATGCTGTCTTCGTTCAAAATGCGACGCATGTCCGGATGTCCGATAAACTCGACTCCAAAAAAGTCGTAGGATTCTCTTTCCATCCAATTCGCTCCTGGAAAAATGTCCACCAAAGAAGCGATGGATACATTTTCTTTCGGTAAATAGCATTTGATTCGAAGTCTAAATAAGTTCTTCCAACTGTGCAATTGATATACGACAGCGAACTCACGTCCAGCATCTTCTGGATAATGAACGGCTGCGATATTTGTTAAGTAGTTTACACTTAATGTCTCATGGTTTTTTAACCATTCGATGATTTCATGTCCCTTCGCTGCAGTAACTTCTATGGTCAATAATCCATAAGGTTCTTCGTGAAACAACACATCGTTAGGGAAAGCTCCTTGAATCAAGTTCAAGATGGCTTCATTATTCAGCTTTTCCATCTTCGATTTCTATGTTATAGTTTTGCATCAAGTGTTTGTATTCGTCACTGTAACGACGACGATTCGATTCATTTTTCACTAATTCGTGAATGTTCATCACACCATCAATGATTTGTTCTGGTCTTGGTGGACATCCAGGTACGTAAACATCTACAGGAATGATGCGATCAATTCCTTGTAAAACGCTGTAAGTATCAAAGATTCCTCCTGAACAAGCACACGCACCAACAGATAGAACCCATTTCGGCTCGGACATTTGTTCGTATACTTTTTTCAAAACTGGACCTAATTTCTTTGAAATGGTACCTGCTACAATCAATAAATCCGCTTGACGCGGAGAGAAGGACATTCGTTCCATTCCGAAACGAGATAAGTCATAAGCACTACCCATCGTTGCCATGAATTCAATTCCACAACAAGATGTTGCAAATGGAAGTGGCCATACTGAATTCGCTCGCGCAAGTCCAATGGCTTTGTCCAATGTCGTCAACTGATAACCTTCACCGTTGATGACTTCTACGTCGTCTATTTTTCCCATTCTAAAGCACCTTTAAGTCTAATGTATAAGAATCCAACTAGGAAGAACCCAACAAACATGATCAATGCGAGTAAGCCCTCCATTTTTAATTCGTAAAAATTAACCGCGTACGGATAAAAGAATATGACCTCCACATCGAATAATACAAAGAGGATGGCTGTCATAAAATACCTTACCGATACCGGAAAACGTGCATTTCCCTCTGCTTCAATACCACATTCGAAGTTTTCATCTTTTCGGTCAGAATTGATACGAGGTGTTAATTTGTGTGTTACCACTAACGTGAAAATCACAAATGCGGCAGCTACCACTATTTGTAATAAAAGCGGAATGTAATTAGCGCTTGTTGAAATTTCTTGCATAGGAACTGTTTTTGTCCGGTTCTGTGTTTACCAACAACCATATCAAAAATAGGTTTGGTAAAGCGACACAAATTTACCTTTTCATTTCAATTCCCCAATGAAAATGTGGATAAAAAGGCAAAAAAAAAGAGCCTCTGTTTGAAGAAGGCTCTAATTTAGAATCATTATAACTTATTCTGACTATAATTTTACGCGCAGTCCAAGGGCTGAACTCATTCCTGGACTAAAAGTTGTACCAATTCCATTGATAGAATTTATGTTCAAACTAGCTCTCGTTTCCGCATATAAATGGAAAGGCATCCAAAACTCACGTTTTTTACCAATACAAAAGTCAACTCCTAATGGAATATATAACGAAGCAGCTAAGGAATTTTTGTTTTTAAACGATTCGTTCATTCCTGTTCCTGAGCCGTAATATCCTGAGCCTTGGTAGTCATAGTTCACACTAGAATTTTCCCAATAATTGATGTATGTGTTTGCTCGGTAACTCATTCCAATGGAGGCGCCTAGTCCTGCATGCAACGACCAACGTTTTTCCGGAAACATTCGGAAAATCATCGCACCGTCTAAACGGATTTGTTTATTCGAATAATTCATATCATAGGACTTTGTATGGCTCGAATCAATAAACGTTTGTTCGCCGGTTTGTGACGAAGTCAAAGTGTCATAAGGAGCAGATTCGTAAAATGAACCATGCGCGGACAATAATCCGTAGTTGTTCACATGCGTCAAGCCCACACGAAAGGTGATTTTGGGCATTTTAGCACATTGCAAGCCTAATTGTAGACTAGTGGAGTTTGAACCTGAATACAATCCAAATCCATTGGAATACATGTAGCTGTAAGGTGTTAACTGACTTAAGTCCATTCCTAAAATAGCTGAATTTGGAGCTAGTTTAGCAAAGTCACTCAAGGTTCCGTCTTGTGTTCCCAATGAACCATTTCCACTGGAAATATGAATTTCACTGATCTTGATTTTTTGTGAAAAGGCAGCTGTGCTTAGAACTAATGCTGCAAATAGGGTCGCTTTTTTCATTTGTTGTTGTTTAAATTTACGTCTAAAACGTATTTTTTATTTTTTTATTTGAATCAGGGACGTTTTTCTTTGTCCATCCGTAAGAACAACACTAAAAATATAGGTTCCGTCGGACAAATCATTTAGACGAATCAGCCCTTCTTTTGTTACCTTTTGTGCTAAAATAAATCTTCCTGCTTGATCAAAAAGCTCGAAAGAACGGGCATTTGCAGGAATGTTTTGAACGGTAAATTCTCCATTGCTTGGATTCGGGTAAATGTGCATGTTTTTTACTTCCATGCTTGACTGCATGCCAACGTTTAGATTGGGATCCTCGGTAATGCTGCCCACTTTATTGATGATCCAGTTTTTAGGGTCAATACCAATGGAACCGGTCAAGGTTCCAATGTTGTAAATGCTAAATTGCTCGGTATTTGAGTTGATGTTAAAACGAATGATAGTGTCCGCTTGTCCTTGACGAATGAAACGTAAATCGATGTCGTTGGTAAAGGTTGGCGTCACTTGCGACATGGAAGTAGTATGTGAGATTTCGATGGCTACGTCATTCCCAGACTGATTCCATTTAACGGAGTATGTGGGATAGCCTTCACCAAAATACCATTGATTGAAAAATGGAGTGAAATCCATTCCCGTAAAATTCTCCATGAAATTTTTGAAGGCAATTCCGGTCGCTGTGCTGTCCTTGAATGCTACTTGGAAAGCGCGCAAGCCATCAAAGAAAAGTTGGTCGTTATTGACTTCATAACGCAAGGAGTGAATAATTCCAGATCCTTTGTCATAAGTCAAACGTCCATCAAAAATACGACTTTCATTAAGGCTGTCTAGGACCCAAACGCTTCCACCAGCTTGATTCATGACACTGTTGTGAACTTGTTGCATTTTTGGTCCTTCCTGACCGGGATACAAATGCTCCAACATTAAATATTCGCTGTAGGACGCAAATCCTTCATTGAGCCAAATATCGCACCATGAGGCACAGGTTACGTTATCTCCCCACCACTGGTGAGCGAGTTCATGAGATGTGAGTGATTTTTCAAAAAAACCTTGTGTGGTCATCGTTTGGTGCTCCATTCCACCGGAAATCGGCGCCATGCAATGTCCATATTTCTCATCTTCAAACGGATATGGTCCATACAAATCATAGTACAATTCGATAAAGTCTGCTGTTTCATCGATCTCCGCTTGAAAATTCGGTAGGGTTCCAGGATTATCGTAAATGTAATTTTGAATCAAAATTGGATTTGGTGCTCCAACTGGATTGGCGTAAACATTGTATTCTACATACTTCGCCACGGATACAGAAATCAAGTAATAATCGATGGGATGTCTGTGTTTCCAATCGTAGCGTGTTTGACCATTCCCGAGTTGAGTAACATGCTCCAAGATTCCATTTGATCCCGCTTTACAGGTGTCCGGAACGGTGATGGAAACCGCGCAAGAGTCCGCTTTATCTGTTAAACTTTGTTTACATGGAAACCATTCAAATGCAGAAAAGGGTTCAGACAAGGACCACACCACTTTGTTTCCCCAGGATGGTGACGCCGCCGCTGTCATTCCGCTTCCTCCTAGTGGATTCGTTTGTGCAGTTGGTGGAGTTCCGTTGTAATCTACTTCAATGACAAAGGATTGGTTCGCCAATGCATTCACTGGGACTTTCACCGCGCTCGCTACTCGAGAATAACTAACTGGCTGTCCGTTCAGACGAATTTGGCTAATGTTTAACGTAGAGAATAATTCAAATAAGGCGCTATCCAATGGTTGTTTGGCCTTCGCGTGAATGCTTCCTGTCCCACTTAAACTTGTGGAAATATTCGTCATACTGAGGTCCAATTGGTAAAAATGGACATCGTATTTTTCCGTTTCAGCAATTTGACCAACATTCAATGTAGCACTCTTCACCTGATGAGTTCGATGGTCTCTTTTTGCGCAATGTATGGCGGACTCTTGTCCAAAGGAAATACTGCTCAGGAGAATAAGGATTGGCAGTAACAACGTGCTTCGTTTCATTTTCATAATTTTCACTAAAATTAATCGAAATTCGCTAAGTCGGTTATCTCGAATCAAGATTTCTTCGCAGCTTTTAGGATGCTTCCTCTGTTAAATAGGTGTTAAATCCAAAGAAGAAAGAATCATTCACTTCAAATTGATGTACATTTGAATTATGAGATTCATTAGTTTTCTGTTAATGCTGTATTTTTCGTTGTTGTCTCTTGCACCAAATTGGCAAGGAATTCAACTGTTAAATGCTTCTGCATTCATTGAGCACTACCAAGAATATCAAGCTGAAACCAAGGAGGCAACGCTTTCTTCGTTTATCCAAGAACACTATTTCAATAAATTAGCCGATTTCGATAAGGAACACAAAGAGCTTCCTTTAAAAACGACGGTTCAAGTCGCTGCGATTTATTTTACGGAGCATTTCGAGACTCCCATTCCGGTTGTTCAAACACACGAAGAAGTGTTTGTGGAGCAAAATCAAAACAATAGTAAAGTCATTTCATTTATTGCAAATGATTTTCATTCTATCTGGCATCCGCCTCAATTGGGTTAATTGATCACGCAGTTCTACTGCACGCTCTTTCAATTAGTTCATTCAATCTATTTTTATGTTAAATCGAATCATTCATTGGTCGATTCAGAACAAGTTAATTGTTGCTGTTTTGACGTTGGGAATTATTGTTTGGGGACTTTTTTCCCTTTCCAAATTACCTATTGATGCCGTACCGGACATCACCAATAACCAAGTGCAAATCGTAACCGTTTCTCCTTCTTCAGGAGCGGAGGATATTGAGCGTTTTGTTACGTTTCCAGTCGAGCAATCGATGGCCACAACACCCGGAATCGAAGAGATTCGTTCGTTTAGCCGCTTTGGACTCAGCGTTGTAACCATTGTTTTTACGGAGGAAACTGACATTTACTGGGCGCGTCAACAAGTCTTGGAACGCTTATCAGATGCGAAAGCTTCCATTCCACCGGGATACGGTGATCCATTCTTGGCGCCACTCAGTACTGGTTTGGGTGAGATTTATCAGTATACGCTGAAAGCTAAACCCGGATTTAGCAAGAAATTTACACCTACAGAACTCCGAACGATTCAGGATTGGATCATTCGTCGCCAACTGTTAGGTGTGAAGGGTGTTGCTGATGTAAGTGGATTTGGTGGAAACCTAAAAACCTATGAAATCGCCATTGATCCGTTTTTACTAAAGTCTAACGGAATTACCTTAAGCGATGTTTTTCAGGCGATTGAACGAAACAATCAAAATACGGGAGGAGCGTACATTGAACGGAATTCCATGACCACGTACATTCGTACCGAGGGACTCATTCAAAGTTTAACGGATATCGAGAATATTCAAGTGAAGCATTCGGAATCCGCCATGCCGGTGTACATTCGAGATGTTGCAAAAGTTGAATTTGGAAAAGCGGTTCGCTATGGAGCATTAACCTACAATACAGATGGTGAAGCAGTTGGTGGAATCGTTTTGATGTTAAAAGGAGCGAATTCCTCGGAAGTGATCCATCTTGTGAAGGAAAAAATGGCTCAAATTGAGTCAAATTTACCTGAAGGAGTTGAATTAAATGTTTACTTAGACCGAACAGATCTCGTTGACCGAGCGATTTCAACGGTGACTAAAAACTTGATTGAAGGAGCCTTAATTGTCATCTTCGTTTTGGTTCTTTTGCTAGGAAATTTACGTGCCGGACTCATCGTTGCATCCGTCATTCCATTAGCGATGTTGATAGCCATTTCGCTCATGAATGTATTCGGGGTTTCCGGAAACTTAATGAGCTTGGGAGCATTGGACTTCGGTCTGATTATCGATGGAGCAGTAATTATTGTAGAATCAACGCTGCACTTACTGAATAAACGTGGGAATAGCATTCTGTCGAAAGAACAGATGAATCATCAAGTGTATGAATCGGCATCAAAATTCAGTAAAAGTGCCGTTTTTGGACAAATCATCATCCTGGTGGTGTATCTTCCGATTTTAGCGCTAGTTGGCATCGAAGGCAAAATGTTTAAACCCATGGCACAAACGGTGATCTTTGCTATTCTTGGTGCGTTGGTGCTTTCGTTGACGTATGTCCCGATGATTTCTTCGATGTTCTTGTCAAAGAAGATTTCCACGAAGGAAACCATTAGCGATAAAATGGTGAATGCCATTCGATCGAAATATACGCCAATGTTGAAAGCATTGCTCCGTCGTCAAAAGTTGGTGATGACTGTCATTGCGGCATTGTTTGTGTTGAGCATCTTTGCCTTCAAACAACTTGGTGCTGAATTTATTCCTTCGCTGGACGAAGGTGATTTCGCGGTTGAAACTCGTTTGATGACCGGAACAAGTCTCACCAAGACCATCGAAGCAACGGGAAAAGCGTCTCAAATTTTACTGGCGAATTTTCCTGAAGTTAAAAAGGTTGTGGGGAAAATTGGTACGGCGGAGATTCCTACCGATCCAATGCCAATGGAAGCCTGTGATTTAATGATCATTTTGAAAGACAAGGAAGAGTGGACCTCTGCCTCCTCCAAAGAAGAACTCGCGAGTAAAATGCAGGCGAAGTTAGAGGAGAGTTTGCCAAACGTTTCCTTTGGATTTCAACAACCCATTCAAATGCGCTTCAATGAATTAATGACTGGTGCAAAACAAGATGTGGTGGTGAAAATTTACGGAGAGGATTTTGAGAAATTAGCGTTGTACTCCAAACAGATTGGGTCCATTGCTTCGAAAATTAAAGGTGTCCAAGATGTCTATGTCGAAGAAATGAGTGGATTGCCTCAAATGATTGTTCAATATGACCGCGAAGCATTAGCGCGCTACAATGTTTCTTTGGATGAAGTGAATCGAGTGGTCAATTTAGGATTCGCTGGACAAGCTTCGGGCTTTGTTTTCGAAGGAGAAAAACGCTTTGAACTCGTCGTGAAATTGAAGCCAGAATTCAGAGATAACATCACTGACTTAAGTCAATTGTTTGTGAGCAATGAGGATGGAGAAGAAATTCCCATTTCGGAGTTGGCAAACATTTCGATTAAAAATGGTCCTAATCAAATACAACGGGACGATGCAAAACGAAGAATTCTTGTCGGATTCAACGTGCGCGGAAGAGATGTCGAAAGTATCGTGAAGGAATTGGAAGGTGAAATGAAATCGAAAGTAAAATTTGATACGGGATACTTTCCGAAAATCGGTGGAACCTTTGAGAACTTAATTCATGCTAGAGACCGCTTGATGATTGTCGTTCCTTTGTCCTTGCTTCTTATTTTCTTCTTGCTATACTTGACGTTTCAGTCCGTGAAACAAGCAGCGTTAATCTTCTCAGCTATTCCGTTGGCTTCCATTGGTGGAATTTATGCCTTATACTTGAGAGACATGCCATTTTCCATTTCTGCTGGCGTTGGATTCATTGCCTTATTTGGAGTCGCTGTATTGAATGGAATTGTTCTCATTGCGGAGTTTAATACCTTGCGGAAAAGCGGAATGCCAATTATGCTTGTAGTGATCCGAGGGACAGCGTCGCGATTGCGTCCGGTTTTATTAACGGCAGCAGTTGCATCACTTGGATTCCTTCCAATGGCGCTATCTCATGGCAGTGGTGCAGAAGTTCAGAAACCATTGGCTACGGTGGTCATTGGTGGACTCATTAGTGCAACGCTATTGACCTTGTTTATCTTACCAATTCTTTACTTGATCTTTGAAAAACCAATGAAACGAATGAAAACGAAACATGTTAGTTTGATGATTTTGTTCCTTTTCGGAATGACGGATGTCTTTGCTCAAAATACCTTGAATTATCAAAAGGCATATGAATTAATGTTGAACCAAAACGGACAAATTGCAGCGTCCAAATTGGAACAGAATAAGCAAGAATTAATAGGTAAATCTAATTCCGGAATTCCATCTACAACCATAAATGGAATGATGGGGCAATACAATTCGTATTACAAGAAGGACAATAATATCACCATCAATCAAAGCATTCCGTTTCCCACTTCATTCAAGGAGGAAAAGAATCTTGGGATGGAAAAAGGAAAGTTGTCCCAAATTGAATCCGAGTTATTAATTCGTGATTTGTCGCAGAAATTAGCACTTGCCTTCGATCAATATGGTTTTGTTCAAGCGGAAATTCAATACTTGAAAAGTCTGGATAGTTCCTTGAATATCTTGGAGGAAAAATCCAAAATTAGGTTTGAACTCCAAGACATTAGTCGTTTGGATTATTCATTGATTCAAACAAAACGCATGAGGCTTTCAAACGATATCTCCTTACTGGAATCGGATCTTTTGGGAGAAAAGAGAAAGATTGCCTCGTTGTTGAAGTTGGATGAAAATTCCTTCGTGATTGAACAAACGGTCTATCAAAAGCAGCTGAATATCTTCCAAACTGGAGTAACGGAGAATCACCCGATGATGCTATGGTACAAGCAGAATGAAGGTGTTTATCTACAAGAAAAGAAAGTGAATTTTGCTCATCAATTACCCGAAATCAATCTTGGTTATTTCAATCAAACCTTGGTTGGTATTCAAAACGTGAACGGTGTCGACACGAAATTCACGCAAGCAAATCGTTTTCAAGGATACATGGTCGGAGCGAATGTTCCATTATTCTGGGGAGCTTATAAAAATAGAAATGAAGTAACAGCGGCTTCCATGCAACAAAACAATCTGGAAAAAGAACAAACGACTCAAGCCATGCAGCGAGAGTTTACGCAGTTAGCCGATCGCTTGAATTTATTGTCGGGAAGCATCGATAAACTCGGTGGACAACTAACGAATGAATTGCGATTTTTGACAGATGACGCCAAAGCGAAATTCGAAGTAGGGGAGATTTCATTTATCGAATTTCTTCAAATCCAACAACAGCGAAGTGAATTGGAACTTTCCTATTTGCACTTAATTAATCAATATAATCAAACCAGCATCCAATTAAATTGGTACCGCTAGAAAATAATAATACCATGAAAAAATCAATCTCTTTCCAACTTTTTACCGCTACAATCGTCCTAACAACGATGATGTCTTGCACGAGTAAAAGTTCTGAAAATACCCAAAGCGAAAAAACAGCGCCAAAAAGCAGTTTGTTGACATTAACGTCAAAACAGATTGCATCCCTCGGAGTTAAAAGCAGCAAGCTAACGAAGTCGCTAATGGGCATGAGCATTTTTGCCAATGGCATGATCGATGTTCCACCACAAAACAAATCGTTTATCTCTGTTCCATTCGGTGGATATATTCGCGACATCAAGGTGCTTGATGGAATGCGCGTTACGAAAGGTCAAGTGTTGCTCGTTGTAGAACATCCAGAAATCATCCAATTGCAACAGGATTATTTGGAAGTTCAAGGAAACATGGAGTATTTGAAAGCCGAAATGGACCGTCAAAAAGCGTTGCTGGATAAAGAAGCAGGAAGCGCGAAAAACTACCAACAAGCGAAAAGTAACTGGCAAGTAGCACAAGCGAAACTTTCTGGATTAAGTGTGAAATTGGAAATGGCGAATGTCAATGTTGCGAGTCTGAAAAACGGAGTCATTCAACGTGAACAAAGAATCAAATCACCCTTTGCTGGGGTCGTGACGAAAGTCAATACAAACGTTGGTTCCTTTGCTGATCCAAAGGATAATTTGCTCGAAGTGATTGATTTGCAACATGCGCATGCTGAATTAACAGTCTACGAGAAGTATCTTAAATTACTGAAATTAAATCAGTTAGTAAGCTTGAATTTCGTGGATTCCGATGAAAAAACGACCGCGAAAGTCTTTTTGATTGGAAGAGAAATTGGTCCAGATCGCACCGTGAAAGTTCATTGTCATTTCGATCGCTTACCAAAGGAAATCGTTCCAGGATCTTATTTAAAAGCAGAAATCAATGTGGATGAAATGGAACACTATGTTGTTCCGACAGATGCCATTGTAAACTTGGGAGCGAAAGATATGATTTATGTGACTACCGACAATCGTCATTTTATTCCTGTAGAAATTGAAATCCTTTCCACTCAGGGAGATTTTACCGCAATTCAAGCAATCAACGAATTAGATTTTTTAAACCGTAAATATGTAAGCAATGGAGCTTACGAATTATTATCAACACAAAATAAAGAAGAGTAAGATGAAAAAAGTAAATGCATTCCTAGGACTACTATTCGTAGGGTCAACCATCGTGTTGAGCTTGAATTCATGTGAAGGTACTTTTGCTTGTCATGAGGACAATATCAGTGCTGCTGGATCGAACAAAAGCCACAACAAAGGTCAAAACTGTATGGTTTGTCACCAAGCAAAAGGTGAAGGTGAGGGATGTTTTATTGCAGCGGGAACTGTTTATGATATGAACATGACGAATACCGTTTCAAGTGGTAAAGTAGATTTTTACACGGGTCCAAACGAAACTGGAACCTTAAAACAAACGGTATTGATTGATGGAAAAGGAAACTTCTACACAACAGCAAAGTTTAGTCCAGAAGGATTGTATCCAGTTGTAACAGGTCCAACAGGAAACAAAAAAATGATGGGCTCTGCCTTAAGTACGGGAGCATGTAATTCGTGTCACGGAAGTTCTACTGATAAACTATGGGTTGACTAACGCTTTTCTGCGTTCAACTTCAGCAATAAAGAGCTCCTCGTTTTCAGGTGAAATGAGGAGCTCTTCGTATGTATTATAATGCATAATTATACAGTCCCAGGAAGTGCTCATCTTCCATCCAGCATAGAAACCATTGGATTTTTCGAATCTACGGATCGATGAAACGGGAATGGTTTTCTTGAAAAAGTACATGGTTTGACATACCAATGTTCTGTCGTCGATAAACGTGTAATACGTGCTTTTGACAATGAAGTAAAAGAGAAGCCCAAGCAAAAACCAAACTGCACCAAGCACATAAGTGGGTGACAAATCGTTTTCCTGCGAATAAATCAATGTGCAGATTCCCCCATATGGTACGAGGATAGCAAGCCAGATATAAAAAATAAATCGATCGCGTTTTCCTGCGAACCTCATTTTACCAAGCGAAAAGTGGACGATGAGACATCAACTCATTCACTTCTTTTCTCACTTGTGCGATCGCATTTGCATCGCTGCGATTCATTAAGGCACGGTCGATAAGTGAAACGATCAATTTGATTTCATCTTCTTTCACACCACGTGTCGTAATTGCTGGAGTACCTATGCGGATACCAGAAGTAACGAATGGAGATTCTGTATCGTAAGGAACCATGTTTTTGTTCACGGTGATGTCAGCAACAACTAATGCATTCTCTGCATCCTTTCCTGTGATTCCTTTCGAACGTAAATCAACCAACATGCTGTGGTTGTCTGTTCCGCCGGAAATAATGGTGTAATCCAAATTCATCAATTCTTGTGCGAAAACTGCTGCGTTTTTTTGAACTTGTTTCATGTAGGTCGTGTAGGACGGATCTAATGCTTCACCAAAGGCAACTGCTTTTGCGGCAATAACGTGCTCCAATGGTCCCCCTTGAATTCCTGGGAAAACAGCGGCGTCAAGCAATGCGCCCATCGAACGAAGGTTTCCGTTGTTCCATTTAATTCCAAATGGATTCTCGAAATTGTGACGCATCATAATGATTCCACCACGTGGTCCACGAAGTGTTTTGTGTGTCGTAGAAGTCACGATGTGACAATGGTCAAGTGGATCGTTCAATAATTTAGCGGCAATCATTCCAGCTGGATGTGAAATATCTGCTAAAACCAAGGCGCCAATTTCATCCGCAACTTTACGAATGCGTGCGTAGTCCCAATCACGAGCATATGCGGAAGCTCCACAGATAATCATTTTTGGTTTCTCACGGCGCGCCGTTTCTTCCATAAGGTCGTAATCAACCATTCCGGTTTCTTTCGTCACTCCATAGAAAAATGGCTTGTATAATTTACCAGAAAAGTTAACCGGTGATCCATGCGTTAAATGTCCACCGTGCGATAAGTCAAAACCTAGAATTTTGTCGCCTGGATTTAAACACGCAAGAAATACGGCTGCATTGGCTTGTGCTCCAGAGTGTGGTTGAACATTCGCCCAAGTCGCACCAAAAAGTTGACACAAACGATCGATCGCTAGTTGCTCGACTTTATCAACGACTTCACAACCTCCATAATAACGTTTTCCGGGAAGTCCTTCTGCGTATTTGTTGGTTAGAACACTTCCCATGGATAACATCACTTCATCACTCACGAAATTCTCGGAAGCAATCAGTTCAATTCCATGTAATTGGCGGTTTTTTTCTTCGTTAATTAAATCGAAAATAACTTGATCTTTCATTTTTCTGTTTTATGAGTGCAAATATCGTAATTAAAGTCTTTTTATGTGCGCTAATGTGTGGCTGAATTTTTCATATTCTTCGCTCCAAATTCCTTGCTCTTTCAATTCATCGATGCGAATTCTTCCGGAAGCATGAATGATTTGACCTTGTTTCCCAACGATTCCAACGTGAATGATTTTCCCAGAGGCATTCGCGAAATAAGCGAGGTCATTCTCCTGGCAGTCTTCGAAGGAGATGTCTGTCCCGATTTCAGCTTGTTCGTAGGCGTCCCTAGGTAAATTGTATCCATGAAGACGAAAAACCGCTTGGACAAATCCAGAACAATCGATGCCCCAAATGGACTTTCCACCCCATAAGTACGGAGCGTTGAGGTATGCTGTTGCGTCCTCCCAAATGGACATTTTCAAATCCAATGATTTTTTTTCACGTTGAACGTTCACATCTCCAACTTGAAAAGACGTGTCCTCACCGATAAAGCTTCCTTTTGAGGTGAAAATCGAACCGAAAGGGGTTTTTAGTTGAAGAATTTCCACTTTTTGATAGGTAAATGAATCCATCCATCGACGAAATTCTTTATCCGTCAAGGGTAAGACTTGTTTGATGTCCATGTATCCCTCGTATCCATCTAGGACCGTTCGAATTTTTATCCATGGTTGTCCGTGTGCTATGACTTCAATCGGTTCGCCAAATAAAAGTTGAGAAACCATTTCGGAGGCGTCACTCGCTTCTTTTCGAATGGGTGCGACAGAAACGAAGCAGAAAGCTTTTGTTTGACTTGGACTTATTAATTTTAAATTGTTCATATCGTCTATCAAAAGTAGAAAATTAAAACTGATTAATGCCTAATTTTACCTGAAGTAATCCATGGAAAACGAACGACTCATTTTAGTGACCAATGATGATAGTGTAAATGCGAAAGGCATCCATGCACTTGTTGAAATGGCTCAGCAATTTGGACGTGTCGTTGTCGTTGCGCCAGATAAACCGCAATCAGGGATGGGACATGCGATTACGATCAATCATCCACTTCGGCTTTTCCCTTCGGATCTCTTTGGTCAAGTGGAGGCGTATGCATGTTCAGGAACACCCGTTGACTGCGTGAAATTAGCCATTTCGGAAGTGCTTCATCGAAAACCAGATTTCATTCTTTCGGGCATTAATCACGGTGAAAATTCCTCCACAAATGTGCTGTATTCTGGAACGATGTCTGCGGCAATTGAAGGCGCGATGGAGGGAATACCGTCCATTGGATTCTCTTTGGCTGATTTTGCTCCGGATTCGGATTTTGAGGCCTGTCAATACTTTGGTGCACAACTTTTGACACAGTTCATCCAGAGTCCAATATCACCAAGCGTTTGCCTCAATGTGAACGTTCCTAAATTGAAGATTTCAGAAATACAAGGAATTCAAGTGTGCAAGCAAGCGCACGCGTATTGGGCGGATCGATTTGAACGAAGAAAAGATCAATTTGATAGGGAATATTTTTGGTTATCCGGTGAATTCGCCGATGTTGACCAACGTCCAGATACAGATTTACAAGCACTCAAAAATGGATTCGTCAGTGTGGTTCCCACACATTTTGACTTAACAGCATACGAAACGTTACAACAAATGAAAAATTGGAAAATATGAGAAAAATATCAAAAGTGCATGTACTTGGTTTCTTGATTGGCGTCTTCACGCCGATCATTTTTTTACCGGTGATCGTCTTTGTGTTGGCGCAATCACGTCATTCAGAATTCTCCTATTTGTGGGGTCAAGTGAATGATTCAGTGGAATACCTGAGTCGCTATTTGTCCCTTGGATTGATTCCAAATGTATTTTGGTTTTATTTGTTTTTAAACAGAGAGAAGTATGCGTATACCAGAGGAATTATCTTTGGCATGCTTATTTACGCACCGTTCATGGTTTACGTGAATTTGATCAAGTAAGATGTCCAAGAAAAAGGTTTTTATTCTCAGTGGCGAAGCATCAGGAGACTTGCATGCAGCAAACCTCGTTCGCGCTTGGAAAAAAAACAGTTCGGACTTTGAATTTCAAGCTTGGGGTGGCGACCGACTTTCGGCAGAAGGAGTTGAATTGAAAAAACACATTCGTGACCTCGCGTTTATGGGCTTCGTGGAAGTATTGCAAAACCTGCCAACGATTCTGAGAAATTTCAAGTTATGTAAGCAACAAATCACCGATTTTCAAACAGATGTATTGCTACTCGTCGATTATCCGGGATTTAATTTGCGCATGGCAAAATGGGCAAAGTCGAAAGGAATGAAAGTGATTTACTATATTTCTCCAACGGTTTGGGCGTGGAAAGAAAACCGCATTCATCAAATCAAAAGAGATGTTGATCGCATGTATACGATCCTGCCTTTTGAACCTGCGTTTTATCGTAAATTCGAGATGGAGGTTCAGTATTTTGGACATCCGCTGTTGGATGAAATTGAACGTTTTTATCAACAGGAAAAAACAACATTAGCACTTCCAACTTCGAAACCTGTTCTAGCCTTATTGCCTGGAAGCCGTAAACAAGAATTAAAGAAAAAACTTCCGTTGATGTTGACAGCGGCGAAAGCTTTCCAAGAAACGCATCAAATCGTAATTGCTGGCGCACCAAATTTACCGGTGTCGTTTTACCAGGAATTTCAATTGGACGAAAATGTGACTTTGATTCAAAATCAAACGTATCCATTATTGAGTCAAGCGGACATGGCGTTGGTGACTTCTGGGACTGCAACCTTGGAAACTGCCTTGTTCAGAGTTCCTCAAGTTGTCTGTTATAAAAGTTCAGCCATCTCTTACCGTATTGCAAAAGCACTCGTGAAGATTAAATTTATTTCTCTGGTGAATTTAATCATGGACAAAGAAGTTGTTCGTGAATTGATTCAACAGGACTGTCAAAGTGAGTTGATGATTGAGGAGTTGCGAAAATTGCTTCAAGGAAAGGAACAACGAACAGAAATGTTGAAATCCTATGATCAGCTAATTGCCTTGCTTGGTACAGACGGATGCAGTGAAAAGATGGCTGTGGATTTAATTCAATACTTGAACTAAATGCTCAGAATCCTACTTTTCCTCCTTGTGTTTTGTCCGGCATTCTTAAATGCTCAAAATATCCGCGTGGGATTATTTTCGGATAAATCCATCAAGGAAATAGAGGGGATTGTAGGGAAAGGAACGTATTTCGTGTTCAAGGATACGATCCAATTAGCAAAATTAGGTCCTGCAGATATTTTCAAAGCAACCTATACCGGAGGGGTAGTCCGAGTGCTCGTGAACGGAGTTGAAAAGGGGAGAGGGAAGTCCATTCGCTTGATTCAGGATAAGCAAGAAGATTATTTACAAGTGCGCTTGATCCTTCCCGCGGCGAAACAACGTTCGTATGAAGGAGATTTTGATATCGAAATCAGAAAAGAAGCATTGAACTTGGTCAATAACCTCGATATGGAAACCTATCTAGAAGGTGTGGTGGAATCGGAAGGTGGTCCTGGTCAAAGGTTGAATTACTACAAAGCGCAAGCGGTGATTAGCCGAACATACGCGATGAAATATTGGAGTAAACACAAGGACAATGGATACAACCTCTGTGACCGTGTTCATTGTCAAGCGTATTTACACCATCGCAGTGCAACGGTGACGATTGATTCAGCCGTGCATCAAACTCGTGGACTCGTCATGATTGATCAAGGTGGAGAATTGTATCCAACGTATTTTCATGCGAATTGTGGTGGACAAACGTCTGAACCACACTATGTATGGAATGAAGAAATTCCCAACTTATGTTCCTTCAAGGATACTTTTTGCATTCATACACAGCAGGCGAAATGGGAGAAAAGAATTCCGAAAGAACAATGGACAAAATTTTTGGTGGACAAATACAGTTTTCCAATTGCGGATTCGGTTAGTTATGCTTTGCTGCAGCATTTTGTCCAAGAACAACGATCTGCGTTTTACATTCACCCCGTTTATGGCATTCCACTTCGTGACTTGCGTGAGCAGTTCAAATTAAAATCAACGTTTTTCGATGTGGATATGGAAGGTGAGGATATGGTGCTTCACGGACGAGGTTTCGGTCACGGTGTTGGACTATGTCAGGAAGGAGCAATGAATATGGCCAAAAAAGGCTATTCTTTCGATCAGATTCTTGGGTATTATTATCCAGAAATGAGGTTGATTGACCGAACGATCCTTATTTATAAGTAATCACAAAAATCTCTTCATCATCACGTTTAAAGAATTTCTCTGAACGTGCATACGCTTCCAAATAGTCTGGATTTTTCAAGCGGCGAAGTATTTGCTTCGTTTCTTTGAGCTGCTTAGACATTTCCATGTTTTGTTCCGTCAGCTGATTGACTTTACGTTGTTGTGAGATCAGTGTGAAAACATCCCAATCATCTAAAAACAGAAAGTAGATCATGAAAACAATCCCGGTTAGGATGTATTTATTTCTGAGGTAAGTAGGGATTTGAATTTTCATACATCAAATATACGTGCATAAAAAAAAGGAAGCGTTCACTTCCTTTTTTAGTTTTTAAGATTCGAATGTTCATTTATTCCGTTTCGAAGCTATTGTATTTCTTTTCGTAAAAAGCAATAAAGTCTTTGTCGTATTCAAACCATTTCGATACATGCTTCAACATCGCTCGTGCATTCGCTGTATTTCCATCGCGTTTGATCATTTGTTGTGCACTTAAAATAACTCCAGTTCTTAGGGCATCTTTGTCAGCATCTGTGAAGTTCTCTAAGTCTGTTAACTTCATCAGGTTTGGAATTTCCGTTTTCCAAATAAGGTTTGCTGTTTTCGCATCTTTGTTTTGAAAACGAATCGCTGCTTCAACAAATTTAATCGCCATTGGATTTTTAGTAATGGTAGAATATTGTTCCGCCGCATCTAGCATTTCTACAGTTACTTCTGTTAGTTTCTCTTTATTCGCGTTTGAATAAAGAACAGGATATCCATCTTCGTCCTCTAAACGGTATATGATTCCATTGTCTAATAATTCACTTTGGAAGTTGTTTAACCACATTTCGTGAATAGGCATACGGAAGATTCCATTATCATCTTTTTCAATCGCTGTTGCTGTTGCCGTAACTGCCTCGTCAAATGGATCTTGAATAGCTGGATCTTTTAAATCCTTGCGGTACATTCCGTAAAATCCTTTCGCTAAGAAAATGTATGGTGTTGGATCACCAGCGTACTTTGGTTTAACTACGTAGTCAGAAGCTCTTTTCACCAATTTAACGAAGTTACTATCTGCATGAATTTGTGTTAATTCATCCAAGTTGTTCGTTACGGTGATAAAGTTGTCACGATCCTCAGAGATGTCAAATTCTTCTTCCTCAACTTCTCCGTTTTTCAGTTTTTTTGATTTGGAATACGTTACGGACAATGAAACGCTGTAATTACCGACTTTTTTGAATTCAACTTCGATAATATCTGCCTTCTCATCTCCTTTTGTAAAAGACCAATCTTTGTCCTTCGTTCCGGAGATTGTCCAAAGTGTCGCTACTTTCTTTGTTCCTGCTGGAGTGAAAACAGATTTCATCTCGATGCGGTTCGTTTTACTTCCCTCGTCGTCAAGGGTAATCACTCTTTTGGATTCCTTTAATTGCAAACTTGGTTGTTGTGCAAAAAGTTGACTACTCATCCAAAGTAGGCTAAGTAAACCCGTAAAAATTATTTTTTTTGAAAACATAAGCTTTGTTCTTTTATTGAGGCTTTTCAATTATTGTGCCGAATTTACAAAAAATTATTCATGACTTTTAATGAGGAGCTTTAATATCTCCTGCGCAGCTTTGGCAATTTTAGTCCCGGGACCGTAAATTCCAAATACACCTGCATCATATAAAAAGTCGTAGTCTTGTTGCGGAATAACTCCTCCAGCAACGACCATGATGTCTGATCTGTTCAGTTTTTTCAACGCTGCAATGACTTCTGGAACCAAGGTTTTATGTCCAGCAGCAAGAGAGGAAACGCCTAAAATGTGCACATCATTTTCGATCGCTTGCTTGGCAGCTTCTCCAGGTGTTTGGAAAAGTGGTCCAATGTCCACATCAAAGCCAATATCAGCAAAGGATGTCGCAATCACTTTTGCGCCACGGTCATGACCATCTTGCCCCATTTTCGCAATCATGATTCTTGGTCGTCTTCCTTCCAATTTCGCAAAGCGCTCAACGAGTTCTTTGGCTTGAATAAAGTCTTCATCTTTCATAATTTCTTTGGAATAGACACCGCTAATGGATCGAATCACTGCTTGGTAGCGTCCGTAAACTCGTTCCAAGGCATCGGAAATTTCTCCCAACGTACAACGCGCCTGCGCTGCTCTGATGGCAATTTCCAATAAATTTCCGTTTTCGTCTTTCGCGGCTTGTTCTAATTCGATTAAAAGTTTCTGAACAAGATCCTCATCTCTTTTTGATTTCAGTGCATTCAATCCCTCAATTTGTGCATCGCGCACTTTTGAATTGTCGATTTCTAGAATGTCAAAGTCAGACTTGTCTTCGTTCTGGTAGCGATTTACCCCGACAATGATTTCTTGATTGGAATCAATGCGCGCTTGTTTTTTTGCTGCCGCTTCTTCAATGCGCATTTTCGGAATGCCTGTTTCGATGGCTTTTGCCATTCCACCTAATTCCTCTACTTCTTGAATGAGTGTCCATGCTTGATTGACCAATTCATTCGTCAGTGATTCAATGTAGTAACTTCCAGCACTTGGATCGATAAACGAGGTGATTCCTGTTTCCGTTTGCAAGTAGATTTGCGTGTTTCGAGCAATGCGTGCGGAAAAGTCAGTCGGTAAAGCGATGGCTTCATCTAAGGCATTGGTGTGTAAGGATTGTGTCCCACCCAAAACAGCAGAAAGTGCTTCAATACACGTTCGCGCCACATTGTTAAATGGATCTTGTTCGGTTAGTGACCATCCAGATGTTTGACAATGTGTTCGTAAGGCCAAGGACTTCGCAGAAGATGGATTGAATTCTTTGATCAATTTCGCCCACAACAGTCGCCCAGCACGCAATTTTGCTACCTCAACATGGTGATTCATGCCAATTGCCCAAAAGAAACTTAATCTCGGTGCAAATTCATCAATTTTTAGTCCAGCGTTGAGTCCTGTTCGCACGTACTCGATTCCATCGGCTAGTGTATAGGCTAATTCCAATGCGGCTGTTGCTCCAGCTTCGTGCATGTGGTAGCCAGAAATACTGATGGAATTAAATTTTGGCATGTTTTGCGAAGTGTATGAAAAGATATCCGCGATGATGCGCATCGATGGGGTAGGTGGATAAATGTAGGTGTTTCGCACCATGAATTCCTTCAGGATATCGTTCTGAATGGTTCCGCTTAATTCGGCTAAACTCACGCCTTGTTCCAATGCACTAGCAATGTAAAAAGCCATGATGGGCAAAACGGCTCCGTTCATGGTCATGGAAACGGACATTTCTCCCAATGGAATTTGGTCGAATAAGCGTTTCATGTCCTCGATGGAATCAATCGCAACACCTGCTTTTCCAACATCGCCTTTCACGCGCTCATGATCGGAATCGTAACCGCGGTGTGTTGCTAAATCGAAGGCTACGGATAATCCTTTTTGTCCGGCAGCTAAATTTCTACGGTAGAATGCATTGGACTCTTCCGCTGTGGAAAATCCGGCGTATTGACGAATGGTCCAAGGTTTGGACACATACATAGAAGCGTATGGTCCACCAAGGTATGGCGCGAATCCGGAAGTGAATTGCGTGTGCTCGATGTTCGCCACATCTGTCAACGTATATGTGGACTTCACGCTAAATCCTTCGTTCGTCATTCGTTCAACAACGTCCATCTGTTCCGTTGAATGCGCTACTTCGAAAGCTGGAATCGTTTTTAAATCGATTTTATTCATCTCAATGTGTTCTTTCAACGGTTAAATATTCTTTTCCTAAATAGTTGGGCATGGTTCCCCATGATTTGGCTTTGCTTTCATCATTGTTCAGGAATGTATGCACGCCAATGAGTTTTTCTTTTCCGCTCAACCATGCGTCTTCACGTTTCAGTCTGGTTTGAGCGATGTCCGAAAGACAGGTATCAATCAATTCTTTTCCATGAACTTCGGATAAGGATTGAATGCGTCCCCATGTTTTCTCGACAATCTGAACGGTCAACGCCTCCACAATCCGACTTCCTTTCATGGGATCTTGTACCCAGTCAAAATGCGCTTCATCGTTGAGTAAGTTGTAAACATTCAAGGACATACGCAACGTAAAATCCTCTTTACCTTCTTGCGCATATTCATCCCACGGATGAATTACAAGTCCTTGAACTCCGCCAGCATAAGCGGACATCGCCTCACTCGTTTGACGCAGTAAATTTGTGTATGGATCCTTCAAGGATTTATTCGTCCATCCGATGTGTGCTTGAATTCGGTATGCTGGATGAGCGACACCATGTAACGCGGCAATTTTTTGAATCAAATAATGAAGTGCGCGTATTTTTGCCATTTGGACAAAATACTGTGATCCGACTCCTACACTAAATACAACTTCCGAACGATTTCCTTCGGATAAATAGTGGTGGTAAGCTGTCGCGATTAAACTTAATTCTTGTTGCGCATTCGCTCCGATTTGCTGTAACTCGAATCCATTGAAATATGGAATGCAAGTGGAGCGATTTTGGTCTCTTAATTCGTCAGAAAGTAACACAATGTGCGAAAGTTGTTCCTTCGTTAACTGTGTCGTTAAGTGGCTGATCTGTGCTTCTCCTTGCATGAGTATCTCTGTGCGGATGTACGCCAATTCAATTTGATCAAACACCAACTTCCAATCTACTTCTTCCTTTTCGATGCGGATGAATAAGGCATTCGCGCCTTGCATGAGAGCAAGGAGGATTCGTCGGTTACTTTCTTTTTCATCCACGATGCGCTCGAAATGCACGCTGTTTACTTCATTCGATTCCGATGGAGAAGAAATGGTGAGCAAGTTTGTCGGGACTTCTGTGATGTTTAATTCCAACTCTTCAATCGAGTCTTTGAATTCAATTTGTTCCGTTTGACCGCGTAATTCTTTGTGAATTTGGAGTACCCAATCTTCATGAGCAACGGGTTCAAATGGGTAGTTTAAATTGGACATAGCTGTCTAAAGTTTCTTTTTTCAAATATACGACAGAAGTTTGAATTGAACTTCGACTAAACGATTACAATCGACAACTTATGGCTTGATTCAATCGAAAAATGTATTTTAGTTGCTTCAATTCAGTGATTGTGAAACAACTCGTCATTTTATTCTCTATTTCTTTGTCCTTATCCGCTTTGGGTCAAACGAATTTAACCAATGGAGCTCGTTCCTTGTCCTTGGCGAATGCCAGCGTGACACTCAACGATGTTTGGGCGCACGTGAATAATCCTGCGGCGCTTGTGGGAATCAAAAAACAAGCATTCGGAATCAGTTACCAAAATCGATTTGGATTAAAAGAATTACAGTCCCAAGGCGTGGTGTATGCCATTCCTGTGAAAAAAGTAGTTCTTTCGGCTGGAAGTCAACTTTATGGTTATCAGCAATACCGGACGATGAAAAGTGGGCTAGGTGTTTCTATGGCCCTATCAGAAAAGGTCTCCATGGGCGTAAAGTTAAACCATCACCTGCTTCGATTAAATGAAAATTACGGAACTTCGGTTTCCTTTAGTGCGGATCTTGGATTATTAGTAAAGTTCAATGAACGCATCCATTTCGGATTCGCGGCGGTCAATCTTGGTCGTTCCAAGGTTTCTCCAAATCTCAATGAACGCTTACCAAGTGCCTTGCGGTTGGGAATGAACTACCGTTTGTCGGAACAGTTAATTGTATTAGTTGAACTTGAAAAAAATGTCATTTCGCCACTTCAAGTCAAATTTGCCACGGAATACAAGCCAAGTGAGAAATGGTATTTTCGTGGGGGAATCTCAACGGCTCCGTTGTCCTTCGCCTTTGGGGTTGGTGGACGATTCAAAGATCAGTTTCAGTTAGATTTTGGAACAGCCTACCATCAACTACTCGGTTGGTCGCCACATGTGTCTTTTCAATTTGATGTAAAGTAAGATGAGATTCCTTTGCTGCTGCTTGCTTCTGCTGTCCTTTGGGAACGTTTTTGCGCAAGACCGCAGTGAAATTATTCAGCAACGCATCGAATTTATCTCTGAACAAGTGCAGTCCGAAAACATGGACTTAACCAACATCATCGAACAGCTGAATTATTATTTCGATCATCCCATCAATCTCAACACAACCACCGGTGAAGAACTGGAGGAATTGTATTTGCTCACGGGTGTTCAAATCAACGATGTGCTCTTGCACCGAAAGGCCTTTGGTAAATTTATCTCTATTTATGAATTGCAAAGTTTGAACTATTGGGATGCTCAAGTGATTCAGTTGGTTCTTCCGTTCGTTCACGTGGATGACCGTCTCGATCAATTGCACATTACGTGGAAGGAAGCGATGAAGCAGGGACAATTCGAGGAATACATCCGTTACCAACCCATGATGGAATCCAAAGCAGGATATCTGGATGTCAGTGATTCTGTTCAACAAGCTTCGAATAAGTACTATTACGGAAATGGCGACCGCTACTATTCCCGTTTTCGCTATACCTACAAGACTAATATTTCCGTGGGAATAACCGCCGAAAAGGACGCAGGAGAACAGTTTTTTCGTGGAACACAAAAACAAGGTTTCGATTTTTATTCCGCTCATGCGTTTTTTAAAGGTGGAAAGTATTTGAAGTCGGCGGTTATCGGTGATTACCAGATTCAAGTTGGACAAGGACTAAATCTTTGGTCCAGTTACGCTTTTGGTAAAACAGCCGATTTAACAACCATGAAGCGCACAGTGATTCCCATTCGCGCTTATACCTCTGTGGATGAATCTCGTTTTTTACGTGGTGCCGCTGCGGATTTTGGATACCGAAATTGGTCCTTGCTTGTGTTCGCTTCACAAAAGAAAATGGACGGTGTTACTTTGTCAGATTCGACTTACGATGAGTTGGAATTCGTTTCGACGATTGACTTAACTGGTTTGCACCGAACGACGAATGAAATTGCGAAAAAGAACGGACTGAACGAACGAATATTGGGAGCGAATGTCCGGTATGTCAATGGTGCTTTTCGCTGGGGTGGAGCACTGGTTCATCAGGGATACGATAAGCCGTATTCGAAGGATATTCAGTACTACAATCAATTTGATTTCCGTGGAACAACCTTCACTTCATTGAGCTCCGATTACAGTTATGTATTTAGAAACATGAATGTCTTTGGAGAGGTTTCCAAAGTCCTGCGTCCGGATGTTGCTGCTCAAAACGGATGGGCAATGGTGCATGCCGCGATGATGTCCCTGGATCCAAGATTCAGCTTTGGTGTTTTGTACCGCAACTACCAAAAGGATTATCAAACCTTGTACAATGCTGGATTCTCTGAAGGAAGTAACACACAAAACGAGGAGGGAACGTATGCAGCGGTCAAATGGAAACTTGCTTCCGCTTGGTCCTTAAACGCGTACGTCGATTTATTTAAATTTCCCTGGATGAAATACGGCGTCGATTCACCATCCTACGGACATGAAATTTTGCTACAGCCGGTATACAGGCCATCTAAAACCTTTGAGATTTACGGACGTTTTCGTCAACAAATGCGTCAGAAAAACAGCCGAGATAGCGATGGAACCGTCACGGAAATCGAAGATGTCATGCAGCGCAATTACCGTTTGAACATGTCCTGTGTCTTAAACGAATTCATCTCACTCAAAACGCGTTTGGAATACGTAACGGTTCACCGAGCGAGCAATACCCCGGAGAAAGGAATGTTGTTTTCGCAGGATTTAATTTTCAAACCGAAAAGTAGTCCATTTGATTTGTCGCTGCGTTTTGCTTTGTTTGATACCGATAGTTACGATACACGCATTTACACCTTCGAAAGCAATGCCTTGTACGTATTTGCTGTTCCCGCGTATTATTACCAAGGAAGTCGAGCGTATGTCTTGTTGCGTTACAGTTTTTGGCGTTCCTGTGATTTATGGATCAAATATGGCGTCTTTTTATACGAAAATCGCAGCTCAATTAGCTCTGGAGCGGAGCAAATCACCGGAAATCGAAAGTCGGATTTGCTTATCCAGCTTAGGATTTCCATTTAATTTCAACTTATTTTGAATTTTTTTTCAAAAAAACTGATACGTTTTTAAAATTTAAGCGTTATCCCTATAAGTGAGGACTGCAAGCCTCGCGATCTCCAAAAAATCAAACTAGAACTAAAACCAAATCTTATGGCTGTCAACTTGACTTACCATCAGAGTGCATTTCGTCTGGATGAGGAAATGAAACTCGTTGAACGTGCGAAAGAACATCCGCGTTATTTTGCTCCTTTGTACGAACGTTACCACGAAGCGATTTTTCGCTATGTGTTCAAACGTGTGGATGAAACCGAAAGTGCGTATGACATCACTTCTTGTGTATTCATCAAAGCAATGGGAAGTATCCAAAAATATGAGAACAGGGGAGTGCCTTTCTCTTCTTGGTTGTTTCGCATTGCGAAGAGTGAGTTGTATCAATCTTTCCGCGATAAAAAAGCGCAACGTACCGTGAGCATCGATTCCGTAACCTTAAAGCAGGTGATGGATGATTTCACAGATGACAGCAGCGAGGAAAACCGCGCAAAATTATTAGTGGCTTTAGGAAAACTGAAGGAAGCACAATTACAGTTAATCGAAATGCGTTTTTTTGAAAAACGTTCTTTCCGAGAAATTGGTGAAATTGTTGGACTTTCTGAAAATAACGCAAAAGTAAAAACGTTTCGTGCGCTTTTGAAATTGAAAGAATTGTTTAATAAAAAAGAATGAACATGATAAAATTTCTACTGGACAGGGAAGAGCCTAGCTCCGAACAAATTCGACAACGAATGGATTTTGATTCCATTTATGGTGGAGTAAAGTATCAAAAATGGATCATGAATCCCTGGATTTATGTCCTAGGTGGTGTTTTTACTGCATTGATTTGGTTCTAAACTTTGGTACTTTCCCTGCGATGTAGAAATTAGTTTTTACATTTGTATATGTACCAAATCGTTCGTTCCATTTTGTTCCGCTTTGACGCGGAAAAAGTCCATTATTTTGTTGTTGGACTCCTACAATTAATCGTGAAATTTCCACCAACAAAGTGGATTTTTCGTTCCATGTATCACGTAGAACATCCCGCTTTGGAACGTGAATTCATCGGTTTAAAATTCCCTAATCCAGTTGGACTTGCCGCTGGATTTGATAAAAATGCCAAGTATTTCAACGAATTGGAAAGTTGTGGTTTTGGATTCATTGAAATCGGAACCGTCACTCCCTTGGCTCAACCAGGCAACGACCTCCCACGATTGTTTCGTTTGAAAAAAGACGAGGCAATTTTGAATCGCATGGGATTCAATAACGACGGTGTACAAGAAGCCTTGAAACACTTGAAGGCAAGAAAAAATCACCAACTCATCATTGGTGGAAACATTGGGAAGAATAAGTGGACTCCCAACGAAGAGGCGCTGAACGATTACCTGATATGTTTTGATGCCCTGTTCGATGAGGTAGATTATTTTGTCGTGAATGTTTCCTCACCAAATACTCCAAACTTACGTGCCTTGCAAGAAAAAGGACCTTTAATGGAATTATTGTCCACCTTGCAGCAAAAAAACGAAGCGAAAGCGACTCCAAAACCTATTTTATTGAAAATTGCGCCAGATTTGATGAATGAACAATTGGATGAAATCATCGAGATTGTACAGGAAACAAAAATCGCTGGACTCATTGCAACAAATACGACCATTAGTCGCGAAGGATTAATCACTCCGAGTGCGGAAGTGGAAGCTTTGGGCGCTGGTGGAGTTTCTGGTAAGCCCTTAACGGAACGTTCAACGGAAGTGATTCGCTACATTCATACAAAATCAAAGGGAAGCATTCCAATGATTGCCGTTGGTGGAATTCACACAGCAAAAGACGCATTAGATAAAATAGATGCTGGAGCGACCTTGGTTCAATTGTATTCTGGATTCATCTACGAAGGACCAGGATTAATCAAGGAAATCAATCAAGCATTGATCAAAAAAGCACAGCATGCCTAGTTTGAAAATCGTCGAGTGTCCAAGAGATGCGATGCAAGGATTGCATGAGTTTATTCCGACGGAATTAAAGACGCAGTACATCAATCAACTGTTGAACTGTGGATTCGATACCATCGATTTTGGAAGTTTCGTTTCTCCGAAAGCCATTCCGCAGATGCGCGATACAGCCGAAGTGTTGAAGGGTTTAAACCTGAATACTTCTTCCAAATTATTGGCGATTGTTGCCAATGAGCGCGGAGCAAACGATGCGGCATCCTTTGATGAAATTCAGTACCTAGGATACCCATTTTCCATTTCTGAACAATTTCAACAACGAAATACGAATACGTCCATCGAAGATTCCTTGTTTCAAGTAGAAAAATTACAATCCATTGCGCAACAGTCAAAGAAAGAATTGGTGGTATATCTTTCCATGGGATTCGGAAATCCTTACGGGGAGGAATGGAATCCCGAATTGGTTTTGAGTTGGTCAGAACGGTTACACAAAGACTTTGGCGTTTCCATTTTAGCACTGTCGGATACAATTGGTTGCGCTGATCCAAGGGATGTGCGAAATCTGTTTCCTATCCTTCAATTTGCCTTGCCAAATGTGGAATTTGGCGCGCATTTTCATACCGTTCGCGAAAAAGCAGCGGCGGTGATTGAATCCGCATACGAAGGTGGATGTCGTCGTTTTGATACAGCAATCAAAGGATTTGGCGGTTGTCCGATGGCGAAGGATGAGCTCACAGGAAATCTTGCCACAGAGCAGTTGACAGCGTGGATGACGGAACGAAACATCGAAACCGGTTTGGACATGGATGCTTTTCAAAAAGCCTTTCTTGCCTCAAGCACTATTTTTAATTCGTAATTTAGAAGCATGAATCGATTAAAAACGAAAAAAGGCCTACTCATTGTTTTTGTGACACTTGTTGTGGTGATCATCATGGTAACAATGAACCAGAAATCTGATCAGCCAACGGTGATAGAAACTCCGAAAAAGGAAACTTCCCGCATCGAATACATTTCCACAGACTTCAATCAAAACACCTTTACGGATGGAAATGAGTTGAAATTGTTGAAGGAATTAAAGATATGTGATACCACGATTCTCGACGGTCAACTAGGATCATGTTCACCAAAGTTTTTCCGTTTTTTCAAATTGAATGATGCCGTTTCATTGAAAAATGCCTTTTTGCTGTTAGTCAATGGAGCTGCCTATCCGAATGACCCTGAAAACTTTAAATCCAGACGTATTCTCATTTTTGAACGCGAAAAAGGTCAGCTTGTATTGACAAATACCATCAAAGGAAATGTGATTGAGCGCAGAAAAAATGGACCATCGACCTACGATGATTTGGTGATTCGCTTTCGTTTAGATGAGTACGACGAGGCCTACCATTGCGTGTTCAAGTGGAAGGATGGTAAATACGAATTCAGCAGTTGTGAGGAACTTTATTCTTACAATTGTAAAGGGAAAGTGAAGCCGGAACTCATTGATTCCGTTTCCATTGAAGTGAACAAAATCCTCCATGAAGAAAAGTTACTTTTTTAGTTTTCTCCTGCTTGTTTCCTTGTTGAGCGCATGTTCAGGGAGCATCCGCACGGACACGGTAGATTTCACTCAGGGATTTACGGATGGCAACAGCAAAGTTTGGATGGTGGAAAAAACCATTTCCCCAGATGGAGCGGTGAGTTTTAAGCAGTCCTTGCAACAAGAAGTCATCATTTTTTACCAATCCGGAAACTGCCTACTCACGAATCTTCAGAAATTAGCAGCGGGAAAAGGAGTTCATGGAAAGATGGAGTTTGATCACGAAAAACACTACGTCACGATGATTTTTCCCGATGAAAAACGTGAATTTGAATTTGAATTCACCAACGAAAATCTTTTGATTCTTTATCCACTCGAAGGCTCTGATTACACCAATGCCATGGAATTGATTCCGTTTCCAGAGTTGAATTAGGTTTTAACGGAGCGTTAAACAATTCGGATTAGTTCCTTCAAAATTAATTGTTTGCGTTTGTGATGAATTGATTTTTTTATCGTTAAATTTGATTGTAGTTCTTAGTACTATGTTATCACTTAGTAAAACAAAAGAACAAGTAAGGGATAACAAATTATAAATTTTCATGCTATGAAAAACACAACTTTGATCGTTTTTGCAATAATCTGGATTTTTTTCCTAGTGATTTTAATCAGTGCTTTGACTGACTTATTTCAAGACAATATTTTCCAGAGCTACAAGTTAGTTGTTGGATTTGGATTTATTGCTGTAACTGGATTAATCAGAATGGCCAATAAGAAGCTGATTACGCCAAATAAAGCTTAAATTTTTCCGGCTGTATCGTTTTATCTCGCATCAAATTATGACATGTCGAAAAACGTCATTCCATCTAGTTACGATCGGCAAACGGTACTAATCATACCTGCAATTTTCGTTGTGCTCATTTTACTTTTGTTTTTTACAAAAACTCAATTCTCCCTTATTATCAGTATTTGTATCCTATTTCTAGGTGCAATAATGGCTTCGTTGATACTCATTCCGTGGAAAATATATCGGAATGAAACTGAACTTGTTTTTCAACGAGTAGCAGGTTCAATTTCTATTTCACTGTCGGAAATAGAAAAAATTGATGAAATTGACTTTTTAGATTTAAAACGGAACATTGGTATTCATGGCCTTTTCGGTTATTATGGAAACTACACATGCATCGGTTTTGGCTCGGTGAAAGTCATGTCGAAAAGCAAAAATAATCTAGTGCTCATTCAGTCAAAGGCCAATGAACCATTGGTTGTTTCTGTTGACGATGTCCGACTCTTAAGCAATTTTTAATTCTCAAATTCTCCTAGATGGCACAATTTAAATTTATTACTCCGGGGTCACTTTATGCAGCGAGAAGTGTTCAAGCAAGGACGAAAAATGGACATGCATATGTCCTGTCGCCTAATCAATCTGTACGTATTCCTGACGATGAATTAACGGAACTTCAGCTAAAATTGGATTATCATAAGCACGTTTTAGGTGAGGAGAATTTGCCGATTAACGAAAAGCATTTTTTGGTATTTCTTTCATTTCGGAAGGCATTTCCCTTGAATTATATCGATCTCATGTTTCGAAATCGCCTACAAACGATGCCGGTATCCCAAGAACAATTTGACTTTCCCTCGGAATGTAATGAATTAGTTCAAAGTGAAGGTATTGTCGATAAAAAAACGATTGAATTTAAAGCGATGGTCTCACTTTCCATTGTGCTTTGTTTCTTTCAATCCATCATTTTATGGAAGTCCGATTCAGGAATTGAGGGCTATCCGCTTTATTGCTATTTCACAGGTTTTTCGTTACTCGGATTCCTTCTTATGCTGCGACCTAAAAAAGTAACGTATCAAGATCAATTTCGTTTAAGGCAAATAAGTTACTTGCTTTATTCCATTGTTTTTCTATTCGCTTTCCCAATTGCGGGGTTAACCTTTGCGACGGTTATTTATCTAGTAATTATGGTTTTGGGTTTTTATCAGCTAAATAAGTCCTGTAAAATTTCATAAGGATTGATTATCACTCCTAAATCTTGGTAGAATCAATCTATTTTCGTGGTGAATTTATTCTGTTTTCGGAGTTATCGAAGCGTTAAACAATTCTGATTAAATCTTTTTCAATCGATGGTTTGAGTGAAGGATGAACGGATCTTTCTGTAATTAGGTCAACTTTGATTCCTAACAATTCCGTTAATTCCTGTTCAATGCCAATTAATTCCAGTAAGCCTACCTTTTGTTCAAAATCAATTAGTAAATCAAGGTCACTATTTTCGTTTTCTTCTCCACGCGCATATGAACCAAAAACACCAATCAGTGTCGGTTTAATTCTGTCAAGGACATTCTTGATAATTGTTGCTTGATTACTTGTAATCATAGGATAAGGCAATAATTTTTTTCAACTATTCAAGAATAATCTCCGAGTTAATTGTTTTACTTTTTCTACGGTCTGTACTTATTTGATTATTTCTATTTTGTTCTAAAATGGGAGATAATCCGATAAGTTGTCTACGCGAATTAATTTGGGGATTATTTTCAATGTTTGGGTCGTCATGCCAAACATTATAAAATTCAGAACTGTTTTTTTTCTTTCCATAAAGAACATTAAAATCATTTATTGCGCCATATTGATATGCAGGTAAGAAACCTTGACGAACACTTGTAATTAATGCTTCATTGATGTCATCGCGAGGACTACTAAAATAATGAATGAGCATGATGTATGCTCTATAGTCGTCAATTGATGGACCATAAAATAATACATCTTTTTTCGCTTCAATTGAGTCTTGGTAATACTGTGATAATCCAATTAATTTTTCTCCAGGGAAACCGTATTGGTCAATGATATCTTTAATCACATTAAATTGTCTTCGGTTATTGTTTAGCCATAAAATTCCGTAAATAGTATGTCGAAACAAAATGAAACCATTGTTTACTTTATTTGTATATTTTTGGTCAAGAACATATAAGCTATCAATTGTCCTAGAGATTTGAATGTTTAAAGATGAATTGTAAATTGTTCTTAAACTGTCATAAGATAATAGGGTATTTTTTGTCTGTGGATATTGAAACACTTTGGATGTTATTTCATTATTCCGAATGATCCAAAAAGGTACTCCTTGAATAAAACATTTCTTGAGCCATTTGTCTACATCAGAAGTGTCATTTTGAAGACAAGATATTTGTAATGCTTTGATACAATGTTTTGCATAGATGAAATCAAAAGAATGATAAATTGTATCAAGTCGTTTTGAAGCTATCGATAAATTATTAGATAAAATGTCATTGTCAATTCGGTTAAACGTTTTTTGATATTCAACGTAGTTTTGACCAAATAATTCTGTACAGCAAACTGACATTAATAGCGATAAAAGGATCTTCATAGTTTTTCAATATTGATCATCCCACCTACGGTTTAGCCCAAAATCTAACAGGGTCGTATGTTACATATTGAATAAATTTAGAACCAGTATCACTTTTGGAAGATTCCTTTTTCTGTGGAACAGAATTTAATGCATTAAGCGGTAGTAATTCAATGTACTCTACAGTTTTATTTTGAGCCGGTGTTTCATAATTGTATTCACTTGAAACAGGACATTGAATTCTGTATAAATTTTTCGCCATATAAAATGTCAAATAAAATTTAGGGTCTGTAGCCTCAAGATTATTCCAATTAGCTTCTGGATTTAATATCAAAAGTTTTTTTTCTATCATTCTTTGACGAACTTCTTCAATACTCAATAAAGTTCCTTTTTCATCCATTATATATGCATTATTCGTTGGGTCTAAATAAATCCACTTTTTTAAATAATTTGAATATACCATATTGATGACGTGACAATCTTCAAATTCCAACTCACGTGGCATACACGTTACATAACGAGATTTAAAACCCATTGCTAAATAACATTCATTCAGAGTAATTGCTAAACCTCGACAATTCAATCCTCTACTAGTGTCTTTACATGCTTGAATCATATTATCAGCATTTTTTATTTTGGGAATTTCATGTTGTCCATCGTGTTGGATTGTATTATGTACCCAATGCATTAAATTGATCATTTGTTGAATTTCACTCGCAGTACCAGCAATCGAATCGAGATTGTATTTTCTGCGTAAGGATACTAACTCGGGGTGATTCATATCCTGATAAGTGAATTTTGGGAGTTCGCTTTTTTCCGTAAGATTGTATTTTTTACCTTTTCGCAGTGTGTCTAAATAATCTGGAACTTGATTAAAATGAACACGTGTATAACATGTATCACCTTTGTAAAGAAAGATGAAATCATATATAGGTTTTTTCAAAGAAACCTTCACTTCAAATGTTTCCTTATCGGTATAGAATGTTACCACGTTATGGTTGCTTAAAAAACCACCTGCTTCGTAAATATCTATCTTTGTCAGTGGTGAAACCGTCCACGTTTTTATACTTTTGGGTTCACCAGAGTCAGTCATTTTAAAGGTTTCGATTCCTGTTTCGATGACTTTTAGTTTCGATTGATTTTGTGAGAATGAACTCAAAGCGAGAAACAAAAAGAAAAGAGAGAAAAGTGCTTTCATCATTAAGTGTATTTATGTTTGTTTATTTCGAAGGGAAAAATTTTGATCTAAATAGTTTTTTAATTCTATTAGCGAGATTAAAATAAGGTGTTTTTAAAAAGTATGATGGTGAAAGAAAATAACGATTATGTATAATTTCACAATCCTAATTTACACAATATTTCTTACAAATCTCAACCACCACTAAACAAAAGCTTCATGGTATCAGTTCAAATTGGAACTAGTTTTTTAATCAAGGAAGTTTAAAGAATTACATCACTTTTTTCGTTTTCTTCTCCACGCGCATATGAACCAAAAACACCAATCAGTGTAGGATTGATTCTGTCAAGGACATTCTTGATAATTGTTGCTTGATTACTTGTAATCATTGGATAAAGTTTTAGGTTGAATGTGGATTCACCCCTCACATCGCTTGCGAATTCTTGAAATTTGTTCTTTTCTTTCCTTATAAAATTCTCGGGAAGTGTTCTTTTTGTATAAGGCTAAATATTTTTCACCATTCTCACAATCATGCTGAATAAAGTATATATGCATGATATTCCAATAATCGTTTGAACCTGGCTCTTTTTGTTTGAGGTAGGCATCGATTGACTTTCCGAGTAAACTGCTGTCTTTTAATTCCATGAAACTTTTGTAATAAGCCCAACCTAAATCTTGGTAGTACCAATCTAGATTTGTTGTGAATTGACTAGTGTCAAGCAACAGTAATTCATTAAGTTTATTAACAATTGTTAATGAGTCTTGCGGCGTACAAGTTAATTTGACTTGTGTTTTGCGGTATTCTTTGTAATCGGAGATTTGTGCATGAACAAAGTTTGAAAACGCAAAACAAAAAATGATTATTTGAAATTTCATAAGATAAGTTAAATAATAATTATTTCACAAGTCAAGTCACATTATCTTTTATTGTTGAAACGATAAGTCAATCCAAAACTAAGACAATCGGCATTTCCATTCACCCTAATTTGAGTGAAAACGGTTGCTTGATTTTCTGCTGTATAGTTAAAAGGAATGAGCATTCCTTTACTCAAACCAAACTGATGACGGTAAGCAATAGTAAACAGAATGTGATTACTTAATCTAAGGTCTTTACTTACCCCGATATATGCCAAAGGAAAAATTTTGTTGTTGTATTGGTACGAATAGTTATAGGATAAAATGACTTGGTTCGTATTATAGTCGAAGGACGTAACAGATCCGCCTCCACCTCCGCTACCACTTAAGTAGGAGAATGAAATTCCTCCGTTAACATTACACAAATACCTATTCGTTTTTGGAAAGGAAAGCATCCTTCTTTGCATGCCTAAATCAACCGTAAATAAATTGAAAAGACTAGACCCACTTAAACCCGAGAAATTTTTTCGCAACCACAGAAAATACGAATCAATGGAAACACCGGGTTGAAAAGACCAATTATTTTTCCATCCAATGGTAGCGTTTAGGCGAGTACTAGAACTCGGCGCTGAGGCGTTTTTGAAAACATTATCCGAAATATTCCTAATCTTACTTTGATTCATAAATCCACCTTGATGTAGTTGAATTAATACAGCTTTCGAAGATTGAAAACGATTGTTTATCGTAACTATTTTTTTTGCTTCCTTGCGATTTACACTGTCCTTCAAAAAAGTTTCTATATCAGCATTTTTTTTATTTTTCGTCCATGTATAATGTACGCCTAAATGAATACTGTTTCCCGAATACGTATATGTACCATGGGAGGAAGGTCCTGAGTCGGTATAGTTGAACTCCATGGAGTAGATGGGGCGAAAAGACCCATTGAAACTTAAATCAATTCCTATTAAATTTTTATTTTTTAGTGGAAATTCGTAACCGAATTGCAGCCTCATAAATGGATTTGCAGTTCCTTCAAATTGATAGTTGGTTTTTGAAAGGTACGATCCTGTGTATGCTTGATAGCTCGATTGACCGTTCCTCATTAATTTAAATCCTCCGCTAAGCCCTAGAGAAAAAAAGTTAGTTTTAATAGGGTTTTTATAGCGTAATCCAGCACCTAGATTACTACTTAAATATTGCCCAGTAGTCCACCTTCCTATATCTATCGGATATGGGAAATAACTAATGTTATCTAGGCTGAAATTAAGGTCGCAACTTAGATTTTTTGGAAGTTTTATCCCGTAGCTGAAATTTAATGCCGTATGAATATTAGAAAGATTGTCCAGTTGTTTGTTTTCACCAAGGGTGGTGTTTTTTGACATTCCTAATCCAGAACTCATTCCAACGGTGAACGTGTTCCCACTTTGAGCGGTAAGCAATTGTGAAATTGCAATGGATATGATAATTAGGTAATATTTCATATGAAATGGGTATAATGGAATACTTATTCTTCCAATCTTTTGGTAATTATGTTAATCTCAATTTATTTTATTTAGTAAAGATAAAATATTTCAATACCGTTATCCTGAAATTCAAAACAAAATAAACACGCTGCCGGATTGATTGTTGTTAATTCTGAAGATATTCACTCGTTTGGAAGAGGGAAAAACTGAATTCTCAAAACCCCTCATACGCTCCTAATCCAAATAGGGCGAAATCGTATTTTGCTGGATCGTTTGCGTCAAAGGAACGGAAGGTGTCGATGAGTTCTTCGTTTGTTTTCCAGTCGTTTTGTGTGCGGGTGAGGAGTCCGAGTTTACGTGCGACATTGCCGGTGTGGACATCTAGGGGAATCATTAATTCGGAAGTGGAAATGCTTTTCCATATTCCGAAGTCTACGCCTTTGTCGGCTGAACGAACCATCCATCGGAGGAACATGACCAAGCGTTTCGCTGCGGAACCGGAAGCAGGATTGGAAATGTGTTTGTGCGTTCTGGACAAATGTTCACCCTTGAAAAATTCTTCACGAAAGTGTGTGATGCGCATTTTCAAGTCGTCTGTGGCCTGTTGTTTGGAAAAAGCAGCTTCGAGTCCTTGGTCCTGGTAAAGTCTGTGTAAACACGAAAAAAAGCCACTGAGGTCTTGGTTGTTGAAAGTGCGGTGGACAAACGATGTTGGAATCTCGCCCGTGTAGGACATGATGTAATCATAGGGTGAATTTCCCATGATGTTGATGATGCGTTCACCACTTTTGACAATGCTTTTTCGGTTTCCCCAAGCAATCATGGATACAAGGAAGGCCACAATTTCAATGTCCTCTTTCTGGTTATATCGATGGGGGAGTTGAATGGGATCTTCTTCCAAGAAATGTCCTTGCTCGTAGAAGGACGCTTTGAAATCGAGGAATTCTTTTAATTCACTTGGACTCACAGCGTTTAGATGAAATTTCCATCACGCATCACCAAGGAACGATCCGCCATTTGAGCGAAGGATTCGTTGTGTGTTACTATCACGAAGGTTTGCTTGAATTCTTCGCGTAATTGAAAAAACAATTCATGTAATTCCTGTGCGTTTTTGGTGTCCAAGTTTCCGGAGGGTTCGTCTGCGAAGATCACCGCAGGTTGATTCATCAAGGAACGACAAACCGCGACGCGTTGTTGCTCACCTCCGGACAATTCCGACGGTTTGTGCGTTGTACGGTGTCCGATGTTCAATTTTTGAAACAAGTGCTGTGCGCTTTCTTCGGCTTCTTTTTTGCTTTTTCCACCAATCAACGCGGGTAACATCGCATTTTCCAAGGCGGAGAATTCCGGTAACAATTGATGAAACTGAAAGATGAATCCAATGGATTTATTGCGAAAATCCGCGAGTCCTTTGGAGGAAAGCGTAAATGGATTGATGCCATCAATGAGCAATTCACCTTGGTCTGGACGATCCAAGGTTCCTAATATTTGTAGTAAGGTTGTTTTTCCAGCGCCGGAAGATCCAACGATGGAAATCACTTCCCCAGAAGCAACAGTTAAGTCAACGCCTTTCAAGATCGAAAGATCGCCGTACGCTTTTTGTATTCCTGTTGCCTTTAGCATTTAGTCTAGTTTTAGGTTGTGACCCATTTTGTCGCGTTTCGTTTCCAAGTAATGTTGATTGTGCACATTGCTTGCTATTTCCAAGCCAACGTTTTCAACGATTTCTAATCCGTAGCCAATTAAACCGGTACGTTTCTTTGGGTTGTTGGACATCAAACGCATTTTGGAAATTCCGATGGAACGGATGATTTGTGCACCAATTCCGTAATCTCTTTCGTCTGCTTTGAATCCTAATTTCTCATTTGCTTCGTAGGTGTCTAATCCTTCTTCTTGCAATTTGTAGGCTTTCAATTTATTTAAAAGTCCGATTCCTCTTCCTTCTTGATTCATGTAAACAATCGCGCCTTTTCCTTCTTTTTCAATGACTTCCATCGCTTTGTGCAATTGAGGTCCACAGTCGCAACGACACGAACCAAAAATGTCTCCGGTTAAACAAGAGGAATGCACACGAACCAATACGGGTTCATCTTTTGTCCATGTTCCTTTTGTCAATACCAAATGATCTTGGTCGTTGCTCGTGTCTTTGAACGCGCGCAATTGAAAATCACCGAATTCTGTCGGCATGTGAACGGAAACTTGTTCTTCAATCAAGGACTCATGTTCCACACGGTATTTGATCAAATCCTCGATGGAAACTATTTTTAAATCGAATTTTTTCGCGATTTCAATCAAACTTGGGACACGTGCCATCGTTCCATCTTCATTCAAGATTTCAACGATTACACCTGCTTCTTCGAATCCAGCTAAACGGGATAAATCCACCGCTGCTTCTGTATGTCCTGCACGACGCAAAACGCCGCCCTTGCGTGCTCTTAATGGGAAAATGTGTCCAGGTTTCCCTAATTCTTCTGGTCGAATCGTCGGGTCAATTAAGGCTAAAATCGTTTTAGAACGATCACTTGCAGAAATTCCGGTTGTACATCCGTGTCCAATTAAATCAATGCTCACCGTGAACGGTGTTTCGTAGGCAGCAGAATTACTCTGCACCATCATTTCTAATCCTAAAGCATCACAACGTTCTTCACTGATTGGAGCGCAGATCAAACCGCGTCCGTGTGTCGCCATGAAATTGATGACTTCGGGGGTCGCGTTTCTTGCTGCTGTTAAGAAGTCGCCTTCGTTTTCACGTCCTTCGTCATCCACTACAATGACTACGCGTCCTTGTTGGATTTCTGAAATGGCTTCTTCGATTGTATTTAATTGAAAATTCATGTGCTAAAAATAAGGATTTTGATTTCTTGATGGGTGGAGATCAAGCAATTCTTTTAAAGGTTTCTAAATAATAGTTCCAGAATTTCTGAACAGAAGAAATCTGTACTTTTTCATCCGGTGAATGTGCTGCGCGGATATTTGGTCCGAAAGAAATCATGTCCACTCCTGGAAGGTGCTTTCCTAAAATCCCACATTCCAATCCTGCGTGACACGCTTTCACCTGTACTTTTTCGTTGAAAAGTTCGTGGTATAAGTTTTCCATGACGTTCAAAATACCCGAATTTGGATTTGGTTTCCAACCTGGATAATCGCCTGTTTGTTCTACGTGACAGCCTGCATTTTCGAAGGCACCACGCATCACCATGCAAACTTCGCGTTTCGTTGATTCAACGCTGCTTCGTTGCAAGGATTGTGAAACAAAACTTCCGTCCTTGATAATGATTCTCGCTAAACTGGAAGATGTTTCTACCAAGCCAGCGATGTCTGGACTCATTCTGTAAACGCCATTGTGAACGGAACAAAGCAAGGAAATGATTTTCGAGAAATCGTTCTCTGCCATCGCTTGTTCTGATGTCGCTGTCGCTTGAAGGTCAAATTGACAATTTGGTTCAATGCTTACGTATTCTTCTTTCAACGTTGCTGAAATCTCTGCGAAGACTGATTTTACAGCAGAAATATCGCTGCTAGCAATCACCGCAGTTGCTTCACGCGGAATGGCATTGCGCAAACTTCCACCATCGAAGGAAATCAATTGGATGTTTGTCACTTGTTTCATTTCCCAAAGGATTCTCGCCATCCATTTGTTTGCATTTCCACGTCCTTTGTCGATGTCCATTCCGGAATGTCCGCCCAACAATCCGCGAACGGAAAGGGTGAACGATTCTCCTTCTAATGGAACTTGTCCGTAAGCGTAGGTCGTATTTGTGTCGATTCCTCCGGCGCATCCGATGGATAATTCGTCGTCGTCTTCGGTGTCAATGTTCAATAGAATCGATCCACTCAAAAAGCTTGGGTCCATTTTGATGGCTCCCGTCATTCCTGTTTCTTCGTCCACCGTGAAAAATGCTTCAACCGCTGGATGTGGAATATCTGTCGAGGACAAAATCGCCATGATTGCTGCTACGCCAATTCCGTTATCGGCACCAAGTGTTGTTCCGTTTGCACGTACCCAATCACCATCGACAATCATTTCGATTCCTTGCTGATCGAAGTCGAAAGTCGTGTCGGAATTCTTTTGATGAACCATGTCCAAGTGCGCTTGAAGAATCACCGTTGGACGATTTTCCATTCCCGCAGTTGCTGCTTTATAGATGTACACGTTTCCGATGGCATCTTCCACCGTTTTCAAGTTCAATGAGTTTCCAAAATCGATCATGAATTGACGCACGCGTTCTTCTTTTTTCGAAGGACGAGGAACGGCATTCAAATCAGCAAAATGGTTCCATAATGCGTTTGGTTGTAGGTCTCTTACTGACATATCAAGGGAATTTTGGGTATTGTAAAAAATCAGGATCTCTTTTTTCTAGGAAGGCATGTTTTCCTTCTTGTGCTTCTTCGGTTAAATAATAGAGTAGGGTAGCATCGCCAGCCAATTCCATTAATCCGTGTTGTCCGTCTAGTTCAGCATTCATTGCACGTTTGATCATGCGGATTGCCAATGGACTTCTTTTCATGATCGTTTTTGACCATTCAACAACGGTATCTTCTAATTGGTCAAATGGAACAACTTTGTTGACCATGCCCATTTTTTCTGCTTCTTCAGCGGTGTATTGATTACAAAGGAACCAAATTTCACGTGCTTTTTTCTGTCCGACGTGGCGCGCCAAGTACGAAGAACCGAATCCTCCGTCAAAACTTCCTACTTTCGGTCCAGTTTGACCAAAAATCGCATTTTCTGAAGCAATCGTTAAATCGCACACAACGTGAAGTACGTGTCCACCACCAATCGCATATCCATTCACCATGGCAATAACTGGTTTAGGCAGGGAACGAATGGCTTTGTGTAAATCCAAAACATTTAAACGAGGAACACCATTTTCAGAAATGTATCCACCAACGCCTTTTACGTTTTGATCGCCGCCTGAACAGAATGCTTTGTCGCCTTCTCCGGTGAACACAACCACGTTGATGTCCGGACGTTCGCGACAGATGTTCATCGCGTCCAACATTTCGAAATTCGTCTCTGGACGAAACGCGTTGTATACGCGTGGACGATTAATCGTGATTTTACCAATTCCTTCGAAGAACTCGAATTTAATGTCTTCGTATTTTTTAATTGTTTGCCAATTACGCGTAGCCATAAAAAAAGTTTTTGCAAAGGTACAACATCCGACGTCAATGGAATGTTTCTTTTTGAAGAAAATAGCTATCCAATTCGGACAGAAGTCATGCTTAAACTTCCCGCAAGTAATTGATCGTTAAACAAAGTCAGTTCATCTGTTTTTGTTTTGAGTCCCAAGGTATAGAGTAGGGGAATGTAGTGATCCGGAGTTGGAATGGCGAGTTGCAAGGACTTCGGACCTTTTTGGTAATCGATCAAGGCTTGGAAATTTCCCTCCAGAAGTTCTTTGTTCAGTACAGAACGTGCTTCGATTGCCCAGTCATAGCCGTAGCCAACTTCGTTGATGCGACTGAAATCCACGCGTCCAAGATTGTGAACCATGTTTCCGCTTCCGATAATCAGCACTCCTTTTTCGCGCAGGGCTTGTAACTGTTTAGCCAAGTCAAAATGCCATTGCATGGGTTTTCCATAATCGATGCTTAACTGAATAACCGGAATATCTGCATCGGGATAAAAATGTTTGAGTACTGACCATGTTCCGTGATCGAGTCCCCACGCATCGTCTAAATCGACATGTGTTGGAGCCAGTAAAGCTTGCGCTTCTTTCGCTAGTTCTGGACTTCCAGGAGCGGGATATTGGACATCAAACAAAGCTTGTGGAAATCCACCAAAATCGTGAATCGTTGGCGGCATGCCCATCGCGGTCACCTTTGTTCCGTTCGTTAACCAATGTGCCGAAACACATAGAATGGCATTCGGTTTTGGTATCGACTTCGCTGCATTTCGGAATCCTTGCACGAATTGATTTTCTTCAATCGCATTCATGGGACTTCCATGTCCTACAAAGAGAACGGGCATTTTTGGTGTATGCGTAAATCCGTGGGACATACGATTTAAATCAGCTAAACTAGTCATGCTCATTCCAATTGTGGATAATCCGATGAGTTTGAGGAAGGTCTTTCTTTCCATGTGACAAATGTACGTCAGAAGAAAGGTTCAAGTCCTTGATTTACGTTAAGAGTTTGTCGAGTCATCCCTTCGAACCTTCGAGTAAGGGATTGTACATCATAATTGCATTGTTTTCGGTGACTAAATCCATTGTTTGTTCTCCGGAATCTTTGTGCGTGGATTCTTTCCAAATCCGATTGTGTCTTGTGTAGCCACCCCACCATTGTTGTTGAATTTGATGATCCGTTTCAATGACTTGATATGTGTAATCTGAAGGAAGGTTGGAAGTCAGACGTCCATTCAAATGGCTTTTGTCCAACCAAAGTTCAATGACGAAATCTTGTTGCGTGGAATTTCTTAGTTGTAAATCGACATAATTGTACGAAAGTGTTGCGCCACAAGCAAAGGGAATGCTTCGATTGATATCTGGAAACACATCGAATCCATGTCTCCAACGCTCGGTGATTTCTAAAGGAGAATGTAGCGCCATCCAATACAGCAAGTTTCCAAGTTGACAAAGTCCACCGCCGACTCCTCGCCCGATTTGACCGTTTTCCAAGGTGAGTCCGTCTAGGTATCCTTTGCTTTTTGTTGGACGTCCAACCAATTTCCAAATGGAAAACGTTTCTCCCGGACGAATAACAATCCCGTGGATGTGCCCGATGGCAAGTTCCAAATTTTTCACTTTGTTGTGTTGCAGAATCATGTCCACGTCCTTCAATGGTCGTAACAACATGGACTTGTGCTTCATGTATTCATGTTCCAATCCCGAATGTATGCGTTTTCGTGCGAAGGAACGTTTGTTGTTCAACCAACGCCACTTTCGCTTTAGAATAAAGTATTCTTTCCCGAAGAATTTGCGCCATTTCCCGCGATGAACGGGTTTTTCAACGGACTTCCACATCCATTAATTGATTTGAATTTCATCGATGAAAATCCAAGGCATGTTTCCTTCTCCGGGCTGACCTTGTGGTATTTTGTCAGCTCCCTTTATCGTAATTCGCAAGATTTGAGACGTTCCAAAACCACGAATGTTCCAAATCTCAGAATTTGGATTCTTTGTGTCTAGACTTGGAGCCTTTGATCTGCCAACTAAGTAAGGCCGAACTGGTAAAATGGATTCGATTTCCACTTGATTCGGTGTGTGAATCCAACTGTTTTCGTCTTGGAGGAAACTCACTTTCACTTCGCGAATCTTTGTTATTTTTCCTAGGTCAATTTCCAACACAATCACATTCGTGTCAAAGCCAATCCATTCGTGTCCTTTCCATGGACGCGCACCGAATTGACCATCGACTAAAACGATGTCGCTAGCATTGTATTTTGGACTCGGTTGCGTGATGTAGTTCACTTTTGCTCCAAGTCCTAGGTGATTCGTAATGTTAACTGTTTGCCCTATACCTGGATAATTAGAAGGAATTGTGAATGAAACCTGATTTGTTTTTTTTCTTGCTCGCATTAGGGAAATGGAGCTTGTTGTGACCGTCATTTCACCTTCTTTAAAATTCATTCCAGTAGATTGTATTTCAATTCCATTTCCTTTGCGGAAGGTCTGTAAAGAAGCCTTTAACGCACTTTTTGAATAATTGACTTTCCATCGTTCCAATTGCGGAAAGTGATCTTGAACGAGCACGGATAAAAAGACATCGTACGTCGGTTTGTTTGTACACCAAAGCGCTTCGCTCAAGGCAATGGCACGTGGATACGCCATGTATTCCACTTTGGAAAAAGTAGGAATGTACTCCGTCCAAATGTTCGCTTGTCCACCTAAAATATACGACGAAACTTCCGGACCTAAATCAGGAGGAATTGGATTAAATGTAAAGACTTTTTCCAAGGAAGTGTAGCCGCCAATCGCCAAAGGTTCATCTTTCCCTTTTCCTTGGTAATGATCGAAATAACAGTGAGATCCTGGAGTCATCACGACGTAATGTCCTTGCTTTGCTGCTTCCAATCCGCCATCGAATCCACGCCATGACATCACAGCTGCATTGGGCGAAAGTCCACCTTCGAGGATTTCATCCCAGCCAATGATTTTTTTTCCTTTCGCTGTCACGTATGCATCCATTTGACGAATGAAGTAACTCTGTAATTCGTGTTCGTCCTTTAAGTGATTTTCCTTCATGATGTCCTGACACTTCGGACAACTATGCCAGCGTGTTTTCGGTGCTTCATCGCCACCAATGTGGATGTATTGCCCCGGAAACAACGGAATCACTTCATCCAAAATGTCTTTTAAAAATTGAATGGATGCCGGTTTGGAACAGAAAATATCATCGAAAATCCCCCAAAGTCCTTCGACTCCTTGTGCTTTGCCCGTACACGAATATTCTGGATAAGCGGCCAATGCAGCGCGTGCGTGACCGGGCATTTCAATCTCCGGGACAATCGTCACGTATTTTGCTTCCGCGTAGGCAACAACATCCTTGATTTGTTCTTGTGTGTAAAATCCACCGTAGCGCGCTTTCGTGTAGGTTCTTGGAACGGTGGTGTAGTGATTGTCCACGGTGCTATCTCGCCAAGCACCAATTTCCGTCAGTTTTGGATACTTCTTGATTTCGATGCGCCATCCTTGGTCGTCGGTTAAGTGCCAGTGAAAGGTATTGAACTTGTAATAGGACATCAAATCAATGAAGCGTTTGATTTCTTCCACCGTGAAAAAATGACGGGAAACATCCAAATGCAGTCCGCGCCATTGAAAATTCGGATAATCCTTCACAAAACACATTGGCAGGGAAAGTCCATTTTCGTTGCGCTTCATCAATTGCATGAGGGAAGTCATGGCGTAATAACAAGAAGCATCGCTTGAATAAGAAATCGTGATGCGTTCAGCCACATTAATGCTGTAGGAATCCTGTTTGACATTCTCCAATTTTTTGAATTGAAGCATCGCATTTTGGACATTCGGTTCGATGCGTAATTGGTGATAAATGGTTCCTAGTTCTTTCAATTGTGCGAACAGCGATGGATTGATTTCGGACGGATTTACCGTCAGTGCTTGGTTGATTTGAAAGGATCCTTCGCGCTGAACATACGTCACCGGACTTGGAAGGATGCTAGAAACTTGTGCGTGGCTTGTATACATCAAGCAACATAAAAGGAAAGAAAGGCAATTTTTCATGAACTAAAATTAGGTGTTTTTTTTCTGCTTTTCCCTGCGTCAAGGAAAAATCCGTGACTGCCTAAAATCATTTACTTAACTTTGTCCAAAATCAACGCATGAAAGTATACAATAACATCCTCGAAACCATTGGAAATACGCCATTGGTGCGCATCAACAAATTAACAGCTGAAGTTTCCGCGCAAGTATTCGCGAAAGTCGAAACGACGAATCCAGGAAATTCTGTGAAGGACCGCATGGCTGTAAAAATGATTGAAGATGCAGAAAAAGCAGGATTGTTACATCCGGGAGGAACCATCATCGAAGGAACTTCAGGAAATACGGGAATGGGATTGGCCTTGGCAGCAATTATCAAAGGATACAAATTGGTATGCGTACTTAACGATAAACAATCCAAAGAGAAAATGGATATTTTGCGTGCGGTAGGAGCAGAGGTCGTGGTTTGTCCGACGGCGGTTGAGCCAACGGATCCACGTTCTTACTATTCCGTTTCTCGTCGATTGGCGGAAGAAATTCCGAATTCGTGGTACGTGAATCAGTATGATAATTTATCGAACCGTCAAGCGCATTACGAATCCACAGGTCCAGAAATCTGGGAACAGACTGAAGGAAAAATCACACACTTTGTGGTGGGAGTTGGAACCGGAGGAACCATTTCAGGCGTTGGGAAGTACTTAAAAGAGAAAAATCCAAACATCAAGATTTGGGGAATTGATACCTATGGTTCCGTATTCAAAAAGTATAAGGAAACAGGAATTTTCGATGAAAACGAAATCTATCCATACATCACCGAAGGAATTGGGGAAGACATTTTGCCAGCCAACGTTGATTTTGACGTGATTGATTTATTCGAAAAAGTAACAGATAAAGACGCTGCCGTATATACGCGTAGAATTGCACGTGAAGAAGGAATTTTCGTAGGAAATTCCGCAGGATCTGCCATCAAAGGTTTGTTGCAACTGAAAGACCAGTTGACAGCCGACCACATCGTAGTGGTTTTATTCCACGACCATGGAAGTCGTTACGTTGGAAAAATCTTCAACGACGAGTGGATGAAAGAACGCGGATTCTTGGACGAAAACATTGTTACAGCTGCGGATTTAGTCGCGAAACATGCGGATAAACCATTGGTTTCCTTGTATGCAGAAGAGTTGGTTTCTCATGCTATTGCGAAAATGCGCAACTTTGGAATCTCACAAATTCCAGTGATGAAAGACGGCGTATTTGTTGGTTCGATCGACGACAGTCATGTGTATCAATTGTTGGTGGAAGATCCAGCTTTGCGCGATGCACCGATTTCTTCCATTATGAATGCACCTTTTCCAGTGGTAAATCACGCGACGCACATCGAAGATATTTGCAAGTTAATCAACAAGCAAACGCCAGCGGTATTGGTTCACTTGGAGAACGGTAAGTACCACATTGTTTCTCGTTACGACGTTATTTCAGCGATCTCTTGATGATTGGAAGAAATTTCGTGGATCAAATGGGACGCAAAGTACATGTTCCCCTTGAACCAAAACGAATCATTTCCTTGGTCCCCTCGCAAACGGAATTGCTCCATGATCTCGGATTAGCATCCGAAGTCATTGGCATTACGAAGTTCTGTGTTCATCCGGTCTCTTGGTTTCGTGTCAAGCAACGCATTGGCGGGACAAAACAGTTGAATTTGGAGTTGATTCGTTCCTTGAATCCCGATTTGATCATTGGCAACAAAGAAGAAAACACCAAAGAGGACATCGAAGCCTTGGAAAAAGAATTTCCCGTTTGGATGAGTGACATTGAAACGCTGGAAGATGCTTTTGCGATGATCCATTCCATCGGCGTCATGACTGAAAAAGAGGACGAAGCCGAGTTATTGGTCGAAGAAAGCATCGAGGCATTTGCGTCCCTTCAAAACCTTGGACAAGGAAAAACCTTCCTCTATTTCATTTGGGACGAGCCCGCGTTTGTCGCAGGAAAAAACACCTTTATCGATTCCTTGTTAACGAAAATCGGTTTTCAGAATGCCTGTAAACAGAGCCGTTATCCATCTTTGTCCGATGTCGCACCAGCAACGGTTGACCACATCTTTTTAAGTTCTGAACCCTTTCCTTTCAAGTCGGAACACGTCAACAAGTTTCAAGCCATCTTTCCATCCGCGCAGATTCACCTCATCGATGGCGAAATGTGTTCCTGGTATGGATCCAGAATGAAATTGGCAGCGACGTATTTCGAGGAGTTTTTAGGTTAACGTAAAGCTACGACTCACATCGTTCCGCTGTTCCGCTTTGCACCGCTGCAGTTGCACTGCTGCGGTACCCTGATCGTTTTAGTTGCATTCCTACGTTAATTTTCTCGAATCAATTTTAATTCATTTAAAATAAAATCCAGTTTATCGCGTTGAATGAAAGCGTAAATGATTTAACTTTGTGTAGCATGCATATCATGGAAACAACAACTCAACAAATTAGTAAGAAAATCAAGAAATACGAAGAGAAATCTGATGTAATTTTCCATGATATCAATGATTTTCTTGATCAATCGAATAAGCTTAAAAAAAACATGGATACCCTCATAAAATTAGGAGAGTCCATCAATGAAAGTGCATTCCAACAAATCACGAACATCCATGGATGTTCAACAGAAATGGAAAAGAATTTCAAAGCGGTAGCTGCATTAATGCTTATCCTCGTTGAGAAATCAAAATCCCACCACCGTATTTTTGCGAAACATGCATTCTACAAAGAATCGTTAAAATCCACACTTGCTCACTTCATAAACGTTATTTCGGAAATGGAAGAAGCCGCAGAGGACATTTTATCAAGTATCGACTTGAAGCACGATCAAGAATGGAAGGACTTAACAAATGACCTGGCGGATCATTTGAAAAACAGCTAATTCGTTTTTAATTCAAATGAAATTTTACTTGACGCAAAGAGCGAATCAAGAGATTGCCAAATTGTCAAAAAAAGCGGCAACCAAAAACGTTCAATTGGACATCTGTGCCTTTTTTCAAGAATTGGAAACCATTGAGCGCATACGAAATGTTGATGAAACACTTGGGCCAAAAGGCAAAAACACTTCCTGCAAGAAATCAAGACTGAAAAATAGTATCAACAAGGAGAAAAGCGGCGGATACCGTATTTATTTCTTGGTTTTCGAGGGAAGTGGGGTCGTTGTCATTTCATCGGTTTACTCAAAAAAAGAGATAAAGAATTATTACAAGGATGAAATTAAACGTGTTTTCATGCAAGCAAATGAAGACCTTAAAAACCGGATGCTTATCCAGGTTGACATCTTACAAAATCTACACGTAATTTCAAATAAAGCGAAATGAATCCATATACTGAACCTCGCATTACACTTCGCGCCGCTGGTTTGTAATCCACGCTGTTACACTCTGTTCCGCTGCAGTTGCATTGCTGCGGAACTTTTAACAACAATTAAAATTTTCAAAAAAGCTAAAATGAACTAAACATTTTATGTCTCTTCAAGCGGTGCGGTGTTCCGCAGAATGCACTTCTAGCGGTGCGGGATTGTAAATGATTTGATTAATTCATTAAACTCATTATATTTGTTTTAAACAAACAAAGAATGTCAACAGCTGAACTTAACCAAACGAAATTAGATTTGATTGCTTGGATTAATAGGCTTTCAGATGAGAACATGATTGAGTTTCTTGATGGTCTGAAAAAATCAAAATCGAAAGATGATTGGTGGGATGATCTTTCCGAAAATCAACAGAAAATGTTGAGAAATGGAATGGATGACATTGAAAGTGGAAATGTAATTTCATCGTCTCAATTTTGGGAAGAATTGAAAAATGGCTGAGAAAAAGAACCTCACTGTTGAATATTCAAAACAATCTTTAGAAAACGCTAAAGAAATTGTCTTTTATCTACGTAAGAATTTCACTGAAAAAGAAATAACTAATTTCTATAAGGTTTTAGCTGATTTTGAGAAAATAATCATCCTTTATCCCACAATTTATTCTGAATCAAAAAAGAAGAAATTTAGAAGAGCAGTTTTAAGCAAAGTTCTTTCTGTATATTATTCAGTTAAAAAGAATAAAATTTCCATCATCGCAATTTTCGATAATCGTTGGGATGAAACAAGTAAAATCAATCAATAATAGATTTTTTGCTAAATGACTCAAACTCATGCACCGCACTGTGCACCGCTGTAGTTGCAGTGCTGCGGTACTATCCGCGAGTACGGTGTAACTCTATCAACACTTAAACGTATTTCCTACATGGTCAAACTGATTCGATTCTTATTCCTGGTATTATTCATTCAGCCCATTTGTGCGCAAAAGGTTCCCTTTCCTGCTCAATTACACATCGAATTGTTTCCTTACGAAGTGTCTGGAAAGGAAAAAGTTTCTGCCATGGCCTCCCTTTCAGCTGATAGTCCTTATTGGAATGTGCACCGACGTTTTGATTACCTCATCTTGAATACACCAAGAATTCATGCGCCGGAGCAGGTTGACATGCGCCGGACATTGTTTGATTTGTATCCAGACACGAATTTGCTTAAACAATCCTACATTGAACAATTGTCTAACGATTCTACATTGCAAGGCTATGTTCGTCAAACAATTGAGGCCATAGAAAAGAATGCTTCAAACAAAACGCAAACGTTTAGTAAGCGTGAATTAGTTGAAGTAGCTTCTCGGTTTTTCTATTGCGACAAAGTGAATCCGGACTCAAGTGTTCAGGCTCATGTCTGCATCGGATTGAACGGACAGCGAGAAAGTAATTGGCAAAAAGATTACACGCTCCTGGAGGCCTTTTGTTACGAAGCGATTTTCTCGGATTTTGATCAAGAAACATCACCAATTGACCTTGCGTTCACTCAAAACAAAGCAAAGGTTTGCCAAAAGAACTTGCCTCATTTTAGTTCAGATGATGCGTATTTAATGAAGGTTCGTGAAGATTTGTATCGCAGAATGTTTAAGGATAAACGACTTCAGAAATCATTGATGAATTATTATCTCTTACATCAAGATGATGTGCCTTTTCGTTTGGGATAAATTTGTCATCTATGCACCGCTGGATTGTAATCCACGCTGTTCCGCTGCAGTTGCACTGCTGCGGAACTCTTAACAACAATTAAAATTTTCAACAAAGCTAAAAGAACTAAACATTTTATGTCTTTTCCAGCGGTGCTGTATTCCGCAGGATGCACGTCAAGCGGTGCGGTTCCGTTCTAAAAATTCCTCGTTACACCCAAAAATAAAGAATTGGTCCACCTTACTAAAATCGGTGTGTTATTCATTAAAAAGGTATAGCGACATCCAAATTCAATCTGTGTGTGTTTTACTTTGTAACTAAAACCCAAGCCTAAAAAAGCGGTATTGAATGTCTCTCTATATTTCAGTTCAGAGCTATATTTATAAGCGCTTCCAAATACATAATTTACACTTGCCATAAGATTCAACTTATAATGAGCAGGGTAGAAATAATATCGGACAAATGGACCAACCCATTTAATTAAGCGGAGACTAGGCTCTATCGAAGAATTCTTTAGGTAAACAATTTGATAATCTGAATTTGATTCTATTCCCAAGACGAATCTCTCTTTGTAGTTTACGCCAATTCGTGGACATACTTTTAATAAGCCACCACCAACGGTGCCAGCAGCAAAACCAGCGCCAAAGTTCCCGCCTAGGTGAAGTCCAAATTGATTTGTTGAATCTAATTTATTGACTTGGGATTGAAAGAAAGGTACTTGACTGATCAGTACGATGAGTAAGAGTGCTCTTTTATGCATGGATAAATGTTTTACATGTGCGCTCATCTTTCCAAGAAATAAAAGAAAAATTTAATACCTAAATTCTTTTGATCGATGCGTTTTAATTGGTCAATACTGTATTTCTGCATGCCAATAGCAGCTCTATTCTTTTCGACTCGTTTCATTCCTTCTGTATCGGACTCATCTATTTTTGTTTGTGTGGACTTCGTCGGGTCAAATCCCAAAATGTTGTAATACGCATCACTCAATAAAGGACTACAGCCTTCATGTGGGTTTTTCATTCCTTGATTCCAAGAAACACTTGTCTCGTGGAGGAGTCCATATTCAATGGGCTGCATGTATCCGTTTAATACAGCTTCGTAAAGCAACTTCTGGTAATTTGGGAAGGAGCAAGAAGAGTGTAGCAGAACGGAGAACGAGTATTTTGACACGAGTCCGTATTCTGTGGGAATTGAATTCGTTGAACCAAAAAGTTGTTTTTCCTCTGCAGCATATGGATCAACATGTCCAAAACGACGCATAAAATCTTCATAAATCGAATCCGTTGCGATTCCAATCAGGTTTTCATTCGGGAAAATCCCTTTGGATAAAAATTCCACTTTCAAATAGTCTCTAAATGAATCTTCATATTGTGTGAATTGCGCTATTTTTTTGGAATCCCTCCCCATGTAAAATTTCAAGCTATCGCTTTTAAAGCATTGATCATAGATTTTATCGCGCACCACTGCATCAAATGTTGGTTTCTGACAGGATTGGTATACTTGGACAATTTTTGGATAAATGGAATTTGTTTCAATGCGCTGAAAAATCGGAGCGGATGTCAATGCCGTAAATGGAAGTCCAAGTTCAAAAGCGCGTTTTAAGTACAGCAATACTTTTTGATCGTCTTTGAGGTAAAGGGCAATTTGTGCGGCGATATACGCGTCTTTGGCAAAGTATCGGGCTTTGGTGTGGAATGCTTTATTAAACTCCTTAAAGCAAGAAGGATCATGGTTTAACACAAACAATTCTTCCGCGCGATTGATGTGTTGGTAGTAATCCATTTGTTGCGCCGAAACGCTGTTTCCATAAAGGGTGATGAAAAACAGAATCCATAAAGGAAGCTTTGAACGTAAATCACAAGAGTTAGCTTGGATATTCATATAAAAATTACTTTTTCTTTCGTTGATTAACATAGTTGGTGAAATCTAACGGTGCGGTTCCTTTCTAAAAATTCCTCGTTACTCCCAGAAATATAGAATTGCTCCACTTCACTACGTTTGGCGTGTTATTCAACAAAAAGGTGTAGCGATATCCAAATTCTATGTGTGTTTGTTTTACTTTATAAGTAAATCCCAAGCCTAAAAAAGCGGTATTGTAGGTCGTTCTAGATTTCTCTTCTTCACTCCAAACGTAAACGCTTCCATATACATAATTTACACTCGCAATCAGATTCAACTTATAGTGAGCAGGATAGAAATAGTATCGAACAAATGGACCAACCCATTTTATTAAACAAGTGCTCGGATCCATTATGGTATCCTTCCTGTAAACAATTTGATAGTCTGAATTTGATTCTAATCCGAGGACGAATCTGTCTTTGTAAGAGACTCCAATTCGTGGACACATTTTTAATCCACCACCCCCAACGGTCCCACCAGCAAAACCACCTCCAAAATTTACACCTAGGTGAAGTCCAAATTGATTTGTTGAATCTAATTTATTGACTTGTGATTGAAGGAAAGGTACTTGACAAATTAGTACGATGAGTAAGAGTGCTATTTTTTGCATGGATGAAAAATAAATTGAACGTATTCATAACGAACAATGGCAAAAATTATTGTGTGAACGGCACGCGCGTTTAAGATTGTTAGAAATTAGTGTCCTTGTTTATATGACCTGTTTTCTGGTCAATGACGAACCTTTCCCATGAGTCAACGCTTATGGAGTTTTCTTCATAGGTAACTGAAAGTTGCCAAATGCGTAGCGTTTCATCGATGTAGTAAATCATTTCGTTCGCAACTGAATTTTCAGGGATATTTAGATAATTATAGATTAATATTGAATCGGTTTTAACTCCGTTCAAATAGGTTGACAGAAATACTTCGACTTTTTGATCTTCATTTTCACTCTTGATTTTCACTAGCTTCACTTCCAAGGAACCATCTTTTAGCAAAGTGTACTGTTTTTCTTGTGTTAACTTCTGGAAAAGGGAGAAGTAGTCCACCGTTATTTGATCGTAGATACATTTGTCTAGGGAGGTGGAACATGTCTGTTTTAATTTCATGACAAATTTACTGTCTGAAACGAGTGGGTCCCCCAGGATGGATTTTGCTTTTTTGCTGCTGTCTCTCTCTCCGTCTAAAGCAAGGTAAACAATCGTTGATTTCTTTGCGGTGGAATCAATGTGTCTATTGAAGTCCCGATTTTCGAACGAGGGAAGTAAATTAATGGACGGATTCTTTGTTGTAGCGAGTACATCCTGTTGTGCTAAAAGAACACCTGTGAACAAGGTGAGAAAGCTTGTTTTCCAGTTTAAACGATGCATGAAATCATTATTTTTCATCAAAAGGCACGATGGGAATTTCATATTGAAAATGATTTTTGAACTTGCGTTGTTTGCTTGGCTTTCCATTTTTATAATAAATGTAAAGTAAATAAGCTTCGTCAAATGAATCGTTATGGATTTTTATGCGAAGTCTTAAAGCGCCATTTTTGGCAAATTTATAGTAGGTTCCAACGAGGCATCCGTTCCCTCCGAAATCACCTTGAAAAAAATGTTCTTTCAATGTTCCATTGTGGTCGTATACTTTGATGTCTTGTTTAAAATGGTTTCCATAGATATCCGTAGAATCCATTGGACGAATAACCGTTTTTCCTTCTGGCTTTTGTGAATGGGATTTCGTATGTTGGCATGAGACGCAGGTGAAAATCAGCATTCCCAAAACGACGATTGAAAACAATGGATCTTTTCTATTTTTCATGGAGTGAATAATGCCTTGAATCGTTTAAAATTGGACCCCTTGATAAGAAAGATATTCTTTCTTGAAAATGCGCAGAACAATAAACAAACATCCAGCAATCAATAAAGAATAAATCACTGAAGCGTGGTGAATGGACCGATAGTAACTACTGTTGAAAATGAGCAGCCACATGATGCTTGAAACGATTCCTGCAAATGCTAAACATGGGGCCATGAGTTGTCCCATCACTTGATTAAAACGGGTGATGGAAGTCGGGAATTGAAAGAGTAGGGCGGACCATTTTGCTTTTTTTCCAAGGTAGCGATAGGTTGCGTAATCTTTGAAACTGTATCCACGTTCTTTTGGATCCAGTGTAATCGGCTTAAAAACAAACTGATAGTAAGCAAAAATGACATAAATCATCAGTAAGGATAAAATCATCAGTAGAGGTGACCAGGTCAATCCCAAAGAAGAAACCAATGGATTTGCTTCTTTTTGTAAATCGGGTGTGTGCAAATTTGTACAATAAGCATCGAAACTTCGACTGAAAATGATCCAAGTGACCATTAGGTAAAATTTGATTTTTTTCATTTGACTCTTTTTGCTTGTGTTACTAAATCAATCACTCCGATTTGCAGTCAATTCACGGTTTGTTACCCAAATATCGCTAAAATTTCAAAAAAGTTGAACATCGATCTTTTATGCTAATTTGTTGTAGTGAGCTTAGCGTTATAAATGCGTAAGATCTTCCCTTACTTCGCATCCCTAGCGACATTCACCAACAGTACAAGAACGTCAGTAGGATGTTCCCTTTTAATCTTTGATACTCGTCTTAGGACATGTTTCGCTGCCCAACTAGTCCAAATCGCATAATACACCACATACGTGTATTTATGATGCATGGATTGAAGCAAAATCTGTTCTTTTGTTTCTGTCTTAAGCGCGAGAAATTCCAGCTCATTTTTAAAGCTCAATTGCGCATTGACATACGGATAATCGTTCTTTTTGAGTGGGAAACTATCGACAAAATTCCGATCGTTAAAATCTCCCATACATTGTGAATAGGCGGAATATAAGCTTCCATCAGGATGGTAAATCCGAAGTTGGACTTGGGAGGATTTGCTTGTGTCATCATTGATACCGTATGCTTTCGATTTTTGCATCCAATACTTGGAATCATCGGCAAATACACTATAGTCAAAGTTGTAGTGTTTTATAAATTTGCTCACTTCTTGCTCTGACTCATCGTTTGGTTCCTTCAGTTGGAGGATTCGGATGATGTTGCAGGATGAGAGTACGCACGCTAAAATCAGAAAAGAAGTAAATTTCATAGTAATGATAAATTTAACGCTTGAAAGTGGAACACATACCGTTGGAAACTTCTTTTTTATTGTTTTTGTATCTTCTTTCGATAGAACAAGGTATAAAGCACTCCGAACAAAAGGCTTTTTATGATGGCTCCTGTCCAATCGATGTTGCGCGAGAAGAAGACATCAATGAGTATATTGATCGCACCAAACAGGACTGAATTTATAAGAAAAAACGTGATGAATTTTGTGTTGACCATTTCTGATTTATCTAAATCGTTTAATAATTATTTGTTCATTTTTAAGCGTAAACCACGCATCGCTGGATTTGCAACACCGCATTGCTGGATTTTCAATCCAGCAGAATACCTACTTACAGCAATATAGAACCTTATCCAAAACTTGAAAAAACTTATCCGCAAAGAAATTAGCACAAAGTGTTTAGGCTCTTATCAGAAATTTTTTCGTGTTTTCCCAGTTGATTTTTTTATTGACATTTAGAACGATGCCAACCTGAATGAGATTGTCTCTAATCACTAAATCATTTTTGGATAATACAGTAAGTCCTGAAATATCACCTTTCGTATTTAGCGTGATGGAACTGAGCCAATTACTGTTTTGACAACGGATTGAATATTCAGATACGATTCCAAATTTCACATTGGTGCCCAAATTCTCGGTAAGCGTGTATTTCAGTTCGTTTGCCTGCGCTACGCCATAACTATTCAGCTTATTCATGAAAAAACCAATGGACAAGCTTTGGTGCCAGTTGTTTTTCAATTGAGAGTTCAAAACGGACGCTTGCAAGCTAAATTGTGTGTAGTCGTTTAAATAACTATTCGCTGAAATGTCCGTAAATCGATCTTTTACAAACCCAACGCTTCCTTTGAACATGGTGTTTTTCTTGTTGATGTACATACCAGATATTCCTGGGGTTATTTGGTATAAATAGAATGGATTGACATCTAAATAGCTGTCTCGACTCAAGCTACTAGCGAAGGATAATTCACCACCTACGTAAAGTTGAGCGTGAACGATGTTTTGAAACAATAAACTGAAGAGGATTAACTTTTTCATGTTTGCAAGAGTTTAGTTTTAAGCTACTTAAAATTAGTAAAATTTAATTATAAGTTAAAACTGAAAATGAATATTTTATTCAACATACAACTTTAACTAGGCATGGCTAAAGTTGCAATACACCGGGTGGAGGTTACCAACCAGCCCAAAAATGTCTCAAAGACCACGCATTGCTGGATTTGCAATCCAGCAGTACCACGATACCGTTACGCTGCAGTTATACCGTTACGCTGCAGTTACACTGCTGCGACAATACCTCACCGTACCTCCGTTACGCTGCAGTTGTACTGCTCCACGCACCGCTGCAGTTGCACTGCTGCGGTAATCCTACCGTATCACCACCACACTTCCCGTCACCAGAAATTTATTCACGTACCCCAACTCTTTGTATTTCACTAAATACGAATACACACCATCAGGCGCATCGTATCCCGCTAGTGAACCGTCCCAACCTTCTTTGGGATTTTGGCTGTAAAAGACCAATTCTCCCCAACGGTCGTAGATGAACATCTCGAAGCTCGCCAATTTCATGTTTTCAGGAAAAACCGCGGTAAACTCATTGTTTAAGTCGTCTTCATCGGGTGTGAAGGCATTGGGAATGAAGACCACAGGATCGTGTTCAATGACAATGCTCTGCGAGGTGGAGTCTAAACAGCCAAGTTCGTTGCTGACTTCGAGGGAAACCAAGTACGTTCCGGCATTTTCTGGGAAGGTATGTTCGGGCGAGAAAATACTGTCGTTGCTTGTCCCATCACCGAAATTCCAGAAATAACTGTAGGCATTCGAAGAGTTGTTTTCTAAAAGTGTCGTTGGAGCAAAAAGAGAGAGCACCGTATTTTCTGGCGTGAAATCAGCCACTGGATTCGGGATGATCGTCATGGTTTGACTAATCACCTGCGGACAACGTTGACCGATGTTCGTGAATACGATTCCAGAGAGGTCCGGTGTGAACGTGTAGTTCTGCGTGGATTGATTGTTAAAACTTGGAGTCCACACACCGGAAACGCCTTCAACGGACGTTGACGGAAAATCAAAGACCGCATCCGCACACAACGAATCACTGAAGGTAAACGATGGATCCAAGTTAGGAATGATTGTCATGGTTTCATTGACCGAGTTTGCACACGCACCAAGGACTGTGTTGCTATCTGGACTAAACGTATACGTCGCGCTGGAAAGATTATTGAAAGCTGGTGTCCAAGTTCCGGAAATGCTGTTCAAACTTGTCGAAGGAAAAACAAACGCAGATCCTTCGCACAAACTATTCACAAAGGAAAAATTCGGAGTTATCGGTGGAACAATCACCACAGTATGTTGTGTGGAAACAAGACAGGTTGCAGTGTTACTATTATCTGGCACAAACGTATACGTCGCACTGTTTTGATTATCAAAAGCCGGAGACCAGGTTCCTGAAATGGAATTCGTGGAAACGGTTGGAAAAGTAAGTTGTCCGTTCAAGCAAATGGAATCTAATAAACTAAAGGTTGGAACCGTTGATGGAATAATATTCACCGTATGTTGTGCTGGTGTGGGACAACCCAAGGCTGGCGTAGAAATCGTTGGTGTGAAGGTATAAGTGGTCGTGTTCTGGTTATCAAAAGCTGGAGACCATGTTCCGAAGGCGCCTGTTTGCGTGGAAACTGGAAAAAGCAGGTTATCATTCTGACACAAACTCGTAGCGAAATTGAAGATTGGCGTGATTTGCGGAACAATCTGCACGGTTAGTTGCAAAGGTTGGTTGCAGGTCGTGTCGTTCGGTAAAAAGTAATACGTTCCTGAACTTTGGTTATTGAACGCAGGCGAACAAACGCCATCAACATTGTTCAAAGAAACAGATGGCAAGGTGTAGCTTGTTCCTTGACAAAAAGGACCAACGTTTCCAAAATTTGGATAGATAACGGTCGTAAGGGAAATCGTAGAATCATTCGAAGTATTGTTGCCAAAATTACTCTCGGGATAAACGCCCAATTGCGTCGCATTTTGGTTTACGACCATGCTCAAGTTAAAAGGACTAGCAATACTTGCGGGAATTGTTACCATTGTACTTAAAGACAAACTATCACCAATGAGAATATTTGAAGGCAAAGTAAAAGTTGATAACAGCACATTATTATTCGCATAAACCGAGATAGGCGTACCCGCCAGCAAAGTATCGTTCGAGTTGACATTGTAGACTGTATAATCCAAGGTCAAATCATGATTTTGGCAAATGTCTTGGCCAGTTATATTGTCAAGTGAAATTGTGGCATCAGGCAGTTCGGATTGGATGGAGGTGATGATGGTGGAGACATTACGGTTGGTTAGAGAGTTTAATGTAAATTGTAAACTAGTATTTCCAACGTTGATGTAATTGTTGATAGAATAAGTGTCCACATCCATGTTCCAACTTGTATTACTCCCAGTAAAACTATTCGTGCCATTAAATGGATTATTGGGTGGATTTTGAGCATTACTCAATGTGTTGCCATTTACTTTTACTGATTCACCAAAAAATGAATTTGGACTGCCATTGTAAACAATATAAGTCATTTTGGCCCCAATTGTATTCGTCACATTCAAATTAGAAATTGGAAAACTATAAGTTGTAGTTACTGGATTTCCAACAAATTGAAAACCATCATAAATATTCAATTGCTTATTAGCTAGTGTTGGACTCGAATAAACAACCACAATGTTCCATCCAGAATAATAGACTGCATTCGAACAATAGTTAGCGATAAAAGGATTTAAGTCAAAGTTAGATACTTGATAGAGACCGTTACCATAAGTTTGAACATAATTAGTAATATTTTTAACTGCTGAAAAATAATTAAAAGGGAAAATAAATGTTGATGGATGCGCATCTAAAACATTAACGATATCTGGTTGAATATTTATACCATTGAGAGTGATATTTGTACCTTGACCGTTCCCAATTCCAGCCCAAACCAAATAGGCTCCGACAATGGTTTGATTTGAAGCTAAATTTAATGTTGCTGATGAACTTGTAAGCATGACACATGGCTGCGGTGGAAAAGTCCAATTATCATAAGGGTTCTGAGTATTTCCGATTATAGTATAATCATAAGGTCCATTAAACTGCTGATACAAAGTATGAGGCACGTTGATTTGCGCCTTCACCAAGCCAGGCAACAAAAGCAAAAAGAACAGCACATACTTGAACATCTGAAAAACAATTGTTTAACTAAAAGACAAATTTAAGTGTAATTTGTTCTTGAAAAAATAAAGTCGGGCTAAAGAATGTGGGGTGTTTACTCCTTGGGCTTTGTTATTCCGCGGAACCGAAAAATTCTTTTTAACGTTGGGCTTTTTCATAAAAACAGACTAATGAACCTTAAACGTGTAATAGTATTTTTTAGCTTGTTCACGGTCTCCTTCATTGAAAGGAAAGGTCATGGCTTCAAAAACAGCATAATTGGTTTGACACGTTCCGTCATTTTGTACATTAATTGGAAAATGAATATCAACAATGATTTCTTTTTCACAATCTGGACTAATGTCTTGTTCATTGAGAAAACCTAAGCAAGCTTCATTGTTATAATGTTTCCAAAAAGTACCAATAAAGAAAATGCCTTTCGATTTGCAGATGACACCAAATTTGTAGTGGTACATGCCCGAACTATAGTTGTAACGGTATTCCATGCCAAATTCTTGCTGCATTTGGTTGAACTCGGGAAATAATATGGGACTGAAGTCTTGCCATCCTGTTTTAATCGTATTGGAACTCAAATCGATTTTACTGAAACCAATAAACGTTCGATGAAAATCGAAATGATCAAGTGTCACGGTTTTATCAAATGCTTCTCCCGTAAAATTATTATAGGCTGTTGTTTTAAATGAATTCGGTAGGTTTAGTTCAATCCAAATGGTGTCTCCAATATCATATGTTTCCTTAATTGGATAAATGTTCATTGGATGTTCCATCTTGTAGGATCTCGAACACTTTTTTTTCCTTGGTTTACAGCTTGTAAAAACAAGTAAAACGATAAATAGATAGGTCCATTTCATACCTCTTTATTTTATTAAAACAAATGAAAAGTGATCCCAAATTGAATTTGAGGTGCTGTAAAAAACAATTTCGTATACTTTTTCTCAATGCTGTATGGTATCGGCTCAGCCGCACCAACTGTTATTTTTTCGGTGTAATTCCCTCCCAGTTGAGCGTACATGAGTCCAAAATTTAACTCGGAAAAAACACTGATGTTTTTGGAGACTTTCAATTGAAGATGAATGAATTGATTGATGCCAATAAGAAATCCACCGTCAATTTTCTCTAAGGATTCATTCGTGCTAGTCACTTGAAGTGCGGAATCTCTGATGTCCGAAACATTTGAATAATTATACGTTGAAACGAGGTAGATTGGGATTTCCATACCTGCATGTAACGTGAATAAACCGAATTTTTTGGATTTGCCAATGGAAGGACAGAATTCCAAAAACGACTGGTGTTCATTGATATGTGATAAAGCCGAAGGGTAATCCATCACCCTCATTTTGTTGTTTTGTCCATAGCCTAATCTCAATCTTACATTCAAACTATCCTTTAAATTGTACGAAAAGTTTACATTGTATTTTAGGACCATTGAATGATTCTCATTAATGTATGTATCCATATTAAACCCATTCGGATAGTCTACGTTGTAAAAATTTGAGATCGGATTTTCAATTTGACCGAAATTAGAAATCCCTAATCCCACTTCTAATTTCTGTTGGGAAAAAGCGCTTAAATGGATTGTTAAAATTAAACAGCTAATGATTTTTTTCATGTGTTTTGATTGGTTGATTTATGAGTAGAACAAATAAGCAATGTTGAAAGTTACAAGCCGGATTGAATGAGTTCTTTTAATATTTGGATAATGATTTTCTGCTCTTAGTTTGAATCATTTCGTCAACGCATATTTCACTCCAAGGTTCAGCGCCATTCCATACATTTTTATGGTGGAGTTGGTAAAATAGTTAGCATTGGTCAGTGTGGTAAAACTTCGTTGATAGGAAAAAGAAGCAAAAAATAAATACGTTTCATTCAATGGATAATTAGCGCCGATTTCAAACAGTCCAGCGAAGTCAAATTTTGATACGCAGTATGTTATGTCAAAAGTTTCTTCGCCATGGCGATTCGCGTTTGAGTCAAAAGTGGGAACTATTGTATTTGCGTTAACTAGAAAAGAAGGAATTACCCCGAAATGTGTAAATCCTTCAAGTTTTTTCCCGAAGGTAAAACCAAGTTTTAGGGGCAATGAGACATAGTTATAATTATATTTCGTGGTGTACTTTTCACTGGTAGGATTACCTTCAATATCATAAAAAATGACGTCGTCCTTAAATCCACGTTGATTGTAAATCAAGTCTGTGCCAAAGATTAAATGTCTCTTAAATAAATGCTCATAAGTCAGTCCCGCGCTTAGACCCGTTTTGGCATAATTTGTTGAACTGAGAAAATCACTGGATGTATTGGTCGAGTTGAGTCCGACTTTCAAACCGATCAAATCATTTTGTCCAGTAAGGTTCAGAGTTGTCACTGTTAAGATGATGAATAAGAGTTGTTTTTTCATGGTTATTGTTTGGTTTGACAAACGTTAAATGTTCCTAAAAGAGGTGTTTGAGTGAAAAGTGATTAATGAAAATTTTTAATGGTCCATTCTCCCTGATCAAAATAAAGCAAAATATAATCAGAGTTTATGCCTTTGCTTAACCAGCTTTTCGAGTAGACGTATTTTTCTAAACGGAAAAACAAGGCATGTTCAGAAAGGTTTCCGCCGAAATGAGTTTGTGCTAAATCACCATAGTAATCTACGACACAAGCAGGTGGATTGGGGGAGAGAAAGTTTGTTTTTTTCAAATAGCTTACATCGTACACTGTGGGATCATCGATTTGAATATCATGGAATTCATAGGTCTTTTTCGTGGAGCTCAATCGAATCTTGAGGTAGTAATAGAGATGCGCACCACCTGTTCCTACGAAATACATGGAATCACTGTCAATATCTCCATCAAAATCAAAATTCCTGGAATAATTATGGACTTGTGTTTTGGCGTTAAACGCATGGACGTAATTTCTTGTTTCTTCCGCATTTATTTCATTATTCGCTCGTTTTTGTGGTCTTTCGTGCTTTACTTCATCGCTTGTCGTTGAATCACAAGACGAAATAGCGAATACACTAAATCCAAGAAAAACGATTGAAAAATTAGTAACGAGTATTTTACGCATATTGATTTGATTTTTACGGTTTTTTACATCTTCTTGATTCCTATATTTAGCTAAAAACGCATTCAAATGAAATGGCTTCCCATGTTCCGCTGCAGTCGCACTGCTCCATGTTCCGCTGCAGTTGCACTGCTGCGGTACCAAAAAGCTAAAATCATTCGACTTTATCACGGCTTTTTTCTCCAAATGAATACACGCGAATCGGAAATGACAATTGAAAAGTTATGCCACTTCCTTTCGAAGTTACTGCATTCGTGAAATTGTTTTGTGTTTGTTGTCCATTTTCAATAATTGTTATGGTCTTTGTATCGGAGATAAACGTTTGTCCCCCTAGATTGTAGGTCCAAAATACATCGAAGGAACAAAGTGCTTTGCCTTTTTTTGTTTTGACATCCATTCCTATCCCCAATTTTAATAAAGAGGAGATTCCCTTGTAGCGAATGACTTCATCTAATCCAAGAAGGGTATAGTTTGGTAATTCGATTTTTATCGGGTTTACATCCGAAGTTTGTCGCATAGAAATGAGTAATCCTATTCCTGCCATTGCACGAAAGTTCAAACGTTGACCTGTATAACCAACATACTGATAATCAAGTGTTGTGCGGGCAATACTACGCCCAATTAATGAACTAGAGTAGTTTGAATTGTAAACAAGCGCACTTTTGACACTTGCATTATCACCTGCGATGCTCAATTCAATTCGCTCTTTTTTGTTCAACGTTAATCCAAAACCAATACCCAAATCTACGGAGGTGGTATTGTAATGTAAACCATAGTTATAGTAAGAGAAATAGTCATTTCCATTAAGATTTAACGGTGAATTCAATCCGTCTCCAGGTAAAGTACTGCTGTTTATTTTAACAGAAGTCGAAGGTCGAATATAAATGGACTTCTGGGCATTCACATGGAAAACAAGAAGGAATAAAACGGTAGAAAGGGTGTTTTTCATAGTTTAGTTTGGTAGGAATACTAGTTTAACAAATAAGTAACGGGAAAAGTTACAAGGGATGGGTGAGATATGTTTTTCTTTTTGGTCGATGATTTTGTTTATTCGAAATGGATTTTCTCACAAAAAGCACCTTTTACAGTAGAAATCTGTAGAAAATAAATGCCTGTTGCTAAATCAGTTAGTTGTAAAGTTGTGTTATTTGGCTCAAAGCGCTTGATAATTTTTCCCGAGTAGTCAAGTAGGGTTATTGCTAGAATTTCGTCTAAAACGAGGTTTTCAATAGTGATAAAATCTTGAGTAGGGTTGGGGTAGACCTTTATTGAAGAAGTGGTTTGAATTTCAGTTGTTTGAAGAGTGGAATTTAGCGTGAAGCCCCAGAAATCATATGACCCGTTGCTGGGACAGGTTTTGTCAAAGGAAACTCCACCTTTGGAAGCAGCTAATATCTGAATATCGGATAAATTTGGACTTAATGTGAGTGAAGCACTTGTTTCATCAAGTATTGTCCCGATTGTTTTGTCTGCTAGAAAATTAAAATTTGGATCTAACGCATACATCCAGATGTCAATTCCAGCCATATTAGGTGCTGTCTTGAATTGATTGGGATTTGAATCTGAATTAGCGAGGATGCAAAGATTTCCGTTTGGCCATTCGATGAATTGACCACCATAATCTTGTAAATCGCTTCCAATCGTTTTCTGTTGCATGATCGTTAAATCATCATCTAACTTTAAGATCCACGTATCCATTAGGCCATAAGCATTCTCCGTTTTTAGTCCTGACTGATTAGACCAACTATCTGCTAAAATGAGCAATTTACCATCGTTGCTCCAAAGAAGATCTGTAGGACTGTCATCTTCCAAACCGCCAATGGTTTTTTGTTGAATAATATTGCAGTTGGTATCTAAATCTAGTACCCAAATATCTGAATATCCAAAACTGGGTTCCGTTTTCAATCCGGAAACATCGGAATATGAATTAGCCACTAATTTGATTCGATTGGGTGCTGTTTGAATGATATATGGTCTTTGGTCAAGTTCAGTTCCCCCAAGACTCCAGTCATTGAGAATAGCTCCGTCTGAATTTAATTTCAAGCTCCAAAGATCATTAGCTCCGTAGTTTGAGGAGGACTTATTCCCTGAAACACCCGATGCAGAAGTACCAAAAATCATCATATTTCCCGAAGGTAGTTCGATTATATCATTGAAGCTATCTGAAGCAGTTCCACCGTAATTTTTATTCCAAAGGATATCACCCGTGCTATTCATTTTGATTAGCCATGCATCCCATGAGCCAAAAAGATCATTCGTTTGCTCGAAACTAGGAGTTGATAATGTGGCTCCATAAATATAGATTGATTGATCTTCCGTTATAAGTAAGCCCGAAGGATTGTCCCAATCAACACCACCTATGGTTTTCTGCCATATTATTTGATCATTTTGATTGATGCAAAGAACCCAGAAATCATAATCACCTCTGCAATTTTCTGTTTTGTCTGCAACTGCCGGAGAATTACTTATTAAAAGAACAATTCGATTACCATTGTCTAGAAATGCTTCCTTAATTGGAAATTCAGACTCCGTGGACCCAATGCAAAACTGACCTGAAATGGAACCAATCTGTGAAAAGGCATTTGGAAAAGATAATAATGAGATCAAAAAGACGAAATAGTTCATATGGATTGTTTTTCAAACTTTAGTACGTTTGAAAAGGTAATAGTGGGGTGGTCTTAAAAAGCAGCGTCTTATTATTTTCTCAGTTTAAAACATTCCCTAAAACCAAAGTTAAAAGTTAAACCCAACGCCAAAACGAAGGGAAAGGTCGAAGCGGCTAGGGGTATTAATGCGCTTTCCATTAGTGAAATCGTTCAAAAATTGAGTTTCGTAATTTAGACTCCTAATATTGGAAAACAAATAAGCCTCCATGTTAAATTGTGTATAAACGGTGAGCCAAGTTAAAGGTGAATAGGATAATCCAACCCGACCATGTGCGCCGATTTGAAGTTGTCTTCCTTCAAAATAAAATTTCATGGTCGGAGAAGAATTAAGAGAAATCGTATCTAGATGAGAATAAATCAAACGAAAATCAATGCCGCCTCCATATAAAAAATCAATCTTTTTGGAGAGTGCTATAGAATTAGAAAAGGTACCATTAAGCGCTACGTATGATTGGTCAGAACGTAAAACTTTTGAATAATCGGCATCCAACCAACGGTAATAGTTGGAATAACCTGAAAGATTGACTGCTAAAAACTGCGACTGGTTTAATTTTCGTTGGTATTGTAAACCATACGACTCCAAGAAAATATTTGACGCGGTACGATACTTACCAACGTTCATCAAGGGACCGCCATCAAGAAAACTATGAAAAAGTCCTGTTTGAATGGATAGTTGGTTTTTAGATTGAGCATACAAAGGACATTGAATGCTACACTGCAAGATAAATGCGAAGATTAAAGTTGTTCTCATGTTCTTACATACGTGGTTTTTTCGGTAAAGGGAAGTCCGAGTCTGAAATTAGTATTATTTTGGTTCTTCACTTCCTTCCCTTGGATTTTAATCGTACTCCTAAAGTGAACAACAACTTTTATATGATGAAAATGAAATTACTCCTATGTATCTGCCTGGTTACTTTAACAAATGTCATGGCGCAATCTTCCAAAAAATGGAAAGTGGAAGGAATCCAATTTAATGTAGGCGGATTGATGAGTTCCAAAATCCCTTCAGCATCCTATGCCACTTATTCGAAAAACATTGGGGACGAAGATACCACTTACACGGATTTTTCAGCACCAGTTCAGTTGACAAATTTGCGTTTACATCCCATTTTTAATGCTAGTATTCATTTAGTTCAACCTGAAAAAAATGCCATACAACGATTTGGAATCACCCTTCAAAATAAAAGCATTTCATCATTCGTTCTTTTGGGAACGCCTATTTTCGATAGCACAGCATTACCGGAAACTTATTCCACTATTGGTATCCTCCGCTTAGATCACACATCCCCAGTGTTGACATTCGATTACGCTTATTTGAAGAAAATCCCGGTTTCAAAACGTTTTAATGTGACATTAGGGGCTGGTACGTACATTGGATTTATCCTATGGAATAAAATACAAATAAATTCAAGACACGATATTTTCCCAAATGGTGTTGGTTCGGCAGGTCAAGTAGCTTATTATGCAAGGACTTCTAACTTTAATACAAATTACAATACATTAAACATGGGCATTTATTCGAGTTTTGGTTTTGAATATGGTCTAAGTTCGAATCAGAACGTTGCACAAAGTTGGTATTTCACCTACGAAAGTCGTTTTTGTTATGACTATTTTGCAGTGAAAAATGTTCCTTCGTCTTGGTTCTCCTTTCAGTGTTCCCAACAACTTGGGATCAAGTATTATTTGAATCGTTAAAACGGGGTATCGATAACGTTGGAATTCACAGAGGACTTTATTCGTCAAATTGTACAGCGAGACCGTCGAAGTATACTGATGTTGTATGAATATTGTTATCCCTTTATGCTGCGTCGTTTATCGCGTTTAAGTTTGCACAAGGAAGAACAAATGAGTATCGTCAATGTCGCCTTTTTAAAAGCCATTGAACGCATCGAAACGTTCGATCGCAACAAGGACTTCGCCGCATGGATCAGTACCATCGTCAAAAACGAATTCATCGACCAATACCGCAAAAAGCAGAAGAATAAAAAGTTATTTAAGGATATTGATTTTGAAAAAGAATTTCAAGCAAGCGACAATTCGGATGTGATTTTACAGGGTGAGGACGCGTCGAAATTGCTGTTTCAGTTCGTGGATGCTTTACCGGAATCAACGCGCATTGTCTTTAACCTTTTTGTGATCGAGGATATGTCCCGAGAGGAGATTGCCACCGCACTCGACCTCAACTATGACACCGTGAAATGGCACATCTTGAAAGCCCGAAAAATAATCGCTGTTCAACTAGAAAAAACAACATTATGAAGAATCAGTTCACTTCATTTGAGAATGACTATCGAAACGAGGTATTCAATCAATCCCTTGATTTGGATGCCGATTTTCTGTCGGACCTGGAAAAACGCTTGGAAGAACCGAAGCGTAAAAAGAAAGGTTTGCTTTTCTGGTGGATTTTTGGTGCTTCGACACTATGCACCGTAGTCGTTTACGGAATGCTGCAGTTTCGTTTGGGAAGAAATGAATCTTGGTACAAAGCTTCCAATCAAACGCAAAAGAAACAGGGGAGGGAGACTACACGAGTTTCCAACCGTAAAAGTCAAACAACCGAGAAGACAGAAGCACAAACGTCTGAACCCATTTTTTCAATGTCCTCCGTGTCTCGCGTGTCGAATGTGCATGCGGATCATCATTTGGAATCCACAGTATTTTCTAATTATTCGCTACCGCTTTATACTGGGAATCCTGAAGATCTTGCTTCGGATACGTCCCGAGTAACACTTACAATGAAACGCTTAAATGAATTGTTTATCAGTTTGTTAATGATACCAAACCTCACGGTAAAACGAACATCAATCCCGATGCAAGCCCGTGAACGCAGACTGGAATTGGAAATCTATTCCGGCTTGAATTTTACGCGAAGTTACTTATATAGCGATTTCAATTTAGTGAGTTCCTATGATGTCATGTTGACACAGTCAGAGTCCCTGTTAAAAACAAAGAACCTTGGATTGAACCTTTACACGTATGCAGGGAATTTTCAATGGGGGATAGGAGCTTTTATCACGAGTATCGGTGAACAAGCGGACTTCAAGTATGTAGATGCGTTGATTCAAGTGGATCCGTCTAACTTAAATCAATTCGATACGACGTATATCGACAAAACGTACACGGATCAAAACAAATATACCTTCGTTCAAGTACCAGTGAGCATTGGATATCAATTTCAGTGGGAAAAGTTCTCTTTGACACCACGTTACAGCGCTTCATTGGGCACACGATTTAAAGAACAAATCGGGTATTATCCGAGTCGCAGCGGCATTGGCCTGGAATCGTTCTTTGTTCCAAAATGGAATTTCCAACAAAGCCTACAACTCGAGTTTAGAACTGGATTCAAACAATCGTTCATCAGTTTTACCCCTTATTTGAATTTCAACAGTGTCAAAACCCCACCGCAGATTTTCAGTTACCGCAAGTACATCAATTTTGGAATGAATGTAGGAATTGGATTGAGGATGAGGTAGCACATCGCACCGCACTTTGCACCGCACATCGCACCGCGCTTTGCACCGTACTTCGCACCGCACATCGCACCGCTGGATTTGCAATCCTGCGGTACCACACACCGCACTTTGCACTGCTGCAGTTGCACTGCTGCGGTACTATTAACAACAATTAAAATTTTGGAAAAAGCTAAAATGAAGTAAGTCTTTTATGTCTTTTTGATTTCCGCAGGATTGCAAATCCTGCGATGCGGGGAAGGCATATCCAGCGGCGCATGTTCCGAACTTAATTATTTCCAAACGGGGTGTTTTTGCCAATTATCTAAAAATCCAAGTTTGTAAATCGGTAGATTCGGATTCATTTTAAATAGATTTAAAATCTTGGTTTTTATTTGATTCGTAGGACTAATCTCATCGCACAAATAGATCATTGTTGTAATGATTAAAAATGGTTTTTTGCATTGTACATGTGTCAGGGAACCGTTTAACCAATCTGATTTCGGGTTGTTAATTTTTTCAATTGGGATTTTTACCATATTTCTACTCCAAAGCCTTGAATGATGAGCAATTATATTTCGTACATATGTAATCGCTTCTAACCAACTTGAAAGTTCACTGTGCATATTTAATCCCATTTCTTTAGCAATTGCAGATTTTTCAGGAAGTTGATGAACTAGGTTTTTGTACAACTTTGACAAGGTGCCCATTGAAGCTATTTCTAGAATTTTCCAAGAATCCGAATCTTCATTAGGGAATCTGAATCTTTGATCCTTTATAAATATTTCTTGACTTCTATGAAATTCTTTTTTGAGTTCGGAAATTATATTTTGATGAATTGTAATTGAAAGGTCAGATGGTAATTTAGTTTTTTCAAACAGTTTGGAATCTAAATACCACAAGCTACCATATGACATTGATAAATGGTAAATCATTTTAGATCGTAAGGCAATTTCAATTCTTTCTACGGCGTCAAAAAGTATTAATCTCAATTTACGATCGAAGTTATAACGCTCAACGATTTCTTCAAAATAAGTATTGGGTTTCAAGTTATGCATTCTTGAATCCTCCTGCATGTCCCACCAATATCCTTTAAGACGGTAGTAACTAATATATTCTAGAATATTTTGTGCAGATTGCTCATCCTTGAAAATCATCCCTCGGTTCTTCAACAAGGTAATTTGATCTGCTATGGATAATGGAGTTTTGTTCGCCATAGCCTTAAAAAAAAATGACCCACTAGCAGATCTTACGGTATGCTAATGGGTACTGTTAGTGTAAATTTACAATTTTTCAAATGATTGAAACACAAAAAAAAATAATTAAGTTGAATGATTCGATTTTTCAATATACTATGTAACGGATTAAAATTGAATTTATTCTTTCTTGACTTTTATTTTTTGAAAAGGCAAAAAAAGTCTATAATAAAATTAGAACTTATTCTAATTTTTATCTGTTGACATCCTTTCCTTCAACACATTACGTACATTTATTTACTAATCATCCTGCGGTGCGACTTTGAGGATGAAGTAATTCCCTTTAATTCCGTAATTTTAACTTAAACAATTTTCTATGAGAACTCTATATGCTTTAAGTTTGATTTTGACTCTAACATTTTCTGTAAAGAGTCAAACCACATGGAAAATGGTGAGTGCTGGAACAGAATACGGATTTGCTCTTCGTTCAGACAGCACACTTTGGTGTTGGGGTTTCAATGGAAGTGGTCAACTAGGAACGGGTAATGCTGGAACACAAGCGCCTGTTCAACTTGGAACAGAACACAATTGGATTAAGGTGGCATGTGGTGCATTTCACACGCTTGCGATTAAGTCAGATGGAACCTTGTGGGGCTGGGGCTTGAATTCTGTCGGACAAATTTCAAGTAATCAAGTGAATCAAGTCGACACTCCTGTTCAAATTGGAACAGATCAAGATTGGGTTTCCATCTATGCCGGACTTGCGCATAGTGCGGCCATTAAAAGCAATGGAACACTTTGGATGTGGGGATACAACGACTATGGTCAGCTGGGAATTGGGAATACGAACGTTACAAGTGTCCCAACGCAAGTGGGAACAGACATCGATTGGCAGAGTGCTTCTTTGGGTGGCGCTCATACCTTGGCGTTGAAAACAACTGGACAATTATTTGCTTGGGGATTTAATGTTGCTGGTCAGCTTGGAGATAATACTCAAGTTGATGCTTCCACACCATTGCAAATTGGAAGTACAACATGGAAAAATGTGAGTTCAGGTTACCTTTATAGCTGTGGTGTCCAAACAGATGGAACCGCATGGAGTTGGGGCTTTAATGGAAATGGGCAATTAGGACTGGGTGATGTACAGCCAAGGTTACTTCCGACGCAAATCGGCAATGGAGATACATGGGAACGTGTGATAGCTGGTTCCGGTTTTTGTTATGGCGTAACAATGGACAATCAAACATGGTCTTGGGGATATAATGGACAAGGAGAATTAGGAATAGGAACGCAACAGCAACAAACCTCACCGAGTCCAGTTGCTAATTTTTTCGCTCCTGAGTCCAATGGATTTTCCACGCTGGCTTTGTCAGTCGGTGCAACAGATGCATCTGGGTCTACCTTGTATGGAGAGCATGTAGTTGGGATTGCTGTAGATCGTTATTCCATTTGTACCGCTGGCGCAAATTACCAAGGACAACTTGGTCTTGGCTCAACGACCGCTAGTTCTTCGTTTCAATGTGGGATCGGTGACCTTTCAAGCGTCAGCACCTTGGAAATAAACACCTTCCAAGTCTATCCAAATCCAGCGAGTACAGAACTGCACGTTTTCATCGAAGAAGGAAGTTCCACAGCGATTCTTCGTGATCTTTCTGGACGTGTTTTGGCAAACATTCCATTGACAGCTGGAACAAATACAATCGACATCCACACGTTTTCGCCAGGCAATTACCTTGTTGAAATAAATGGAGCAGTGGCGAAGTTTGTGGTGGAGTAAATGAGATTCACATCCTTTAACTGATTAAAAACTAGCTTGTTTAAATAATCCTTCACTTTTTTCGTACATTTAATCACCAATACTAGAACAAATGAAAACATTTTACCTCCTTAGCTTATTCATACTTTTTTCAATGCATGCTCAAAGCCAAACCACTTGGAAAATGGTGAGTGCCGGAAAGTTGTTTTCAATGGCAATTAAAAATGACGGTACCTTATGGGTTTGGGGCGATCATCCTGCAACAAGTAACTTGGAAGTTATTCCGATTCAGATTGGTCAAGACAACTCATGGGCGACACTTTCTTGTGGTAGTGAACATGTTTTGTTGCTTAAAACAGATAGTACTCTTTGGGCAATGGGTGGAAATCAGTTTGGACAACTCGGACTCGGAAACATGATGCCAGTATCGTTGCCGCAACAGGTGGGTAATTCAGCTTCTTGGGTTCAAATTCAAGCAGGTTGTTATTATTCCGGAGCAATTAAAAGCGATGGAACACTTTGGACTTGGGGATTGAATTATACAGGACAATTGGGTGTTGGTGGTTTACAAAATGCACTTTTACCAACCCAAGTGAATGTTCTTGGTGTATGTAAATCAGTATCGTTTCAGGCTGATCATTCGTTAGCCCTATTTGATAACGGTAATGGTGCCAAGCTTTATTCTTGGGGAGATAACGCCTTTGGACAGCTAGGAGATAATACCACTGATCCACATACACTTCCGATTCAAGTTTTTGAAAGCGCGGGTTCAAACTTCAATTGGGTTTCAGTCGCTGCAGGGTTATTTTCCTCTGCTGCGATTCGGTCCGATTCAACCTTATGGGTATTTGGTTCAAATGGATCTGGTCAGTTAGGAAGTATTGCAATTGGGGATCAGTTGGTTCCGATCGAAATGGAACCAGGGTCAAAGTGGATAGATGTCAAAGCGGGTGATTTATTTTGTTACGGAATTAAAGAAGATGAAAACGTCTACACCTGGGGAAACAACAACTTAGGCGTGCTCGGCACGGGCAATACACAAGCGCAGAATTCATTATTTTTACTTTCTACGTTAGATAAAGACATCAACTCATTTGCCTTGTCAAAAAGCCCTACGTTTTCCTCAACTTTTAGTGGGGCGCATGTACTTGCTTTAGATGTAAATCACACGTCTATTTGTGCAGTTGGATCCAATAATGTAGGACAGCATGGAGATGGTACAACTACCTCAACAAGTCAATTTAGCTGCGGTATTGCTGATCTTTCAAGCCTAAACACCTTGGAAATAAACACCTTCCAAGTCTATCCAAATCCAGCAAGTACAGAACTTCACGTTTTCATAGAAGAAGGAAGTTTCACAGGGATTCTTCGCGATCTTTCTGGACGAATCGTTGGAAACTATGCCCTCCAAACGGGAACCAATACGCTAGATATCCATTCGTTTTTACCGGGAACCTATCTTTTTGATATCAACGGCTCTGTAAAGAAAATCATGATTCAATAAGTTCATCAGGCATCGCTAAATTTGTAACCCTGCGCTCACTTTTAATTATTCAATGCCCCTTGATCGATCCATTTTTTAATGGATTTCACTTCACATGAGTCGAGTCCAATTGCGGGCAACGGTGGCATGATGATGCCATTTGGATTGTGCAATAAGGTTGGGTAGAGTTGATCGGATAAGGCAAAGGATTGAATGTTCGCATACGAATCTAAATTAACGCCTCCGGATCCTGGATAACTGTGGCACGAAATACAATAGTTGCTGATGATGGGGAAAACTTCGTTTTGAAAGGAAACGGTATCGCTTATGGTACAAGGTGGACCCACTACAATTGGTGTTGGAACTTTATCCTTTTCACAGGAAAAGAAACTGAAGGAACACAAAATAAGCACGTATTTTTTCATAGTGCAACATTACGCATTTTTTTAACTGAGCATGTTTTTTCTGTGTTAAATCATTCAACTATGAATTTGCAATCCTGGGTGGGAATTACAGAAATTCTTGTTCACCTAATTCCCCGTTTTCTTGACTAAACATTTTCTTGATGGTCATTAATCCATCAATATGTTCATGGAGGGTCGGGTCAATATAATTCAACATTGGGTCTAAAATAAAATCCACTCCTTCTCTTCGTGCAAACTTTGCCGCTGGGACAAAGTCGCTGTCTCCCGCAATTAAAATGATTTGATCGACTTGTTCCCTAAATGCTAATGTGGCGATATCGAGTCCAATTTTCATGTCAACAGCTTTTTGATTTAAGGGAAACTCAATATCATTCTCACCTAAATCTTCGATTTTCATTTTTCCGTTAATCAGAGCATGCGTGTATCTTGCTCGAATGACCCAGTTTTTCGATGCGTTTTTCAAAAAGCCCAGACGCAACGCGATTTTACGCTGACGCTTTAATTCCGAAAAAAGTTCATGTCTAAATTTATATTGATCTGTTTTCTTGAAATCGAAAGGTTTTTTTGAAATCGGATTATGTGAGTCCCCATCAAATGGATTGGCATCATAGTAAAAAATGCGGTATAATTCAGTTGGAGCTAGACGATACCGAATACGGTAATTATTCACGCGTTGAATATGTCGAAAGCAATAGGAAACCAAGTTTTTCGCCATGATTTCGGCCGAGTCATTCACCTGAAATCCTTTGATGTATTTATACCTTCGAATAAAAAAACCGCCATCAATTAGAATAGCGGTTCTCATCTTTCAGTACAAAAAAAATGTCCAAAGTTCGTTTTTGTCGCTATCAATCCTTTAATCTTTTGACTAAAGGTGACAAAACCAACGCAATGGACAATACACATCAAAATTACTATTTTTTTTCTTGTTTTCATTTCTCTACAATACTTTTTTTTAAAAAAAAATGGATTTTTTATTCACGAATCACATTCATTTAAACGTATTTCATTTTCGTTTATTGTCTAGGAATAACTAGATTTTCAATTCAGCGGTGCAGTATTCCTCGCACCGCTGGATTTGCAATCCTGCGGCACCATATAACCTTAAATTAACAATCCAGCTATGCGGTATTCCGCAGGATGGACATCTCGCGTTACAAGATTTTCCTTATTTTTAATAAAAAATACTACATGCGTCTATTGTTACTGTTCACGTTGATCGCTTCTTTTCAATTGAGCGCACAGAAATTTCAATTGCTTGATCAACAAACCAAGGATCCAGTTTCGTTTGGGAAGGTTATGCCGGAAAAAGAAACACCACGCTTAACGGATATCGATGGTTATTTTACGGTCTTGGACTCCAATCAATGGGTGAAGATTCGTGCGACTGGATTTTACGACACAAGCATCGTGCTGAATCAAGTGGTCGACGGTAAAATTTATCTGAAAAGCAAAGCGCAAAATGTGCAAGAAGTCGTGGTGAAACCTGGAGTCAATCCCGCGGAACGCATCATGGCGCAAGTAATAGCGAATCGCATGAAAAACCATCCCTTCGAAAACGATGGATTCATCTCCAAACAATACAGCAAATTTGTTTTTGACTTGGACGACGCTTCGCGGAAAATCCTCGAGGATACCGTCGTGGATCAAACGGATACCAATCTCTACAGTATGAAGCAATTCTTCGGTCGACAACATTTGTTTTTGATCGAAACGGCTTCCAAACATTATTTCGAACCTCCCTACAAGGAAAAAGAAATCGTTGAAGCATACAAAGTTTCAGGATTTACGGACCCGATGTTCTCTACGTTCGCTCAGTCCATGCAGTCGTTTCACTTTTACGACAACCAAGTGGAATTGCTGGGGGAACAATTTGTCAATCCCATTGCCTTCGGTGGAATCAATCGCTATTTGTTTGTACTGGAGGATACGACCTTCAATGGACGCGATACGACGTTTACGATTTTCTTTCGTCCACGTAAGGGAAAGGACTTTGATGGATTGTCTGGACGTTTATTCATCAATACAAACGGATATGCGATCGAAAAGGTCATGGCTGCTCCGTTTAAACCGAGTTCAACGGGAATGTTCATTAACGTTGTTCAAGAATATGCCTTTATCGATGGAAAAAAATGGTTTCCCATGAAATTATCGACAGAGGTGCTGATGGTATTTGCTGCGATTAATGTTTCCAAAGGAAAAACGGCTTTTGTTTCGGGTAAAGGTGCTACCTACATGGAGTCCGTTCAGTTTAATCCGCCGGAATTGGAAAAAGTGAAGTTTAACAACATTGCCGTGCAAACAACCGTTGGATCTGAACGCGTCAAAGACCAAGAGTGGGATAGTTTGCGTCCATATGCCTTGACGGATAAAGAAAAAAACACGTACGTTTCAAATGACAGCCTTTCCAAAGAGGAACATTTAGATCGCTATTTGCGCTTGTTGAAAGTGCTTTTTTCGGGTAAAATCCCCCTTGGATACCTGAATATCGACGCGACGAAATTATTCGCCGTGAATGCTTTTGAGAAAACACGCATCGGATTGGGAATCGAAAGTTCGGACCGCTTTCTTCCGTGGATGACAGCAAACGCTTCTGTTGCGTATGGCTTCGGCGATAAAAAAGTCAAATACGGTGGATTCTTGGAATTTCATTTGGATCCATCGACGAAAACCAACTTGAAGCTGTTCTATGCAAATGACGTGGTGGAAGTAGGAGGGAACGTTTCCTACAAAACAAATATGTTCTATTCTCAAGACGCCGGACGCATGCTCTTCGTGAATAACATGTCCTACCAAGAGAAAGCGGGAATTCAGTTTTCAACGATTGTCCGTGCCAATAAACACTTCACGCTCGAATTGAATTACCAGCAAAATCAATTCGCCAATGGATACCAGTTTATGCAACAAGCATCGAGTTCCGCTTTCATGAGTTCACTTTTGTTTTCATGGGCCATTCGCGAGAAAGGCGTCATTCTAGGCGATGTTTTCGTGCCAAAACCGGCGAAGTTTCCGAAACTGCAAATCAAAGTGGAGAAAGCATGGAACATTCCTTCTCTAGATTTGGCTTCGATGGATTTTCTGCGTGTTCAATTCAACATGTTCCATGTGACAACGATCCCAGGAAATGGACGCTTCACGTGGAATGTCCGTGCTGCATGGACCAATGTCCCGACGCCTTTGTTGTACCAGCAAGCGGTGAATGCTTCTTATGTCAAACGTTCGATTTCCATTGCGAATACCTTTGAAACGGTGAACGTAACAGAATTCTACCATCAACAGCAAGTAAACGTGTTTTTGCGGTATATCTTGAATGCACAACGCACGAAAGCGAAATGGAACGAACCGCAATTTGGGATACACTACGCTTTTGGTTACGGAACGATGTCCAATCAATCGCTGCACAACATGACTTTCAATACAATGTCAAAAGGCTTCCACGAAGCGGGACTTCTCTTCAATGGATTGTTTGTGAGTGGAAAATCCAGCATGGGAATTGGCGTGTTTACCCGTATTGGGGCTTATGCGAATACAGGTAACTGGAAAACGAATGTCTATCCGAAATTATCCTTCGGCTACGTATTCTAATCGAATAAGGTAGGCATGTCCGTTGAAGGCGGTGTCAACTTCGGAGCAGCAGGTTTTTTCACTACAGGAGGAACAACAGTCGGTGCAGTTGGAGGAATGACAGTCACAACTTTTTCTTCAACAGTTTCCGTTGGAAGAGCTGATTTCAAGTGAATCAATCTGCGTTTAATTTGTTCCAAACGTAGAATGACCGCGTCGTGATTGCTGCTACTTTCTACTTTGGTTTCAGTAACGACTTTCGATTTAAGTGCTTTCTTTGCTCCATCCAAGGTATAGCCTTCGATTTTGACAAAATGATAGATGCGGTTGATTTTATCAATTTCTTTTACCGAAAATAAACGATTGCCTTTTGCGTTTTTCTTGGAGATTTCGAATTTAAATTCCTTCTCCCAAAATCTTAGTAATGAAGCGTTTACATCGAGTAATTCCGCTACTTCCCCAATGGAATAATAGAGCTTGCTAAGTTGTTGAATATCAATTAAAGGCACCTTGTTACTTGAATTAGTTTCCGAAAATAGTTATAATTTTGCAATCGAAAGATGAAAAAGAGATTTCTACATACATTTTTCGTTCTTTTTGTGTTGTTGATCACTCGTTCGGGATTTTCTCAAACGGTGACAAAGGATAGCTTGCTAACATCGGGCATCGACACCACCATCAAAGTTCGACCGGCCAATCCCAAAGCGGATGCCATCATCTCGTACGCGAAAACCTTTCTAGGTGTGCCGTATCGTTATGGAGGAACAACGCCATCCGGATTCGACTGTTCGGGATTTATCAATTACATCTTCGGGAACTTTGGCTTTTCCCTCGTGCGCACCAGCTACGGACTCGCAGAACTAGGGGAGACGATCAAATTGTCGGATATCCAACCGGGTGACTTGATGTTTTTCAAAGGAAGCAATGTCAACTCTACAGTTGTCGGACACGTTGCCATGGTGGTGGAAGTCACGCCTTCAGCCATTAAGTTTATTCACTCTGCCAATGGCGGAGTGCGCATCGATAATTTTAAAACATCGGAATACTACATTCGACGTTATGTCAAAACAAAGCGTTTAGATTACGGGGGATGATTCCTGAACAATGCGTCGCATTAATCGTTACTTTTGAGTAAAATAAACAGCGTGAACCAAGAAAAATTGAGCGAAAGAAGAAATTGGTTGTTCATCATCCTTGCTGGACTCTTTATCACAAATGCGGTGACAGCGGAGTTGATCAGCAATAAATTGATTCAAGTTCCGATTGAATTCAATCTTTTTGGAAGTCATTTTGGTCCATTTGCAACGATTATCGGAATCCTGCCTTGGCCCGTCGTTTTCTTGCTGACGGATTTAATGAATGAATTTTACGGTCAAAAAGCGGTTCGCAGGCTCTCGTGGATCACCGCCGGACTCATCGCTTATTGTTTCATCATCGTAGGCCTTTCCTTGGCGATTCCAGCGTATGAAATTCCAGGATCAGATTTAGCGGACAATGCATCCTACCTCAAAGTATTTGGTCAATCGCAAATGATTATAGTGGGAAGTATTTGTGCCTTTCTTGTATCGCAATTGTTGGACGCTTTCCTGTTTGATAAAATCAAACACAAAACAGGGAATCGGTTCATTTGGCTGCGTAGTACTGGAAGTACGGTTGTTTCACAAGTCATCGATTCGTACATCGTTTTGTACATTGGATTCGTTCTTCCGGGTAAAATGAGTTTCGGAACCTACATGACGGTCGCACCAACGAATTACATTCTGAAATTACTGATTGCGGTCAGTTTAACGCCCTTGATCTACTTGGGACATTATTTAATGCGCAGGTATCTGAACAAAGCGGAAGGAAACTCACCTGTGGTTAGCGAATAGCGCGACTTTTTCTTACTTGGAAAATCAACACGACAAGCGCTAAAACAGCAGATCCAGCGCCAATGAGGAAGGTGCGGTAAATTCCTGTTGGACTATTGTCGTAAACGAACAACGTGATCACTGATCCAGAAATAATTCCAAATTCTAAAGCGAGAAAAAGCGTTCCAGCGCCAACACCACGACGATCTTTGTGTGACAAATCTGCTGTCCAGGCAAACAAGGTAGGACTCGACATTCCCGTCGCAAATCCAAAAACGATGGCTGCGATGATGTAGGAGACTTTGCTGTCTACCAAAGCGATGAGAACCATGCTGGTAATTAAGATGGAAACACCGATGATCAAGGTTTGTGGTCGGCCAATTCGGTCCGAAACAGAACTCGTGAGTAAACGAATGATGATCGTCGAAATCACGTAAAATCCAAAGAAAAATCCTTTGTTTTCGATGTGTAACATCCCAGAAATATCCGGCGTGATCACGAAGATGATTCCAGAACAAATAGCGGTGAGGTACATCACAAAGGCGGCAGGTAGGACATTCGGTTCGAAAACATCTTTCCAGGTAATGCGCAAATGCTTGGCGTTTATTTTCTCGCGTTTCTCCAATGTTTCTGTCGCAATCGTAATCATGATGAACGAAATACAGGTAATGAATGCGGCCGACATAAATAAGGTGTCAAATCCAAAAGCTTGATAAATCCATGAACCGAGTGATTGTCCAACGCCAATTCCAAGGGAAATGAACGTTCCCCAAATTCCCATTGCGTTTCCACGTGATTTCTCTGGGATAACATCCGTTAACAAGGCAGTTGCTCCTGTTGGAGCGAATCCAGCACTGAATCCATGTAAAAAACGAAGAACGAGGAAAAAAGCGATGGATTCCACGAAGGAATAGCTGAGGCAGATGACAAAGGAGCAAATAACTCCGGCGTACATCACCCATTTGCGTCCGACGATGTCAGCGATTTTTCCAGAAAATGGACGAGAAATGGCCGCTGAAACAGAAAACAATAGGATGATCAATCCTTTTTTATTTTCTCCGCCAAGGTTGGTGATGAAATTATTTAATTCCGGCATAATCAGGTTAAAACCGGTCATGAAAAAGAACATCGCAAAACATACGATCCAAAAATTGCGACTATACCTTGATTTCATGGCGCAAAAGTACGCTTTTATCTAGCTTCGAACTTTTTTCGATGCACTTTGTTTAAAGAATATGAGATTAACCTTGCTTTTCGTTTTGAGTTTTTTGATGAATGCCTGCGCGCAGACACCTGACAAAAAAGACGCGCCTTCTACCAAGAATTCATTTGCTAACTGGAATGGCAAAGCCCTTCCGGAAAATGTATGTGCGGTCATTCGCGATGGAGCAACGGAAGCACCGTTCACAGGCGAATTCTGGGATCACCATGAAAAAGGAACCTACACCTGTGTTGGATGTGGAACCGCTTTGTTTTCCAGCTCAACGAAGTACGAGTCGGGTAGTGGATGGCCAAGTTTTTACGATGTATTGACGAAAGGAAAAGTGAAACAAGTGCGCGATTTAAGTGATGGCATGGATCGCATTGAGATTCGCTGTGCCAAATGCGATGCGCACCTCGGACACTTATTTAATGATGGACCGAATCCAACCGGCAAGCGTTATTGCTTGAATTCCCTTGCTATGGACTTCGAGCCGATTGCTTATATTTACACAAACAAAAAAGGAATGAAAAAAGCGACGTTTGGTGCTGGATGCTTTTGGTGCATCGAGGCATGTTTCAAAGATGTGAAAGGAATTATATCCGTTGTTCCGGGTTATGCTGGGGGAAAAACCGTAAATCCCACATACGAACAAGTATGTACAGGAACTACAGGTCACGCGGAAGTAGCGCAAGTGGAATATGATCCAACAGTCATTTCTTTTGAAGAACTGCTCGAGATCTTCTGGTTTGTTCACGATCCAACCCAATTGAACCGTCAAGGAAACGACACAGGAACGCAATACCGTTCCGTGATTTTCTACCACGATTTGGAGCAAAAAGAATTGGCAACTGCCTACAAGGAGAAATTGACCAAAGAAAAAGTGTGGGATAATCCGATTGTGACGGAAATTGTAGCCATCAACAACTATTCAGAAGCAGAGGATTACCATCACAACTACTTCGAGAACAATCCACAAAACATGTATTGTCAAGCCGTTGTTCGTCCGAAAGTAGAGAAGTTCAGAAAAGTATTCAAGGAGAAACTAAACCATTAAGGTTTTTACGCTTCAGGAGCTAAACGAAGAACGATGCCGTTGATGTCCTCGTTTAATTGAATTTGACATCCGAGACGACTGTTGTTTTTCACAAAGAACGCTTGGTCCAACATGTCCAATTCTGCATCACTTTGCTCTGGAAGCGCTGTTTCAGATTCTAAGTAACACTGACACGTGGCGCACATTGCCATTCCACCGCATTCGCCTAGCACAGGTAATTCATATGCTTTGCATAATTCCATGATGTTCATGTTCATGTCCGTTGGGCCAACCAACTCATGTGCTTCACCTTCGCGATCGATGATGGTTACGGTAATCTCATTCATATCTTTAATTGTAAATTCTAACTAAATTACTTCCGTTGAATTGAACGGCGTATTGACGCAGTCCAAACGCACTATTGGAAATGGGTGAGCCATCGTAAAGTGAAAAGCTGGCATCGTTGCAGGTATCCTTTAACACAAGGAAATTGTCATTGTCCGGAAAAAGCGGAAGGAAGCATGTTCCATCTGGATCTACCGGTGAATGTCGATCGAAAGCGACAAACTCATCAATTCCTCGACGGTAAACAATGATTCCGCGGGAACCTCCTGTCACGTAATTCCAACCTCCAACGCCTTGCAATTGATTGTAACTCGGAAGTTGAATGTCAATCGTGATGTCAAACGGGACGTAAGGAATTGGATTCTGTTTTCCTTTGTCACATTTACTGGAGGACAACAGAATCAAACAAGAAAGGAAAAGTAGGGCTCTCATAAAACAAATATACTGAAAATCTCAGCTTACAATTCACTCATTTTGAGTTCCCAGTCAGCCATTAATGCCGCCAGTTTTTGTTTAGTGGCATCGTATTCACCAAGAACAGCTGTGTGCGTATTGTTTTCATCAAAAACCAAAGTAGCAATATGTGCTTCCATTTCAGCGATGCGTTTTTCAGACTCATCTATTTTTCGTTCTATTTGCTGAACTTCTTTCTCTACTTTGACATTCGTAGGTTTCTTTTCTTGAACGGGTTTCTCCACCTTGGCAACTTTTTCCTTTACCAGTTCAGTTACTTTTCCCGTTGGAAGGTCCTTTTTGGACATCTTGTACTGCAAATACTCATTCAACGTGAAATGATGAATTTTCAGGTTTCGGTTTTCAATATCCCAAATACGGTTACAAAGTCCATCTAAAAATTCTCGGTCATGCGAAACAACAACGAAGGTTCCTTCATAGGATTGCAGCGCTCTTTTGAGCACATCCTTGCTTTGAAGATCCAAGTGATTGGTTGGCTCATCCAGGATTAAGAAATTCGAAGGACTCAACAATAATACACAAAGGGCAAGTCGTGTTCGTTCTCCACCCGATAAAACGCTGACTTTTTTCTCCACGACTTCTCCTGTAAAGAGAAAGGTTCCAAGAATGGAGCGCAGGTCTTTTCGAATTTCTCCCACAGCGATGTCATCCACCGTTTCGTAAATCGTTTTTGTTGGATCTAATTTCTCCGCTTGATCTTGGGCGAAGTACGCCACATTGACATTGTGTCCATATAGCACTTCTCCTTCGTACTCAATTTCCTTTGTGATGGATTTCAATAAGGTAGACTTACCAACACCATTCGGACCGAGCAAAGCGATTTTTTCTCCTCGTCCAACTGTGATGTTGACCGACTCAAACAAGGTGCGATCGCCGTATGTTTTACTTAGGTCATTCATTTCGAGCACCCATTTACCAGGATGAACACTCAAAGGGAATGTTAACTTGATTTTCGAAACCACATCTTTCTCCACTTCGATGCGTTCCGTTTTTTCTAATTTCTTCATTAAGGATTGTGCGAACGATGCTTTGCTGCTTTTGGCGCGAAACTTCTCAATCAGTTGTTCAGTCTGTTTGATCTGTTTATCCTGTTGTTTTTTGGATTGCTCCATGCGTTCCATTTCTTCGGCGCGCATTAATTTGTATTTTGAATAGGCAAAAGGAAAATCCAACACACGTCCTTGACTTATTTCCAAGGTGCGTTTTGTGACATTATCCAAGAACAAACGGTCGTGAGAAATCAAAATGACAGCTCCGTCGAATCGTTGCAAATAATTTTCTAGCCAACTGATGGAAATGATGTCAAGGTGATTGGTCGGCTCATCCAATAAAAGGATGTCTGGGTTATTCACAAGGATTCTTGCCAATTCCGCACGCATCTTCCATCCACCGGAACAAGCTTGAATCAGTTTCTGCTGATCAAGGTCTGAGAATCCTAGTCCGTCTAATGTTGCTTTGATTTTTTCTTCCCATTGAAATCCTTCCAGAACTTGGAATTCGTGATTTAACTCACTCAGTTCATCGAGTATACCAGAATAATAATCGGATTCATAGTCCGTGCGATTAACCAACTCGTGATTGATAAAGTCTAAGCGTTCGCGAATTCTATTCAATTCAACATTGGAGAGAAAGAGGTAGTTGTAAACTGTTTCGTTTGATTTAATGACAATATCCTGAGTCAAATAGCCATATTTCAATCCCTTTGGTTGGTGGATAGCTCCTTCACTTGGAGTGATTTGTCCGGATAATAATTTAAGCATGGTAGACTTCCCAGCACCATTTTTACCGACAAGTCCAATTTTGTCCCCGCGGTTCACTTGTACGCTTACTTGTTCAAATAAATAGCCTTGTGGCAAGAAATATCCTAGTTTTTCGAGTTGAATCATGCCGCAAAGTTACTCTAAAGCTTTTGTAATAGAATAAGAAGGCATGGTTTTTGACAGAAATTTTACCGAAACACAACATAATTCCAAAAAAGTTGTTATATTTATTAAGAATTAATATAAAGAGATAATGGGAAGACCGCCAACAAAACCAGCGCGATTGAGAAATGGATTTTATATAGAAGTTAAATCTCAGGGTTCAAGTGCTATTTTAATCCGAAGAGATACGAAGGAACAAATGCTGATTGCAGCTGAAGATTATAAAAGAACAAAAGACGTCACTATTAAAGGTGAAATGTTGAATGACAAATGGGTTGTCGAAAAATAGTAAATGATTGATACGCTCATGAATCAAAACAAAAATCGTGTGAATTACCGTTTTCCTCTGTGGTTAACGGTAATTTTTTTGCTGTTAATTTTGGTTCCATGTGCCATATTGACTAATCAGATTATTCTGGCCAAGCTATCTGGACTCCTTTGTTTGCTTATTGTGATTGTTGCGCTTCGGTTTTGGTTTCGTGCGGCGAAATTAAATTCGAATGTCCGAGATCGCGTGATTATTAATAGAAATGATTGGTTTGATTTAGAGCGGTTATATCCTTCCTTATATAAGTGGAGCAAAATGGATGTAAGTATTCTAAAAGATCGCATTGGATTAGTATTGGCAAATGTAGAAATGCGTCGGAACAAAGAAGAGTTGTGCGATCGTAAGGAAGCGATTGAATTAGCGTTTCAGTTTTGCGTGTATTATTGGGGGGAGGATTATCCGAACATGGAAAATGCATACCTATATATAGGAGCGGATAATTGTGTTTGTTTAATGAATCGAGAAAAGGAACAACATTCGCAACAATGGACCTTAGGATTTTCACAGTCCAGTGAATCGATTCAAGCCTTAAAAGCACACTACAGATCGAATAACTAAGGAGTAGTATAGATATTAGATTTTTTCTTTACATCTAAAACTCCAAATATCAACAGGTTAGAATTTGATTCGAAAAAAAATCAAAAAAACTTTCAAAAAATTGTTGCACATCCAAAAAGAGTACATATCTTTGCACCCCACAACGGAACAAACAACGGTTAGTTCAAACGGGAAAAAGTCTTAAAGTTAATTAGAATGCGAGTTCTACTAACGTCTAAAGAAGTTCTTTGAAGTATTGAGAAATAAGGAAACAGCGTTTTTAAGAAAAGAACATAATACATACTCGAGCTCCTATTAAAATTCAAAGTTATTATACAACGGAGAGTTTGATCCTGGCTCAGGATGAACGCTAGCGGCAGGCC
>CANGJM010000010.1 GCA_947454525.1 Flavobacteriales bacterium | reverse complement strand
CCTATTGATAGATAGTTATTACAATTGGGGCAAAAATAAAGGAGCATTACCCATTCACTTTCCGCAACATAACTCTCAAAAAATCATCATTACCTGTGGTTTGGAAACTCCCATTCCCATTCCACACCAGCGCATACAGCTTGTCTGTCCGAGTGTAGAAGAGCAGAAAGTCATCATTGCGAATTATAGCCAAAAGCACCAGGAGATTCCACAAACAGTCATTCAGTTTCTTGCTGAATGTGGTATTTCCAACGTGAATGCACTCTATGGAATGCTCAATGCCTTGTACGCGGAATCCATACGTTTGAATCGAAAAATAGACTTGGAAACGGCGAAAATTACGTTTGAAAATTTTAAATCATTCCTGTAAGAAAACAGGAAGTCGAGCTCACCTTTAAACATTAAAATCCAACACATGCAAAAAACAGAAATCACCTACTTAATCGATGCAAAAATTAACGTAAGTCAATTAAAGTTGAAAGAAGCTAAACTAGTAAAAGAGAAACAAGAGGTCATTTGGCGACAACATTACCAGAAAGCAGCAATCCTAAGGGATAAGGAGAATTCCATTCAACAGGAACTGCATCGTTTGCATTCCGAAGTCAGTGAATTCATTTCTCTGATTCCAAAAGACAGCTTAAGTGTTGAATTGCTTTCCTTGAGTGAAGACGTATTGTCCGAATTCACTTTCCAAGATTCCGGCCGACTCAACGCACGTGATGCCTTCCTCTCACATTTCGCAGACGAATTCGAAGAACTTTCCAACCTGCGCGATCAACTGATGAAAGAACGGCGCTTCAAAGAAGCAAATGAATTATTGGAACAACGGATCATGATTGGGAAGTTTTTGAGTGGGGGAAGAGATACTGGTTGTTAAGCGGATGGAATGTAAATATTTTTATTTAAGTCCTTAACTTGAGTAGAATGTGCCTTGATCGATAATTCAGTCAAATTATATGCTTTCATTATTATATTCAGATACAATGACATGTCCTATATTCATTCAGTTAGAAGAATTGAATGATTCAGTTCAATCGATTAAAGGCATAATAGGATGTACTTGAAATCCAAGAATTCATATATTATAAACCTATTTGGAAACGCCATTCAAATTTGGGACCTTGATTTACCGCAGGAAATTATGTTAAAATTGGCAGCACATCAAACTAAATTCGATTTAACCTGGGAAGAAGTGATTTTCAACTTGGAAATCGTTGAAAAGTTAGGTTATCAAAACTGGACGGACTTTGCAAAACCAATAACGCCCATTCGATTGGTCATGGATGCAAACGCTCGCATGGAGTTGCGAAAAAAAGGGCGAATGGTCGAGTTGATTTCAGCAAAGGAAATTTGTTCCCCGAGTTCCTTGTTCTACAGATACGAGGTGAGCGATGATGTCGTTTGTTTTAAAGAACCAAAACAACTGCGGTTCATTATTCGCTACAAAGGAATGGTATCGAAATTCGCTTTCGAAGATGATGCCTTTCGAATGGATAAACTGGAATTCAAATTGGATCGAAATAACTGTAAAAATGAGACCACGTTAAGCGCCATCTCACTGAATGGACTTCCCTTAAGTTCATTACAAGATGACCTATTGCATGTACGCGGGGAAATGTTACAAGTGAACATCGTCTAACAAATGTGAACTTTTCACTAGTTGAAGTTTCATGATAATTTAACCACTTATTTCTTTTCAAACCAACTGATAATTTCATCTGTTTTGTAATAAGAACCGTGTTCATCGTGGTAGGTAAACCGCTTTTCAAATTCAGCGAACGAGATACCCTCCGCGGTGGCTTTCATGGAGTATCGTGCGCCGACGTTATCATTTTTGTTGGTTTTGTAAATGTTGCAGAACAATTCGTTCGCTTCCTTGAGTTGTCCTAATTCCCATAATTTATCAGCCTTCCGCATGAGTCCTCTGATTAATGGACGATTTTCGTGAAAGCCCCAAACGACGGTTTTGTTGAAGATATCATCTTGATGCGCAACGTATTCGCAAGCCTCAATTTTTCTTTGTTCAAGGTTGTTTTTGAGTTTATCAATTTCCTCTGTTGATTTCAAGCGGTTTAACATGCCCAGTGTATACTCATACAGAAGAATGAAGTTAGGTGCTCTTAAACTTAGTCCGAGTAGGTAATTCAACACGAAATTAAATTCTTTTTCGTCTTGTATGTCCTCAGGCATAAAGTCATAATTGACCATCATTTCATTGAACGCTTGATAGTTTGCTTTATCAATATAATCGGATTCTTGATGGAAGTATTCTTTCATTACTTGTAAGATTTCGGTTCAACAGATTCGAATCACTAAAGTATAAAAATCCTTTTAATCTGCTAATTGAAAACTATAAGCATCTAATACATGTAATAGTTCCTCATAACTCTTCTCGCCAAAATTTTTCATTTTAAAAAGATCTTCTGAACGAACATGTTTGAAGTCACTCAAATATTCGAAATCATTTTGAAGCAAGACATTTTTAAGCCTTTCTGGCAATCCAATTTTTCTGATATCATAATTACCTTCCTCATCATAAATAACTACCACTGGTTTGGGTTTTACATTCAGTCTTGAAATGAATTTTACCATTACTTCCCTGAAACTTGCATGTTGGTTTGCCACTTCAAACAACTCATTATTGGTCATTTTCTCAAGTGCAGACCGAGAGGGATACTGGTTTTGCTGATGTGATGTTTTGTCAATTTCCATTGCGATAAATTTAAAATTTTCGCAAATGTATTAGATTGAAAACAGTTTATAATGAGTATTTGCACTAGAGAAAAATAGTATTCATACCCAAATGTTTGATTTTTCTTTACTGCGTCTAAAATCTGGCCTTTTCATTTCTAGAATAAGTTCTAACATAAATAGAAACTGTTCTATTCGTTGATGTTCGATTAAGCATTAAAAGAGTGAATACGTCAACCTTAATCATATCTCAACTTAACGGAAACCTTACTTTTACAACTTAGTTATGCCACAAAAATCTTCAAATTTTGTGACAAAAATGAAATGCATAGGTACACATGCTAAAACGTCAAATCAAAATCCCACGGTAAATTGTTTAACTGGATTTTTAGGTCTTCAAGATTGGCTATGAGTTCCTCAAACGAAGGAGGATTTTTCTGATAAATCATTTCTGTAGTCATTCTTTCGTAGTCTTTTTTCCACGCAGCAATGATGTTTTTTGGAGGAATGGGATCAAGTGTTTTAGGGTTGTGTGCGTTGTAATCAACACCACCAATTTTGGTAAACAAATAACGATGTGCGACAATTGTTTGATACAGTTCTTTGTTCGTAATCGCTAAATGACTAATGCCGGCTTTCGTGAGCTGATATACATCGTACAAGTGCCTACTCAGCCTATCTAATCTCATTTTTTCCGAAGGCCGGTGGAATTCCTCGTGTAAAAGAAAGAGTTTTTCCAAAAGTGTTCGTTCGGGATTTACTGTTGGTACGTCAAATCCACTTTCCGCAAAGTCCATGTGCTGATAATGTTCATCAACAATGGATTTTATCGTTTTTAACGAATACGGTTCACGAAGAGATCGACAGCTCACCTCTATTTGAATACAAGGCTTCATATAGTTACCCTCAGGAATAATGAGGTTTGGGTAGTAGATTTCTAAAATTCTTGGATCACGATCACTTTCAGTTGTTTCGATGATTTTAAATTCGAGACCTTCAAATTTCTTTGCTTCGAATGCTTCTTGTAATTCAGTGAAGAAAATTTGCGTGGAATATTCTCCAGCTTTTTTCCTCAATAGGGTGCGTTCCTTCTTTGTCCATTGATCTTTTGGACTCATGAAAAATTCCATGTCTATTGCAAGGTCGATATCCTCCGAGAATCTATCTATTAAGTGCCACGATTTACTGAGAGATGTCCCGCCTTTAAATACCAAATGTTTGGCAATATCCATCTGGAAAATAATATCCAACGTGCGCGTGACCCACCAATCTTTTTCAATGGCGAAGGCAGACATTTTAGTTTCAATGGAAAGTTGAATGAATGTATTGCGTCTTGTTGTTTCAGGGGTATTTAACCAATTCATCGTTTCTTATTGTTATAGCGCTCTTCTCATGATAATTCGAATCCACTCTGGAGCGAGTTTAATGTCGTTTATCAATCTAAGCGGTTCCTCTTTTTTTAAGTGATCTAAAATTATCGTTATTTCTCTTTCGGTGACATTGTCTTTACCAATTTCTTTGAGTGCTTGAATGACTAATGTGCTTATCTTTCCAATCGTAGCAAGATTTTTTGCGCTAGTCTTTTTGAAAACAATCGTTCGGCTTCCTAAATCAATTTTCCGAGCAGATCCATCGGTGTAATAAACGACGTTCATAGGAATCTGCGTTGACAAGCCTAATGCATTTAATGCTAAGCTTCCTGTGGGAATAATCCGTGATTTCTCTCTTCTTCGAATAGCCTCTGCGATTTGCTCTGCGCTTGGTTTTAGTGGTCCTAAAATCCGATCTTTTGCCAATCGAGAATAGATACCTCTTGCAACTCGGTCGATTTCTTTTCGTGCTACTAAGCGTTCCAATGCCTTGGAAACCGCTTTCGCACTTCCTAAAGAAAGGAAATCATCAATAAAAAATAGCGAGCCCCCCTTCGCTTTTTTTATTTTTATAATTGCTTTGTCATCAATGCTTTGAATCATGATATTGATATAAATATGTCGCAAAAATAGGAGATATTTGCGACATAATATAATCGAAAGCGAAAATTATAGTTGGAATTTAAAGGATGATGACCAAGAGTAGGTGAGAACGTTAAATTAAATGGTGTTTAGCTGGGAAAATGAAACGTAAAAATGACCTTAAAATAGACCCCAAAATTTGCGGTCCGAAATCATCTAAATCGAAAAAAAATTCAACTGCCTCCACGTTCCCGTCCACGGTTTTTTAATGAAAAATATGGTAGAACAAACAAAATCCTCAAGATAGTTGATGCCCTGACGAAGCAGATCTCTTTAATCTTTGAATTTGATGAAGGTATTTTTGTAACGTTTCTTCTTCCATGTCGAGATATAAGCTTAAAATCTAATTTGTTCTAGTTGTGTTCCCTCTCAACCAATCCTGTGTTTCCTCATCGCTGCTCCAAAGGAAACAACCTTTCATTCCGCGTGTCATGAGTGTTCGGTAGGTGTTTTTGATGATGGCATCTGCCATTTCTTTTCCTTTTTTCGGATTCACTTTTAGAAGTGATTTAATTCCATGGATGCTTTTGTCACTGGAAGCTCGTTTTTCAGGTTGACAAACCCAAGTTCCATTTCGAATGACCAAATCTGGCCCCATGAAAACGCCGATGTAATCAACTTCTAGTCCTTGACAGGTGTGTATGCAACCAATTTGATCAACAGATGCTGGACTGACAATCCAGAGCATTCCGTCCTGAGTTAAATTCCATTGCTTTGCAAAGTTATGTTCTGGAATAACGATATCCATTGCCTTCGGATCTTTCTTGGAGTTCCATGGCCAACAATAGCCAGCCACCATGCGTGCACGGTTTCGTTCCTTGTTGTGAAATAGTATTTTCTCGTGAAGTTCATTTGGACTTGCACAAACATGAAATTCGTATCCAAGGTCTTTGAAATCTGTGTTTGCGGTTTCACGGATGCCGAGTAATTGGTCCAAGTATGCCATGTAACCGTCACTTCCGTTACATCGAAACTGACTCGAAAGTTGGAGCTTGTGAACAGTGGCACCTGCATAGTTTGCCCACTTTTCGATTTCGGCTTTGGTGCCGATGTCTTTCATAGTGACACGTTGATCTTCATCGATAAAGAACACGGAACATCTTGCTGCCTCGATGATTTCCATGACTTGATTTTGACCAAGATTGGAAAACATACCACTTTTTTCATTCAGTCGGTGTGCTTCATCGACAATGAGAGCATCAAATTGATTCTTTTCAGCTTGAATGTAGGATCCGGAACCTTTAAATAAGTTGTTGACCCACGATTTTGTCCGAATTCCCGTTAATTTACTCGCATAAACATCTCGGGGAGCACTGTTCTTACTGACGTATTGAACTAATTTTTGTTGACTTGTTAAATTTGCGGTCAATTGTATGGCGACAACAGATTTTCCTGTTCCTGGTCCACCTTCTACGATAACCACATGTTTTGAACTCGGACTTGCAGATTGAATAACCTGTGAAATGCGTTCGAAAACAACTTTCTGGTCATCAATCATGACAAATTCCTCATTCCCTTCAATCATTTTAGCAATCGCATCCGCAATTCCTTTTGATGGTCGAATTTTACCATGTTCAATTTGATACATGACATTTCGATAGTCTCCAAATTTTACGTGTAGTTTGATGAAATCGGAAAGTTTTAAGACATCGTTTTTCGCGAACAATGGTGCTTTGTCTAGGTAATTTTGATAAAAGCTTCCCGTCATCGAACTTGGGTCCTCGCAGTTGTGTAAAAATGCACAAGCTTGCAATTCAATATTTTCATCTTCAACAGCCGAATTGAATCCTTCCAGCAAAGCGGCGTAACTCCACGCTTGATAACTGGGATGACTCACATCGCGCACCGCACCACCAACATATGTTTTGACGACACCGTCAAGGTCAGTAGAAAGTGCTGTTTCCCATTGTTTCAGTTCAATAATGACTGCGCAATCACGTCTGTCCTCCGTTTGTCCGGTAATAATAAAATCGATGCGTTTACTGGTGTTCGGAACTTGACATTCGATACTGATTTTGGCGTCACCTGGAATCGCGGCGTCATCCAATACATTTCGCATGTACATCATCGAGTTTTTCCAAGAATTCACCTCACTTTTGGAAGTGTCGCGTCCAAGGTTTTTAATGAAATTATCATGAATGATGTATTCTATTTTGCTTTCACGTACTTGCGACATGAAGGTGTCCTTGTTCTCTTGATAAACAATCATAATTCCGTATACTTCTGAGCGTTTCCTTTGGATTTTTCCACTGGATATTTTTCAGCATTACGTTGAATTTTATCCAATACAATTTCGCTCACATTTAATTGATGTTTCTCGGCGAGCAAAAGGGCATACGCAAATACATCCGCTAGTTCTTCTTTGATGCGCTGAATATCCACTTGTTCGGTTTCTTTGGCATCTTTCCATAAGAACAATTCATTTAATTCTGCTACTTCGATGGATAAAGCAATGGCGAGGTTTTTAGTGTCGTGAAATTGTTTCCAATCGCGTTCGTCTCGAAATTTAACCAAGGCTTGCATTAAGGTATTTATGTCGCTCATATTCTTTGAAAGAATAAAGGTGCGAAAAAAGATTTAATGTTCATTTTAATACTTAATACAATTCTCTATTCCAACTAAATAAGACGTAGAAAACTTTTGTAACGAATTACCTTTCTGCCCATTTAAATTGAAGTCTACTTATTTTAATTCCATGCTTTTAAAAAAGAATTCACATCCCATCGTCCTCCAATTCCTAAGCCTTACCGACACCGATCGCTTAATCGAATTATTCACGGACACGCCGGATGAAGCATTCGATTTGCGGAATGGTTCCGAAGAAAGTTTCATCAGCTGGAAAACCGAAGCAGACTTCTGTAAGCATTTCCACTTGAAGTGGCGGGACAAGGTCCTGCATGGGTGGATTTCCCGCAAAGCGTTGTTCGGCTCTCCCATGTTGCTGTTCTACTGCGCGGAATACCGTTCGAAGGAATGGTGGGCATTGTTTCCCGAAGGATCCTTACCCAACGATGGTGGACGTTCGTACCAAATCCAAGAAGGAAGGTCCGATACCATTGCACGTTGGGGGTCTCAGGTACTTCAGCTGACGGGAAGCGAAAAACACATCCGTTTAGTGGAGCTAACGATTAATGAATAGTTCAATTGTATTTGGAAACGAAATAGCTTAAATATTCAGTGAGTTTGGTGGATAGGTAATACGGCAGATTCATTAAGAAATACTTTTTACCACTTTTTGTTGTGTGTTCTTCGATGCTAAACTTACCCGCGTACATTCGAACTGCATAGGGATGTGGAGCCGTTTCTAAAAATTGATGCAGCGATTTCAGTTTACCTTCTTTGCCTGATTTTATCTCAATGGGAATAACCATTTTGTTGAATTGAACAACCAGGTCTACTTCAGCTGAAGATTGGGTTTTTTCGCGCACCCAAAATATCGGTTTTACTGATTTTAAGGTATTGATGGACATAAGTTCCTGCGCTACTAAATGGGGAATGATTGCTCCTTTGTATGCATTGTTTAAATCTTCCATGGCAAGCATTTCAGCTTGAATGTTTAATTCATAATTCAATAGTCCAGTGTCAAGAAATTGAAGTCTTGGAGCTTTTTTAAGATCGGGTAGAATAGGAGGGGCTGTGTCGGTTGTTGGGTAAATGAGTTGGATTACTTTGGCGTCATCAAGGTTTCGAAATGCTTCACCAACCTCTCTTGAGCGGTAATTCGAATTTCCGAAATTTTGAAATTTAATGCGTGCATCCAAACCCAGATGGGCAGTAGACATGATGTGTCTGATGATGCGAGCTTCTGAATTATTCGTTGCATATTTGACAACATCCTCCTTGTACGATTCCCAAATGCTTTCGTAAAAGGACGTCAAATCGGCGATGTTCTGTGTTTTCACATAGTTCTTTACAACTTCAGGCATGCCGCCGATAATGGCATAGCGATTAAATAAATCTACTAACGTTTGATGGGCAACTTCATTGATGGGAATGGTATTGAATTGATCCAAAGCAGCCGTTTTTTTATTCGCTCCAAGGAATTCAGGAAAATTGATTGGAAATAGATACAACATATTTACCCTTCCCACTGGAAAGCTATTCACTTTTCGCATGGTGTGTTCGAGCAGTGATCCGGCAGCAACAACATGAATGTCCGGTTCTTTCTCATAGAAATAACGCAACATGGATATCGCCTCTGTGGATTCTTGAATTTCATCTATAAAAATAAGTGTATCTCGTTTTTCGGATGTTGGAATGTTATGTGAGATAAATAATGATTCAACGACGTTCTTTACATGGTCGAAATCTGTAAAAACCCTTCTGTCCTCGGTCATTTCTAAGTTCAGTAGGATCTTATTTTTGTAGCTTTTTGCAAATTGATGAATAAGCGTCGTTTTTCCAACCTGTCTTGCTCCTCTTAAAATCAATGGCTTCCTACCGGATGTGGTTTTCCAGTTCAATAGTTCCTTTAAAACGTGCCTTTCTATTTCCATTGTTCATTCATTTGAATGTCAAATGTAACAAAACAAGGGTAAAAAAACAAATTATTTGTAACAAAAAAAGGGTAAAATAATCTAATTATGTAACAAAACAAGGGTAAAAAAACAATATATTTGTAACAAAACAAGGGTAAAACAACCTGAAAATGTAACATAATAAGGGTAATATTATTTTTTTAGCCGGTCATGTAACCAATTTCGCGCTACGACATTATCCAAAAGAAGCTTCCCTTTATTTACTCACTAAAACAAACGGTCATGAAAAAATTACTTGTGATTTGCTTGGTCCTGACGAATGTTGTCCAGGCACAATGGAGCACCATGCAGCGCTTCGAAGAATTCGGAATCGGCAATTTTTACCTCTTCACCCAGAGGGAGGTGGATGCCAGGCGTCTGATTGCAGAAACCTTGAACGACAATGACATGAAGGGATCCATCGATTTTCACAAAGGCGCCAATTTACTTTTGAACCTCGCGGTGGAGGATGCGCAGAACAGCGAATATGTGTATGTCGTGCATTGCATCCGAGGAAACAAGAACGGCGTATCCGGATACCACATCTTCTGTTACTATATGGAAAATCGCTATCGGTATTTCTACGATGTCAGCGAGTCCGAGGGTCGAATCTCCGTGATCTTCGATCCGAGCATCTTGGACGTATCACCGAATGGAAAAAAGAACTAGTCATCAATCTCTAAAAATCAACGCATATGAAAACGCAACTATTGTTGGTCGGAATCCTATGGATCGTAGGAAGTCCGGTATTTGCCCAGTATCAATTCCAATACATGGAAGATGACTTCATTCAGGTCGGAGCGGGAAATTACTTCATCCACCTGGACAAAGAAGCGGAGGTCCGAAAAACGGTATTGTCCGTCATCAAAGCCAACCGTTTTCCAACGGAGAACTTGGTCTTCAACAAAGGAAAAAACCTGTATTTCGCCGCGTATTTCGTGAATCCATCCGACGATCGCTTCATGTATGTCGTTCACGCCAAGCGCGCCCGCGAAGGTTACGATCTTTATTTCCTATACTGCACGAATACCTTGACGCATCATTTCGAATACACGGAGGGCAAAGATTTATACAGTTTGAAGTACGATCCGGAGGTGAATAGGAGTAGGGTGATGAGTAGTTTTGGGGCACAGTTAGTCGAGTGACTGTGAAACGTTGAGAGGGCCCCAAAACAGAGCGAGAAAGAGAGCGAGAACGAGAAACAGAAACAGTGCGCTCTGCTTCTCGCTCTGTTTCCCGCTCTCTCTTCCTATTCACTGAAAAAATAGCATAATTGGTGATTTAAATCACTAAAAAAATACTATATTTGGTGATTATGATTGAAAGAGATTTATTTAACACACTAAATACAAAGTTTTTCAAGGGGAAAGCAATTGTATTATTGGGTCCTCGTCAAGTGGGTAAAACCACTTTGATTCATGCATGTTTGAACGGAAAGGAGTTTCTTTTTTTGAACGGAGATGATCCAGTGGATAGAGATTTATTAGAGAATGCTGGAGTTTCAAAATTGCGTTCCATCATTGGAAAGCATCACATTGTTTTTATAGATGAATCTCAGCGGATTAAGGAAATTGGACTTATTGCGAAGATGATTACGGATCAATTTAAAGAAGTACAGTTAATCTTAAGTGGATCTTCTTCTTTGGAAATAAGTCATTCCACACAAGAGCCATTAACTGGTAGAAAATATGAATACCAGTTATTTCCGATAAGTTGGGAAGAATTTGAAAATCATGTTGGATTTGTTGAGGCGAGTGCACAATTAGAGGAACGGTTGATTTATGGAATGTATCCCGATATTTTGAATCATCGATCCGAAGCACGGGATGTGTTAAAGCAATTAACCTCGAGCTATTTATACAAAGATGTTCTTTCCTTAACAGGGATTAAAAAACCAGAATTGTTAGACAAACTTCTAAAGGCTCTAGCATTGCAAATAGGAAATGAAGTATCGTATAACGAATTGTCCAATTTGCTGCAAATTGACAAAGTTACGGTGTCCAAGTACATTGATCTTTTAGAGAAATCGTTCATCGTCTTTCGCTTAAACAGTTTTAGTCGCAATCAGCGGAATGAAATTAAAAATAACCGGAAGATTTATTTTTACGATAATGGCATTCGGAATATGATCATCAATAACCTGAATCCATTAGATTTGCGCACGGACAAAGGGGCTTTATGGGAAAATTTTTTAATTTCTGAACGAATCAAACGTCAGGAGTATAATCAACTATATTCGACGAATTATTTCTGGCGTACAGTTCAAAAACAAGAAATAGATTACGTGGAAGATTCCAACGGACAAATTACCGCGTATGAATTTAAATGGCAAAGCAAAGGAAAAGCGAAAATTCCTGCGGTCTTCTTGAGAGATTACAACGCGATTGGACACGTCATTGACAAAGAGAATTTCCGGGAATTTGTTCGACAGAACGATTGAGTTATTGGGGATCAGTGACTAGTGAACAGGGACTAGTGCCTAGTGACTAGTGAACAGTGACTAGTGCGCTCTACGCTCTCTCCGCCGCGGCGGACTCGCTCTAAAAAATAGAACATGTTCTAGAATTGTTTGAAAAACATAACTTTTAATCGTTCTCTCTAAACAATAACTTAATTTTGTTGTTTGAATAAGTTAAACCCCTAAACTACAAGGAGATGAAATCTTTTAAAACGCTTTTATTGCTACTGTTGAGCGCTATGCAGTTCACAGCATTGGCACAAAACAACAACAATTTATATGGTGTCATGCGTACGCCGGGTGTCGGTACCAACACGGCTGCCGGAACCATTCGTTTGGGTAAACTAGATTTGGGTAGTGGGGTGCTTACGCCGGTGAGCCCCAATAGCTTGGCATCCATTATAAGTGCAACGGGTGCGGCGCTTGATCCAGTTACCCAGACTTACTTTTTTCAGACGCAAACCGATTTTGTGTCGGTCAATATGCTAGATGGTTTGCCTTCTGCCCAAAATGCCATGACCAACCCAATTGCGCCGAGTTATTTTGATAATTACCGCTTCAATACCAGTGACTCCACTATTTACGGTTTGGCACGTCGCTCTACTTCTACAGGTATTGGGCAGGCTAATGGTGAGTTGTATTTGGCTACTATTGATCCGAATACAGGTGTCATTACTCAAATTTCTCCACAATCGGTAGGCCAAATGTATGCGGTGCAAGGTTGTGCTATTAATCCGCATGAGATGGTTTATTACTATTCCAACCAAGGCAAAATTATCGGCCTAGATATGTACAATGGCCAAGTTTATTCGAATCAAACCATCACTTTTCCCGAAGGAGGCTTGTACTTTGACAACTACACCTACAATTGTGCTGATACAACAATTTACGGCATTATTCGTACCACTACCACTATTCCAAATGTGTGTTATTTAGGAAAAATCAATCCGCAAACAGGCGTGGCAACACGCGTTTCTCAGCAGTCTTTGCCTTATAATTCATACACCATCAATGGCAGTTCTACTGTAGATCCGATCAATGGTGTTTATTACTTTTCGGCACTCTTACCGCAAGGCGGCTATGCGGTTGCGGGTATTTCGGTAACAACTGGTTTAGTCGTATTTGAGCAATTAATAACGCCACAAGGTGCTGCAAGTAATGCTTTATATTTTGACTTGCTGCGCCATCCTTCAGATTGTTATCAAGCAGAACCGGAGCGATTGAATCCGAACGGTGGTTCAGCTGGTTTGAATAATGTCAACAAGTTCAAATTGAAAGTGACACCGAATCCTTTTGATCAGCAACTAAACATCGTGGCGAGTAGCTCGATTCAAACATTGATCTTGCGCGATGCCCAAGGGAAAATTCACCAACAAATGAATCCAGCTGTCTTAGAAGTTCAACTTGAAACGGCGTCTTTAGCGAGTGGCATTTATTTTCTTGAACTTCACACCGTAAATGGCGTGGAGATTGTGAAAGTAGTGAAGTAATACAAAGCTTTTAAAAGTTAAAACCCCGGAACACACGTGTGTCTGGGGTTTTTTGTGTGAGAATGATTTGTTATTTTTGGGATTAGTGCTCAGTGAACAGTGAACAGTGCTCAGTGCCTAGTACTCAGTGTCTAGTGCTCAGTGCCTAGTGCGCTCTCCGCTCTCGCTCTCCGCTTTGTTTTTATGGGCGAAAGGTCTGAAATATCGAAGGTGTTGAGGGAGGATATGGAGAGGGTCGTGATGGAATTAGAAAAGTGAATTATTTATACATGAGAACGTCATCAGGTATAAATATGTTTGATTATTTTACATGATAAAAAGATGATTGTCAGATGTTGTCATTTAGGATTTTGCAAACATAATGAGTTGGCTTAAGTCTTGACGATCAGCTATTTTAATGGCATTGATGTATTCTTTTCTTTTTTCGTTTGATTTCACTAAACTCGAACCACCCCATGGGAGGAAAGGTTCCTTGTAAAGTTTTTCCATAATCAAATCTGCCATTAAGCGAGAGTGCCTACCGTTGCCATTGGCAAAGCAATGAATACTCACGAGTTGATGCTTGAATCTGACCGCAACTTCGTCTGGCGAATAGATCTGGTTTTCATACCAATACATTGCATCATCTAATAATTGTTTGAGCTGAACTGGAATCAGGTAACTTTTAATCCCTAAATTCTTTTCGGATGTTCTGAAAGAACCGGCCCACTTCCAAACCTCACCGTACATTCTTTTATGTAAATCTTTGATGAACTTCTCAGAAAGCAAATCTTTGGGTTGGATTTTTTTACCAAATGTCCATTGAATGGCCTTTTCGATGTTAAATTGCTCAAACTCGTCAAGCTCTTCGCGGGTAGAAATTGATAGAATCTTTAATCCGTCCAATTCTTCTTCGCTTAGTGGTGTCTGACCGTCAAGATAATTGATTTCTAATCCCATAAATATTTTGGCATGTCAAATTTAATTTCCGATGTTTTCTGCGCAATTGCTTGTTCAATCCGCTCTTTTGAATTTTGTTGATTTTCTAGGGTCATCGTGGTATTGGTCCTCATGACAATTTCAGTTGCTATTTCTTTCGCGCGATCATCAATCATTTGTTCCAAGCTGCCACTTTTAGCAACAAAGCCATATACCAATTTCAAGTCCAGTGCATTTGCTGCATCTTTTAAAGCATTTATGGTAATTGTACCATTTGCTTCGCGATCTTCTATTTCTTTAGCGCTTTGAGCAGAAATTTTTAAACGATTTCCTAATTGCCGAAAAGACATTTTCAACGAGGTTCGAACGGTGTTTATCCATCCTTTTGCAGGGATAACATTGGACGTTAACGGTTTAAACACCGCTAATTTCTTATCAGTTTGCTGTATGAGCAATTGTTGCTTAGTGTTTTTCATAAGGCTATAACCTGAAAATATGACACAAATATAAGGCTATAACCTGAAATAAAAAATAAAATATAAGGGTATAGCCTTAAAAAAGTAAATTTTTTGTAATAAAACAAGAGTATAATATTCGAAATTTTGTAATAGAGTAAGGGTGAAAAATTCGTTTCTGGCTTAAAACAACGCTATTTTAAGCTCAGAAAGGTTTAGAAATGAGCTGGAATGAACCAAAAGATGAGCTTGAAATATTTTTTGAGTTCATAAAAAAGGGGATTCCGCTTTTTTGAACGAAATCCCTGCTTGGGTGGGCGAAAGGTCTGAAATATCGAACCTACTTAAGAAGGATTTGGCTAATATTTTTGACGAAAATAATAATTAACTCAAGTGTTTTTTAGATCTTGGATTTCTACGCTCAAAATGGGAATGTCTTTCTGAATAATTCCCCAAATTAAAGCAGGTTCAATAGAATCATAGGCATGAGAAATGATGTTTCGTAAGCCAATAATTTTCTTGGATGAAGAGATAATAATGTCTGGTTGAAGTTCACTGATTTTTCGCACGGCCTCCCCGATGATTTCAAGATCTCTTTCGACTGCTCTTTGCATAATAATATCCTTAGAGAAAAGATTGAAGTCATTATTGAGTCTTCTCTTTATCGATTCGATCTCGATAATAATACTTTCAATATCAAGGATGTATTTGAGAACTTTATGCTGCATAAAGCTCAATTTTTGATTTTTCGATTTCTTCTTTTAAAACAGGATTCTTCAATGAATTAACCGAAACTAAATCAATGGCTTTGCCTGTTAAAGATTCTAATGATGCAAGCAAAGAAAAATAGTTATCGGCAAAGTCGAGTACGTCAATATCATCAGAGAATTGGACAAGAAAATCGATGTCACTTTCAGGTGTCATGGTATTTCGGGCCGCAGATCCAAAAACAGCAATCGTTTTCACCTGATGTGTTTCACAAAGGGTTGCAATTGCTTCGATTTTATTTGACAGTTCTTCAATCATTTCGAATCAAATATAGTGAATAATTGTCTGAGATTTAGTTCAATTATAGTAGATAAATTCTGATAACAGTATGTGATAAAAAAAAAGCCTCATTAAAGAGGCTTTAAAGGGTGGTCCCACACAGGCTCGAACTGTGGACCCACAGATTATGAGTCTGTTGCTCTAACCAACTGAGCTATAGGACCGGGTTACATTGAAGTAACGATTAAAAATCTTAGTTGTCCTATAGCGAAGTTGCTTGTCCCGTCGTTACGGGAAGCTATAGGACCGGGTTACATTGAAGTAACGATTAAAAATCTTAGTTGTCCTATAGCGAAGTTGCTTGTCCCGTCGTTACGGGAAGCTATAGGACCGAGTTACATTGAAGTAACGGTTAAACATCTTAGTTGTCCTATAGCGAAGTTGCTTGTCCCGTCGTTACGGGAAGCTATAGGACCGAGTTACAATCTTAACTGTAACGGTTGGCAAAAATAGTAATTTCTTCCTTTTGACAAAGGAAATAAACGAATCTATTTTTGATTTTGGTCTGACGATAACATCGCCTGGATTTGTTTCATGGTTTTTTGCATGCCTTCTGCACTGCCGTCCAAGAAGATGGTGTTTCCTTTTCCGTATTCCGCGAAATTCTTGATGGCTTCGGTCCACATGGAGAAAAGAATCACGTTCGTGTCCAAATTCGCTTGCTTCATTTCTTCTGCTGCTTCACTCATCCCTTTTGCCACCTCTTGACGGAACAATGCCACTCCTTGTCCACGCAACATCGCTGCTTCTTTCTCTGCTAAGGCCGCAATTTTAATCGCATTTCCTTCGGCTTCCGCTGCTTTGGTTTTGGTGATCAATAAGGCTTGTCCTTCGTTTTCTGCAGCTGCCTTTAAGTTATTCGATGCCACGACTTTGCTCATGCTCTCGATGATTGCTTGGTCGAAGGTAATATCGTTGATTTGTAAGTCCAATAAGTGGTAACCCCACGTTTCCAGGGTGTGGTCGATTTGATTCTTCACACTTTCGACCAATTCGTGGCGCAAACCAAGGATTTCAGATTGTTTCTGACTCGCTACATACGCACGAATGGATCCTTCGATGGTGCGAATCAAAGCCTGCATTAAGTCTTTGTTACTGATGAACTTAAACGCAACTTTTTTAATCGTTTCTTCTTCGGCATCCATCACACTGTACAACAACATGCTTTTGAAATACACGTTCGCTTGGTCAATGGTTACCGCTTGGAATTCCATTTCAATACTCTGATTCTGAATGGAAATACGTCGGTACACTTGCTCCAAAAAGGGAATCTTCATGCGTAATCCGGGCGTCAAAATGCGCTGGTATTTTCCAAATAAGGTAATCACGGCAATCGTTCCTTGTGTCACGGTAAGGAGTGAACTGAAGACAAAGGCAAGGGCTAAACCAAGGATAATGTAAATCGGTGTCATATCGAATAATTTTAGTTAAATGTAGGAATATTCTTCCTGCGAAGCAAATGGACTTTTAATCGGCTTTGCGCAAGGTAAAATGGGTGATTTCAGGATAAATTCCAACGCGACCTGGAAAGCCGAGGAAGCCAAATCCACGGTTGACATACAAATATTGCTTGTCAACTTGGTACAATCCGGCCCATTTGCGGTACTTGAAGGAAACGGGACTGAATTTAATCCCGAAGCGTTCAATCCCAAACTGCATGCCGTGCGTGTGTCCAGAAAGCGTTAAATCGATGTCTGTGTCCAAGACCTGCGCATCGAAATGACTTGGATCGTGGGACAATAAAATTTTGAAAGCATCCGCCGGAACTTTGGAAAGGGTTTCCGTTAATTTTCCGCTTTGACGAAAAGGAGCTTTTCCCCAGTTTTCGACGCCCAACAGCCAACAGCCATCGCCTAATTCAACGGCGTCGTTCAGTAAAGGTTGAAATCCAATGGATTGATGAATGCGAATGAGCTTGGTTAAATTCGCCTGTTTTTCGTCTTGTTCATTCCACTGCACATAATCGCCATAATCGTGGTTCCCGAGGATGCTGAATTTTCCTTTTTTCGCTTGGATGGAGGAGAAAAGGGATTCCCATCCATGCATTTCATCGGCTTTGTTATTGACTAAATCCCCCGTGAAAAACACGTAATCCGCATCTTGCGCGTTAATCAAATCGATTGCCTTTTGAACTTTTTGGTAACGGTGTAAGAAACTACCCACGTGGACATCACTGATTTGCACAAAGCGAAGTCCGTCAAATGCTTGCGGTAAATTTGGATAGGAAATCGTCACATGGTGAACTTTCCAATTCCATCGGCCGAATTGTATGCCGTAAAGTATTCCGAGAAAGATTCCCACGGAGAAAATCCATCCGATGTATTGCAAATAGGGGAGTCCAAGAAGTAAATAGGAAAGTCCAGGTAGCAAATAAACAAGCGCTGGAATTCCAGTGGCGATGAACAAACCCATATATGTAAACACCAAGCGGTAATCGGCGTTTTGAGAGCGACGACGAAAGTTAAAGAACAGTAATCCAACACTCGCGATGAACACGAATCCTTGGAATCCAGCTAGGACATACAAGGAATGTTCCATGAGTCCGTGAAGGAAAATCCATTCGGCGCCAATGATTAAGAGGAGAGAGAAAAGAAAGATCATGAAGTGATATTATTGGAGAGAAATAGGTTGTTGGAGTTGGTGAGAACTACATCCAAGATCCACCCACAGAAATGATGTTGTCTAAAGCCAAATAGTCTGGGTGCGTTTCTTCGGTAATTCCGCCCGTTGGACAAAACTTCACTGCTGGAAACACTTGTCCATATGCTTTTAAGGCGCCGAGTCCACCGAATAAATTTGCTGGAAAAAATTTGAACGTATCCCATCCGAATTGCAATCCTTCAATGATTTCACTTGGGGTTGCGACTCCGGGAATAAAGGCAATTCCACTTGCTTCAAATGCTGGTGCAAGCGTGGCGTTCAATCCTGGACTCACCATGAAGTCGATGCCTAATTCAACTGCTTTGTCAATTTGACTCACCGAAACAACCGTTCCCATGCCAATCGAACAACGATCGCCGTACAATCGTTTCGCCTCTGCAATGCATTCAAATGCAGCAGGTGTGCGCAAGGTGATTTCGATACAGAATATCCCACGTGCAATTAATTGGTCCATTTTAGGAGCTACTTCTTCAACAGCATGAAAAGTCACTACTGGAATCACAGGGTGTTTGGAAAGTACTTCGCGGATCTTATTTTGTTTCATGGGGTCAATTTGACACAAAGGTCGTAATTTCTTCCTTTGTTAAAGCAGAATGAACTGAAAATCACTTAAAAATGGATCCATTTCGTTTTTGATCTGTTCGATGCGTGCATAGACATGTCCGTCCGCACAGAAGGAAAAAAGGTTTGAACTACGTTCTTGTAGTTCTCCTTTTGGTAAGCACTTCGCAGAGATGGCATCGATCAACTTCAATTGCTTATCGAATTTTCCTTTGCGGATTTTTTCCAATCGGTCTTTCAATTGAAACAACTGCTTGGAAATACGTGTCAGTTCAGCTTCTACCATGCTGACTTGATTGGAGTCTACTTCGTGCGTTAATTGCGTCCACTTGGAACTCAATTTCAAGGTCAATTCATCTAGTTCACTGAAATCGATTGCCTGACTTCCTTCGCGTTCGAGAAATTCTTGTTTCAATTCCATCGGATTACGCCATAAATCTTGCGTGGTGAATCCCATCGCTTGCCATTCGTTCCAGTTTTTTTCTTCCAAGAGAAGGATGCTTGTTCGTGCTTGAATCAAGGGGAATAAGACTTCAGCTTCTTCGAAGACTTCTTTTAACTGCAACCAATACATGATTTCACCCGGACCTCCAACGTAACATAAGTTCGGTAAGAGAAATTCTTGGTAAACCGGACGCAAAACCACATTCGGGGAAAAGGACTCCGGATGGTTTTTTAGTTCCGTCAGCATGCTTTCGGTATCTAATTCTTTGGAACCGAATTGAAATCCTGTTTCCGTCCGTTGAATGCGTTCGCGCTTGTCGGGACTCAAATAAAACAGATTTGTGTCCTTCGCTTCAACTTGCAAGGGAAATCCCGCTTGACTTAAGGATTGATTCGTTCGTTCAACCGCTTTCGCTGAAAATCCGCTTAACAGTTCTTGTTTGAAAATAGGGGAGAACGCTTCTTTCCATAGCGGCAAGTCACCATCGATGATAATCAAGCCGTAATGTCCAAATAGTTCATTGACGAATTGAAAAAAGGCTTTGCCATACGTTTCACCAGACATCGCCTCCATCAAGGAATGAATTTCACTTTCCGGATGATTTTGGAATTTCGTTTGAATTTCTGAAATCACGGCTTCGAGTCCGTCTAAGTTCATGCGTCCAACAGCGCCGCCTTGGGAACGATCCCATTTCAAGACCTGCTGAAACAATGAAACCGATTGAATTTCGGCGAAATCGTGGTCTTCGGATGCCATCCAATAAACAGGAACGAATTCGTAGTCCGGATAACTCGCTTTCAGTTCTTCACATTGTTTGATGACGTGAAGAATTTTATACAGGAAAAACAGGGGTCCAGTAGCTAAACTGAGTTGGTGTCCGGTCGTCACCGTAAAACAATTGGCTTGTCCTAGTTTCTCAATGTTCGTTTGTACGTGTTCAGTACGCAGGACATCTTCATACAATTCCTCGAGTCCTTCTTGCAACAAATCGCGCTGTGAAGCACCAAAAACGCGTTGTTTTTCGGTCAACTGTTCCAAGAATGCTTCCTTCGAAAATGGACGTTGAATCCATGCAGACAAGGCCGCTTGATTTTCGGTGAAAAGTCGCTGTTTCTCGTTGAAAAACGGCGTGGAAGAACGTGGAATGTCTATGCGCATCAGCGAATTACATGTTTCGACGATACTGACCACCCACTTCAAACAAGGCTGAAGTAATTTGTCCTAGTGAAGCGAACTTACACGTTTCCATCAATTCTTCAAACATGTTTCGGTTGTTGATCGCCGCATCTTGTATTTTCGAAATTCCATTCAAGGCAGGTGTTTCGTTTCCTTTTTGCAGGTGTTGCAACATCGTGATTTGGTATTCTTTCTCTTCTTCCGTTGCACGGATTACTTCCTTCGGTAGCACCGTTGGAGATCCTTTTGAACTTAAGAAGGTGTTTACACCGATAATTGGGAATTCACCTGTGTGTTTCAAGGTTTCGTAGTACAAGGATTCTTCTTGGATTTTCGAACGTTGGTACATGGTTTCCATCGCACCTAAAACGCCACCACGCTCGGTGATGCGGTCGAATTCGGTTAATACTGCCGATTCTACCAAGTCCGTTAATTCGTCGATGATGAACGATCCTTGTAATGGATTCTCGTTTTTCGCTAATCCAAGTTCACGGTTGATGATCAACTGAATCGCCATGGCGCGACGTACAGATTCCTCTGTTGGAGTCGTGATCGCCTCGTCATACGCATTCGTATGTAAGGAATTACAGTTGTCATATATTGCGTACAATGCTTGAAGCGTCGTACGAATGTCGTTAAAGTCAATTTCTTGCGCGTGTAGCGAGCGTCCAGATGTTTGAATGTGGTATTTCAACATTTGCGCACGTGGATTCGCACCGTATTTCTTCGCTAAAGCTTTCGCCCACAAACGTCGAGCAACGCGTCCGATCACTGCATATTCTGGATCAATTCCGTTGGAGAAGAAGAAGGACAAGTTCGGACCGAAGTCGTTGATGTCCATGCCGCGACTTAAATAGTATTCCACGTACGTGAATCCATTCGCCAAGGTAAATGCCAATTGTGTAATTGGATTCGCTCCGGCTTCCGCAATGTGGTATCCTGAAATGGACACCGAGTAGAAGTTTCGCACGCCATTTTCGATGAAATACTGTTGTACGTCTCCCATCAAACGCAACGCGAATTCAGTCGAGAAAATGCAGGTATTCTGTGCTTGATCTTCTTTTAAAATATCTGCTTGAACGGTTCCACGCACTTGTTTCAAGGTTTCCGTTTTGATGTCCAAATAGACATCCGCTGGAAGTACTTGATCGCCCGTTACACCGAGTAACATCAATCCAAGTCCATCGTTTCCTTCTGGTAACTCACCTTGGTAACTTGGACGTGCAACGCCTTTCGCTTGGTAAATCGCAGCGATTTTCGCTTCCACTTCAGCTTCAAGTCCGTTGGCTTTGATGTATTTCTCACAATTTTGATCGATCGCTGCATTCATGAAAAAGGCCAACAACATCGGTGCTGGACCATTAATCGTCATGGAAACAGACGTCGCTGGATGACTCAAGTCAAATCCAGAATATAATTTTTTCGCATCGTCCAAACAGCAAATGGAAACTCCTGAATTCCCGATTTTCCCATAAATATCGGGACGAATCGCTGGGTCATTTCCATATAAAGTCACGGAGTCAAACGCCGTAGAAAGTCGTTTCGCTGGCATGCCCAAACTCACGTAGTGAAAACGCTTGTTCGTGCGCTCTGGTCCACCTTCCCCTGCAAACATACGCGTTGGATCTTCTCCCTCGCGTTTGAATGGGAACAATCCAGAAGTGTAAGGGAATTCACCTGGGAAATTCTCTTGAAGAACCCAACGTAAAATATCACCCCAACTGCTGTATCTTGGTGCCGCAACTTTCGGGATTTGTGAATGGGACAACGATTCTGTATGCGTTTGAATGCTCAATACTTTGTCGCGTACCTTGAATTGGTATTCCGGATTTTTGAAGGATTGTTTCTTCGCATCCCAGTTTTGTAGGATTTCCCAGTTACGTGGATCGAAGTTTAATTTTTCTTTGTCCAAAGTCTCTTGCAATCCTTTGATCAATCGGTCTTTGTCCTCAATCGTTGACTGCTCCAATGTCCCGATAGAGGATTGTAATCCTTGAAGTCTATCCGCAACTTTTACTTGCTCATTCACCCACTTGTCGTAGGCTCTGTTGTTTTCAGAAATCTCGGACAAATATCGTGTTCTTTCTGGTGGAATCACGTAAATTTTCTCGGACATCTCTCGTGTAATCTGGAAAGTCGAATGCAGGTCAGCGCCTGTTTTCTCGACCATTTTATCCATGATTACCTTGTACAAGGAATTCATTCCTGGATCATTGAATTGAGAAGCAATCGTTCCATAAACCGGCATGTCATCCACATTGGAATCCCACAAGTTATGGTTGCGTTGGTATTGCTTGCGGACATCGCGCAGTGCATCGAGTGCTCCGCGTTTGTCGAATTTATTCAAGGAAATCACGTCGGCAAAGTCCAACATGTCGATTTTTTCTAATTGTGTCGCAGCACCGTATTCCGGCGTCATCACATACAAAGAAACATCAGAGTGATCCAAGATTTCTGTATCCGATTGACCAATTCCAGAAGTTTCCAAAATGATCAAATCGTAGTTCGCAGCTTTCAAAATACTGATGGCTTCAGCAACGTGCTTCGATAAAGCCAAATTGGATTGACGTGTTGCCAATGAGCGCATGTACACGCGTTCACTTTTGATCGAGTTCATGCGAATACGGTCACCTAGCAAGGCTCCGCCCGTTTTGCGTTTCGATGGATCTACGGAAACCACCGCAATTTGTTTGTCCGTAAAGTCAATCAAGAAACGACGAACCAACTCATCCACGAGGGATGATTTTCCGGCACCACCAGTTCCCGTAATTCCTAATACAGGAATCGCTGATTTATCTGAAATGGCATGAATTTCTTTTAATAAGGCACTGTTTTCCGTTGGGAAATTTTCTGCTCCCGAAATCACTCGTGCAATCGTTGGAACGAATTTGTCTGCCAATTTCGTGAGTACTTCCGTCGTACTTGGCAAAGAACTCGGTTCTCCCACGGGAAAATCACATTTCTCGATCAAATCGTTGATCATTCCTTGCAATCCCATGGAACGTCCATCGTCAGGATGGTAGATGCGGGTAATCCCGTATCCTTGTAATTCTGCGATTTCGGATGGAAGAATGGTTCCACCACCACCACCAAAAATTTTCACATGTGGCGCTCCTTTTTCCTGAAGCAAATCGTACATGTATTTGAAGTATTCGATGTGTCCACCTTGGTAAGATGTCATCGCAATCGCTTGTGCATCCTCTTGAATGGCACAATCCACCACTTCTTCTACCGAACGATCGTGTCCGAGGTGAATGACTTCACATCCTGTTGCTTGGATGATGCGACGCATGATGTTGATGGCAGCGTCATGTCCATCAAATAAGGAGGCTGCAGTTACGATGCGAATTTTATTAACTGGTATGTAGGGAGCTACTTGTTCCATGCTATTTCACGTGTTGTTTGATGGACAAAACTACGCAAAAAATGCTGATTTTAGGGAACAAATCGGGATGAAATACAAACGAAGTTTAAGGAAGACTATGCTTGATATGGCGGGATGTTTTCCGTTCCAATGGACTCAAACTCGTCTTTGGAAGAAACCAAGAATCCCTCCGCGCAATCCAACATGTCCTGAATACGAAGAATTTCTGGATATTGCTTCGCTTCTACATGGATCGTAAACACTTGTTTGCCAATGCGTTGTTTTTCGGTGAAATGACGATCATCGATAAGCTCGTAGAACGATTTTTCGTTTGCTAATTTTCGGTATTGTGGAAAAGCGAACCCGTACATCAGAGACGTTCTAGTGGTGTTTTTACACCATCAACAAGCGAATAACACGCTAATTTGTCCTTGAATACGGAAGACTTAAAGATCGAACGATTCAACAACATGCGCACACATTCTTGAATTCCTTCAACGATGGATGGATGCGGGTGAATCAATTCGGAAAGTACTTCGATGGACATGTTGAGCTTGATTAACAAGCCAACCGCCTGAATCGCTGTCGAAGCATGTGCTCCCACAACACGCATTCCGAGGATGCGCATGTCTTTGTCGTTTGTCACGATGATTTTGAAGAATCCCTGTGTTTTGCGCATCGCAATGGCTCTGGTGATCAAGGAATAATCGATTTTCACCACTTTCACTGGAATGCTTTGCTCCACACATTGTTGTTCGTTCAGTCCGACCGAAGCAACTTCTGGTGAAAGGAACATGATCGTACAGACATTGTCGTAGTTCAAGCGTTCTGGAATATTTCCAAATGCTTTTTCGACAGCGTGTCGTGCTTCAATCTCGCCCATATTCACCAGCGCGATTCTTCCGGAAACATCTCCGACGGCATAAATATTTGGAACACTCGTTACGGTGTCATCGTCGCCGATGTGCACTCCGCGTTGAGACATTTCAACGCCTGCGTTTTCGAGTCCGAGTCCTTCGACATTTGGAATTCTACCAACGGATAACAATGCTTTTTCTACTCGGATGATCTCATGACTTCCATCTGGATAGGACAATTCGTATTCGACTTCGCCATCGATTTTTTCCAAGCGTTCTAATTTTGCGTTCGAGTGAATCGTTACGCCATGTTTTTTCATGTTATTAGCCACTAATGTGGAAATGTCTTCATCTTCGAAGGGTAGAATGCGCTCTTGACGGTCGATCAAATACACTTTGGTTTTTCCGAAATTGGAGAAAATAGTCGCGTACTCACAACCAATAACTCCCGCTCCAACAATCACTAAGCTTTTCGGGAAATCGGTGATGTGATCAATGCCGTCGCTGGTCAAAATGATTTCCTCGTCTACTTCGATGTTCGGAAGTGACCTCGGACGACTTCCCGTGGCTAAAATGATTTTTTCTCCACGAATGATCTTTTTTTCGCCCTCATGGTCAATTTCTACTTCATGCTTGGACAACAACTTTGCTTTTCCTCGCTCATACTGAAGCAGTTTTTTCATGGTTTCCGTCTGCAGCAATTTAATGTGCGCAGCATATTGGAATTTTCGTTCGAAAATGGCTTCTGATAAGTTTTTACGCACGTCGTCCCACGTTAATTCGAATTTCGTTCTTCCTTTCGAAACAATCATGTCGTTGATGTCGGCCACACGACTCGCAAGTTCCCACAAAGTCTTCGAGGATAAAGCGCCATTGTACACGCCAGCTCCTCCAACTCGGTCTTTTTCGATGAGGCAAACGTTCTTACCAAAATCAATTCCGCGCATGGCCGCTGCATAACCTGCAGGACCTCCACCAATCACTATTAAGTCAAATTCTTCCATGAATGTGTAAATTCGCGTCAAAGATACAGAGAAAAGAGATGAGTCAATTGAAGGAAAATGATCAAAATGCCTTAGAGTTAGCTAAACAGCAACTCGAACAGACGAAAAAGACATTCCGCAAGTGGAAACAAAGCAAGCCCAAAGAATTGGATCAAAAGTTTCATCAAGCGCATACCCAAGAATTCCAAAAGATGGATTGCTTGACTTGTGCGAATTGCTGTAAAACGACGAGTCCCATTTTTCGCGATGCGGATATCCGACGCATTGCCAAACGTTTACGCATGAAAGAAGCGCAGTTGATCGATCAATACTTAAAGATGGACGAAGAAAGTGACTACGTTTTGAAAAAATCTCCTTGTTCCTTCCTGTACGACGACAATACTTGTTCCATTTACGAGGATCGTCCGCTGGCGTGTCGCGAATACCCACACACGGACCGAAAAAACATGTTTCAAATTCTGGAACTCACTGCCACGAATACAACGGTTTGTCCAGCAGTGGCACGCATCGTAGAGAAAATCACGAATCCATGATTGCTTTTCATCCGATTTATGTTCATCCTTTGCCGGAAAACCACCGTTTTCCCATGGAGAAATACGACTTATTGCCCAAGCAACTAGTCTATGAAGGAACGGCGAATGAAGCGGATTTTTTTGAGCCTGGATTCCTTTCGGAGGAGCACCTATTGTCTGTTCATAATGATAACTATTGGCGCAATCTGAGCGAATTGAAGTTGAGTGATCGCGAACAACGAGTATCCGGATTTGTCCATTCAAAAGCCCTTGTCGATCGAGAAAGATGCATCATGGAAGGAACGCTTCGTGCAGCAGAAATCGCTTTGACAACACACATCGCCTTCAATATTGCTGGTGGAACGCATCACGCATTTGCAGATCGAGGAGAAGGATTTTGTTTGTTGAATGATCAAGTCATCGCGGCTCATTTTTTACTCAAGAACCATGGAATGGGCAAGATTCTCATTGTCGATTTGGATGTCCACCAAGGAAATGGAACGGCCGCTTTAGTGCGCAACGATGAGCGTATTTTTTCCTTCAGCATGCACGGACGCAATAATTACCCACTGCAAAAAGAACAATCGGATATGGATGTCGAACTAGAAGACGGCATTCAAGACAAAGAATATTTAACGCTTTTGGCTCGAAACCTCGACGACATCTTGGGTAAGTTTCAACCAGACTTCGTCTTTTATCAATGTGGAGTGGATATTTTAGCAACGGATAAACTGGGGAAATTGGCAGTTTCTATGAACGGTTGCCGCGAACGAGACCGCTTCGTTTTTGATCGGATCCGTCAATTGGGTGTTCCGGTGGTGTGCACAATGGGTGGCGGTTACAGTCCACAAACAAAGGACATCGTTGAAGCGCACGCACAAACCTTTCGCACAGGAATGGATCTTTTGCGCTGATAATTGCGTATTTTTGACTCCAAAATCGACCAAATGAAATTCCTTTTAGTACTCTTGCTGGTAGTTTGCTGTCCAACCTTGTTCGCACAGAAAACCTCCGTTCAATTGCATTTAGAGAAAGGAAAAACCTATGCACATGTCCTGAATTCACAATCGGAGATTTATCAAAGGTCCAACGGGAAAACCACAAAAACCAACATGGTCATCACGGCAAAAATCACCTACAAAGTAAAGTCGGTTAAAAAGGATGCTTACTACCTCGAGACGCAGTATAGAAATATGAATATAAGCATCGATCAAGCGGATGGTACATCATTGAACTTCAACTCGGATAAACCTTCCAAAGATTTGTTGTCGAACTTTTTTTACCAAATGTGTCGCACTCCTTTTTACATTACGATGAATTCTTTAGGTGAAATTAATTCCGTGGAAGGAATCGATCGTCTTGTGGCTAATGGCATCAAAGGACTAGATCTTCCAGAGGAAAAAGTGGAGCAGATCAAGGCGAATTTAACCGATGCTTATGGCGAGAAAGCCTTTAAAGGAAACTTTGAAATCATTACCTTGATTTATCCCAAAGTGGCTGTTGAATTCAATGAATCATGGGAAACCGAAACAGCGATTTACTCGAAAAGTATTGAAGCTACCTTGAAAACGAATTATCACTTGGTACAGTCCAGCGGGGAATATTTACAAGTCGACGGTGAGTCCGAAATGATTTCTAAAGAACAATCGGAAACGTTGAATTTGGTTGGTTCTGCAAGCATTCATCTATCGCTGGATAAAGATTCAGGATGGATACATTCTGCGAAGGTGGATCAAATCATTCGAATTGGAAAAAAAGAAGATGAGAATTATTCGTTTACGAAAATGAAAACGACCTATTCGGATCAATAAATAGTTTAAACAGAAAAATAATATGAAAACAGCACTTATAACAGGCGCTTCAAGTGGAATTGGGAAAGAATTAGCGAGAATCCATGCATCGAAAGGTGGGAACTTAATTTTAGTTGCTCGTCGAACAGAAGCATTGGAAGCTTTGAAAACGGAATTGGAGTCCACATACAAGGTGCAGGTTTCTACCTTCACACAGGACTTAACACAAGTGCACGCGGCGAAAAAAGTATACGATTTTGTGAATCACTCTGGATTAGAAGTGGACTACTTGATGAATAATGCAGGCTTCGGTGGACATGGCGTATTTGTTGATCGTCCTTTAGAGAAAGACTTGGAAATGATTCAATTGAATGTTACGACATTGGTTGAGTTAACACACTTGTTTCTTCAAGACATGAAAGAACGTGGACATGGGAAAATCCTGAACACGGCGAGTACAGCTGGATTCCTACCTGGACCATTGCAAGCAACGTACTTTGCAACAAAAGCATTCGTGGTTTCCTTTACAGAAGGAATCTCCCATGAACTTAGAAATTCCGGGGTGACCGTAACGGCACTTTGTCCGGGTCCTGTGAAAACAGAATTTGAGCACGTTGCTGGACTTGAAGGCGGAACGATGTTCGACAAAGGAGCGTCGGCTTATAAAACCGCAAAATCGGGTTATGATGGAATGATGAAAGGAAAAGTGATTCAGATTTCTGAGTTTTCATTCGCGGTTTTAATAAAAATGGTTCCATTTGTTCCCTTAAAAATGCTTTCTGCGGTGATTGAAAAAATGCAAACAGTGCCTAAGAAGTCTTAGGTTCTGTTAAAATAATTATACCTTTGCTTTATGTACATGCTGCCATTGTTTTTAGGAGATGTTGCCGGATCTGAAATCGTCGTTATTTTAATCGTGATTTTGCTGTTTTTTGGTTCAAAAAGCATTCCGGGCATTGCGAAAACAATGGGACAAGCCATGTATCAAATCCGCAATGCTTCGAACGAATTACAACAGGAGATTAAGAAGTCTGGTGTTGGCATTAAGGAGGAGTTAAATATCGATTCCCTTTTAAAAGAAACACAGGAACAATTGGTTCAACCTTTGGATCAAATGTATTCGGATGTGGAGAACAGCGTTCATTACACCGGACGGCCACAAGCACCGATAGAGAAAGCAAGGGCACAAGATGCGCTTCCAACTTCAGAGGAAGTTCCAGTAAGCGAGCCTGAAGAACAAACAGCATCCGAGGTGACTCCCGTCGCAGAAGAAAAAAGCACAGAACCTAATAAACCAATTGAATAATGGTACACGTTGGAATCATCATGGGCAGCAAGTCAGATTTGCCAATTATGAAGGAAGCAAAACTCATTTTGGATGAATTTAGCATTCAATCTGAAGTAGAAATCGTTTCTGCGCACCGCACACCGGAGAAAATGGTGTCCTACGCGAAAGAAGCTGCTGGAAGAGGAATCAAAGTCATTATTGCTGGAGCAGGAGGTGCTGCGCATCTTCCAGGAATGACTGCTTCCATGACATCGTTACCTGTGATTGGTGTTCCCATCAAATCGTCTAATTCCATTGACGGTTGGGATTCAATCCTAAGCATTCTTCAAATGCCTAATGGCATTCCAGTCGCAACAGTTGCATTAAATGGAGCAAAAAACGCTGGCATTTTAGCGGCACGTATCATCGGAGCTTTTGATTCAGACGTTCAAGCGAAAATGGATGCCTACGCTGTTTCCATGAAGGAGATGGTAGAAGAAAGTGGTAAAAATTTGGAAATCTAATCCTACTCGTACAACAAGTACTTCTTGCGTGTGATCATAAAGGCGTCTAGTCCTGGTTTCCACGTCTCTCTGATTTCTTTCGAGGACCATCCTTTGTACAATTGTTCTTTCAAGGTAGCTGTTCCAGCCAAACGATTAAAGAAGCCATTTTGATCGATGAACACCGCTGAGTCACCCAATAAATCCCTTGCTTGAATTAAGTAATTCAAATTAATCTCGTAGCTTCTTTTGGAACTTCCACTGGATAAATCGTATCCGTAACACAATTTATTCATTTGAGGTGGTGTCTTTGCGCCAGGTGTTGGAACCGGTGTAAAGGAAAAGTCCATTTTCGGGAATCGTGGGTGTCCGTAAAACTCAAAGGGTTTGTCTGTCCCGCGTCCAATGCTCACTGTCGTTGCCTCGAACAAACACAAACTGGGATACAACGCAATCGCTCCATCGGTGCGTAAATTCGGAGAAGGTGCTACCGGCAAAGTATACTTTAATTTGTGTTTGTAATTTTTACAGGGAATCACCCACAAATTACAACGAATGCCATTGTTCAACCAGCCTTCACCGTTAATCATCATTGCGTATTCTCCAATGGTCATTCCATAAACAATCGGAACAGGATGCATGCCCACAAAGGACTTGAATTCCTTCTCTAAAATCGGTCCGTCGACGTAATGTCCATTTGGATTCGGACGATCCAACACCACTACTTGCTTGTTGCTCTCCGCACAGGCTTCCATCACGTAATGCAGGGTGGAAATGAAGGTGTAAAAACGAACACCCACATCTTGAATGTCGTAAATGACAATGTCGACATCTTCTAATTGCTGTGGACTTGGTTTTTTGTTGTTCCCGTAGAGTGAAACCAAGGGAATTCCGGTTTTTTCATCAATGGAATGGTGTACTTTTTCTCCTGCGTCCACGTCACCTCTGAACCCATGCTCCGGTGAAAATACTTTGACAACATTGAGTTTTAAGGATAAAAGCGTATCCACTAAATGGACACCTTGCACAACTGATGTTTGATTTCCTACAACGGCGATGCGCTTTCCAGCCAAGGAATCCACAAATAAATGCAAGCGATCAATTCCAAGTAAGGGTTTTTTTACTTCTTGTCTTTCCATCGGAAACAAAGATCTTGCTACTTTCACAGTGTCGTCAATAACGACTGTTCCAACGGTCGCTGCATGTTCTCCTTTCACATTTTGTACGCAGCTGAAAAGTAAAAACACGAAAATTGTTTTCAAGCACAGAAGCTTTGTGTATTTTTGAATCTTAAATAAAAGCACTTTGTCCTTCGAAATTTTCATATCACGTCGTCTCATCCAAAATAAGCTACAAGGTATTAAAGTTTCTAAACCGATTGTACGCATATCTATTTTAAGTATTGCACTAGCTATTGTTGTTAACGTCGTAACAGTTGCAATCGTTACAGGTTTCCAACATGAAGTGCGCAACAAAATTACGGGTTTTAATGCTTCACTTTTCATTTCGAAGAAAGGAACCAAGCAGATTTTTGAAGGAGATGCTGTTTTCAAGGACCAAAAAGCACTCAATGAACTAGCAGGGATAAACGGATTGAAGGGAATTTCTCCCGTTGTATTCAAGCCAGCGATGTTGCAATCCACGCGTTTTTCGGACACCATTCATCTATCGAACGGAAAAGATTCCCTCATCAACAGACAGGATATTCTCGGTGTGGTGATGAAAGGGGTGGTGGAAGAGTACGATTGGACCTTCATCAAGCAGCACTTGGTTTCAGGACGCGTGCTGAACTTTCAACAGAAACAGGAAGAATTGGTCTTGTCTAAACGCATGGCGGACCAGCTGAATTATTCCTTGAACGATACCATTTCTGTGTATTACGTCAAAAACCAACCTGTTTTGCGTAAGTACAAGGTGGTTGGAATTTACCAAACCGGATTAGAAGAATACGATCAAAAGTTGGTGTTTTGCCGTTTGCCCGAAGTACAGAAAATGAATGATTTTGGGATTAAAACAAAAATCATCATCGACGATAAATTGAGCAATGGGAAAATTGTTCTAAAAGCAGGTGTCGAAGGCAAAGCGTCGAACTTACTGTATGATTGGGGCGCTGGTCCAGATATCTACGGTGGATTCTACTTGCCTTATTTGTCCGACACGAACTTCCGTTTGATTGTTTACCAATCGGACCCCGTGAAAGGAACGCAAACGCCGATTGATACGAGTTACATACAGATCAACTGTTCCCAAGTATTCGTTGCTTCGTCAGCGCTCCTGCAGGACGAAAACGGGGAATTGATCAAGGAATCCATTGGAATCAACTCGTATCAAATGACTTCAAGCCTTGCTACGGTTCAAGTGACAGAAACAGAAGGACTCGGGACAGGGAAAAATTTTGTTTCGGGATTTGAAGTTCAAATCACGGATTGGAATCAACTGAAGCACGTCGAAGAGGAAATCCGATCGATCATTGAAATGCGTCCAAACGAAAACAATGAACTCATGCAGGTCAGTAGTATTTTGGACACCGAACGGGATCTTTTTGCCTGGTTAAGTTTCTTGGATTACAACGTGTACATCATCATCTTTTTAATGCTGCTCATCGGCGTCATCAATGTGGGTTCAGCGATGCTGGTACTCATCGTGGTGCGAACAAACCTTATCGGAATGTTGAAAGCCATGGGTGCACGCGATTGGTCCATCCGAAAACTGTTTTTATATCAAGCGGCGCATTTAATTGGACGCGGATTGCTTTATGGGAATAGCGTCGCCTTTGTTCTCTGTTTTATCCAAATGAAGTTTGCAGTCCTGAAATTGGATCCGTTGGTGTATTACTTGGATAAAGTTCCGGTGGAAATGAATCCAATGTCCTGGTTTTTGGTCAACCTTGTTACGTTCGTTGTTTGCATGATTTCCTTGATTGTTCCAAGTTACGTGGTGACGAAAATTAGTCCTACCAAAGCCATTCGATTCAATTAAGTCATGAACTTCCAACAATTCGAAGAGGTAAGTATTCTGAACGAGTCAGGATTGTTCCGTGTTCTCCGTGCAGAGGGCGCTTTTCTATGCTTGGAGGATGAACATGGATTCGAACGAAAAGTATCTTTGGAATTTGTCGTGCGTCGCAAGCAAATTGAAGTTCATAAAGTACCAATCAAGGATCATGTGTCCACAAGTGTCTCAAAGAAATCAAGTAGAACCGAACAAATACCTTCCATTGATTTACATCACCATGAATTGAACTTGGACGAGCGGTTTTTGAGCAAACACGACATTTTAGTAGCGCAAACGGATGCATTCAAACGCTTTTGTAATCAGATGATTCAAACGAAAGTCAAACGCTTTCGTGTCGTTCATGGGATAGGAGAGGGGAGATTGAAAACGGAATTACGTGTGCTCGTTCAAGGCAAGGATGGACTTTCGATGCACGATGATCAAGTCACAAGGGGAAAAGTTGGTGCATCGCTGATTGAAATCCAAACGTCTATTGCTCGTCCCTTTTAATGTTGAGGAACATAACCTGGTTTTCCTTTCGGGATATCAAAAATCCACGTGTAGTAACCAATAAAGTGACTGTTAAAGAATCCCATGTGTTTCGCTTGTGATTTCGGGAAGGCAACGCGATGGTTCGCGGATAGTCCTTTTACCAAAGACTGCGGCGCAACACCATCCTGCTGACAAGGCGCGTGTTTCGATTTACCATGACGAAAGGCTCCATATTGCCAAACGTTGTTCCATTCGTTGGGAGCAAATGTTTTCCCACGTGGATTTTCCGGAGCAATAATGTAGCAATCACCTAAATTGACTTTCCCTTTTAAAACGGCACTCATTCCCATGGCATACGCGTGTCCCATGCTATGAGAAACAAGAAAAACGGTATCGTTTTTCGAGTAATTCGGCGCTTCATTTAATACTTGAAGTAAGTTTTTACCGGCAATTTTACCCTTTTGAAATCGCAGGTTGAATCCGTCGTAATTTGGACTCATTTCGAGTAACTTCATTGTGGAGACAAATTGGTCGGACGGAAGTTTGGTTCGGTAACAGTGGTGCTTTTTGGTTTTACACAATGGTGGGTAAATTGAAGCGGTTCCCGCAAAATGAATCACGGACCCATGATTCGATGTGGCTACGGAATGGTGTCCGTCGGCGTACCAAATCTCGTCGGCTTGAATGCGCTGCTGAAAAAGTTGGTTGAATTGCTTCCACGGTTCCCAGTAAGCATAGCGGTCTATGGAAAATAATTGGTTTTTTGAATCTGGGAATTCTACGCCTTTTTTCTGAAAGCTAGAGAGGAAGTCCGACATCGATTGATTGGTCGAAACTGGACGGTATCCGTTGACAAAAACCAAAATCCGTTTCGCGGGATCAGGCAATAAGAGTTTCTGTGTTAACTCAAATCCCATGTGATTGTACACTTTTTCTTTCGTGATTTGATCCTTTGCATCATGGTAACGAAAGACAACATAATGACTACTTGTCGTTTTTCGATACGGAATGGTGTTCAATTCCAAGATGTTCCGTGAATGCAGAAAACGTGCGTGATTGGACGAGTCAACATCGAAGTAAAGAACACGGTCCTCATGTTGCGCGTACCAACTTTCGTTGATTTTCCGGAAAACTTGACTTTTGGTAAAAATGGCTTCTTGAACTTGGAATTGTGTATTGTCCTCCAGTTCATGCTGAAGTTTGGATTGACTTTTTCCATGAAAACTCGTGATTTCATGAAAACGCATGTGGTAGTTTGTGTAATAGAATTCCGTGGCGTAAAAGGCGAAAATGTTCGAGGAAATAGCCAGTCCCCAAACGAGCAGTTTCGCAAAACGAAAGGACAAACGTTTGAAAAAGCGTGTGTCCAACATGCGGCGATTAATGGTGCGAAAGGTAAAAAACTGCAGAATGAGCGTCAATAATACAGCGAGAAGGTGCACCAGGCAAATGTGGTAACCGAGTACATGAAACCGCGGTTTGAAAAAGGGATTGCTTACGTCCAAGTACACGTAAAAGTGGTTCTGTTTGAATGGATGCGTGAACTGTTCCATCGGATTTTCCGGGTTGACTTCAAAAGTGCCATCTGGATTTTCTTCCCAAAAATAATAGGCTACACGTCCATTCGATGTTTGAATATTCTCGTAATCGTCACTAAAGCGAAAAGGAAAAGCGTTGTTCTGCAGTTCATTCAGTTGGCTTGTACTTAATTGACCGTCTTCGTCAAGAGAATCCAGGAGGTTCGGAGAAACACCAAATTGAATGAGCAATGTTTTTCGAACGCTTTCCAAGGATATCAGTCCTTTTTTTACACCGAGAAAGCCAACGGATTTATGTGGAATCGCAAAGAATTGTTGCGTGTCCGCTGGAACACAATATAGGTACAGTTGATGAGCATCAAGCGGAAATCCATTCGGGAAATCGAGGTCACGCCATTCTTTCTGTTGACGCGTGTATTGATTGGTTCCAATTGCTGGAAATTCCCATTTACGGTCATCCTCTTCACGTTTTTTTCGCGTTTGAAATTGGACATCAAGATTGATTCCCGCATTTTGGAAGGTCGCTTGTATGGAACGAAGATCTACTGACTTCTGTTCATCCGTTAATACGATGTTTAGTTGAAAAGGAGCTGCTTGAACTGCAACTTGGGTGTTTCCGTACAAGGAAGCACCTAGCGATAAGATTACCAATAAAAAGCAGGTAACCTGTTTCATAACTTGGACTTACAGGTGTAAGAAGTTCTTTTTTGCCAAAAGTTCATCCTCTGATTCGCGGTAGTCTGGATCATCCACACAACAATCTACTGGACAAACAGCTGCACATTGTGGTTCGTCGTGGAAACCAACACACTCTGTACATTTATCGTGAGCGATGTAATAAACATCCATATTCACAGGTTCAAATTGGTGTTCAGCTGAAACTTCTTCTCCATCCAACGTAGTGATCATTCCCTTTAAGGACGTGCCATCAGCATATTTCCATTCTGCGCCACCTTCGTAAATTGCATTGTTTGGACATTCAGGTTCGCAAGCCCCGCAATTGATACATTCGTCTGTGATAATGATTGCCATAAAATCAAAAATTTGTACAAAGATAATAAGCCTAGTTGGATTGTTCTGTTTGATGAGGTAAAAAAAGAGAAGTTATGTACTTTTGTACCGTGAAAAAGTCAAGAATAATCAATGCATTTGTTGTCCTAGGGACAATTTTAAAGGAACTCAGTGAAAATAATCCATATTCTGCTGCCGTTTCGATGCTGACGGAGGAAGAATATGCCGAAGTCAATGAGTTGATTCAACGTGAGTTTCACTACAATGGTTGGTTTACGGAGGATTCCATTCGTCAAGCGTTTGGTGAAATAGCAAACTGGCTGACAGCAGAACAACTGAACGATTGGACTAATCGGTACACAGAAAACAACGACAAGAAGAATATTGCTGTCATCATGGCGGGAAACATTCCCTTGGTTGGATTTCATGATTTCTTGTGTGTGTTGTTGTCCGGTCATCAAGTCATTTGCAAACAAGGTTCGGAGGACGCACGTCTTCTTCCTGCGTTGGTTAAGTTGTTGTTGTTATTTGAACCTGATTTGTCGGAACGCATTCGTTTCTCTGACCGCAAACTAGTCGATTACCATGCAGTGATTGCGACCGGAAGCAACAATAGTATGCTGCATTTTGAACAGTATTTTTCCCATGTTCCGCATTTGTTTCGTGGACACCGGACTTCGGTTGCAGTGCTAACTGGAAACGAATCCAAAGAGGAATTGCGCGCGCTCGGTGTGGATTGTTTGACCTACTTTGGACGTGGTTGTCGAAATGTAACACATTTGCTTTTTCCAGAGGGATTCGACCTCAATCGCTTTTTTGAAGCCATCGTCGATTTGTCGGATGTGGTCAATAATAAAAAATACGGAAACAATTACGATTACAACAAAGCGGTGCATTTAATGAATTTGAGTAAGTTCTTGGATAATAACTTCTTGTTAATGAAGGAATCCGACCAATTGTTTTCACCATTGTCCATGCTTCATTACCAGTTTTACCAGAGTTCAGCAGAATTAACGGCTTATTTAGAGGCGCATTCCTCCCAGATTCAATGTGTCGTGGGACAAGATTTTATTCCATTCGGACAAGCACAATGTCCGTCCTTGATGGATTATCCCGATGGAATGGATACCATGCACTTTTTAGCAACTTGCTGATATTAACTGAAGAGAGATTCAATCCATTTCCGTATCTTTGCACATGTCTTTTCTAGAAAAAATAATGATCAAATACAAAACACCACAGGAGATTGAAATCATGCGTGAAGCAGCGCAAATCGTTAGTAGAACACTTGGATTAGTTGCTAAACATATGAAGCCGGGTGTTACACCAAGGTTTTTAGATAAATTGGCAGAGGACTATATTCGTTCTCAAAACGCCATTCCTGGATTCCTAGGTTTGTATGGTTGTCCAAGTACGCTGTTGATTTCTGTCAATGAACAAGTCGTTCACGGACTTCCAACAGATCGTCCATTTCAGGATGGGGACATCGTTTCTGTGGATTGTGGATCCGTTTACAAAGGATATTACGGTGATCATGCCTACACGTTCGAAGTAGGAGATGTGAAGCCAGAAGTGAAAAAATTACTCGAGGTGACAAAAGAATGCTTGTACCTTGGGATTGCCCAAGCGACTATTGCGAATCGCATCGAAGATATTGGTTGGGCGATTCAACAACACGCAGAGAAACATGGGTATGGTGTGGTGCGTGATTTGGTTGGACACGGACTTGGAAAGGAATTACACGAAGAACCACAAGTGCCAAATTACGGTCGACGTGGACGTGGAAAGAAAATCCAAAACGGATTAACGATTGCCATCGAACCGATGATCAACATGGGAACGGAAAAAGTGAAAACGCTCGATGATCAATGGACAATTGTCACTGCGGACGGACAACCTAGTGCGCATTTCGAACACGATATCGCAGTCGTTGACGGTGAACCAGTGATTCTTTCCACCTTTGATTTCATTTACGAAGCCCTTGGAAAATAAACTGAACATCGAACGAATTTGGGTGCAACGAAGCATTGCAGTCGTTTTGTTGTTCATGTTTTGGAATGGATTCACAGATATTTTCTGGGCAGCTCCGACGCTACTTTTTGATCCACTTCTATTGGTTTTATGGTTCGTTTTCATTTGGAACTACCAGAGTGAACTAACATCAATGCCATTTGTATGGTTGCTCGGCGCAGGTGTCTTCATGAATTTCCTTTTTCTAACCTTTCAATTCTCAAATTTAATCGCGCGAACGATTGATCTGCAAGTTGCTACATTCCAAGTTAGTTTAATTGGAAAATCCATTTCATCCATTTTATTTACCGGTACTGCATGGTTTTTGGTGTTTCGGAACATGATTGAAAATCATCCGAAGAAACGCATGTATTTACTTATTTTTGGCTTATTGTTGCTCTCATCTGTCCTGCTCGTTGGTGAAGATGGATTGTTTTTTGTCGGATTGCTCATGGTGGTGTTTATCCTGAAAAGCAAAGAAAGAAAACCGTTTCATTGGTTTATTCTAGCGCAGTTTGTTTCCATCTCATTTTCGATTGCCCAATTAGTTTACCAGCTTTCCCTTTAGTTATACTGAATTAGAAAAACTGGAAGGCAAAAAAAAAGAACGCAATTGCTTGCGTTCTTTCCATTGAGTTATTTCTTAAATCTTATAAGTGAATCACTTCGCCGTATGCCGCAGCAGCAGCTTCCATGATTGCTTCAGACATTGTAGGGTGCGGGTGAACCGTTTTGATTAACTCTTCTCCTGTCGTTTCTAATTTACGAACAGCTACTAATTCAGCGACCATTTCGGTAACATTCGCTCCGATCATATGTCCACCAAGTAATTCGCCGTATTTCGCGTCGAAAATCAATTTCACAAATCCATCTTTCGCTCCAGCAGCACTTGCTTTACCTGAGGCAGAGAATGGGAATTTACCAACTTTGATCTCGTATCCAGCTTCTTTTGCTGCTTTTTCTGTCATTCCAACAGAGGCAATCTCCGGAGAACAATACGTACATCCTGGGATGTTACCGTAGTTCAATGGCTCTGGATGATGTCCAGCAATTTTCTCTACACAAATGATTCCTTCCGCAGAAGCTACGTGTGCTAATGCTGGTCCAGGAACAACATCACCAATTGCGTAGTATCCTGGGATATTTGTTTGGTAGTAATCATTTACAAGGATACGTCCTTTGTCTACAACGATTCCAACTTCTTCTAAACCGATGTTTTCAATATTCGCTTGAATTCCAACCGCAGAAAGAACGACATCACATTCGATTTTCTCTTCTCCTTTTGCTGTTTTCACGGTAACAACACATCCTTTTCCAGAAGTGTCAACAGATTCAACAGAAGCATTTGTCATGATGTTGACACCTGCTTTCTTGAACGATTTCTCTAATTGTTTAGAAACGTCTTCGTCCTCCACTGGAACAATGTTCGGAAGGTATTCAACAACCGTAACCTCTGTCCCAAGTGCATTGTAGAAGTAAGCGAACTCAATTCCGATAGCTCCTGATCCAACCACAACCAATTTTTTCGGTTGAGTAGGTAAGGTCATTGCTTGACGGTATCCAATGATTTTTTCGCCATCTTGTGGCAAGTTAGGTAGGACACGTGAGCGAGCTCCAGTCGCAATGATCAACGCTTTGCTTGCTGTATAATCTGTTGTTGTCCCAGCTTCGTCCGTAACCGACACAGTTTTACCTGCTTTGATTACTCCGTTACCTTTCAACACATCGATTTTGTTCTTTTTCATCAAAAACTGAATCCCGTTACTCATTCCGTTCGCAACATCGCGGCTTCTTTTGATCATCGCTCCGAAATCCGCAGTAGCTTCTTTCACGGTGATTCCGTAGTCACTTGCGTGCGTTAGGTATTCAAAAACATTCGCAGATTTCAAAAGTGCTTTGGTAGGAATACAACCCCAATTTAAGCAGATTCCACCGAGTGACTCACGCTCTACGATGGCTGTTTTAAGTCCTAATTGAGAGGCGCGAATAGCGGTAACATATCCACCTGGGCCACTTCCCACAACAATAATGTCGTAATTCATATGATTCGTTTTTAGGGTACAAATTTACGTTTTTTCGCGAAAAATCCAAGGTTCTTGCCTTTTGAATTCAGCTGAATTTAAATGGATACGGAACATAATCAGTCATTTTTTTTAGGATTCCGAATTCGGATCTTAAGATTGCGGATAAAATGTTAAAAAATCGTTGGTAAACAAGGCGGATTCGAAACGCAGTTCCTATTAAAATATGTACTTTTGTTTCAGAAAATTCAAAGAATGGAAAGTACCCTGCAAAAAGAAGCGACGCTTGAACAAGCAATTGATTTAGGACTACGTGCGGATGAGTTTGAACAGATCAAAGGAATCCTCGGTCGAACACCGAATTTTACTGAAACAGCCGTTTATTCGGTGATGTGGAGTGAGCACTGTTCATACAAAAACTCAATCCTCTGGTTGAAAACACTTCCGAAAGACGGACCACACATGTTGGTGAAAGCTGGAGAAGAAAATGCGGGATTAGTAGATATCGGTGATGGATTAGGTTGTGTATTCAAAATTGAATCACACAATCACCCAAGTGCGTTGGAGCCTTATCAAGGCGCTGCGACTGGTGTTGGTGGAATCAACCGCGACATCTTTACGATGGGCGCGCGTCCAATTGCACAATTGAATTCCTTGCGTTTCGGAAACATCGAAGAAGCACGTACCAAATGGTTGGTGAAAGGTGTGGTGAAAGGAATTGGCGATTATGGAAATGCTTTTGGTATTCCAATCGTTGGTGGTGAAGTGTTCTTTGATGAATCATACAACACGAATCCACTAGTGAATGCGTTCTCTGCAGGAATTATTGATACGAAAAAAATTATTTCAGCGACAGCGAAAGGACCTGGGAATCCAGTCTTTATTGTTGGGTCAGCGACTGGGAAAGATGGAATTGCTGGAGCAGCTTTTGCTTCGAAAGATATTACGGAGGACTCCGCGTCTGATTTACCTTCAGTACAAGTTGGAGATCCATTCATGGAGAAATTATTGTTGGAAGCAACAATGGAATTGTCCGAAACGGATGCGATTGTAGGTATGCAGGACATGGGTGCGGCAGGAATTACCTGTTCGACTTGTGAAATGAGTGCTGCAGGAAATGTGGGAATGGAAATTTACTTGGATAAAGTACCAACGCGTCAAGACCACATGTTACCATACGAGATTTTGCTTTCTGAATCCCAAGAACGCATGTTGGTGGTGGTACAAAAAGGAAAAGAGTCTGTTGTAAAACGCATTTTCGACAAATGGGACTTACACGCAGAGGAAATCGGACACGTAACAGATACAGGACGCGTTCGCTACTACATGGATGGAGAAATGGTCGGAGATGTTCCTGCTGAATCTTTGGTTCTTGGTGGTGGAGCTCCTCAAAACGTTCGTGAGTATTCAGAACCTGCTTATTACCAAGAATACAAGAAATTTAATATCAGTCAAGTTCCTCAACCGGAAAACTTGAAAGAAGTCGGATATGCATTGTTGCAAATGCCAAACATCGCTTCGAAAAAATGGGTCTACGAACAGTATGATTCCATGGTTGGAACGCGCACCATGACAACGAATCGTCCTTCGGATGCAGGAGTGGTGAACATCAAAGGAACAAACAAAGCATTAGCGATGACCGTAGATTGTAATTCTCGTTACGTCAATGCTGATCCAGAGATTGGAACGATGATCGCGGTATCTGAAGCTGCTCGTAACATCGTTTGTGCAGGTGGAATTCCAAGTGCGATTACCAACTGTCTAAACTTTGGAAATCCGTATAATCCGGAGTCCTACTGGCAATTTGTCGGTGCGATCAAAGGAATGTCGGCAGCGTGTTTGAAATTTGAAACACCAGTAACAGGTGGAAACGTTTCGTTCTACAACCAGACTTCGATGAATGGGGTAGAGGTACCGGTTTTCCCAACACCGACGATTGGAATGATTGGATTGGTGGAGGACAAGGAAAAAGTGATGTCCTTAGATTTCAAACAAAAAGGTGATTTGATTTTCTTGGTGGGTGAATACAAAGAGGATATTGCTTCTTCGGAATATTTAGCAACCTACCATGGAATAAAAGCATCTCCAGCGCCATACTTTGATTTAGAGGAAGAATTTAACATGCAAAATGCGGTTAAAGGACTGATCGAAAATAATTTAGTAAACGCCGTTCACGATGTGTCAGATGGTGGATTATTCGTAAGTTTAGTGGAAATGTCCATGCCACGTGAACTTGGATTCGATATCGTTACGGATTCTGAAATTCGCGAGGATGCTTTCTTATTTGGAGAAGGACAAGGACGCGTAGTAGTTTCAGTAACGGAGGAACAAGAGGAGTTATTCCTTGAGTACACCGTGAATTGTGGAGTGAACATTACCTTACTTGGACACGTGACCAAAGGAAAAATGCAAATCGATGAGGAGCATTTTGGATTTATAACAGAAGCGAAGTACTTGTTTGATACAGCGCTTGGTAAACACTTTGAAAATTGAAAATAGAAAACATGGAATACAACACCACTAGAGGGAAGTTGATATTGCCAGAATATGGTCGTAATGTGCAGAATATGATTGCACACGCAATGGAAATTGCGGACCGAACAGAACGGAACCGTGCAGCACAGGCAATTATCGAAGTGATGGGACAATTGAACCCACATTTGAGAGATGTTGACGATTACCGTCACAAATTGTGGACACACTTATTCGTGATGTCGGATTTTAAATTGGAGGTTGATTCTCCCTACGAAATTCCGAAACAAGAAGTGCTCAACGAAAAACCCGATCGACTTGTTTACCCGAAAAGTTCCATTCGCTATGGACACTACGGAAAGTATACGCAGACGATTTTAGAGGAATCGAAAAACACGGAAGATCCAGCGGAAAAGGAATACCTGAAAACGTCCATGGCTAATTTCATGAAAAAACAATACTTGTCCCACAACAATGATGCGGTGGAAAACAATGTGATTGCAGAGCACTTGAAGGAATTGTCGAAAGGTGAACTGATTCTTGAGAATCCAGATGATTTGGTGAATACAAACACCTTACTTCGTACTTTAGGACTCGGTTCGAACAACAAGAAATTTGTGAAAACAAACAATTTCAAACAAAAACAAAAAAAGAAATTCCAAAAAAAGCAATAAACGATGGCTTCATTTGAAATATACGGTGGCAAACCATTAAAGGGTGAATTGATTCCGCAAGGAGCAAAAAACGAAGCATTGCAAGTGCTTTGCGCACCTTTGTTAACAGAAGAAAAAGTAACGATCTCCAACATTCCGGACATTGTTGATGTCAACAAGTTGATTGCATTATTGCAAACGATGGGCGTGAAAGTGGAGAAAGTGGAGAAAGGAACCTATATTTTTCAAGCGAAGGACATCGATTTAAAGTATTTGGAATCAGAAGATTTCAAAAAAAGAGCGTCATCGTTACGTGGGTCAATCATGATTGTTGGGCCATTATTGGCGCGTTTTGGTGTTGGATTTATTCCAAAACCAGGTGGAGACAAAATCGGACGACGTCGTTTAGATACACACTTCGAAGGTTTTGCGTTACTCGGAGCGAAATTCAACTACGACGCGGGTGAGCATTTCTATTCTGTAGAAGCAAAGAACTTAAAAGGTGCCTACATTCACTTGGATGAAGCATCGGTTACAGGTACGGCAAATATTTTGATGGCTGCTGTGATGGCGGAAGGAGAAACAACTTTCTATAACGCTGCTTGTGAACCGTACATTCAACAATTATGTAAAATGTTGAACTCCATGGGAGCGAACATCAGCGGAATTGGTTCGAATATGCTCATCATCAAAGGAGTGAAAAAATTGGGTGGATGTTTCCACCGCATTCTTCCGGATATGATTGAAATCGGAAGCTTCATTGGTTTAGCTGCCATGACGAAGTCTGAAATCACCATTAAAGATGTGAGTTGGGAGAATTTGGGAATCATTCCAAATGTTTTTCGTCGACTTGGAATCAAATTAGAGCGTCGTGGAGATGATATCTATATTCCTGCTCAAGAGTCGTATGAAATAGATACGTTTATCGATGGATCGATTCTAACGATATACGATGCGCCTTGGCCTGGATTTACACCGGACTTGCTTTCCATCATCTTGGTGGTTGCTTCTCAAGCAAAAGGTTCCGTGTTGATTCACCAGAAAATGTTTGAATCTCGTTTGTTCTTCGTGGATAAATTAATCGACATGGGAGCGCAAATCATCTTGTGTGATCCACACAGAGCGACGGTTATTGGATTGAATCGCGAGCACGACTTACGCGGTATTACGATGTCCTCACCGGATATTCGCGCAGGTGTTTCCTTGTTAATCGCTGCATTATCCGCTAAAGGAAAAAGTGTGATCGAAAACATCGAGCAAATTGACCGTGGATACCAAGACATTGAATTGCGTTTAAATAATATTGGTGCGGACATTCGTCGCGTTGGCTAATGAAGAAACAACTCATATTTGGACTCGTTTTTATCGCAGCATATACGTGCTACGCTCTTTGCTTTGGTTCGGGGAAATCCTTTGATTCAAAAGACCTTGCTCCGGAAATCAAGTTGGTAGGAACCAATGGGAAGGTTCGTAAATTGTCGGACCTGCGAGGAAAGTTAGTCCTGGTAGATTTTTGGGCCTCTTGGTGTGGTCCATGTCGTCAGGAAAGTCCAAATGTTGTGGAGGCATACGCGAAATACAAATCAAAGGAATTTAAAAATGCCGATGGATTTGAGGTCTTCAGCGTTTCCATTGATAAAGATGCTTCAGCCTGGAAACAAGCAATCAAAGAAGACCGTCTATCATGGAAAAATCATGTGATGGATAAGGATGGGATTGCTTCCGCAAATTATGGAGTTTCGTCCATTCCTTCCGCTTTTCTCATCGATGGGGAAGGTCATATCATTGCAAGTGGAGGTGAACTGAGAGGTATTCAATTGCACATTCAAATCGATAAACAACTGAAGTAATTAGATTCGGTCGAGAACGTAAGAAATCAACGCATTCATTTCATGCTCACAGCCTTTAGAAAACTCCATGTTTGGACGATTTGCCACACCCAAACAAATCGTTGCACAGGTATGTCCTAATTGCCTTCCTAGCGCAAATATCGCTGAACTTTCCATCTCGAAATTGACAATTTTCGTTTCGTCTTGGCGAAAACTTCCAAGTTTGATATGAATATCCTTAATCTTGCTCTCTAGTCGCAAACTACGTCCTTGCGGACCATAGAACCCGGAACTGGTGATGGTGATTCCCATGTGAGTTTCGGTAGAACTTAGTCGTTGGGTTAAATCTGAATCAGCAGAGATGAGGTAAGGAGTAATTCCGTAGGGCAAGTTCAGGTGCTGATCAATGTTTGCACGCAGTTGCGTTTCTTGCTCCGTATAATCAATTGGATAGAAATGAGCAACGTTATCGAATCCATAAGCATGGGAGGATAACATATACGCATGCAGCGGGATATCTGATTGAAGAATACCACAGGTTCCAATTCGAACAATTTCCAACTGAGTTTTATTCGTTTTTTCGGTTCGTTGTTCCAAATCGATGTTCACTAAGGCATCGAGCTCTTGGAGACAAATGTCGATGTTGTCGGTTCCGATTCCCGTTGAAAGGACACTGATTCTTTTTCCCTTGTACGTTCCGGTGTGACAAACAAACTCGCGGTGTTGACTTTGATGTTCAATGGTGTCGAAAAATGCGGAAATCAGTGCAACACGATCTTGGTCGCCAACAAGAATCACCTTGTGTGCAAGTTGATTTGGATGTAAGGCTAGGTGATAAACTTCGTTTCGCTCGTTTAATACGAGTTCGGTAGCGGGAAAATGCATGGATTAAAGGCTGCCAAATACTTTTGCTAATAGCTCTGTTACACGGGCTGCTGGATCTTTACGGATTTTATTTTCTTCTTGTTCCACCATTTTGAATAGTCCTTCAATCGCTTTTTGAGTAACATACGCGTTTAAGTCCGGATTGATTTTCTCACCACCCGTTAAGTTCATTGCCGCATTGTATTTCGTCATGATTGGACTCCAATACTCTGTCAGTTTCACACGTGAGATGGCTTCAGCAACCTTTGGAGCGAAAGCAGAAGTTAACTTCGCTGACGTTTGATCCTTCAAGAATTTTGTTGCCGCTCCGTTTCCACCATTCAAAATACCGAATCCATCTTGGACACTCATATTTGTGATGGCATCAACGAAAATTGGAAGCGCTTCCTTCGCTGCTTCTTCCGCTGCACGGTTCAAGGTTGTTTCGAACTTTTCCACTTGCGCGGTCATTCCTAAGTCAATTGCTTTTTGACGTGCTTTGATCGCATCAGGAGGGAAGGCCAAACGAATCGCTTCGTTCTTAAGAAAACCATCCGTCACTGAGGTAACATTTACTGCATTCTTGATTCCAACTTGCAACGCTTCCTTGAGTCCAGAAATAACTTCTTGGTTACTTAATTTAGGTGCAGCAGGAGTTGTAACTGGATTCACGTATCCATTCACCATGGATAAGTCAACTTTGGAACAAGTACCTACAAAGAGAGAAATGGAGGAGAATGCGAGTATTTTAAGCATAATTAGCGAATAACGTTGATGATACCAGTTCTTTCGTTTTTACCATCATTGTCAAGCTCTTTGTACCAAGCTTTCCAAGTGTAGATTCCCGGTTGAACTTTTTGACCATTGTAGTATCCATCCCAGTAAGAGTTCACGTCATGTGTTTCCCAAACGACTTCCCCCCAACGGTTGTGTACTGTCAATTCGAAGTTTGCTTTATCAATTCCTTCTACATAGAACATCCAAACTTGATTGTGTTCGTCATCATCTGGTGTAAAAGCAGTTGGAGTGTAGAAAATCACATCCGAAACAACTTGAATTGGATACGTAACTGAATCAGAACAACCTAAATTCGTTGTAACGATCAAGGTAATGTCATATGTTCCCATTACTCCTTCAGGGAAGGTAATCATCGCGCTACCGCCATTGTTCACTATGCTTGTAGCACCTGAACTCACCCAATTGTAGTTAGCAATGTTTCCTGAAGAAATGTCGTTTGTTTGAACAGTCGTTTCAAACCAAGTCAATGGACTTTTCGACATGGTAAAGTCTGCAGTTGGTAAAGGTGTAACCTCTACGATATCTTGGAAGTGTCCAAAGTATAAACATCCGTGCACCGAAGTTACAACCATGTCTACCGAATAAGTACCTGGGTTAGGTAAGGTATGTGGTAACGCATCAAGGCTATTCACAGTGAATGATTCTCCTGTAGAGAAGATGTATTGAGTTGTAGCAACGTCACCACCATTAGTAGACATGTTACTAAAGACAAAGTCTCCAGGTAAACATCTTTGTGCAAAATCCGGTACCGTATTCGGGATAATTTCTAATGGGAATGTAATCGTCATACATTCTGTCGTTGTTGGTGATCCACATGACTCACTTAAAGTCACACAGTAAACCGTTCCAGAGTTGATTGGATCCACCGTTAATGAACTTCCATTTCCAATTGGCAATCCATCTTCTGTCCATGTGTATGTGTAAGCAGTTGATCCACCTGCTCCAATTGCTGACAATAGAATTGCATCCTCAGAACAGATCATGGTATCTTGTGTCAAGAAGGTGATGTCCAATGGCGCTGGCTCACTAATAGTTACATCCAACGTTTGCACACATCCATTCATATCGGTTACTGTCACGGTGTGTAATCCCGCCCCTAAATCCAATGCGGTTGCTGCCGAAGCTGTAGAACCTGTCCAACTGTACGAGTACGCTGGTGTTCCTTGTGTGACGTTCACTGTAGCTTGTCCATTCGCAATCGTATAACAGTTAGCATCGACAATGTTTGTCATAGTCAAAATCATTGCTGGAATTTCCGTAATCGTTACGTAAATAGTATCTTGACATCCACTTGCAGTTGTTGCATAGCACCAGTAGTTTCCTGCACTTAAACCAGTAGCTGTTTGTGTACTTTGTCCGTTACTCCATTGGAAGTTCACTGGTCCTGTAACTGGAGTCACAACCGCTGTTGCTGTCCCATCACTACCACCCGGACAAGAAACCGGAGTTGTTGTTCCGTTAAATGTAGCAGGATTATCTGTGATAACAGCTGTTCCAGTTGCTGTACATCCATTTCCATTAACTACAGACACCGTGTATGTTCCAGCTAATAATCCAGTTGCTGTTGCACCTGTTTGACCATTGCTCCATAAGTAAGTATATGGTGGAGGTGAAGTAGCTCCCGGTACTGCTGTCGCTGTTCCAATTCCTTGCGAGCAAATATCAGGAACAGTTGTTGTTGTTAAAGATGGATTAGAAACAGTCAACCAAGTAGTATCGTTGGTGATTGAACCAACACTAGTTCCACATGCTGCTCCTGTTAAAAAGTAACCTGTGGTCCCCGATGGAACTGGATTTACGTTTAATGTACCGTTGTTGTAAGGGAATGTTTGTCCCAATGTGTTTGCCCAAAGGAAATTACTTCCTGGGCTATTCACCATGACATAAGGTATTTGTGAAATGGTGTATGAGTTAGTATTTGCCGGAGCAGTTGGTAAAAATCTTCTTCCATCTTGATTTGCACTCCAAACAGAAACATTGCGTCCTGGCGTGATATGTGCAACCGTCATTGGATTGTTTTCAGATCCTTGAATTGCTAAACTGCTATTCCAAGTACCACAAATTGGTTTGTTACCGATGTGTAACTCAAAAATATTGGAGGTTTCATAAAGGATAATCGCTAGGTAATTACACTGTGTTGTACAACCGAACATGGCTACATTTTTGTATAGCACGACAAATTTACGATTCGGTGCTGTACCAATGGTTTGGTATTGTACTTGTCCAGCTGTTGAAGGATTCAAATCCTGATAAGCAATCATGATGGAGTTACGTGCTGAAGGGAATGCCATGTTTGGCAGAGGTGTCACCCCAGCAAGTGACCATGGACAATATCCACCGGCATTTGCCGTAACGAATGATATGAGTCCGTTCGAACCAATCACACAGTTTGAATAATTCGTTCCATAAAAACTAAAAGGGAATCCAATTGGAACGGAACCAGACCAAACGTCGTCACTTAAAAATACACTTGTTGGTGCATTTAAGTAAACTCCGGCTGCTGTTCCGGGATTGACTCCTGAGTTACAGTTATTGATGGTTACCGTTTGACCAGCACAAACCGTTGCATCTTGTCCGAGACATAAAACAACATTGCTTTGACTGTAGGAGTTTAGCTGCGTAGCTAACATCAATAAAAATGCAAGGGATAACTTAATAAAACTCATGTTTTTTGTTGATCTGTGTAACATATTTTCGAAATCTAGTAGTTAGTTCTGTGCCTTAAACGACAAACACTAATAGGTGGTTGCTTAGGTGGACCAAAAATATGAAAAAAAGATTCGTTTAACAAGGAAGTGTGGTCCGTTTTCCGTCTTTTCAATCATAAATTATTGGAAGGATTGAACATTCTTGGTAAAAGTGTCATTTTGACACTAATAATTTGTTGAAAATAGTTGGCTTTTCGTACGAAAATGTTGCTACTTTTGCCCAAGTTCAATTATTAAAAACGATAAATATGTCTAATAAGTATCATGCAGAGATTGAAGCGTTCATGGATCGAGTTCGTGCTAAAAACGGACATGAGCCAGAATTTCTTCAAGCGGTTCAAGAAGTAGCGGAAGCAGTTATTCCAATTGTAGAAGCAACGCCAAAGTATAAAGCGGCTAAAATTTTAGATCGCATTGTTGAGCCAGAAAGAACCATTATTTTCCGAGTTCCTTGGGTAGATGACAAAGGTGAAGTTCAAGTAAATAGAGGTTACCGTGTTGAGTTTAACTCTGCAATTGGTCCATATAAAGGTGGATTACGTTTCCATCCATCTGTGAATTTATCAATCCTTAAGTTCTTAGGATTTGAGCAAATTTTCAAAAATTCCTTAACAACACTTCCTATGGGTGGTGGTAAAGGTGGATCTGATTTTGATCCTAAAGGAAAATCAGATAACGAAGTAATGAAATTCTGTCAATCATTTATGACGGAATTATCTCGTCACATTGGCGCTGACACAGATGTACCTGCGGGAGATATCGGTGTAGGTGGACGTGAGATTGGATACATGTTCGGACAATACAAAAGAATTCGCAACGAATTTACAGGTGTCTTAACTGGAAAAGCACGCAACTGGGGTGGATCATTGATTCGTCCAGAAGCAACTGGTTACGGAACGGTTTATTTCGCAAAAGAAATGTTAGCGACAAAAGGTGATTCTTTCAACGGTAAAATTGTAGCCGTTTCTGGTTCTGGAAACGTAGCACAATACGCTTGTGAGAAAGCAACACAATTAGGAGCGAAAGTGGTTACTTTATCGGATTCAGAAGGCTACATCTACGATGCAGACGGAATCGATGCGGATAAATTAGCATTCGTGATGGAATTGAAAAATGTGAAACGTGGACGTATCTCTGAATACGCGAATGTTTATTCATCTGCGAAATTCATCGCTGGTAAACGTCCCTGGGAAGTGAAAGCGGATATCGCTCTTCCTTGTGCAACGCAAAACGAATTGAATGGTGACGAAGCGAAAGTTCTTGTTGCTAACGGAGTGATTTGTGTCGCTGAAGGAGCAAATATGCCTTCTACACCAGAAGCAATCACTGCATTCCAAGACGCGAAAGTATTGTTCTCTCCAGGAAAAGCGTCTAACGCTGGTGGAGTAGCAACTTCCGGATTGGAGATGTCTCAAAATTCATTACGTCTTTCTTGGCCAGCTGAAGAAGTGGACCAACGCTTACACGGAATCATGGTTTCCATCCACGAAGCATGTGTGAAATACGGTAAAGACGAAGCTGGATACGTAGATTACGTAAAAGGTGCGAACATCGCTGGATTTGTGAAAGTGGCAGATTCAATGATCGATCAAGGTTTGGTATAATATCCAATTCATAAAAAATGAAAATCCCGTCTTTGGCGGGATTTTTTTTGTGCTTATTTTCTGAATTTTCAGCACCTTTGTACGTGATTCATCGACTGATATTTTGCTGTTTTATTGTATTTCAACACGGGTTTTGTTTAGCGCAAAATCACGTTGCGTCTCGTGTTTGGCGCATTGGACTCACGCAAGAAGTACAGAAATTCACACCCTTTACACGTGCACGCCTTCAATTCGAACGAAATAAAAACTTCTTCGCTGTGAACCTTGGGCTTTCTTCGCAAAAAGCATCTCAACAAATCTTTGCGCCATCCTTGGCAATTGATTACGCCCATCTTTGGAAAATTCATGGAATTTCTCTAGGTCCAGTCATGGACGTTTCCATGGATTCGTATGTTTTTGGTACGCGTTTCTTGTACCTTCATTCTTCGCTTGGATATCGCTTGGCTGTCGGGGAAAAATGGCAATTTTTTCAAGAATCAACGCTCGGTCCAACGATGGAATCCTTTAGCAACTTGAATCAAAAGAATCAGCAATTCACGTGGAATTATCACCTTAAACTAGGACTACAGTATGCGCTACGTTAAGTTTACGTTCTTGTTAGGTGTCCTTTTTGCTTGCACGAAAAGCGAGGAAGTCAAGAACATCCTTGTTTTTGGACATGCAGGAATGGGATTGAGTATGGATAATTCCATGTATCACGACAATTCAAAAGAAGCGGTTTCCCTTGCCTTGAATTTACCAACGTCCAATGGGGTGGAGGTGGATGTGCGTTTAGGAGCAGATGGAACCCTGTGGCTCTATCACGACGAATGGTTGGAAGCGGAAACCAATGGAAAAGGCTGCGTTTCAGACCTGAGTGACCAGGATTTATCCAAGATTAATTATCAAACGTTGAAGAAAGAAAAGCTGGTGAAACTAGTCGATGTATTGAGTTTGCTGCATGAGGATCAGCAGTTGTTTGTTGATTTGAAACATGTGAATTCTTGTCAAAATGAACGGGTGGACTTCGAACGCTTGAAAGAAGCTTTTGAGGAACAGTTACAAGGACATGAGAACCAACTGAAAATTATCTGCGCCTATGAATATTGGCTGAACGAATTAGCGGCTAATTACAAAGTTTTGTACTCAACGGATGATGTCGAAGAAGGAAAAAAAATGATTCAGAAACATCCAAGCATCGTTGGACTAGTCATTCGGAATGCGGCGATTGATGCAAAAGATGTCACATGGATCAAACAGCAAAATCAAACGGTGTATGTGTACGATATCCGCTCGTTGAAGGGAATTCGACAAGCATATGCCAAGAATCCAACAGGAATCCTCGCAGATGATCTCAGGAATGCGTTGGAAGAAAGAGGTTACGCCTTGTAGAAAGGTAATTTTACTACTTGTGCTTTGACACCTTTTTCACGGATTTCAATGAAGATTTCACTCTCCAATTTGCTGTTCTCAATGGTTACGTAACCAAGTCCAATTCCTAATTTCATGCTTGGGGACATCGTTCCGGAAGTTACTTTTCCGATTACGGTTCCAGCTGCATCTAAGATTGGATAATCGTGACGAGGAATTCCACGGTCAATCATTTCGAAAGCGACTAATTTACGTGTAACACCTGCTTCTTTTTGTTTTGCAAGGAACTCAGAATCCGTGAAATCCTTCGTGAATTTCGTAATCCATCCGAGTCCTGCTTCTAACGGTGAAGTTGTATCATCGATGTCGTTTCCGTACAAACAGAAGCCCATTTCTAAACGAAGTGTATCGCGCGCTGCAAGTCCGATTGGTTTGATGCCAAAATCAGCTCCGGCAGCAAAAACTGCATCCCATAATTTGTTGGCATCTTCGTTTTTCACATAGACTTCAAATCCACCTGAACCGGTGTAACCTGTTGCTGAAATCATCATGTTCTCAATTCCAGCGAATGTCCCGTGTTGGAACGTATAATACGTCATGTTCGATAAATCGATGTCCGTCAAAGATTGCATTGCTTCCGCGGCTTTGGGACCTTGGATTGCCAGCAAACTGTATTGATCAGAAAGATTTTCCATCTCCACACCAAGATCATTAAGTGAAGAAATCCAATTCCAATCCTTTTCAATATTGGAAGCGTTTACCACGATGAAATACTCTTCCGCATTCACTCGGTAGATGATTAAGTCGTCCACAATTCCACCTTGACCATTCGGCATGCACGAATACTGAGCTTTGCCATCAAACAATACGGAAGCATCGTTGGAAGCAAACTTTTGAATCAGTGCCAAGGCATTTGGACCACGTAAAACAAACTCACCCATGTGAGAAACATCAAAAACACCCACTGCGTTGCGCACGGTTTCGTGTTCAGCATTCACACCTTCGTATTGTACGGGCATGTTGTATCCGGCAAATGGAACCATTTTTGCTCCGAGATCAATGTGTTTTTGTGTGAGTGCAGTGTTTCTCATGTGTTGCTGTTTTTCAGTAGATAAATTTCGATTATTTTTTTATGCGCTCCACATAAATACCCGTGCGCGTGTCGATTTTGATCACCTCGCCATTATCGATAAACAAAGGAACTTTTACTTCTGCTCCTGTGGCAATCGTTGCTGGTTTCATCGAGTTTGTTGCGGTATCTCCTTTTACTCCAGGCTCCGTATAGGTAACTTCAGAAATGATGTACATCGGTAATTCAACTACTAATGGCATTTCTTCTTCCGCGTGGAACAGGATGTTCACAATCATTCCTTCTTGTAAGAATCCAGGTTTTTCAACCATTTTCAACGGAATATTTACTTGTTCGTATGTTTCATTGTTCATGAACACATAGGATTCAGCCTCTTGGTATAAGTATTGGTATTCACGGTTTTCAATACGAACTGGATCAATTTTGTGTCCAGCTGAGAAGGTGTTGTCTATCACTCTTCCCGTTTCAATTTGACGCATTTTCGTACGCACAAACGCAGGACCTTTTCCGGGCTTAACGTGTTGGAATTCGATGATTTGATAAAGTTTTTCATTGTGACGGATGCACAATCCATTTCGGATGTCGGAAGTATTAGCCATGGTTCAATTCAAATTTGGAGGCAAAGATAGGATTTTGAGCCGAAAACACAATTGTTTCGATTGAAATTCCTTCGAAACGCGGTGTCACTTTCCGAACTTTTGGATGATTTCAACTTAGTTCTTGAATTAAAGGCCTTTATCAACGGAAATTCGTTCATAAAAAAGCAACTTTCGTTGTGTTTTCAGTCCTTCTAAAAGTTATTTTTGTTATTCCGAAAACCTCAAAAATCGAAATGGCAGAAAATCAATATACGGAAGACAACATACGTTCCCTCGATTGGAAGGAACACATTCGTCTTCGTCCCGGAATGTACATCGGGAAATTAGGTGATGGTGCAGCAGCTGATGACGGGATTTACATCCTTGTGAAAGAAGTCGTGGATAACTGTATCGATGAGTTCGTCATGGGGAATGGTAAGCGCGTCGATATCAAAATCAAGGATGGCAAAGTGTCTGTCCGCGATTATGGACGTGGGATTCCACTTGGTAAAGTAGTGGAGGTTGTTTCCAAAATGAATACCGGTGGTAAATACGACTCCAAAGCGTTTAAGAAATCTGTTGGACTAAACGGAGTCGGAACAAAAGCGGTGAATGCGCTTTCCTCGCATTTCATGGTTTACTCGGTACGTGAAGGAGAAAAAGTAGCCGCTGAATTTTCCAAAGGAGAACTTGTCAAGCAACACCCAATTGAGAAAACGGATGAAGTAAACGGAACCTACGTTGAATTCATTCCGGATGAGACCATCTTCAAGAAATATGCTTTCAAAACGGCGTATTTAGATAAAATGATGTGGAATTATTGCTATTTGAATCGTGGATTAGCCATGTATTACAATGGGGAGAAATTCCAATCCAAAGATGGACTAAAAGACTTGTTGGAAAACAACATGGACGGTGATCCGCTTTATCCAATTATTCACTTGGAGGACGAAGACATCGAAGTAGCATTTACGCATGGAAGAACGTATGGTGAGGATTATTATTCCTTTGTCAATGGTCAACATACCACACAAGGTGGAACGCATCAAAGTGCTTTCCGTGAGTCCGTAGCGAAAGTGATTCGTGATTTTTACAACAAAAACTACGAAGCATCGGATATTCGTCAGTCCATCGTGGCGGCGATTGCGGTGAAAGTGATTGAACCGGTCTTCGAATCACAAACGAAAACGAAACTTGGATCCCAAGAAATCGAGCCAGGTGGAAAATCGATGCGTGCGTTCATCAATGACTTTTTAAAAGATAAACTCGATAATTACCTGCACCGCAATCCGGATGTAGCGGAAACAATCGAAAAGAAAATCAAGCAGTCCGAACGCGAGCGCAAGGAATTGGCTGGAATCCGTAAAATTGCGCGTGACCGTTCGAAAAAAGCGAATTTGCACAATAAGAAATTGCGCGATTGCCGTACGCATTTGACGGACCTGAAGGACGAAAAACGCGAGGAGACGACACTGTTTATTACGGAGGGAGACTCAGCGAGTGGATCGATTACGAAATCCAGAGACGTGAGTACTCAGGCGGTATTCTCCTTGCGAGGTAAGCCTTTGAATTGTTACGGATTGACCAAGAAAGTCGTTTATGAGAATGAGGAATTTAACTTGATTCAAGCGGCTTTGGACATTGAAGACGACATGGACAATTTGCGCTACAACAAGATTGTGATTGCGACCGATGCCGATGTCGACGGAATGCACATTCGCATGTTGTTGTTGACGTTTTTCCTTCAGTTCTTTCCAGATTTGGTGAAGCGTAACCACGTGTATGTCTTGCAAACACCGTTGTTCCGTGTCCGCAATAAAAAGAAAACGATTTACTGTTATTCCGATGAAGAACGTCGCAATGCCATCGAAGAAATTGGCAAAGGTGCGGAGATCACGCGATTCAAAGGACTCGGAGAGATTTCACCGGATGAGTTTATTCACTTTATCGGTGAGGACATCCGTTTGGAACCTGTCCTATTGACAAAAGACAATTCCATTGATTCGATCCTTTCCTATTTCATGGGTAAAAACACCCAAGAACGTCAAGAGTTTATCATTGATAATCTACGCGTTGAGAAGGATGTGGTGGATCAAGGAAAATCGGAACTTAGTACAAATGAAATTGAAATTGCATCCTAAATCATGGCGGAAGACGAAATAGAAGACTTGAATCCATCCGTGGGAGATGAACATAATCCATTTGAAAACAAACAGGTGGATGAGAAAATCATTCCTGTTGGTGGACTGTATCAAAATTGGTTCTTGGATTATGCCAGTTACGTAATTCTTGAAAGAGCCGTTCCAGCATTGAACGATGGACTAAAACCCGTTCAGCGACGCATTTTACACTCCATGAGAGAGTTAGAAGATGGACGCTATAACAAAGTCGCGAACATCATCGGAAACACCATGAAATATCACCCACACGGGGATGCTTCGATTGGTGATGCGTTGGTGCAACTTGGACAAAAAGACTTGTTGATTGATTGTCAAGGAAACTGGGGAAATACCTTAACAGGCGATGGTGCAGCAGCTCCACGTTACATCGAGGCGCGTTTATCCAAGTTTGCCTTGCATGTGGCCTTTAATCCAAAAACGACGAATTGGTTGTTGAGCTACGACGGACGAAACAAAGAACCGGAGCAACTTCCAATGAAATTCCCACTTTTGTTAGCACAAGGTGCAGAGGGAATTGCTGTGGGAATGGCGTGTAAGTTCTTACCACACAACTTTATTGAATTAATTGATCAGTCGATCAACCATTTACGTGGAAAAAAAGTGGAGTTACTTCCTGATTTTCCAAACGGTGGAATGGCTGACTTTACAGGATACAACGATGGATTACGCGGTGGACGTGTACGCGTTCGTGCGAAGATCAAAAAGGTCGATAACAAAACCTTGACGATCCACGAAATTCCGTTTGGAACAACGACTGGATCCTTGATTGAGTCCGTGATCAAAGCCAACGACAAAGGAAAAATCAAGATTAAGAAAATCGAAGACAATACGTCCTCGGAGGCGGAAATCATCGTGCATTTATTCCCCGGAGTTTCTCCCGATAAAACGATTGACGCACTTTACGCATTTACGGATTGCGAAGTGTCGATGGCGCCAAACTCCTCGATTATCGATGGAGATAAGCCCCGTTTTTTAGGCGTAACGGAAATCCTGAAAATCAACACGGACAATACTGTTCGCTTGTTGAAACTCGAATTGCAAATACGTTTGGACGAGTTGGAACGTCAATGGCATTTCTCTACTTTGGAGAAGTTGTTCATCAATAACGAGATGTACATCGACTTTAAGCACTACAGCGATCGCGAGGCCTTGTACGAATATTTGTACAAACGTTTCGAACCGTTCAAAAAACAGCTGATTCGTGCGATTGAGGATGAAGATTTACACAAATTGACACAAATCCCGATGATTCGTATCACGCGATTTGACTCCACGAAAGCGGATGATGCCTTATTGAAAATCGAAGAGGAAATTCAAGTGGTGAAAGCGCATTTGAATAACTTGGTGGAATACGCCATCGATTATTACAAGGATTTAAAGAAACGTTTTGGAGCAGGTAAAGAACGTAAAACGGAAATCAAAGTATTTGACAACATCAGTGCGACGAAAGTAATCATTGCGAACCGCAAGTTGTACGTGGATTACGAAGAAGGATTCATCGGTTACGGATTGAAGAAAAACGAACCAATTGGTGATTGTTCGGAAATCGACGATATCATTTGTTTCTTTGCATCCGGTAAAATGATGGTGACCAAGGTTTCCGATAAGAAATTTGTCGGCAAGGACTTGATTTTTGCCAGTGTTTGGAAAAAAGGAGACACGCGCACCATTTACCACTTGTTCTATCAAGACGGTATTGGTGGTGCGACGATGATGAAACGATTCTACGTCAATTCCATCACGCGTGATTCAGAATACGATTTAACCAAAGGAGCAAAAGGATCGAAGATGCTCTATTTCTCTGTCCACCCGAATGGTGAACGCGAAGTAATCACGGTTTTATTGCGTCCAAGACCACATTTGAAACGTTTGCGTTTCGATGTCGATTTAGGCGAACTACTCATCAAAGGACGAAATTCAGCTGGTAATCGAGTAACGAAGGAAATCATCCAGAAAATCGTGCAAAAAGAAGTCGGCGGATCCACGTTGGCAGCGCGTAAGATTTGGTACGATGGCATCGTTGGACGACTCAACGACGAGGGCAGAGGGAAGTTCCTCGGTTCCTTCAAAGGAGACGATCGCATTTTGACTTTGTACCGAAATGGAGAGTACCGTTTGAGTTCCTTTGATTTAGCGACGCATTTCGACGAGGACATGGTTCACATCGAAAAATGGATCCAAGACCGTCCTATCTCAACCGTGTATTTCGACGCAGAGAAAGAATTGCACTACGTGAAACGCTTCATTTGTGAAGTCCTTTCAGACAAACGTGTTTCGTTCATCAGCGAGTCCGCAGGTTCCTACATGGACATTGTATCGACAGCCTATCGTCCAGAGGCGAAGATTGTGTACAACAAATTACTGAAGGAAACGAAGAACCTTCCGGACAACGTTGTGAACCTCGCAGATTTGATTGATATCAAAGGAATGAAAGCGCAGGGGAATCAGATGACGAAGTTGAAAGTCAAAGAAATCATCTTGACGCATCCAATTGATGAAAGTCCAGAACCTTGGCCAGATCAAAAACCGGCAGAGTCCACCAACGACGAGGAAGTAGAAATCCTTGAAGAAGACGAAGCGGGTCCAATTCCAAGCATGGAATGGGATTTAACCAAGAAAGAAGAAGAGGACAACGAGGACCAGATAAAGTTGTTTTAGTGCGTTACATTAAACCAGCTTAGATAGATGGAAACGGGAATTAGTCCAGCAAGAACATGGAGAATCAGTTCCTTCCTAAATCCAGCGCTTGTGTTGCTGCTCGGTATTTTCGAACGTCAATTAGCGATAGAACTTCTATTGTTTTCAGTTTTGATTTCCATTGGTTTATTGATTTGGGAAGTCATCTTTTTTATGCGAAAAAGGAACGCGTCATTTTCAAGGCATTTATCGATTAGTTTAAATTTAGTTAGTTTTATTGTGGTGGTCGTCATGTGTATTTTCCATCTCATGATCGCGAACTTCGCACGTTAATACATAAATACGTCCCCGCTGGATTTTAATCCTGCGGAATTCCAGCTCCGCTGAAAAAGAATACAAGAAAATTGATAATTGAAAAAAGGAAATTCAAATTTAACCTTCAAAAACATGATTAGAAAACTAACGTTTCTCTTGTGTTTCTTTTTATTTTATTCTTGCACAAGAAAGGATGATTTAATAGGTGATTATTACAATAACTATGGTCAGAAATTATCAATAAAAAAGAATCGTAGTTACCGTCTTTATGATCTGAATCATTCCATGACTTATGGGAGATGGAAGATTGTTAAAAATGGACAGGTTTTATTTTCTGATTGGATAGATGATGAAAATAAAAAAGGGTTTCATCAAGTTACTTTTAACAATGAAACACTTTGGTTTTCTCCAGATGATGCTGATTTAAACTTTCGGAAGGTGAAAATGAGCGAAATGAATACAGTTAAATGAATCATCGAAAAACGGCCCCGCTGGATTTGCAATCCTGCGGAATCCCCAAAGACCATACACTCCAACTATTTCCGTATTTTTGAACATAAGATAAAGCGCAATGATGTTTTTAGCCTCAATTTGTAGATGATTTATGGACGTACTCACATTATATTTGGAATATTACAATGTGCAGGACGGTAAGTTCGTAGGAGAAATTGACGTAAATAATCAAATTCAGTTACTGAAAAAAAACAAAATATTAAAACACGAAACTTCTGAGTTTTATGACCCACAACAATTAAATGAAGAGGAATTTGTTTTTATACAATCAAACCTTTCTAACTTGAACAAAATGCGATTCAGAGATTATGATTGGTTTTTTCAAATTCGATCTGAAGATAATTCAGAGCAAGAGTTGAACATGAACTAAAACGGATTTCATCAAAGAATCGATTTAAAGCAATAACAATGAAAGTCAAAGTTGTATTGGTATTTAAAAACAATGATCGCATTGAGGAAGAAGCAATCTGGGCTGAAAAAATGGAAGATGGTCATTACAAAGTGGATAACATCCCTTTTTACGCACCTAATTTGGCCTTGAATGATGTTTTTTCGGTTAAAGAAGATAATGGGGTATTGTACTTTGATCAATTAATTCGAATGTCCGGACATTCAACGGTTCAACTCGTGTTTTTTAAAGAAACAGAAGTAAATGAAAGCATGGCTATTTTAGAAAATTTTGGATGTAGTTGGGAAGGGATGAAGGACCAGATGTATTCCGTTGATGTCCCTGCAGAATTGGATTATGCAAAAGTGAAACGCTTTTTAAATGAACAATTAGAGAAAGGGATTTTAGATTTTAAAGAAGCTTGTTTGATGCATCAGATAGAGTCAGAATTATGAAAAATCGAAACGTGTTTTTGGGAATATACTTGTTTGTTTTAACATCGTGCGTTCATCCAAATCGGAAATTTAAAAGTAAAGAAGATGTGGTAAGTAAAAAGGTAATGGAGATTGATTCCATGCGTTACCAACAAATGACTGATAATTTATTAAAACTCGATTACTACGATACAACAGATCAAAATGCTATTTCAAATACCCAGTTGACCGAAGATTTTTATGATTTTTTAATGAGTGAAGTGAATGATTATAATCTCTATAAACCATTCATGAACGAGATGACTTCATCCAGAGATACGATTTTTATTCTTACGAAAAGTCAAAATTTTTATAGGTATATAAAGAAAGATTCCAAAACGAAATTGATATTCGATTCATACATGGAAGACACCCGATCACTGCCTAAAAAATTAAAACAACGGATGTTAAATTTGACAAAAGACCGAAGTAAAGCTCTTGTGATGAGTGATTCTACCTTTACGATGAGTATCAAGGTTACTTTTAAAAGTGATACAATTCATCGGTTGATTTTTGTTTATTACTTGGATTAATTCCAGAAATTTGTGCGATTTCGTTCCGTAAAATCTACATGCTTTCGGATTTACTCAACGAAAAACGGCCCCGCTGGCTGCTCTTTGCGCTCTTCTCAACGAAAAACGGCCCCGCTGGATTTGCAATCCTGCGGAATTCTCTAAACCGCCACACACGACCCGCCCGCTGGATTTTCAATCCTTGGGAATTCCTCAAACACCCCACACCCTGTTTAATTCCTTATTTTTGAGTGACAAAAAAGCTTGAACACCTTCCATTAAAATTGAAACATGAAATATTTGATTGGCATTATATTTTTTTCTTCTGTTATACTCATCGCAACTGGCTGTAAGAGGCAACCGTCTTTTAATGAACTTACGAAAGATATTTCCGCCAATTTTAATGTTCGATCCTATACAAGTACTACATTAAATTACAGTATTTCAGTGCCAAAGAGATTTGGATCACCGGAGAAAGATAACGGCGATACATTAAGTATGGAGTCTTTTATAGATACAACAAAGTTGATCTCAGAAGGCGTGAGCAAGTTAGTTGTTTTCAAATATCATTTTACGGGTAAAAAAACGACCTTGGAAAAGACGTGGAAAAGACTGACGTCGAAACTACCAATGATTGAAAATTACAGAATGCATTCAGAAGGACTAACGGATTTTCTTTCGTTACCAGCATACTATGGACATGCAATCTATACAATAGGAGGAAAGGACTACGAATCAATTTGCTTTTTATTTCGTGGAGAGGCTTCAAATTATGTTGGAATAAGCCTTGAGGGACTTAAAGATGAAGACCACGTTGTTCATATGAAGGAATTACTTTATTGTGCGAAAACAATCAAACTATTGCCCTAGTTTTTTACTGCAGGTGATCAAATGAACGCTTCTGTACAGCTTGGACTCCAAGGTTTCCGCCCCGCTGAATTTTCAACCCTGCGGCTTTCCCCCAACACCACACACTATTTATTTCCGTATTTTTGAGTAACAGGAACGCTTGAACACCTTCCATTAAAATTGAAACATGAAATATTTGATTGGTATTTTAGTTTTTTTAGTTTGCCATTCAATTGTCTTCTCACAAGTAGATATAGTAGTTGAAAATAGTGCTTTAAAAACAATTTTCATAGATTCTTCGCAGCTGAAAAATGAAGCGTCAATTTTCGACAAAAACTTTATTGGCAATTTGAAATCAATTCAAATAGCGCTGAACGAAAAGAAAAATTTAGGTTTGTTGTCGCTTACGGATAACACGGGTGAAACAAGATTAGAATTTTTTGATATAATTTGTACCGACAAGGATTCCCTTGAAATGGAAATGGATAATACGGAGATCAGTAAGTATTTGTCACGCGAATACTTTTGTTACCAAAACTTTAAAATTGTCAACTATAAAGATGAAGTGTCATTTTATTATTTTGATAATAAAGATGGGGTCTTTAGGATGTTTTTGAAAGTGAAATGATGAACCATAACCCGTCCCGCTTGATTTGCAATTCTGCGGATCTTTCTAAAAATTTTCACACCAATTATTTCCGTATTTTTGATCATGAAACAAGTCTTCATACTGTTTTAGCTGCAAATTGTAAATACATGTCCGAATCATTCTATTACTACAAAAAAGAAGGTTATACTTTATAAAGAGATTATCCATTTGTGCTGTTTATACTAGGTGGAAACAACGAAGAGAGGTCAAATGAAAAATCAATAAAATATGTGGAAAACATCAATTAAAATCTCTTTGATAATCGTAATAAATTCTGTCATTTTTTTGTTTTCATCCTGTAAAAATGGGTCGGCAAAAAAAATGAACGCACAAATGAACGTAGAAAAGGACATTCCAACAACTCATCAAAAAGAAGAAAACTCATCAATTTGCTACGGTACTTGGAGGATTGATTCAGTTGCTGAAAATGAAATTGTTATTGATAGACCAGAAAATGAGAAGAAAATCCAACTTTTTAATTTCAGGAAAAGCGGTGTTTTTTCTTTCATGAAAATTACACCTAGTGTTAAGGAAGATAGAGTATTAGGTCGTTGGGAAATAAAGGGTAATTGTATTTTAATTGAAAATGGAGATAAATGCATGAAGTATCGATTTGAATTTTCAACACCCAACGTTTTAATCCTTCATGGTAATGACCAAATAAGTGCTAATAACAAGGCAAAACCAACTTTTTTCTTGACAAAATACCAGTCTAAAAAATATTAGGAAATAAGGTGAGTCCCTCTCAATTTTTAGGACACGATCGTACTAGAGCATTCATACGCACATAAGTGTAAGTTTATAAATTCTAAAAAAAAAGAAGAAAATGCAGAATTTAAATAAAGTCTCAAAAATTGTTTACACCATAACTTTTTTAACCTTGTTTGTAGAGTTCTTCTTTCCAAATTTCGGTAATTATGTAAAAAGAACGGAAAGCATTTGTTTTTATTCATTGCTATTTTTAGTTACTGTGGTTTTAGAATTCTACAAAAGATATGGCTTTAGCATTCAATCATTCCGAAACTTGTACTTTGTTTTCTTTGCAGTTTCATTTTTTATTAAAATAATTCTGGAGATAAATTTGTATGTGCTAAACATAAGTGTTGTCATTTTTACTATTGTTATTTTAGTAACAGAAAGAAGTATTAAGAAAAAATAAGACAATAAAATTCGCCCCGCTGTCTTTGCAATCCGACGATAAACGGTCCTGCTATTTTTGCAATCCGGCGGAATTCATTGTAGCTTTAAGAATTGTTTTTATTCGCTTGTTCACTGGTATCGAGATGGAAAGCTAAAATATGTATTTAACCCTTATTGGTAAGTATGATTCGTTTGTTATTGTTCATTTTCACAATCTCTATTTCCGCCAATTGCCTTTATGCTCAAAAGGATTTTGAAACCATCTTTGGTCCCGATAAAAAGAAACAGATGCTCTACAAAATCCTCGCTTATGGCAAAGGGAATTTCGGAACGGCTATCGAACATTTACAATTGGATGAACAAGCGAAAGACATACGTTTAACGCAAATCGATACGCTTTTAGCATTCAAGCATCAACAGTTTTTTGGAAAAAACACGTACGCCTTGTATTACCATGATGAGGTGATTTTAACGATTGAAAAAAGCAGAAAGACACTGGATGTAACAAGTAAAATCAACGAAGAAATTCGATATGTGTTCAAATTGGAAGACGATGATCAACTTTCAAAGGTGAAAGTCTATTCGAAACAAGAAATGATCATAGCGAAAATGGATGCCGTAAACATTAGGTATCACTTGGACGGAAAAAAGGTCATGGAAGCGAAGAAAGACAACAAATACTACCTTCAATTAGAGGAAGTGTTTCGCATGTTCAAGATAAACTAATATACTTGCCAAAAACGGCCCCGCCGGATTTGCAATCAAGTGGAATTCCCCATGTCTTAACACATCGTTTATTTCCGTATTTTTGAATAGGAAAAAGACGATTAGACTGATGAGAAAACCTCGGTACATCTAGACTAGTATGCCAACGATGAATAAATCGTAATTTGCGGAAATGAATACACAGATCAAACTGCCAATTGTAGAAAATAAAGCCATGGGATTGTATCGATTCTTCCTTGGACTAATCCTTTGCGGGTTTATCTTGTTGGTGTTGAATTCTAATTTTTGGAATATTCTTGCGTTAAATGTACTATCCCTTGTATTGATATTGCCCGTAGGCCTGGTGATGCAATTCTTTGAGTTTGATGAGGAAGTAGGACTGTTAATCCTCACTGACGATACCATCCAGATCAATAACGATGAGCCTATACCCATCGGGGAAACGGCGCATTTAGAGTTGAAGATAAATGGTTATGAAGGTCGAAGAGGATTGGATAATTTTAAGAAGATCTTTCCGGACGACGGTAAATCGAATTTCATCTATTTTGAATGGAATCAGTCAACAGTGAAGTTGAGGTTTTTCGTTTCAGATAAAAATTATCAACCCTTGATGGAATTGAATAAAAAATGGAAGGCAAGTATTTGAATATTGAATTTGTCATCCTTCGGATGGTGTTTAAGACAGTGTTTCATAAAATCAATCTCCAACTTTTTTTTGTATTTTTAAGTACTGTGAAACAAAGAAATACAGTCCAACCTTTTACTTATTTAGCTAATATAATTCATGTCTTTAAGGTGTTTCCTCTTGCATTGAATATGAAATCTTTGTGTTTAGTATGCTGCCTAATTAGTATGGAGGTCTATGCACAGGACACCCTTTACTTTAGGAATGAGTTGAAATCGGAGAAGAATAAATACATGTTCATTGATTCGATGTTCATTAGCGTAAATAAAGTAAAAATGAACATACATGAAAAGGACACCATCGCTTATGAGCAAGTGGATGATCAGGAGGATACTTCTAGGTATCAAGTCAGGTACTTCTATGTTGAATTGAAAGGAAACAAACTAGATGAACAGTTAGAATATAGGTTTGATTTGTACATCGAACAGAAACATTTTGAAATCGATTTACCTGGATCTTTGCTTGTCAAAGGGGGGTATCCCGATTCGCGGTTGTTTCTTAAAACCTATAAAGGAAGGGGATTCCTTACGTTTTTTAAAGAAGGTTATGTATATTCTTTCGGTTCATGGACTGCTCTCTCGTCGATCATGATCCCGAAATAAAGTTGGGGATAAAATATTTGGACTACTAGGTTTTTATTCCTGTTGATATCTCTAAAACAGTGGATTATTACCTAAATTTGAGTTGCTCACCTTCATTCATTTAAACAAAGATAAATAGGAATTCATGCGCATTTTTAAATTGTCTTTAGCCGTCATTAACTATTCCATTCGCTCCTTCGTTGTAGTAATGGCAATCGGAATGGTTCAATTGATGTTCTTGATGTTAGAAGACGAAATCGTATTTGTTGAACTAGGACTGCCGTATGATTTTTACTTTTTCACAAAGTATACGGAGTTTCAATTACATGGATTTAAAAGCAAGCATTTGCTGTTAGACTTTTTGATTTTTTTCATCTTTTTCCTGGTTCTTGACCTCCTAAAGCGTTTCGTTCAAAAACGATATTTCAAGGAAATGTGGAAATAAGCTAAAATTCATGTATGACCTTCGCATATAATCAAATACAAAATGGATGTAATCGGTGAAATATGTTGGTATTTGATGTTTGCCACACCATTCTTATGCATCCCAATCGTTTGGAAATTCAGTAGTCAAACCAATGGCGTAAAGTTGCTTGTCGGCTTGCTTTTGGCTTTTGCCTTATCTGTATTCCTTTTCTTTTTCAGTTTAGCCATCCTTTTTAGAAATGGAATGGGTTCTTGAATTGGATAAGGTTAAAAATAGGTGATGGAAACCCATTCAATCTTAGAATCTTTCTATATAATTATCGAAATTGTTCACACCTTTTTTTTAGCTATTATTTTCGTTAAATTTGTTAGATAAAATCGACCAACATGAATGCATTACGAGAAGACAAAATCAACTACGCCAACATTGGATTAATGCTTATTACAGCGGTACTTGCATACTTTTATCCATTTGAAACATTCTTATTGGCATATGCATACCTAGGACCCCTGCATTACTTGACGGAAATCAGTTGGTTGCACGACCGTAACTATTATGCGAAAGGAAAATACGATTTCGTTGTATTGCTGTTGGTTGGAATACTGCTTTCCTATGCGGCATTTGCGAAGGATTTTGGAGTCAGCGTTGAAGTGTATGACTACTTCGTGAAAATGAATCTCTTCGATAAACTCTTGGTTTTTGCCTTGTTTAGCGCTGTTCTTTTCGCCTTAGTGAAAAACTTGATCGTGAAAATTGTAGCCATTCTTTTCTTGTATGTATTCGTTTCTGGTTGGTTGAGTCCAGATAATGCCACTTCGAACGCAGAGAGCACAACGGTTTTCGCCTTGACTTCCTTGGTGCCAACCTTGATTCACGTGTACCTGTTCACTGGACTATTCATGTTGTTCGGTTCACTGAAAACAAGAAGCGTTTCGGGAATGTGGCAAATGGTTGGATTCGTGACCGTGCCTTTGTTATTGGTTTTTGCACTTCCAGTCGATCCAAAAGCACCTATTTCTGAGTTTGGTAAAAATGCACATTACGCGAAAGGGGATGGATTCTATGCGACGAACATCAGCATCATGGATCATTTCAACCTCATTAACGATCCAGTTTACACGAATGCGGACTTCGTTTCTTTCGTGAAGAAAAAGGATTTTAAAGATGCGAATGCGCAATACAACTTCATTACAAAAGAAAACCTAAACGGATTGGTGGATAGCCTTTCTAAAATTCCAAACAAGGCGTATTTAATCAATAAACAGCCTTTGAATCCAAATTTCCAAGTGGACAATATTCTACTTTTATTCTCGAAGGAAGGAATGTTGGATGAATACCAAATGAAGCCGATTCCTGCGAAATTGTTTACGGGATTCTCTTTGGAGAAATATGCATCCATTGTCTACAATTCAACGATTGGAATCATGTTGATGCGTTTCATCGCCTTCGCATACTTATACCATTACTTAAACTGGTTCAGTAAAACGGAAATCATCCGCTGGCACCAAGTTCCGAAATTGCGTTTTGCCGCTGTAATTTTACTTTGGGTCGTTGCGAGTGTATTCTATGCGTACGATTATTCTTTGGGGTTGAGTTTGTTGTTCTTCTTGAGCTTCTCTCACGTACTCTTAGAATTCCCTCTGAACATCATTTCCATTGTTGGAATTGGAAAAGAATCCATGGCCATTATGAAAAATGGATTCAAAGCGCCCTCTGCTGAATAATTAGTTAAAAGAAACGATGATGAAAAACGTATTTTATTTGTTATTTTTTGTTGCCTTTGTCTCAAACGCACAAGTCCAAGTTCAAGAACAAAGTTCAATCAACATGAGTTTGGGTAATAGTTTAGTAGTTACCTTGCCTGACGGTAAATATACCCTGTCGGATGCCGGTGCTTCTTATTTTGCCCAACTTTCGCTAGGCTGTGTTTCTAAGACCTATCCACATTATTTCTATAAAGGATTTAGTGAAAAAGTTCCAAGTGGTAGTCCAAAAGATCTTTGGCCTTCTTTCTGTGGTTGCTATGATTGGCACAGCAGTGTGCACAACCATTGGTGCATGATTAAAATTTTGAAACTATTCCCAAATATTGCGGAAGCGGCCGAAATGAGAAGTCGTTTGAATGAAAGTTTTAATCCAGAAAAAATAAAAAAGGAGTTGGAATATGTGCGTTCACATGAAAATGGACTTTTTGAATTTCCATATGGACAATCATGGGTTTTGAAAATGGCGGAGGAATTAAGTACGTGGAAAGATCGAGATGCCCAACGTTGGTTGAATAACCTAGCTCCTTTGAGTGATTACATCGCTTTTGTGCATTCTGTCGTTTGGAAACAAGTAGATAAGGTCGAATTGTCCGGAAGTCACGACAGTCCTGCGATGGCTCTTTCTTTTGACTATGATTACGCTGTTCAATTCAATGATGATAAATTGAAAAAAGTGGTTTCTTCCGCTGCGATGAAATATTATGGAAAAGTTCAAAATACCAGCATCGAAAAAGAACCATACGAATACGATTTTATGTCCGCCAGTTTGTTAGTGGCCGATTTGATGAGAAAGGTAATGACACCAGAGAAATATGTGAAATGGTGTAAGAAATTCTGTCCGAATTTGTTCATTTCATCGAAGGTGAATGTGGCACTGCAAATCAAACGTTCGGCAAAACACGATGGATACGAATCGCATTGGGATGGTTATCACTTAAACCGCATTTGGTGTCTAAATGGAATGTTAAAAACATTGCCGGAAGGAACATTGGATGAAGCCACGAAAGCGGAATGGGTGTTAGCGATGAATCAAATGTGGGACTACGCTCAAGAAAGTATTGGGAAAGGAAATTACGACATCGACCACTGGTTATCGTCCTTTTCTGTCTTCGCGTTAATCGGTTACGAGTAAATTCACTTTAGCCAATACCCAGTCTAACTGTTCTTCTTTTGTGAGCTGAGAGTTGTCTAGTACAAGTGCATCGTCAACTTGTATTAATGGACTCTCTGCACGTGTTGAATCAAGGTGATCTCGTTCGGCTAAGTTCTGACGCACTTCTTCCACAGACATCTCGATTCCTTTGGATTGCATTTCTGCCAATCTGCGCTGCACGCGAATTTCTGGATCCGCAGTGACAAATAACTTCAGTTCAGCATGTGGGAACACAACGGAACCAATATCGCGACCATCCATAACGATTCCACCTAGCACGCCCATTTTTTGCTGGGCTTCTACTAATTTTTCGCGGATTGGTTTGTAGGCTGCTACAATGGAAACAATCTCAGCGACTTTAGGCTCACGGATTTCATGCGAGACATCTTGTCCGTTTAAAAAAATGTGGGATTCCCCATCAACAGCTTCAAAGTGAATGTCTATCTGTGACAATTGTGCATCGATTCCTATCTTGTCTAATTGACCGCCTTGAATCAAGTGCTGTCTCAAACAGTAAAGTGCAGCAGCGCGGTACATGGCGCCAGAATCAATGAACACATAGCCCAATCGTTTGGCAAGGTCTTTCGCAAGGGTGCTTTTTCCGCAAGCTGAAAACCCGTCAATGGCTATGGTGATTCTTTTTTGATTCATGTCTCAAAAATAATTGTTTTGACTTGATTCCATCCTTCTTCCTTCTAAAGATTAAAAAAAAGTCAAAAAAAAAGCCTCCCGGAGGAGGCTTTCAATTAATAGTACATCGCTCTTCGAACTTTCGAAATGTATTTCGCTAGTCGAATCACTTGTTTCGTATAACCGAATTCGTTGTCGTACCATGCGTACAAGACCACGTTTTTTCCATCCACCGATGCAATCGTTGCATTGGAGTCAAATACGGAACAACAGGTGTTGCCAATAATGTCACTGGATACCAATTCAGGATCGAAGGAATAGTGAATCTGATTCACCAATTCGCCATTCAAGGCTGCATCTTTAATCGCTGCATTGACATCTTCTACGCTTGTTCCTTTTCCTAATTCTAGGCTCAAGATCGCCAAAGATCCATTTGGAGTTGGCACACGCACAGCATTTGCCGTTAATTTGTCTTTTAAGTCTGGAATCACTTTCGTTACCGCACTTCCGGCTCCTGTTGACGTGATGACCATGTTAATCGCTGCTGAACGTCCACGACGCACTTTTTTGTGCATGTTGTCCAACAAGTTTTGGTCATTCGTATACGCATGCACCGTTTCGATGTGTCCTTTTACAACGCCAAATTTATCGTTTACTACTTTTAAAATAGGGGAGATGGCATTCGTTGTACATGAAGCTGCAGAGAAAATGTTTTCATTTTCAATGTCCAAGGTTCCTTGGTTGATCCCATAAACGATGTTTGGAACTTCTTTTCCAGGTGCGGTCAATAATACTTTGGAAACACCTTTCGCTTGAAGGTGACGAGATAATTGCTCACGGTTCGTGAAAACACCTGTATTGTCGATGATCAACGCGTTGTTGATGCCAAACTGTGTGTAATCAATATCCTCAGGATTTGACGCATCGATCATGTGAACGATTTGTCCATTAATCACCAAGCTTTTGTTTGCTAAATCCTCAATCACTGTTCCTTTGAATGCACCATGCACAGAGTCATTGCGCAATAACGAAGCACGTTTGATGATGTCTGCATCGCTGGATCCACGTGTAACAATCGCTCGTAAACGCAATTGTTGTCCTTTTCCAGCTTGTTTGATTAACTCTCTTGCTGCTAAACGTCCAATACGTCCAAATCCGTACAAAACAACATCACGCGGCTCGATTGCTTGCTGCGCGGGTAGTTTGCCTAGTTTATCTGTTAAGAATTCCGCTTTGGAAGCATAGTTTGCATGTTCTGCCAACCATTCGCTTGCTAATTTTCCAATGTCCAATTTAGATGCAGTTACATCCATAGTCATTAAAGCAACAGCTAATTCAGAAGTGGTAAACACATCAATAGGTTTATTCACAACTTTCTTTGCGTACTCGTGTAAATTCAGAATTTCAGAGATGGTTACATCCGTCAAGTGATTACGGAATAACACCAATTCAATTCCTTTGTCGTACAATAACTCGCCGACTTTACTTTGCAACGTTACCGCTGCGCGCTCCTGCTCAATGTGCGAGTGAAGCTCCTTTTCATAGCCATCTTTCGATTCCATTCTTTTTTTTGTTTTATGTGTTGATTGATTGTTGATTCTAAAAAATAGGGAAGAAAAAAAGGCTGTCCACTTACGCAGACAGCCTTACAATGATTATCCTAAGTAGGACTTCAGTAATTTGTTTCGCGACGTGTGACGCAGTCGTCGAATCGCTTTTTCTTTAATTTGTCGAACACGCTCACGTGTCAAGTTGAATTTTGCGCCGATTTCTTCTAACGTCAATCCGTGATTCATTCCGATTCCGAAGAACAAACGAATGATCTCACGTTCTTTGTCTGTTAGTGTACTTAACGAACGCTCAATTTCTTTCTGTAGGGACTCTGCCATAAGGGCTTGGTCCGTACGAGGTGCATCTGCGTTGGACATCACATCCATCAATGTTCCACCATCTTCGTTTGACGAAAGGGGAGCATCCATAGATACGTGGCGACCAGATACATTTAAACTTTCCTTGATTTTGTCTTCAGGAACTTCTAATGCTTCTGCTAATTCTTCAGCGGAAGGTGGACGTTCGAATTCTTGCTCAAGTCGAGAAAATGCCTTGTTGATTTTGTTCAAAGATCCAACTTGGTTCAATGGTAAGCGTACAATACGTGCTTGTTCAGCTAATGCTTGCAAGATTGATTGACGAATCCACCAAACGGCGTATGAGATAAATTTGAATCCACGAGTTTCATCAAATTTCTGTGCTGCTTTGATTAATCCAAGGTTTCCTTCGTTGATTAAGTCAGGTAGGGTTAAACCTTGATTTTGGTATTGCTTTGCTACGGAAACGACAAAACGTAAATTCGCTCGTGTCAGTTTTTCCAAAGCTTTTTGATCACCGGCTTTTATCTTTCTGGCTAATTCTACTTCTTCCTCTGCTGTGATCAGTTCTTCACGACCAATATCCTGTAGATATTTATCTAAAGACTGACTCTCTCTGTTTGTTATCGATTTGGTGATTTTGAGCTGTCTCATGCTGCTGGATATCTCTATTTATTTGTTAATTCTCTATCTATTCTATCGTAGTTGGAAGCAAAGTAACGCCAAAAATTGGGATTGAAAAAATTTAGTTTCCACAATTTATTAACTTTTATCAACGAGTTCTCAACCCTGTTTTTTCTGCCATTTTCGGTTTACAATCCCAAGCCTTTGTATTCGCGTTTCCCGCTCTCCGTCATGATTTCAAGAAGGACACCTCTATTCACGCCACTTAATTTTCCGCTCAATTCCTCGATGGTTTCGATGGGCTCATTGTTCACTTTTAAGATAACATCTCCCTCCATCAATCCGATGGCTTTTAATTTACCTGCACCGATGGATTTTATTTTCACACCGTAAGCGATATTTAACTCTTTTTTCTCTTTTTCGTTCATCTCCGTGAAGATGGCGCCAAGTGCTTGACTCTTGTTGATTTCTTCCTTGGACATTAACGCGGTCTCTCCTTCTTTGTTACGCAAAACCAATTCGCGAATGACCTCGTCACCGTCTTTTTGTCGAACCGTCAGGGAAACTTTGTCGCCCGGACGTCTTTTTCCAATTTCTTCTTGAAGCGCCGAAACCGAATTCACTTCCTTACTTCCGATTTTCAAGATGACATCACCGTCCTTCAGTCCCGCTTTATCGGCACTTCCATCTTCAATCACTTTTGCCAAGAAAACTCCTTTTAAGTTTGGCAACTTGTTTTTTTCCTTGATTTCTTGAGAAACATCAGAGATTTGAACCCCTAAATAACCACGTTGAACAATTCCATAATCAATTAAGTCGCTCATGACTTTGTGTACAAGGTTAACCGGGACAGCGAAGGAATATCCACTATAACTTCCTGTTTGAGAAGCAATCGCAGTATTGATTCCAACTAATTGTCCTTGGGTGTTGACCAACGCACCACCACTGTTTCCTGGATTTACCGCCGCATCGGTTTGAATAAACGATTCAATAGGGACGATGTCCTGTCCGTTGCGCTCGCTCAGTAAATTGATGTTTCTTGCTTTTGCGGAAACGATTCCAGCCGTAACGGTTGATGTTAAATTAAAAGGATTTCCAACGGCAAGTACCCATTCGCCAATCTTTAAATCATCACTATTTCCAAGTGGAATAGGAGTGAAACCGGATCCATCGATTTTTAAGACCGCAATATCCGTCGCTGGATCTGTGCCAATGACTTTTGCTGTGTATTTTGAATTGTCGTTTAAAATCACCTCGATTTCACTGGCGTTTTCGATCACGTGATTATTGGTGACAATATATCCTTCAGAGGAAACAATGACTCCGGAACCTGAACTCGCTCCATATTGCTTAAACTCTCGTCCACCTGCTCCAGGACCATAAAACAATTCTTGGAAAGGATCGCGTTGAAACGTTGTCGAAACTACTTTCGTCGTAATGTGAACCACGGAGTTGATCGTATTGGCAGATGCTTCAGTGAAGTCAGCTCCCGGAGGAATCCCACTCATGGAAACTTGTTGTGCGAAACGATTACCATCCAAAACTTGCTCAGAAAGCTTCGTGGAGGAATGTTCTATAATGACATAAGTGGCTAGAGGTAAGGTTCCGCCAAGTATGCCTAATCCTAACATTTTAAAGTAACTTAAGAAATTCATAATAAAACAGTTTTTAAATAGTTCGCTTTCTAAACGCAAATAGTATTCCAAAAATTGCCTTAAAAATGTTAAATTTTGTTAAGAATTGATATTGATTTATTCGATACTTTTGTTCAAGCCATATGCAGATTGAATTTTCAAAATATCAAGGAACAGGAAACGATTTTATTTTAATCGATAATCGTCAGGGACAATGTGACAATTTGTCTCAGTCTGACATTCAATGTTATTGTGACAGACGTTTTGGTATTGGTGCTGATGGACTAATCCTCATTCAGTTATGTGCTGATGCCGCTTTCGAAATGGTGTACTTCAATGCGGATGGTTCTCAATCATTCTGCGGAAATGGTGCCCGTTGTGCGGTACATTTCGCTGGAAGTCTTGGAATCGATACCCGTTCTGTTCAGTTCAAAGCGATTGATGGATTTCATCACGCTGCACAATGTGGCAATGAGGTAAAAATCCATATGCAGGATGTTCATGAAATCAAAATGGATGGTCAGGACTTTGTCTTGAATACCGGATCTCCACATTACGTCACACTGAATTCAGATCATGCGGCAGAAACTGTTGTTGCTTTGGGGAAATCCATTCGTTATTCGGAAAAATATAGCCAAGATGGCATCAACGTAAACTTGCTTTCCGTTGAAGATGACGGTATACGCGTGGCCACGTACGAACGTGGAGTCGAGGACGAAACCTTGTCCTGCGGGACAGGCGTCACGGCATGTGCACTCGTATACGCCATGAAATCAGAAACCTTCAGTCAACGCGTGAAAGTCCACACAAAAGGCGGAAACCTCGAAGTAGCGTGGGAAAAGAACACACATGGATTTCAACACATCTTTTTGATTGGTCCAGCCACTTTTGTGTATCAAGGAAAAATTGAACGATGTTAGTAGGAGAAAAGGTATACTTGAGAGCGGTGGAGAAATCCGATGCGACCACCATTTATATGTGGGAAAATAACCCCGAAAACTGGAAAGTTTCCAATACGGAGGTGCCTTTTTCCATGTTTGACATCATGGCGCTCATCGAACATCAAGCTGACTTGAGAAAATCGGGACAACTGCGCTTCGTGATCATTGAAAAGGAATCCGAACGTTCCGTAGGTGTTATCGATTTGTATGAAGTGAATTTCAAGCATGGTTATGCTTCTGTGGGGATATTAATTGCCATGGATGCGGACCGAGGAAAGGGATTTGCGATGGATGCCTTGCAAGAGCTCATAAAGTATACCCGCGATTACTTGGAATTACGAAATTTACAATGCTCCATTCATGGGGATAATCCCGCGAGTGTCGCCTTATTCGAGCGGATGAATTTTAGAAAAGTTGGCGTCCGAAAAGGATGGTTACGCTTTAAAGGAAGTGAAATAGATGAAATAAGTTATCAGTTATGTCTAAAGGAAAATTAATCATTGTTGGAGGCATTTTAGCCATTGTTGGATTGATTGTTGTCGGTCCGAAAGCACTGCTTTACCTTGCGGGAAGTCACAAAAGCCTCAATACACAAGAACAGGCTTTTTACATCAGTGGCTCCATGGATTTGAATGAATTAGCGGATGAGTTGGTGAAAGAAAAAATCATCGATGACGTTAAATCTTTTGTTTCAGTAGGAGAGTACAAAGAATTGACTGATAAAACAATAGCTTCCGGAAAGTACTTAATAGCTCCAGGAACAAATTACCGAACATTACTGAATGGATTCACCAAGAATTCGAATGGAAATGGGAACGCAGAAGTAGAGGTGGAAGTAACGTTTAACAATTGCCGGGACATTTATCAAATGGCTGGAAAAGTTTCAAAATGTATTGATGTCGATAGTGCTCAACTCATTTCGTTCTTGCAATCCGGTTCGACTCTTTCCAAACTTGGATTTACGGTGGAACAATTGCCAGCCTTATTTATTCCGGATAGTTATCAAATGTACTGGGATTCGAACGAAGAAATGTTCGTCGATCGCATGGCGCAGGAATTTAAAAACTTCTGGACAGCAGAGCGAAAAAATAGTTTAAGTAAAATAGGATTGGATTATCCAAGTCAAGCAGTTACTTTGGCAAGTGTTGTCTATTCAGAACAGTCGGTTAACTCAGATGAGTGGCCAATCATCGCCGGTTTGTACTTGAATCGTGTCAACCAAGGAATTCGCTTACAATCGGATCCAACATTCAAATTCTGTTGGGGAGATCAACTAAAAGGCGTTCAACGCTTGTTGGAAGTTCACCGAAACATCGATTGTCCCTACAATACCTACAAAATTAACGGACTTCCTCCAGGACCAATTTGTTTGCCTTCTCCGAAAGTAGTCGATGCGGTATTGAATCGTGCGGACGTGGATTACATCTACATGTGTGCGAAACCAGATTATTCAGGACGTCACAATTTTGCTGTTTCAGGAGCGGAGCACATGCGCAATGCGGATGCGTTTCAATCCTGGTTGGCTGCGGAACTTAGAAAAAAGAATTAAGCTATGAAAAGAAGAAATTTCCTCAAACTTGGCGCTGCAACTGGTATCCTCAGTTTGATTGAGCCCGCGAAAGCAGCAAAGGTCGTAGCGACTTCAGCAAGTGGTAAAGTGAAGGGTCCAATTGTACTTTCTACATGGATTCATGGACTGGATGCCAACAAAGCTGCGTGGGAAGTCTTGAAAAACGGTGGGTCCGCATTGGACGCTGTGGAAAAAGGCGTTCGCGTAACGGAATCAGACATTACGAATCGCAGTGTAGGAATCGGTGGACGTCCAGACCGCGACGGACACGTAACCCTAGATGCATGTATCATGGATGAGCGTTCGCGCTGTGGCTCCGTTGCATGTCTCGAAGGAATCGCACATCCGATTTCGGTGGCACGTGCGGTGATGGAAAAAACGCAACACGTGATGTTGGTGGGAGATGGTGCACGTCAATTTGCCTTGGATTATGGCTTTGATACCATCAAAACGCCGATTCCAGAAGTGAAAAAAGACTACGAAAAATGGAAAAAAGAAAACAAAGACGTTTTCAAAAAACCAGAGATTAACCACGAAAACCACGATACCATTGGTATGATTGCCATGGATGCGAAAGGGAATTTTAGCGGAGCCTGCACGACAAGTGGATGGGCCTACAAAATGCATGGACGTGTGGGAGATTCACCGATTATTGGCGCTGGATTGTTTATCGATCAAGAAGTTGGAGCAGCAACGTCAACAGGACTCGGTGAAGCGATTATTCGCGTGGCTGGAAGTCACACTGTCGTTGAGTTGATGCGTCACGGGTATTCACCGATGGACGCCTGTAAAGAAGCGTGCATGCGCATCATCAAGAAACACGATGATTTGACTGGATTACAATGTGGATTCATTGCCTTGGATAAAGACGGTAATTACGGTGCGTATTCGATTTACAATGGATTCAACTTTGCCTTGAGAACCATGGAAGAAGAGAAAATGGTCGATGCAACCTTTGATCGCAACTGGTAATGGGAAAATGGATGACTGTCATTCTTTGTAGTATGTTCGGACTCGTTCAAGGTCAAACCGTGCTAAATTGGACCTACAAAAACCCAAAAACAAACGAATGGAAATCATTTGGTGAAAAGGGAAGTATTCAAGAGGCGCTGTATCATTCAGGTGAACTGCCGGACCCTTTTTACGGTAAAAACGAAGAGCTTTACCAATGGATTGAGGAATTTGAATGGGAATTTCAATCCAAATTTTACCTCACGGAAGAACAATTTCTGGCGAAGGAAATCGAACTGTACTTTCCAAATGTAGATACCTACGCTGCGGTATATGTCAACGGGAAATTAGCGGGAAAAACGGATAATTTCTTTCATCCATTTACGTTTAAAATTAAATCCAATTTACAGTGTGGCTACAATGACATTCGTGTCGTTTTTACTCCGCCAACGCTGCATCACAAGGAACGATATGAAACCGAGGCTTTCCACTATCCAGCGCCGAATGATCCTTCCAACTGGAAAGTAGCGCCGCTCTCACGTAAACCCCAATACCAATTCGGCTGGGACTGGGCACTCCGCATGAACACCATTGGATTTGCAAAACCAGTGGAAGTTCGCATTGCCAAAGAGAATGAAATTCAAGGACTCACCATTCAAACCTTATCGATACCTAAAGAGGAGCTTTTCGCTCGCTTGAAATACGTTTTGGATGTCGTGGATCAAACAGCATCCTTTCAAGTGATCTCTGAACTGTACGGAGAACTTCCGCTGAAAAAAAATAGCGCTTCTGGACATTTGGAGGCAGAAGTCATTCAGTACAATCCACAATTATGGTGGCCGGCTGGAATCAGTGAACCAAATCTTTACCACGATACACTTCGACTTTTTGTTAATGGCAAATTGCTGGATGAAAAAGCGCTTCAATTTGGAATACGAACTGCTGAATTGATTCAAAACAAAGACCAATGGGGAACATCGTATGAATTTCAGGTAAACGGACTTCCGATCTTCTGTAAAGGAGCGGATTTCATTCCACCATCTGTTTTTCCTGCATCCATAAGCGAAGAAGATTGGATCAATCAGGTCGAACAAATGTCCAAGGCGAACTTCAACATGGTGCGTATTTGGGGCGGAGGATTTTATCCAGAAGAGGCTTTTTTCCGTGCTTGTGACGAAAAAGGAATCATGGTGTGGCAGGATTTTATGTTTGCTTGTGCAATGTATCCAGGTGATGAGGCGTTTTTAAAAACAGTTGAAGCAGAGTTCAATTACCAGATACCACGTATTTCCGCTCATCCATCGGTCGTGTTATTTAATGGAAACAACGAAGTCGATGTCGCATGGAAAAATTGGGGATTTCAAAGCCAATACCATTTATCCGATTCAGAACAAGAAACCATTTTGAATGCCTACAATGCCTTGTTTAAAGGATTGGCGCCGAAAATCGTTTCGAACTGGACCAACACACATTACATTCACACCTCTCCGTTAAGCAATTGGGGAAATGACGATTTCTACAATCATGGATCTCAACATTACTGGGGTGTTTGGCACGGAAAAGACCCGATGTCCGATTTCGCAACGAAGATTGGACGATTCAACGCTGAATATGGATTCCAAAGTTTTCCTGAATTTGCCACCTTGAAGTCTTTTTCCGAACGTTCTGATTGGAATTTGTCCAGTCAGGTGATGAAGCACCACCAAAAAAGCTACGTAGGAAATGGAATGATTCAAAAGCATGCCAATTTGTTGTACGGGAAAAGCAAGGATTTTGAACAGTTTGTTTATTTCTCTCAATTGACGCAACGATACGCCGTTTCGAGTGCAGTTTCCGGACATCGTTTGGATGCTCCCCGTTGCATGGGAACCTTGTATTGGCAATTAAACGACTGTTGGCCAGCACCGACTTGGTCGAGCATCGATTACCAGGGAAATTGGAAAGCCTTGCATTATGCCATGCGTGAGGATTATCAACCTGTGGCTATTTTGCAGAAAACAACGGATAAAGGTGAAGTGCAACTTTATGTGAAGTCCGATGTCATGGAGAATCAAGATTTAGGATATAAAATATTGATTTATAACTTGAATTCGGGTGAACGTGGATTGTCTCCATTATTTGTTGATGGCAATGCAATCTTGGCTTATCAAGAGAGTAAAATGATTTGGAGCGTCATTCCAAAGAACGAACAACTGATTCGGGTGGAATTATCCAACGGAGTTACTCGAGATTTTGTTGTCGGACCAGCACCGAAAAAACGAGAAGTTCAAATTGAACTATCGATCAAAAATGTAGATAAATTGAACAAAACGGCAGAGGTTTGGGTGAAAAATAGTGCTTTTTGTGCTGATTTCTGGCTTTTTTCGCAAAAAACGGAAATTTCCTTTGACCGTAATTTTGTTCATTTACTGCCAGGTGAGCACCTCATTCGCATCCAATTTGCTGGTGAAGTTCCGGAGCTTACTGATTTTTCTTTTCTCTACCATTAAGGGGGACTAAAATACTCGTGTAAAACTTACGATGCGTATTTTTGCAAGAAAAATCGAAATGAATAAAAACGCGGTACTTCTTGTTCTCTTCTTTATAGCGATTCACTCATTTGGTCAACGAGACATTATTATCCCTCCGGCTAAAATCATGACTTTAAATGATATTATTATAACTGGAAGAGGGAATCCAATAGATTATTTTAAACGAAATCAATCGATGACGCTGCTCAAAGCCGATAAATTGGCGATGTTGCCTTCTCGAAGTTTAAGCGAAGCGTTGAGCTATACTTCCGGCGTGGATGTTCGTCAGCGTGGCTTAAACGGAATGCAAGCAGATATCGGTATTCGTGGTGGTAGTTTCGAACAAACATTGATTTTAGTAAATGGATTCAAAATGGTGGATCCACAAACAGGACATCATGCGATGAACATTCCTTTCACGGTGAGTGCCATTGATCAAATTGAAGTTACGAAAGGTCCAGCAACACATATGTTTGGACAAAGTGCACTTGCAGGTGCGGTCAATTTTGTTTCTAACCTTTCGGGAAAAACGTTTGTCAAAGCACAGTCCTATGCTGGGTCATTTGGTACGGCAGGAATCAATGTAACGATGAGCGCGCCCATCAAAGGATGGAATCAAAAGTTATCGATGGGATTTGATCGTTCAAACGGACATTGGTCGAATTCAGATTTTGACAATAAACAGATTTCATACGAAGGAGGGAAAACCTTTAAAAAACAGTACTTGTTGGTGATGTTGGCGTATTCAGATCGTAAATTTGGTGCGAATGGTTTTTACTCCAACAAATTCCCTGATCAATGGGAAAGCACTCAAAATGCATTTGCCGGTTTGCGTTACAACGTGTTTTTTAAAAAAGCAACCTGGGTCAATCGTTTGAGCACACGTACCAATCGCGATGAATTCAGACTTAAACGCAACGATCCTGGATTTTACACCAATCGTCATTTTTCAGAAACCTATAGTTTGGAAAGCATACTAAATGGGAAGTTTTTAAGCAACTGGCAATACCATTTGGGCGTAGAGCACCGTATTGAGGTACTGAATAGTTCCAATTTGGGATTGCGAAACCGACAGTATTCCAGTGGATTTGGTGACCTAATTTACAAAAATGGAAGGCTGACTGCCACAACAAGTATGCTCGTATTTCAGTATTCCGATGTTCCATTGAAATTGCTGCCGAGTATCCAAGGTGCGTTTCAGTTGAATGAGCAAAATCGTATGTATGTGAACCTTGCAAAAAGCAACCGAATTCCAACGTATACAGAATTGTATTATTCTGATCCTTCAAACATGGGGAACGCAGATTTAAAGCCGGAATATGCTAATTCAGCAGAACTAGGATGGTTTAAAAATGGGAAATTGTATTTAGAAGGAAATGTGTTTTATCGTCAAACTTACAACATGATCGATTGGGTAAGAGATTCTTCCAGTGTGATACCAAATCCTAATAAATGGAAACCTGTCAATATTGCCGAAGTTCGATTTTACGGTTTGGAAGCAACCGTGCGTAAAACCTTTGTTTATCCTGCAGCATTTAAACCGAACTTCCTTGAATTGTCTTACACATATATTCAAGCCACGCATGTGTTTGATGAAAATGTGGAGTCCCGCTACGCGTATTCGAACTTAAGACACCAATTGATTGCTAAATTCAGTTTTCAGTTTTCGAAATTTGGAAGTATGCAAGTGAATTATCGATTTATTCAACGTGTTTCTAATCCGGCATATCAATTGGTCGACCTCAAGTTGATTTCTGGTAATTTAAAAGGATTCAACCTGTTTGTTGAAGCAAATAATCTAACGAATACCAATTATGTCGAGGCAGGATTTGTCCAGATGCCGGGAAGATGGTTCAAAGTGGGATTGAATTATGCGTTCACGAAAGTTTAATAATAAGCATCGTGCGCTGAAAGAATAGGACAAGTGCATCTAGCGAACAATAATTAGTTGATTTCTTGCGTTGATTGCAAGGTGAAGGATTTGTATCCTTCATCCGCAATTTGCTTTTCATCGTGAAACCATTCACGGAATGCAAATTCAGTGAAAAAATCAATCAACTAAAACGAGTCAATGAAAAATGATCTGAACGCACTTCTTTCTCAAATCAGTCAGTTAGATGGTCAATTAACCGCTCAAGCCGCAAAGTCGATTGACCGTTTGTTAACCATTCGAAATTGGTTGATCGGAGGATACCTTTTTGAATATGAACAGAATGGATCTGATCGAGCGAATTATGGTTCCAAATTAGAGCAAACGATAGCGGAAACGCTTGATAGAAAAGGCTTATCTGAAAGGAATTTAAAATTGTTCAAACAGTTTTATGTAGTGTATCCTCAAATAATGCAGACAGTGTCTGCACAATTCAAATTACCAGAAAAAATAGTGCAGACAACGTCTGCATTATCTCCATCGTCCATCGGTTCTGATGACAATATATCAAAGTTAATTGATAATCTCTCTTTTTCACATCTCACCGAATTGATGAAAATCACGGATAAGGATAAAAGGCAATTCTATGAAATTCAAGCGATTAAAGGAACGTGGTCCGTCCGGGATTTAAGGCGGCAAATCAATAGTTTAAGCTATGAAAGAACGGCCTTATCGAAAGACAAACGAAAGGTGGTGGATTCCATTAAATCGAACGAAGTACAATCCGTACAGTCCCTGATAAAAACTCCCTTTGTTTTTGATTTTTTGGATTTGCCTGATTCAATTTTAGCAGTTGAATCAGACTTTGAAAATGCGCTGATTAGTGATTTAAGGAATTTTATGTTGGAATTGGGACATGGCTTTTGTTTTGAAGGACAACAAAAGAGAATTGTAATTGGTGGTGAGTATTTTTTCATTGATTTAGTTTTTTATCACCGAATTCTGAAATGTCATATCCTTATCGAATTAAAAGTGGATGGATTTAGTCACGCAAATGTCGGACAATTAAACACGTATGTTCAATATTTTAAGCGCCATCTTCAGGAAAAAAATGACAATCCACCGATTGGTATTTTGCTATGCACGGATAAAAACGATGAATTGGTCGAGTATGCTTTGGGAGGTATGGACAAAAATTTATTTGTCACCACGTATCAAACAGCATTGCCAAGTCAGCATGAGTTGAAACAATTTCTACAAAAAGAAAAGAGAAAGATTGCTTGAAATCTGAATCAGTAACCAACCTTCGTTCGAACGCGTTTTAAGACGGCATTTGCAACGGATTGTGCTTTTTGTGCACCGATTTGAAGTGCGGCATCGATTTCAGATGGATTCGCCATTAATTCATCGAAACGCAAACGTTGTTTTTCAAATTTGCTCAAGATCAATTCGAATAATGCTTGTTTCGCATGTCCAAATCCGTAGTTGCCACGAAGGTAATTTTCACGCATCGCCTGTACTTCAGCTTCGCTAGCGAGCAATTGATACAAGGCAAACGTGTGACATGTATCTGGATTCTTTGGGTCTTCCAATGGCGTACTGTCGGAAACGATGGACATGATTTGCTTTCTCAACTGTTTTTCCGGCAAGAAAATATCGATGTAATTCCCTCTGGATTTACTCATCTTTTCTCCATCTGTCCCCGGAATCAACATGGTGTCCTCGCGAATTTGTTCTTCTGGAAGGACCAATGTATCTCCATAAGCTAGGTTGAAACGATTGGCTACGTCTCGTGTCATTTCAATGTGTTGCTTTTGATCTTTTCCAACGGGAACAATCTCTGCATCGAACAACAAAATATCTGCTGCCATCAAAATCGGGTAGGAGAAGAGTCCGCCATTGACATCGTCTAAACGGTCCGCTTTGTCCTTGAAACTATGTGCTAATGTTAAACGGTTGTATGGATACATGCACAGCAAATACCACATTAACTCGGTGACTTGTGGGACATCGCTTTGACGGTAAAATACTGTTTTAGAACTGTCTAGTCCAAATGCTAACCACGTTGCTGCGGTAGCGTAGGTATTTTGACGCAAGGTTTCTCCCTCCTTGATTTGCGTCAAGGAATGCATGTCCGCAATAAACAGGTAACTTTCGTTTGCTGGATTTGAAGCCAATTCAATTGCGGGAAGAATGGCACCAAGGATGTTTCCCAAGTGTGGTGTTCCTGTACTTTGAATTCCTGTTAAAATGCGTGCCATTGGATGTTTATTTTTCCAAAATTACTCATTTCTGCGGAATCGAAGGATTCAAAAGTGTGCTGAAAAGCGTATCTTTGACTATGCGTAATTTTTTCGGCGTGTTTGGATTGGTTTGGAAGCTCTACATTGCGACAGTGTTTAGCATCTTTGCCCTGCTATTCTATCCGTTCTTCTTGGTTCTAATCATGAATCCCAAATGGAAAAAAATCAGCTTTAAACTCTTCATCGTTTGGAGTTGGTTGATGCGCATTTTCTGTTTTTATGGTGTACGCGTTATGGAAAAAGCGACCTTGCCTCAAGGTCCATACATTATCGTCGCAAACCACACCTCGTATTTGGATATTTTCCTCCTTCATTCAATTCTCCCTCAATCGCCTTTTGTCTTTCTTGGGAAAAGTGAAATCCTCAAGTATCCCATTCTTGGAACGTATTTCAAAAACTTGAATATTCCTGTTTACCGTGCGAATAAAAGCAAGGCTGGACAAGCATATTCCATGGCGAATAAAGCGGTTGCGGAAGGTTGGTCCATTGTGATTTTTCCGGAAGGAACGATTCCAGATCATCAGTGTCCTAAAATGATTCCGTTTAAAGACGGCGCCTTTAAAATGGCGAAAACCATGGGGATTCCATTGTTGCCATTGACTTTTACGAATAACTACAAGCTTTTTTCTGATCCAACAGATATCTTGGGCCCGGCTCAACCTGGAATTTCTCGTGTGTACATTCATCCCTATTTCTCTGTTGAGGAATTGAATAGGATGGAAATCAGCGAAATTCGTCAGGCTTGCTTTGATCGAATAAATGCACCAATTTTAAGCGAATATCCACACTTATTCGAGGAAAATAAATAATTTTGACACATGAAAATCACGGAAGAATTAATTGATCACATTGCACACCTTGCTCGATTGGAGTTTAAAGGAGAGGATAAAGTTTCGATTCAAAAGGACATGGAGCGCATGATTGAATTCGTGGATAAATTGTCCGAAATTGACACAGAAAATGTGGAACCACTGATTTTTATGTCCGAAGAAGTAAACCGTTTGCGTGAGGACGAGCCAAAAGTTACCGTAACGCATGAGGAAGCATTGAGAAATGCACCGAAAAAGGATTCTGACTATTTCCGCATTCCAAAAGTATTAGACAAGTAACGAAACGTGAAAGTCTCTGGATTTACGTTTATACGAAATGCCATCAAGTTGGATTATCCAATCGTGGAGGCGATCCAATCCATTTTACCCCTTTGTGACGAAGTCATTGTGGCTGTCGGAAATTCAGAAGACGACACCTTGGGATTGATTCAATCCATTGACCCATCGAAAATCAAAATCATTGAAACCATTTGGGATGATACTCTGCGTGAGAACGGAGCTGTGCTTGCGGATGAGACAAATAAAGCGTTTCAGTCCATTTCAAAGGATAGCGATTGGGCGTTTTACATTCAAGGAGATGAAGTCATTCATGAGAAAGATCACGCAGAAATCCGTGCGAAAATGGAATTGTACATCGATGATTCAGAAGTCGACGGACTCCTGTTTTCCTATCGACACTTTTATGGTTCCTACGATTTTATTGGCGCGTCCAATAACTGGTACAAAAATGAAATCCGCATTATTCGCAATTCAGCCAATATTTACTCGTATCGCGACGCGCAAGGATTCCGCAAGGATGAAAATCAAAAATTGAACGTTGCCAAAATCGCTGCGGACGTCTATCATTACGGTTGGGTGAAGGATCCAAGAGCCATGCAAGCAAAGCAAACATCCTTTCACAAGCTGTGGCACGATGACGAATGGTTAGAGAAAAACATTGAGGACGTCGAGTTTTTCCCTTACGAAGAACACATCAATGGATTAGCGCGATTTAAAGGCACGCATCCACAGATTATGCAAGCACGCATCGATCGCTTGAATTGGACCTTTAAAGTGGAGCCAAGTAGAAACAAAAAATCCCTCAAAAATAAATTGAAGGATTTGTTGAAATTTATTGGAATCGATACGAATTACAGAAATTACAATCAGATTCGCTGATTAAGAAATCTTGAATTTACAGTATTTGATTTTATGTCCACGTGAGGAAAATAATTTCTCATAGTACGTTTGAATGTAGAAAATCTCTCGCGTATCTGGATCTAAATCCTCCGGAAGATTCGCGTACAAGTCCCAGGTGGATTCTAAACATTCGTATTTATTCTCTTCGATTTGCTCCAAGGTATATTCAAACAAGATGTCACTGTCCGTTTTCATGTGAACGATGCCGCCCGGTTTTAATATTTTCTTGTATCGATCAATAAAGAGGGGAGAAGATAAGCGTTTGCGCGCTTTATTCGGTTGTGGATCCGAGAAAGTTAACCAAATCTCATCCACTTCGTGTTCCCCAAAGTAATCGAGGATAAAGTCAATACGTGTGCGCAAAAATGCCACATTGGTTAAATTCGTTTCCAAGGCATCTTTTGCACCAATGTAAATGCGATTCCCTTTTAAATCAACGCCGATGAAATTCTTTTCTGGGTATTTTCTTCCGAGTCCAACGGAATATTCTCCTTTTCCACAACCAAGCTCTAAAATGATGGGATTGTCGTTTTTAAAGACTTCTGAACGCCAATTGCCTTGAATAGGGAATGGTTCTCTAAAAACAGGTTCATAGACATTGGAGAATGACTTAAGGGCTTCAAATCGTAAAAGTTTATCTTTTCCCACGGGTGTTGTTTTGGATAGGTTTGAATTCTTCAAAAGAAAAACGCGAAATTATAACTTATTTTAGACTAAAGCAGTGTAGTCTCGCTTTCGCTGTATAAATTTGCCCATGCATTTTGTCGAACCCTATTTCAACTGGCGTGGATATTACGTCGCTTCCGAGGATCCATTGTCCCCGTTTTTCGAACGCGAGTACAGTGAATTCGAGTTCACGAATAGCATTTACGACTTCTACATTCATCCGCAATGGGATTCCATAGGTTCGCCGACCTTGTTTATCAAAATCCTCATGGTTGATTACGATGCGGCATATGCCATTATTGAGTTAATCGGGGAATGGAACGATGCCATTGAAAACGACATCATGATCTTGAAGCGCGACATCATCGATGTATTGATCAATCAAGGAGTCAATCAATTCATTCTCGTCGGAGAAAACGTGCTAAATTTCCATTATTCGGACGACTGCTACTACGAAGAATGGTTCGACGATGTCGAGGAAGGTTGGATTGCCATGGTAAACTTTCACGACCACGTTGTGCGCGAATTTGAACGCATCAACATCGATCATTACTTTGTGATGGGCGGAGAGTTAGAGGACATTGAATGGCGTACGTATAAACCGCAGCACTTCTACGAAAAAGTAGAGGCGCTTGTGACCAAGCGCCTCGGGTAATTATTCAATAAACGTGTCGAGCTTATTCAGCGCGATCTGCAATCAATTTATTCAAGAAGACAGAAGCAACGATGACCACTGCTCCGGTAATCAAGGCGTAAAGCGCCAATTGCTGGTATCCATCCGTATAGGCAATCATTCGCTCCATCGGACTCGCATCTTTTTTCGGGCTAGCCATTCCTGCGCCTAAAATTCCTGCTACATATTGTCCATAAGCAGATGCCAAGAACCACATTCCCATCATCACACCCCATAAATGTTTCGGAGATAATTTTGTCATCAAGGATAAACCAATGGGCGATAAAAACAATTCTCCAACCGAGATCACCATGTAGGCAAAGGTGAACAATCCAAGGGATGCAAGTCCAGCGTTATCTAACAAGAATCTTGTGTAGTAAAACATGTAGAAGGAAACACTTAGGAAAATGAAGGCTAATCCAAATTTCATGAAGTAATTCGGCTCCATTTTTATCTTCGCCAACCAAATCCACATTAAACCAATAAAGACACTTAGGATAATCACGAAAAGTGAATTAGCGGAGTTGTTGACCACATTCGGATCAAAGTTCAGTCCGAGCATGTCCTTTGAAATTAGTTTCTCTGCATATAGGCTCAAAGAACCACCACTTTGCTCAAAGAAGGACCAGAAGATAATCGATAGGAAAATGAAAATCATCGCTCCTACTAATTTTCTATTTTGTTCCCAATTCAATTTGCTCATTTCATAGATCAAATAGAGCAGGGTTGCCGGACCAATGATGTACATGAAGATGTCCGTGTAAGCCGTATTCGTAATCATAGCGTAAATGAATGGAATGGAGATAATCGATCCACCATACACTAAATATTGGTTTCTTTTCGCTGTTTTCTCATTCGTTGTTACCGGTGCTTGTCCAATAGGACCAAGGTTTTTGCGTGTCAACAAGAAATTGATCAATCCAACCATCATGAAGATTCCGGATAAAGCAAAGGCCATGTTCCATGAATACGTTTTCCCAACGTATACACAAAGTCCACCGCCGAATAAAGCGCCAAGGTTGATTCCTGCGTAAAATAAACTAAATCCTGCATCGCGACGTGGATCACCCGCACGGTACAATTCGCCAACCATTGTAGAAATGTTTGGTTTGAAAAATCCTGTCCCAATGATGATTAAACAAATTCCGTAGAAGAAATTTGCCTTCGCGTCTAAACCGAGGATTAAACTTCCTAAAATCATGAGGATTCCTCCCCATAAAAGTGATTTTTGAAAACCAAGGATTTTATCCGCGAATAGTCCACCAATAAACGTGAATGCGTAAACGAATGCTTGAATCGCACCATATTTTAAATTGGCTTCTTGATCCGAAAAGAATAGAATGTTTGTCATGAATACAACCAACATTCCACGGTTTCCATAGAAACAAAAGCGTTCCCACATTTCGGTAAAGAAAAGACTCCAAATCTGTTTTGGGTATTTTCCTTCAAAGCTTTGAATTTGTTCGAGAGTTTGCATCTTTAAATTAAGTTTAAAATAAAAAGCCTCTGAAATCAGAGGCTTTGAAATAATTTTATTGAACGTTGTTTTCACGCATTACGCCGTTTAACCAGCGAAGCATCAAGAAGAGAATAACAGCTGCCGCCATTACCAATCCAAAGTTCAAGTAGAAGAAGTTTTGTTTTTCAGGAATCGTTTCCCACAAGCTGGATAACATTCCGGATAATTTATTTCCAACAGAAATCGCTAGGAAGAATCCACCCATCATTAACGCGGTAATACGCGGTGGAGATAATTTTGAAACGAGTGAAAGTCCCATTGGAGATAAACAAAGTTCACCAATCGTAATGACACCGTAAGAAGCAATTAACCAAATTGAACCAGCTTTTGCAGACATTCCATTTGTAGCGAATACTGCTCCAACCATTACCAATGCGGATAATGCGGTAATCACTAAACCTATCGCGATTTTAGTCGGTGTACTTGGTTCTCTTTTGCGGCGACGCATCCAACCAAAGAATCCAACGATAATTGGTGTTAATGTCACAACCCAGAATGGATTAATAGACTGATACAACTCTGTTGAATACAATTTCATGTCTTCGCCTTTCGCAGGAACTTCATCCTTCGGTAAGGTTGCGAAGTATTTACGAGAGCTTTCCAATTGAGAAATTTCACCAGAGAAATCTGCTTTCGCTTTCAATTCTGCTTTCGTTACTTTCGGCATCGCTTCTTCCACTTTTCTCATGGAGTCAATCGTTGCTTTAAATTCGCTATCAGAAGATGAAACGATGTCGTTGTTTACCACAACTTGCGCCATTCCAACACTTCCAGCAACGTTTGCTACGCCTTCAGACATTTCACGGTTCGTGTGGTCTTCTGCCCAAACTGTTAATGCATCTCCATTTTGGTGGAAAATCGCAAAGAACAAAATCACACACGCAAATACGGCAAGCAATGCTTTAATGGCACGGCTTTCTTTCGCTTCAGATTTGAATGCTAAATAAATAAAGAAGGCAATGACTGGTAAACATCCAATAATGAAGGCATCGTTTGTATCTGAACCTAGGAAGTTTCCAGGAATCAAGTACCCAAGGATACCAAAAACGAACATTGGAAGAACCGTCATAGAGAAAATACGCACTGTGGACATATCTCCTTCTTGTACAGGTTTAACAACATCGACATGTTTGATGTGCTTCGTTCCTAAAATGAAAATAGCGACACCAATCAACATTCCAACTCCAGCTGCTGCGAATGCATGTCCCCAACCGTAGTTGATGCGCATGTATGCTGCAACGAAGTTACAGATGAACGCTCCGATGTTAATTCCCATGTAGAAAATGTTGTAACCAGCATCTTTTTTATCCTTCATGTCATCTGCACTGTACAGATTTCCAACAAGGGTAGAGATGTTTGGTTTAAAGAATCCATTTCCAAGGATGATCAACATCAAAGCAACGTAAAACGATGTTTCGTTGTGAATCGATAAACAGAAATATCCGGCAGACATCATGAGTCCACCCATAATGATGGAACGACGGTATCCTAAAATACGATCGGCTAAAAGTCCACCAATAAACGGTGTTAAATACACTAATCCTAAATACGTTCCGTAGATGTCAGATTTTTTCCCGGCATCGAATCCCATTCCGCCATTGTTCCATCCATCAATCATATAAAGGGAGAAAATCCCAAGCATCAAGTAGTAGCCAAAGCGCTCCCACATTTCTGTTCCGAACAAGTACCAAAGTCCTGTTGGATGTCCTTTTTGTGCATTATTTTCCATAAAAATAGTTTAGTTTACCTGCCGAATATAGTAAAAATTCATGGTTCACGTTCATTTTTGATGATTAACAACTTGATTTTTCCTCTTCAATTGAACAAGAATGAAATATCTTTGCGGTAAAAAAACGTCATGGTAAATTGGTTGGAGCGGACTGAATTATTGTTTTCTGAAGAACAAATGAATCGACTGAAACAGGCGCATGTGTTGATTGTTGGACTCGGTGGAATCGGATCCTTTGCAGGAGAATTTATCGCAAGAGCTGGAATTGGAAAGATGACCATCATCGATGGAGATGTTTTTGATCCCACCAATAAAAACCGTCAATTAACGGCGCTAGATAGTACCATTGGCATCAATAAAGCGGTGGTTCTTGCAGAACGCATTAGGGACATCAATCCAGTCATAGAGTTAAACATCGTCGAAGAATTTGTGTTGCCAGAACGTGTATGGGAATTGCTCGACGAACACCAACCCGACTACGTCATGGACTGCATAGACTCCGTCACGCCAAAATTAGAATGGTTGATTGCCTGCAAACGCAAAAAAGTAAAAATCATCAGTCACATGGGAGCGGGAGGAAAAACCGATCCAAGTAAAATTAAGGTGACGAACATTCAACATGTTTCGGGATGTAAGCTCGGCGCACACATGAAAAAGCGCTTGAAACGTAAAAACATCTCTTACCGTGGAATCAAAGCCGTGTATTCAACCGAAATTCAACAAAAGGATTCCTTAAAAATGACCAATGGCGCCAATTTCAAAAAGTCCTTCTATGGAACGATTTCCTACATGCCGGCATTATTTGGACTCGTTGGAGCAGCAGAAGTGATTCAGTTTCTCGCAAATAATGTGGGGGAAAACGCTTGATTCTCATCGAATTTGCGTACTTTTCCTTCGCTAAATCATAAATTCATTCAACAACATGAAAAAAACTACATTATTTATCGCATCTGTTCTATTGTGCAGCACTTCGTTTGCGCAGTTGTTTTCAGATAATTTTGATTCATATACAGCTGGTTCCTACTTAGGACCTCAATCGGCGTCTTGGTCAACATGGAGCGGGACAGAAGGAGCGGCAGAGGACGTTACGATAACGAATAACAACGCAAATTCAGTACCTAATTCGATCTATCTTGCATCTACGGCGGCAGCTGGCGGTCCACAAGATGTGGTCTTGAAATTCGGACAAGTTTATAACAGTGGAATTTTCACTTTACAATCTGATTTTTACATCAATGCAGGAAAAAATGCTTATTTTAACTTGCAAGCAGCAGCAACTTTAGGTCAAGTTTGGGCACTAAACGTCAATATGGATGCTGGACAAGTTTCAATCGATGATGGAAATACACCAAATCTTGCCTTAGGATCTTACACGGACGCTACTTGGTTCACTTTGAAAATCGAAGCGAATTTAACCTTGCACGTATGGAAAGCCTACATCAATGGAGCGCTCATCGGAACATGGATGAATGGCGTCAATGCAGTGGCTGCAGCAGATTTTTACCCAGTTCAAAATAGTGCGTTTTATATGGATAACGTGAGTTTTGATCACCAAACATACACGCTTCCGAATTTGAATGCAATGATTGCCAATGTAAACATGGGTGGAGAAATCGCAGGACAAAACGTTACTCCAACAGTGAAAGTGTTGAATGCCGGAGCAACGGCAATTACTTCATTTGATGTAAACCTGTCTTACAATAGTCAAAACTATCCGTTCTCTGTAACAGGCGTGAACATAGCAAGCATCGGAACATACACCGTGAATATGCCTGCCAATATTTTGGTTTCTGGAAATCAAACGTACACGGCAACTATTTCAAATATTAACGGTGGAAATGACGACATCGCAGGTGACAATACCTTATCAGGTCAAATCGACCCAGTTGTTCCTGCAGTTGGTAAAATGGTGGTTGGTGAAGAAGCAACAGGTACTTGGTGTCAGTGGTGTCCACGTGGTGCTGTATTCATGGACCTATTCGAAACGAAATACGATCAATATTGGGCTGGAATCGCGGTACACAATGGAGATCCAATGACTGTAACAGATTACGATGCAGGAATTGGTGGACTCATCAGTGGATATCCAAGTGCAGTCGTTGACCGTTTAGCGGATGTAGATCCATCTGGAATGAGTCAAGATTTCTTTGCGCGTTTGCAAACGGCTCCAGTTGCGACAATCGTTAACGGTGCGACATGGGATGCGACATCACGTGTGTTAAATGTTTCGGTAACGTCGAATTTCGCGATGGCAGCGAATAGCAATTATAAAGTTGCTTGCGTATTAACGGAAGATGATGTAACCGGTACTGGTGCAGGATGGAGTCAGTCAAATGCATACGCTGGTGGTAACAACGGTGTGATGGGTGGATTTGAAGCTTTATCGAATCCTGTTCCAGCTGCAACAATGGTATACAACCACGTTGCTCGTGCGATTGCACCAAGCTTTACGGGAATGCCAAATAGTTTCCCAGCTACAGTGACTGCTGGAGATACGTATACAACGAACATGAGCTTTACCTTGCCAGCTGAATGGGATGAAACAAAAATGCACATCATCGGAATGATCATTGATCCAACAGGAAAAATTGACAACGCTGGACGTGCAACCATCGCAGAAGCAGTGGCAAATGGATACGTTGGTGGATTGAACGATATGCCAACAGTTTGTTATTGGGGTGGAATGAGTGTTTACCCAAATCCAGCTTCTAGCGCAGCGACTGTAAGCTTATACATCGGTAAAGCGTCAAACGTTACCATGAAATTGGTAGACTTCGCTGGAAAAGTAGTAAGCGAAAAAGAATACGGTTCGGTTCAAGGTAATTTTGAAGTTAACGTAAATACAAGCAACTTAAAAGCAGGTGTTTACTTCGTTGAATTAACAGCGGACGGACAAAAAACATCGAAAAAATTGATCATCGAATAAGATCAAGTAAACGTATATAAGAAAAGGACTGCTGAAAAGTGGTCCTTTTTTTATGCGATGACGCGAATAGCTGCTTGAACTTTCTTCGTCTTTTCACGCACTTCATCCATGTTTGAACCGGTGATGGTGACATGGCCCATTTTACGGAAGGACTTCGTGATTTCTTTTCCGTAAATGTGCGGGTAAACGCCGGGAATCGACAAGATGTCTTTCAATCCTTCATAGATTGCTGGACCTTCAAATCCTTTTTCTCCAACAAGGTTGATCATCGATCCACATTGGATTAATGATGTGTCTCCCAAGGGTAAATTGAGGATGGCGCGTAAATGCTGTGCAAATTGTGACGTGTGACAAATTTCAATCGTGTGGTGTCCACTGTTGTGTGGACGTGGAGCGATTTCGTTCACCAATAAACTTCCGTCGTTCGTCAAAAAGAACTCCACAGCGAGCAATCCAACCATGTCCAGTTTCTGAATGATGTCCTTTGCGATTTCATCTGCTTGTTGTTCAACGTTCGAATCGATGTCCGCTGGAGAAAATAAGAATTCCACCAAATTCGCTTCTGGATTGAATTCACATTCCACACAAGGGAAGGTCGTCATTTCGCCGTTTTCATTGCGGGCCACAATTACAGAAAGTTCTTTTTGAAAAGGAATTTTGTTTTCAATGATGCTCGGTTCATCGAAAGATGTCAGTGCATCCGCTTCTGACTTCAGAATGTTCACTCCTTTTCCATCGTAGCCGCCTGTGCGCAATTTATGTACAATGGGAAAACTCGCTTTTGCTAATAAATCAACTCGATTTTCAATGATAGCAAAAGGAGCAGTAGGGATGTTTTGATCGGTGTAAAATTCTTTTTGCAATCCTTTGTCGCGGATGATGCGCAAGACACGTGGTTGCGGAAAGACTTTCACGCCTTCTTTTTCAAGGTCCTCCAAAGCTTCAATGGAAACGTTCTCGATTTCAACGGTGATGAGGTCTTTGTCCTTGCCAAAAGCATATACAGCATCGTAATCGGTAATGGAACCATAGGTAAAGGAATGAGCGAGTTGCGCACATGGAGCAGCTGCGTCGCCGTCCATCATGTGCAGGTGAATATTCAGGTTCGTTGCCTCTTGAATGAGCATGCGTCCGAGTTGTCCACCACCTAGAACTCCCACTTTCATTTTATTACCGTACCAAATTGCTTCCATGCAACAAAGATACAGCAAGGAAATTAAACCAATGGAATTCAAAGAAAATTTTCAATTACGTCCGCAAAATCGTACCTTTGCATTCATATGAAAGATGTGCGCACCATTCATGACAAACAATTTCAATCCTACATCAGTGCAGCGGAAATTCAATCCGCAGTCGAAAGATTAGCACAGGACTTGGAAAAGGACTATCAAGGAAAGAAGGTGATTTTCTTGTCCATTTTGAACGGTTCCTTCATGTTTACAGCGGATTTAATGAAGTGCATCTCATCCAATGTGGAGGTTTCCTTCGTGAAAGTAAGTTCGTACCAAGGAACAACAACATCTGGACGAGTGGATGAATTAATTGGATTGAATACGGATTTGAAAAATCGTTCGGTGGTCATATTGGAAGACATCGTCGACACGGGTATTACGATCGACAAGGTCCTGACTTTATTGAAAACACAGGATGTCGAATCCATTGAAATATGTACCCTGTTGTTCAAACCGGAGGCATATTTAGGAAAAAACAGACCGAAATACATCGGAATGGAGATTCCAAATAAATTTGTTGTAGGCTATGGTCTAGATTACAACGAATTAGGTAGAAATTTAAAAGAGATTTATCAATTAATAGACTGACTTATGTTAAACATTGTACTATTTGGACCTCCAGGAGCAGGAAAAGGAACGCAATCGGAACGTTTGATTGAAAAATATGGATTGGTTCACCTTTCGACAGGAGATATTTTCCGTGCGAACATTAAAGGAGAAACGGCATTGGGAACATTGGCGAAAAGTTACATGGATCAAGGACAACTTGTTCCAGATTCAGTAACGATAGACATGTTGCGTTCAGAAGTGGTAAAACATGAGTCACCAAGAGGTTTCATCTTTGATGGATTCCCTCGTACAAATGCGCAAGCAGAAGCATTGGATACCTTCCTCAATGAGTTGGGAACAGGAATCAGTGTTATGTTGGCCTTGGAAGTAGAAGAGAATGAGTTGAAAACGCGTTTGTTGAAACGTGCGGAAGTAAGTGGAAGAGCAGACGATGCAAATCCAGAGGTGATTGAGAAAAGAATCAATGTCTACAACCAAGAAACAGCTCCTGTAAAATCGTTTTATCACGCTCAAAATAAGTTTATATCCATCAATGGAATTGGAAGTATTGATGAAATTACTAACCGTTTGTTTCAAGAAATTGATTCAATTTAAAGCCTAACAATGGCATCTGACAATTTCGTTGATTACGTAAAAATCCACTGTACCTCTGGTAACGGAGGTGGAGGTTCTACTCACTTTCGCCGTGAAAAATACATCCCAAAAGGTGGTCCTGATGGGGGAGATGGTGGACGTGGTGGACACATCTACTTGCGTGGAAACAAACAACTTTGGACTTTACTTCACTTGAAATTCCATAAACACGTGAAAGCCGGACACGGTGCTCACGGTGCTGGAAACTTGAAAACAGGTTCTCAAGGAGAAGATAAATACATCGATGTTCCACTCGGAACGCTTGCGAAAGATGGTGAAACGGGTGAAGTACTTTTCGAAATTACACAGGACGGAGAACAAGTCATCATTCAGCCAGGTGGAAAAGGTGGAATGGGGAATAATAATTTCAAATCTCCAACGAATCAAACACCGCGTTATGCGCAGCCAGGTGAATCCGGACAAGAGGGATGGAAGATTTTGGAGATGAAACTCCTTGCAGATGTCGGTCTCGTTGGATTTCCAAATGCTGGAAAAAGCACCTTGCTTTCTGTTGTTTCTGAAGCGAAACCAGAGATTGGTGATTATGCGTTTACGACACTGCGTCCAAATTTAGGAATCGTTTCCTACCGCGATCACCGTTCATTTGTCATGGCGGATATTCCGGGAATCATCGAAGGTGCGCATGAAGGAAAAGGACTTGGACTTCGATTTTTGCGTCACATTGAACGAAATTCCTTGTTGTTATTCATGATTCCAGCGGATAGTGATGACATTCGAAAAGAATACGGCATTCTCTTAAATGAGCTGAAACAATACAATCCAGAGTTATTGCACAAAGAACGTTTGTTGGCGATCACGAAAAGTGATATGTTGGACGACGTGATGATTGCGCAAATGAAAAAGGATATTCCAGAAATACCGTATGTCTTTATTTCTTCTGTTGCTCAAAAGGGAATCGTTGAATTGAAGGATTTGATTTGGAAGCACTTAACAAATGATCTCCCAGCTTAATTCGTGGGATGAACAACTGGTGTTGTGGGTAAATGCCCAGCACAATGGATTCCTTGATCAACTCATGTGGGTACTTTCTTCCAAATGGTTGATTTTGCCGATTTTACTTGGACTCATTTTTCTTTTTCGCACACAGCAAAAATCGTGGAAAGAAATTGGCATGTTCCTGCTTTTCGGAACCTTCATGATCATTTTGTGCGATGTGATTTCAACGCAACTTTTCAAAGAAGTTTTCCACCGTTTTCGTCCTTCACACAATGTTCGAATCGCGGAGCAACTTCATTACCATTTATTTTCGGATGGATCTCCCTATCTCGGTGGAAAGTACGGCTTCGTTTCTTCTCATGCCGCTAATTTTGCCGGATTCGCCGTTTTCTTTTGGCCCTTCTACGTAAAATCATGGATGAAGTGGACACTTGTTTCGCTCGTTGTATTGGTGATGTACAGCCGCATGTATTTGGGCGTGCATTACTTCACGGATGTGTTTGTCGGAGCGCTGCTCGGAATGCTCATCGCATATGGAATGCGTCGCTTTGTTTTGTCACGTTTTGTTAAAATCAACAAAGAATGAATTGGATATTCGTTTTTATCGGCGGTGGACTCGGGAGCTTGGCGCGCTTTGGCATGAGTAAAGCCTTGCCTTACAAACAAGGATTCCCATGGGCAACGTTCTGGAGTAATTTACTGGCGTGTGTCGTTTTTGCCTTGGTGCTGTACTTTAGCTCGAAAATCGCCAAAACAGATTGGCTTCATCCCTTATTACTTGCAGGATTCTGTGGTGGATTCAGTACCTTCAGTACCTTTTCCCACGAGAATTTTCTCTTACTTTCCAACGGACAATACAGCATCTTCGTACTGAATATCCTCGTTTCTATATTAGCTGGAATCGCTGTTTTCGCGTTGTTGTTGCGTTTAAATCCGTAACATGCAATAAGTACATTCAGACAAAAATCGAAAATGCTGTTTCAGAAAATACTCAGATCTACTTCTTTCACCTTCACTATTTACTTCAACGAATTCACTTTCAAAGGAATAATTCGTATTTTCGTTAGGCTAAACAGCTAAAAATTCTATGATTGCGATGTTCGGAAAGATTCGAAATATACTTTTACTCGTTGTTTCAATGTCCAATATGGCATTCGGGCAATATAACCTTGTGCCAAATCCAAGCATTGAAAATTGCTCAAATTGTTTAGATAATTTTTTAGAATTTATTGAACCTAATGGGCCAAATATTCCTGGTTGGAGTAATCCGAATGTATTAACGCCAGATTTAATAAAAAATATAAATCATTTAATGCCTTTCGATACGATTTCTGGATCAAACATGTTTGGAATAATGACATACCAATCTATTTTCAATGATCCTCAACCCGAATTTCATGACCAAAGAGATTATGTTCAATGTGAACTTATTGACAGTTTGATTTACAAGAAAATTTATAAAGTTGATTTTTATTCCTTGCATTTCAATGAATTTGCCAGTTTTTTAACTAATAACGTGGGTATTCACTTTAGCGATACCGCTTTACATTCAAACACGGGAGATTATTTTAATTTGGATGCTCAGGTGAAATACTTTAATAACGAGTTGGTTCAAAATGAAATGCAATGGGTAAAAATTAGTGGCATTTATGAAGCAACCGGCGGAGAAAAATATATGACTGTCGGTAATTTCAATTCTGATTCTGAAACGGACTTTATATGTCAATTACCTTTTTGGCCAGCAACAGGAAGGGGTTATGTATTATTAGACAAATTCTCTGTCACCCCTCTCGACAGCATAACTGGCGGGTTGCAAGTCAATGCTGGCAATGATCAATCTATTTGCATTGGAGATACCATATTTATTGGTGAAAAAATCAGCAATTTGCCTGCAAATTGGTATTTATTGGATGGTACCGTAGTCGATACAAATACAGCAGGAGTTTATGTACACCCAACAGTCACCACTACCTATGTGGTTACCATGACAATAAATGGTGTGTATTCAACAGATACCGTGACGATCACCGTTGGTTGTGTTGGAATCGATGAACTTGATAAACAGAAATTTAATATTGGTCCAAATCCAAATGATGGTGATTTCGTTCTTTCTGGTCAATTCCTGAAAGGACAAAACATTACCATTAGCACCATGGATGGCAAGCAAGTATTTTCCATGGTAACGGAAGAAAGTTCCGATCAGCTACACGTGCACACTGATTTGGGTACAGGGATGTATGTGCTTGAAATAGCGAGTCGAATTGGAACCTTCAGCCGACAAAAACTGATGATTGATTAAATCCGTAAAGTCGATAAGCCACCGTCGATGCCAATAATTTGACCGGTAACCCAAGAAGCTTTTTCTGAAAGTAAAAATGCGGCGTAGGCTGCCATGTCAGCAACTGTTCCCACGCGTTTCATCGGATGACGCAATCCGTTTGCTTCTTTCTTCTGATCGGAGTTCAATAGGTTTTGTGCCAATGGTGTATCAGTGAGCGATGGAGCAATGCAATTCACGCGAATGCTCGGTGCTAATTCTGCTGCTAAAGATTTTGTGAGTCCTTCCAAGGCTGCTTTTGAAACGGAAACTTGTGTGTGGAAATTTAATCCTTGACTTGCCGCAATGGAACTGAAAAGTAGAATGGATGGTGTGGATCCCGCTTTAAGTCTTGCCACGTTTCCTTGAATGCATTTGATCGCACCCAACACTTGTAAATCAAAGTCGTCTTTGAATTGTGCTGGAGAAATGCGTGCGAAGGGCTTTAGTGAAATGGCCCCCGGGCAATAAACGATTCCGTCTAAACGTTCCGGTAGGAAAGAAAAGTCCAAGGTTTCTGAACGGACATCCAACTGCTGGTAATGGATTCCAGCCGGAAGATCCGCGTGTTCTTTCGTGAAATAGGTTCCAAATACGTGGTGTCCTTCGGCGTGCAATGTTCGAGCTAGTTCCAGTCCGATTCCAGACGATGCACCAACAATGAAATAGTTTTTCGTTTCCATGAAAGTGTAACAAGTTTCAAAAGAAATGGTTCTTTTTTACCATGATTTAAATTGGATAATGACCAAAATCTAGGGGCTTGACATCATTTTGTATCCATTCACATTTGTTTTTATCTCCAACTTTTTGTCCGACTGTCGGACTTGATCCAAAAAGTTCGCAAAAAGATCAATTCCGAAATATTGGGATTCGAATTCTATGTCGGTCCCAATTCTATTTTGAATTTCTTTCTTCGAAGTGATAACAACAATCATCCACAAGATCGCTTTCTCGCGCATGAAAAGATGCAACGCAAACCCTCACGACGAAGTTGCGTTAAAATTTCTGGCTGTCTGAGCCGAGGAACGAGAGCGAGTTTCAGAAATTTTAGCAACAAGGAAGATGAGGGTCGTTTCATCTTTTAAGCGCTAGACCTTTTTGTTACTTTTTGGGGCAATGCCAAAAAGTAAAGAATAAAAAATAATTTCATAAACTATAACATTTTGACATGGTACATTAATTTAGCTACATTTATCAAAAATTAAACGACATGAACTTCTTTAAAACACACGCAGCAACCATCATGATCGCCATCGCGGTCATCGTAACTGGATACATTTTAGGTCATTCGTACCTATCCAAAGGGAAACCCGATCCTGTGATTAGCGTGACCGGATTAGGTGAGCAGTCCTTTGATTCGGATTTGATCGTTTGGCGTGCGAATTTTTCCCGCAACAACATGGAATTGAAACAAGCGTATGCGGATTTGAATAATGACGTGAAACGCGTGAAATCTTATTTGATGTCCAAAGGAATCTCGGAAGATGAAATCGTGTTCGAAGCAGCGGATATCCAAAAGATGTTCCATACGGAATACGATAGCGATGGTAGTGAAATTGGATCGTATTTTACGGGATACAATTTAACACAAAGTTTAAAAGTCCGTTCCAAAAAAGTGGATACCGTGGAGAAAACCTCCCGTGAAGTATCGCAGTTAATCGATGCCGGTATCGAGTTGAATTCCAATGCACCAGAATATTACTACACGAAGTTGGCAGAGTTGAAAATCAAAATGATTGAAGAAGCAACGAAGGATGCGTACAACCGTGCGCAAAAAATCGCAGAAAACGCAGGTGGTACACTTGGTGGACTGAAAACAGCAGACATGGGTGTGTTCCAAATCACGGCAGAAAATTCTTCCGAGGATTATTCGTGGGGTGGAAGTTTTAATACCTCCTCTCGCCGCAAAACAGCGAACATTACGATGCGTTTGGAATATAAAATCGACTAAAGAAACAGCGATTTATCTAAATTCAACCATTCCAAGGTGGAATTGGAAAAGATGTTTTCTTTGTCCTGCGTGGACAAATCACTCTCTTCGATGAATTTCCCGATTTCCAAATCTCCCAGAGGGAACGGATAATCTGAACCTAAACAGACGCGCATAGATCCTTGCATCTTTAAGATGTATTTCAAGGCGTCGATGTCGTGTGTGATGCAATCTACCCAGAATTTACCGACGTAATCACGTGGATTCACCTCGTTGTCAATCGCCACTAAATCGGGACGACAATTGAATCCATGTTCGATGCGGCCTAAAGTGGGAAGAAATGACCCACCGGCATGCGAAAAGCACACGCGTAGGTTTGGCAAGCGTTCCAGTACACCACCGAAAATCATGGAACAAGCCGCGCGAGAGGTTTCTGCAGGCATTCCCACTAGCCAAGGTAGCCAATACTTTTTCATGCTGTCAAATCCCATCATTTGCCATGGATGAATCATCACCGCCATTCCAAGACGTTCACACGCTTCGAAAATCGGAAAGAATCGTTCTTCACTTAAATTTTCATCGTTGATATTCGATCCAATTTGAATGCCGACGTGTCCAATCGCTTTGGCGCGTTCCAATTCTTTGATCGCTAATTCGGTATCCTGCATCGGGATTGTTGCTAGTCCAATGTAGTTTTTCGGATATTTCGCCACCAATTCAGCAATGTGGTCATTCAAATACTCGGACAATTCCAGTCCATGTTTCGGTTCCGCCCAATAGGAGAAAAGCACCGGAATCGTACAAACCACTTGTGTTTGCGTTTGAAATTGTTCGTATTCACCCAAACGTAAATCTTCGTCCCAGCAATTTTCTTTGATGCGTCTAAAAAACTGTCCACCTTGCATCATATCTGCACTTCGGTCCTCATTGTGATTCAAGTAAATGAATTTCCCGTAGCCAAATTTCTCCGTCCAATTCGGTAAATTCTTCGGAATGATATGAGAGTGCATGTCGATTTTCAGCATAGGTCAGATTTTGGTAGCGAAGATAAGGAAAATGTGATTAGGACTAAAGGGGCTGTTCATGTTTGATTCAATGAAGAAATAAAAATAAATATTCTTCTCTCACTACACGTGCACGAACTTTTTACGTTTAATAATTTGGAAACCAATCAATTTGAGTTAAATTTACCAAAAGGTCTGTACTTCATAGATGTAGTGCTTAAATCAGGAAACCATGAAACACTTCAAGTTATCATACTATAGATTTACACTGTTTTTCCTTTTTTTGCAGGTTTTCACTCCCTTGCATGCTCAGGAAAATTTGATACTGAATCCATCTGTGGAAGATATTGATTTTTCTAGTTATGATGTTAACGACAATTTTTTTGAAATTTGTACTACGTGGTGGAGTCCAATTTATTACAATTCAGTTGATTTTTATTCAAAGCATTTTGGGATGGTCCCTAGCAATGTGGCAGGATATCAAAATGCCCAAGATGGAAATAATTATTTTGGATTTATTCTACACGATCGAGAGCAGCTGGATGATTCATGTTATTATTGTCAAGTTGAATATGCTGGAGGACTTTTATCTCAGAATCTAGTAAATGCTAAATCCTATCGTTTCGATTTTTACTTGAGTAAGGCTGAAAAAAGCACATTGAATTCCAATGCCCTTGATGTCCTCATGTTGTACGATACCATCGTTGATGTGAAAAATTATCAATCCTATGGCTATAAAGTTTGGTCAGAAAAAGAGCCGATGACAGATACCACCAATTGGCAACACGTGAGTGTCTGTTTTCAAGCTAATGGGGGTGAGAAAGCATTTGCACTAGGTAATTTTCATGAGTACGATTCCATTAAAATCACCTATAAAGCTTATTTTGATGGCAGTAATTTTTCAGCATTTGATACTAGATTTTTCGATAACTTCTCACTGCAAGAGGTAGCTGCTTGTACAACGATGCCGCAGAGCACGATTCTACTCGAAGATTTACACGTTCTTGGGAATCCAGCAACAGGAAATCAGTTTACTTCCTTAGAAATGAAAATTGCTGAAGGTTCAACCGGTAATTTGAGTATTTATGATAGTGCTGGTAGACTATTGGTTCAAAAGACCCTGCAAGGTCCAATTGCAACTTATACTTTTGAAGGATTTGCTTACGGCTTATATCAGTATCACTTTTCTACCAGTTTGGGGTATCAATCGAATGGGAAAGTGTTGGTCATTGGCGAATAAAACGCGTAGTTGATTTCTTGGATCATCTAAACTTTCAACTCCATCACATAATCATCCATGAAAAAGCCATGTCCGATGTCGAATTTCTCTTCTTTCCGGATGGTAAATCCCAATTTGTCGTAAAAGAACTTCGCTTTATTGGCGCGATTTACTTGAAGGAAAATACAGGCACACTGTTTTGCTTTTGCGCGTTCGATGGCTTTGTCCATGAGTTTTTTACCAGCGCCAAGTCCTTGTGCAGTTGGCAGGACGTACACTTTGTTGACTTTTAATTCGTTGCCTGTTTGTTCAATCGCGAGAAAACCAATATCCATGGAATCCTTTTGTAGAAGGTAAAATTCGTGTCCGGCTTGTTGTTGTGCGACGAGTGTTTCCGTGGAATACATCCAGTTCAACATGAAGTCCATTTGTTCTTTTGTGATGATGTCGGCATAGGTATGAGGCCAAATTTCACGCGCCAAGGATTCAAGAATCGGTAGTTCGAGTGCAGTTGCGAGACGAATGTCCATTTATTGCTTGATAAAACGTTCTTGCTGTACTTTTCCGTCGATGATCAAGCGAATGAAGTACGTTCCAGCTGGAAGGTCAGAAACATAGACTTTTCCGTCGTAGATGTTCTTTTCGTAGATGCTTCCTTCCATATCGATGATGTCTACCGTTTTCGGAAGTTCAACAATCGTGAAATGCAATTCGTTCATCACGGGATTTGGATAGACATTCCAATCGATTTCGTGTGGAACTTTTTCAAATCCTAAGGTCTGTAAAGCTAATTTCACCGCAGCGTAGGCATTGATTTTCCCAGCTCCCCAAATCGGACTTCCTTCTGCTGGAATGTTTCCCGTTAAGTTGTCTTTTCGAGCCGTCAACATGATGATTTCCTTCACTTGTCGTGCGGACAAATAGGGATTCGCTTCTAAAATCAATGCGGATACTCCAGCAACCATGGGTGAAGCCATCGATGTTCCAGACATTTTCGCGAAGTGATAGGTTTTGTTATTGAAACTGACATTGTCTACAGAAGAGAAGGTCGCATCGGTGAACGAGGACATGGCAGAAATAATCGCAACTCCAGGCGCAGCAATGTCTGGTTTCATTTGTCCGTCGTATCGTGGACCAACAGAAGAGAAAGAGGCAATTCCACCACCGACAGGATTCCCACTTCCACTTAAATACTGTGTGGCGTACGCAGCGACACTGATGACATCTTCGGAGCAAGAAGGTTCGCTGATTCCGTTTTGGTTGTCACCCGAAATGGATCCTCCGTAGGAGAAAGAGAAAGGCATTCCCCAATTTCCAACGTCGTTCGAAAGTTCAGTCACATTCCAGTAATGAACCGTTCCTGTTTCCGCTTTGGATTTCAGTAACACACGAAGAGCCGTATTGGTATTCTTCACACGTAAACGCATTTGTGGACGTCCATTCAGTGGATGAGCTGCATCCGCAGTAATGTTAAACCAAATAGTGTCCACCCCAGTAACTAAAAACGAATCAATGTAGTTTGTAACTGTTGCAGTGCTGTAAAAGGGACTTTCCACCAATGTGTTTCCAGCGTTGTTGGTGATGATTAGACCATTCTCGAAAGAATTTCCTGCTTCACCCCACGCATGGACACTTTGTCCCCACATGTTTGCATTTGCCGAGTACGAATAGAATTCAATTCTCGATTTAAACTGATCTTGATTAAAGGTTTTTTTGATGTGGAAATTCACATTTCCGTTGTTTCCTCCGGAGTTTGCGAACACAACGCCTAAGTCCGTGTATGCAGTGATGGCTTGACTTAAGATCGATGTTCCATCCAATGTTCCAAAGTGGTAAAGTCCCCAGGACATGTTAATGACCAAACGTTTTCCGTCCGCCTGCGCTTTTTGGTACATCCATTCCCATGCATCGAGAACCGCCGCTTCATCGACTAAAAAAGTCACAAACAAAAAGTTGGCATCAAAAGCGACTCCTTTATACGGAGTTCCTGCGCCACCACCACCTGCGATGGAGGAAACGTGTGTTCCATGCGTCGCATACGAGTAAATATTGGCGGTGTCACTTCCTGCTGCGAAAAGCTCTCCTAGTGTCGTGTATTCTGTTCCGTAAGCAAATCCCTGTGGATGCGGTCCGCTCGTTTTGTATTGATCCCAAGCCGCAACGATACGTGATTGTTGCATGGCTGTGTCGTAAAACACGGGAGAGGTGTAGTCGAAGCCCCAATCCGTCACACCAATGTAAACGTCCTTACCAGAATAACCTTGTGGCAAACCAATTCCTTGGTGGACACTGTCCGCGTGCATGTCAACGATGGCTTTGTCTAGTGAATTGTGAATTTTAGAAGCAATTTCTAAATAGGTAAGTCCATTGATCGTTGAAAGTTGACTCGTTTTATTTAAGGGAACTTTGATACTCACCAAATTTGCGATTGGACTTCCAACAATGAAACCTCGTTTGATTAAATCAGCACGATTGAATCCTTCCGAAATCTTTCCAAGAAATGACAAATAGTAACTTCCGTTAATTTGGTAAATGGGGTAGCGCGCTAAAAGATCTGGATGAACAACGCCTTTCTCCACCATCAATTGATGGTGAATCGTTGCCAAGTCCACTCGGTTACTTGCGCTCATTTTTACCTGCCCATGCAAAGAGAAGGTGCTTAAAACCAATCCGCAAAAGACCAATAAAAATTGCTTGTAAATAGTCGACATGCTCAAATATAATGAAAAATGAGGACTCGGAAGTCCTCAAAGTCCAATAAAATCAAGCTTTTTTATACACGTAAAAATGTGGATAAGCTATAAGGTCTGAAACAAGGTTTCTTTGCTTTTGCGAACCTTCGCTAGGTGTTGGTAGTTATCCTCGCTTGAACGGAAGCCAATCGGACACAACAACACGCTTTTTAGGTTTTGTTCTGCTAATCCTAACAATTCGTCCAATTTCTTCGCGTTGAATCCTTCCATGGGTGTCGCGTCCACACGGATGCTCGCACATGTATGAAGTAATTGTCCTAGTGCAATATACGCTTGACGTACATTCCATGGTTCAACGTCACTGTCCGACATGCTTAAAATGTTTTTCTTCAAAAATTCACTGAATCCAGCAGCTCTTTCAGCTGGTGTATTTCGTGTTTCTGTCACTAACTCCACATGTGCATCAATGTATGATTCATCGATGGAAGTGTAGGAACAGATGATCAATAGGTGAGAGGCATCCACAACTTGTCCTTGATTAAAGGCAATTTCTTTGATTTGTTCTCTCAATGCTGGACTTGAAACAAAGATAAATTTTAAGGGTTGAATCCCGTAAGCGGATGGAGTTAAACGCAAGGAGTCCTTAATGACATCCAATTGCTCGTTTGTCAATTTAAGCGTTGGGTCGAATTGCTTCGTTGCGTATCTCCAGTTTAAATCGTCTAGTATCTGTTTCATATTAAAATATCATTGGTACTTCTATAACTAGCATTTGTCCTTTTTGTTTATTCTTTAGGGCAATTTCTTTTGTATCCCAGATTCCCATTGCGTCGCGCTCATTCAAAAGTTCTTGTTCGATTTCAAACGCTCCATCAATGTTCATGAAGTATGCGCCATTGCCTTCGCCTTTGATCTCGTAAGTCAGGGAAGTGTTTTCTTCCATGCTCACGAGGTGAATCCATGCGTTTTGGTGAATCCAAACTCCTTCTTGGTCCGCATGAGGCGAAACCAATTGCAAAAATCGTTGTTCTGAATCCTTCAAGTCATAGGATTTTTGCTCGTAGCGAGGAGTGACTCCCTGTTTATTTGGGAAAATCCAAATTTGAAATAAATTCAGTTCTTCTTGGTTGCTGGCATTCATTTCACTGTGAAAAATTCCGGTTCCGGCTGACATCACCTGAACTTCGCCTGCTTTGACCACTTCACTGAAACCCATGCTGTCTTGGTGACGGAGAGATCCACGCAAAGGAATCGTGATGATTTCCATGTTGTCGTGAGGATGTTTTCCAAATCCCATTGCTGCGGCAACAATATCGTCGTTTAATACGCGCAATGCGCCAAAGTTAATGCGTTCTGGATTGTACCATTGCGCGAAACTAAAAGAATGTTTTGCGTTCAGCCATCCATGATTGGCGTGGCCACGAGTTTGGGAGGTATGTAGGACTTTTTTCATTCGTATGCGATTGTTTGGACAAAGGTACGCACTATCCTTTCGCAGTGCTTGATTTTGTTTCTTTTCACGTAATTCAATAACCTGTGTTAATTCTTTTTTAACACGATTGCACGAGAAGCCGGAAAAATGTGGATATTCGTTACATGGTATTAAGTAGATTTTGGCTAATCATCTTCATTAGCTCTGTATTATTTGTCTTTGCTGGACTCTTTTTGTCCAACTCTTATTCGATTGAATATGTTTTAAATGGAAAAAAAGATAGTCCGATTTTAACCGGTGAACACTACCTGAAGGATTGTTCAACGGGACTTCAAGAAACATTGAAGTCGGCTCCGGATGGCACCGTGGTGTTCAAACTCAACTCGGATGACAGTAACACGAGCAGCACGACCTACGTATTGAAGAATCAAACCGTTCAAGTTTTCAAAGGAACGCAAAAGGCCGATGGACTTCTCGAAACCTGTAAAGCGAGTTTGTTTGACTTGATTTTGCCGTTGATGGCTTATTTAGCCTTCTTCTGTGGAATCATGCAGTTGTTGATTGACTCTGGAGCGACGGAGCGATTGGCTAGACGCTTGAGTCCATTCTTTGTGAAGGTTTTTCCTTCTGTCCCGAAAAATCATGAGTCCATTTCGTACATGACCTTGAATTTTTCTGCAAATTTTTTAGGACTCGATTCCGCTGCAACGCCATTTGGATTAAAAGCTATGCAAAGTTTACAGGAAATCAATCCGGACAAAGACCGTGCATCGGACGCGCAGATTATGTTCTTGTGTTTACACGCTGCCGGACTCACGCTTATTCCCACATCGATTATCGGTTATCGCGCCGCAGCAAATGCAGCGAATCCAGCGGATGTCATGTTGCCATGTATTGTGACTTCGCTCATTGGAACCTTGGCGGCATTTTTCATTGTCGGCATTAGACAGCGCATTCAATTCCGCAGTGCGACGTTGTTGTTGGCTTTGATATCCATCATTGCGGCAATCATCGGACTTTTACTTTACGTAAATAGCTTGGATTTAATCGGTAAGAACTTCTTTTCGAGTAATTTTTCGAGTGTACTGTTGCTTGGAATCATCGTTGCTACCTTGATCTTTGCCTTTATTCACGAAAAGAAATTCAAGGAAAAAGAAACAACCGTTTTTGATTCATTTGTGGTAGGTGCGAAAAGCGGCATCAATACAGGAGTGGCCATTTTCCCATACGTTCTTGGAATGTTGGCAGCCATTTCGCTCTTCCGAAACAGCGGTTTATTCGAAATCATCAGTAATTGGATTGCCACAGGATTTCATTTCATTGGCGTTTCCAAAGAAATTACTGATTCCTTGCCTGTTGCTTTGTTAAGACCATTTAGCTCCAGTGGGTCACGTGGATTCATGTTGGATGCGATGAATAATTTCGGTCCAGATTCTTTAGCAGGAAGATTGAGTAGTATTTTCCAATGCAGCGCTGAAACGACGTTTTATGTGATTGCCGTTTACTTCGGTTCGATCAATGTGCGCAACACACGTTATGCTTTAGGTACAATGTTGCTAGTCGACTTAATCTGTGTGATTACGGCTATTTTTGTGGCACTTTGGTTTTTCTAATAACTGACAAACTTCCCTAGAAATGTTAAGACGACTCTTTGGTTCTGCACCAAAAAACACGGAAGAAGCGAAAAAGCCCATTACGGCAGCTCCTTTGCACGATGTGAATTATCCATCGCTTGTCTTCATTGCGTGGGCAAAAGCGGTAGAAGGAAACGAGGATCTTCAGTTGTGGTTAAAGGATAATGGATATCCAGAATTGTACATGGCGACTTTTGCCATTCTACTAAAAGACGAAGCAAGAAACTGGTTGATTGAGAATGGCTACGCTCATCTGATGGCGATGATTAACGGTGCAGAAGGAAACTTGAAAGCACAAGAATGGTTATTGAAAAACAACTTTGAAACGCTGTACCACATGTCCTTGGCCATCGACCATGAGGACAATAGTTGGTATTGGTTAAGTAAATACGCATCCCAAGAGATACGTATTTTAACCAAATGTATTCAACGAGTGAAAGATGAAATTGAGGAAAACCACAATGACATGCACTCGATTGGAAAAGACGTTTAAGGAAACTTACAACAACATTGCTGCTGGATTCTCCATGTACGTTTTAAACGTTTGAAGGAAGCCAGAACCTGTTGCACCATCAACTACGCGGTGGTCACAAGACAAGGTCACTTTCATGACATTTCCTGGAACAACTTGTCCGTTTTTAACCACAGGAACTTCTTTGATTCCGCCAATCGCTAAAATACAGCTGTCTGGTGGATTCACAATTGCTGTGAAGGATTCAATCCCGAACATTCCAAGGTTTGAAATCGTGAATGTATTTCCTTCCCAATCACTTGGTTGTAGTTTTTTATCTTTTGCTTTTTGAGCGAATTCACGCACTTCAGCAGAAATTTGAACAAGTCCTTTGGTATCTGCGTGACGAATAACTGGAACCAATAATCCATCTTCTACAGCCACAGCTACACCGATGTGAACGTGTTGGTTGCGACGAATGAAGTCACCCATCCACGAGCTATTCACACCTGGATTTTGTTTCAAGGCCATTGCAACCGCTTTCACTACTAAATCGTTGAACGAAACTTTCACTCCGTCAAGGCTGTTTAATGCTTTTCTAGACGCAATCGCTTGATCCATGTTGATGTCCATCGTCAAGTAGAAATGCGGAGCTGTAAATTTACTTTCCGCTAAACGACGCGCAATGGTTTTACGCATTTGACTTACTGGCTCATCCGTGAACGATTCAACACCGCTTGCAGCAGCTGTAAAGGTTCTTTCAGCTGGCGTGTATGGTGTGTAATGATCCACATCGCGTTTCACGATGCGTCCACTTTCACCTGTTCCAGCAACGGAATGAATGTCAATTCCTTTTTCACTTGCCATCTTTTTCGCCAATGGAGATGCGAAAACGCGTCCATTCGTATTGTTCGCGATTGGAGCACTTGTTGCCGCTGGAGCTGGAGTAGGAGCAGGTGTACTTGCTGCCGGACTCGCAACTGGAGCAGGGGTAGGAGCAGTTTCTGTTTTCGGAGCCTCAGCAACAGCGCCTGGAGCATTTGCTCCTGCACTTGCCAACGCCGCAGAAATATCTTCACCAGCTTGACCGATAATTGCCAACACGCTATTTACAGGTGCAGCTTTTCCAGTCTCTACTCCGATGTGCAACAACACACCGTCGTAAAATGATTCGAATTCCATGGTTGCTTTATCCGTTTCAATTTCCGCTAGTACTTCACCAGCTTTTACGGTATCACCCACATTTTTATTCCAAGTAGCAACAACTCCTTCGGTCATTGTATCACTCAATTTCGGCATGTAAACGATTTCAGCCATGGATTCTAGTATTTTAAGTTTTTAATATTCTTTGATGTAAGGATAGTCAGTTTGCGTATATACGTCCTCGTATAACTCATGTGCTTCTGGATATGGAGAGTTTTCAGCAAATTCAACTGATTCTTCCACTTCCTTTTTCACCCAAGCAGAAATTTCTTCAATTTCTTTCTCGTTTAACCATTTGTTGTCCTGAATGGTCAGTAAACAATGCTCGATTGGATCTTGTTCCATCCATTCAGCAACTTCTTCTTTTGTACGGTATTTTTGAGGATCGGACATGGAGTGTCCTTTGTAGCGGTACGTACGAATATCTAACAAAGTTGGTCCGTCGCCACGACGAGCACGAATACACGCTTCTTCAATCGCTTCGTGAACACTTTCTGGACGCATTCCATTCACCACTTTCGATGGCATTTCGTAAGAAAGTCCAATTTTAGAAAGGTCTGTTACATTCGTTGTGCGCTCCACAGATGTTCCCATCGCGTAGTTATTGTTCTCAATGATGAAAATCACTGGAAGTTTCCAGTTCATCGCCATGTTGAAGGTTTCATGAAGTGCTCCTTGTCGAACAGCTCCATCACCCATAGATACAAATGCTACGTTATCGGTTCCGTTGTATTGTTCAGCGAAAGCAACACCAGCTCCCATGGCAATTTGTGCTCCTACGATTCCGTGTCCACCCATGAAGTTCTTCTCTTTGTCAAAGAAGTGCATGGATCCACCTTTTCCTTTGGAACAACCTGTTGTTCGTCCGTAAAGTTCCGCCATCAATACACGTGGATCTGTTCCAAGTGCAATTGGATGCGCGTGATCACGGTATGCTGTCATGTGTTTATCACCTGGTTGACAAGCGCTTGCTGTTCCTGCTACAATGGCTTCTTGTCCAATGTAAAGGTGACAGAATCCACCAAATTTTTGTTGAATGTACAACTGACCTGTTTTCTCTTCGAAACGTCGAATCAATAACATGTCTTTGTACCATTTGATGTACGTTTCTTTGGAAAACTTAGGTTTTCCTGCAGATTTTGTAGCAGTGCTTGCTTTTTTTGTGCTTGTTGTAGCTTTTGCTGGCATAATACGTCCGTTATTTTCGGTCACAAATATAAGAAGGAATTTGAATATAATTACAAATTGTCATCTTTACACTAAGTAACATTTTTTGATTAGTGAAGTTTAAGTAAATGTTCTATTTTATTCATGGGAATACTGAACTCAATCGTTCCCGCCGCATAATTAGTGATTTCATAAGGCATATACATGAAATGGATGCTTTTTCCGTCAAAATAAAAATTATCATTACACGCAAATTGGTCGTTTTCAAACCAAAAGTCGAAGGAGTGATCTTTTGAACCTACGCTAACATTTGCGGGAATCCCTTGGGACTTCTTGAAGTACTTTTCGGCAATGCGATTGAATTCTTTTATGTCCGAAACAAAATCTTTCAATGTCAACTCTTTTCCGGTGCGTTTGTCAAATTGGAAATATCCTGTTCCATACATTCCATGTGCACCACCTTCGTACGAACTCGACACCTCAGTTAAAGTAGCAAATTCATGATGTGAATCGTCGATGGAATATTCCTCAGACATGGAATAGGTCATTTCAAATTCCGATTTACTTCGGTTTGCATAACGTTTAAAATCATTCATCGATTTCTCGATCAGTTGAACTGTCAATGGATCTTTAGAAACGGGCACACCTTCTTTTCGAAACAAGGATTTTTTTACAAAATCATTGATAGCGATTTGCCAAACGTTGAGTTTTCCCTTATCCTCATAAAACATGTAGGAAATAAAACTGGTGGAAGTGTCCTCGCCTTTACCAGCAACGATAGAATAACTTCCTTTGATCAGTTTCGCTTCATTTTCAGCTGGAAGTTCTTTTTTTACGGCTTCTTTTGGAGAAGTAGTCTCTTGTTTCGCTTCTTTCTTATTCTGTACAGGCGTTTGACAAGAGAAAAGTGAAAGGCAGGCTCCAAGTAGGACGATAGTCAACTGTTTCATTGTGCCGGACTGTTTTTTGACGAGCGATAAATCAAATAAATACCACACAGCACAAATGGAATACTTAAAAGTTGTCCGGTGTTTAAGCTCCATTCAAAGTCTCTTGCGGTCTGACCAATTTTGACGAATTCAATAAAGAATCGGGCGCCAAAAATCATGATCAAGAAGGACCCGAAAATGAATCCTTGTTGCTTGAACTTTTCTTTTTTCCAATAAAGGAATAGGAGGATGAAAAAAGCAACGAGGTAACAAATGGCCTCGTAAAGTTGAGCTGGATGTCTAGGTGTTGGATCGTACATGTGCAATTGGTCATTCCAATAGTTTTGAAATTTGAATGCCCATGGAACGTTTGTTGGATCTCCGACCATTTCGTGATTGACTAAATTTCCAAGTCGGATAAACGTCGCGCCAATCGCAACGGGTGCGGAAATTCGGTCGAGCATCCACAAGTATGGACGTTTCAATACTTTTTGGGAGTAGTACCACAAGGAAAGGAGAATAACAATCGCTGCTCCATGACTCGCTAATCCACCTTCCCAAATTTTAAAAATGTCGGCTGGATGAGACAAATAACCACGGTCGACAACAACGCCATTTTGTATTTCGTCGAATAGAGGACCATAGAAAAACACGTGTCCAAGTCGTGCACCAATAACAGTTGCTGGAATCATGAACCAAACAAGTTTATCCAATAGTTCGTCGCTGATTTGTTCTTGTTTGAACATGCGTTTCACCACGAAATAACCGAGAATAAGTCCGGTTACAAATAACAATCCGTAAAGGTTAGGCGTTCGCCAACCATCAATAATCTCCGAATCAACGGTCCAGTTTATAGCTAAAATCACTTGTTTTCTCTGATTGAAAGTTCAATCAAAGATAAGGGTTTTTCAGTATTGTGTTTAAAGGGAAGTTTATTTGATCGACCTTTTTTGAAAATTCGATTACTGTTCTCAATTCCCTTGCGCATTTCTTTTTGAACCTCTTCAGGTAAGTGAATGGTTTCCAGGCAATCAGATGAACAGCAGTTCTCCATTTTCTCCTTACAAGATTCACATTGAATGAAGAGCAAATGACACGCGTCGTTCACACAATTCGTGTGCGTATCAGCAGGATCGCCACATTGATGGCAAACAGCAATGATGTCGTCTGAAATACGTTCACCTCGACGTTCATCGAATACGAAGTTTTTTCCAATAAATTTATTCTCTATTCCTTGTTCCTTCGCGTCGTTGGCGTATTTAATGATTCCACCTTCTAATTGATGGACATTTTGGAATCCACGGTGTTTGAACCATGCGGATGCTTTTTCGCAACGCACGCCACCCGTACAGTACATGACGATGTTTTTATCTTCATTTCCTTTCAAATAAGTCTCTTCGATGTAGGGAAGGGATTCTCTAAACGTATCGACATCGGGAAGGATCGCTCCTTTGAAATGTCCCACTTCGGATTCGTAGTGATTTCGGAAGTCAATGAGAATCGTATCTTCCTTCTCCGTTAATTCGTTGAATTCTTGCGCATTCAAGTGCTTTCCTTTGTTGGTCACATCGAAGGTCTTATCTTCTAGTCCGTCCGCCAGAATTTTATCACGCACTTTGATTTTCAACTTCAAAAAGGGAAATTCCGCTTCAGAATCGTCAACAGCGAAGTTGAGTCTGACGCCATTTAAAAATTCAATGCCGTATAGTTCTTCGCGAAACTGACTCAAGTTGTGTGTTGGGACCGCAATTTGTGCGTTGATTCCTTCATGTGCGACGTATGTTCGTCCCACGACTTCTAATTTCGACCACATCAAGAAAAGGTGATCTCTGAATAAGTGAGGATTTTCAATTTGCGCGTATTGGTAGAATGAAATGGTGATGAATTGATGTCCCACTTCACGCAAATGCGCTTCTAATTCCTCCTTATTTAACGTATTCCACAGTTGCATACTATGTTGAATTAAATAATTAATAGCACAAAGGTACTAAATCAAGGCGGCTGAAAAAAATGACAAAAGTCATTAAATGGAGAAATGGGAACCGATGTACAACAAATTTTTAGTTGAAAAACCAAGTATTTGGATTAATCTCGTTCTTTTACCAAGTAAATTTTCCGAATTTCTCCTCTCCAAGTATGCACCTTTCCATCGAATCTTTTTTGATCCTCGGACAATTGTAAGGTAAAGAAATTGGTGATGTTATTCGCATCCATTTGAAAGGTTAAGAGGGAGCCATCAAATTTCACTTTGTAGAAATTCGGTACCCAATCCACTTGTGAGTTGTGCAGGGAAATAAAAAGGGAATCATTTCTTTGACTCAAACGCAAGGTGTCGACGTAATCCACATCGCTATCAATCCAATGTTCGGACCACAGTCCAGAAACGCTAGGCATGGGTTGTTTGATGGAAGAAGTCAGCACGACTATCAATCCAAATAACAAACTGAAACGAAAGAGGATGTTCATGCTTTACACTGCTACATTGTGTTCGCGTAAGGCATCGTTCAGGGATGTTTTTAAATCCGTGGATGCTTTTCGTTGACCGATAATTAGGGCACAAGGCACTTGGTAGGATCCAGCTGGGAATTCCTTTGTGTATGTTCCGGGAATGACAACGCTTCTTTCTGGAACGTATCCGCGGTGTTCGATTGGTTCTGGACCAGTTACGTCAATAATTTTCGTGGATTTCGTCAGAACGACATTTGCACCTAGTACCGCTTGCTTTCCAACACGTACGCCTTCCACAACGATGCAACGCGAACCGATAAATGCGTCATCTTCAATAATCACCGGAGCAGCTTGCAATGGTTCCAATACACCACCGATTCCAACGCCACCGCTTAAGTGAACATTTTTACCAACCTGCGCACAACTTCCAACGGTTGCCCAAGTGTCCACCATGGTACCTGAATCGACATATGCACCAATATTGATGTACGATGGCATCATGATCACGCCAGGAGCAACAAAAGCGCCATAACGTGCAATTGCGTGGGGAACAACGCGCACACCTAATTCTTTGTAATTGCGTTTCAAGGCCATTTTATCGTGAAACTCGAATGGACCAACCTCAATGGTTTCCATTTGACGAATCGGGAAGTACATGACAACGGCTTTTTTGATCCATTCGTTGACAATCCATTCATCATTTTCGCCTGGTTCAGCAACGCGAAGAAGTCCTTTGTCGAGGTCCTCAATCACTGTTTCAATCGCTTGAATCGTTTCTTTTTCCTTCAATAATTCACGGTTATCCCATGCTGCTTCAATTTGTTGTCTCATGTTGTAAGTTTGATGTTTTTGGAATGAAAAGTAGGATGACTAATCCAATGAAGAAAAAGATCACTAAAGCTAAAATCGATGTTCGGATATTTAAATATCCTTCAATGAGTCCGAAAGTTAAGGTTCCAACCGCCAATCCGATTTTCTCTGCTAAATCGTAGAAACTAAAATAGGAGGTGAGGTCTTTTGTCTCTGGAAGCAATTTAGAATACGTTGATCTTGACAAAGATTGAATTCCACCCATAACAAGTCCCACAACCGCTGCAGCAATGAAAAACTGCCAAGGTTCATATACTAGATAGTAAACGCCAAGACAGAGTCCGATCCAAATCACAATGGAAATCCCTATCGACTTCAAGTTTCCAATTTTACTGGACACTTTGGATAATAAATAGGCGCCGAGAATGCCAATAAACTGAATAATCAAAATCGAGATGATGAGATCCTGTTGTTTGATTCCGCGTACTTCTTTGTTGGCAAAAGCAACGGCCATCACCATGATTGTTTGGACAGCCATATTGAACATGAAGAACGAAAATAAATATCGTTTCAAGGGAATATTCAACTTGATTTCCTGCCAAACTTTGTACACTTCGCGGTATCCTTTCAGGATGATATTTCCTTCAACTTTGGTTGTTGCAGTCGATTTTGGTAGGCGAATAAAGGAGTAGGTTGCAAAACTAATCCACCAAAGACTAACGAGTGGAAAGGCAAAACGAATGGGAATGGCTTTCGTGAAAACGGTCAGAATTAATACGATAATCAACAAAATAGAACTCCCCAAATATCCCATGGAGAATCCACGTGCACTGATTTTATCGTGGTCTTTCGGTTCGGCGATTTCTGGTAAATAGGAATTGTAGTACACTAAACTTGCCCAGAAGCCAATGGAACCAAAGAACAGCGCCAAAATACTCCAATCGATGTAGAATGGTCCACCTTCCACAGAACAACGGTCCGCATGGAAAAAATAGAGAAGTCCGCTTGAAGTTGCTCCGAGGTAACAAAAGAACTGCATAAACAGTTTTCGTTTTCCTCCTGCGTCCGCTATGCCAGATAAAACAGGTGATAACATGGCAACAACGATGTACGATAAACAGATCAAATACGCGTAAAACTCCGTGTTTTTGAATTCCATTCCCAAAACAGAAACCGTGTCAAAAATGGTGGTCTTTGTGATTGGATCCTTCACACTTGTTTGTGTTTCGTACAATATTGGAAAAATTGCCGAACTGATAATCAGTGGATAGACAGAATTTGCCCAGTCATACATCACCCATCCGCGGATGATTTTTTTATCTCCTTTTTCAATCATATACGAATGTAGAAAATTATTCTAATCCAGCGATGTATTTGCTTAAATAGCTAAATCCTTCGGTTAATTCACCTGTTATCGTTGTTTGTGATCCTCGTGCAATGACTTCATCTGGATCCTTTCCAAACAAACACGGGAGTACATGTTTCAATAATTCGTTTCCGAAATCTTCAGATGCGTCTTTTGGTAACTCACATGGTAAATTGTCAATCGCCATCACCGCAATCGCACCTTCTTGCATGAAGTCCACTTCGGTTTGCGTTAGTGGATCGTAGCCATAAATTCCATTGCCAATTTTACTTGGACGAATCGTACATGCGATAGGTCCAGCAATGTCACAGGAAATATCTCCGACAACTTTGATTCGATTGTCCGTATGCAATAAATCTTCATTTGTTAAAATGAACGGAGATTTTGCACTCCAGAAATGACACGGAATGTACATGTCCGATTTTTTGGAATAGCGTCCAAAAGTAGAACAGTACTTTTCTGGCGTCGAATAGAAATCCTTTTTCACGAAGGACGTCCCATCTTTCGGAGCAAAATAATCCTCTGCCTCTAAATGTGTGTAAACGGGTCCGTCGAAAGAATTTTTCAAGTATTCTTCCGGACTTACTTCCGTGATTGGCAATAAATCAATGATTTCTCTTGCGCCATGTCCAACACGACCAAATCCCGTTAAAACGACACGGAAATCAGCAGGTAAGACCACTTTCTTCAATTCTTGTTCCACTTCCTTGCGGTCTTCACATTCATTGGCAGGTTTCATGGAATAACGTCCAGATTTTAAGCCATATGTTAAGAATGCGTTGTAGCATCCAACAATTCCGGCATACCGACCAAAGCCAATGATGCGTTTGTTGTATTTATCTTTCAATACTTCGTAATCAACCAGGCGGATTTTTTTGTCCAAAACGGCATTCAATAGATCGCGATTGTACGGTTGTTTTTTGAAGGTATGTGAAAAGAAGAAAAAGGTTTTGTTCGGAATTAAATCCGCGATTTGAACCTCTTTTACGCCAAAAATATAATCGCAATCCGCTAATGAATCCACCAATTCAATTCCTTGTTCCGCATAAGCTGCGTCCGGATATGTTCGGATGGGACTGCGTTGAACGACAACTTTCACTTCTGGATAAAGGACTTCAATGGCTTTACACTGTTTCGGTGTTAATGGGACACGAAAATCTGGCGGTACTTTTCCTTCGCGGATGACACCTAATGTGATTGATTTCATAAATTAAATTCCTTGAGGGAGTAAGTATTGGTCGATGAATTCACGAACACACGCATCTCCACCTTTACGAGATAGGATGATGTGACATTCTGTTTTTACGGAATTTACCGCAGAAGATGGACAAATAGCTAATCCAACGGCTTTCATCACCGCTAAATCATTGACATCGTCACCGATGATTCCAACTTCGTTTAAGCTGATTCCTAATTCACTGCACCAAGAATTTAGAATGTCTAATTTCGGTTCACGTCCAACGTACACAAGTTCGATTCCAAGTACCGCCGCGCGATCTTGTACCATGTGTTCCGTAAATCCAGAGGAGATGATTCCCAATTGAACCGGACCATTTTTCACCACATGCATGATGGCAAGTCCGTCTTGCGTGTGGTAACGTTTTAACTGATCTCCTTTTTCACTCATGAACATTCCACCGTCGGTTAAAACGCCATCGACATCCAAAATGAGCAATTTCAATTTGTCAAGTTGTTTTTTGAAATGGTTATTGCGAAACAAGGGTTTGAAAAGAAGCGCTGTCAAATCGACTTCGTATTCTTCACAGACAGCTTCTAAATCGTACACGGAAAGTTCATTCACGTGTTCCACATCCAAATCGGACAAGAAATCATCAAACTCGATTCCGTTTTTTTGACAAAGTCCTTTTATGTTTTGTTCTAATAACATGTTATATCATTTTGTAACCTACACTTGCCGCAACAGCTTGAAGGTCTTTTTGTAATTGTTTGAATTCTTCGTAATTCAATTGCTGTGAAGCATCTGATTTCGCCACTTTTGGATTTGGATGCGCTTCGATTAAAAGTCCATCGATTCCCATGGCCACACATGCGCGAGCTAATGGATTGACACCATACGCATATCCCATTGCATGAGAAGGATCCAAAACGATTGGAAGATTCGTATGTTCTTGTAACCAAGCGACACCGCAAAGATCCAAGGTGAAACGTGTTCCGGTTTCGAAAGTACGAATTCCTCGTTCACAAAGAATCACATTTTCGTTTCCACCAGCCAAAACAAATTCAGCAGCCTGAACGAATTCTTGAAGTGTCGTTCCGAATCCACGTTTGATCAATACTGGTTTCTTGATTTTTGCACACGCACGTAAAATTCCTTGATCGTACATCGCTTTTGCACCAATTTGAATGATGTCCGTGTGTTCAATGATTTCATCAATGTGTGTCGCATCGCGCGCTTCTGTAATGACGTTTAAACCGTATTCCGTGCGCATTTTTGCTAACAATTGCAATCCTTCTAATCCTAATCCTTGGAATGAATACGGACTCGTTCTTGGTTTGTAGCAACCACCTCTCAAGGTGCTTAAGCCCATTCCAACGAGCAATTCCGCAGACGAACGAATTTGTTCTTCGGATTCTACCGAACAAGGTCCACCGATTAAAATGGTATGATTGGTAGTTCCACCAATGCTCACATTACCAATTTTTACTTCGCGTTTTTCCGAACGAAATCGTTTGGACGCCAATTGAATGTCGTTGGCAAATACCCAATGTTCCGTTGTGATTGACTCGAGATCAGCAGGCAATTCCTTCACACCAGAACCGGTGATGAGGTAGTTTTTCCCTTCGTAGGTTATGTGAAAAGCTTTGTGTTTTTCAGCGAATGTCGCGCAGTCGTTCGCGCTAACGGTTGATTTTAATTCAATGATCATAGTTCTCCCTTGATGAGGTTGACAAAATTAATAATTCCCACTGCCTGACCTTTGTCGTTCACGACCGGTAAATACATGACAGGGAAGTTGGATTTTTTTAAGGTATGTAATAATTCAATGACAGTCGCAGTGTCTTGAATGCACATGGGCTGACGATTGATAAATTCTTTTGGATCAATGTCCGCTGTGTTTTCTAAATGTTTGAGAAACGTTTTGCGAATATCTGCACTGGAAACGATTCCGAATAGTTGTTGGTCTGCTTCCAAAGCCAAAGCAAATCCCATTTGACCGATTTCTACCGCCTCGAGGATTTTTCTTGTCGTGCAATCCACGACATCGAAGCTAGGCGCCTCGTTTAAGGGAATCATGAAATCACCAATTTCAAAGGTAGATTCAATTTCACGTTTCGTTAAATTCATCAATGCATTCCCGATACTAGGTCCATTAAACAAATAGGAACCAGAAACAGCTGAACTAACGCCCATATTGCGGAGGATGAACGATACTTCACCGTTTACGCCGCCGTCGACATGAATCGATTTACTTGGATACTTGGTGCGGAACTGACGAATTTTGGAGAAATTCAGACGATCAAATTTTCCTCCGCTTTGTCCAGGAATCGTTGCCATGATTAAAATAAAATCAAAGTCCGAATAGGGATCAAATGCGGTAATTGGCGTAGGGGTAATGATGGCCAATCCTTTCTTTCCGGTGATGGAAGTTGGGATTTCTAAAGGTTCTTTTAGGTTTTCCACTTGAAAAGTCACGTATTCTACTGGATTTCTTTCCAATAAACCGTAATACTTTGATGGATTTTCCGTGATGATATGTAAGTCAATGGGTAAGTCGCACCAAGTTCGAATTTTGGCGATGTCCTCAAAAACACTCAAATCATCGTTACAGTCGACATGCAATAGGTCCACTTGATGCGCAACTAAATCAAGAATCACTTCTTTTAAAGAGCGACTTTTATCGCTGTAAATAGATGCGGAAATCTTCATGTAACAAAGATACTGAATTTATCCTGATGGAAAAGGTGAATGGAAAAGTAGCGTGGGGAATTTAGGAGAAAACTTACCTAAAAAAAAGAGGGGTAAGCTACTCTTATCGCACCGCTCAACCTCATACCTTTGCTACATTCCTGTCCTGGAGGATTAAGAGGGAGCTGGTCGTAAAAGACTTACCCCATGCAAATGTAGGGATTTCTTTTTATTCGAACGAAAAATTCAGAGAATAACTATGCTTCAATTGCACGATTCATCAAAGAAACCATTGCCAATGTTACGATAAACAATTGAGTAGCAGTTTCTTCATCCAAACTTGAACCATCTTCATCTTCTGTAGACACTTCCATGGCCATAAATTGAGCTAGGAACGGTTGATCGCAGAACGATTCGATGATTTCTTCATCTTCTTCATCGAAGTATTGCTCCAACATATCAAAGTAAGGCTCTTCGATTTCGTCGATGTCCGCTTCGGTAACTTGACGAAGTTTAATTCCTTCCTGTGTAAAACATTCTGAAATAACACAGAAATAATAAATTAATAATCCTTCTAAATCTTCGTTTTCATATTCAGAAGGTGCTGTCATGACATAATCCAACAATTCTTGTTGTGCCAAGGCATATTTTTCGGATACATTTTCTAATTGATCGTCCGTTAAATGGTCTACGATTTCAATGGCTTTCTCTATGGATGCTAGACTTACTTGTTTCATGACTGTCTTTTTTTTGACAAAAGTAAGAAGAAATAATGGCGAAACTAAATTATGTAACTTGTGCTACAGATGAATTCTAAAAGAGCCTTTACCTTTGTCAAAAAAAACAACTGATGACTTTTCTCAAAACGCGTACATTTTGGACCATCCTCGGATATGCATTAGGAGCTGTTGGTGGATACATTTATTTTTTAAATGTCAAATGTGAGACAGGATGTTACATGAAAACGAGTCCAACGTACAATGTGATTTTCGGGTTTTTCATCGGAGGTTTTCTTTTTCAATTTATTCACGAATTTTTTATCGCTAAACAAAAATAACAATGTCAAATTTCCCAACAATTATCGATGTGCGCACGCACGCAGAATACAGTGGTGGCCATGTAGCTGGATCTGTAAACATTCCTTTGCAAGAAATTGCTAGCCGAGTAGAAGAGGTGAAAGCCTTTGCTCAACCCATATTATTTTGTTGTGCTTCAGGAATGCGTTCTGGTCAAGCAACACAATACTTTCAATCTTTAGGCGTGGACTGTGAAAACGGTGGCGGATGGATGGAAGTGAACGCACGCATGTAATTCTGAATAACTGTTTTAACCTCATTAACAAAGCATCGTATGTCATTATTAGGAAAATTATTCGGAATGAAATCCGTAAACTATCAACAACTCGTTAAGGAAGGTGCTGTCATCGTAGATGTTCGTTCTCCAGGTGAATTTCAGGGCGGACACATCAAAGGATCCATGAATGTTCCCTTGCAAAGCATCCAAGGTTCATTGGGTAAAATCCCGAAGAACAAAACGGTGATTACGTGTTGTGCATCTGGAATGCGCAGCGCAAGTGCCAAGAGCATTTTGAAATCCGCGGGATACGCCGATGTTCACAATGGTGGTGGATGGATGAGCCTGAAAAGTAAGATCTAAAGGAAGCTCAAGATTACAAGGAACAGAATTAATCCGAAAAGATAGCTAAATAAGTTAAAAGTCCCATTCCATAAAGGTTTGGGACTTTTTTATGAGTGAAGTTAAAGCGGAGAAATTGAGTTCATTATGGCGCCGCTACCTTTCAATTACTATGTTTTTAGAAAAAAACGAAAGCTTAGAACTATTACGTAAGAATAAGTGTTTTTCTCACTTATTGCATATTATTAAGTGTTTTTCACTCTTATTACATAAATTTCACCTATCTTGCACTTAATTAAATTTCTCCTATTAGAATGAATATTAAGCATTTTTCCTTGCAATTAAGTGTTTTTCACGGCAGAACTGTTCCAGAAGATGGTGTTATTGTCGGATATGGTGCAATTATAGAAGCATATAAATTAGCTGTTCCCATACCTGTGAAATTGACTTTTATTAGCACAAGGAAAAGGCAATTTGAGAATAATGAATGGAAAGTATTCCCTTCAAGATACCTTCCGGAGGAAAACCTCTACAAGCAAATCACTTTCGCATTAAAGTATGAAGGAGTAGACCTACTTCTGTTTAAGAAATTGTTTGAAGTGATTTCGTCGGTAGAGATTGAAGAGATTATTCAGCAGGAAAATCTTGGGCAATATAGCAGAAGAATTTGGTTCTTGTATGAGTGGCTAATGGAAACTAAGTTGAACATACCAGATCTAAAAACTGGGAATCTCGTCCCTGTTATTGACGAAAAAATACAATATGCAATTGATGGCATCAGTTCACCACGACATAAAGTAATTAATAATCTTCCTGGAAATCAGGATTTTTGCCCACTAATTCGGAAAACAGAGAAACTTGAGAAATATATTGCATCTAATATTCGTCAAGAAAAAAGTAACTACTTAAACAGGGTTCATAAGGATATTCTTCAAAGAGCTTCCTCATTTCTTCTACTAAAAGATTCAAAAGCATCCTTTTCAATTGAGGGGGAAAATCCAAGAAACAATCGAGCTGCCCGATGGGGAATCGCAATTGGTCAGGCGGGTAAAAATGAACTTTCAATAGCAGAATTGAATCGCTTGCAACAATTGGTCATTGAAAACGACCGATTTGTCAAAATGGGAATTAGGAGTCAGCAAGGATTTATTGGGGATAGAGACCGTGTAACACAAGAACCAATTCCGGATCATATTTCTGCGAAGCATGAAGATCTCGAAAAACTAATGGCTGGCTGGCTACAAACTCAAAAAGTGCTCACGGAATCGCGAATGGACCCAGTATTGGCGGCCGCTACAATCGCATTTGGGTTTGTTTTTATTCACCCTTTTGTAGATGGTAACGGGCGTTTGCATCGATACATTATTCATCATGTTTTATCAAAAACAGGTTATACAGAACAAGAAATCATTTTCCCAATTTCAGCTTCTATCTTAACACATATTAAGGACTACGCAAAATCCTTGGAATCCTATTCACATCCAATTTTGAATTTTATTGATTGGAAGCCATCCAAGAATAATAATGTTGAAATCTTTAATGATACCATAGACTATTACCGCTATTTTGACGCCACAACACAAGCAGAATTTCTTTTTCAATGTGTAAACGACACTATGGTTAATATCATTCCCAATGAAGTTGAATACTTAAAAAAGTATGATGTATTCAAACAATTCCTAGACAATAAATATGAAATGCCCGATAACATGATATCTCTTATTGTTGGCTTTTTAGAACAAGGAAATGGAATACTTTCGGAACGTTCACGCAAGAAAGAATTTTCTGTATTTACACAAAAAGAAGTCAAAGAAATAGAAGCAACGTTTAAAGAAATCTTTGATTTATAATTTTGTTTTTTACACAAAACTACATAAGAACTCAACGTAAATTCACGAAACGAAGATTCCTGGAATTTCTAACTTAAGTCAACTGCAATATTACTTAAGTTAAATAGAAGTTAGGTGTTTTTTGGAGCTGAGTTGGTTTGCTTTGAAATATCCGGCCATCTTTGTATTATGCCCCATATCACTAGGTGTAAATACCTAATAATTGAAAATTGAAATGGTAAGTAATCATTTTAAATGCTAAATTGTACGGATATAAATAAACCCGTGATATTTTGTCTTTCGGTTTCATACATGATTTAACTTTTTTCATTCAGATAATTTCTGGTTTCCTGCCTCTAGTTGTCTTGCTTTTTCATCGAAAAAAGTTCAATGTGGAAATAGTTATTTTATTGACTTTATCTGTTTTGGCAACGGTATTGTTGCTTGTATTTGCACTATTGTTTCACAATAATCATGCGGTGTTCAATTCGTATGTCATTAGCGAACATGTTTGTCTAACCGTATATTTTTACCGTATAATTCGCGATAAGTACATGCGTAAGCTGATCTTGGGGATGGCTGTTCTTTTGGGGGGTATTTTTATTTGGGAATTGAATAAATCGTCATTACTTGATGTTTCATTTCTTATACAAATTGCATACAAGATCATTCTTTGTGTGCTTTTCTTTATAGCCTCACTCCAATCATATAGCATTCCCAGTTCCATGCATAAAACGCAGGAAAAATATGTTCTTATTTTATTTCTATACAGTTCGTTTTCATTGATTTTTTTCTTCTATATAAATGAACTGATGTTATCTAGGGCTTGGTTTATACATAACATCGTCGAAAGTTTATCTAAATTATTCATCGCATACGCCTTTTGGAAACTACCGAAAACAACACATTTTTAGTCCTGATTCTCATTTTCTCAGGTTTTTTCGTATTCATGTCGGGTGCGTGTTATTTGCTATACCGAGCATTTAAACATCGCTTGGAACGTGAACAGTTAGCATTGCGCACAGCTGAAATTAATTTTGAAAGGCAAATTAATGAAGCCACCATTCAGGCTGAACAACAAGAACGTGCGCAGATTGCCATGGACTTACACGATGAAATTGGGGCGCTCGTGACCGTGTTGAAAATAAATATTCTCAACGCTCAGAATCGACTAGACCAACCAGAACGCTTATTTGGACTCCTGAATGAAACATCTGAAGTCATCGAGAAAACTGCCGATACCATTCGGCGTATTTCCAATCGTATTTCGCCACCGACTTTAGTCAAAATGGGTCTAGATACTACACTGATTGAATTGGTGAAAACCATTCAAGCAACTGGGAAAATGACCATCAATTACCAAAGTAATTTAAATGGCATTCGTTATCGCTTGGATGCGGAACTGAACATGTACAGAATCATTATCGAAATGTTGAATAACGTTTTGAAGCATAGCCATACAGATCGCTTAGACCTTGAAGTTATGCGATCGAATGAGAACCTAAAAATAACCTTTCAATATGTGGGACTTGGACTTAATAACACACAAGTTCAACTTCTATTACGTCAAGAGAAGGGAAGCGGCTTGAAAAGCATTCAATCCAGAATCAATCACTTTAAAGGAAGTATTAACTACCAAGTCGATCAGAAAGGAAAGGCTGAAATTTTGATTAAAATACCAAACGATGAAATCAGAAATTAATGTCATTATTGTCGATGACCAAAAGCTCATGCGACAAGGAATTATTAAAATGTTTGAAGATCACTCTCATATTAACGTGGTACATGAAGCTTCAGACGGAATTGAAATCATTAATTGGTTAAAGGAAAACAAGAGTAAAATTCGTGTGGATGTGATTCTTATGGACATGCAAATGCCCAACATGGATGGCTGGGAGGCTACTGAACTGATCACGCGCAAATACAAAAGTTTAAAAATCATTGGGCTCAGTTCTTACGATAACGAAGCATTTGTTGATCGGCTCATGAAAAATGGGGGTAGAGGCTACCTATTAAAGGTTCAAGAAATCAATGAAATTGTTACAGCGATTGAACAAGTTATGGAGGTTGGTTACTATCTGAGCGAACGTGTTCCATTGACGAAAATTCAAGAATTCCTCCATAAAAATGTCGTTTTACCTTCTTTTAACACCTCTGTTCTTTCTGATCAAGAAGTAAAAGTTGTACAACTGATTTGTCAAGAGAAAACCAGTCAAGAAATAGCCGATGCGCTATTTATATCTCGAAAAACGGTCGAATCTCACCGCGAGCGTATCATGTCAAAAATTGAAGCGAAAAACATGGTTGGAATCGCCATGTATGCCGTGAAACATCAATTGGTTAAATTTAAATAATCTCATGGTTTTGCGCACCCTCATTCAAGACAATAAAAAAATGGCAACGAATTTTGCCTCCCTGGCGTCACAGCGCTACAAACGCATGGATTACCGCTATGATTTAGTCTCAGGAAACGTTCATCGCATGAGTGTTCAAAGTGGAAGTGCCGATCAATGGCATCATGCTTACTTGTACGACGCAGATAACCGCATTACGGCGGCATACACCAATTCGCAAACGCCAATCATGCCACTCGCTCGATTGTCATCGGCGCTACAAAACGAACTCGTTTACAATGCCGATTGGGAAGAGGATGCCGCTTATTATTACTACGATCATGGACCTTTGGCGAGAACTGAAATAGGGGAGGATCAATTACAAGGATTTGATTACCTTTATAACTTACAAGGATGGATGAAAGGAATCAATGCCATATCAGCAGAGAATGACCCAGGGAAAGATGGAATTCAACCATCCTCTGGATCCAATCCAAATCAGTATTTCGGAAAAGATTTAGCAGCATTCAGCTTGAGTTATTTCAATAACGATTACACACCGATTAATGGACAAGCACCAATTGCTTCCGTAAATTCTTTCAGTCATCCAGCAAGTAATAGCGCAGAATTATTCAATGGCAACATTCGTTACATGCAAACACGTTTAACGAATCCAACTACTGGTGCTGCGATGTCGATGTTAAATGCCTATCAGTATGACCAATTAAACAGGCTCAAAGCATCTAGAAGTTATGAAAGTGGCTTTAGTTCGAATGTTTGGAATCCAACGACTTATAATAATTCTTATTTCAATGCGTTCTCATACGACGCCATGGGTAATATTTTGACCCAAGAGCGACACAAGCGTGATGGGACCAAAATCGAAGACATGAGTTACCAATATCAATATGCGAATGGTCAGTTGCAGCGCAATCGATTGTATCACATCAATGATGCTGTTGCCTCCACTGCCGATTTAACAGATATTGATGACATGGGCACCTTTAACTCAACGGTAAGTTCCATAAACACCAACAACAATTACTCTTACGATGAGGAGGGGCGTTTAACCAAAGACGTACAAGAAGAGATTTCTAAAATTGTATGGAGGGTTGATGGAAAGGTCAAAGAGATCCAACGAGGGACAGACACGTCTAAACGATACATACGATTTGATTACGATGCTATGGGCCACCGCATTGCCAAGCATGTCTACGACAACACAGGGGTAACCTTGAAAAAATCAACGTATTACATTCTCGATGCCCAGGGTAATCAGGTTTCGATGTATGAACATTTAGCCAGTGCACAAACGGCAAAGTATTTATTGGTGGAACGTAACATGTTTGGTTCTTCCCGTTTGGGAACGAAAGACGACCATCTGAACATGCTCACCGCAACTGTGACACCATATAGTTACACCCGACTTTTGGGCACGAAGAAATATGAATTTACGAACCACTTAGGAAATGTTTTGACCATTTTCTGTGATGTAAAAGTGCCACTAGATAACAATTCAGACGGTGTAGTTGATTCGTATCGGGTCTGCTTGCAAAACACATATGACTATTCTCCTTT
>CANGJM010000009.1 GCA_947454525.1 Flavobacteriales bacterium | reverse complement strand
GGTAATGCTCCTTTATTTTTGCCCCAATTGTAATAACTATCTATCAATAGGACTTCCACCGTAGGAAGGAAGGGTAGTTCGAAACTTGACAAGGAACGGACCTTATTCATCAGCGATTCATAACTACCGTAAAACACTTGCTCCGCACTCAGGTTTTGTTCCTGCTGTATCTGATGCAAGACGGCTCGTGCTAAATGCGTCGCACCGTTTCCGCCTGCGCTACAAATCACCAAGGGCAATCGATTGCGCTGATCCCTTGCAAAATCAATGGCGCTGTTCACTTCGGCTACATTGTGTTCAAAAGCAACGAAATTTTCAAAGAGATGCTCGTCGTTAAAATTCATGGAAATGTTTATTTAAGTTTATTTACTTTCCTAATTTTTACACACCCCGTCAAAAGCGGGATGTACGACATTCATCCATGAACTGAAATTCACGTTGAAGAAATTGAAATAAGTTCCTGGTGCCATCTTCTCGATGATGTCGATTTGGCGGGTGGACTTCGGCAGCGCAGGAAAAATCAAGGAATACGTGTGTAACTCACCGCTTCTTTTGAAATAATGCTTCATCGGTGCCAAGGGAATGTTAATCGCCTTAAGCAAATAGTACTTTCTCCCAGAGCCAACTGGTGAAATATACGATAAGGCTTCCATCGCAATCCATCCGCCATTTACATAGTAATCGGAGGAACGGTAAATGAAATCGATGCGCGTGTAATCATCCGTTAGCTCGATCGCTTTGATGCGCAAATCTTTCGTGTGATCTAAGGCCTCTGGATTGTAGCCTTTGAAGGATTCCTCTTGGTCCTGCTTCCAATCCAATTCTCTTTTCTTTTTAACTTTTGTGTCCATGTTCAGGTGTATTTGAGGACAAAATAAATACAGCATTCCGTATCGTAAATACGGAATGAAAAAAAGTTGTATTTTAGTGAAAAAATAATTCATGCCCATCAATAAAAACGCCTGGAAACGCTTTACCATCATCGACGGACTCTTGTGCAATAAGATGAAACCCTATCCAACCATGGCGGACATCATTGAAGCGTGTCGGAGACAAGATTTGGATCCTGCAATGGAAACCATTCAGAAGGACATCGCCCAAATGAAAATGTCGCGTCCTGATGGATTCGATGCGCCGATTCAATTTAACCGTCGACACTTAGGTTACGAATACACAGACGACAACTACAGTATTTCCGGGATTCCACTGACCGAAGCCGATAAAGCGACGATCCAAGAATCGCTGGAGTTGATTCGTGCCATCGGTGGGACAGCTATTTCGAGTAAGTTCAACCATGCGATGGAAAAAGTACTGTCGGTGACCTTGGAAGAATCCACCTCGGAGTTTCAAAAGTACCCGATCATACAAACCATGGATGCCACCACTTCGCGTGGCTACGAGCACCTCGATTTATTCTACAAAGCGTGCCTGCATCGGATTCCGGTTTCCTTCGTGCATTACTCCTATTCGAAGCGGGACTTCTCCGCGATTACCGCGCATCCCTTTCTCGTGAAGGAATTTGAAAACCGTTGGTATGTCTATGCCTATTCTGAAAAACACCAGTCTGTGCGTACTTTTGGATTCGACCGTATTTATGCGCCTGTTTTGGTGAAACGGAAATTCGAACAGATCGACCGTGCCGCACATGCGATGTTTGTCAATGACATGTATGGCGTGTATCCACTGGCGGATGGACCCAAGGAGCACATCCACATTCGTGTGGACTACATGGCGGCCAATTATTTTGCTGCGAATCCCATTCACAAAAGTCAGGTCTTGAAGAAAGGAGCATACGGAGACGCCGAAATCAGCTTTGAACTCATTCCCACCTTTGAACTGTTGCAGGTGTTCGCTTCCTACGGAAAGCAAATTCGCTTGAAGAGTCCACTTTGGCTAAAAAACACCCTCATCGATTACATCAAACGCAAACCATGAGCTACCTCCTTCATCCCCACGTAAACGACAGCAACTCACGCAACAATCCCAAGTTATTGCGCATCGTGCTCGACACCGAATTCACGCGCCTTGATTTCGGATATTCCGCCATTTCCATCTACATCAAAGGCGGCTGGTTTAACATCTATCCCCAAACCCACCTGCGTGTCCACGGCATCGCAGAACCCTTCCCTCTGACCCATGCCGACGGCGTCACCTTCGCTCCTGATCGCTTCCACTTTGAGTCCAACAAAGACTGGGCTTATTTTAGTTTGTATTTTGAACCCATTCCCTTTAAATCATGTGTGATCGATGTGATTGAGGAGGAAAAACCTACGAAGAATAATTTTAATTATTATGGGGTTGAGGTGTTGATGGAGGAGATGATGGAGGTTGAAGTTTAAAATAGTTTACTAATTTAGTAGACACAATTTATTATTTTTAATGTACGCCAAATGGATTATTCAGCTTACGAAAGTTTCCTTTTTCCCGAAAAAATAAATATCGATATTGTTTATATTATAGGGGTCAATACTGAAAGTGATTTTCACCCTTTTTATGTCGGACAATCTTCTAGACACGTAGGTCGATTTGGTGATTATTTAAAACCAAATTTCTCCGCTGCAACAGACTTTAAAGTTGGCAAGGCTATTGAATACCTTACAAATAATGGCTGCAAAGTAGAAGTTAAATTTCGTAGTTCCATTAATCGCATTTCAGATGAAAAAGAAATAATCAATTCATTAAATCCAATACTAAACACTATCCCAGGTTACGATTACACCAAGTTACAAGATGAAGATGATAAAAAAAAATATTAAGTAATATTGAGGAGATCATGCGTAAATGGATTGAATCTTCATTTACATCGAATATAAATGATATTACTTGGTGAGTTGTATTTTTCATTTCACTCCAAGCACAAAAATGGATAAATATCACCTTGAAATATTTATATGCCATAGGAAAAGAATGACTTCATTTATATTTAGATAACTATCATTTATTCCATATCCCAATTGACAACATTATTCAAGAAAAGTTAAAAGAAAAGGGAATCATTCCGTTGAAAGTTAAATGGAGTCGATTGGATTCTTACATAGAATATATTGAATATCAAAATCAAGTAAGAACAGTTTTTAAAGGTCGAATTCCAATGGATGTTGAATTTGAGTTGTTTAATGATTAAAAGTGCATATTTATAAGGTAATTATTCCATTCCAATCTGTATAACACCCTCGGAATTCCCGATGGACTTGTTTTTTCGTTGTTGTTCGATACAAATATCATACGTGAGGACGGATAATTTTTCCAAATTGTAGATTATTTCTTGAATTTTATCATCACATAGATGATTACAATCTGGTCCCAAGTGTTTTCTTGCTGTAGCAATGGACATTGACATATTCTATATGTTTTATTGGTTTAAATTCCTTGAAGAAAACCCAAAAATCTATTTTCTACGATATTTACCTCTTGTTTGATAGTAATAACGTGACCTATTTCGATTTTTGAAAACATTTTTATTCGTGCTGTAATTTCTTCGGACATATCCTTTTCTGAATTTCCCTGTTCGAGTAATTGTTGGTTTGATATATGTTCCTCCTGCTGAATCAGATTTTCTAAAATCACAAGATGGAACTAATATGCCAAAGAATCCAATTGAAAACACAAGAATAAGTTGAACCAAACAACCTCTTGAAGTTTTATTGTACACTTTATTGTACATGGCTTTCTTGGGATCAGTAATCCAACCTATACCTTTAGGCGCTTTGAAACCTAAATTGTGTCGAACAACTCGCTTCAGTGATGTGCGAGCTGCAATACGTTTAGTTATTGATGGTTTCCGAAAACCGAATTTCATAAAGACTTAAATATAAGTTAAATACCCAATAATTGAGCGAAGTATTTCTGCGATTTATATTAATTCAATAATTCTAAACAATTATTTAAAAGATATTCATCACCTCTAAAATTCTTGTTATTAACGTTCACCAACATTTGGTCTATCACTGGGAGTTCATTAAAAGCTGAATAAAGTTTAAAATATGTTATGTAATCTCTAATTAAGAATGCCACGATTGATTTTGATGTATTCAGCATCACTTTCATCGATTGGAAATCTACTCGTTCTACTAGCGTTTCACCTTCATACATTTCTCTAAATTGGATAATAGATAAATTGGAAGGGTGCGAAACAGTTGATAAATAGTTGTATTGTTCGTCATAGATTTTATTTACACCTGCATTCGAAAACATTTCATGCCATCCAATTTTGTATGCATTGTTTCTATTAATTACAATTTGCCATTCTCGTTTTTTTATGCATTTTTGAATGTTTAACTTCCCACTTCCTGAAAGACTCTCAAAGCAGACATTTTTATTTAGCAAATCAATATAATTTTTAATTATATGTGCTTCTTTCTCTCGTTTTAAAATAGTTTTTTCTGAAGTGGGAAACCTTTGTCTGCTATTTAAACCAGCAATTACCCATAGATAATATTTAATTGCCAACTGATTTGAATCAATTGATTGTATATAAATATTATTGAAATTACAGAAAGCTTCATATTGGGATCGAACAATGTTTCCCATTCCGAATGGATCAAAAACACTATTCAAATGAGTATTATTTAAATCATTGAAATAATATAATCCTGAACTTAACTTCAATAAAGATATAGACTTCAAAAGGGTCATTTGAAACGATAAATGCCCGTCATTATCCGTTTCATTAATCGTAGTATTTTTTTTGTGATCCCAAAGCATTTTCATTCCCACGTCAATAATTTTTTTGAATGCTATATGCTCATTATCAATATTACCGGGGATAGTTAAGTCCATTAGAAGCTTTCTATATTGCTCCTTATCTATTTTCTCCATGCGTCTAAATAATAATTTACTTTCAATTAACTACTAATAGACTGTTTTCTTTATTTGTCTGTTTTTCATTAAAAAATAATCAAGCTAAAATATCTTTAATATATGTCGATTTGTTTTCCTTAATAAAATAAACATGATTCGAATTAAAATCCTCAATTTCTAGATTGTCTTTCCACTGGACTTCTAGATAAGATGTATTGGAAATAATGAACGAATCTAATTCAATGTTTGCTGATTCGACCTGTGGTTGAATTTTCTCTTTTAGCACTTTGTGGAACTGAATTTTAGGGTCGTTTATACCTTTGGAGTTTCGAATACCTTTTGGATCAATGAACTTGATGTATTGTTTGTCATCTTTAAGTATCCAGAGAATAAAGTCCGGGTAGAAATTGTTACCATCGGTGAAAAAGCCGAGGCCTTTTTTACTTTGATTCCTTAAAACATGTATTTCAACATCTTTAAACTCATTTGCTTTTTTTACTGTATACGATACCAAATCATCCAAGAATTGCTTTTCTGAAGAATCTAAGGCAATGGGACTTACCTGAATTAAATTGTTGTAGTTCTTTCCAAGATAAATGAGCGGTTTATACAGGTGTAAAACATTGTCAAAAGCTACTGCTTCAGTGGCAATTTGAAGATGAGAAAATGCAGGTTCCAAAACCTGGGTTTTTAATTCTTCAACTTTGCTTCGGTAATGATCGATATCTTCTAAAGTGTTTAGACGAACATCGTACTCTACCACAAAATTATCGTCCGATCCTGATAATTGGATTGCTTCTACATTATCCGAATGGAATTGATTCTTATGATAAAGATAAAATTGTTCGATGTATTTTTTCAACAAGGTTATCGCGATTTCTTGCCAAATGAAGATATTGCTGTACTCGGAATATTCGAGTCTTTGTGGAGTAATATATAGGTTGTACCATGAAACATTCTCCAGGACTGTTTTCAGATGATCTTGAGAAATCGACAAATTGTAAAAGCCTTTTTGAGCTTTGAAATTCAAAATTGATAAATAGACTTTATTCCAATTTAGCAAAGACAAATGACTGTTTTCTAAAATGCCTATGTTTTTTGTAATTGCAACGGCACTTGATTTCTTTTCGAGTACATCAATTTTAGGGTACCAATCCAAATCAACCAATTTGCCATCAAAAATGCTTTTGGAATAGACTAATTCTAATTTGATTTGTTTCTTAAAATTCTCAGATTCCTTTACTGCGATTAGTTTCAATTTATTTTGCTGAACAATTTCTTTTTGAACAGTAGGAATTTTAATGGAAATCCAAGAAGTATCATTCACCGGTAACCCTTCTTCTTCTAAAAACTGCTTGAATTGCTCCATATAATCAGCTTTTACTCCGAAGATTTGAAGTGTTTCAAGGTATTTTAAAATTGGCTTCAGAGCTCGTAAATCACTCGGTTTTTGGTATTCATCCAAACCAGAAGATCGTTTCAATGAAAAATTACATCCTTTTAAACGTACACCTCGACCGAACAATTGAATAATCTGGGATCCTTCGCTTTTACCCACGTTCATTAATCCCATTGAAGATACACGCCATGAGGACCAGCCTTCAGTAAATTTCTTCGACCCAATGAGCAAGTTTATTTGAGAACCGGATTCATTAATTCCTTTGAAAAGCGATTCTGAAAAGTCTTTTTCTAAACCAAGAACACTATTGTTTGTAGCTAATTCAAAGAGTGTTTTTTCATCACCAACATTGATTACACCGAAGTATTCACTATCTCCAACTCGCAGACCCAATTCGCCATCTGCTCCCTTCAAATTATCCAGGTATAAATTCGCGCCAATGGTTGAGTTATTAAATACTAATTCATTTATCTTGTTGAAAATGGACGTTGCATCCATATTTTGATTCTGGATGTAGTTAAATGAACTTTCAAAAATTGGAACACCATTTTTGTCTACTAATCCAGCCGTGTTATTCATCACAGATTCAATTTGACGGATGGAAGCAGCAGGTTTTTTTAAAAAATCAGTTAGAAAATAAATAATTTCCAATACATCAGAAACTTGTTTTTTATTCTCTGTTCTTACTGCATTTACTTTTCCTCCAACAAAAACCCAAAGTGGCTTATGTATAAGAAAATCGCGGATTTGAGTGCCTTGTTCTTTATAAATTAATTGTTGCTGAAAAAAAGAAATCAAATTGGCTGTTAAATATAATTTACGATAATCTTCATCGTCTGCTTTGATGTTTAAGATCCGATAGTCTTTACCATAACCGTCCTCGTAAAAATACTTGTATGAATAGTCAAACAAGATACTTTTAGCGTATTCTTGTGTGAATTCTATTTTTTTTGTTCCAGCTGCAGCACTAATTGCTTGACCGAAGGTAGCTGAGTATTCAAAAGCAAAACCTGTTCTACTCAATTGGTCCCGGTAATTTTTCCAAGAATCTCCCGACATCCCTCCGTGACCTTCATCAATCAACACCAAATTGTCCGTCTCAAATCTTTCAACAGCAACCGTTTTATCACCGCTGTTCTCAGCAAGCTTTGTTATCTCTAATATTTCAACCTCCTGGCCACTGAAAGCGTTTGGGTTTTTGGTAAAGATATTTGCATGAATATCCGAAAGTTGGAATTCTTCTAAATGCTGTTTGGTTAACCCTTCGTTGGGTGTAATAAGTAGGACCTTGTTTTTATGATGCTGATTGTACTGAGAAGAATAATGCAAATATTGTTTAACATTCACGTGCATGATCAGGGTTTTCCCTGAACCGGTTGCATTCCAAAAAGCCAATTTATTCAATTGTTCTAATGTAAAAGGATCTGCTTGAAACACATCTTTCGCCTTTAATTTACCAGTAGCGGCTTCAATTTGTTTTTGGTTGAATTGCGCAACGTAATCATTTAAATCTGCTAATAGTTTTACCTTATTCTGAAAGTATTTATCCAAATACACTTCTGTGAATAACAAGGATAAATATTGGAAATACTTCCAGGTGATCATTTCACCTCGCTTTTCAGAAATTTGTTTTGTGAAACGAACAATGTTTTCATCATAGGTTTGCAACATGGTTGGAGTAAGTTCCTCCGAAGCATACAAATGGCTAATAAGTGATTGCAAATACTTTGTATTCCCTTCTTCGGTGAAACCTTCGTTAATGGAGTATTTTAGCTCCGCAAAGATCTCCGTACCGTTTTCACCAATGATCTTTTTTCCAATGCTATCAATACCGAATAGTGAGAGCAAATACTTGTTCAGAACAAGTTTGTCGTGAAAGTTTGCCATTACAATTCTGTTTGATTGAACATCAATTTAAAGAACGACTCCTCAATCAGTTTCACCTTGAATTGATCATCACCGGTTCGAGCGTTTTCGAAATGGTGATCTCCGTTGATGTAGATTTGATCGAACTCTGCAGAACGTACTGAATCATACAATTTGCGAAATACTTTCTCCGTTTCATCGTTGGAAGTAGTTTCTAAATTGCGCCAAATGACCAAGGTTTTTTCGCCAGTACGCGTTTTACCTTCAACCAGTTTAATGTCTTTCACACGTTGGATGCGTTGCACATACAAACCAATCAAATAATTGAACGTTTCTACCAAATCAACCGTAGTTGGCACCAGTTCGTTGTTTTCAGTAACATTTAATTGATAACCAAACGGATTCTTAAATGCTTCCAAATTGAACAAGTGCCCGTCACTTTCTACGTCGAGCATATAAGACAATAAATACTCTTCTTGGGCTTCTTGGTTGAATTGTAAAAGACCCAAAGCATTTGTGGTATTCAATGACAAATTGTTTAATGTGTCTTCGTAGCTCTCTAATACCTGATATTTGAAAAGTTGAGAAATACCAGCTTTATCTTGAGGTTTGCCGTTTTTCCAATTGTCTGAATAAATAACTTTTTGTATTCGAGGCTTGGTAACATTGTTAAAATAGGTACCCATTTCTACCAATAAATATTTTCTTTTTCCCTTTTCTCTATTTAAATTTATAATTGCATGTGCAGTGGTTCCTGACCCACCAAAATAATCAAGTATTATTGACTTTTCATTACTCGTAATGTAAATAAAATCGATTACAGTTTGCAAACTTTTTGGATAATCAAAAGGGTTATTTGGAATTAAATTAGTTAGGAGATTTGTTCCTTTTGTAGAAGAATCATGAGATTCGCCGTACCATAAACTTTTTGGTAAATAAGTGTCATCTGCAAAATCAATTTGATAAATAGTATTTCCTTTGTAGATTAAGCTCTCATTAAGAATTCCCTCTTTACATGATTCAAAACCCCATCTCCACCTACCTTTTGAACCATCACTCCTCATTGGCAAGATAAATAAATAGCCATCTTTAGTATATTTTTCTTGAATATCTAGAACGAAGTCATCATCAAATTTTCTATTATTAAAAATCTTAGTATACTCTTCAGTTGGAATACTAAATAACTGATTGTCTTTTACCAAGATTGGGAAATACATAAAAGGGCGATCCTCTCTTTGAGCACCACTACCTGATCTTCTTAATGGTAACTCTCTAAATAGATTTCCATGTTCATCTTTTTTGGGGTATTTATCTTTTATTTCCTTTTCGTTCAATTTCAAACGATTCGATATTGTTTGTGAAATCTCTTTGGCTGCTAAAATTGTATATTCATGGCTGGTAGCAATAAAATTTGAATCTCTACCTTTGGGGTTATTCATAATAGCTACATTTCCAATAAAATTTTCAATTCCAAAAATATCTTTTACAAGCAATTCTAATTTTGTAAATTCAATATCATCAATTGCCACTTGAAGAATCCCAGAAGTTGAAATAAATTCTCTTGAAATTCCAATTCTATCATTCATTAATGATAACCAAGAAGAATGTTCATAGTCATTTTTATATGCAATTTTTGATGCATTTGAATTATAAGGTGGATCAATATAAATACTATCTATTTTTTCATTAAATTTCTCCTTTAACAAATTCAAAGCTTGAAAATTCTCCGAATTAATTAATGAACCATCCGTTTCTTCATCCAAATCATCAAATTCTGCTAGCAATTTGTCTTTAAATTCTTGAGAAAAGTTCTTTGTATCCAAAACCAAATACTGCTCAAAAACCAATTGAGAAACATCGGTTATTTCTAGATCAAACAAAGTCTTCCATTCTTTAATTTGAGCTTGGTTTGCAAAAATTTCAGGGTAATAAGTTTCAGGTATTCGGTCGAGCGTAATGCAATAGTTTGTACTTATTACAAATTTCTTTTTCAACCACAATTTTTTCTGGAAATCTTCTATTTGAGCCAAGAAAGTAATGATCTTATTGGCAACAGTTTTGAGGGCTTTTATTTTGGAAAGTTGCGCAGTAAAATAAATTGGATTTTCGGTATTGATGTCATCAATAAATAAGACTTCATTTTTGATATAAAAGTCTAGTTCACGGTTCAAGAATACTCCTAAGTTTTTGTGGATGAAGTAATCAAAACTGTTACGAGAAATAAAATTGTTGATATGTTTTTCAAGTAAAGTCCGTGCTTTGTTTTTCTCCGTTGATGCTTTATCAAATACTAATACGAAATCGCCTGGAATAATAGCCTGAATTGTTTCTAAGGCTTGTTTTGCCAAATCATCTTGCTTGGTACTTTTGGGATGAGTTTCATAAGTGAAGTTGATGATTAATTCGCCATCAACAATTTCCAATGGTAATTCTTTATGAATGGCAAAACGGCGTTCTCCATCTTGTGTTTTGTTGTTGTTTTGTTCGGTTGAAGCCTCTTTCAAAACAAAGTTAACTTTTTTGTCATCGCTCAATTTGAAGGCATAATTTTTCAAGTATTCCGAAGTCTTAATATAATACTGGTCATGGTTTGCCCAGTGCAATTTAACTTCTTCACCTTCATACGGAATGGAGTACACATCTTTTTTGTAACGTCTTAACGAGATAAAATCACCGTCTTTGTAATAGCGCTTAAAGAACGAAGCCAAGTGCGAGAATACTTCTTGCTCCAAAGTATTAGTATCAACTGCACCTGCAATTTGTTGCTGCAAGGCGATATATTTAGGCGCTTCTTCTCTAACCACACCCGCTGAATCTAAAGCTTTACCCATTTGTTCCAATTCAGCTTGTAATGAAACGGTGTCTTTGGATTGGGTTTGAGCGAGAATTTCTTTGATATCCTTGGGCAAGGTGGTATCAATGAACTGCATGACCTGTTCGCGTTTTTGGTTCATGATTCGGTAGATACCAAAATCCAAATCCGCCTTATCCATTTCGAAGATTTCCTTCAGTACTTTCTGTAAATTCTCGTAATTGTTCATGTCAATATTATATCAATTCGAAAGAAATGGTGAAAATTTCTTCCTCGGTTATTGTTCTATTTAATTTCTGTTTCGCTTCTTGAATCATTTGATCTCGTTCCGCCTCTATTTGTTCTTCACGGTCAAACATTTCACGCTTCAATTTACTGACTTTCTTTTTGGCTTTCGCTAAATCCTCTTGTAACTTTAATGCTTCACTAGTAGACAATCCTTCTTGCATTGCCAAGCGATCAATTTCCTTAGCTTCTTTTTTTGAATCTTTCAATTCACCTTCTAATACTGAAATACGATCATCTGACCAATTATGGAATTTCTTAAACTCACGCTGCATCAAAAAAGCATCTGTATCTTCTAAGTGTTTTAAACGCTCATTTTTAACCTCTAAATGCAATGCTTCCATTGAATTAATATTATTCAAAGAGGCCGCTTCAACTTTTGAAGGTAAACTTAAAATAAAGCGGCAAATATCGTCATTCAAACGTTCGTTTTCTGATGTAGTTCCCGAAAAAAGAAGAACACTATGACTTTCTATTTCAGAGCTTACTTCTAAATTTGTGATTTTAAGAATTCCTTTTTTCGATTTTAAATTTTCAATAGCCGAGTAAGTTGCTCGGTTAGAGGTAAAATCAAATTTCAAGTGGGCGAATGGAGTATCTTCTTTCTTACCCTGATGAATAATTTTTTGTGCAATTGAACCGTTTATCAAAAACCGTTTCGCATCGTCACGAGCTTTATTCAACGTATATTTTTCACCATTATCTAAAATAAAAGTAAAATCATCGTAAATAAATTGCGCCTTGTTTCTCATATAGAAACGTGTCAGCTCCCATAACCACTTCTCAAATTTCTCAATAAAAACTTTGGTTTCTGATAATGTTATTTTCAATTTTTCAATTACACTTGCTTCAAAATTGTCGAACAATTTAGACTGAACGGCTTTTACTTTTGTATCAATTTGATCTTCAAATTCCTTTTGTAAGTTATTGAAGTAGTTTTCAATTTTCTCTTTGGTTCTACATTGCTTATACACTTCGATGATACGCTTCTCAAAATCAACACCACTTTCTATTGTACCTAGCACTTCATCAGATGAACCAAAGACACCTTCAAATAATTTAAATTTGTTTTGTAACAATTCAAACACACGAGCCTCAACAGAATTTGCAGCATTTAAAAAATTAACTACAACAACATCATGTTCTTGTCCGTATCGGTGACAACGTCCAATGCGTTGTTCAATACGTTGCGGATTCCATGGTAGATCATAATTTACAATCATACTACAAAACTGAAGGTTAATACCTTCTGCTGCAGCTTCAGTTGCAATCATTAATTCATAGTCATCGCTTTTAAATGCATCGACAAGTGCTTGTCGTATATCCACAGCTTTTGAACCGGTTATTTTTCCAGTGTTGTTTTCATCCACTAACCAGGCACGATAAATTTTATTGGAAATTTCATCCGAATTATTTCCATTGAAAACTAGAATTTTACCTGAATAACTTTCTTTTGATAAACGTTCTAGTAAGTATTTTTGAGTACGAGTAGATTCAGTAAATATCAATGCTTTTCTTTTAGCACCTAGTTCATTCAGCTTCTCAAAACCACGGTCTAAAGCCACTAATAGTTTTTCGCCTTTTTCATTGTGTTGAATGCTATTTGCTAAAGCTAAGAACGATTCAAGTTGAACAATTTCAGCTTCAATTGCAATTTTATCATCAATTGTAATTTCAACAAAATCTGTTTCATCCATCTCCTCTGACTCGTCCAATTCGTCTTCTAGATTTTCATACTCCTCCAAGAACATTTCATACAAATCGTCTTCAACTATTTTTGAATTTTCAAGTAGGTGATTTAGTCTTTTTATAAGAGCTTCTATGGTTCTACTCACAGCAAAAGATGAAGAACCAAGCAATTTAAAAATGACCGATTGCATCAAATGTCTCTGAGCAGGAGGAAAAGCATAAGTTGTATCTTGACGTAAATAATCTAAAACCTTTTCATACAATTCTTGTTCAGCATCAGTTGGCGTGAACTGCTGTGTAATGGGAATTCTATCACGGTAATTGATAAATTCCTTTACGTCCCTTCTAAGAGTTCTGTGAACAATGCTGTTTAAGCGTTCTTTAAGACCTTCTATATCTCGTTGTCCAGATTCTAAAATGTAATTTCTTCTGAATGATTTAATGTCTCCAAAAATTTCAGGATCAATAAAAGATACTAAGCCAAACAACTCATCTAATCTATTCTGCAATGGTGTTGCTGTTAATAGCACTTTCTTATAATCACGTATTGCATGCTGAATCGTCTGAGCTGTAACATTCCCATATTTGTATGCATTTCGTAAATAGTGAGCTTCATCTATCACGACTAAATCCCAAGAAGTCAATTGTATTTCTTCAGCTCTTTTTCTTGCAAATTGATAACTGCAAATTTTAATCGTTGAATTATCATCAAAAGGATTTTTAACACCTGCTTTTGTTTTTTTTGAGTATGCTATGTTATCAAGAACTTCCGATTTTAAGTAGAATTTATCCTCTAATTCATTCACCCATTGTTTTCTTAATGACGAAGGGCAAATAATTAAAATCTTCCTATTTCCTTCAGCCCACTTTTGACTCAAAAGGATTCCCGCTTCAATTGTTTTCCCTAATCCAACTTCATCAGCTAAAATTGCACCTTTTGAGTAAGGTGATTTAAATGCAAAAAGAGCAGCCTCAACTTGATGTGGATTTAGTTCAACTTTTGCATCCATTAAGGTTGCACCGAACTTCTCGGGACTATCAGCAGTAGCTTTTTTGGAAAGCTCGTGTGCGAAATATTTTGCTTGATATTGGTTGATCATAAAATAGTTATTAAATAATGTCAATTATCAAGTCTTTCACCGAACAATTTAAAATAACTGCAATTTTGTTAAGTAATTTTAAACTCGGCTGTCTACGATTATTGCAATAATCATTGACTATATTGAAGCTTTTACCCAGCTTTTCAGCCAACCAGGTTTGCTTTATTCCCTTTTCCTGAAGTACTTCTTTAATTCTGTTCATGAATAACTTTTATTGGCATGAAAGTAATAAAAAAGTTGAATTTATACACGATATTCTTTTGTATTAATATCAACCATTTAGCCAAAACATATATTTGACTTGATATTAACTTATTGAAATACAAAGAAGCATAATTGAAAAAACTTATACAAATTATTGACCTGAGTTGTCAGTAAAATTTATTCCTTTCCATCCGCAAGTTGAAAACCATAAGCATCCAGTACAGCTAAAAGCTCTTTGTAGCTCTTCTCGCCAAAGTTTTTCATTTGAAAAAGATGTTCTGACCGAACAGTACTGAGATCTCTCAAATATTGAAAGTCATTTTGAAGCAAAACATTTTTAAGCCTTTCTGGCAATCCAATTTTTCTAAGATCATAATTACCTTCCTCATCATAAATAACGACCACTGGTTTGGGTTTTACGTTCAGACTTAAAATATATTTCACCATTACTTTCCTGAAACTTGGATTTCGGTTAGCCACTTCAAATAATTCATCATTGTTCATTTTCTCCATTTCATTCCTAGAAGGAAAATGTATCTGTTCCATTGCGCTTTCATCTAATTCCATTGTTATAAATTCAAGTTTTCGGCGAATTTATTCAATTGAAATCAGTTTTAACACAAGTATAAACATCTCGGCCAAATGCTTATTCTACCTATTATGGCTGCACCATTTACTGGGCTTGCCTTCTGAAAGAATCGACCACTTTTATTTCTAGAACAAGTTCTAGTATTTATGGAATTTGTTCTAGAACTTATTAATGGTATTTCGGAAAACGGGATGGGTTGCCCGATTTGATTTTGATTCCTCATCAGCGAATTTAAGTCCGTAATGATCCATCATATCGTTCAATTCATCGCTTAACACTTTACCCATATTCTTAAACATCAATAAATCAGATTTCCTTATAAAGGTCAAATCGGATAAATAATGAAAATCATTTTGCAATAAAATATTTTTAAGCCTTTCCGATAATCCAACATTTAGTACATCAAATCGAATTTTAGATGTTTCTTCAACTGTTGACGTACTTAGAATCAATTCAATCATAACTTTTTTGAACTGTGGGCTTCTATTCGCTATGTAAAACAGTTCCTCATTGGTCATCTCCTCAAGCTCTCTCTCATTTGGGAAACGATATAAATTAAATAGATGTTTCTTTAGTCTCATGCAAAATTTCAATTTCGGCGAATTTATGCATTCGAATTACGACTTCAATATGGTATTTATACTGTTTTTAACAGGTAATAACACCTCAATTTCGCGTAAGCAATTAAGAAAGTAATTTTCTGAGAAAATGAAAGGTTGTAAAATAGAAATGTATTTTAATTTCGATTCTGATACAGGTGTACTTTCAATCCTCTGAAAGCTTAAATCTATCTAGGTTTTGAATCAATTTCAAAGTAAAACTTCAAGCCCTTCTATGTGACTATCAAATTGATAATCATAGTGGTCCATTATGTCAAGAAGTTCTTGCAAGTTTAACAGACCTATACCTGGCATTTTGGATACATCCTTCATTTTAAATAAAGTAAGTTGGTTTAGAGATTTTATCTTATTACCCCTCAATGCTGATTTAAGTCTTGCTGACATCTCAACATCCTTAATGAAGACGAAACTTCTTTTGTATTGCCTTCCGACCAAATAATCAATAACCATTTCCTTGAAGTATTCACTTTCCATGGCTTTTAAGCTCAATTTATAAATGGTCATTTGGTTCAGTTCCTCCCTTGACGGAAAAGGTTTACCAGAATTGTTTATCAATTTAGTTGTCATATACTGAGCTTTATTCAGCAAAGTAAGTTTAGAATGAATTTATAAAAATGGGAAAAGGAATATTATCAAAAGAAAGATAAAATCTTATGTTACTTAAAAACAGTTACTTAAATTTATATATCTGTTTAATCAGATCAAACAAACATAGTACATGTACTATAAAAAATAGTACATATCCCTGATTTTTTTAGAACAAATTCTTAAAGTTTTATGAGTGAAATTGGTGGTGAGTTATATAAAGATGAATTGTGTATTTGGATTCAATTTACGCATTTCGTCCATGTCTTTTAATTCAAGTTCAAGTCCGGAAAAACCATAATTAAAAACAAATTAATATTTCTAATTTTACCACTTTCAACTAAACAATTCAATGAAACATAATTACGATATAATCAAGGAAATAGCAGAAGATTTCGTTTATCAAACGTATGGAAATGAAAATCCAGATGGCTTTTGTTTTTCTTTGTGTTTTCCATTGTCAGTATTGTTTTCATTGATGGATATTGACCACGAAATTGCTTTTGGAAAGGCACAGAAAGACCAAACTGAAATTTCTCATTTTTGGATTACACTAGATAAAAATGGAACCATCTTAGATCCAACTATTCAACAATTTACTTCCAATGAAGCCAAAGTCTATTTGGGCAGTAGGTTTGATAATGAGACAACAAAAAGTTATCAAGTTAATGCAGGTGACATAGATGATGAATTCACCAAAACTTACCATTCATGGGCGGAACTTCTATTTCAGCATGAACACAGATTGCCCCGAACACAAGATTTTGAAAAGAGATTAATTACATTTAATATAGCTACAGCTCAGGTATTATTCAAGTACTTATTAAAGTTTGGGCTTCTAGAAAAACTTAAAACTTCCTATTACGGGTTAAGTTATTTTCGACCGATAAGCTTTATTCTAAAAGAAAATTATCCAATTGATTCAGCTCTTTTCGGTATTAACTGTAACTTGGATAATTACAAAGATGAAATCATCGAATTAGGCTTGATACAAGCCAATATTTAATTCTTAAAATCTAATACCATGGTGCACAATATCGAAATCAATTCATCAAACTCATCTGAACACATTTAAACAGGAACCGAATTTAAGTTAGCCAAATTTTGAACTTAAAATTTTTATATTCAAATGTTTCCACCAATTCTAGCTGTTGTGGTTTTTGAAAAAAAAAGTAATTTTACAAAGATTGAAAATGCTTAATAATACATAATTTAAAAAATAACTTTATGAAAAACTGGTGGAGTAAATTAAATCGTAATCAGAAAATACTTGTTTCTTTTATTGGATTACTTTTCTTAGGTGGTTTGATATATGGTGCAGTAACTGAAGAGACCAAATTAGACCCGACTGCCGTTCATAAGTATGATCATGGTACATTTCTAGTTGATGCAAGATTTGATGATTTAAAAAGTAAGTATGAAGATTTGTGTGGCAAACCTCATAATGACCAATTAAAAGAGGAATACCAAGACTTACAACAGGAATTGATGAATTTACATCAATTTGGTCACGAATGTCCTGAATTGTCTTACGAAGACCAAAATAAGTTAGTTAGTTATGCGCGTAAAAAAATCGAATCAAACAAAGGTCTTGATCATTTGATGACTACTGGAATGATTGATTGTTGGTAATTAATGATCGACTAACAATACAAAAAAAACAAGTGGTGGTTGGGAGATTTGGCCTATCAAAATTCGACTCAATAACATATTTTTATCATCGAGAATTAGTTAGAATTGTTCTCACAGAGAACATTATCATAGAATGCAAATGTTCTTGTGGAACAAAAAAGAAAAAGTCATTTGACTTCAACAGTATGATTATTTCTAATTGGATTGAAACAAATAAATTTAATTGCTATCCAAAAGGAAATCCTACCAAGTTGATATTTGATTTCACAATTTATAATGATTTAAAAACATTGACATTTATTAAAAAAAGGTAATAATTTTTTCAAAGATTATTACCTTTTTTTTTACTTTTCGGATTATAATTAAAGTTCAATTTAAGAGAGTTTGATTCTGTTTTATGTAAATAATCAAATTCAAAAAGTGATGTTTCCAGTTTTATATATTCACACTCCCCCCAGCATTAAACCTTCCCGTTGAAGTCGCTTTTCCTTTTTCCACTTCAATGATCACATCTACTTCGTGCGCATGCGCATTGACCCCTCTGAATTTTCCTTCTTTGGTTGTATGGTAAATAAAAATAAATGAAGTATTCGGATTCATCTTGCGCATTTCATCCATGTCGCTGACTTCAAGGCCTGCTTTGGAAACACTATCAATGAAAACAAATTGAAATTGATCCAGGTGTTCTGGGACACGATCGGTGACAAACAAGTTCGGATGATGGGCTTTTAAGCGTTCTATTTTCTCCTTGAGCGTGTAGCCAAATCCTTCCTCTATGGCGCAAAACAAGACCTTTCCGTGGTTAGCTGCAAGGTGATTCGCGAAGTCTAAACACATGGTTGATTTACCAGACTTTGGAAGTCCAAACACCATAGCGAAGAACCCGACACTCGGATCACCGATGAGTTCGCGGTATTTCCCCTGGAGTCCAATGGTTTGAAAGTCCATTTTGAGCAGCTCTCCAGAATTTACAATCATGCCATTTTCATCGTCTTCAAGTCCTGAGATTCCTTTGGTCTTGGAAAAAAGGTCATCGCCAACTATTCCCATGAGGCCATTGAGCTGAGCTTTGTTGATGTTAAGGATTTTAGAATCCCCATCGATGTAGGTTTTAAGCGTTTGAAAAGCAGAATCGAGCTTGGATGCATACTTATCGGTCTTTGTGATCTTCCCCTGCTCCACCGCCTTTTTAATGCGATTAAACAAGCGTTCGGCTTTGTCTTTGATGTCTCGCTTTCCATTTAGGGAAACGTATGCTTTCAAGAGTGCAATGGAAAGCATCCCAGCTTGACTATGCGCGATTTCCAAATAGCGTTTGAGGTTTTTGCTATCAATTTTGATTTCAGCCATATCACCCATTTGCTCGTAACAAGAAATCAATTGCCCTTGCATGAGCTCGATTTCTTTGGCATATGGTGAAGTTTTACGAATTCTTCTTTCAAGCATGGCTTTTTGAAGGCTATGAATCAACGTTAAGATTTGAGCCTGGCTTTTCACTTTGCCGTGCATAGCTGCGTAGCGCTTGATGAATTGCACATCGGTATCAATGTGTTCAATCGAATCAGTTTTGTAAGTTGGTGCGACTTCTTTTTCAACGACTTTTAACAACACCATTATGTTGTCCTGGATGAATTTCTTTGCTTCACTCACAGTATTAAAACGCTCGTTTGCAAATATTTGATTGGTTTTTACATCCCAAACCACAAACTTTGTAGAACGACCTCCAGCAGGACGAATTTCAACTTCCTTTCCTTGGTAATTGTATTTCTTTTCAGGTATGGGAGTAGTAGTTTTTACCGGTGCTTTCTTTACTACTGTTGGCTTAACAGGATTCTGAGAAATGTACTCATCGAGCTTAAGCATGTAGGCATTCACCACGCGTTTGATGTTTTCATTTGTACGGTATGGACTCCAGTCGTCCTGTGATGCTCCTTCCACTAAACGATGTCCTTTTGCCAATGCTTCTGGAACATTGTCCCAATCAATGTTTGATACTTTTTGAAAGTAGTTTGTCGTGTTTAACATGCTTTAAAAATTTAAAAGTTCTAATTCTAGTTCAAATGCCAAGGCTTCAAGTTCCAATTCACTGATGGTGTTACTTGGTAAAGCTTTTACAGGCATTAAATTGGTTCGGTACTCCAGTAAGTAATTCAAGCGATTGAATTCTTCAGCTCTAGCTTGAGCACTTCGACCTTCAACTTGCAAGGCTGATTTTTTGGCTTGGATTTCTATTTTGAGCTCTGCCCATTTGGGTGAGTTTTGATCTCCCTTGTATAGTTCTGATTGTGCAACAATGGCCTGTTTATCCGCTTCGTATTGAGCCATTACAGGACTTAAATCACTTGTTAAGGAATAACCTTTTGGTTTTAATAGTGTGCGTTCCGTTTTTCGCACCTTACTGACGTACTCCTTGAAATACGACAAATAATAACCTTGGGAGAAGTAAATCCCCAAAAGCGCATAGGAACTATCAATTTTACGACCTGTGGAGATGATATCCTTGTCTTGTTGATCCGTTGAATTCAGAAGTAATTCAATCTCTTCTTTGAGCTCCTTGGCACGCTTGACAGTTTTATTCACTAGCTCTCCATCATTGGCCACTTTTGGCGTTTCCTTCAGGTATGATGAATTCAGTAAAGTTGTATGAAATGCTTGAATGCACGTCAGGGACTTTTCGCGATAAGTATTGTAGTAGTTGATGTCACTTTGCACTTCCTTTAAGGTGTCAATGGCTAGTGTGACGCGCTTGTAATCCCGGCTAAGATTCTCCTTGGCTTGATCAAAGAACATCGCAACCAAGCGATCCACGTCGGTGATTAAAGCGAGTTTGATTTCCTCGGGATCCATGCTTTCAAGGTCAAGGACGTTTCCTCTATCTCCTCTGAACCAAATATCATTGATACGCGAAGTCTTCTCTTCGAGTTTCTGGAATACAAATACATCCATGGAATCCTGTACCAAAGGCATCACGATACGTACATACTGAAACTGATTTCCTTGTCTCCAGATACGTCCTTCGAGTTGTCGGATGTCTGTCGGGTTCCACTCCGGATAACAGTTGTAGATTACCGTCCCTCGTTTTTGTAAATCAATTCCTTCGCGAATCGTAGCAGTTCCAATGATGATTTTCACCACGCCATCTAGAAATGCTTCCTTGATGAGCTCTTTTCGTGTGTCGTTGACTTCAGAACTGATGATCTCCACTTCATCCACTCGGGTACGATCATACATTACACCTTTCTTGTAGCCGATTTCCTTCTCAAGGTATTCTTTCACTAGTGGGAAAAACTGCTTACCACGGTTCATGTAAATGACCTGTCCGCTGGCTGTTTCTTGGTGGTCTTCGTGCCATTTCTTTACCGTTGCAATACAATCCATGACATAGGCAATTTTTGGGCTTTCTGTCACAAACTCCTTATAGTCTTCCGGTGTGCCGTTGAGTAGATACGGTGAGAGCGCATTGTCCAAACTATAAGCCAGGGCTCTGAACAAATTACCCATGTCCAACTTTCCTTGGGTTGATTTCTTTGCCATCGCCACGATTCCGTCCTGATTGGTTCGCTGCTTGGGTGTCATATTGATGTAAGTCAAGACCTGCTTATCCTTGGGAAGTCTTTGCTTGTTGTTTTCAAAGTCATAGAGCAAAGGCAAATTGATCTTCTTTGGACGAACGACACCTGCTTCTTCACCAGTTTTGTACAGGATGTGATTGTAGATGAGTTTTTGGAGCACACGGCGATTGGTAAAGCTTTTGATGACTTCCTTTTCTACGATTTCTTCTTTGTAGTTGGCCGTCCATTCCACTGTGGGTAAAACAAACAAATCAAAGAAGGTGTCAAGGTTCAAAATGCCATTATCCCTTAATGAATCATAAGCCACAAGCGACAGCATCGAATAGATTTCCAAGGGTGAATTGGAAAACGGCGTAGCGGTCAACAGCATGGTGTTTCTGCCGTATTTGCGCTGAATGAAACTCAGAATCAAAAAAGCCTTTTGTCCGGTTTCAGAAGTGGCAGATTGAATGTTATAGCGCTTGTTGCCGTCTTCATCACTTTTCACCTGGCTAAATACATTCTTACAACGGTGTGCTTCGTCAATGACTGCATAGTCAAAGCCTAGGATATCAATGTCTGCTATGGTATTCTTTAATCCCACACCAATCATTTCGCGAAACTTTTGGTATTCAATTTCCTTGTCTCGATTGGATTTCTCCATGGATTGACCAAGGATGTTGACAAGTTCTGTGAAGAGTTCATCCGAGACGGACTTCCCAAACCCTAGGCGCTTGAATCCTTCGTAAGTGACCATCGTGATGGATTTTTCAGGCACAGCCTTATTGAGATTGATTTTCTCTACGATGTCTGTACCTAAGTTAAACCAGTCATTCACAGTGATTCCTGTGTGTGAAAGCACCCCTGGAACGAATTCACCAGTTTTACGATCCGTATAGCCAATGATTTCATTCATCCACTTCTTGTAAGTAGGCTTTGGAACAACGACTAGTGGACGTTTGCATTTGCCAGAATACAAGTTATGAGCGAGGTTTACTATGGCTGTCATGGTTTTACCAACTCCAACATCAAAAGCGTTGATTCCAGAGCCCATGGCTTCCATGAAGGCTACTCCCTGACGCTGAATGTCTGTAATTTGAAGTATTCCCGATTTAAACCGTGCAGAACATTCAAAACCAATAGGAACTTTTGAGTAATTGATATCTGATTGTCCATTGTAAACACGGTTCCAAGCATAATTGAGTTTGTGTTGATCATCAAACGTGAGTACTTCATGTAAGAAGCGCGAAAAGAGTTTTTCTCCTTCAATTCTAGCGTTAGCTTTAAGTTCGGCCTTTTCTTCTTTGGTGAGGCGATCATCGCGCAAAGCCTTATTGGCAATGTAATAATTAGAGATGTCAATGGGTGAGCTTTTCTCAAAATCCGTATCAGGATTGAGTGTGAAAAGCCATTTGACAAATACATTTTGAAGGGTGAATTTAGCATCACCATCAAAGCGAATTCTAATCTTCTCACTTTCCTTTTTGTGCTCAACTTTGCCGTTAACCCTTCGAAGTTCTTCGGAGTTTTCTAAATCCATGAACTCTTCGCGAACACTAGTAATACTGAACAAATCAGGATTAATGGCAAAATCAGAAATAGCCGTAATGATTGGTCGTTCTTTTTCATCCGGATTTTCAACGGTTAGTAGTTCCGGTTTTGCTTTTTCGAGCACTTCTTTATGCAGTGAATAGACCTCTTCTCCAAAATACTCCAAGATCTCTTTTTTATCCCCTTCCAACTGCTGCAAACGATCATACATATTTCCGTAGGTATAGATCGGAAAAGGCATCATTTCACCAGCATGGTAAAACAAAGCTCCTTGTCTGACAAGTGTATGAAGTTGAGAAATCAAGACCCTACCAGTACCCTCCAGATGATACGCTTCCCAACCAGTCATGGGAATTCCCTGGTGCTGTTTGTACCACACCCAAGCTTTGATTTCAGGTTCTGTGATACCAGCATTATACTTTGCCATGACCTCTTCAAAAGAAAGCTTTTTGTTTTCCGTAGCACCCAATCCTTTGAGCTCTTCAACCTGTTTCAATACGTTATCAAGAGCCTGTGATTTACTTCTCATATTAATTGAAGTGTATGGATTTAAAGCGCCTAAATTGTGAATGTTAGCTATTCCTTTTAAGTAACTCATAATTGATTGATTTGAAGTTCGTATTCTAATGCCAAAGCTTCCATTTCAATGATGGAATAGCTTTCTTGTTTTTCGATTGTGGCCAGTATTTGTGCTTTGTCCCCTTGAATCGTTACCGGGAATTCTTTGCTTGTTGTAATGACTTCAATACCACATACTTTTTCAGGATGCAGCACAAACCAGGTGTTGAATGTGCAGAGCTCCGTGAAGCTCAATGGCGTTTGTGGAAATTGTTTTGATTTGGCTTTTTCCTCAATGGCCTTTTGATCATAGTACACCCCGTTGCGAAGCAAAGCTGCTTGCATATCGCTTGTAGCAGTGAGTTTTTCTCGAATGAGATCCATGCGCGCACGAAGATATGTAGGACTTACAATTTGCATCAGATCATGGTAAGTTCTGTTTCTAATAAGGGAATGACTGCCGCTGGAACCATTTGATCATGCAGGACTTTATCAATGACAAGTTGCTCCACCTGCTCATATCCTTGTGGGGATTGCATCATTTCAAATAAGTTGGGTGCATTGGCCGCTGTTACTCTTTTGAGTTGGCGAAGGATTTCTTCTCGGAGTTTCTTCTCTTTTGGACTAAGTTTTGGCACATATCCAACGATGCTACTTTCTCTTTTTTCGTTGAAGGAGTAATACCCGTGTTTAGTAACAATGATGTGATCAATGAGCATAATGTCAAAATACTTCAAAGCCTTGACTACGTTTCTGGTAAGTGAGCGATCAGCTTCTGAAGGCGTTAGGTTTCCACTTGGGTGGTTATGCGAAATAATCACGGCTTTTGCCAAGGTCTTTACCGCTACTGCTGTTAGAAGCTCAATGTCTACCATCGTAGCGTTAATCGTACCTGTTGAATGATGGTAATAACCAATGATTTTATTTGCTTGACTTAGGAAAATAGCAATGAAATGTTCTTGTACTTCAATTCCTTTGAGGATTCTGTTTTTTAAAAAAGAATAAACATCCACAGATGCTTTGATATCCCCAAAGAACAAGGCTTCTTTATTGAAAGTAATTTCAATTTCGCGCACTTTGAACTGCGCCTCTATGGCATCGAGTTCTTTTTCGAGCTCCGAATACGTGTCTTTGTCAAAAACCATCTGTGGTGTTGCCTTATTTGCTTTGTATGCCATGTTATTTTCGTTTTAATACAATGATATCCGTTGGTACTTTAGTGCTACTAAACACTGGTGGTAAGCGATACGCGTCCACCAAATCGCAAAGCTTTTCTAGCTCCATTTTCTCGCCTTGGTAGCTGATGCCGTTTCTTAGAAAATTACTACCTGTGATAAACACCAAAAGCCCACCAGGCTTCAATAGTTTAAGGGAGTAATACATGAAAAACAATTCTATTTGGTGCATCTTGGGCTTTGGAAAATAGGAACTGTAAGCGTTCTTGTATTTGCCATAAGGTGGATTTCCAATCACAAGTGAAAACGGATAGCCACTAAGCCAGGTAAGTTTGTCCTTTAAGCGCTCAGTAAAGCGTGGGGCTTTTAAAAATGCCGTTTCAAAGTATCCTTCATGAATCTGGGCATCTGGATAAAGAATCTCACAAATGCGATTTGAAACCGGGTTGATTTCAAATCCATAGCACTTCGATGGATCCTTTGCCCATTTGAGAAAGTTGCCTGTTCCAAGACTTGGTTCAAGAACCGTCCCAGTGGATTCATAACCATATCTATGAGCCAAATTCCACATGAGCTCACAGATGTAGTCTGGAGTAAAAAACTCATATAGCAAGCCTTCGCCTGAAGCACCTTTACTTCCTTGTCCTCCAGCGCCACCGTATTTGGAGATATATGTTTTATCAGCGGCTGAATAAGCGCCCTTTGCTTTGTCCTTTTGTTGGATAAAAGCCTCGATTTCTTTATTCAACACATGCTGATTCACTACTTTCCTTGAGTTTCAAGTAAGCCGTTTTTACCCACTACTTTTAAGATGTATGAATAGGCTTCCTTGCTTTTTCCTTTCACTAAATCCAATGTTTGCTCAACACTGCCTGTTCCAGGCTTAAAGAAGTAACCCTGGTTGTAGCGCACCAGCACCTTGTCAAGGCGCAGTACTTCGCCCTCTTGGTGTTGATCCATCAAAATCCCTAAGTACATTGCACCAAGGAGCACATTGAGTTCAGGCTTCATTAAATCAGCTTTCACAATGACATTTCCCGTGTAGTTGTTCTCTTTGATCTTGTGGGATAAATACTTCTGTTTAAGTGGTCCGTTGACACGTTCTCCAAGGTGTTTTTTGATAATCGCGAGTTCCTCAGCGCTTAGTCGTCCGGCTTTGTTTTCCCAGTAAATGATGTCATTGGCCGTTTGGGTTTTCATTTGCATCAATCCAACGGCATTTGCTGAACTAACGATGGCAGGACGGCCTCCACTTTCAGTGAAAATCAAAGACAAGATCAACGAACCAGGAACTTTTGTCAAAGTTTCAGCCTGTTTGATTTCCTTGTAAAAAGTCTTGCCAATGGAATCCATTTTAGCTTTGTTTTGAGACAATGCTGTATCGGAATAAAACACACGGGGTGTCATTGGAATGGGTACTGCTAACTCTGCCATGTTTATGCTTTGTAAAAGGTTACTGAACGGGTTGCTTTCTGAGTAGCGGTCACAGCAGGATCGCTCGAGTTGGAGGTATCGGTTCCAGTAGTAGAACCTTTCTTCTTTGTGAGGACATACAGGGCTATTGCTGCCGTAGCTCCAAGGATGAGTTTCTTCATGGTTTTTGAATTTGAATGGATTGACTATACTTGATCGTAGCATTGGGATTAGAAACACTAACCCGTTGCTGAATTTTCCTTGGTGAAAAGACCCAGAGCCAGGGTTTGATGCGTTCACCTCGATAAACTATTTGGGTAAGTGTATCAGTTGATTTAATTACCAAACGTTGCGAGTCCTTTTCACTTATTCCCTGAATTTGATACCATTGATCCTGGTAATCGAAAACACGCACTTTGATGGTATCTAAAATGAGGCTATCTCTAAGCGTTGTAATGACATTGGTTTTGGTTTCGACAACTGTTGTCGTAAACTGTGTGGTTTTGCTGACACCCACACCCAAAGATTCAATTTGCTTGACCTCTTTTGGAAAGAGTTTCTTCAACTCACTTGTTTGAAGCACCAACAAATCCGTTTGTGCAGCAAGTTTTCCGCTCTTGGTTTTCACCAAAACAAGTTCAGCTCCTAATGTTTTCATATTGGAGCTAAGGCGTTTATTATCCGCATGAAGGCGCTGGTTATTCTTGTATAGTAGTACTATGGCGCTCAGAAGGACGAGAAGTCCGATGAGTCTTTGAACCGTGGGACTTTTGAGTACGTTTAGAAGCATATTCATTGTTTGAAGGTCTTTGTGTTTGTGACCAGATGTAAGCTGAAAGAATGGTCATGATACCAGCAATAGCTGCTGTTGCCACGGTTTCCATTTTAGAACCAATGGCTAGAAGTGTTACCAAGGCGAGAAAACCTGCGGCATAAAGGGTGAGTTTGAATCTTGTTTGACTATTCATGGCTTAAAGTGTGATATTTTCCCACTGTTTGGTAAATTTTTGAAGGGCAAAAGCACCTGTTTTTGGATCCATTCCCATGCGGATATTACCCACGTCATCAAGTCGTTGGAAGTCGCGCAACCAGTAGATGAAAAGTCCATCAATGCGCATACCAGCAAAATTTCGATCCTGCATATTGAATACATGCAGTGGGTCACTGAAGGATTTCTCTCCTTCAATGACCTGTGCACTTGTGGTATCAACCACCCCTTCAATCTGCTTGGCTAAAATCTTGTCCATTTTTAGTAACTGTAAGCCACGATGATGTCATCGGATGCCTCTGTGATGTATGGAACTGTGAATGTGATGACCTTCGACCCGTTGGTTCTCGTTTGAGACTTCACACGAAGTCCGTTGAAGAAAATACCGATATTAAATCCAGCTTTTGGTACTTGACCTAAAGTGATGGAAATCGTCGCGTTCGCAGCACCGGTCAAACCCGTGAATGTTTCCGTGGCTGCAGTAAAAGCATCTTCTTTGGAATCTGCCGTTGTTTGCGCTGCTGCCGCTGCTGCAATTCCCTGATCTGCCTTAGTGCCTGCTGAAGCTGCGGAACTCACCGCGCTGTTTGCCGTATTTTGAGCCGCTGTTGCAGCGGTATTTGCACTATTTGCCGTAGTCTGAGCCGTTGCTGCATTCGCTAAAGCACTATCAGCTGTGGTTTTGAGTGTGTCAAGGTTGATGTTCGTACTCACCGTGATTTTATCCACCTTGCCTTTAGCTGTGCCATTGTAGGCAAAGGTATCAGCATTGCTTTCGTAAGCTGCTTTTACAGCTGCTGCAGTTAAAGCATTGGTAAAAAGATCTTCGTCTGCGATCTTCTTAAACGTCGAAGTTGATCCCGTTCCGGTAGTAACAGCTGTTACGATATACAATGCCCATTTGGTATCACCATCGTCATTGACAAACACGCGGTCTGTGACTTTTAGGCCTGTCAAGGCATTACGTGCCGTGGTATCCGCAACATTAAATGCGTTCTTTGCACCAACTACCAAAGCATCTACCTCAGACTTGGAGTATAGAGAGAGATTGGTTCTGGCGTTTGTAGCATTGACATCCGAGAGGTTGTTAGCAATTTTCAGCACTTGGGCATCCAGGGCTCTTGTGGCGAGGTCTGCTGCTAGACCTTCAATCTGTTTGATTTTTAGTTGTTCACTCATGGTTATTAATTAAGGGTTAAATACTTGATTTACAATAGTTTTGTTGGTGAAAGATTGAATCTTTAATACCAGTAATTAATTAAGGGTTAAATACTTGATGTACACTTGATCTGTTGGCGAAAGATTGAATCTTCCATGCCAGTAAAGCGTTGTGTCTGCGATGTGAAAAGCGCCGTTTAGACCGTAATCAAACAAAGCTCCGTTGACTACCAAAAACAAACCTTCTGGATCCGAAGTGTTGATATCGACATCAAACTCTGTTTGGTCGCTCTCTGTCACTTCAATCGTTTCGCGCTGCCAGTTTCCTGAAACAGTTCCTGTTGCGCTTTCTTGAACTCCAGCAATGCGGTAAGCTTCACCTTTGATGATAATTTCATCATTGATAGGGTCTCCTAGTTTTTCAAGAAGTACTTGAACTGTGAAGGTCTGTGGTTCACCAGTTCTAATGTGTGTAAGTGTAAATGCCATTATTTCTGAATGTATTTTTTGTAAATAAACCTGCCCGTCAAAAAGACTAAGGCTGCTGCTCCGAGGGTGAATCCTCCTTTTTCAAGAAGATTTTTTTTTTAGCGATGTCCAATATCTTTTCATAGTTAGTAATAAGTCCGCGCATGTAAGCCGTGCGGTTGTCACCGTTGCTTTCAGAGATATAAGGACTGTGTGCGATTTTATCCGCATACTTTTTGTAGTCCATTGCTGCGGCATGCGCCGTCTTGTAGCTACTGGAAATCAAGCGTGCAAAGTCATAGAAGCTGTCTTGCGGTGAAGCGTAGGTTCTGAACTTCAATTTATATTTGTTCTGAGCCTGGTAGATTCCACCTTTCCAGAATTCATTTTTTGAACCTCCAGCGGTAATCCCAAAGAAGTTGTTGTGCTTCGTTGATAAATTCGATGTTCCCCAAGCGCTCTCAAAGGAACCTTGCGCTAAGATCACCAGTGGATCCATTTTGAAACGATCCCCGGCTTTCTCGGCATAAGGGTAGTTATTGACTACGTAATTTTCTGTTTTTGTGCTCATATGCTTTCTTGTAAATGAATGTATTGTTGGTCCACCCAGCGGATGTTGTTGTCAATGGTTCGAAACTGCAAAAGCACACCGCCTTTGGTTTGCATACTCATGACCAATTGCCCCAATATGGTATTTGATCCTACCTGATTGATCGGAACAAACTTTTCGTTTAAGATCACTGCGTTTGATCTAGTCAACAAGCGTGGCATTGGAATTCCTTTGAGATCGAAATAATCCAAGGGTTTTTTCCAGTATGCTGTGGTGCTTGTTTTCGGGTATGCCGCAATCATCTCTTTTACATTTGGAAATTGATATGTGTAATTTGATGATGCACTGATCCAAAAGGACATTTTTACTTTGTTCTTTTTCTTGTAAGCAGCCGGAGCATATTTGGCATTGATAACATAAGCCACCTGAATGAACTTCACGTTATTGACTTCATCGTAATGTTGCTGTCCTGTGGCATAGCCCAAAAACTCTCCAGCTTTTGCTACGCGGTAAATGTTGTCTTCAGAAAGCACTTCATAGAATGCCCCATGATTGGAAGCATCTGGAGTTTTACGAATCGTGACATCTTTCTTTGCTACAATCAACTGATTCTTTTTGGTGTATTGAACCGGAGGCGCACCTCCACCGCTTGTATCCTTGTTGGCGTTTGACGCAATAATGTTCAAAAAGGCTTCGTATTCACTTGTAGAAAGATCACTTTGAAGATCGTCTAGTAAATTGTCCTGGTATAAATCCTTGTAGGCTTTTTGAACTTTATCGAGGTTGGTGATGGTTTTAGCAATCTCCATCACAGTGTCCACGTTGGTGGTATCAAAGCTCTTCATCCAGCTGTAGCCCGAAGGATTTACAGATGATCGCAAGGACATTGCTTGTCTTACCTCAGGCTTGTCATCCGTATTTTTCTGTGCATTGTTTTTATTAACCTTCGCAATTAGGTTCTTGCCAACGCGATAGGTTATATAAATACCACCAACAATCAGTGCACCTTTGATCAGGACACTTTTATTGTCTTGGACAGCTTGAGCGATTTTTTCTTTTGCGGATGCCATTTTGTTTTGCGTTAGATCATGCTTTTAATTTTCAACTTCACCAATGGCATTTCAATCTTTTTGGAAATGCTCACAAGCTCATTGGGCTTGAAGTTGTTTGCAATGGTTTGCAATGCTTTTTGAACGTGGCGAGCCTCTAAATCTGTGGCTACGCTTACCGTAACTTTTAACTCATGTTTTGCCATTTTTTCTACGTTTTTAATTGGTTTGAATGGGTGTTTCTACTGTTGTTGAACCTGTGATAAATTGCAGGATCTTTTGAATATTTGTTCTATCTTTTTCGATTTCAGATAACATTAAGTAAATAGTTCCTAGTTCTTGATTGTCAAGTGTTTGAACAAACGAAATAATCATCTCTAAAATCGTTTCGCGCTGTGTGTCCTTTGTGCCATCTGAGGACTGTTCCATGCTCTTTTCTTGGTCCGTTCCAGCCAAGAAATTAAAAGCTGATCCCACCGGTGAATTGGTGAAGAACTTGGCAAGTCCTGGTAGTGCCATTCCAATGATGTTGGAATAATACTCCACTTGCTTTTTAGCCTCCAGGGAGTTTTGCATGTCTTGAACTTGAAACTCCAGCTCTTCATTTATGGCATTTATTCGTTGTAATTCCGTGGTCAATCTTTCTAACTCTCGGCTTCTTTCCATTTCTGAGAACTTGCGCTGAACAAGGTCGTTTACCTCGGCTTCTCCCAAACCTGCATAACCGGCCAAGGATTTTGGCAGCTCTTCATCGACATCCGTCCATTCAAAAGTCTTTGCCCATATGAGCGTTCCAGATTCCACATCCTTGAATTCAACTTTAACTTTGTCAGGATTTTCAGATTTATCATAGCTTCGTACGAGTGGAGAGAAATTCTCAATCAACGATTGATCAATGCTGTTTAAGCGCTTGCCATTTCGGTAAAACATGGCATTGAACGTTACTTTGTCGTGCCCCTGTTTGGGGAAGGTTTTGATCATTTTCTGACAAACCTCGATCATGTGATAAATCTTTCTTCTTTTCATTCCTTGACGATTTGAATAAATTCGATGATGGGAAAATATGTTGTTCCCTGTGGTAGCTCAATTGACACAAGACCGCTGAACTCTTCTAATGCTTCAATCCGGCGGTGACCACTTTTGATTTCCATGCTATTGGTATCAGAAAGTATGCGTGTTCCAATTGGAAGCACCCTGCTATTGGTGAGTAACAAGTACTCATTGTAAGCCTCAATGTGGTATTGTAAAGTCCCAGGTCTCGTATGAACAGACTTAAAGCCTTGCAATTCAATCTTGATTTCTCGCTGCTTGAACTGTTGTTGCACATGGTTTAAATGATCGTACATCAGCCTTATTGATTTTGAGTTTGACCTTCTTTGTCAGTGCAGCGTAAATACAAATTCACTCTGTATGACTTAAAATCTTCACATAGCATAGTGTCAACATACACACCGCTTATAATTTGTCCTGGGTGCAATTGAACATCTAATTCTTGAAAGTCTTGTGATCCGAGCTCTTCGTGTTTCAGTGAAGTGGTAATTGCTTCTTCTTTCAAACTGTTAAACGAAGCGCTCAAACGACCCAATTCACAATTCAAGTATTGCGGATCTAGAAAGCTTACAAGCGAGATTTTAAAACCCGTGCAGCGTTTTAAGTATGCCGGAATCTTGTGTTGAAAAGAGATAATCTCTCCAGGCTTTTGAACCAAAAGACTAACGATTGAATAGCGTGTGACTGACATCCGTGCTATTCGTTAGTTAACCACAAATAGATTTTGGCTTCATACAAATAACCACTCTCTGCTTTTCTTGCGCGCATCAATTCAAGCTTTGAAGGACTTTCTGACAAGGCCTCATGACCTCCATCTGTGAACTTGCCTTCAATCGCTGATCCACCAGCTTCCAAGTGCTCCTCAAAGAAGAAAAACTTCTTGTTTGGAGCAACTTGGTGACCGCTAGTGATTAACTTGATTTCATGTGCATCCTCAAAGACCTCTTGATTATTCACCCTAAGTCCCAACAAAGCACCTGATAGCAATAGCTCATCTGGAAGCGAGACATAAATCCCTCGAATCTTAGCGTATTGCTTGTCGGTTTGTGCATTGATGCGCACTGATTCCCCAAAATCAGTCACTCGAACGCGTATCTGTTGAAACTTATGGTTTTTCATCTCGATTCAGAATTAGGCTTTAATTACAGCTGTTCCGCGAAGGATAACTTTCAAGAATGTATTCTCAGGCGCATTAGCACCCCATTCCAAATTCAATTCAATGGATTGTTGGTCGCGAATGATTTTCGGGTTATCCAAGATCCAAAGTCCACGGAAAGTATCTTTTCCTGTTGTTTGGAACACCTCGCATGAAGTATTCGGTACAAGGATAGTTCCGTTTGCTTTGAACTCAAATTCACCATCACGGATGTAATCCGGAACGACATCGAAATTCACACGACTTGCATCGTCTTTTGATTCACTCACACCACCCAACAACTGAATGCCGTATAGCAAGAAGTGATTTCCTTTTTCCAATTTCCCACTGGAAATGTTGCTCGTTCCAACCACCTTCGTGTCGTCATCCTTGAACATCTTTACCACCTTTGAGCCACCAATGGTTTTCACCACGTAGTAAGCCGTATCTACAGCTTGCAAAGATTGCGTTGCCAATCCTTGTTGGATTTCCTTTGGCAACATGGTGATGCGCTTTTCAAATTCTGCGCGTGAGCGAGAACCTGTGGCTGTTGACATGGCGCGTGATTGATTTTGCATTTTGCGAAATAACTTGCGCTTATCGCTCGTTGCTCCTAATTCAAGTGCTTGCAAGAAGTCTTCTTCTGACATGGCACCTAGCAAGTTGTACTCGCTGTTTTCGATTTGTCCAAGAGTTAACATGATACTTATTATTTATTTGATTTGTAATTGATTAAATGATTTCGATGTAAGAAAGGTCATCTTCCATCTCTGAACTGTGCGCCATGGACGCATGAGACAAGTTCAAGTCCTCGACATTGAATGCCGTCGGTGATGAAAGAGCTGGAAGATCCGGATTGTAGCGCTCCACTGATAAATTCAATGGTTCGCGGTAAATGCTTGGTTCTCCAAGATCGTTTGAGCCTGAAAGGTTGAAATCTGCCAGACCTGCTAATAGGTCTTTTTTGAGTAAGATTTTTACTCCAGAGAGTAAGCCTGATGCACCAACTCCCGTTGCCAACATTTTCATGTTTGGGTCTTTGAGCATGATGTTTCCTGCTGTTCCAACGCCAAGCATCAATACTGGTCTTGCCAGTGCTTTGACATTGAAGGTCGTAGCAGCCGGATCAACGGCCAATGCCTTATCAAGCATTTTTCCACCCAGCGAGCCGATGACAACACCGCCTGTGAGCATAGCCAAGGTTTTAAGTTCATCCATCACAGCTTGGCTACTGATTTTGGTTTTTGCTTTGGTACTTCTTTTAGTTGCCATGGTTTGCGTATTTATTGATTTAAAAAAGTTTGACAGTTTTTAGGGTTGTTTTCTTCCTTGTGGTTGTTTTTGTCGGTGTTTTTCGTTTTGCTGTACTTCGAACACCAGACAAACCAGTTGTTTTTGCTTTAGGCTTCACCATCTGATAAATCCCAAAGGCCAATAGCCCTCCACCAATGGCCACTGGAACAGGATTCTTTTTAATGAATTCCATAATACCGCCACCTGCTGAAGTGGACTTGGTAGCTCCTTTTGTTGTTGGTGGTGCTGTTTGATCTGTTTCTCCTGATGAAGAAGCTTCATCTTCTTGTTGGATTTCCGAAAATGCACTTGCTGCGTTTGGATCTGCATCCATTTCTTTGGTCAAGGAGTCAATATCCAGTTTCTCATCACTGCCTACTAATCCGGCATCCTTCAAAATATTGATGGTGGCAATAATCACAGGTGTTGCTGCTGCTATCGCTGAAGCTGTTACAGGATCCCCCAAGTATCCAAGTAGTTGTTCGATGACATCGCCACTCAAATTACCAGCTCTTCCTTTAAGAATGGCATTTTTAAGCACTTCGCGGCTACCTTGTAGTTTATCAGCAAACAAATTCTCCACTTTGGTTAAAGCTGTTTTACTTTTTTGGTATTGCGCTGGTGCGATGCCCTTTACTCTTGCTTGCTCTGGAGTCCCATAACCCCATTTGAGTTTATTGGCCATTTTTCCCAAATTGAGTTTCATGGCAACTAAAAAGCCTCCGCGAGCAGCCAAAGTAAGAGGGTTGTATTTCACAACGGCTTTCACTGCTTTTTTAGCTACGTCTCCAACCTTTTGACCTGCAGTATTGACTGACTTTTTCACGTTGGTAAAAAAACCTTTAGGACTAACACCACTCATCGAAAGTTCATCTGGATCATATTCCAATCCAGAAATGGTATTGATACCATTGCGTAAATTGAGCTGCCTTTCATTCTGGGATAAAATTTCCAGGGCTTGATTTCTTTTATCAGTATGCCAATACTGGATGGCATAGTCGAGCATTTGCAAAAGCGCTTGTGGGTCATCAGTAGATGATACCAAAGACGGATCCTGTGCAATAGCATTTCTAGTGACCACGATGTTTTCATAGATTTTATCAAGCTCAGCGCTTGAATTTGCTCCAAGTCCCGTAAGTGAATTTGCCATAACGGCGTTGTAATGGTCGTTTGAAGAAACGCCACTTAATACTGCTACATTGATCCCGTTTAAGCTCATAGTAAAGTCCATTTTTTTAGTGAATTTTTTCTCGTAGTTGAAGGCAGAAACCACCCCGTCTATCACACAGTAGTTGTTCTCATCTCCTAGGGGCACAATCACGTAGACATGCTGCCAAGAATCACCACTGTACATCGTGATGCGAAACTTGTGAGGGATTTGGAGGTTAGTCAAAATGCTTGAAACAAAAATGCTCATGCAATCACAGTCAACGCCGGTATTTCGTTCTGCCCAACTGCGCGCTGGTCTTCGGAGTTGTTCTAGGCCTCGCTTGTCGAGTTTATATTGGATATAACCATAGACAAACTCCCAGATAGCTTGGCAAGTAGACTCGGTTGTTGACCGTCGGAGCAATGGAGCAATTCGCTTGGTGTCGTCAAGGTATTTCCAAACGACTTTCTCCATTAACTCCACAGTATCTGTCACTTCGCCGTCTTCAACAATGACACGGTCACGTTCTTCCGGTTTGGGAAAATACTGATTGTAACGGCTTCCATCTTTGATAGCTCGATAACCACTCGTTACGGTTTTGGCTGGTATTTGTGCAAGCGCATTCATCAGATGAGTTTTTCTGAAGGGGATTGATAAAATATTCCGTTCACATAGGTTGTGAAATTCATTTCCAAGGGCACACCAAGAATGGTCATCAAGTTCTTTTTATCACCTGCTTTCCAAGCTGCAATGGCTTTTGGAATATTCTTAACGATATTCGTCACGAGTCCTTTCAGGGTGAACCAGTCGAGCTCCAATTCAATGGTGTCGATTTTGGTAAGCCCCAATGGTTTGATAGCAATGATGGTGTCCTCTGCATCGGATTGCGCGAGCATTTTACCTTTACTGGTAAGCGATACTACGGGCTTAGTCAATTTCACAGAATCCCTAGAAGGATTATTGATCTCAACTTCTGTTCTAAAAGAAATTCCACCAAGGGTAACCGAATGAATGCGTGGATTTACAAGCCTAGCGTTTGCCATCTCAGAGACATTTTGCATTCTGAGTAGTCTGACTATGCCATAAACCACTCCAGCACCAAGCGCTATTCCAACCGCCTTATTCATTACTTCTTCTCGGTTTTATTGAAGTAATTATTAAAGCGCCTGGCAACGCTGTCCATGAAATGCTTGACGAAGTACCCAGCCGCAGCTGAAGCCGCAGCATAGATCACCACATTTGCCAATCCTGGCAATGTAATCTCAGAAAGTATAGGTTTTGCGGTAACCGCTTTAGCGACACCTCCAAGAACTCCAGAGGCTGTTGTGAAAATAGAAGTATGCGAATGTTGAGACATGAAGTTTTGCTTCGATTAGGAAACAAACTTCGGGAATGAAAAAGTGTGTAAAAGGCGGTTGAGGGTGTTTGAATCTATAAATAGTTGTACGTAAATTTATTAGGGTTTAATTTAGAAATAAAGGATCTTATTCAAATTTTAGAATACTACCAGTATAGACCCCTAAAAACATTAGTATTAATACTATTTTTTTATCAACGTCAAAATATATCAAGCTATATTAATTCCTTTTCTTACAGGTGATTGAGAGTTTTTTTGCTTCGAATTAGATCAAACCCGACCTAATTTTCAAAAATCACCTACTGAAATTGTTAGTAATTTAGAGGACATGCTATAAAAGCTTCGTTACATCCTTTTAATTTGAATAATAGGGAGTATTGTAATCGACTACTGCGTCATATTTTGGCGGTTAAACATGATAAATTCGTACTTAAAACAAAAAAATGGAGATGAACCAACAACTTAAAGAATTATATAACTCAAAGTGGCAAGAACTCTATCGAAGTATTGAACCTTTAATTAGTGACGATATTAAGGTTATTAAACCTGCAAGTCCTTTATTGATATCACTTGATGACAATGAGGATTACGAAAAATCAGACATTAAAATTATGGTTGTCGGTCAAGAAACAAATGGTTGGCATAATGTATTTGAGAAAGACCCAATTGCAATTTTAGATTCTTATTATCATTTCATTACAAGGGGTGAATGTTGGAGTTATGGAGGTCAATTTTGGAACGGTGTTAAACGATTCGTCAACCTTTTAAAAAATAAATATCCTAACAAGAGTGTTGGCTTTGTTTGGAATAATCTAGTGAAAATTGGTAAGTCAAGTGATAAAGGATTTCCTCCTAATTACATCTATCAAGTTGAAAAGCAATATTTCAATGTTTTGAAAGAAGAAATTGAAATTCTAAAACCTGATATTGTTCTTTTTATTTCAGGACCAAATTACGACTTTGTTTTATTCGATAAATTAGGAGATCTAACTTTGAAAGAAGTTGAATCATTTACGAAAAGAGAACTTTCAATTTTACAGGTAGAAAATATAAAATTTGCATTTCGCACCTATCATCCAAATTATCTATGGAGAGTTGGAATTGATAAATATTTTAATGCGATTTTGGATAGAATAGAGATTCAATAATTTTTTCTATAAATTTCTGACATCCTCTTAGTTTGGTTTTATAGGAGCATTAATATGGTCGATTACGTCATATTTTGGCGGTCTCGCCATCTAATTTTATCATCAAAAGGGGTATAAAAGAGCCCTGAAAATATTTATAACTAAAAAATAGAAGAAATGATTGCAAATGTTCAAGAAGAAGGAAGCTGGATTAAGGTCTATGATCAAAACAGTAGAAAGATTTCCCAAATGTCAAGTAATAAAGTAACTATTGTTGGCATAGCCTCAGACTTTTTTGTAGTTGAAGAAGGTTCGTGGATTAAAACTTATGATGAAAATTGTCGCAAGATTGCGCAAATGCCTGCCCAAAACATTGTTGTGCGAGGCGCTGCCGGACAAAATTTTACTATTATGGAAGGAAGTTGGCTAAAGGTTTATGACAAGAATTGCAGGAAAATCAGTCAAAAATCAGCGAAATAAATGGCCGTCTACACAATCAAAAAGGGAAATGAATTTTATCTTTTCTTGAATGGAAATTTGATCTACAAACGGTGGATAAAAGAACAATATTCTTTGATTTTTGACGTGATGGCCTATTCCAATCAAACACTAAAATCTTATAGTGAAAATTAGAGGTGTGTAATGCACTGTATTTTAGTCATTTCCAATAGCTAACTTCAATCATAATTTAAACCTGACATCTGAATTCTTTTTTTAACATGGTGCCGAAGCCATTCTGGTTGAATGACGGTAACTCGTTCACCTTGTTTTAGGATTTGTTCTTCCAATTCATAGTTAGGGCATACGGTGAGTTCAATGCGCAATTCATTTTCGTTGTCGATGAGAATTTTTTGACTCGTGTGTAATGGTTGTGATTTGATGTACTTTCCTTGAAATGGTTGGTAGCTTAAAACAACTTGTTCGAGTTCGTTTTCTGAATAAAGTCCGATCACATTGTAAAACAACTGTTTCGGGTTTTTAACTTTAGGTCGAAAGGTTGTTGCTAGTAACTCAAAATGCGCTATACGTTCGAGTCCATAGCTTCGGAATTCGCCATTTTCGTTAGTACCTACAACATACCATCTATTTAGATACTCTTTTAAGAGTTGTGGTTCTAATTCTATCTGAGTTGGTTTATCCTCCCAAAATCTAGTATACGTAAACATTATTTTTCTTCGTTCAATAATGGCATTCAGTATTGTTGGGAACATCTGTTCATAATAATTACCGACAGATTGATCAAAATCAATATAGTCGATTGCCCCAGGTTTCTTTAACAATACTTCACTAATAACATTTGAACGGTTAAACAACTCAAAGATTTGCATCCATTCATTAAAGTCATGCTCGCTATCTTGGTCGATGAAATATCCATTATGAAGTCGGCTATATTTGATATCGATGAAGCACATCTCTCGAATGGTTTTGAGATCGCGCTGCATCGTACGTTCAGTCGGGAAAAAATCTTTTTTGGATAAATTATCCATGATATCTTGCAATTGACAATACGGATGCTGGTGTACGAAATTGAGTATGCTACTTAGTCTTTCGATTGATTTTACTTGTGACATATTTTATGTTTGATGCGAAAGTAAAAAACCAAACCGACAAGTCATGGCGGTCAGCCATTATTTATTTGTAATCTAAATGAATTTCTAATATTAGAACCCAATTACTTATGAAATACCTCGTCTCCTCAACTGATTTCCCGAATCATCCACAACCGCAAGAAACTTATATTGCTTTGGTTATAATCAAGCATGACACCCTAATATCTTTCAATCAGTATGGGCAGCGATTAGGTAGATTAAAAATTTTTGATTTCGAATATTTTTGTGTTTATTACAATCAAAAAGAAATTGTTTTGATCAACGGTTTACATGAAATTCAACGTTTTCGTTTTGATTTTCGAATGTTACCCAAGAAATCTGGCTATTTTGAAGTCCATTATTCCAGTGATGAAACATACCAAATAGCAACTACCTTTTACGACAAATTATTTTTCAGACAAAATGAGCAAATCATCTTTGATCACTTTGATTTTTTAGTAGCACATTGGAACAGCTTGCTTCAGCTAGATTTGACCTCCAAATACAATCAGGAAAACTTCCTCGACATCTTTGCCATCATTGAAATAAATCGCTTTGAATTGACATCAAACCGTTTAATCTTGAGATTTTATGATCGACTTTGTATGGAAATGAAATATGAAATTGAAACAGGTGTGAAAAACAAAACCTTTATATCCGTGGGTGATTTTCTTTACAATGAATTAAATCAAGTAACCATGTTTAAACAACTCAATCAATTGAATATTTGAACACGACTGAATAAATATTTTGTATTCGTCAAAAATGAAAGTCAACAATTCAAATTTCTTTAATTAAGTAGTGTCAACAATATACTATTTGGATTAAATACAAGGTTTATTTTAACCATTCCCAACAGCATTATTCTGAACGAAAATTGCTTTTAAAATTTCATCTTCTTTCGTCAATTCAACTCCTTCTTTTTCAGCGAGCTCTATTGCTATTTTAGCCCATTTCTGTGCTTCGATAAAATCAGATTGTTTGTACTTTAACTGCGCTTGAAATTTTGCCAATGTAAAATTCGTCGAGTTTTTAAGCTCAGCCAGGTTCCATAACTCCGCTTGTTTGAAATGGGATTCTGTTTTGCCATGTTTACAGATAAACTCAACTAGCTCAATCGCTGTATAGTCGTACACAAAATCTGGATATTGAAGTCCTAGCTGGACTAAACTATCAACTTCAAGCTTTGTGGTGTAGTAAAACAATTTTACATTAAACAATTCCCACTTATTTTGAGGGAAATTCTTTTGATATTGATTCATATAAGACCAAGACTTTGTCCAATTAGTATCTTGGATTTGAGCATATGCTTTCCAAATAATGGATGTTTGTAATAAATCTGTTGCAATATCAGCACCGTAGTTATTGTCTAACCATTGTTTATCGAGAAGCATTGTATTTAAAAGACTGTCAGGAATATCTCTCGGATAGAAGCGACAAACATTAAAGTCAACAAATGTTTTGTAGTCACATTTCGCGAAAAAATTGCTTAATTCTTCACTACTTGGAGTGCTGTTTTTAAAATTGGCTTTTAATTCATTTTGTACGAAATCAGGCCATTGAAATTTAAGACCGGAAGGAATTCCAGGTCGTGCCATTGGAACTTGGTCTATGCTGTCCTTTACGTATTGAATCCAATATTCTTTTGGCATTGCACCACACCAAGTCTCGAGGTATTCACCTTGTGGAGTAAAGAATAGAAAAGAAGGGTAAGCGGCAACACCGAATTTCAATTTCAAAAGCTGACCAACACGATCTTTCTCTGCATCCAACATGTAAGAGTTTAACTTAGGCTGCATCAAGGATAAAATTTCAGGATCATTGAAATGTTGCTTATCCATGACTTTACACCAACTACACCATTCAGTAGATAAATCCACCATGATGTATTTATTTTCAAGGGTAGCCTTCTCAATTACTTTTTCCCAATTTTCTATACCAGGAAAAGAATGTTTGACCTTGTTTGCTTTTTGAGCAAAGGACAAATTAAATGTCACAAAAAGTGACACAAAAATTAAAATATAGGTTTTCACGCCGCAAATTTAATGATAATGAGTCAATTAATAAATTCTATAATCCATTGAATCAAGGCTCACCAAACTCATTAACAATAACTTTAACATGAGCTGGTGTCAATAATCGAATACCAGGTCTATATCCAAAATGATCAAGTTCGGACATTACTGTTTTGCTTAACTTGATCCATCTTCTCAATTGAGCACTGGCACTTTTCTTTGTGATCGTTGGAAAATAAAGTTGTGCGAGCTCACCGAAGCCGTAAGCCCGCACTTTAAAAGATTCATTATTCATATTCTGTTTCTTTTACTTATGTTGCTGCAAAATTTATTGCACCAATGTCATTTAGTTTGGACGCTAACAACTCCATGTCATCGCCAACTTTTTTATCTACAATGCGCGCATAGTGCTGTGTAGTATGGATGTTTTTATGCCCAAGCATTTTCGAAACGGTTTCGATCGGTACTCCATGCATCATGGTAATTGTAGTGGCGAAAGTATGTCGGGCAACGTGATAGGAAAGCTGTTTTTGAATCTTACACAAATCAGCTAATTCCTTTAAATAAGCATTTGTTTTTTGATTACTTAATATGGGTAAAATAGGATCATTCGCATCAAGTAAATCCAAACAACAATAATTATTTATGATACTCATTGGAATCTTCAATAAAGGAATGTTTGCTCGTCCACCGGTTTTTTTCCTTCTCGTTCTGATCCAATAGCCAGTTGTGTCATTTCCTTCAATTTCAGATCGTTTCAATTCTTTGACATCTATATACGCCAAACCTGTGTAACAAGAAAAAATAAAGAAATCACGAACTCGGTTTAAACGATCAAAGGGAGAATTAAACTTTATCAAACGCTGAATTTCTTCCAAAGACAAATAAGGTCTATCAACTTCTTTTAAAGTCAAGCTAATGCCATTAAAAGGGTCTTTCACGAGCCATCCACTTCGAATACTAATACTTGTAATCGTTTTTAAGTTTTGCAGGAACTTAGTAGCGGTATTAAAGCTGCAACCTTTTTCCGTTTTCAGATAAATACTGTACTGCTGGATCATTTGGTAATCCACCGACTTGATAGAAATATCAGCCTGTTTGTAGTTCTTTTTCAAGAACGTTTGGAAGTGATTCTTTGCCGTATTGTACTTTTGATACGTGGCATAAGAATTTTCCTTACCAATTAATTTTTTCAGGTTGGATACATGTCCTTCCCAAATATCGATGATCTGTCTTGTTTTAGCAGAGTTTACCCCAAGGATCGCATCCCTGAGCATCTGCGGAGACACATCATCATTAAAGGATAAAAGCTCATTGTATTTTTTGTGAGCCTTTATTCTAACAGCTTCAAGGTATTCATTGAAAACACGAGCTTCCGTGCTTCTACCTTTCATCTGGTAACGGTTCGGATCCCAATCTTCAGATTTGAGAAACCTTTTTGTTTGCAGGACAACGCGTTCTCCATTTATGTTGATGCGAAGCAACACTGGACATTCTCCATTTTTTTTCTCTTTTGCACGGTTGATGTAAAATGACAACCCATACGATGTTTTTGACGACATAGCGATTATATTAAATCGCCCCCATTTTGATGACAAAACTACAATACCTAAAGATAAAAAACAAGAGATAACGCATTGAATTTCAGTGACAAAACCCGCCAATTTCGGCAACACTGGTTACCCTTTTTGTAAAATTTAAAATGGGTAACCAGTTAGACACCAAACTTTGGCTGAAATTGGCTGAAATTGGCAATGAACTTTAAACAAAAAAAGCGTGTAAATCTAGTATTTACACGCTTTGTCTCAGTTTGTCACTGACTTCTGGCGGAGAGTGAGGGATTCGAACCCCCGGAACCTCGCGGTTCAACAGTTTTCAAGACTGCCGCAATCGACCACTCTGCCAACTCTCCGGGCCAAAAGTACATAAACTTTCAGAATTGACAAGCGTTCAGTTAAAAATATTCAAAAAATAATTACGATTGTTTACCTTTGCCCCATGAAATTAAAGCTAGTACCACTCGAGGAATTGAATGCCATGAACAAGGATACACTCATGGAAAAACTTGGCATTCAATATGTTGAAATCGGTGATGATTATGTTGTGGCTTCTATGCCAGTCGATCATCGAACGAAACAACCCATGGGACTTTTACATGGTGGTGCAAGTGCTGCTTTAGTGGAAACGGTTGGATCCTTGGGTTCACTTCTATTAATTAACCACGAGACACACTACGCTGTTGGACTCGAAGTCAGTGCGAATCATGTCGGTGGAATCCAAACAGGTGAAGTATTAGCAAAAGCAACACTCGTTCATGGTGGAAAAACCACGCATTTATGGTCGATCGAAGTCCGTGAAAAAGATACCGACCGATTAATCTGCACAGGAAAACATACGGTAATGGTTCTTCAAAAGAAGTGAAATGGACATCATACAAACGGTAAACCTCACTCCGAAACAATTTGAAGAAATAGATATCCTTTGGAATACAGAGTATCCACGTCAATTAAAGGACCGTTTGGCTTTACTTTTAGATAATAATACGAAAACAACCCACTACTATGGATTGGATAAATCCGGAAAAATCATTGCATGGTCAGTCCTCTTTGAAAAAGAACAAGACTTGCGTTTTTCCATACTTGTATCTCGGAAACATCAAAAGCAAGGACTCGGCTCTGCACTTTTAACTGAAATGAAAAAAGAAGACTTGGTTTTTTCTGGTTGGGTCATCGATCACGATTCAGACCTACGTTCAGATGGAAGCAACTATGCATCGCCATTAAATTTTTACTTGAAAAATGCTTTCTCAATCGACGAATCCAACCGCTTAAACAACGAAATTATCAAGGCTGTGTTGGTTCGATATCAACCGGAGAAATAAACGTTATTCGCTCTCTACAGTTCTTACTTCAGGGTAAACGTTTTCTAATCTTCTAAATGAATATACGACTTGATGGAAGAAACATATTCTTCAAATGAGCTGAAACCTTTAGGGGTAATTTTACAAATGGTGACTGGATATTTACCTTTGAAACCTTTTGTAACTGATAAGTATCCCGCGGTATTTAACTTATCGATTTGTAGACTTAAATTCCCAGCACTAGCTTTTGTTTTTTCTTTCAAATAAACAAATTCAGCTTCTTCCAACCCAATTAATAATGAAATTATTGCTAAGCGTAACGGAGAATGAAGTAAGGGGTCTAAGTTCTTAAACATTGCTTTTTCTCATTGTGATTCCTGGAATAATAAAGGATGTAATGCAAGCAATAGAAGCCAATAAGTATGCGATTTCTATATTCGACAAAATGCTAATAATGGAAAGTAACATGCTAAATATTCCACCGAAAATAGATATGTTATGTTTAGAAATTCCACCAATAACGAAAACGGTTAAACCGCTTATTAAGGGAAAAAAGATAATGGATAAGGGTAAGGATAATAAGGTTGAAGCAAATGTGAAAATGGCGTACATTATTGCGAATCCCGTAAATCCGAAAAAATAGACTTTCTCAAGCTGCGGGACATAGTTTTCATTTTTTTCGTCCCTTCTTTTGTTTAAATAAGAGAAAAGACCTCCGATAGGAAACAAGATCCAATTAAATGAATTTACGAGACTTCCGCTGATGGTTGGTTTTGTAACGATGAAAAATTGAATCAGGAAGTAACAACAAAGTACAGATCCCCAAAGCATGTAGTAAAAAGCAGCGCCCGTTTTTGTTGTTTTCGTTTCATTAATGGCAGCTTCAATAGTCTTTATTGAGTCCAATGCGTTAAATGTATTTTTGTCCATGATGATTTCTAATTATTAAGATACAAATATAAACTAGTTACATATATTAACCAAATAATTGTTGACCACGCACAAAAAATGCGTTATAACTTTCATTCCTTTGAACAACAATAACGAATGACTTTCATTGTACAACCCGAATTTTAATCAAACCGTATTCGGCATCATTACTAAATAAGGGAAAAGCTATTTTGTTTTATTTCGAATAAATCGGATTAGAGAAAAAATTCTTGATCGCTCTGTTTCTGTTTCTGTTTCTGTTTCCCGCTCTGTTTCTCGCTCTGTCCGCCGCGGCGGACTACTCCCTTCTCTCCCCGATCTGCTGTCTCCACATCGCGTAGTACAAGCCTTTTTCAGCAAGTAATTCTTCGTGTTTTCCTGTTTCGACAATGACTCCTTTTTCGAGAACGAAAATCTTGTCCGCATGCATGATCGTGGATAAACGGTGAGCAATTAAAACAGTGATGTGCTCTTTGTGACTTCCAATCGAACGAATGGTATTTGAAATCGCTTCTTCCGTAATGGAATCCAAGGCGGAAGTCGCTTCGTCGAAGACTAATAAACGTGGATTGCGGATCAAGGCGCGTGCAATGGATAAACGTTGTTTCTCTCCACCTGAAAGTTTCATTCCACCTTCGCCGATGACTGTGTCGATTCCGTGCTCACTGCGCGCCAACATGTTTTCACACGACGCTTGACTCAATGCAAAGTCCAATTGCTCTTGTGTCGCTTCTGGTTTCGTGAACAATAAGTTTTCACGAATCGTTCCCGCGAATAACTGCGTATCCTGTGTAACAAATCCCAATTGTTGTTGCAATTCGTCGCGATCAATGCTCGTGGATTCAATGCCGTTGTAGTAGATTTTTCCAGTTGGCGTGGAATACAAGCCTACGAGTAACTTTACTAACGTACTTTTTCCAGATCCACTTGGACCAACAAATGCGACCGTTTCACCTTTTTGAACTTCAAAGTTGATGTTACTCAACGCATCGTAACTAGAGGACTTATGTCTAAACGTTAAATCGCTAAATGCTAATTTCTCAATCGCATTCAATGGAATTGGATTTTCTGGCTTCTCTTCAATCGGAGTGTTGATGATCTTCTCGAAATTATTCAAAGATGCTTCCGCCTCGCGGTATGCAATAATCACGTTTCCAACTTCTTGCAATGGCCCAAAGATAAAGAAGGAATAGAATTGCAAGGTCATGATTTGTCCAAGGGATAAGGATCCGTGGAATAATAAGTACATCAAGATAAACATGATCGATTGACGCAATAAATTCACCGTCGTTCCTTGAATGAAGCTAATGCTTCGTACTTGACGCACTTTTTTCAATTCTAACAAAAGGATTTTACGCGTTCTGTCATTCAATCGGTCTGTTTCTTGCTGCGTTAAGCCCAAACTTTTAATCAATTCGATGTTGCGCAAACTCTCCGTTGTACTTCCCGCCAATTGCTTCGTTTCGCTCATGATGGTCATCTGTACTTTCTTGATGCGCTTGGACAAGAAGCTAATGAAGAAACTCAATCCAGCTGCGGAAAACAAGTATAAAAGGATTAATCCTGGTTGAACCGTAAAGGCATATACCATCACGAAAACGAGTCCTACAATAGATACAAAAAGGATATTGATGAAACTCATAATAAAACGCTCGGCATCCGTTCGTACTTTCTGAAGGATGTTCAAGGTTTCTCCACTACGTTGATCCTCGAATTCATTGTACGCGATTTGCAAAGTGTGTTTCAGTCCATCTGTGTAGATGTCCGCGCCTAACTTTTGAATGATAAGGTTGATGCTGTAATCTTGGAATGCCTTCGCTGTACGACTCACCATCGCCACTCCAATTGCCGCTGCAATTAACCATGCCACTCCAGTCATGAATTGTGTTTCTGAGAAATCCTTTGGATGTGTAGCGAAACGATCCAAGATCTTCCCGAAAATAAACGGATCCAACAAGGAAAAAACTTGATTGATACTTGCCAACACAAGTGCTAAAAAGACCAGTGATTTGTAGCGTCCGAGGTAACTAAAGAGAATTTTCATGGGGTGTTTCGGTTTGAAGGTGCAAAAGTACGAAACTATTCCCGTTCAAGTGCTCCCTTCGGAATCACAAGTGCCTAGAATGCGTATATTTGCTTTAAACAGTACCATTCGCATGCTTCATTATCGATTTCCAGGACAAGCAATCGTCTCCAAGAATGGATACTTTTTGGAGGCTCAATCATTTGTTTCAGAAGGATTTATAATTACTGACTTCAATAATCAATCAAAGTATATTTTTGTAGAGTCAAGTGATCCCGACGGACTTTCCCGGGAATTCCATCCGCCCTACATCATATCAAAAGAGGATTATTTACAGCAAGCAGCAGAGGTCGTCTCGCTCTTGCAAACATCCTCCATGGAGAAATTGGTTTACTCGCGCATAAAATCCGAAAAACTGACAATTCCTGGTGAACGATTATTCGAACGCTTGGCGGAAGCCTATCCAAATGCCTTTGTTTACTATATTAAGGATCCAATTTTAGGCGAATGGATTGGGGCGACTCCGGAAATATTATTGAAGGGAATAAATCAACGTTTTGAAAGCATGTCCCTCGCCGGAACAAAGAAAGCCGATGACAAAAGTCCTTGGGGTGATAAAGAACGAGAAGAACAGGATTTCGTCAGTCAGTTTTTACGAGAAACCTTAATGAAACATGGCGTGACTGAATTAAGCCACGATGGACCCAAAACAGTACTCGCTGGTCCGTTGGCACATTTACGCACGGATTTCCAATGGACGTCAACCGTACAACAAGCCTGGGAAATCGCGAAGGACCTCCATCCTACTCCTGCAGTCAGTGGTACACCTAGACAAGATGCTTTGGATTGGATTCAAGACAAGGAAAAACATGGACGTCAATTCTACGCTGGAATCATTGGATCCATGGATGAACATAGCATGAACCTCTTTGTCAACCTGCGTTGCGCGCAAATTATCGGAGATCAAATTTACCTCTACGTTGGTGGTGGATTTACCGCGGATTCAATTCCTGAAAAAGAATGGGAAGAAACCGAAAATAAAAGCCGAACGCTGTTAAACCTCCTTTAAATTTTGGTATTTTTGCGGGATGATTTCTAGCTCAAAAATCATGGTGCAATTGATTGTCGATCAGCTTTTGGCGTACGACATTCGCAAGGTTGTTGTTTCTCCCGGATCGAGAAATGCACCTTTTTCTATTGCCTTTGACGAACACCCTGAAATCGAGACCTTTGTTGTGCATGATGAACGTTCTGCAGGATTCATCGCACTTGGTATGGCACAGGAATTAGGTGAAACCGTTGCGCTCTGCTGTACTTCCGGAAGTGCTTGCTTGAATTACTATCCTGCAATCTCCGAAGCTTACTATCGCTCGATCCCTTTATTGGTATTGACGGCTGATCGTCCAGCGGCGTGGATAAACCATGGAGACGGACAAACGATTGTTCAACGAGATGTATTTAAAAATCACATTCTTGGAAGCCTTGAATTCGATGAGGATTTATTCAATGATACATCCATTGAAACGCAACAGGAAGAATTAGCTGCCTTATTGTCCGTGACAAAATCTGCGTGGAAAGGACCAATTCATTTAAACGTTGGATTGAACGAACCGTTGTATCTTACCGTAGAAAAAACCATCGATTACGGAAAGAAAGTACCTATTGTCCCACCAATGAAGCGCATCGACGCAAGTGAGATGGAGCTTATTGTTCAAGAAATCAATCAATCGAAAGTATTGGTTCTCGCTGGACAAATGGAACAAAATCCAAAACTTCAACAGGAGCTGATCAAACTAGCTTCTTTTCCAAATGTTGTAGTTTTAGTGGAAAACACGTCAAATATTCAACACGAACGGTTCATCCACTGCATCGATCGAACCTTGAATGGTTTCGACCAATCGAACGACGCTTTTAAACCGGAAATCTTGATCACCATTGGCGGAGCAGTTGTATCGAAACGAATCAAAGCATACTTGAGAACTGCGGGGATTTTAAAACACTATAAAATTGGCGCGGAATTCCCTGAAATGGATACGTATCGTTGCTTGAGCAAGACTTTCCCCTTGACTCCTGCTGATTTCTTTGAACAACTCAATGAATCCGAACTAAGTGCAAACGTTCATAATTTTAATGGACGATGGAAAACGGTAGACATTGTCGCAAAGGATCGTTCCCTTGAATTTATGTCCGAGTTTTCCAGCCTGACGGATATGCAAGTGTTCCAAAATATTCAAGATTTTTTACCGGAGGATCGTATTTTGCACCTCGCAAATAGTTCCGTTGTGCGCTATGCACAATTGTTCGACCCGCTTCCAGGTGTGCGCTATGAGTCCAACCGCGGGACAAGCGGAATCGATGGATCCACCAGTACTGCACTTGGTGCAGCAATAGTAAACCCAAGCAAACAACACGTACTAATCAGCGGAGACATTTCCTTTTTGTACGACAGCAATGCTCTGTGGTACGAACCGTTTCCACGTAACTTCAAGATGATTGTCATTCAAAATTACGGCGGTGGCATCTTCAAGATCATTCCTGGTCCGGCTGATTCCAAACAACGCGAAAAGTACTTCGAAGCAAAACAAGTAAAAAGCCCAGCGTCGATTGCTCAAGCCTTCGGACTTCAAACCAAAACGATTTCTTCCTTGGAGGAACTCACAGAATATTTACCTTTGTTCTTCGATCCTAGTTGTGAAATGCAGGTATTGGAGGTCCAAACGGATGACGCCAACAATGCCATTGACTTAGATCGTTATTTTGAATTTTTAAGAAACTAAACAAACATGGAAGATTTTCTCGCTTCATTTCAAATCTTAGGAACCGTTCAAGGATGGACCTATTTATTGATTTTAACTTTATTGGAAATTGTCCTTGGAATTGATAACATTATCTTTATTTCCATTGTAACAGATCCTCTTCCACGTGTCAAACAGCGCAAAGCACGCATGATTGGACTCAGTCTTGCCTTGATTATTCGCATCCTCATGTTGAGTGTGATTTCATGGGTGATGACGTTGGATCAACATCCTTTGTTCACGATATTGGGACATTCCTTCACTGGACATAGTTTGGTCTTGTTAATCGGTGGATTGTTCTTGATTTACAAGTCCGTTACGGAAATGCACTCGAGTGTAAAAGGTTCAGACGAAGGACATAAATCAAAGGAAAAAAGCACTTTACGCGGTGTGATCATGCAGATTGTCATCATTGACTTTATCTTTAGTTTTGACTCAGTGATTTCTGCAGTCGGAATGACAAATGACATTTCAAAAGAAACACATGCAAATCCATTAATCATTATCGTTTTAGCTGTCATTATTTCGATGATTGTCATGCTGTTGTTCTCTCGTCCAATCAGCGATTTCATCAATAAACGTCCAACCATTAAAATGATTGCACTTGGATTCCTGATAAACATCGGAGTGATGTTAATTGCGGAGTCTTTTGGAGAGCACGTTCAGAAAGGATACATTTACTTTGCCTTGGTTTTTTCCTTGGCGATTGAATTCCTGAACATCAAAATGCGTAATAACAAAGGTTAATGACAAAATCTGAAGCAGTTATACATCTATCACTTGCGGTAGATGATGACTTAGATGATTGCATTGAAATGGCCTTATTCAAAGCCAAGCAAGAACTCATTCAGAAAGTTGATAATGTGTTCGTCTTTCCAGCCAAAGAAAAACGATTAAGCATACTGCAAGAAGCGTCCATTGAACTTGGGTATACTTTCCCAAAGGAAGTCAATATTCAACTGCTTCCAATCACCACGGATACTATTGAAACGGCATTTCATTCCTTTCAGCGAAATCGAGCGATGTTGTTGGGACAGTTAAACCGTGTGAATTCCTTTGCTGGATTAATTGCTATTCATCAATCCATAGAAAGCAACTACCGTGATTGGGCATTGTTTTGGGATTTGGAATTTCTGGATGATCCATTGGAAGACATTAAACGAACGTCCATCCTTGACTCCATGCGGTTTCTTCAATGGATTTTAGATCTCAAAGATCAGGGTATTGAACAGACGAATTTATTGAAAGATTTATCAATACCTACTGACGTAAAACACGAAATTTGCCGATTGAAAATCGTTCTAGAAAAGCTGAAATAGCACTTACTCCGCTCCTCCTTCAGAACCTGGTAATTTGGATTTATTTGAAATCTCTAACTTACCAAATTTATAACTTGCAGAAACAAAGAAACGACGAGTAAGCCATTTAAATTCTGCAGTTTGTTCCACACCAGGACGATTCACTTGCATGTAAAATCCTTGTTTATTGAAGATGTCCGTGACACGTGCACCAACTGTCCATTTACCTCCTTGCAATTTCTTTTCAAAAGCTAAATCGATAGGACCTTGGCGTTGAGCAATTCCTTGAACCGTTACGCGTGGTCCATTATACGTCACACTTAACTGTAGTGTCGCTGTTTTCTTCCAGAATTCGATAGATGAATTGTATTTGAAGTTATGGTTAAATCCTTGACGATTTGGCAAGTCCATTTGATTGGTAACATACCAAATATAATTTGCGTTGTATGAAAAGGTATTTTTCCACCAAGTTTTAGGACGGAACATCCAAACTAATTCTGTACCTAAACTTTTTGTTTCGGCAATATTCATAAATGTAACCGCACTGGTTCCATTTGAATAAAATTCCTTTACACGTGAAATCACCCCTGTACTGGTTCTAAAATAGGTACTTGCTGTTATAGAATATTTTGTTTTCTCCATGGAATAACCTAAATCAAAGGAATGAATAAATTCAGGTTGTAAATATGGATTTCCGGTTCGTAAATTGAAAGGATCCGAATAATTCGTAAAAGGATTTAAATCCGCCGAGGCAGCACGTGTAATGCGTCGACTATAACTTAAACTTAACTCTGATTTTGGCTTGAAAGAATATCGTAAATGAGCTGACGGAAACAAATTTAAATAATGATTAACGATGCGAATGGAATCAGAAATTAAATTGGGAATTTGAAAAGCATCTTCCGCACGTAATCCGCCTTGAAATTTGAATTTATTTATTTGTTGACCATATACTGCATACAAACTAAAAATCTGTTCTTTATATGCATAAAGGAAATTTGCCATGCTGTCACTCACATTACTTTGACTTGTCCAATTGTAGTGAGATGAATAAGTATCTACTAATTGATCGCGTAAAATCGCTTTTGCACCTGTTTCGAATCGAGCACCCATTTTAGGTAGCAAATAGGTAAAATCAGTTTGAAGGATTGTGATGTTGTTTTTTTCTTTGTTGTGTAGTTCTTGCAACAATGATGGGATGCCATTTAACGTTGAATCTAGGGAATAATAACGTTGTTCATAATAACCTTGAGTATGCTCATTTCCTAAAGATTGAGCGGCATCAAAACTCAAACTTCCTCGCTCATTTTTTAAGTCGTATTTGTAGTAGAAATTCATATCGTAATTATGCTGTTGTGACGGATCATAAGACATACGTTGCCATAAGCTATCTCTATTTCCAGCTGTATCATAGGTTGAATTCCATAAATCTCCAGTACGATTGCGTTCACCTATATTTCCAGTCGCAGAAAACCCAAGCGTATTCCGAGCTTTTAGGTTCACATCCATTCCGAATCGAAAGGTATGTCCAGCATTTAAGTCTGTTCCTAAACGACTTTGATTTAAATGAAAATAATTCGTTCCTGAATTTTGAATGATTTCGGAGAAATTATTCCGGTAACCATCCAAATAACGCGCATTGTACATCCCGTAAACATTGAATATTCCAGTACGGTAACTCAATGACATGTTTCCTTCGGCAATGTTCCCTCCATGAATATATGCCGATGCTAAATTTGTTGATACGAGTCCATTAAAGCCACTTAATTTGTTCTTTTTCAAAACGATATTAATAATTCCAGAGGTGCCATCTGGATCGTATTTCGCCGATGGATTTGTCACGATTTCAATGCGTTCAATCGACCCCGCTGGAAGTGCATCGAGCAAGGTTTTCCCATTTCCACCGCTTAATGAACTTGGACGTCCATCGATAAGAACGGTAACCGATCCTTCTCCACGCAACATCACCTTTCCGTCTTGGTCAACTTCTACGGATGGAAGTCGTTGAAGAATGTCATTTGCTGTCCCGCCTCGAACATTTAAATCTTCTGCAACGTTATATATTTTTTTGTCGATGCCCGCTTTTAGGACATCTTTCTCTGCGATTACCTTGACTTCTCGCTCCGTTTTCTCGCTAATTTTTCTCATTTTCAATGTTCCTACATTAAAAATGGGAAGCGCTGTTTTTACAGTAATAGCAGAAACCAAAATAGGATCATAATTCGTGAAAGTTATCTTCAAGTAAAACGAACCAAATGGACAAGGAATACTGTATTTACCATCTACCGTAGTAAATGCGCCAGTAACAATGGTGGAGTCCGTCGCTTTAAAAAGTTTAACAGAAACGTATTCCAATGCTTTCCCTGTTTGTTGATCAACAATTTTTCCGATGACCATTCCGTCCTCATTTGAACTGGTTTTTTGTCCAAAAATGGATTGAACAATGAATAGGTTGAAAGATAGTAAAATAAGGATAGATCTCATAAGTAGTGCAAAAATACAAAAAGCAGTTTGATCAAGACCATAAATAAATTAGTGTGGAACAATAGAATTATCCGAAATCATTGAGACTTTTCATTCAGAATTTCAAGAATTAGCCAAAAAAAATTATCTTTGCGAACTAAATAACCAGATAATGATTGAAAATTTAAGTTTAGAAGAATTAAAAGCTAAATTCAACAACGATAAGAAATTCAAATTAGGAACATATATTGTTGGTGGATTATTGACAGCAGTATTATTGTTTTTCGTTTACCGACAAATGATTTGGGTTCCAGCAAATGAGAAATCAAATGATGGATGGTGGGTAGCAATGAACTACATTTCTAAAGATTCAACGGATCAAGCAATCAAGGTTTTAGTTCCTTTTGTAAACAGCAATGACGGAAAAACTGGAGGAGAAATCGGACAGTACCTTCTTGCTACACAATACATGAAAAAAGGTGAATACCGTAAAGCTTTGGAAAATCTAGAAGGAGTTTCTTTGGATGATTCATATATCAGTGTATTCTCTATTGGATTACAAGGCGATTGTTATTCTGACATGAGAAAATACGACAAAGCATTATCATTCTACACAGAAGCTGCAGATGCTCAAGACAACGAGTTAACAACACCAATGTATTTGTTTAAAGCAGGATTGGTTGCGGAGAAATTGAAAAAGAACGAAGATGCAACAGGATTCTACACACGAATCCTTGATGATTATCCTACGTATGCTTCTCAAAACGGAATTGAAAAATACATCGCTCGTGTGAGCACTAAATAAGAAAGACGATGGCGACAGCCAACAAAAATCTATCTTCGTATTCAACTGAAAATATAATCAATGGTGCCGATTTCCAAATCGGCATTGTTGTTTCTGATTGGAACGATCACATTACCAATCGCTTGATGGAAGGAGCAATCGCAACCTTACTTGAAAATGGCGTGGTAGAATCAAACATTCACATTCAACGTGTTCCCGGAGCATTTGAATTACCCTTGGGAGCACAATATTTCTGCGAACGTGGTGATATTGATGGCGCAATTGCCATAGGTGTGGTGATTCAAGGAGAAACACGTCACTTCGACTTCGTTTGCTCTGGAACGACACAAGGCATCATGGATGTGATGTTGAAAACCAATAAACCAGTCGCATTTTGTTTGCTCACAGATAACCACGAACAACAATCCATTGATCGTGCAGGTGGTAAACATGGAAACAAAGGAATTGAAGCAGCCGCAGCTTGCCTTCAGATGATTTCCAATAAAAAGAAATTCGCTTAATCTTTAGCACATGACCTTAATAAAATCAATATCTGGTATCCGTGGAACCATCGGTGGAACTGTGGACAATGGTTTAACTCCAATTGACGCAGTGAAATTTGCTGCAGCTTATGGTTCCTGGTTAATGGAACGAAATCCAGGAGAAAAAATCCGTGTGGTTATTGGACGCGATGCACGCATTTCCGGTGCGATGATTTCTGACTTGGTGGTCTCTACCCTACTTGGACTTGGGATTGACGTCATCAACCTTGGACTTTCCACCACACCAACCGTAGAAGTTGCTGTCCCATTAGAAAACGCACAAGGAGGAATCATTTTAACAGCAAGCCACAATCCAAAACAATGGAACGCCTTGAAGTTGTTGAACGAAAAAGGTGAATTCATCAGCGGGAAAGATGGAGAGGAAGTATTGAGTATTGCCGAACAAGAACGCTTTATCTTCGCTGAAGTGGATGATTTAGGTACCGTTCGCAACGATGATTCCTATTTACAAAAACACATTGATGCGATTTTGGCTTTACCATTGGTGGACAAAGCGGCAATTGCTGCTGCGGACTTTAACATTGTCGTAGATGCAGTGAATTCAACCGGTGGAATCTTTGTCCCAGCTATGTTACGTGCATTAGGCGTGACGAAAATCACAGAAATGTACTGTGAGCCAACCGGACATTTCCCACACAATCCTGAACCACTTCCTGAACATTTAACAGATTTATCAGCGAAAATTCTTGAAGTGAATGCAGACTTTGGAATCACCGTGGATCCAGACGTAGATCGTTTAGCTTTGGTTTGTGAAGATGGATCGATGTTCGGTGAAGAATATACCTTGGTTGCTTGCGCGGATTATGTATTGAAACACACGCCTGGATCAACCGTGTCAAATTTATCTTCAACCAGAGCCTTGCGCGACATCACGGAAGCACGCGGATTAACATACGCAGCTGCAGCCGTTGGTGAAGTGAATGTGGTCAACAAAATGAAAGAGGTAAACGCTGTAATCGGTGGTGAAGGAAACGGTGGAATCATTTATCCTGAATTGCATTATGGTCGTGATTCACTCGTTGGAATCGCTTTGTTCTTGAGTCACTTAGCTCATGAGAAAAAAAGTGTTTCGGCACTTCGCGACAGCTATCCAAAGTACACGATTTCCAAAAATAAAATCGAACTGACTCCTGACATTAACGTGGACAAAGTCCTTGCGGATATGGCAGCGAAATACGCACACGAAGAAGTGGACACCATTGACGGTGTAAAAATTTACATTGCCAAAGAATGGGTACATTTGAGAAAGAGTAATACGGAACCAATCATTCGAATTTATTCTGAAAGCAAGGATGAACAAGCGGCCGATCAATTGGCAAAACGCATCATCGAAGAAATTAAAGCGTGTATATAACAACACAAAATGAAATTCGAGCATAACAAACAAAAAGTAGCCGACGTCAATGTCTTCGTTAAACGTGTATTTCGCTATATGCTTTTTGCTTTAGCGCTTATTGTTTTTTCTGTTGGAATTGGAACAATTGGTTATAAATACTTTGGCGCTCCTAGTTGGGTAGATGCCTTTCACATGGCATGTATGATCCTTACAGGAATGGGACCCGTCATTTCGTTAGATACAGATGCCGCAAAATTATTCTCTAGCTTTTACGCACTTTATAGCGGTGTTGCTTTTCTTACGTGCACAGCTGTATTCTTTTCCCCGATCATCCATCGTTTGTTGCACATGCTGCAAGTCGACGACGAAGCAATTTAATTTTTTTTTGTTTTTTTTTTCAATTTCCTTGAAATAATTACTTACTTTTGACGTTAGTAACACAAAACGTTACTATGATAAAGCTATTTGGGAATAAAAAAACAGAGAAAATCTATTTGGGTAAAGTATCCAAAAAGTATCCTCCCGAAATTCAACAAATAGCACGTCGAAAGTTAAAAATGCTTCATGCATCTCAAAAATTAAATGATTTAAGGGTTCCGCCCGCAAATCGTTTAGAGAAATTGCGTGGCACACTTTCCTCCTATCATAGCATCCGTGTGAACCAACAGTGGCGTATCATTTTTATCTGGTATGAAAATGACGCGCTTGATGTACAACTAGTAGATTATCATTAACAGAAAAAGTCATGGAAAAGTTAAAAAACATTCATCCCGGAGAAGTATTACTCGAAGAGTTTTTAGTTCCGCTAGAAATCACTCCCTATCGTTTGGCGAAGGAAACCTTCTTACCTCAAACACGCATTAGTGAAATACTAAAAGGAAACCGCCGCATCACAGCTGATACCGCACTGCGTTTTGCTAAATATTTCGGAACCACCGGAAAATTCTGGCTCATGTTGCAAGATGATTATGATCTTGAGCATGAGCAAGAACTGAAAGAATCAGAATTAAAGGAAATCAAACCATTCAAAAAGTAAGTTACTTTTCTTTGAATACGGCATCACTGATGCCTTTATTCACTTTGTAATTCGTTAGTTTGATGACAATCGTTCCTTTTTGGTCTTTATCTGCCGTCTTTTTCTTCTGTTGATCCGTTTTGTTTAAATCTGCGGCCACACTCTTGGGCATTTTAAACTTCTTAACATCAATCGTAAAGGTTAATTGATTTGGAAGTCCAAATTGAACTTCTGCTCCATAGGTGTAATCAACAATAACGGTTCCACTCGAGCGTGTTGTTACCTGTGAACGAAGGATCACATCTCTTTTGGTATCTATCCACAGTTTCGCAAGAATGATCTCGCTGGTCTCCCCTGTTGGAATGACCGTGATTAAGTTCGTTTTGATTTCACCAATGGTTTTTGTCCCGCTTGACACCGCCATGTACGAACCTTTGTTCATGAGAAAGGTGTTTACATCTGTAAATCCTTGCTTCGGTAAAATAGCAATTCCTTTGGAAACCACTTTGAATTTATCCTTCTGTTTAAAATAAATGGAGGCGTTTACCGGCATGATTTTAATCAATGGAATATTCGTTTTGATGTTTGCTTCAACTGAATAATCTTTGACAGTATTTAGTTTTTGAACAACTTGTTGAATCACTACATCCGCATCAACTTCTTGAGAAAAAACGGCAAACGAATGAACGAAAAATAAAAAGGATAGAATTGCTTTCATTAGGAAGTGATGTCTTTTTTATTGAATTTGTACACTGCGATCAAAACGAGAACAATGTTGTGAATTACGAGAATTGAAACAGAATTCCGAATGGTTGTCCATGGAACTGGATCTTCAAAAAACGAACGCCAAGAAGCCATGTGTGTAGTAAAAAGGAAGGGTTTGATGGAGTCAAAGACCGAAACATCCAAGGTGCCAATAATCGTAAAGAGAATGATGATGGACATGGTACTCACGATTGGACCAATGGAATTTTCCGCAAACGCAGATAAACAAATGGACAACGTCGAAATCGTTAATAAAGCTAAATAAGCCACGCCGAAACTTAGGCCATACCTCCATAAGATATCTTGTTCCTTAAGTATCACTAATCCATCACTATTCAGCACAATTAAATCTCCGGTGCCAAACATCCATTTCCCAACGATTAACGCAAGGAATCCAAGCCACAAGGTAAGGATTAAGGTATATACTGCTCCCGCAATGAACTTGGAGAGAACAATTTGCGTTCGAGAGATGGGTTTTGTAGCCATCATTCGAATCGTTCCCATCGCTGCTTCTCCTGAAATCAAATCACCAGTCACCAAGGAAACCAAAAGTGGAATATGGACAATCAGCATTTGTAGTATGATAAACGCAATCAGATTTCCATTCAAAATATTCCCGTTAAATGACAATGTTTGTTCAAAGGATGCCGTAACAAAGGAAATAAATGATTTTCCATCCGCCTTCATGGCAAATAGAATCAATAATACAAGAAGTGTCAATGCACCAATTCCCAGGTAACTTCTTGGTTTTGCGAGAATTTTAATAAACTCGTTATAGGTATTTTTCAGTAACATTAGGATTGGATTATTTTCATGAAAAAATCTTCGAGTTTTCGTTTCGGCTCCATGGCATGAACTTCCACGCCTTCTTGAACCAACGTTTGATTCAAACTTGGAACAAGTTGTTTTTCGATGTTTACTTCGATGATGCGCTCATTGATTTGTTTGAAGCTTGCGCTGCCAAAACGTAGGTTTAGGACATTCAAGGTTTTTTCCATGTCATTGACCTCGAGCTGAACAACCATTTCTTGCGCATTCAACAATTCCTTTACATCTCCTTCGATAATCGACTGACCCTTATTGATGATGACCATTCGATTTGAAATCAACTCGATTTCGGATAACTGGTGAGAGGAAAGGATGACTGTTTTATTTTGCTCTGATTTCAAGCGCAAAATTAAATTTCGAATTTCAACGATTCCTTGTGGATCTAATCCGGTTGTGGGCTCATCTAAAACAATTAAATCAGGTTGATGTAACAAGGTCTGTGCAATTCCTAAACGCTGCTTCATTCCATGGGAGAATCCACCAACTTTATCTCGGTTTCGTCCATTTAAACCAACAAAATCTAACATTTCAGCTATTTCACGTTTGGAAACATCTTTCCCAGAAATGCGTGCGAAAATGGCTAAATTCTTTTCCGCGGATAAGTATCTGTAGAAGTCCGGCTTCTCGATGATGCTTCCAACTTTAGATAGAATTTCATTTCGGTGATTTTTTAGGTCTTTTCCGAACAACTGAATTTGTCCGTTGTCTGGCTTGATGAGCGACAGCATACAGCGAATCGTGGTGCTCTTCCCTGCCCCATTTGGACCTAGAAATCCAAATACATCTCCTTTGTTGACCGTAAACGATACATCCTTCACCGCTTGAAAACTCCCGAAGTTTTTCGCGAGGTGTTGAACCTTTATTATTTCGGTATTTTCCATAAGATAAAGTTACGAAATTGTTTAAGCCTTCAGCTTACTTTTTATTTGGAAAAATCTCATCTACTTTTTTAGTTCTGTACTTGAAGATTTGATCCAATTTTGGTTTGACAATAATCGGGTGAACAAGTTTTCCTAAAATCCCAAATGGAACTTCATAACTAACGATGTCTGTCATTTCTACGCCTCCATCCACTTCTTTAAAGTGATGTTCATGGTGCCAAATCGCATAGGGTCCTTTGCGTTGCTCATCGATGAAGAATTGTCCTTCTTTCACTGCCTTAATCTCTGTAATCCAAGTCATTGGAATTCCCAACAGAGGAGTGACTTTATATTCAATCATCATTCCTTCGTACATCTTCGCTGGAAGATCGGTTTTGATGTTGAATCCCATTCCGGGAGGAGTAATTTCTTTCAAATTCCCTGGGGATGAAAAATAATCCCAACATTCCGTCATGGTTGCGGGAATAAACTGTGTGGTCTTTAATTGATACATGCCTTTAAAACATGAGAATGCGAAGAATGTTCACCCAAAAGATCGAAACTCAATGAAATAATTTTTTGTTCGGTTTAGGACCCATTTTCACTTCTAACATCCCTCCACTGACAATTTGCTCGTGAGTAATAAAGGGCTTCAATAAAGGAATTCCGTTTAAGCTGATTGACTGAATGTAAACGTTGTTGTTTGCTTGGTTTTTAACCACCATATTAAATTGTTTTCCTTCGGACAAATGAATGGTCGCGGACTTAACACTTGTACTCGTAAGCGCATAATCCGTAGAACCTGGAGCAACGGGATAAAATCCCAAAGCCGTAAAAATATACCACGCGCTCATTTGTCCACAGTCGTCGTTTCCTCCTAGTCCATCTGGTTTTGCTTTATATTGCAACGGTAAAATCATCCGTGTCGTCGCTTGTGTCTTCCATGCTTGACTCGTGTAATTGTACAAGTAAGGGACATGATGCGAGGGTTCGTTTCCATGGACATAATTCCCAATGATTCCATCGCGCATGATGTCTTCTGTCTCTGCAAAGTATTTATCCGGAAGTGACATGGTAAACAAGGAATCTAAATGCTCGATGAATCGTTTTTCTCCACCCATAAATTCCATCAAGCTCTTTGGATCCTGCGGAACATACAAGGAATAATTCCAGGCATTTCCTTCGATGAATCCTTGTCCGTGTGTACTTAGGACATCAAATTCCTTTTTGAAACTTCCATCTGACATTCTTGGACGCATAAATCCAATCGAGGAATCGAATTGGTTCTTGTAAAAAGCAGCACGTTTTTGGTAAATCGCATGCAAGGAATCTTGACCCAATTTTTTAGCCATTTGAGCAATACACCAATCGTCATAGGCGTATTCCAAGGTCTTGGAAACTGAATTCCCGCTTAAGTTTTCCGGAACGAATTGAAAATCTATATAAGCGCCTAATCCTTCATAAAATCGTTGGTTGGATGTTGTTACAGCTGCTTTTAATGCACGAGAATAATCAAATCCAGGATTGCTTTTGATCATGGCATCAGCAAGAACGGAGACACTGTGATAGCCGATCATACACCAGTTTTCATTTGCGTAATGTGACCAAACGGGAAGCATGTGGTGTACACTTTGGTCGTAATGTGCCAACATGGACTGAATCATGTCCGCATTGACTTTTGGTTGAATCAAATTCAAGAAAGGATGTTGAGCACGATAGGTGTCCCACAGAGAAAAAGTCGTATAATTCACAAATCCATTGGCTTGATGAATGCGTTGGTCCAATCCTTTGTAACGGTGATCAACATCCATGTACAAGGTTGGTCCTAAAAATGTATGGTATAGCGAAGTGTAAAACGTTACTTTTTCATCCTGACTTAAAAAGTCTGCTTGAATGATGTTCAATTTCTCATTCCATTTTTCTTGGGCATCTTCCACGTAGGAATTGAAATTCCAATGTGGACATTCTGTTTTTAAGTTTAACAATGCACCGTCGATATCCACGGAGGACAACGCAACTTTTATCTGTACATCCGTTTCACTTCCAAATTTAAAAATGGCTTTTAATCCTTCTCCTGCCGCTTCAGGGAAATTATGTTCGACATCAAACTTTCTCCAAAATCCATTGTAGGCAGTTGGTTTTACGTTTTTAAATCCATATTCGGTGATGGGTTTTGAAAAGGAAATCGCAAAATACACCGTTCGTGAGCGAGCCCAACCGTTTGTTTGACGATAACCTGTTATTAACGTATCGTTTTCCATTCGGATAAAACACCAAACATTTTTGTCCGCATAATTGTAGATTCCATGGGTCAAATCCATCAAAACATGATTGTCTTTTCCCTCTTGAAATTGATAATGATGAATTCCAACGCGCTCTGTGCTCGTTAATTCCACTTGAACCTTAGGCTCATCTAAAAAAACGCGGTAAAGTCCAGCAGTCGCTTGCTCGTTCTGATGTGAAAAGCGCGATCGATATCCTTTATCCGTCTGACCTGCCGTTCCGGGATTCCATTGAATCGAACCTGAATTTGGCATGAGAAGGATGTCGCCTAAATCAGAATGACCTGTTCCACTAAAATGGGTATGCGAAAACCCAACAATACTTGAGTCATCGTATTGATATCCTGCACAATAACGATAGACATCTTTTTGATATTGTCCATTCACTAACATCGGAATGGTGTCCGTATCTGGACTCAACTGAACGGATCCAAATGGCACTGTTGCTCCAGGATAGGTGTGTCCAGCGTTTTTCGTTCCAATTAATGGATTTACAAAAGGAATCAAGTTGCTGTTTTGCGCACGAAGAATCGTTGGAAGAATAAAAAGAAGGAATAGAACTGTTCTCATTCAATAAAAATACAAAAAACAAAAAAGGCAGGATAAACTCCTGCCCTTTTAAATGAATTTAGATGATTCTGTTTTTTAGATGTTCTCGATGATTATTGCGGATGCACCTCCACCACCGTTACAAATTCCAGCTCCACCAATTTTTGCATTGTTTTGTTTTAATACGTTGATTAAGGTAACAATTACACGTGAACCTGAATTCCCAAGTGGGTGTCCAAGTGCTACTGCACCACCGTTTACATCAACCTTCGCTGGATCTAGTCCAAGAATTTTCGTGTTAGCAATACCAACAACAGCAAACGCTTCGTTCAATTCCCAGAAATCAACATCTGCAACCGTCAAGTTTGCTTTTGCTAACGCTTTCGGAATTGCCAATGAAGGCGCAGTTGTAAACCATTCTGGTGCTTGTGCTGCATCTGCGTAACTAACGATTTTCGCGATTGGTGTCAAACCAAATTTCGCAACTGCTTCTTCCGAAGCTAAAACCAATGCTGAAGCTCCATCGTTTAATGTTGATGCATTCGCAGCAGTGATCGTTCCTTCTTTGTCAAACGCAGGACGCAAGGATGGAATTTTATCTAAAAAGACGTTTTTATATTCTTCATCTTCCGAAACCATGATTGGATCTCCTTTACGTTGAGGAACGGAAACAGCAACAATCTCATTATTGAATCGACCTGCATTCCAAGCATTTGCAGCTTTTGTGTAGGAATCCACAGCGAATTGATCTTGATCCTCACGTGTAATATTGTGTTCTTTCGCACATAATTCAGCACAGTTACCCATTGGCACTTTGCTGTACACATCTAAAAGTCCATCTTTCGTGATTCCGTCTAACATCGCAATGTTTCCGAATTTCACTCCGTTACGTCCATCTAGGTAATGTGGAACTTGAGACATGTTCTCCATTCCACCTGCCACAACCACGTGGTTATCACCAGCAAGAATGGATTGTGCTCCTAGCATAATCGCTTTCATTCCGGATGCACATACTTTGTTTACGGTTGTACATGGAACATTATTTCCTAGTCCAGCACCAAGAGCTGCTTGACGAGCCGGTGCTTGACCAACTCCAGCTTGTAGTACATTCCCCATAAATACTTCATCAATGATGCTTGCATCTACGTTTCCTTTTTCTAATGCTCCTTTGATTGCTACAGATCCTAATTGGGTTGCAGGAATGCTTGATAAGCCGCCCATGAATGCTCCCATTGGAGTTCTTGCCGCAGCAACGATGTAAACTGTTTTTGACATATGCTTGAAAATTTTCACGAATTTACGGATTCCTTTTTTGAATTTGATTTTAAACAGAAAAGAAATCGCGACATTTCCGGAATTGTCCTTATTTTTGAAGCCATGCATTTACTCACAGATTTCTCGCTTTGGTGGCTTGTTCCGATTGGACTTTTATCCTTTGTGTTGACTTATTTTTATTACCAAAAAGTGAGTTGGTTCACCGATTTAGCCGGATGGAAAAAGACACTGATGAAATCGTTGCGCTTTTCCTCACTGTTTTTAATTGGAGTATTGTTACTAGGTCTTGTTTTCGAAGCAACGCATTTTCGCGATGAGAAACCTATTTTTATCACACTTGTGGATAATTCATCCTCAATGAAAAACTTCAAGGATAGTTCGTCCGTGGATAAAAATCTCGAAAATTACCGCAAGGAATTGACCGAACGTTACGTTGATCAATTTGAACTCATTGAATGGACGATTGGAAGCGAGCAGGGAACAAATCAAATTCAATTTAACGAAAAAAGCACAAACCTTGAACTTGGATTTGAAGCCATCAATACACAGTTTTACAACCGAAACGTCGGTGGTGTTGCCTTGATTTCAGATGGAAATTACAATGTTGGATCGAATCCAAGCTATGCAGCTGAAAAATTAAATCTGACACCGGTATTCACTTTGGCAGTTGGAGATACAACGCCGAAAAGAGATCATTTTGTGAAAAATGTGTCGGCAAATGATTTGGCTTATTTAAACAACGACTTCCCTGTCGAAGTGGATATTGAATCCTTTAAACTAGCGGGAAAAAGTGCAACTGTAAGCATTTTGCACAATGGAAAAACAGTAGCAAGTCAAACTATTGCTTACGGAAATCAGAAAAAGAACTTTAAACAGGTAGATTTTCAGTTGAAAGCAGATAAGGTCGGAGTTCAGTCTTATACCGCTGTCATTTCCAATCTGAATGGTGAATATTCAATCAAAAATAACCGCAGGAATTTTTACATCGAAGTCGTCGATGCACGAAGTAAAATACTTTTACTCTCTGCCGCGCCGCATCCGGACATGAGTGCGTTCAAAGATGTGTTGGAGCGCAATGAAAATTACGAAGTAAAAAGCATGATGCTGAAGGATTGGGATCAGAGCATCAACAAGGTGGACTTGGTCATCTGGCATGAGCCGGGAATTCAATTTGATCCAGCTCAACACCAACGCCTACGTTCAGCTGGAATTCCTATTCTATATGTGATTGGACAACAAACGGATGCGAATGAAATTGCGAAATTGTCCATAGGCTTAAAATCCAGTAGTTCTAGTCAATCGGAAGAACTAGAACCAACTTTCAATAGCGGGTTTAACGCATTCGAATTAAGTGAAGCGTGCAAATCCTCCATTGATTTCCTCCCACCGTTGACCGCAAAGTTTGGCGCAATTAAAGTGGATCCAAGTGCGGAAATCTTGTTATTTCAAAGGATTGGCCAAATTAAAAAGAATGATCCACTGCTCTTTTTCACGAAAGGAGAGAAAGTGAAGAACGGTGTCATCTTTGGAGAAGGAATCTGGCGTTGGAGACTGAATGATTTCATTCGTCATCAAAACCATGATGTTTTCAATGAATTTATTGGGAAAATCGCGAATTATTTGATGGTAAAAAACCAAGGCATGGGATTGCGTGTCCAACTACCGAAACGCATGAACAGCGAAGAGGAACTGATTGTCACAGCATCCTTCTACAATGCCTCCATGGAACCAATCACTGGACCTAAAATCGACTTCGTTCTCACGAGCGATAAAGGAAAACAATACAAATCTCAATTTGCCATTGCAGGTAGTGTGTACAAATTGAACCAAGGGAAATTGAATCCAGGGAAGTATTCTTGGAAAGCAAGTACCACGTTTAACGGCAAGAAATACCTAAAGACGGGAGAATTCATCGTGGAGGAAATTCAATTAGAAAAATTAGAATCCTTTGCGAATCATGGCACGTTAAAACAACTGTCCAAACAATCGAATGGTTCTTTCCATTCGCTTTCCTCCTACCGAAGCATGTTGGATGAATTGGCAAAGCGAAACGACATTGCAACCGTCACATATGAGGATCACACCTTTGATGATTTGCTCGATTATTTGATCGCTTTTGCTTTGTTGTTCTTAATGCTAGCCGGGGAATGGTTCCTGAGAAGGTATTTTGGTTCTTATTAAATGAGAAAAATGAAACACTTCTTTTACCTATTCTTGATTGTTTTGCCTTTATCGGCTTGTTCACAACAATACCGTGATGGAGATCTTATTTTTCAATCCTCGCCATCGCGACAAAGCGCAGCAATTGAGGAAGCGACTCAATCACCTTACTCCCATTGTGGCATCATCTTTTATGAAAACAATGTAGCCTATGTTTATGAAGCTGTTCAACCTGTCGGCAAGCGTCGTTTGGACGAATGGATTGAAAGTGGTGTCAATGGAGAATTCGTTGTGAAACGATTGAAAGACTCCTTACTCTTAAGCGAAACTGCAATAAAAGCCTTGAAAAGTTATACCGTCGAACAATTTGGTAAAAATTACGATGGTAAATTCAATTGGTCCGATAAAGAAATGTACTGTTCTGAATTAGTCTACAAAGGTTACTGGAATGCGTGTCACATCAAACTAGCGAATCCAAAAGCACTGAGGGAATTTAACATCGATGGTCCGATTGTTCGCAAAATCATGAAGGAACGTTACGGAAACGATATTCCATACGAGGAACCCATGATTTCGCCGGATCAACTCGTAAATTCGAGTCTCTTGCGAACGGTCAACTAAAAAAAGCGCTAATTTTAGGCCATGAATTTAAATTTTCAATGCAAACACTTTAATGAGCTCAGCGTCGTCGAGTTTCATGATATCGTAGCAGTTAGACTCAAAACATTCGTCGTTGAACAAAATTGCATTTACCAAGACCTTGATGGAAAGGATAAAAAATGTTACCACTTAATTTGTCGTGATGGCATGGGGAACATTGTCGCAACTGCACGTATTCTTCCTCCCGGAATTTCATACGGTGAAGTATCTATCGGTAGAGTTGTCCTGCAAGAAGAACTTCGTGGGAACGGACAAGGACACGAACTCATGAACAAATGCATGGCTTTTTGCGAAAAAGAATTTGGAAGAGTCCCAGTTCGGATTTCCGCACAAAAACACCTCGAACGATTTTACAACGGTCATTTATTCTTCTCGACAGGAAAGAACTACGAAGAAGATGGAATTCCACACGTTGAAATGTTATATACACCTCTTAATTAATACACATGTTACACAAAAGTTTACTTGCTGTTTCGAGTTTAATTTTAATCAGCTCTTGCGCAAAAAAAGAAGTTTCCCTTTCTAGTGGGAATTTCAACACCATCAGCATGGACTATCTAGACCAGACCATCAAACCACAAGATGATTTCTTTCTTTTTGCGAATGGAAACTGGGTGAAAAACAATGAAATTCCTGCATCCGAATCTCGCTGGGGAAGTTTCAATGAATTGGATCAAGAAAACAAAAAGAAATTAACGTCCATTCTGGAGGATGCGAAAGCGAATCAAGGAGCAAAAGGATCTCAAAATCAATTGCTTGGATCTTACTACGCTTCTTTCATGAATATGGAGCGTAGAAATCAATTGGGATTATCTGGAATAAAAGCAGAATTAAGTCGCATTGATTCCATTAATAGAAAGGACTTTATCGTCACTTCAATCGCCATGAATCACCGCGATGGAATTGGTTCCGTTTTTGGTTTTGGCGTTGGACAAGACATGAAAAATGTCACAAAGAACGCTGCTTACATGGGGCAAGGTGGAATTGGCTTACCAAACAAGGACTATTACTTGACAGAAAACAAAAAAGAAATTCTTCAAGCCTATAAAAAACACATCACAAAGTCGTTTACTCTTCTTGGTTACGAAACCGAACAAGCGCAGAAAATGAGTGAGGAAATCGTTGGATTCGAAACAAAACTGGCAGAATCCATGATGAGTCCAGCAGAAATGAGAATTCCTGAGAAAACATACAACAAAAAAAGCTTGAAGGAAACCATCAACTTGTTGGGATCTTTTGATCTTCGTTATTATTTCTCAACAGTTGGTTGCCAAATTCCTGACACCATTATCGTCAGCAATCCAAGCTACCTGAAAAAAGTTGCAGAAATGCTCGAAGCTGAATCGATTTCAACCTGGAAAAACTACCTAAAATGGAATGTATTAAACCATTATGCAGGAAGTTTAAATGAGCAATTTGTCGCACTGAACTTTGATTTTTATGGGACAACGTTAAGCGGTAAAAAAGTTCAAAAACCGTTAAACGAAAAGGCGATTGATGAAATTACGAACATCGAAATTGGAGAATTACTTGGAAAAGCATTCGTCGAAAGACACTTCTCCAAAGAAGCACAAGCACGTGTAAATGAAATGGTCGATAATTTATTGGCTGTTTTCAAGGAACGCATTCAAAACTTGGATTGGATGTCAGATGCTACGAAACAAGAAGCATTGAACAAACTGTCCTCTATAGGACGCAAACTTGGATTCCCGGATAAATGGGAAGATTATTCAAGCTTAAATTTCTCTTCTGACAATTACTTGGCGAATGTGAAAGAAATGAACCGTTTTAGCGTGCGTAAAAACTTTGCTGACTTAAAGAAAGACGTGGACAAAGAAAAATGGGGAATGCCTGCACACATGGTGAACGCTTACTACCACCCACTTTTGAATGAAATCGCTTTCCCAGCGGGAATCATGCAAGCACCGTTTTTTGATGAGAAATCAGAAGACGCAGTAAATTATGGTCGAATTGGAATGGTTATCGGTCACGAATTTACACATGGATTTGACGACATGGGAGCAAAGTTTGCGGCTGATGGTTCGTTTAAAAATTGGTGGACAGAAGAAGACTTACAATCTTTCGGTGAAAAAACGAAAATTCTTGGTGAAACATTCGCAGCATTTTGTCCGATGGAAGATCAATGTGTGAATCCAGAATTGACCATGGGAGAGAATATCGCAGACCTTGGTGGACTCACTATGGCGTTCTATGCGTACAAAAGAACCGCTGAGTACAAGGCAAACGAAGTTCGTGAAGGATTTACGCCAGCACAACGCTTCTTTATCGCCTACGCTCAATTATGGAAAATCAAGTACACGGATGAGGAAATGAAAAATCGCATTGCGAATGATCCTCATTCACCTGGAATGTATCGCGTGAATGGTCCATTGAAAAATTGTCCAGAATTCTTCGAAGCATTTGATGTCAAAGAAGGACGAGTGATGCGCAACGATGCGAAGAAAATCGCTAAGATCTGGTAAGATACTAGGATAGTAGACCACAAAAAAAAGTCCCGACGTTTCTGTCGGGACTTTTTTTTGTGGTGATTTTTTTTAATCGAAATGGATGTATTGAATCGCGCAATCCATTAGGATACTTAAACGATCATCTTCGTTCAATTTCTTTGCAGAATCGTAGTTATCATAGATTTTCTCTAAACTATCGATGTAACAGTCAAAACATTGGTCCTTTGCTGATCCAACTGTTTCCAAGGCACTAGAGAATTCTTTCACATCTTTCAATGCTTCTTTTCGATCTTCCTCGTTCCATTTTCCTTTTGTACTTGACGCACCACATGCGAACAAGGTTAAAGATGTTATTAAGACAAAAAATACTTTCATAAGCTCAATAGTTTAGTTGTAAATGATCCGTAGTCAAGCGTTTCTTGCTCACCTGTTGACATATTTTTTAGAATGAGGTTTTTAGCTTTTAATTCTTCTTCGCCCAAGAGCACGACATATTGAACAGAGCGATCATTCGCATATTTCATTTGCTTTTGAATCTTTGCAGCGCTTGGATAAACCTCACAATCAATATCGTTTTCACGTAATTCTCGTGCTAAAGTTAAACAGGTAGACACTTCCGACTCTCCGAAGTTTATAAAAAGTACTTTTAGTCCTTTGGTTACAGACGCTGGAAACAAATTTAATTCCGTCATCACATCGTAGATGCGGTCAGCACCGAACGAAATTCCTACGCCGGACAAACCTTTCAAACCGAAAAGTCCTGTTAAATCATCGTAACGTCCACCACCACAAATAGAGCCCATGTTCACATTGTTTGCTTTCACTTCAAAAATAGCTCCAGTATAATAATTCAATCCACGCGCCAATGTTAAGTCAAACTCTAAATCAGCACGCTTAAGTCCCATTGAATCAACAATGTTCATTACGTATTCCAACTCTTCAATTCCTTTCATTCCAACTTCGGAATTCGCAAGATACGAACGCATGAGTTGAAGCTTTTCCTGATTACTTCCCGCAAATTGAAAGAGCGGTTTAATTTTCTCAACGGCTGAATCACTGATTCCTTTTTGAGAAAGTTCGTTCAAAACTCCCTCCTCGCCTATTTTATCTAGTTTATCAATGGCAACGGTCAAATCAATAATGCGATCAGCTTCACCACAAACTTCAGCGATTCCACTTAAAATCTTGCGGTTATTCAGTTTGATGGAAAACGAAGGGATATTCAAATGTGTGAGGACATCATCAAAAATTTGAATCAATTCCACCTCACAAAGTAAGGAATCCGAGCCCACGACATCCGCATCACATTGAAAGAACTCTTGGTATCTACCGTGCTGTGGACGATCCGCTCTCCACACTGGTTGAATTTGAAAGCGTTTAAACGGAAAAGTCAGTTCGTGTTGGTGTTGAACCACAAAGCGCGCAAAAGGCACCGTTAAATCGTAGCGCAGTGCTTTTTCAGCAAGCGACGAAGCGAATTTCGGTAAATTGTCATTCGCAAGTGCCTCTAAATCTGCCTTGCGCATTTTCTCACCAGAATTTAGGATTCGGAAAATCAAGCGATCACCCTCTTCACCATATTTACCCATGAGTGTGCTGGAAAGCTCAAAACTTGGTGTTTCAATTGGTGCAAATCCATACCGTTTAAAAACCGTTTTTATGGATTCAAATAAGTAGGTTCTTTTCGCTACCTCATTTGGTAAAAAATCCCTTGTTCCCTTTGGTATTGCTGGTTTTTGAGCCATAATTGTGTGCTGTGGTCATTCATTTAGTGTTTGTTCGTTCAAGTGAAGTTCATGAGCAAAACAAACGTAATTGCCTCCAAAGTTAATTCCTTTAATTGATTTGAGCATAACTCAAAGTTCAGCTCCTATTAAAAAAAGCACAAATATTTCATAAAAAATGAATCAGAAATCAAATATTTATTGAGTAAGTTCGTTTGATTAAATCAACTATGAAACTCAAAGAAACCATCGAATTTATCAATGGAATTCTTCCTTCCAAAGGAAGCGTTCTATTGTCGGAACCTTTTCTCCAGGATCCGCATTTCGAACGTTCAGTCGTTTTAATGTGCGAACATTCGGATGCTGAATCGTTTGGATTTGTCTTAAATCATCAAGCTGCGGTGCACTTAAAAGACCTGATGGACATCGCGCCTGCTTCCATTCCGGTATACCTGGGAGGTCCAGTTGCCAACAATACTTTGTTCTACTTGCACACCATCCCAGGCATTGATTCCAGCGAGGAAATCCTTCCTGGCTTATTCTATGGAGGTGATCTCGCAGAGTTATTGGAGATGATCGAAATCGACCCGAAAATCCTTGTGAACATCCGTTTTTTCCTTGGTTATTCAGGTTGGGGAAAAGGACAATTAGCACAAGAAATCAAGGAGCGTTCTTGGATCAGCACAACGAATTTAAGTTTAGAAACCCTGTTTTTCACGCAAACGGACAAGCTTTGGAAAACCTGTATGAGTTTTCAAGGAGAGCAATTTAAGACCTTCTCGATTTTCCCAAAAAATATCGCAGATAACTAAAATTGATTCGAGCGGATTGAAAGAATGTCAGAAAGTTTCATGTGAATTGATAAAATCCCATGTTTTAAAGGAATTATTGCTATATTTGCACCCTCAAAAGAGGAAGTTGTGCCCTAATCACAACAAAAAATGTTTCATCCTTTCGGAATATTAGGGCTTCTGAAATACAAATTATTAAGCCACATGGCAAAGAATATTGAAATGCAGGGAGCTGCAGATTTTGATTGGGAAGCGTTACAATTAGACGGCTATACCAAAATCGAAAGATCAGAATTATCTGATGTTTACGAGAAAACCTTAACTTCTATCAATGAGAAAGAAGTAATCCAAGGTACAGTTGCATTATTAAACAAGAAAGAAGTAATCGTGAACATCGGTTACAAATCTGAAGGTGTTATTGCAGCGAACGAATTCCGTTACAATCCAGATTTAAAAATTGGAGATGTAGTAGATGTTTACGTTGAGTGTCGCGAGGACAAAACTGGTCAGCTAGTTGTTTCTCACCGTACAGCACGTATGCACAGCGCATGGATTCGTGTGAACGATGTATTACGTACAGGTGAAATCATCACTGGTTTCGTTAAATGTCGTACGAAAGGTGGATTAATCGTTGATGTATTTGGTATCGAAGCATTCTTACCAGGTTCTCAAATTGATGTGAAACCAATTCGTGATTACGATATCTACGTAGGTAAAAACATGGAGTTCAAAGTTGTGAAAATCAATGAAGAGTTCCGTAACGTAGTTGTATCTCACAAAGCGCTTATCGAAGCGGAATTAGAAGAGCAGAAAAAACAAATCATCTCTGGATTAGAAAAAGGACAAGTATTAGAAGGTATTGTGAAAAACATTACTTCTTATGGTGTGTTCATCGATTTAGGTGGTGTAGATGGATTGATTCACATTACAGACCTTTCTTGGGGACGCGTTTCGCATCCAGAAGAGATGTTAGAATTGGATCAAAAAATCAATGTAGTTATTCTGGACTTTGACGATGACAAAAAACGCATCGCTTTAGGATTGAAACAATTGCAACCACATCCGTGGGATTCATTGGATACAAACATCGCTGTTGGTGACAAAGTAACTGGTAAAGTTGTTGTTATGGCAGATTACGGTGCGTTCATTGAAATCGCTGCTGGTGTTGAAGGATTAATTCACGTTTCTGAAATGAGCTGGTCTCAACACTTACGTTCTGCACAAGACTTCATGAAAATTGGAGATAGCGTAGAAGCAGTAGTTTTGACATTAGACCGCGAAGAGCGTAAAATGTCTTTAGGTATCAAACAATTGATGCCAGATCCATGGAATGATATCGAAGTGAAATATGCTGTATCTTCTCGTCACATGGCGAAAGTTCGTAACTTCACTAACTTCGGTGTATTCGTTGAGTTAGAAGAAGGAGTTGATGGATTAATTCACATCTCTGACCTTTCTTGGCAAAAGAAAATCAAACATCCATCTGAATTCTGTAAAGTAGGAGAAGAAATGGAAGTTGTAGTTTTAGAAATCGATCGCGATAACCGTCGTATTTCTTTAGGACACAAACAATTGGAAGAAAATCCATGGGATGTGTTTGAAGCAACTTTCGCTGAAGGTACTGTACACAGTGGAACAATCATCGATATGAAAGATAAGTCTGGTATCGTTGCTCTTCCTTACGGTGTTGAAGGAATTTGTCCTGCTAAACACTTGAAAAAAGAAGATGGTTCTAACGCGAAAATGGAAGAAATCCTTGACTTTAAAGTGATTGAATTCAACAAAGACGCGAAGAAAATTGTTCTTTCTCACACACGTATGTTTGAAGAAGGTGAAGACAAACCAACAATGACGAAAGCTGGTAAAAAATCAGCTGGAGGAAGTGGAAACGGTAACTCTACTGATCAAGCAGTGAAAGCAATCAACCAAAATACTGAAAAATCAACATTAGGTGATTTAGGTGGATTGGCTGAATTGAAACAAAAAATGGAGAAAGGCGAATAAGTCTTTTTACAATAAGTTAAAGGGAGGTTCGCCTCCCTTTTTTTTTGTCTATAAACGTGAAAAAGGTGTTAATAACCTAAGGACATTCATCTGCACTTATCTGTTTACCAACTAAATTAATACGTAAATTTGTTCTGCTTAAATTATGAATATAACAGAACTTTCAGGTACAGTAAAGGATATTTTCGCGGCATACCTCGAACAGAATGGTCACAGAAAAACTCCAGAGCGCTTTGCTATTCTAGCAGAGATATACCAATACGAAGGACATTTTGATATTGAAACGCTCTACATCAAAATGAAAAATCATAATTACCGCGTTTCTCGTGCTACACTTTACAATACCATAGAATTGCTTTTGGCTTGTAACTTGGTAACAAAACATCAATTTGGAAAGAATTTAGCGCAATTCGAAAAGTCTCATGGTTCCAAACAACACGACCACGTCATTTGTACCGACACCGGAGAAGTAATCGAATTTTGTGATCCGCGTATTCAGCAAATCAAAGCAACAATCGAAGAACTTTTTCAAGTAACCGTTCAACACCACTCTCTTTATTTTTACGGAGTAAAAAATCAACCAAAATCATAAAGATGAAGGTGAATCTGCTCGTTGATATGGATTGTTCAATATTGTCTTTTGAAGGCAAGTTGATGTCGGATGCGGACCTAGCTGATGCTAATGAATTACTCAACACCTTGACAAATTGGAATGTTGTCTTGGATTTAGCAAACCTATCTTACGTCAATTCCTCTGGTATTGCTTTTTTTGTCAAAGTATTGACAAGAGCAAGATTGAATCAAGGAGATGTTGTCGTATTGAATGTAAATGATCAATTAACAAAAATTTTTGAACTGACGAAAATCAATCAAGTGTTTCACATGGCAAACACACTGATGGAAGTCAAAGCATACTTTAAAAAATAAGCATGAAAGTAGATGTACTGTTAGGATTACAATGGGGTGATGAAGGCAAAGGAAAAATTGTCGATGTGTTAACACCTGATTATGATATTATTGCGCGTTTTCAAGGTGGACCAAATGCTGGACACACACTTGAGTTTAACGGAATCAAACACGTACTTCATACAATCCCTTCTGGAATTTTTCATCCAAATGTGGTGAACCTTGTTGGAAACGGTGTCGTAATCGATCCAGTTATTTTTCAAGGTGAATTAGACAAGTTAGCGCCATTCAACATTGATTTTGCGAATCGTCTATTGTTGTCCAAAAAAGCGCATTTGATTTTACCAACACATAGATTGCTTGATGCTGCGTCAGAAACAGCAAAAGGAAAAAATAAAATTGGATCTACTCTTAAAGGAATTGGACCAACGTACATGGATAAAACGGGAAGAAACGGTTTACGTGTTGGGGATATTTTCTCTCCAAACTTCCAAGAGAAATATGACATCCTCGTAGAAAAACATGTGGGAATGTTGAAGCATTACGAAGGATTCGAATACGATCTTTCTGCCCTTGAAAAACCATGGATGGAGGCCATCGAATCGCTTAAAAAATTACAAGCAGTAGACAGTGAGCATTACTTGAATACCGCTTTATTGAACGGTAAACGTGTTCTTGCGGAAGGTGCTCAAGGAACCATGTTAGACATCGACTTTGGAACGTACCCATTTGTTACGTCTTCAAATACAGTTACTGCTGGAACATGTACGGGACTCGGAATTGCACCAACACGCATTGGAAAAGTTATTGGTATTTTTAAAGCGTACTGTACGCGCGTTGGAAGTGGACCCTTCCCTACTGAATTAGATGATGAAGTAGGTGAAGAAATCCGTAAAGAAGGACGTGAATTTGGAGCGACAACTGGACGTCCACGTCGTTGCGGATGGATTGACCTCGTTCAAATGCGCTATGCGATTATGATCAACGGTGTTACGGAACTTTCCATGATGAAAGCAGACGTACTCAGTATTTTCGATAAAATCAGTGTGTGTACACATTACTTGGTTAATGGCGAAAAAGTATACGATTTCCCATTTGATGTCAGCGATTTGGAATTCACACCTGTTTATGAGGAATTAGAAGGATGGAACTGCGATTTGACTGAATTGTCTGACTATGAATCAGCTCCGAATGCCTTAAAAAACTATGTAACGTATTTGGAAGCACAATTAAACGTGCCAATCAACGTTGTATCTGTTGGGCCTGACAGAAAACAAACTTTAGCTAATCACTAAAATGAACATGAAACCATTCATACAAATTGCGCTCTTCTTGAGCGCATTTTTTTTGGGTGGAAAGGTATGTGCGCAAAAAAAAACACTGGAATTACTTCCCGGTTCTGAAAAAATCTATTACAACAAAACCACTGGAAAACACAGACTTGTTGGAAGCGTGAGCTTTGCTTACCATGGCAACACGATGTACTGTGATTCCGCTGACTACCAGGATAAAGCAAAAATTGTCCGAGCATACGGCAACGTGCACATCCGTAAAGGCGATGTCAATCTTTACTGTGATTCGCTGTATTACGACGAAGCCAACAAATACGCAAAACTTTGGGGAGATGTCAAAGTTCGTGATCAGGAATACAAATTGAGTTCTGACTCACTTGATTACGACGCGAAACGAGGAAGGGCCATCTACCGAAACAAAGGACGCATTGAATCCATTGTTTCGAACGAACGCATCACAAGTACACTCGGATATTTCTACCCGAACAACGGAAGTTTCTTTTTTAGTGGAGACGTAAAATACCTGAAAAATGACTTAAAAGTCACCACTGACACCTTGCAATTTGCCTACGAACAACAGAAACTCTATTTCTATGGTCCATCGACCATGCAAAACGACAGCATTACGATTCACTGTCGAAAAGGATGGTTTCACGTACAGACCGAAGAAGGTGTTTTGTACAAACAAGCGGAAGTAATCCAAAAGACCAGCATTATCAAAGGAGATACCTTGTTTTTAAACACGAAACTCAACAATTACGAAGGAAGAGGAAATGTGTTTTACAAAGATTTCACCCAGAATTTGGTATTCATGGGAAACAAAGCAAAGTCGAGTAATAGCCTTCACATTGCCTATTTAACCGGAAATACGCTTGCCTTTAAAGTTTACGACGGCGATACCTTGTACTTGCATGCGGATAGTTTAATCATGCACAAGGATTCTTTAAATCGAACAACCGAAACCATCGCACATCGAAATGTTCGTATGTACAATCAAGGAATGCAAGGCATCTGTGATACCGCACGTTACGATCCCAAAACAGAAGAATTGTTTCTTCGAAGTAAACCCATTATTTGGTCCCAGAATGCTGAATTGAAAGGACTTACCATGAAAATATCCATGCAAGATAGTTCTTTGAAGCAAATAGAAATCATCGATCAGGCCAGTGCTGTGATGGAAATAGATTCCGGAAAATACTACAATCAGCTCGCTGGTAGAACAATGACAGCCTATTTTGTCAATAATGAACTCGTTAAAGCGGATGCCAAAGGTAATGCGTGGACCATCTTCTATCCGGAAGAGGAAAAGAAAACAGATACGAGTTTAGTGAAAATTAGAAAAGGAATGAACCGTTTGTTTGCTTCCGATTTATTGGTGGAACTAGACAGTGGAGAAGTGAAATCCATTACCTATTACGATAAACCAGATGGGATTTTTTATCCAATGAATCAAATCAAGCCAGAAGAACAATTCATCAAGGGATTTTCGTGGAATCCACTTTTGAAACCGAAAGACCCCTACTCGCTTCGCAAAGATTATTGAATTTCTTCTCCTTCTGCGGAATCCCAACGAGTTACACGCTGAACACCTTCCACTTCTTCGAATTTACGTGTTAACTGTTCCAATTGGGCTGTATCGTAAACTAGTACTTTGATCCTTCCTTCGAAAACACCATCGTTCGTTTCAAATGAAATACTTTTCATGTTCACGTGATTTTGCTTGGAAATGATTTCTGTTAATCTGTTTACCATACCCAATTGATCAATTCCAACAATTCGAATCGCTGCAATGCGTTCAACCAACTGCTCGCCTTCCCACTTCGCTTTGAGGCAACGGTAGGCCAGTTTCGACATTAAGTGAACGGCATTTGGACAATTGTATCGGTGAATTTTAATTCCACTACTAATCGTGATGAAACCAAAAATCTTATCTCCAGGAATCGGATTACAACAACGAGCTAACTGATAATCAAAGCCTTTGAAGTCCTCCCCAATGATGATGGTATCTTTATCGGTGTTGATTCCTTCAAACGTTCCTTCTTCCGAACCACTATTTATTTTTTTCGATTGAATTTTACGCTGCGATTGCAACATTCCTCCAACAACTTCTAATTCACGTAGTTTGGACAAATCAACTTTGCCTTTTGCAATTCGGAAATACAACTCACTGATGGTCGAAACATGAAAATGGTTCGTTAAATATTGAATGTTTTCTGGATTCATGCGCACATTAAACTGCTTGAATTTGCGCTCTAAAATTTCCTTTCCGTCAGAAGCAATTTGTTTTCGCTCCTCGTTTAGTGAAGATTTAATCTTTTGCTTCGCACGTGCCGTCACGACGAATTTCAACCATTCATCGTTCGGTTTTTGTTTTTTGGAGGTTAAAATCTCCAATTGATCTCCGTTTAATAACTGATAACTTAAAGGCATCAATCGGTTATTGACCTTTGCGCCAATGCAACGACCCCCAATTTCTGTGTGGATATCGTAAGCAAAATCTAAAATTGTGGAGCCAATTGGCAATACGCGCAATTCTCCTTTTGGAGTAAACACGTAGATTTCATCATTGAACAAGTTCAGTTTGAAGTCATTGACGAAGTCCAATGCATTCATGTCTGGACTATCCAATAAATCGCGAATTTCTGCAATCCATCGATCGAATTTGTTTTCGTCCGTTTTTGATTCTTTGTACTTGTAATGTGCAGCTAATCCATGTTCAGCGATATCATCCATTCGCTTAGAACGAATTTGCACCTCTACCCAACGTCCCTGTGGAGACATGACAGTCGTATGCAAGGATTCGTATCCATTTGCACGAGGCGTAGAAATCCAGTCGCGCAAACGATCAGGACTCGGCTGATAAAAGTCTGTTACGACACTATAAATACGCCAACAGTCCGCCTTTTCCAATTCGTAGGGCGTATCGACAATGATGCGCAAGGCAAACAAGTCAAAGACTTCTTCGAAGGGAACGTTTTTCGATTGCATTTTGCGCCAAATCGAAAAAATCGACTTTGGACGTGCTTTGATATCGAAATGGTATCCTTGGTTTTCTAGTTCTTCTTTGATGGGCGCAACGAAACGACGAATAAATCGATTTCGTACGTCCTGTGTGCTTTTCAATTTGGAGTCAATCTCCTTAAAAACCTCGGGTTCACAGTACTTCATGGAAAGATCTTCCAATTCTGTTTTGATGGGATACAATCCCAATCGATGAGCCAAAGGAGCATACAGAAAGCGTGTTTCTGATGCAATTTTTAATTGCTTTTCGACTTTCATGCTCGACAACGTACGCATGTTGTGCAGTCGATCCGCTAGTTTGATGAGCACGACGCGAAAATCATCGGAAATGGTGAGAATCATTTTACGGAAATTCTCCGCTTGAATGGAGGTATTCTCGTCGAAAACTTCCGGAATCTTCGTGAGACCATCAATAATTGCCCTTACTTTGGAACCGAAAATATCTTCAATGTCTTGTAAGGTGATGTACGTATCCTCGACCGTATCGTGTAATAATGCACAGGCAACAGCGATGGGCTCTAGTCCCATTTCCTCTGCACAGATGCGCGCAACCGCAATCGGATGGTAAATGTATGGTTCGCCAGATTTGCGACGCATGTCCTTGTGCGCTTCGAGTGCAATATCGAATGCTTTACGCACCATTTTTGTCTCCTCGCGACTTCTGTCCTTCATAGCTCGTAACAAGCCTTTGAACGCATTCAATATTTCGATGCGTTCGAGTTCTAGGTCAATCGTTGAAGAGTCGTAGTCTTGCATTTATTTCGCAGGTAAAATTTTCGCTTTTACTTCGCCGAATCCGATTCGAACTTCAGCATTCTGACAGAAACCTCTCATTGTAACGGTGTCGCCATCCTGAATGAATCGTCTTTCGGTACCATCATTCATTGCGAGTGGTTTCGTTCCTTTCCAAGCTAGTTCCAACATAGAACCGAAGGAATCAGGCGTGGATCCAGAAATGGTTCCTGACCCCATTAAATCTCCACAACGCACATTACATCCGTTCACCGTATGATGTGCTAATTGTTGGGACATGTTCCAGTACATGTATTTGAAATTCGAGTTAGAAATGATTTTTTCCGTTGCATTTTCCGGAGTCAATCCAACTTCTAATTGAATATCGTATGATTTTTTTCCTTCAAACGCGAGGTAAGAAAGGACAGCTGGATCTTGTTCTGGTGATTCCACTGCAAACGGTTGCAAGGCATCCAAGGTAACAATCCAACAGGAAATAGACGAAGCAAAGTTTTTCGCTAGGAATGGTCCAAGTGGAACATATTCCCATTTTTGAATATCACGTGCTGACCAATCATTAAACAAGCACATTCCGAAAATAAAGTCCTCTGCTTCAGTCGTTGAAATAGAATCACCTAAAGGTTTACCATCGTAGGTAATGAATCCCATTTCTAATTCGAAATCCACTTGACGAGAAGCGGCAAAAATCGGCGGCTCGTTATCATCCGGTTTGATTTGTCCTTTTGGACGATGAATATCTTGTCCCGAAATAATCACGGAAGACGAACGTCCGTGGTATCCAACAGGAATCCATAACCAGTTTGGCAACAAAGCGTTTGCTGGATCACGAAACATGATTCCAACGTTTGTTGCGTGTTCTTTGCTTGAATAAAAGTCCGTGTAGTCACCAATTTGAACCGGCATACACATGTTCACGTCATTCACCGCAAACAATGCTTTTTGAATCGATTCATTGGTAGCTGCAGCTTGATTCTCCGTTGTAAAAAGATCTGATAGAGCCTGACGCAAACGACGTGTGGCCTCTTTTCCTTTTTTCATCATTGGATTCAAAAATTCCTGTGAGAAATCTACCGCGGTAAATCCAGCAACTTCCAGTTGACCGGATGCTGCAAGAATGGATAAATCAATCACGGTATCGCCAATGCGTGTCCCCACACGCGCTGTGGATCCACTTGTCGTAAATACTCCAAACGGAAGGTTTTGAATCGGGAAATCAGATCCTTCCGGAACCGAAATCCATGAACGTAAACTTGGATTATTTGCTGCTATCATGTTCTATTTGTATTAAACGTTGAAACGGAAATGCATCACATCTCCATCTTCTACTACGTATTCTTTTCCTTCTACTTTGAATTTTCCAGCTTCTTTGACAGCGCTTTCTGATCCGTACGTAATAAAATCGTTGTATTTCATCACTTCTGCGCGGATGAATCCTTTTTCGAAATCACTGTGAATTACACCTGCTGCTTGTGGAGCGGTCATTCCTTTGCGGATGGTCCAAGCACGCACTTCTTTCACTCCTGCAGTAAAATAAGTCTGTAAGTTCAATAAATGATATGCTTGACGAATCAAACGATTCACTCCTGGTTCTTCTAAACCAAGTTCATCGAGGAACATTTGTCGCTCGTCGTATGTCTCTAATTCAGTGATATCTGCTTCGATTTTTGCTCCGATGATCATCACTTCTGCATTTTCACTCGCCACTGCTGCTCGAACTGCTTCCACGTGTGCATTTCCTGTTTTTACAGAATCTTCATCCACGTTACATACGTACATCACTGGTTTCGAAGTGATTAAATTAAATTTATGAATGATATCGAATTCATCTTGTGTGAAATCTAAACCACGGATCGAACGTCCTTGCTCTAATCCTTCTTTGATTTTATGTGCCAATTCATTCTCTTTGACAGCATCTTTATCTCCAGACTTGATCACACGGGACAAACTTTGGATCTTTTTCTCCACAGAGTCCAAGTCTTTTAATTGCAACTCGATGTCAATGATTTCTTTATCGCGAATTGGGTTCACACTTCCATCTACGTGGATAATGTTTCCGTCATCAAAACAACGAAGTACGTGAAGAATCGCATCTGTTTCGCGGATATTTGCCAAGAATTGATTTCCAAGTCCTTCACCTTTCGATGCGCCTTTCACCAATCCTGCAATGTCAACAATCTCCATGGTCGTTGGCAAAACACGCTCTGGATTTACCAATGCTTCTAATTTCTGCAAACGTGGATCTGGAACAGATGTCGTTCCCACATTTGGTTCAATGGTACAAAAAGGGAAATTCGCCGATTGCGCCTTTGCATTTGATAAACAGTTAAATAAAGTTGATTTTCCAACATTCGGCAAGCCGACAATTCCACATTTTAAAGCCATTCTTCGTATTTTTTGTGAGCAAAGATACAAAGAATCTCGCCTGTCAGAGCCACGGAAAGTACTAGATTTTAACTCTACAAATGATTCCCGTGGATTTTGGTTATTTTTATGGCAAAATTCACTGATGAAACACTTACTTTCCGTTTGCATTCTTTCGTTGACTACTGTCCTATTTGGACAAGATTCGTTGATGATACGTTCTATTTATGATGAGGCTTTGCTTCGTGGTGAATCATACGAAAACCTTCGTCAGTTATGCAAAAACATTGGACCAAGATTAAGCGGGTCAACGGAAGCACAAATGGCCGTCGAATGGAGTCAAGCAAAGATGAATACCTACGGATTCGACCGTGTCTACCTTCAGGAAATTAAAGTCCCACATTGGGAAAGAGGAACAAAGGAAAGCGCGTGGTTTCGAACATCAGACGGACAACTTACCAAAGTTCACTTGCTTGCTTTAGGAGGATCCATTGGAACAAATGGTACGATGGAAGGTGAAGTCATTGAATTCAAAACCATTGACGAACTGAAAAAAGCAAAAGCATCCAAGATTAAAGGCAAAATTGTCTTTTTAAATCAAGCGATGGATGCGACACAAATTCAAACATTCAAAGCGTACGGAGCCTGTTATGCGATCCGTGGAAATGGAGCTGTGGAAGCAGGGAAACTCGGTGCCAAAGCGGTGATTATTCGCTCCCTTGGACTTCCAGAGGATGTTCATCCACACACTGGGTCCATGCATTACGAAGATTCAGTTGAACGCATTCCAGCAGGAGCATTAGCAACCGCGGATGCAAGCGCATTGTCTGCCGCACTAGCAAAAGGATCCGTTCGGTTTATTTTTGAGATGGACTGCCGTGTATTTCCAGACGCGACTTCGTATAATGTTATTGCTGAAATACGTGGAAGCGAGAAACCGGAGGAAATCATAGTTTTTGGTGGACATTTAGACTCATGGGATGCGGGAGAAGGCGCACACGACGACGGCGCTGGCGTCGTTCATTGTTTGGAGGCATTACGCATTTTGAAGGTGCTCAATTACAAACCGAAACACACCTTGAGAGTCGTATTTTTCATGAACGAAGAAAATGGAAACATGGGTGGAAAATCTTATGCTTCCATCGTCAAATCAGCAGGTGAAAAACACATTGCGGCATTGGAGTCCGATCGCGGTGGATTCGTTCCACGTGGATTTGGTGTTGATGGTTCCGATGCGCAAGTTGCCTTTCTTCAAACCTTTGCCCCAAACTACAAAAACTACGACTTACACGTTTTTGAAAAAGGATACGGCGGTGTCGATATAGGTCCGTTAAAGGAACACTATCCAGGAATTCCCTTGTTCGGATTTGTACCGGATTCCCAACGGTATTTTGATTACCACCATGCACCGAGTGACGTTTTTGAAAGTGTCAACAAACGCGAGTTAGAATTAGGCGCTGCGGCGATTTCTAGTTTTGTTTATTTGTTGGATTTAAAGTTGAAGTAAGCTTAATGTGCTAATGTTTTAATGTGCTAATGTTTTAATGTGCTAATCTGCTAATGTGCTAATGTGCTAGAGAGTTCATTCCTACGAAAAATAAATCAACGAAATAAAACCCAATAAATCACGATCCAAATCGCCGCAAATAGTGCACTAACCAGCAACAGGGACTTCATGTCGATTTTCTTTTTCTTCAACAATACTTGCCAAAGAACGATGATCCAAACGATGAAACCGATGACAATCGGTAGAAAAATGCGCAACATCAGGAGTTGTAAATATCTTCGAGCATTTGACAGTCAAACTTTGACATTTTCAAGAATGCTTCGGTGATTTTTTGTCCATTGGTCGGATGTGACATCCATTTTCCTAAATCGGCTGGAATAACTTGCCACGAAAATCCGTACGGATCTTTGCACCAACCACAATGACCTTCTTCTCCCCCGTTCGCCGTTAATCCATTCCAGTAATGGTCGATTTCTTCTTGACTTTCACAGTTGATTGTGTAGGAAACAGCTTCGGTTGGCTTAAACATCGGCCCACCATTCAATCCCATGAACGTTTGTCCATTTAATTCAAAAAATACGGTTAATCCGGAATCGGACGTAATCTTTGAATTGGGAAACAAGGAACAGTACAATTCTGCGGCTTCCTTGGCCTTTCCGTCAAACCAAAAACATGGGTAAATGTTGCCTTTCATGATGTTTTTTTTTTTACGAAGTTAAGATTTCTCACGACAATTCCATATACCGCACATCTTGCTGAAAGGGCAATTTTTGCATCCACCCTACTTGTAAACAGTAGTAAGAAAACTCCTCCGTGACAATTCCCCGCAAGTGATAAATTCCTTTTCCGTGAAAGGGAAAACGCCGCACGCTCTCCGGAAAATGAACGGTATCAATCGTGTCTCCGTTCACATCGATAAAGGTTCCGAAATTCATCAATGCTCCTTTTGCTGTCTTGGATTGTTTGATGGCCACCAAATACCCAAATAATTCGACGGTCATTCCCAGTAAGGATTCCATTTCAACTGCCTTAACATGTTTCTCCGGGAGCACTGATTGAAGCAAGCGAAAAGGATTACATAGGGGAAATCCCATCAATTCCATTTGCTCAAAGGACGCCTCTTCCTCCTGCTCTTCCAAGTCTGGTAGCTCAAAATGACGCGAACGAACCTCAAACAATTCAATGCTTCGGTCCCGTTGTGGATTTTTGTGGTGGTGAAAATGTGCTTTCCACAACAATTCCTTACGCTTCTCTGGAAAATCACGCAGCGCTCCAATGCGAATCAACAGCGATGTTTGCTCCAATGGAACATGTACACGACGGACAAAATCTTCAAAGTCACGGAATTCCCCCGCACGATCGCGTTCCTCAAAAATCTTCAAGACCAATGACGCTTCAATTCCTGCAACCAAATTGAATCCAAGAATTAACGTATTCCCCGACAGCACACACTCATACGAACCATGATTCACGGACGGAGCCTCAATCTCCGCTCCAAAACGCCGAGCTTCGTGCACATAGATTTCTGTTCGGTAATAGCCCCCGAAATTATTGATCGTCGCCGTCATGTATTCCAATGGATAATGCGCCTTCAAGTACAAACTTTGGTAACTTTCCACCGCATACGAAGCGGAATGTCCCTTCGAAAAGGCATAACCCGCAAAACTCTCAATCTGACGCCAGACATCCATCGTCAATTTCTGATCGTATCCTTTTTTTGTGCAATTGCCAACAAACTGTTCCTGAACACGCAGAAATTCCTCCCGCGAACGAAATTTACCGGACATTCCCCTCCGCAGGACATCCGCCTCTGCTAAACTGAGTCCTGCAAAGTGATGCGCGACCTTGATGACATCTTCCTGATACACCATCACCCCATACGTTTCTGGCATAATCTCTAACAAAACCGGATGCGCTTCTTTCCGACGTTCTGGATTTCGGTGACGCAAAATGTACTCCCGCATCATCCCCGACTGAGCGACTCCCGGACGTATAATCGAGCTCGCAGCCACCAATTCAAGGTACGTTTCGACTTTTAATTTGGACATCAACATCCGCATGGCTGGCGATTCTACGTAAAAACAACCAAGCGCTTTTCCAGCCAACAACAACTGACGGACTTTTTCATCCTGCTTAAAATGCGCCACATCGTGAATGTCGTGCGGTGGTTCTTCAGGACGATTGTACGCAATCACCTCCAGGCAATCGTGAATTTTCCCAAGTCCACGCTGACTCAAAATATCGAACTTGTACAAGCCAACGTCCTCTGCTTCCATCATCGAAAACTGTGTCGTTGGATACCCTTTTGGCGGTAAAAAAGTCGCGGAATACCAAGTCATTGGACGCTCGCTAATCACAATTCCTCCCGAATGCACACTCAAATGCGAAGGCAATCCTTGGATATACTTGCTGTAACGCAAAACCAAGCGCGAGAATTGGTCCAACTTGTCAAATTGAAACTTCCCACTGCTCAATAAATCGATTTCAGATTTTGGCAAACCAAAGACCTTTCCCAATTCCCGAATCGTCGCGCGGTACTGGAAGGTATTATACGTACATAGCCACGCCGTATGTGGATAACGTTCAAACAAATAGCGCACAATATCATCGCGGTCCTTCCACGAGAAGTCAATGTCAAAATCCGGTGGATTCTTGCGGTACAGGTTAATGAAACGCTCAAAATAAAGGTCCAATTCGAGTGGATCAACGTCCGTAATGCGCAGCAAATAGGCGACAATGCTATTCGCCCCACTTCCACGTCCAACATAGAAATAGCCCTTTGAGCGCGCATACGAAGTAAAGTCCCACGTGATGAGAAAATAAGACAGGTAATGCTTCTCCGCGATGACTTCAATCTCCATCTCGATGCGCTCAATGATTTCATCCGTTACGACTTTGTAGCGGTAATCGAGTCCTTCTGCACAGAGCTCTTTGAGCAAGTTGCGATCTCCGTCAATGGTTCCGGTGTATGTCGTTGGATTTTGAGGCTTGGCATCATCACCGAACTCAAAATTCACGCGGCAACGATGAAACAAAGCTTCCGTACGCTCAATGATTTCTGGGTATTCGGAAACGCCGGCAGCAATCGGAGCTTCTTTCCATTCTTGGTAGGAGATAAACCGTTCGTTCTCATCCGCCTGGTCTTCTTTCGCCAACTTCGACAGCAAGCAATTGTGGTCAATGGCTCGAAGCAAACGGTGTGCGTTAAAATCCGCCTTCGATTGAAAGACCATTGATTGCAGCGCGAGCAACTTTCCCCTCGGGACCTTCTTGTATTTTATGTTTAAGTAAACTAATTCAGATAGCTGTATTTCAATGTATTCGTGTTCTTTTAGTTTCGTTGGATACTGCTCAATCGGATAACACACATAGCAACTTGAAAAGTGCGGCAAGACCGTTGGAAAAGGGATTTTTCGGTGAATAAACTGACTTAAAAACACATTCAATTCATTCAGTCCATGATTGTTTCGCGCAATCACTGTCGCGATTTTCTCGCGTTCATTGCGCAGCTCCACACCCACCACTGGAAGGATTCCTTTCCGTTGTGCTTCTCGCACAAAAGCAAGTACAGCTCCTGTCGAATTGATGTCCGCCAAGAAAACATAGGGATAGCCGCTATCCGCTGCCCACTGGACAATGGCTTCCGGAGAATGAATGCCATACTTCAAACTAAAATGAGACTTCGTTTTCATAAAAGAGATTGCTTACACACGTCGATTTGCGAGCAACATCGGCGGTTCCCCATTAAATGGATTATGGTGTCCGATTGTACGCGCCTCCATACCAATGGCCCGAATCACGGCGCGATCACCGTAGCGCACGCGAATCTGATCCAGCGCTTTGTACAGCGAAGCAAAATGCGCGTCGTTATCAAACAAGTTCAACTGGTGATGTCCAGAAACCAAGGAACTAAAGCGAATGCCAATGAGTCGAACCAGTAGTCTTCGGTTGTAAATGCGCTTAAACAATTCCGTAACGACCGGCAGTAACTCATGATCTGCTGCGGTGTAAGCAATTTGCTTTTGGAGTGTCTGCGTTTGAAAGTCCGAATAGCGAATTTTGACCGTCACACAGCCCGTCAGCTTCATTCCTCTACGCAACTGAAAGGCTAAATTCTCCGCCATGGCAGCGAGGATTCCATTCAACTTCACGACATCAATCGTATCTTGATCGAAGGTGCGTTCGGTGGAGATGGACTTCCGCTCGTTGTATTGTTCCACGGCGGAATGGTCGATTCCCTGTGCTTTTTTCCAGATACTCACGCCATTCATTCCCAGCGCACCTTCCATCATCTCCATCGGCATTTCCTGCACTGTTTTGATTTTCCGCACGCCAAGATTACACAAGGTTTGATAGGTCTTGGTTCCCACCATCGGAATTTTCTTCACGGACAAGGGTGCCAAAAAATCGCGTTCCGTCCCGTAGTCGACGTGAATTTGATTGTTCGGTTTTGCTTCACCGGTGGCAATTTTGGACACTGTTTTATTCTGCGACAAGCCAAAGGAGATGGGCAATCCCGTTTCCTTGAGGATACGCTGACGCAGTTCTCCCGCATACTTAAAGGTACCGAAGAAGCGGTCCATTCCCGTGAAATCAATGTAGAATTCATCGATGGACATTTTCTCATACACGGGAACAGCCTCGCGAATGATTTCAGTCACAGCGCGGGAGTATCCACTATACGTTTGTGTATTCCCCTTAATGACAATGGCTTCCGGACATCTTTCCCTCGCCATTTTCATGGGCATGGCGGAATGAATTCCAAACTGTCGTGCCTCATAACTACAGGAAGCAACCACTCCTCGGTCACTTGTCCCGCCAATCAAAATGGGTTTTCCAACTAAACGACTATCTAATAAACGTTCACAGGAGACAAAAAACGTGTCTAGGTCCATGTGAACAATCGAACGCAATACGGACATGATCAAAAAGATTAAAGTAAATGCGTGCTATCGTTGGTCCAACAAAGTTACTAAAATGATTAGAAATTCATCTTTTATTTTGATTATATTTTAATCACATTGATATTTTTCACTAAATTCAATAGAAAAAAAAGAAAGATGGAACTAACAACAATCAAAAACAGCATTCACGAAATCAGGGGAAAGAATGTCATGTTAGACATGGATTTGGCAAAACTATATGAAGTGGAGACAAAAGCATTGAAGCAAGCAGTTCGAAGAAACATCGACCGTTTTCCAGAAGACTTTATGTTTCAATTGACGAAAGAAGAATGGATAACTCTAAGGTCACAATCTGTGACCTTAGAAGGAGGAAAAGGGAATCACCCCAAGTATTTACCTTTCACCTTCACAGAACAAGGGGTTGCGATGCTCAGTGCTGTATTAAATTCTCAACGAGCAATTCAAGCAAGCATTCAAATCATGCGCGCCTTCGTCATGATTAGACAATGGGCATTCACGCACCAGGAACTTTCCGAGAAGTTAACAGCGCTTGAAAAACAACACCAGCAAAAATTCAAGGACATCGATCAAGTGCTCGCGTATTTACTGCAAAAAGATCAAACTAAAATCAAACCAGCGCCAAGAGAAAAAGTGGGATATAAAAAATAAATGATGGAACTAACAACAATCAAAAACAGCATTCGCGAAATCAGGGGAAAACGCGTCATTCTTGATTATGAATTGGCGAAAATGTATGAAGTCGAAACGCGTGTATTAAAACAAGCCGTGCGTAGAAACATCGATCGATTTCCGGAAGATTTTATGTTTGAACTGACAGAAGAGGAAATGAAAAACTTGACATCACAAATTGTGATGTCAAGTTGGGGAGGTACCAGACATGGAACATTCGCTTTCACAGAACAAGGAATAGCCATGCTATCAAGTGTGCTCAAAAGTAAATTGGCCATTCAAATCAACATTTCCATCATGCGTGCATTTGTGATGATGCGTCAATGGAGTCTCACCTATCATGAACTAGCGGAGCGATTAGAAGAGTTGGAACATAAACACGGACAGCGCTTTGATGGCATTGAACAAGTGTTAAATTACTTTATACAAAAAGACAAACAAAGCACGCAGCAGAATCAAAGAAAACAAGTGGGGTATAAAAAATAGCAGAAGGTATTCGCAGAGAAAGAAATGAAAAACTTGGTATCACAAATTGTGATACCATGATGTGGAGATGCTTGACAAACAAACGATTCCCCAGCTTCCGAGAAGTTAACAGCGCTTGAAAAACAACACCAGCAAAAATTCAAGGACATCGATCAAGTGCTCACATATTTACTGCAAAAAGATCAGGCAAAAATCAATCCAGCGCCAAGAGAAAAGGTGGGGTATAAAAAATGAACTAAAAAAAAATAGAAACTCCCCTCCTCTTCAACACCCAGTATTCACACCAACTGCGTTCTCTATTCGAGGACCCGCAGAAAAAATTGATATATTCGTACATAAGCCATAAACCGAAACAGTCCATTTGGACTCGAAGGTTCATTGCGTACACAAGCTAATAAGGTGAAATTATTTTTAATTATATGAAAGTCGAATTATTTGGTATTAAAAATTTACCTCATAGAACCATTTCAAAATGGACTTTATTCGCTTGTTTTAATCTGCTCTCGATGAACACGATTGCTCAAAATCCAGGAGAATGGACATGGGTTCATGGTGATAGTTCATTGAATTACAGTGGAAACTATGGGACAATGGGCGTCCCGAGTCCAACAAACAAACCTCCCGGTATTTATGAGGGTGCCGAATGGACGGATAACCTCGGTAATTTTTGGCTTTACGGAGGAGAAAGCGTTACTGGTTGGGGTGATAACTTATGGAAGTATAATGTCACAACAAACATGTGGACTTGGATAAAAGGATCAGGCAATGTATTTAATAAAAAGCCTAAATATGGACAGCAAGGCATTCCGGATTCAGCAAACTCACCAGGTGCAAGAGTGACTTCTCAAACTTGGAGGGATAACAATGGAGATTTATGGCTATTTGGTGGGATCAGTTATTTTGCCTTTGGAATTGGAGAAGCTTACAATGATTTATGGAAGTATGAAATCTCCACAAATAAGTGGACTTGGATGAATGGAGACCCTGTTCCAAATGGAGTAGCAAACTACGGTATTAAAGGCGTAGAATCCTCTTCAAATAAACCTCCATCTTCAAAAGAATCTAATTTAACTTGGACGGACAATCAGAATAATTTATGGCTTTTAGATTTAAAAGGATGTTTATGGAAATATAAAATTTCAACAAATAATTGGATTTGGATGAAAGGAGATACAACAGGCGTTCCTAGTTTTGGACAGAAAGGAATCCCTAACATGAATAATTCACCTGGAAACACCTTTTTTTCCTTTACAAGGTGGATGGACTCAAATGACAATCTCTGGTTGTTATACTCTGGTCTAGATCTTTATTACACAACTCTGTTTAAATACCAAATAAACACAAACATGTGGACATGGATTTCGGGAGACACAATCATCAATAATTCAATACCCGATTATGGAAATGCGCTCTGCGATTATGACAAAACGCTTGTTCCTTACAGGAGAGGTGAAGCAAGAGCGTGTTGGATTGATCATTGCGATAATTTATGGTTAATGGGTGGTTATGGATGTGACAACTCAGGGTGTGATGGTTTAAACGATCTAATCTATTTTGACACGCAAGCTTTCAAATGGATTCGAGCAGGTAACGACACCACTTTTAATAGCCCATCGATTTATGGAACAATTGGAAATTCAAGTCCCCTGAATAAGCCATCAGCTAGAACAGGTGCTTTACCATTCAAAGATTTGGATGGTAACCTATGGTTTTTTGGTGGCGCTAAACACAATACCCAACAATTTTTTGGAGACTTGTGGAAATATCAAATGGATGCAGGCTGTCCTCTTTGCGTCAATCCGTACGCTGGTATTACAGAGAATGAAACTCCCACAAACGACATTTCTGTATTTCCAAATCCTTTTAATCAGCAGACTACTATTCAAATAAATGATCATCTGGAGAACGCGACATTATTTGTTTATAATTCCTGTGGGCAAAAAATAAAAGAGCTAAACAATATTTCAGGACAATCATTTACTTTTTCAAGAGACAACTTTTCACAGGGATTTTACTTTCTTCAACTTATCCAAAAAAACGTTTCCTATACATCCAAAATTTTAATCACCGAAGATTGATTTGAAAATCGTCCTAACTGGGATTTTGCCGTTTCAAATACTCCAAACCAATACCAAGCTTCAAACAGCTGAAGACTCCCCTCCTCTTCAATACCCAGTATTTACAACAACTGCGTTCTCTATTCCATGATTGATGAAATCTTTTTCTATTTTTATCAAACATTCGTGGGTAAAGAATACAAAAGCATTTTAAGCTTCAATGAATTCATGAGGGGAATAAGTAATCGATTTACAAGCTTTAATAACAAAATATTGACAAAATGAAGAAATATCTATCAGCATTCATTTTAATCATTCTATTTGTTGGACAATCATTTGGACAATCTAAAATGGTAGTTGGACAAAAACATACAATTTTTGTCGACATACCTAAAAATTGGCTTCAAGCAGAAAATGACCAATTGCCATTTTTTATCAAACCTAACACAAAGCGTGTAAGTAATGAAACATACATATACGTTTATGGGATTGATTATAATGGCAAACCCAATTTGAGCGCTTGGGTGAAAGGAAACAATGACTACACATCAGAAACATTTAAAGGTGTGAAAATTGACACCTTAAATCAAAAATTTGAAAATATTAAATCGAATGACTGTTTAACTGGTAACTATTTGACCATTACTTACGATTATCCCAATGGTAGAAAAGAAGTTATGTTGATCATTGAATGTAAATCGACAATTGTAACGGCCGTATTATCAACCAAGGACAAGGCCGAACTAAAAGAGCTTTTGCCTTCATTTGTCGAACTTTCGCAAACATTAAAAATAGTAGGAACGACGTTAAAGGAAGAATGAAGCTAGTAGCACCTACCCAAAAGAAGGGGTTTACTTACGTGCTGCTTCACAAAGCCCAAAAACGTTAGCACTAATTGACCACATTATGAATATAGCATCTAAATACCTTAAGAAATTACAAACGGAAAAATCATTTGTAGACATTTTTACTGATTTGTTTAACGAATCATTTTATGGTTTCATTCGACAATTTAATGATGATTTTCTTCTACTAGAACATTATAATGATGATGGGTTATTCAATGGAATCATTGTTTTTAAAAGAGAAGACATCACAAGAATCAAATGGGCAAATAATGATATAAATAGTGCTCACAAAATCATCAATAAACACGATCAAGAAAAGAACATCGAGTCAATTAAGCTTGATTCCCTTGAAGTAATTCTAAAGTCGATTAGCAAAGTATTCAAACATGTTAATATAAATATCCAAAATATTGATAATGGAATGTGCATTATTGGTGAAATTGAAGAAATGGATGCAGAATCCATTGTTATTAAAGAATTTGGGTCACGCAGTTCTTTAGACCGAGGGAGAATAATGTTTGCAATAGAAGATATTACTCGAATTGACGCTGGTGGATTATATGAAAATGGATTATTGAAAGTCCATAAAAAGAAAAACTAGTGCTAACAGAGGCTCATGCACCATTCAAAGATCCTGCTTCGAAGAAACGACTTTGTATATTAAAAATAATTAAACTTCGAGGTGTCGTTTTGTGCTAAAATTTCGCTATTTCGCAAAGCCAAAAAAAACTTTAGCACCAATGGTAAGAAGACATAACAACAGATAAATGACAAACATTAAAGCAATTTACTTTTTGACACTTTTGACTTTCACATTAAATGCGTGTGGACAGAAAAAAAATGACAGAACTATACTTGGAAAATCATACGCTGAACAAGAACTTAAATCGGCACTTACCGGCAAATCCCAACACAATGTAATTGATAACAAGACTTCAATTATTAAAGATAGTTTGACTGCAATAAACGTAGCAGAACCAATTCTTTTCAGCATTTACGGCAAAGACAACATTACAAAACAGCGACCATATGAAATTTACTTCATTGACAATTATTGGGTAATTGGTGGAACACTTCCAAAAGAATATTTAGGAGGGACATTTTTAATAATCATTGACTCAAGAGATTGTAAAATAATTAGAATAACTCACGGAAAATGACAACAACAGACCGAAACAAACGAACCACTCGTGCTAACAAGGGTTTTGCGTCAGGCGGACTGTCGTGTAAACTTGGAACTTTGTACCTCTATTAAACTTTGGTAATATATTGAAGCTTTGTGCTTCGAAACCCGCCCGAACGAAAAGCCCTAAACCGTTATAAGAAATGAACAAGAACTCTCAAACCTTAGCATTAACATTGACCCTAATTATATCTTTATTATCACTTTTGACTGTATATGACACATTGTCTCGATTCGGTTTTGCATACATAATTAACAATATTTTTAGTTTGCCTGTCATTCATACATTATATGTTTTTTTAATTCTAATGCTGAGTTTTCCCGCATTAAGATTCAACTTTATACTATTATTGAAAAAGAGCTATCAGATTAATGTAAATATGAACAATGAATTAATCGATGCAAATGAGAATGAAACTCTTCAAAAGAGAAACGTCATGATTGCATGGAGGTGGTACTACCTGTTTAGTTTACTATTTCTACTTCATCCTGTAATGATCTTAATTATTACCCTGGATAATAATATTTCTGTAAATAATCCAATTGGAGTCACAATAATTGTCTTGATTAATATTTTAATGGGGATCTATTTAATAACAAATTCCAGGAAGTCAAAAACTCGTTATAGCACCAATACCTAATGATGTCCATGAAACGAAAAATAATATTCATACTTCTTACAGTTGTAGGAATTTTTTGCACTTTGCATCTGCAATCTGTAATAAAATCAAAACCGCAGATTTACTTTATTGCCTTTTCAGGACTAACTGCCTTATTATTGTTTACAAAGGCAAAAGTCATTCCAGGCATGCTTTACAAATTGCTCATTGGATTGATGTTTTACATTATGTTTTTTGTCTTTTGTATGTACATCATCGATTTTATTGCACCAGAAAGAGCTACAGCTTATTTAGAAGATGGCCGCAAAATAAAGTTAAATGATTTAACTTTTTTATATGCTGTCTACATAGGCTCAATTTTAAGTGTGGTCACCGTTGTCATATATACTCGTTTTCGTATAAAATTGGATTTAATCGCATATGAGAAGTACTTCGCGCTAGCGACCTTCATTTTGACATTTGCAGGGTATTTCATACGCGATTTATGAATACCGACAACAGCTTTCAAGCACGAGCCCAAGATCTTACTTCGTTGAAACGTAAAATTTGAAGCAAAGTATTTCTTACATTTAGAAACGAATTTATTGAAAGAGTTGGGACGAGCGCCTGACAGCAAAACGTTATTAGCAATGACAAAAATTACTCAAATGCCCAAAATTGTGCTGACATACGGATTGACTGCATTCATACTATTATTGACAAGTTTTTTTGTCAATGGCAGTCTTGATATCGCCATGCATGATACATATGTCGCGATAGCTCAAGCTCATATCATCATTGCCGTTGCTTTATTATTCGTGCTTTTTACGTTGACTACTTGGGGAATGAATAAAATTTCAAGAAGCTTAAGCCCCATACTGAATTGGCTGCACTATGGACTTACAACAATTTGTTTGATAACGATAATCGCACTCACCAATAAATTGACAAGCCATCCTACCACGCACAAAGATTACAATGTGTTAAATCAATTTGAGGAATATGAATCTAGCATGGCAATGAACGAATGGCTTGCACTAATTTTTGTAATATTCATTTTAAGTCAGGTACTGTTTTTAATGAACATGATTCGGGCATTTATCGTAAAAAGGAAAAGCTTATAACAGCTGAAAACTCCCCTCCTCTTCTACACCCAGTATTCACAGCAAATTCGTTCTCCATTCCATGATTGATCATATGTTTTTCTATTTTTATGGAACATTCATGATTCAAAGCAAATAGACGGATGTTGTATTTCAAAGGATTCATGAGGCGTATAAGTAAGTTACAAGTAATTTTAGACCAGAATGCACAGACTACTTTTCATAATGACCATTTTGACTTTAGTAAGTTGTACTCATCAAAGCAACTTTAAAGACAATTATGCGAAACAACAAGACAAACCTAAAAACACATTTAAGACTTGCTTTGCCGACATTGACACATTAAAAGCTGGACAAAGTATCGGTTGTTCGGGCGGAACGTACAAACTAATTAATAACAAATATGTAATTCGTATTCTTCCAGACTTCCCTATTCAATTTGACAGTTGCTATTCAGTAACTATTGATCGTTCAAATGCAAAACGATTAACGCAACTTTTGATATTTGACAACAAGGACGCACACCTTTCAAACATTTGTACAGACATTATTATAACGAATAATCCTAAGCCGACACGAGCGTTAACTGCTCAAAGCGGACAATTAGTTATAGGTTTTAGTGACCCGACAGAACTTTATGGCAACAAGACACATCACACGACTGTTTTAATAAAAAAACTAGTATTTATAGACGGTAAAACAGGAGAAAAAATAGAATTGGAGAATGAAATACTTTGGAAAGTACTAGACACTGGGATACCCGGTTGAAAGAAAAACGGCTTATAACAGCACATTTGCAATAGGCGGGGTATCGTGCTTCTATGACAGTGGAGCGGTAAATTCAAGCTTAGTGCATCTATTGAAGTTTTATGGTAAAAATCGCCGCCTTCGCCAAGCGCCAAACCTTTATGTATAAGCTATGAGAACGACATTAACCATATTGACAATTTTAATTTGGACAACTTCTTACGGACAGTTCGACAAATTTAAAGGGACTTGGATTTCAAGCACCGGAGACTTTATGGTTTTAAATGATACGTTAAATAAGTTCGACAATTCGAATATGCTTTGTACCGCAGACATTGACGAAGGAATGGCATTTTATATAATTGGTGACACACTAAGTTTTCAAAAACAATATTATTCATCAGCAACAAACTATGAAAAACTATATGTTGACAGGTATGATTTAGTTATAACAAATCAAACCGACACATCTCTTACTGTAAGACCAACTTCTCTTTTATCAAAAAAGTTCTTCAATAAAAGAGCCAGTATCACCTTTATTAAGCAGGAATTTTACAAGGACAATTCAATCGTTTTTGAAAAAATAATTTATCACACAACAAGCTGTTTCGGAAGTTGTCCGACAATTGACCTTGAAATTAGAAACGATAAAAGTGTTTATCTCAAAGGAGAATTCTACAAAGAAAATCCAACGTATGAAATTGACAGTATTAAATCAGGTCAGTTTATCGGAAAACTTAATGATACTCTTTTTACGGAATTAATTGACATACTTCAAACTTCTAACCTTAGAAAGATGTCTTTTCCTGAAAGAAACGGAGCAGATGCCCCCGTTACGACGCTAATCATATATTATAATGGACAGAGAAAATATTTGAAGTCAATGTTTCCTCCCACCATTGCGGAAAAACTAATTGAATTTTTATATCTCATTAGTGTAAGAGCTAACTTGACAAGAACCAACGAAAAACGGACAATTGAAGAATAAGCCTATACATAACAGCACATTTGCAATAGGTAGGTTTTACTTGCGTGCTTTTTCGCGGACGTGACCCTCTTCACCACCCAGTATTTACAGCAACTGCGTTCTCTATTCCATGATTGATGAAATCTTTTTCTATTTTTATGGAACATTCATCATTAGTCTATAATTTCAGATAAATGATGAGAAAAATAAGTAAGTTAGGTAACCTTTAAATCGACCACTCTTTGAAGACATATTATCCAACAATTAATTTACTCAGAGGAATTGCAGCATTATTGGTTTGTCTATTTCATTTTGTTGGTTACAATGACATTAGAGGAGACTTGTTTTCTCCTAATAGCCTGATCCATGAATTAGGAGAATTGGGGACAAATGGAGTTTTCATTTTTTTTGTAATATCGGGATTTGTAATTCCTTTATCCTTATCAAAAGACCATTTCAAATTAACTCAATTACACCGTTACCTGTCAAAACGCTTCATTAGAATTGAAATTCCGTATTTAATATCGATACTTTTAATTCTTTTGGTAGGACTTATTTTCGCAGTAAAAAACAATTCGAATTACACTGTTAGCATCGAACAACTTATCTACCACATTGTGTATGTTATACCATTTTCGAGCTTTGAATGGTACAATATCATTTACTGGACCTTAGCCATTGAGTTTCAATTTTATATTATAATCGGACTACTTTTTTACTTTCTTTCATCAGAAAAACAAGTAGCTATTCTTACTGGCATCATTATATTTGGAGCATCCAGTTTTATCGGGCAGGACAATAGGTTCGTGTTTCACTACGCTCCTATCTTTTTACAAGGAATTATTCTTTTCCTCATGAAAACCGAAAGAATTCATTCAAAAAAAGGTGTTTTCTTAATTAGTATCTGCATTTTGGCCACTGCTTATCTACATTCCATTGAAATTTCTATATTTTCTGCTTTGACTGTGTTAGCCATAAATTATTTAGAAATAAACAATAAAATAACAAACCGATTTGGTGAAATTTCTTACTCCCTATACCTCACACATGGACTAATTGGTGGAAACATATTGTATTTATTTTCACGTTACATCACAAGCCATCCTGGAAAAATAATCCTAGTCATCTTGTCATTATGCACTTCCTTAGTATTTTCATATTTCTATTGGTGGCTCATTGAAAGACCCTCTAGAAATCTATCGAGAAAAATAAATGTACACACAAAACATACTGATCCTCAGGTAATTCATGAGGGGCATAAGTAAGTTAGCAGTAATTGAAGAATAGAAAAATCTATGGGATGGAGAGATAACATAAGTCCAAAAAGGGCATGGAATGAATCAATAATAGTCTCATGTACTTTAATAATAATTGGATGTAGTTTAACCATTACGTCAATTCAGCATCTTTTTTTTCCTTGGGATAAAAGTGATTTTATTAAGTATCATGCAACCTTAGAAACGTCTCCTATTTTTAAAAAGTCAAGAAGCGGTCCGAGTTTAAAATTAAAATTTAAAGAAGCGTCAAATTTCGAATTTACAATTGATGGTGACAATTATACAGTATTACAAAACAAAAATGCAATTAAAGAATTGAAAACAGGTTCAAGGGTATCGGTGCTTGTAGATAAAAGTCAATTTAACGCTAAAATTGCCGAATCTGAAACGCCAACTTTCGTACAAAAAACGATCAATTGGAAATGGATAAGAGTCTACGAGTTTAAAAATGAGGAACAAACATTTTTAGTTTTTAATCAGGTGATTGAAGAGCTTAAAAATGTTTCGAAAATTTATTTAATATTTGGATTAATCTGTTGCATAGGAACTTTTTTCTACATGAAATATGAATATAGAATTTACAAAAATTCGAAAAAACAATACTGCTAACACACGCTTAGCAAAAAATCCGAAATTTTGGTAACGAACAACGATTATCTTAAAAGCTTATGTTCTTGGAATCCAAATAATATTAACTTTAAAATCGGTTTCTTCACCTGACGCGAAACCGTGAGCAAACAAGAAGTATATGAGGATAGCTATTTTAATTTTCTTTTTCTTAACGATCAGTGTTGGATGCAATAGTCAATCAACTAAAGATGAATCTTTGACTTTACAACAATATGAAATGTTAGGCATGCCAAATCCTGAAAAAATATGGCAAAATAGTGAATATGATAAATGTTTAGTGATTTTGTCAGATGTAAAAAAGGAAAATAGTAAATCACTACCCCAACTAAATAGTAAAAAGTCAAGTATCCTTTTTCGAAGACTTATTTCGCCAGAAAACTTACTATTTATAAATGATTCGTCAATTGATTTACAAAAAAAATCCATTCAACTTCAGTTTATTTCGGCAAATTTCGGCAAACTTCTTTTGTTGTATTACCAAAATGATGCCTCTAAACAATATTATAGTAATGAAGTGGCTGAGTTAATCATCTTTGGTTTTAAAATCGCGGAAGAAACATTCCTTCTAACTAATAATCTTTTAAAGAATGTAACCGTTCCAAATGAGGAAATGAAATTAGGGATTCAAACTTTAAAGGATGGATATAGGAAGACAATTATAGGCACCTTGTCTGAATTAGAAAGAAGCAATCAGTATCATGTTGAAGACTTAGAAAAGCTAAGCATCGCACTTCATAAAAATATTATGACTAATTTAAAATGGATAGATCCTAATGTCAGACTTGAAATAAAAGAGCAGATAAATAAAATAACTCAAAAAAAGTATTCACCAATTGTCAATGAAAAACTCATAGAGATAGTGAAAATGTTATAAGCTTTGCTAACATCAGCCATGCCCCAGGCGAGCTGTAGTGTTTAGACCTTATTATTTTTGCAGCTAAAATGTGTTGAAATGATAAGTCCGATAAAAAAATTGTAAATTAAACACGACCGAGGCTTAACTTCGGATCCTTAAACAAAATTCACTTACACATAAAAAAACAAACAATGGCAACAGTAACACTAAAGGGCAATCCTTTTCAAACAACGGGCGAACTTCCAACGGTTGGTCAAACAGCACCGGATTTTTCATTGGTAAAAGAAGATCTTTCCGCTCTGACCTTAAACGATTTCAAGGGAACAAATTTGATTCTCAATATCTTCCCAAGTATTGATACTCCAACGTGTGCAGCATCCGTTCGCACGTTTAACCAGCGCGCTGCAGCGATGGAGAACACAAAAGTGGTGTGTGTTTCCCGCGATTTACCTTTTGCACAGAAACGTTTTTGTGGCGCAGAGGGAATTGAACATGTGGTAAACGCTTCCGATTTTGCTGCAGGAGCTTTTGGGAAAACCTACGGAATAGAAATGGCGAATGGACCTCTGCAGGCCTTGCATGCTAGAGCGGTTGTCGTAATTGATGCCAACGGAATTGTCAAACATGCCGAATTGGTAGGAGAAATTGCAGATGAACCAAACTATGACACGGCAATTGCTGCTTTGAGCTAAACGAATGAAGTGGTTTTGATACGGGGAATAAATAGCGACAATAAATACCCAAAAGTAAAAAATGACAATTGACGTAACATTTAATTTTTACACAGACGCAAATGGTGGTGACCCAGACAAAACAAGTCCTACACTCCGCTTATATCATAAAATGTTATGGAGTAAATCATTGCCAAATGGGCAATATTTTGAATTAGACAATAAAAAAAGCGGAGCATATTTATACCACAATTCGGAACTGGGAGAATTTAAGATAGGCAGTGATGCAATAACTCATTCATATCGAAATCAGGCAAGAAAACAATGGTTGATAAAACAAATTCCTAATGAAGTAATCGAGCTATTTGACACAGGCTCAACAATTGGAGCATATACACTTTTTCCAAACAAACAAATTGACGGCAAAAATACAATCAATCAAGCTCGAGGAGTAAATAGCTTAATTGATGACAGATTTGACCTGACCTTGGAGTGTATCAGACTTTTTTATTCAAGACAACAAAGCCCACTTTACGATACATTCTTTAGATACAAGGACTTCTTCGACTTGTTTGGTAACTTTAAAGGCTATGTTGAATTCTTTTTACTTAACGACCTTATTGATGAGAATGAAAATATAAAGTTTTACTTACCATTTGACAATTTCAAAACAAGACCAACATTTGCAGATATTGAAGAATATTTAATTTATAAAAAGGGAGTAATGGAATTTATAAAAGCACGCAACAAACGAATTGAAAAATACGCACAAACAATGCAACATAATTCAAGCCGCTAACAGCACATGCCCAAAAGTGACGATAACGTACTTTGCAGACACATTTTTGGTGAAAATCGCCACCTTCGGATAGCTACAAAACCTTATGAATATGAAGAATACACCTGAGTACATAGGACGTAAAATCATTTTTAAAAATATGATAATCTCTATTGTATTCATCAGTTTATTGCCCTTACTTATGGTTTTCATCATGAATATTGGAAGAGAAAACAATCTGAATTACTTGACTTTTTATAAAAATGTTGGTAAAAGTGTTTCCATCTCTCCTCTTTCATTCGTACTACAACTATTCATTTTAATCGCAACGATATACGTCATCGGAGGGATCACCGGAAGAAAAATACTAAAAGAAAAAATGAATCCTTACAAAAGGACGTTTATCTCTCTTAATCTCATTTGGCTTTGTTTATTCATCATTGCCATGATCAATGAGATCATCATATCAGTGAACAATTTTGGATTAACACCAGAAATTATCGGCAGTGTTACCCTTGCATGGCTCGTTTATGGATTCGTGCTTTTCATCAGTGCATCCTTAATCTATAGTTCAATACTGAGCATTTTTATCAGTGGAGAATTTAAGAGGTCTTAAAAAAATAGAATAAACTTTACCCCATCACCAACCTGATGAAAAAGATGCAATTTTGGCGGTACAAAAAGATAAACACATCAATCTTGAATCAAAAAAAACTAAATTTAGAAATCAGCTTCGTTGATCAGCGTGAAATCCATTATATGCCATACTCAAAACTCATTAAGCTACTTACAGGACTCCTTTTCTTCATTTGTATCCTTGATGGCTGCTCAACGGTCACCAATGAAAGGACCATTGAACAAACCCGAAGAAGATTGATTTCATTTAAGTCCTACCAACAGAGAAATACCTCAAAAAACGCACTCTTTTTAACTTTACCTAACAGCTGTAAGAGGGACTTTAAACACATCAACGTTAGACTGAAACATGGAGCTGGATGTTCGCCTATGGGGAATTTTATCTTGAGTATCACAACCAAAAATAATGGTTATTACATCGTCATGAATGAGTTTAGATTTCTAAACAAAAACTTCGATTCTTTGAATGATACTATAATTGAAAAGGATATCAATCTCGCGTTGCATCATTTCCGCTCCTATACAGGCAACATAATATCGCACCAAGAATTGATGAACCAAGTAGATCAATCCAAACGAATTGCCATTTCAGCGACAATGAATGACTGGGATTTATTAAAAAACCCGCAATCATCTAGTTCCTTAAGACATTCTAATTTGATTGAACTTATGTATGAATAGTTGGTCGGAAAAATATCCCCTACACCAAAATTTGGTTTTATTGTTCCCTTGCGAATGTTGTGGTAAAAAATACATGTCTTCGGTGAACGATCAATCGAATGTCTCAGACCTACGTTTATGGAAAATCCACCAAGAAAACATCTAACTTTCTATGAAGACCATTTCAATCCTGTTATTTTTCCTTTTCCCTGTGCATTCATTTGGGCAAACCTATAGTTCGCAAGTACCGGACTCTACCATACTAGCATTCATGAATTGGGAAATTAAAAACGGAGAAAACTATACAGAAACAAGAAACATCAGATTTCATAGAAAAATCGCTCCAAAAACCTTAAAATTTGAAGCTCAAAACTTCCATAAACCAGATTCCCTCTCACCGTTTGAAGCGCAACCGGAACTTTTGTTTAATCGAAACAATAAGTTGGATACGCTGTTCTCTAAAGCTGAAATGGATGCGTTTTTTAACCAATACAATGCCGTGAAAGATACGGTGTGGAGTCACAAAATAAAAGCAGCAAAAATCAAATCTTGGAAATCACCACTCCATCAATACCACTACGCTGTCCCCTTATTTTCTAGTGATGGAAAATATGTTTTGATAAAGAAATCATTCTATTGTGGAAATTCTTGTGCTTATGGGGGAATCTATTTGTACGAAAAGATTGGCGACAACAATTGGAAATTGTTTAAAATACTATTCGGATGGATCAGTTAACATAAACCAGACGAACTGGATCTTGTTGAAATTTCAAAGAAAGAAATGATTTGCTGAAATGATTATCTTTGATTAGACTTCTTTTGCCTTCCCTCAAAACAGTTCAAAGTAAAAACCAGGGTATGATTTACAGAAATGCATTTCTTTTTTTAGTTCCTTTTTTGTTCATGGCTTGTCATGATGCAAGTATTTCCTTCAAGCTTGAAAACTACTGGGCGACTCCAAAAAAATCGTTTAACTTCAATTCTTTAGGAAAGCAATCAACGGATACGCTTCACCTCGTGACGTGTGCTGAATATGTCTATTTTCCATTCGGGAAAATAACAGATAAATCTCAATTGAAAACAAGTTTATTAAAGGACTTTAACATCATTTCTAGTCAACTCGACACCTTTACACATCCGATGTCACCAGATGACGCTTCCGATGATTTTCTGCTATGGTCTGAATCACTAGAGCTAGAACTTGGGGTTAATAAATTAAGCCTGTTTTTAGACAATGACCCTTTTACCGCTATCCATAGTTATTTAAGCGAAGGACAAATTTTAGACACTAAAGTTCAACTAGCAGATAATGTAAACGTGGGAATGAACATCGAGGACTTTTATGAAAAATTCTTTGAGTACTTTCCGACAGAATTGAATAAGAAATACAAGGTGATTAGGTTGGAGTCCTGTGTGTACGGCATTACACACCTCTACACTTTTGACAACGGACAATTACGTTCGGTGAAATTTATGAGTAATAGCGATGCTCACTAATAAAATTACGAAAAACGATAAGCAATGAAACACATACCATTATTCAAACAGACATTTTTAGTTTTGGGACTTCTACTTTCCAGTTTGTCCTTTGGACACACAAGTTTTCCAAAAAAAGTAAAATGCCCAATCGATGGAAAAAAGTTTACCATTCACGTTACCGGTAGTTATACTACTACCCACACCTTAAATGACTTTCAAAAACAAGGTTATATTGGCAACCTATATGAAAGCTATGTGAATTCTTGTCCTGCGTGTCATTACTGTGGTTATCTAAGTGACTTTGACACAACATTTTCTAAAACTACGAAGCAGGAGATTTTAAAAATTCTTGAACCCTTTAAAAGTTCAAAAATGACCGATGTGCTAGAACATGAAATTGCTGTTGAAATTCACAAATACTTTAAACGTGACAATGACGACATCGCAAAATTATATTTGGTAGCATCTTATTTTTTGAGAGGAGATAGTTTACAAACACCCAAAAGAAAAGAATTCCAACTTAACTGTGCAACGTATCTGCAAAAAGCAATTGAAATCAAAGAATATGAAAAGCCAGAAACTTATGCGTCAATCAATTACTTAATTGGTGAGATGTACAGAAGAATAGGTGAATTTGATAATGCCATTAAGTATTTTGATTTTGCCTTGAATGACCCAAATAAAAAAGATTGGCTTCTTCAAGTAGCGACCAAACAAAAGGAAATTGCGCTTGAGAAAAATGATGACAATAGCATTTAAAGTCAAAAAGCTTTTTGTACAATGGCACAGACACGATTAAAAAATGTCCAACTGGTCTAAAGCAAAAGAATTGCGCTGCCTTTCAAGAAGATTCTACAGAATGTAAAAAGGACATCAAGCATTCACAATAATTCAATGGGACAATAATTGTTCGTGTTGTTCGTTAAAATATGCTGTCAATAGACAAGAAATTTAAGAATCGAAAAACGAATAATTGAAACCAATCCAATGTTGGAACAACGACTAATTTACCGCAATACAAGTTCCGTTCTCAAGCGAGAAATCGCTCGGATACATCCAGCTATTTCAATAAACGACAAAAAAATAATTTGGAAAATAGTAACTTATAAGTTACATTTGTAACATGAGCACTAGAGACTGGAAAGAAATAAAAAATGAAGTATACGGTGAAAAAGGAACTTCTCGCCGTGATGAATTGGAACGTGAATTCGAGTCCTTTAAAATCGGCTTGCAGCTAAAAAAGGCACGCGAAGAAAAACACTTAACACAAGAACAACTTGCGGATTTGGTTGATAAGAAAAGAACCTATATTTCCAGAATTGAAAATGACGGAAGTAACATGACGCTGAAAACATTGTTTGATATTGTCGAAAAAGGATTGGGAGGAAAAGTTAACATCTCCATCCAACTATAAGAAAAGAAGGTCGTTGACAATCCCCAAAAAATCAGTACAACAAATGAAACTTACCACTCACCTATTCACCATTCTCCTCTTGATCTTTTTTACTGCTTGTCAACAAGATTCAAAGAATGATACGCAACTTAACAAAGGTGAAAAACTTCGTTTACTAACGTGTGGCGTACCACCAGATTTTGCAAGTGAAAATGCGCAAAGCGTCATTTCAGAGAAATGGGGATTGGAGTTTTATCGTGTAGGCGGTTGTACGCTCACAGAAGAATTAGTGGACAGTGTTCGTCGTCACAACAAAAAGGTGGAAGCACTGATTGAAAAAAAATATGGGAAATCTTGGGAAGTCACTTTTGATAAAGAAATCAACGAGGAATTGAACAAGCAAAAAATTGCTTATTCCCTGTTGGACAAAGAAAAAAGAATTAGGATCAAGCAAACAGCGCTTTTAAAAGAAGGAAATGCCTTACAATATCATTTCAAGAAGTTAACTAATGGAATATACATCGTTTCTGTAACTGGCTGGGGACAAATCAAGGGAATAGACGCATATGTTTCTTACTTTCGTTATTTAGTGGACATCGAAAATAAACAAGTGAAATTAACGAGTGACCTCGTCATCAAAGAATAAACGAATCGTAATCCCCAACAATTGATTAGAACCAAAAGTGATGTTAGAGAACTATATTAAAGAAGCCCGGGAACTGAACACATATGACCTTGAACATATCGAAGGTTATAAATTGTACTACAGCAAGATTAAAAACACCCTTTCTTTGTTGACTTACCTTTGCTTGATCGGATTTGGTTTGTTTCTCATCATCACTGATACACGCAATGAAGCTGTTTTGCTGGGTGGGTTTTCTATTGTTTTCTTTCTTTATATGCTCGTTAAAACCATCGGAAATCTGATGGTGAGAAATCCTGTTATCATATTGACACGAGACAAAATCTATCACCTAAAAACGAATCAATGGTATTCTCTGTATGAATACGAACTTGATGATATGAATTATAAAACCTTGGCTTTTCGAAGAAAAAACGCAACAGGCTACATCGAATTCGCCGAAAGTCGCTGGGATTTAAGCTCTGATGATGAATTCATGAGCCTGCTTAGGGTTTACACGCATTCGTTGGAAAGAAAATAAGGAATCCATGCTGAAATTTTCAATACCATTCATCTTATTCATCCTCGTTTCTTGCGAAGCTCCTCAACAGAAATTTAATCGGATCGCATGGAATCACATTGATGGGTCCTACAATCACCGAGACCTCATGACTCAAGACTTGATGAAAAACATTTTACATAAAGGAATGACATTCAAAGAGCTTGAAAAAATACTAGGAAAACCAAATGAACAGACCTTCCGCACAAAAGTATCCTATGAACTTTATTACAATTTTTATCAGGAAGAAAGTCGAGCATTGATCATTTACTTCTCAAAAGACTCTTGCGTGACAAACTTTGCGAGGGTAACGAGGAAAAGGAACTAAACGTATTTGCGACTAGTGGCTGAAAATCTTGATTCCTGTCAAAGAATGGCGCTATGAAAACAAAAGCCGATACTTTTCTTCGGCTTGCTCGTCTACATATCAAGTCGTTAGGCAAATATTGGTAACTTTAATGATCAACTCCTTCGCCAAGCGGATAGCATATGATTTTTTGATCAAATTTGGCGAAAATGAGATTTAATTAGATTTGTATTTCAAAAGAAAAAAATAACGAAGCATTAGACCATTTTGACTAAACGAAAAAAATTAATAAAACGAATCCTTCAGACTTTAGTGCTCATCTTGGTTTTGATGAATGTTGTTGCGATTTTTCATTCATACAAATTCACACACTTCGCTGATAGAAAATCCGAGAAAACAAAAGACCCAGGGGAATTGACTACTGGACAGAAAATTTCAACCTTACTTTTTGGAGTATCGAATCCAAGACCAGAAAACACCTGTGTTCCGGCGATCTACCAAACCATTAAACTACAAAGCAATAAGGAAATTGAATGTTGGAGCATTCACGTAAAAAAGGCAAAAGGAACGGTCATTCTATTTCACGGTTTTAGTGGACAAAAAGCGTCCATGCTTGACAAAGCAGCAGTCTTTCAAGGATTAGGATACAATACCCTTCTCGTTGATTTTATGGGGTCAGGAGGTTCAGAAGGCAATCAAACCACGATTGGATTTTTAGAAGCTGAACAAGTGAAAACATGTGTTGACTACTTGACAAAAAAAGGCGAGAAAAACATTTTCCTTTTTGGAACTTCCATGGGGGCCGTTGCGATCATGAAAGCCATACATGATTTTGACCTGAACCCAAAGAAAATCATCATTGAGTGTCCATTCGGCTCTATGTATAAGACCGTATGTGCAAGATTTAAAACAATGAATGCGCCTACTTTTCCAATGGCTGGATTGTTGGTTTTTTGGGGTGGCATTCAAAATGGTTTTTGGGCTTTCGGTCACAATCCAACTGCGTATGCCAAAAAGATTTCGTGTCCCACTCTTTTACTCTATGGAAAACAAGATACTAAAGTAAGTAAAGCAGAAATTGACGAAATATTTACAAATTTGGCAGGACAAAAACACCTGCGAATCTATCAGAATGCCGGACACGAAAACTACTTGATCAAATACAAAGCAGCCTGGACAAAAGACATTTCACTCTTTATGAAAACGGATAAAAAGAACCTACAAGGAAAAGCGCGCATCGACTAGTTGAGAAAGATAATAACCCATGTTAAAAACAATACAGCGATTACATATGCAAAACGTCAAAAAGAAAATTAGAATAATTTATTGGCCATTTTTACTCTTGACCATTTCATTCATCGTGCTTTACACTTTTCTGAATTGGTTGCTTTTCATCAAGATAGATGCTTTTTCAATAAAGGAAGACATCAGAAATATTTGGGTTCCGTTAGGATTACCTTGGATCCCCGTGTTAATTTGGCTTAGACCGAGAATTAAACTATTAAAATTGACAGGTGGAAGAGGTAATTTACCTTTTTTTTATCAGTTCATTGCCACATTTGCCATGTCCATCCCGACCATTGTGACTCAAGGTTACATGGAAAAAGCGACAGGAACGTTGACAAAGCTGGAAACGATAAATGAATTGAACAAAAGAGAAGAGACCAAATACTACACCGTTAACTATTACTATATCGACAAAACAAACATTGGCGTTCATTCATCCTTTGACATCAGTGGAAAGCATAGTCAAGATTTTAATATGCACCTTTATGTGGTTTTACCAATACTTGTTGGAAGTGAAGCTTACAAGCCTAATTCAAGATGCTTAGCTTGGATCGGTATTGAATATTGGGATCAAATTAGCAATAGACTTGAAGCCAAAGAAAAAGATAAAAAATTTCAAGCATTCGCATTCGAATGTCAAAAGGACTTCGATAAAAAAAACATCAATCAGTTTGTTTATCTGGACAGAGTTGGAAACACAGACGAAGGGGATGGTTTTAAAGAAGCAGTAAAAAATAGCCCGAAATACCATTCCAAGAATCCAGCTGTTTTCCTTGCGGTCAATGAACCATTTGAAAATAGAACAGGAAATTCTTTCGCTTGGATATTCGGATCATTTGGAATCGCCAGTTTCGTTTGGTTCATTATGCTGCTGATACCGAAATTTGATCCATCCGAACTTGGCCGATTTGAAAGTGGCACAACTTCAAAGAACTACGAAGTGAAGGCGTTTATCGATTTTTTAAAACCAAAAGAAGGATACTTTATTACACCGATAATCATCTACCTAAACATATTCATTTTTATGCTCATGGTATTTGCCGGCCTTGGTTTTCTTACTTTCAAAGGGTCCGACTTACTTATTTGGGGTGCTAACTTTAGACCTTCAACAACAAATGGTGAATGGTGGCGACTTTTAACAAATACATTTTTACACGGTGGACTCATGCACCTTATCGCAAATATGTATGGACTTTTATTTGTGGGAATTTTCCTTGAACCACTTCTTGGAAGGACAAGATATTTGACAGCCTATTTGTTAACAGGAATAGTCGCAAGCTGTGCAAGCCTTTGGTGGTACGATGCGACAGTGAGCGTCGGTGCATCCGGATCCATTTTTGGACTATACGGTTTATTCCTTGCCCTACTCTTGACAAAAGTCTTCCCCGCTGATTTTAGCAAAACATTTTTGACAAGTACGCTCGTTTTTATTGGTTTCAACTTACTGATGGGTTTAACCGGTGGAATTGACAATGCAGCGCATATCGGAGGACTTTTAAGTGGTTTTGTTGCTGGACTGATTCTTTATCCAAGGTTAAAAAGCAATGACATGGAAAAACCAAGTATTACCGAGGACAATCATGATTTTTTAGACCTTTGACAACACATAAACTTATTCAAAGATCAAACGAAAGTTTACTTTTTTTATTTTAACGATTACCCGTATGAAATCCGCGCCCCTCGCCTTCTTGAAAATACTTAGCTGCTTTTTTATCTTTATGTTTCTTGGATGTAAGCATACCGGAGAGAAAAATCAACAATCAACATTTGCTTCGAAACGCAGTGAAAACGAGGAAGCATCAAAAAAACATTCCTTTCCAATTGATTTCAACATAAAACATTCGCGAAAAAGAAAAGTTAAATACGAAATTAAAGAACTGACTTCCGGAGATTTGCAGCAAATTACTCCCGCCTTTTTTCAAACGTATTTGGACAATCATCCGCTTAAAAACAGGAAAAATGAAAAGTTGAACTTTGATAAATACGCAAGGTATTTTTTCTTTGACTATGTAAATCGCAAGGATTATGTGTTTTTCACCATCATTTATAGCAACGAGGATGGATATGATGCGTATTACCACTTTACGTATGATCTGAAAAAAGATCAATTAACGGATGTGGTACCCATTGCCATCGTGGGAGGAGATGGTGGATATTCACAACATGAAACACTTTTATACAGTCACGCTTTTACACGATTACACGTGAAGACCAAGGAAATGTATGATGAATTTCTTGATCATGAACGATACCAAAACTGTTTTTCCCGAACAACAGACGTGTATGACACCAAATTTCATTTCGAAGGAGCGCACACAACAGTCAAGGAAGGAAAAACACGCACAACGATTGATACCATCTGTGATTAAACGAATTAACTTATGACGAAGAACAAATGGATGCTTTACTTAAATAGTTTACTTTCAATAATTGGAATAGTGATTCTTATGTTAGATTGGAACATGACAAATGAATTTAACATAGAAGCCCCATACATTTTTGCCGCACTGGGATTGCTATTACTAAATTGCTTCAGGCAAATGAACCCTACTTTTAGAAGTAGAAAAATCGTTAATGTGACAAATAATTTGTTGCTTCTTGGACTCATCACATTTAATTTATATTCAATCCTAATTTTGTCATTTGGTGTAGGATTTACAGGAAGAGATTATCCGTTTATCATGATCATTGCCGGAATGTATCATTTCGTATTTATTCCTTTTATAGTATACGATCTAGGATTTAATTATAAACAAACATCAAAGTAAAATGGGAAAGTCAATCAAGGTTTAGTACAACACATGTATCTGACAGCAAATTTCATTTCGAAGGTACGCGCACATCCATGCGTAAAGAAAACACGAAAACATTCTGCGATACGATTTGTGAATAGATTTGTGACCAATAAAGCATGTCAAGTGTACATTCTGTATTGGGAAGTAAGCCCCGCAAAACAGCACAAAATAGCACAAGCAATTTTCTTGTAAATCCAATAAAATCAACACTTTAAGGGCTATTCGTGTTGAAAAGTAAATTGTGTGTTTTTGTATCTTTTGGATAACCTTGTGGCACAAATCTGACACAGATGGGCACGTGTGCCACTCGTGTGCCACAAAATCGCTACAATGAACGTAAGTATTAAAGAAAGAAAAATGGAAGGTGGGAAAACAGCCCTGTATTTACACACCTTTATCAATGGAAAAAGACAACGAAAATCGTTGGAACTGACACTCTACACCAACCCAGAAAACACGGAGCAACGCAGAGAGAACAAAATGACGCTTGAATTGGCAGAAAGAATGCGCGCCCAAGCCTTGATAACCCTGCAAGACAAGAAGGCAGGAATCAACCGAAAGGATCATAGCAAAGACAACTTCGTGTCTTATTTTGAAAAGAAAGGATTAGAGCGTTTTAATTCTTCGGGCAACTATGGGAATTGGGATGGTAGTATGAAACAATTCATCAAGTGTTTCGGAAAAATCGTTTCTATGGAAGAGGTAGATTTGGAACTTGTGCGCAAGTTCAAGAACTATTTGGAGTTTGAAGCAAAGACCAAGCACGGAACACCATTATCCCAAAACAGCCGACACACCTATTTCAATAAATTTAAAGCATGCGTTGGTTTGGCTTTTAGAGAAAAAGTAATCAAAGAGAATATTGCAGATTACATTGATAGTTTCAAGCAAGGAGAAACACATCGCGAACATTTGACCTTTGAAGAATTGGAGAAATTGGCAAAAACACCGTGTACGTATCCCAATTTAAAACATGCCTTTTTGTTCAGTTGTCTAACTGGAATGCGTTGGTCAGACATCAACACCTTACACTGGAAGCAAATTCGCCATTCGGAAAGCAATGGCTACGAGATTGTCTTTAAGCAACAGAAAACGGGCGGACAAGAATACCTCCCCATCAATGATTCAGCATTTGACTTATTGCCCGAACGAGGTTCCGATAATGACAAGGTGTTTGTCGGAATAAAATACAGCGCTTATTTGAATGTTGTTTTATTTCGTTGGGTGGTGAGCGCAGGAATCACCAAGCACATCACATTTCATTGTGGCAGACATACGCATGCCGTCTTGTTGCTCACGAACGGGATAGACATATACACGGTGAGTAAATTGTTAGGTCATAAATCCATCACCACCACTCAAATTTATGCGCAAATCGTAGATAGCAAGAAAGTAGAAGCAGTAAACTCTATTCCAAGAATAAATTTTTCTTAAAATTCCAAGAAAAGTTGACAACGAAGAGGTCCGCGCCCCACCTCAAAATCCCGCTAAAGTTGACAAGTCTGTCAATAATAAATGTCTGTTGCACAGCGTTTTATGTGATAAATGTTTCAGACCTTTGTGAAATGTATAATAAAGAATTTTCACAGAAACCAATTTGGCAGTTCTCGATTGGAGAGTTTGAAACCCGTCTAAAAAAGACGGTTTCAACACTCATAGAACTGGCCGTGAAAAAGGCGTTTGAGGAGCGGGCAAGTGAAATTGCCGACACCTCCTCTGACACCCTAGATTTAAAAAAGGCTTCCGAATTAACAGGCTTGAGTTCTTCAACCATTTATTCGAAAGTAAGCAGATTTCAAATGCCCTCTTTAACGCGTGGGCGTCCCTTGCTTTTTAGTAAGAAAGAATTAATGACTTGGTTAGCATCAGGTCGTCCCAAAAACTATTTAAACACTTTAACTAAAAAATTATGATTTTAGAATCTTTAGTGATTGATCCGTTCAATCCATTTTTAAGATGTTGCCCCTATTGTGGTCGAAAATTTATTGCGGACCAAATGAGCAGAAAATTTTGTGTTCAATTCAATGGTATTTTCGATTATTGCAAGGATCATTTCCACAAACCGCGCATTCACGAAAAACTAATTTTGAGAAATCAAGTTGTAACCTATCTGCAAGAAAGAGAAATCCCCGGACCGGCAAACAACCACAAAGAGGTTCACGAAATGCTACATTGGTATTTGGAATGCGCTTTTGACAATGTATCCTCTGAATTTGCAATTGGAGGGGAGTTTATAAAGCGCATTGACCTATGTGTGAAAGAAAACAAAAAACAGGTTGGAATTGAGGTTAAACTTACCCGTGAATTGGAAGGCGACTATTCACAACATTTCAATGGATTGTTAGGGCAACTTTCCTACTACGAAATTATTTTTAAAAATAATCTCATTGTTACTTATGTCGGGGATTTATCGAATCGGACAAGAGCACACTTCGAGAAAGTAAGTTCAGCTCTCAAGGAACGCGGGATAATTGTCGTGAATATCCCTGAAAACTGGGAAGAACTCTAGTGATTCTCATGGACACCCGATGAGTACACAATAATCCCCGTGATGAACCGCTTTGCTTCGAAGATTCACGGGGATTATTATTTTATTAAATAATGGGTTAATGAGTTGGAGTAATTATCTTTAGTCTTTAAAGAATTATTTGAATAAACGATTTTATCGCTTATCTACCATATTTGGACGGATATGCGCTAATTTACTTCGCTTATATATAAGTTATGAGAGAGTCGATGAAAGTCTTCTCGGTACTTCTAATAAAATATTAATGAAGTAAAATACATCGAAATTTCCCATATCCGAAGAAACAAAACCCAAAATATTTAAAGTTCAACCATAAAAAATCAACTCACTACTAATCAATTAAGCTCGACTTTTCACAATCTTCTTTCCTTCTTATATTCCCTAAACTAAATCAGCTTAATTGTTGAACAATTCAATCTATTACCATACTACTTCTTATAATTTATAAAACCAAAAAAGCCCATGAACGCATCATGAGCTTTTCTAAAACCAAACCAAATGTTAATCTTCGTCTTCTGGCTCTTCAGACACTGCTTCGCCTTTAGAAATAAAATTTCCGGATGCATCAAAGATAACATCAAAATGCATTTTATCTTTCGATAATTCCGCTTCGTAAGTTACAACTCCGGCTTCATTGATAATTTTCGCAGCTTCTGATAGTTTATGATCGGCATACGTCTTTGCGCAATATTCAGTTACTGCTTTAGGAAGTTCGGAAGCTTTGATTTCAGATTCTTCTTCCTTAAAATTCCCATTTGAATCAAAAACAGCAGAATATTCAATTTTATTCATGGTGAACGCTGCTTCAAACGTTTTACCTTCATCTTCCCAATCTACCTTTTTTACATCAGGATATTTTTTTGAGAAAGCTGAAGTGACAGCTTCAGGCGTTTTGTTTTCAGTTGGTTTTTGACCATTCGAGCATCCTACCGTAAACCCGATGATACCTGTTAGAAGTATTATTTTCATTTTAGTTTTTTTATTTGATTAATTAAATTTATTCTCCGTCTTCAGTTTCAAGATCACAATCGCATCCTTGTTCATTTTCATCTTCATTCTCTCCATCTGCATCATCTTCAGTTTCAACTTCCTGCGAAACAAAATTTCCAGATCGGTCATATACTGCATCCGTTTCAACGCCATTATTCATAAAAACAGCTACATAGTTTTTACCATCTTGGTCAAACCAAATGGTCGCAGTTGCATTCGGGTAAGCAGTAGCAAATTTTGCAGCCAATCCAGATGGCAAAGCTTCTCTTGATATTGTTGGACACTCTTTGTCTTTGTGGAATAAATCCATTTTTTCACAAGACGCAAATCCAATCATTAAACCTGCTAAAACAATCATTTTTTTCATAATCTCTATTTTTAAAGTTTAAACAAACCTAGGAACAGATTCTAAAGCAATTCTTTAGAGAATAATTTTGACTTATTTTTTTTGCTTCCGTTGAGGAGAACTGAAATTTGTAATCCAGGTGACTTGAATTAAATTCAAAAAACGAAGATCTTTCTCTGGATTTCGCACTAAAGTTTGGAACAAATAGCCCATTTCAAATTTGCTTTTGGCCGATAGATTTACTCCCAATCCAAAATAGGCCCAATTTTCACTAAAAAGAGCATTTTTTTGACCACTGAGACTGAAATAAAATTCATTGGACGTATTCAAATAATATAAATTTGTTTCCTTTCCATTTTTCTTCAAGGGCATTGTAAATCCTATTTGATACCGTAATCGGGTGGATAAAGGATAATTCCCAATCACCTTATTTTCAATAAACCGTTCCTCAAAGCGAATCCGATTTGTCAATTTTCCCAATTTCAAATTCTTGGTAAACATGGCCTGTTGCCATAATCGATGCTCATTCACAAAAATTGTTCTAAAAGGATTGTTCCGCTGATAGGTATAACTAAAAGAAAAATTAAGCTGTTTTTTGAACTTATAGATCAAACTTGGCTGGATGTAGAGCTGTAGATCGGTCGAAGGATAATAAATTCCGTCTATTTCTTTGTTAAACGCATCAATCGTTGTTGACCCAAAGAAATTATAATCGAACTTTTCACTAATACTACCACTTAGATTAATTGCAGGTAATGTTCCGAAAAAGGTAAGATTTTGAGCTTGTAACGAACAATTCATGCATACAAGAAAGGTCAGCATAGTGAATAAATATCTTAAAACTCTTTTCATGAAAAAGTCAAGATAAACAAGTGAAAATGATTGTCAAATGAGTATTCAATGGAATATCCATAAGAATTTACAATACCCTTAACTATTGAAAGTCCAAGACCCGTTGAATCTGTTGATTCATGACTTTTTTTAAAACGATCAAAAAGTTCAGTCTCATTAAAGGGTAATGGTTTACCCGAATTAGAAATTCTCAGCTCATTTTTTGAACATGTCACTATAATTTTCCCTCCAACAAGATTGTGTCGTATTGCGTTTAATATTAAATTATTGAAAAGAATTTCGGCTAAAACCGGATCCATGGCAATTTCAATTTCATTTAATACATCTATTTCTAAAGTGATATTTTGGGTCTTGATCCTATCTTCATATTGACCAATAGTTTCTAAAAGAATTGGTGCAATTCTCAATTTCTGAGTGTCTTTAAATTGTTTGTTTTCAATTTTCGCAAGAAGAAGCAAAGTCTTATTTAATGAACTTAACTTTTGAATAGACCGCTCTATACGTTCAATATGTGCCATGTCATTTTCTGAGAGGTGTGGCGATTGCATAAGCATTTCCATATTTCCCCTAATTACTGCCAATGGAGTTTGCATTTCATGTGATGCATTTTCAGTAAATTCTTTTTGTTCCTGATAAGTTTTATAAACCGCATTCGTCATTTCAGTTAAAGCTTCATTTAATTGATTGAATTCATAAGTCGTAGTCGGTTCAAAAAGTTCAGCTCGATGATCTTTAATAGAATACTCATTGAGTTGGTTCAAAGTTTTAATGAAGGGTTTCCATACAACTTTCGAAATAATCCAATTGGCAAATAGAAAAACTATAACCAACAATATTAGAATCCAAGCTATGGCTACAATTAAATTTTCAAGAAACTCAGTACTTGTTTTCTGATTTTTAGCTAGGGTTACTTTGAAAGTATGTTTGTTATTTTGATAGAATGTCACATACAATTTGTAAGTAATATATTCTTGCTCCTCATTGTCGAAAATTAAAGTGTCTTTGACATAATTAAGCTGATTGTTTTTATTTGGGATAATTTCAATTTTTGACAATCCATCGGCACTTAGGGGTGAGTTTTTATCGAATGAATTTTGATCAATTAAATGTTTTAGGTACTGTCGATCTTTGCTAATTCCTTCTAATTCGTCCTTTGCTATTTCAGTTTTCAATACGGAATAGGAAAACCAAGTCGCCAACACAAGAACTGGTAAACTGATAAGAAAGAAGATAATGATGGTTTTTGAAATCAATTTCATAGACTTGTATTGAATTTGTAACCAATTCCATAAATCGTTTGAATATAATCCTGACATCCTTTCTCGTTCAGTTTTTTTCTCAAATTGCGTAAATGAACATAAATGAAATCATGATTGAATAAATGATCATTTTCATCCCCCCATAAGTGTTCAGCAATGGTTATTTTAGAAACCACCCTATTTTTGTTAATCAAAAAGAATAACAACAGATCAAATTCCTTTCCAGTTAGAATAACCGGTTGTTCATTCACATTGACAATACGTTCTTCCGGTTTAACGGTCAATTCATTAAATATGATCTCATGATCCCCGTCAAAATGTTTTCTTCGAAATAAGGCCTTTATTCTTGAATTCAATTCGGCCAAATTAAACGGTTTCGCTAAATAGTCATCGGCTCCTAGATCCAATCCTAAAATTATATCATCGTCAGAATTTTTTGCTGAAATAATTATTATACCTGCCTTTGAACGATCTACCTTTAATTGCTTTATGATATCAAGACCGTTTCCTTTGGGAAGGGTGATGTCAACTAAAATACAATCGTAAGAATGGTCAACAACTTTAAAGATAGCCTTATCAAAATCCTCTACAGATTCTACAATATATCCTTCATTCGTCAAGTATTTGACCAATGTTTTATTCAATTCCAACTCGTCCTCAATTACCAAGATCTTCATAGAACAAAATAATAATTAAAATCTAAAGGAAATCTTAATTTTAAATGCATCATCCCAGAATTATTTAAATGCCTATTCCCTTACATCTATTCTTTTGTATTTCTCATCAATTATATTATTTCAATGCTGACAAAAAATGAATTTCCGTCAATTAAATTAAATAACTTGGATAATTACGAAATCTGAATGTGAAGTACATTTCCAATTGACAAACAAAGTGTTTAATGACGTGCACAATTTAAAATTAATTGGGTGATTTTGCGTGGGGCAGTATTTTGAAACTCAGTGCTAAACTGGGAGATTTGGTGGATCGCCCCCTCTCATAACAGCACCTACCCACAAGCGCAGAATCTTTCTTCGTAGAAATCATTTCATGGAATCAAACTAATTCCTACATTCGAATATTAGAAAATTATAAAAGCTGCACCTGCGGGTAGCTGCAAACCGTTATGTGCAACCCTAAAAGATAGATTAAACTATCGATGGAAGAATTAGTCTAAAAAAATAAAAAGACATGAAAAAAATATTTTTACAATTCATTTTGTTGATTTCACTATCCAATTGGACTTTTGCTCAAACAAATATTTATGACAGTATTTTTGTTGGAGGTCGTTGGAGAACTTTTTTAACTCATCTTCCAACAGGATATAATACTTCGAACAACTACCCATTAGTTTTAGCATTTCACGGTGGTGGTCTATTAGGTTATCAATCCATTCAATATCAATCTCGTTTATCTCAAAAATCAGATACTGCAGGTTTTATTGTTGTATATCCCGAAGGAGTAAAAATTGCAGGAAATAGAACTTGGAACGCAGCAGGTTGTTGCGCCCCATCAACAACACAAAATATAGACGATGTTGGATTTGTAAATTCTTTACTAAATAATTTATTTGCAAACAGACCAATAGATACAACTCGTGTATATGCGACAGGTTTTTCAAATGGTGCATTGTTGTGTTATCGACTTGCTAACCAACTAACAAATCGATTTGCCGCTATAGCTCCAGTTGCAGGTGATTTAATGTATTATCCTTGGAATCCTGAAAGATCTATCCCAATAATTAGTTTTCATTCTTATCAAGACCAGAATGTAAAATATTTTGGAGGCGTAACAATTGGTTCAACTGGAACATATTTTCCACCGCAAGACAGTATGTTTAATATAATAAGTACAAATTATTCCTGCGGTATTTTGAAAGACACCTTATTCCATAACATAAACCAGTTTGACCATTTCAAATATTCAAACTGCTCCTGTAACGCAATAATAGAGCAATTTGTAAGCTATGACGGGGAACATTCTTGGCCTGGAGGACTTTCTTCAGGAACGGTAACTGTTAGCAATCAATTTAGTGCCACATATTTAATGTGGCAGTTTTTTCAGAATTATACAACTAGCTGTTTAACTAGTGGTATTGAAAATTTTAACGAAACAAATATTAAAATAGAGGCATTCCCTAATCCATTCTCAAACAAAATCAATCTGACTAACACGAATGGAAATGAAAATTTCACGCTTATTAATTATTTTGGTCAAGTTATTTGGACAGGCAAAAATATTGAACAGCAGGATTTTTCTTACTTAACAAAAGGTTTTTATTTGCTTAGAATTGACAATAGGACAATTAAACTAGTGAAACAATGAGAAGAAGGGCAGCACATAACAGCGTGTAAGCAATATTGCCTTGCCGCAGGCGCGACACAGGGCAACATCGCCTACGCGCAAACCGTTAATCACTCAAACTTATCAACACCCAACCCCCTCCGATTTCCCTACCAACATCTCCCCTCGTGTGCCATGACACATTAGTGACACACGAACAAAGTAGCGCCTCTACAACTCAATGAAATCAAGGGATTCAGAGGTGGTATAGGATATTGGAATGAAAACATTGAAAAAAAAGAAATAAATAGTTACTAAACATGGAATCATTCACATTAAAAGGAGGAAATGGTTGTTACGTCAAAATGATCCTTGCGGACATTTTTGATTTTCCTATGAAAAAAAGTTTTTGGGGAGGCTACGAGGTCAAAATGAACATAGAAATCAAATCGGGTAATTTCCACGTGCATTCATCTTTTCATACATCTACAGGCGAGTTAGCTCAGTTTTATCACTCCTTAAAAAATGCGAACAAGTTATTGAGCGGGAAAGTACAATACCGAAATTTCGAACAAAATACGTTCATAAACCTGTCTTACAATCACTCAGGACACATTACCATCAATGGATCTTTCTCTGAAGAAAATGAATTGAACAATCAGCTAGATTTTGAATTTCAATCTGACCAATCCTTTCTAGAATTTGGATTGACGGAACTTGAACACATGGTAACGAAGTATGGCGAAATGACTGGTATAAATGAGAACAATGAATAAATTTGCTTCTAAAACGATTTCGAGTTGTGAATCGCAGAGGCGGAAGAACTAACACGTATTTTTATAGAACAACAAAGCAAAAATGATGAGGTGCTTACAACAACTAAGCGCCATTTTAAGGAGATAGTTAACAATGAATGTAATTGAAAAATTTATAAACGAAGAGAAATCAAAATCTAACTGGTTAGAAAGACTTTTTAATAATTATCCGGTTTTTTATTTCGCCAAAGACATTTCGTTAGTTGGAATAAACACCATAACTGACAATTCTTTTATTGTGAGCCCATCAATAACTAGACGATTTTTTGCCATCATATTCATGTGCCTTGGATTGTTTGGCTGGTTTTCCATTTTACAGCTTGTTATTCTGCAAATTTTATTTCCAATTTCGATGTTATTTTTACTGCTGATAAGCGTTTGGATTGGTTTTAATCTATGGACTTTTTTCCTAAACCCAAAATATTCTTTCAAAATATGGATGAACAAAGATGGAATTAAATTGAATAAAACAACCTTTCAATGGGAAAACATCACTGAATATATACTAATGGAAAAAGGTATGGGCAGACATTTGACTTCAACCCTTGTTTTGTTTACAGAAGATCGTACTTTCAAATACAATTTGACTAATCTAAATACATCCGGACAGGAAATTATGAAGCGAATTAAATTATTTAAAAATGAACATAGATAAACTAATTGAAAACCCAACTTTTTCCATTCTTCATAAACTTGTTTAGGGAAAAAACGATAGATGAATTAGTAATACAATCAACAATGAAACAATTATTGACCCTTTTAACTTTGCTTTTTCTGACTTCAACAAGTCAGACTTTCGCGTGTGACTGTGAAAACCAAGGTCATTTTTTGACCGTTGCTCCGAAATCAAAACTTGTTGCACTTGTTAAAGTAAGGGCCTACTCCACCTTTGAAAACATAAACGATGCGTCCACACCAACATCAATGCAAGTGGAAATCGTAGAAATCTTTTTCGGTGAGGAAACTAGAAAGACCATTACCGTTTGGGGAGACAACGGTCATTTATGTAGGCCTTATCTGAACATATTCAACAAGGACAATTACTATGTGATCGCTTTTGAACAAGACTCAAAAGAAAAACCAGGCGATTATGCCATTTCGAACTGTGGTGATTATTGGTTGTCCTTTGAATACGAAAAGAAAGTCGCAACTGGACAAGTAAGTGAAAACCAACATCAAATGACGCTTGGCAACTTATTTGAGTATTTCCGTGGAGAAAAAACAGACGATTTAACACCAACAGATTTCAAAGAAATCTTTCAACTTGCACTAGACCTTCCAAAGCTGCAACAATACTTCCATACAGACACAGACAAAACAAGAGAACAGGTGATCATTCAGTATATTGGCGAGGCTAATCATAACAATCTGACAGGAGTTGAAAAATTCGGTAAACAACTACAAATGATGTCAGAAGAGGACATCATGAAACAGCACATCCATTTTTATATTGTTCTTGGCGACTGGGTTTGTGGACTTAACTCTGTGAGGATGCAACTTTCTTTTGTAGGTGAAGGACTGACCGCTTCTTATATGATTAAAAAAGTTGAGGGAAAATGGACGATTTTGAACTATGAAATATGGGAAGACTGAAACGAACAAATTAGACGCACTCATTGTGTAGATACCAAAAAATCATGACTCGCGGTATACGTCCAAAATACGGACGAATTAAAAAACCGTTCCACACGAACGAATAAACCATGTGCAGAACTAAGGCAATTTGAATGGATAAAAAAGCAAAAGACATATTAGTGAAAACATACTGGACATCTGCTGGGTGGAAAAGTAGTCAAAACCATACAACAGATGCAGCCGATTTTCAATATGCAAAAGAACAAGGCTACATGTTTGATCCTTTGTCCATCTCAAAACCTGAACTTGTTACGCAACTTCAAGAATTGCTTCAAACAGTTTCGTTAAAAAAAATAACGGATGCTTTCTTGAGCAGTTTGACAAATAAACGACTCGATTGGCGCTCAGGACTTGGTAGTTATTCCAATGCGAAACGACTTTTGACAAAAAACACGATTGACGATTATTCCTACGGACACGGAACGAACAAAGACCTCAATATTTTAAATTTTGAACGAATCAAATGGGGCGGAGTTCGACACATAAACGGACTGTACAATTGGCTTGATTTAACCTTATTGAGCAAGGAAAATATTACTCCACCAACGAAGCAGGACATTCAAACCATGCAATTCATTTTAGATGTCATCCGTGATTCAGAAATGGAAGAAACCCCAAGTAAGTTGCGTGATAGACTAAAAGAAGTAATGAATGTCTCCAAAAACGAAAGACACTCAATCATTGAACTTTTAGCGTGTGCAGACATCCTGAAACCTGTTCATTCCGACCGAAAAGAACATTGGAAACACGACTGGACCTTTGCATTGCATTGGCGAGGAGAAGACAAATACGACAAGTCGAATGTTCAGCACTATTTTGGAGAATATGGAATCCGCTAATAGTAAAACATTGCTAACTTAATAATAAAAGCGCTAGATTTAATAGTCTCCCCTCGCCTATTAATAAACAGTTGGTTGAAAGAATGAAAACAAAACGTGAGATCCATGCAGAAAGAAAAAAGCAACCTAAATCAATACCCCCTTTCCGTTTGGGTTTTGACCATTTTACTCACTCCCATTGTGATGGTGCTGATCCTTGTATTTACCGAAGAAAAAAACGCGCTTGTGAATCTTAGATTACTTCCCGCTTTTTGGGGAATAGGCATGTTACTCTCCTCCCCGTCCCTACTCATTTTTATACTTTCCAATCGTTTCATAGAAAGATTGAGCCTCAGTGATTTGGCAAAGAAGTTCATCTTCGGACTGATTGGAGCGAGCTGTATCATTCTTACCTTTGCGCCTGTTGGAAGTTCATTTGCAATCATTTTGTCAGTTTCCTACTCCCTTGTGTTTTTCACATTGAGTTTAATTATGCGAAGAGAATCTATAAAACCAACCCTAGGAAACGAAGCAAATTGACAGCAATTACAAAAAGATCACGACTTCTTGCTTTAGACAAAGTTCAAAGACTTTGCTATGTCTCCGCATTGATTCTCTGGCTAGTCATTTGGAAGGAGGACTTTCGATTATACGACCTCCCAAGTTCATTGGGAATACAGTACATTTGGCTCATTTCCATTCCAGCGACACTGCTATTGCTGCAAGCCATTTTAAACAACATCATTCTTTGGGGAACACTTTTTGGACTCCTATTGACGTATACCATCTATGCGGTATGTGTAACCTTGATGGACATTTTTGAGAGAAGTGGAAACCACGTGAAAGCCATTTCTTGGGACGTCAAAACATTTCTGTTTTTTATGCTTATTTTCGGATTATTGTTGATGGTTAATTTGATACTTTACAAACTAAAACCGATTGGCAAAAAGCAAGAAGTAGGTAAAGAGAAATAACGATTAGTAATGATGATAAGTAAGAATATAGTATTTTTTATGAAGATTTTTTGTTGTACCATCTTGCTTGTTTCGTGCTCGAGTACGCCAAAAAATCGAATCTCGGAAGATGAAAATGACATAGAACTGCTAGAGTCAGATCACATTACGCTTCAAATTGGAGATACGTTTACAATTAAACTCCCTCATAACGGTTCAATTGGCAATAGTGATTGTTGGATCAATGAAGGGAAATGTCCTTCGGTTAAAGAACAGCGGCTTTGGTATGTAAGTAGTCCAAAGGAAAAAGAAGGTTGCATTGGATGTGGAGGATCTATTTACTGGACTTTCAAGGCCGTAAGCAAGGGCACTGACACCATTAAGATCAAAAACTGTATGACTGGCCGAAAGCAAAAAAGTTGTTCAGCATATCAAGAAGATTCGCTAGCTTACAAGGAGGAACTAAAATATGCACCGAGAAAATACGATAAGGCCATCGTTGTTCGAGTTATTCATTAATCATGAAACAATTGACCTTTAAACTCATTCTTCCGCTAAGCGTCATCTTGTTCGCGACACTGACAAAATGGTGGTACGCGCTTCCGGTCGACGCACCAGGCACCTTCTTAACAGGCTTTCCTTTTCCATTTGTTTGTAACGGCTGGCATACATCGATGTCCTTGCAAATTTTCGTAACAGAATTTTTCGTGGACTTCTTCACCTACTTTTTGATTTGCTTCCTTTTCGTGTTAAGCATCAACCGTTTTTGGAGGAAAATCAATCCAACTAAATGGGTGACTATTGCCTTGTGGGTCATCGCTGGCCCGATCATCATTGGAGCAAGTTTTAATGCAGCCAATCCAGACAATTTAGTTTACCTAAAACGTCCTTTTGACATGGAAGTAAAGAAAACAGGATATACATTTGTTTGGGAGAAAAGACCCCAAGCTGAAATGGGAACGATGAAAGCGAACGATGAAAAAAAATTAAAACGCTAAATTTAATTTGGAAAGTGTCGAGTTAAAACCCGATCCAATCAAACATCAAGACAATAAGCCATGAGAAATTTACTTTGCATCATTATCGGATTTTTACCACTCACGTTTGCTTTCGGACAATCTGTGGAAGTTAGTAAGTTGAATTCATCGAATTCGAACAACATTTCCATTAGCTTCGCCACACGTGAAGAATTTAAAAAAGCGAAGAATTATTACAAAGACCAATTGATCGAGGACACTCTTCAAATCATGAAGATAAATGGGGTCATTACCTTGCCCATACGAAAGACAGAAATTCCATCCATCATTTTTACCGATTCCTTGGTGGATGGTGAGGAACATCGAGAATTTGATTATCTAGGCCATTATCCAAATCTTGACATGTATTTAGTTTCCGGATCCTTTTGGGAACATTATGAATGTTATCTCGTCAACAAAAAAACGGGAGAAATCAGCGTTATTTGGAACGAACCTATAATTTCTCCCTCCTCCGAATACCTGGCAAATTTATCCTTGCCATATGGACTTGAAGGCGTTCCAAATGGTATCCAAATTTGGAAATACAACCAAAATGAAAAGAAACTCACGAACTGGCTCGAACTTGACCAACAAATTTGGGCTCCAGAAGACCTTGTTTGGGAAACCGAAAAAAACCTCCTGTTAAAAGTTTTTTCAGTGGATCAAATTTGGAAATCAAATGGCGAATTAAAAAACAACGATTATTATTATTTGAGATTAACACTGAATTGAATCTAAAATAATAAGTTACAACATTGTTCAAGTGACTAACTTATCATTGCAAAAAACCCTAACCATGATCAAGCGCTTCCATCGTTTCACCTACTGCTTCATTCTTGGATTGATTATTTCTGGATGCAACGCAACGAACAAAAAGTCAGACACATTTGACTACATCAGCATAGCTTCCTCTCCTTGTTATGGAACGTGTCCAAGTTACCAACTCGAATTACAAAACGATGGATTATTCACCTTTCATGGTTCGAGCAACTGTCAGAAAACCGGTTCTTTTCAGGGGAAATTAACCAACGAGGAGATGAGTAAAATAGAAACGTATTTTTCACAGTTAACCTTGAAAAAAGACTCGACAATTTTTCCCACTCCGATTGACGCCAACGAAGCGGTGGTTCAGCTCAAAACACACGGAAAAGCCTATTATTTCTATGGTTGTCCGAGCTATTTTCCAAACAACTTAAAAAAGATCAGGAAGGAATTATTTAATCTTGCTGAAACATCGAAACTCGATAAGACAAAGAAAATCCTGAAGTTTAAAGCCAACTTACCTAAACCATTCATGAGACCAATGATTCCTTTTCTACCGCCAATAAAGGAGAAATAAGCAATCGTTACTTGACTTAAAAGAAACTTGTATCATCACAGTTGTTTGATTCAAAAGAAATATATTTGATACCAGTAAAATTCCAATACCATTAACGACATCATGAATCGACGTTCACTCTACATACTTTTCGCACTTATATTGACTGTTACTGCCCTAAACGGACAAAGCAATAAACAGCAATTTAATCAACTCCTGCAAAATGGTGACACATTAAAACAGCGACAACTTTTGGTGCAATGGGAAAAAGATGCGCCGCAGGATGCAGAACTTTATGTTGCCTATTTTAACTATTATTTCCAAATGAGCGAAGAGGAAATTGTCAGCATTGGACAGGAGGCGGATGGTGAAATGGCACTTGAAATCATGGATCTAGATAGCAGTAAGAAAAATCCAGTTGCATACATGTATAGCAACATACATTACAACGAAGAGTTGCTTGAAAAAGGAATGAACTGGATCAATGATGGAATCCAACAATACCCAAATCGTTTGGACATGCGTTTTGGAAAAATTTACGTTTTGGGAAAACTAGAGGACTACGCGTTATTCACGAAGGAAATCATTCAAACTGTTGAGTATTCATCGAAAAACGAAAACAACTGGACATGGACAGATAACACAGCACTAAAAGACCCCTTGGAATTCATGTTGGGTACCATCCAAAATTACCAAATACAATTATTCAATACAGAAGATGATCGGCTTTTGGAGAACATGCAACAAATTGCTACGTCCATTTTAACTTACTATCCAGAAAACATTGAAAGTTTATCAAATAGCGCCATCGTTTACCTTCTTCAAGAAAAATACATCCAAGCATTGAGTATTCTTCAAAAAGCGGAGAAAATCAATCCGAAAGATTGCATCGTTTTAAACAACATCGCAGTCTGTTATGAGAATCAAGGCAATCAAAAAATGGCTAAAAAATATTATCAATTAGTCATTAAAAACGGAAATAAGGAAGAAAAAAAAGATGCCCGAAATAAATTGAAAAATCTTTAGTTTTATCACGAACTCATTTTTGATATGGTTCATATTCTGAAAAATAAAAACGCCCGTTTTGAAATTTTAATCATTTGCTTTTCGCTTGTGTTCATCATCCTTTTTGAACTAAACCAAAATTATTTTCAATTATACTATTGGATGATAAAAGGAGATTTTTTCAGTACAGAATCCTTCAAGTACTTCATGTTTCCCGTTTATTTCGCTTTGATTTACTTCATTTACAAGAGATCAATAATTGCCTGGTGGATTGTTTTGGCAAATTCAAGCTTCGCCATCCTTACGCTTTGTTGGAATTACATGAAGGAATGTCAATTACCTGAATTGAATCCAAACCCGAATTCTTTAGAAACCTTATTAAATATTATCGGAGAACCACGATTAGGACTGTTCTTTTACGCATCAAATGTGCTGGTCTATTTTGTTCCATTGTATTTTTGTTTGCGGTTTAACGCTCATTTTTTCAACACACAAAAACCATAAAAAAGATCATTTTTGTCCTGATTTATGCATAGTCTTGATTTTTGCATCCTAAAGTCAAGGTGTCAAACAACTTTTATACGATGAAAATCTTGCTACTCTGTCTATTCCTCATTCCGCTAAACATATTTAGCCAAATACCCAATTTTAGTTCAAACACGTCGAAAGATGATTCACTTCACGCAGTGATTTTAGCACCAGAATTTAAGCAATATGATTTTTTAATCTCCTATGATGCAACAAGTTATTGGACACGATTAAATCAACAGGTTGAACTGCTAGCGAAGAAAGAAAACAGATGGTTTTTCATTCGAATTCAAAAAAGGTATCAACAAGATGCCAACTATCAAATTGATGCTGAACACCCATTAAGCGTTTCTATCAAAAAAAGAAGGATTTCATCATGGAAGGCAAGGAAGATTTTGAACATATTCGAAGAAAATCGGATCTTCACATTAGACACCGACTCTTTGAATATTGATGTTCGAAAAAGGGAAAAATCCTTAACGGATACAAGTAAATCTGAACATAGTGGGAGGCTAATCATTACGGATTGTACATTTTATACGCTTTCATTCAAAACAAAAAACACTTTCAGAGTCGTAAATAGTTATTGTCCATACACGTATCTCAAAGAAATTCCAGAAATTACGGTTCGACAAAATTTCATAAATTGCTTTGAAACGAGCAAGATCCTAGGTCGGACAGCTAAATTCATCAGGGAATTCAGAAATAAACGGTCTGAAAAATAACAGCGTAAAGAAACGCGGTAAGATGAGTCCAGTTTTCATTCCAACGTTAAAAAAGGATGTCCAGACTAAACACTAAATGACGAACACCATGAGAAAATCAATGCTATTATTCCTCGTTATGCTGAATTTTGCTTCGGCAATTGGACAGACCTACAGCACAGTGACGAGTGATGAAGAAATTTATGACTTTCTTAATTGGATGACCATTCATTCCAAGAAATATGGAGAAGAACCTAAATTGAAACGCAAGCATATTCACCAGCGTATATTGAGCTGGGACACGATAAATTTCATCACAAAGGACAGCTCTAGTATAAATGACCAATTTTCCAGTTTCGACATGCGTTATCTTTATCAAAGACGAGCAGGTATGGATTCCATGTTTACGCAACAAGACAGAGATTTTTTATTCAAGCAATTCACCGCAATAAAGGACTCGATTTGGCACAAATCCTTTTACAACTCAAAACTCTCATCAAACAAGAAACAGAAAAGACCGAATAACTATTATTACTCCATTCCCTTGTTTTCAGTTGATAAAAAGTACGTCATCATTCACCGACAATTTTATTGTGGAAGTTCCTGTGCATATGGGGGATATTATGTGTACCGCAGACTTGACAAGGATCACTGGATATTTGTGACAGCACTAAACACTTGGATAAGTTAATAGAATAAAATAGAAGGTGAAATCAACTAAACAAACAATTGCTCAATCGTTTTCATCGCTAAAAACAGCTTGCCGCAGCTTTCAGTTTTTCATTCGGTGCCGGTGCATTAAAAACAGTGTCGAAGAATAATTGAACATCACGCTTTGATGAAAGAATGGATTCCTGCGACTGAATGATCTCCTCCGCCTGTTTGACCGCTGAACAGATGACAAAATCTGTTATACTACGATAGCCTCCAATCGCAGCAGCTCTTTTTATTGCCTGCGTTTCATCTGATGAGAATTGCAACTCCAAGTTGTTTGTTTCGGGATTTTTTTTGCTAGGTGACATGATTTTAATTGATTACTAAAGTTAAGAAATATGCTTGAGAAATGAACACTTAATGAACAGATGATTAAAAAAAAGCAACCAAAAAAGCTAACTTGAGAAATTGTAAAATATTGAACACAAAATGTAGTAACTTTAATGCTACGCAATAATACAAAAGAATGAAATGGACGATACCATACAAAGACAATAAACCGCTAATACATTCGGTATTTAGCGGATTGTTTTACT